>JBCLAL010000003.1:0-499065 GCA_038918115.1 Pedobacter sp.
TTAAGCCGTTGCTTGGTTTGGAATCTCTTTTATCGATAAATGGTATTTGCGATTACATGCGCTGCATTTGTACCGCTTCACCTTCATGAAAAATAAGATGTTCTTGTATAAAAACGATCTTTTAATTCTGGTATCGAGAAATCCGGTCTTACACGAAGGGCACTTCTGATACGATTTAGGTGGCTGATATAAGAAGCTATCTGAGTCCATATTCTTTACACTTGCAATGATTCGATAGTGTAAAAGTATGCAGTGAAATGACGATCAAAGCGGTTTTAATAAGATTGAGAAACAATACGTGTACAAACGAGTAATTCCGTGCGCTTTTGTATAGGCTGTATTTCATGTCTCAATTCACCTGCATTTTACCGGTTCACAGGTTGGGAGAAAAACAATTAAACAGGGATGCTGTTAAAGAGCAAAAAAGGCATATATGGAAACATTTGAAATTGAAGTAGGCACCGGCGGTGCAAGTATCAGTTATACCATTAAACCACAGGAGGACGGCAGTTTTCAGGTAAATCAAAAGGATGAAGTTGTAGGTGTGGTTACGCCTAACACCCGGGAGAAAGGTGTAAGCTGGACCACCGACGATGATATAGATGACGATCTATTGGAAAACATAGGCAAAGCCATTGAGGCGGAAAGATTCTAAGAATCCTTACCTTTGTACCTATGACAGTTGAAGAACTAGAAGGGTATTTTACAGGTATAAGCTTGCCATTTACAGTGGAAATAGACACTGGGGTAATCATTGTTGATGTGCCGCTATTTATTGAATCACATTTGAATTACATCAAAGTGAATGAGGGCAAAAGAGGTACCGAGGTTTACTATGACCGTTTAAATAAGTTAGTAGCCTATATGGAATCGGCGAAGGATCAGGAGGCATGATCTGCCACCTGCTTCTTAAAGCCGTGCGCTAGTACATTGATGATCAGCAGGCCTGCCACAACAAATGCGGTATAAGCGACGTCTTGATGTGACGCCCAGTTGTTCATCCCAATGGCAACAATACCCCAGGCACCGGCAACGGCATATTCACGCATGTTTCTGCTCCATATCATGCTGCTGAAGATTATCCCGGCTACAATCAGGATAATTATGGCCCATGTGCTTTGTGGTAGAGGGGAGCCGTCCCAACCCAGCGAGCGGAAGTAAACAGACAGGTTTGCGATCAGCGCAACGTTAAGCCAGCCGAAGTAGAGGCTGAAGGGCCACCAGAGAAACAACAACCTGGAAAAAGGTACCTGCGGACGTTCCATGTCGAGGTTTACGACAATCTTGAGTAAAGCAAAAAAGAACACGAGCATCAAAACGACAGAGAAGCCGATCATATCATTCGTGAATGCGATGATCCAGCTTGCATTCATGATGTTCGATAGGATAAACCATGGTCCTATAGCAGTAACAAAATCATCTTCCGCACTTTTAGTGAACAGGCTTCGTGCCTGATAGATCACAAACAGGAACAACATTAGATAGATCAGCCCCCAGATTGAAAAGGCGTAGCCTGCAGGCGTAAGCAAATTTTCATATTTATCAGAAATTTCCCCTACGGTGTTGGGCGCCCTATTGCCGCTGTTGTACAGGTAATTGATTGCAACCGCTACAAGGAATGTAAGCAGATTAAGTATTTGCAAGCTCTTTTTCATTATATCCGTTTAAGGTTAAAGATATAAGGAACATTTCAGCCAAAAGTTTCGATCAACCTGAACAATGTCCAGGACCAAACCTGCTTTTGACAAGGTGGAGACAGGGCACAGTCCAGGCAATAGCCGAGTATGAGCCCTGTATGAGCCCCGGGTAGGCCCCGGGTAGGCCCTGTAAGCTTGCAAGCTGCCCCCTAAAAATTGAGTTTTTATGCAGGTACTTTTAAATAGAAAAAACAAAGCAGCAGCGAAAATTCTTTTATGGTTATCAACTTTTAATATGGACAGATTAGTAATAGAAACAATACTAGCAGATGCAGATTCGGTGGCCCTGGTAGATACACAAAGTTCAAAACCATGTATTTGCCTCGGTTTCGATGCAGGCAACATGGAACAAGTGAAACATGCCTTTGCAGCAATGAAGGCTTTAACGCAGCATGATACCGTCTCACTTGTCATTTGCGAAACGCTGGTGACTGGTATTTATGACATTGAGATTGTGACTGCTGCACTGGACGAACCGATCCGGATATGCAACAAGGTGGTAGAACAGCAAACGCTAAAAGGCATTCGTGAAATCATGGACAAGCATCCGGAGGTGGTACTTGCCGTGAGTGGTGCGGAAGAGGATGTACAGTTAAAAATCGATTCAGCAACCTATAGGGGAAGTCAGTTATAAGACTTCCCGGCTAGTTTCGATAAGCTTCCATGCCCGGCGCAGGCTCCCATTTGTCACCAGGTTCAAAGTAATTCCACAGTAACCTGCTGAGATTCCGGATCAGTACCCATCCTTCATTATTGGGCGTCCAGGAGGTATCCCGCTGATTGTTTGTGGTGATGCAGAGAACGTAATCACCATGTGGCGCATTTACGAGCAGCACTTCAGAACGGGCTTCATCAACAGCTCCTGATTTTGAAGCAACTTGTATGTATGGTGGTATTTCGGCAAGGGCATGACTATCGTAATAGATGCGGATGAGGTTCCTGTAGATGCGTTCTGAAGCAGCAGGGCTGATGAGTTTTCCAGCGCCAATTTTCTTTACAAGGCTAGCCATTTCACGGGGTGTGGTCTGCCCCCAGCCATATTTCTGCTGGTTTTCCGTGCGTCCTGGAGTCCTTGAATTGACCCGCGTGTATAAGAGCCCTTCCTGCTCCATCAGTTTGTTGATAGCCTGACCGCCACCAGCAAGCGATTGGCACCACAAGCTGGCCGTATTGTCGCTGGTCGTGATCATCAGCATCATCACTTTACCAAGTGCAATTTTTTCATCGTTTTTGAAACTCCCCAGTATATCTTCACCAGCATATAGCAGGCTGTCTTTGTAGGTCAGGACGCTTTGATAGTCAATTTCCTTATTAGCTACTTTTTGCATAAGGCCCGCTGTAATCGGTACTTTAATCATGCTCGCAGTAGGAAAGATACTGTCGGCATGATAGGCTGCGAATTTGCCTGTCTTCAGGTTTTCGACATAGATCCCTACATCGCCGCCAAAGCCTTTCACAAGATCCCGAAGCATTTGATTTAGCTTTTTATCGGGCTTGGACTGCGCGGATGCGCCAACTGCGATGCTGAAGATGAGCAGAAATAGAGCGATTCTTTTAGAAAGCATTTTGTAGGAAGATGAAGTATGTGGTAAAAACAAAAGCCCCAGTTGCTGAGGCTTTTAGTGTCGGTCTATCGACTATTTAATTAGAAATTGAAATCATCTGGTGTTTTTCCTAGTTCAGGGTTGTCGGCATATTCATATCTTTTTTCAACAACATCCTGGTGACTTTTAATGTAGTCTACAGTTTCGTTAAGACCTTCGGCAAACTTCTCAAAGTCTTCTTTATACAGAAAGATCTTATGTTTAACAAAAACCCCATCCTCCAGTCTTTTCTTGCTTTCAGTTAGTGTGAGGTAAAAATCTCCGGAACGGGTGGCCTTTACATCGAAGAAATACGTCCTTTTACCTGCTCTCACTTTCTTAGAAAAAACTTCTTCTCTCTCTTTGTTGTCGAATTCTGCCATATTATTGGAACTAGTCTGTTTTGGTTTCCGTAAATATAAAGCAATAAAATTCAAACTTCAAAATAGAAATTACAGGGACTGATTCTCCTCCTCAAGTAATTGGTTTTGATACATTTCGGCGTAAACACCACCCTCATTAAGCAGTTGTGCGTGTGTGCCTTGCTCCACGATTTGACCGTCTTCCATGACGATGATTTTATCTGCATTCTTGATTGTAGAAATGCGGTGGGCAATTAAGACACTCGTCCGGTTTTTCATGATCCTGCTAAGGTTGCTGAGGATTTCTTCTTCGGTCCTGGTATCGACGGCAGAGAGGCAATCATCAAAGATCAGGATCTTTGGCTCATTGATCAGTGCACGGGCAATGGACACCCGCTGTTTTTGTCCGCCGGAAAGCGTGATCCCCCGTTCACCCAGCATAGTCTCAAATTTAAGGTCAAAGTCCATGATGTTGTGGTATACTGCGGCATTTTTTGCGGCCTGTTCCACCTCATCACCTTTTATTTCGTCGAGGCTGAATGCAATATTATTCTTGATGCTGTCTGAAAACAGGAATACCTCCTGTGGTACAAAGCCCACCTGACTGCGATAGGTATTAAGGTCTATCTTGCTTATTGGTAATCCATCAATCTGGATTTCGCCGTTGCTCACATCATACATGCGCATGATGAGGTTGGCGAGTGTAGATTTTCCGGAACCGGTGCGACCAATGATTGCTACAAACTCACCAGATTTAATATCGAAGCTAACACCCTTTAGTGCTTGTATGCCAGTATCAGGGTAGATGAAGTTCACATCTTTAAAGCTGATGTTCCCTTGCAGGTTATCAAGCTTCACATCGCCGGAGATGATATCCGGTTGCAACTGAAGGAACTCATTAATTCGTTTTTGCGAGGCTGAAGCACGCTGTATGAGTGTGGTTACCCATCCCAGCATGGTTACCGGGAAGGTTAGCTGGTTCACGTACACGATAAACTCGGCAATATTGCCGGCAGAGATGGAACCGTTCAACACCTGTCGGCCGCCCACATATACCGTGAGGATAGTGCTGAGGCCTACCATAAGCAACATCGTTGGGTAAAAGAAGGCCTGCACCCGCACCAGGCTCATGGAGTTGCCTTTATAGGCTTCACTTTCTTCTGCAAAGATTTTCCGTGTGTAATCTTCACGGACGTATGATTTAATTACGCGAATACCGGAAAAACGCTCCTGTACAAAAGAGGATAGTCGGGATAACTGTTGTTGTATCTGCTCGCTGCGGAGGTTGATCAGCGTATTTACATAGTAGATCGTGAGCACAAGCACCGGCAGGGGTAAAAGACAGAAGGTTGCCAGCGTAGCATTTACCGCGTACATGGAAGAGATGATGAGCACAAAAAGTACCGCAGTGTTGATGGTGTACATGATGGCAGGACCAACATACATACGTACGCGGTTCACATCTTCTGTGGCCCGGTTCATGAGATCGCCGGTATTATTTTTTCTGTAGAAGCCCAGGGTTAGCGCCTGATAGTGGTTATAGATCTCGTTCTTCATGTCGAACTCAATATGCCTGGACATCAGGATAATCGTTTGTCGCATAAAGAAGAGAAACAGGCCACGAATCAGGTATAGCACAAGGACCAGCACACCAAAAAAGAAGAGGCTTTGGCTGAAAATGTCGTATATGAGTGCTTGTTTATTAAAGCCTTCGAAAAGTCCGTAGATCTGTATGTTTTCTGTGATCAGGTTAAAGGCATGACCTATAACCTGCGCCGGGATTACAGCAAATATATTGGAGATGATGACGAAGAAAATGCCGGGGATAATCCACCATTTGTATTTATAGAAATACTTATTAAGAAAACGCAGGTGCTTCATGAATGTGTAAAGTTATGCAAATGGGGCTGTTTTTTTTTAGAGTTTGGTTACAAGCAGGTAAAAACTTATTTTTTTGTGCTACTTTTGCGGGACATCTCATAATCAATTTTATGTCTGATAATAGTTCTGCAATAAATTCTGTTTTAGATCAATTAAGTGCACAGGGACACAAAAAAGTGGTTTTTTGCAATGATTCTGACACAGGACTTAAAGCAATAATTGCGATTCACGATACAACCCTTGGCCCGGCAATTGGCGGAACAAGAATGTGGAACTATGAAACCGAAGCAGAAGCACTTGAAGATGTACTTCGACTCTCCAGAAGCATGACCTATAAAGCCGCCATCACCGGGATAAACCTGGGTGGAGGAAAGGCTGTTATAATCGGTGATTCAAGAAAGGGCAAATCTGAGGCCATGATGCGCAGCTTTGGTCGTTTTATCAAAAATCTTAATGGCGAATTCATTACCGCAGAAGATGTAGGCACAACAACCCGCGATATGGAATTCATTAGAATGGAGACCAGCCACGTGACTGGAGTTCCTGAATCTATTGGTGGTGCCGGCGATCCTTCACCATTTTCTGCTAAAGGGGTGTATCTGGGCATTAAGGCCTGCGTTAAAGAGGTTTTTGGAACAGATATGTTAGCAGGTAAATCTGTTGTGGTGCAGGGCATAGGTAGCGTGGGTGAACATCTGGTGGAACTGCTTAGAAATGAGAACATGCAGGTGTATGTAAGTGATATTAACGAGGATCGTTTACAGCAGGTTGCCGGGAAGTATAAAGCCAAGCCAATCAGTGCAGATAAGATCTTCGGCATTGATGCCGATATATATGCACCTTGCGCACTGGGTGCAACCATCAATGATTACACCATAGACAAGCTTAAGTTTTCCATTATTGCAGGCTCAGCAAACAACCAGCTTGCTGATGAAGCGAAACACGGTAAGATGCTTCACGAGAAGAATATTCTTTTTGCACCAGATTACCTGATTAACGCTGGCGGACTGATCAGCTGTTATTCTGAGCTTACCGGCTTTGGAAAGAAACGCACCATGCAGCTTACCGAACACATCTACGATGCTACACGCAACGTGATAAAGATGTCCAAACAAGAAAATGTACCAACCATAATAGCTGCAAACCGAATTGCAGAACAAAGAATCATTGATATCAAAAAAATTAAATCGTCATTTTAGTAAACCGGTAATCAAATTACCACTCGTTCTTATATAATGTTAAACAGAAGGCACCTTAGAATTAAAGCTTTGCAGAATATTTATGCATGGCACATGTCAGACAAGAAAGATTTGGTTAGTTCCAAAAAGAATCTGATGACCAGTATTGATAATGTATATGAGATGTACATTAGAATGCTGGCCTTATTGTCTGAGATTACGGAGTACACAGCGGTGGATGCCATTGAACGCTCCAACAAACACTTTCCGACTCCGGAAGATTTGAATCCAAATCAAAAACTATTACACAACAAATTTATCGTGACGCTGCAGAAGAACCCTGAGTTTCAGGCTGCCGTGAACAAATATCAGATCAACTGGAATTCGGAGCCCGATTTCCTGAAGACGATATATAATAAACTAAAATCCACACCAGAATATACGGCCTATCTTGCTGATCCGGATGAAAGTCTTGAATCATCGAAAGAGATCATAAAATTCATTTTCCGCAAGATTATCCTGAAAAGCCTAAACATTATACAGGCTTTTGAAGACAGGTTCATCAACTGGTCTGTGGATAAGGAGGTGATGCAGGGTATGGTTGCAAAAACTATCAAGAACTTCACTTCGGAAGATCCATTCAAAAACAAGCTTACACCAATCAGTGCCGATTGGGAAGAGGATGGTAAATTTGTACAGGATCTGTTTGCATATACCTTGCGGAACAATGATGCGTATCAGAAGATGATTGCAGAACGTACAAAGAACTGGGAATCTGAGCGTATTGCACTAATGGATACCATTCTGATGAAGATGGCCATCTGTGAACTGTTAAACTTCCCATCTATTCCGGTGAAGGTAACGATCAACGAGTATCTTGATCTTTCTAAAGATTACAGTACACCTAAGAGTAATTCCTTTATAAACGGTATCTTGGATAAAATTTTAGGGGATCTGAAGAGAACGGACAGTATCCATAAAATTGGAAGAGGACTTATTGAAGAATAATCAACGGCTTCGTTAAATAAAATAATCAGACAATGAAAAAAATGTTAGTACTGGCGCTTGCAGCCATGTCTTTCGCTTCATGCCAGCAATCTACATCCTCAGCAGCAGGTGCTGCGGATTCTTCTGCAACCGAAGTTGCGCCACCAATGGCAGCAACGGATGCACCGGTGATGACTTTTGAAACCACCAGCTATGATTTCGGAAAGATTAAAGAAGGTGAGAAGGTGGTATATGAATTCAAATTCACCAATACCGGTAAAACGCCATTAATCATCAGTGATGCAAGTGCAACCTGTGGCTGTACTGTTCCTGAAGTGCCAAAGGAACCGGTTAAACCAGGTGCAGAAGGCGTAATCAAGGTTGTTTTCGACTCTATGGGTAAAGGCGGCGTACAGGATAAAGTGGTTACAGTTACTTCTAACGGTAATCCGAACATTAATGATGTTCACCTTGTTGGAGAGGTTCTTCCATCGAAATAAATATATAAATGAATATGACTACAGCAATTATTTTACAAGCAGCGGCAGGCGGCAATATGTTAAGTACCCTGGTTCCAATGGTACTTATTATGATCGTGTTTTATTTTTTCATGATCAGACCACAAGTTAAAAAAGCGAAAGACCACAAGAAGTTGGTAGCCGAGCTGGGTAAAGGTGACAAAGTAATCACCACTGCAGGTATCCACGGGCGTATTGTGGATATGAACGAGACAACCTTCCTTATTGAAGTTGAAGGTGGATCGAAGATCCGATTTGATAAATCTGCGATCTCACTTGATGCAACTAAAGCCGCTACAATTACAAAAGCTTAATTAGTGAATTTACAGAAGCCGCTTCAGACCTGAGGCGGCTTTTTTGTTTGGTTAATTTTTGAGTAATTTAGGCCGATGTCACTTGTGAAACTCACCATCCCGGAAAGGAAACGGATTGTCGTCCTGATTTCCTGTTTTCTGCTTGCAATTGCAGGATGGCTATTTATGGCATTGAACAATAAGTACGTCTACACTGCCAAAACGGTATTGGTGTACAAGAATTTCCCACAGAACAAGGCTTTTCATCCGCTACAATCGGATACGGTAGACCTTCAGGTGGAAGGCACAGGCTGGCAGTTGCTATTTGCACGTCTGCGCGTAAATCCACAGTCTATTGACATTAGCCTGGATAACCTCAAAAACAGGAATTTCATCCTGTTCTCAGAGCAGCTTTATAGCGTTAACAAGCAGCTTGAAACCTCTCAAAAGATAATATCTGTAAGACCAGATACACTGTACTTCGACTTTTCAAAGCGTACCGTCAAGCGCGTTCCGGTAGAGCTGTTATCAAATCTTGACTTTGCTGCCCAATATGGCGTGTCGGGTGATATTCAGATCACACCGGCCTATGTTACCGTATCTGGGCCTACAGCAGACCTGAATGACATTGAAGAATGGAAAACCGATACCCTGCGGTTGGAAAATATTCAATACACCACCACCACGAGGGTGCCGATGATGCAAAACAAGTTGAAGAACGTAAGCATCTTTCCAAGCAGCGTGGAAGTGAAGATACCGGTTGATGAGTTTACCGAAAAGACTGTCGAGGTTCCTTTGAAGGTTATTAACAACAAAGAATTTCATGATGTCAGGATATATCCAAAGAAAGTTAATATTACTTTTCAGGTGCCCCTTTCGAGTTATCAACTGGTGAATGATAGATACCTTGAGGCGGTGGTGGACTTAAACGAATGGAAGGATTTTGGACACGAGCGGTTGAGGGTAAAGATCACCCGCTTTCCAGATTTCTGTAAGTTCGTTAAAAGCAGTCCGGCGAAGGTGGATTTTATAATTGAAAAATAATGTTTAAAGTTGGAATAACAGGTGGGATAGGTAGCGGAAAAACTACGGTCTGCAAGATCTTTGAAGTGCTGGGCATTCCTGTTTTCTACGCGGATGTTGTGGCAAAAGAGATCATGGTGAACGACCTGATCCTGATCGAGGGCGTAAAAAATGCCTTTGGTGCGGCTAGTTACTTTGAAGGTGGCGTATTAAACAATAAACATATTGCGGGTATAGTTTTTAACAATCCGGCAGAACTTGCAAAGCTGAATGCCCTGGTACATCCGGCAGTATTTCGTGCTTTCGACCGTTGGGTTGAGCAGATTCCTGCGAGCAGCCCATATATCCTAAAAGAAGCAGCCCTACTTTTTGAGAGTGAATCTTATAAAATGTGCGACACCAGTATCTTGGTGACCGCGCCAAAACAAACCAAATTAGAGCGGGTTACGCTTCGCGACGGCATTAGTGCCGAGCAGGTTCTAGCCCGTATGGATAAACAATTCAGCGATGAACAGAAATTAGCTATGGCTCATCATCATATTATCAATGATGAATCTGTATCGCTCATCTTACAGGTGCTGGACTTACACCAGACCTTTTTGAATGCCTAAGCATGATCTTAAACGACTTCCTGATCCAGAATGAAACCGGCCTTTACTGTGCCTATGGAAATTTTTACCTGGATCCTAAAACCCCTGTGCCTAACGCTGTAATATCTCATGCCCATGGCGACCATGCCTGCAGCGGGAACCAGAATGTCTATTGCACAGAAGCCACATCCTTATTCATGTTGCACCGCTACAAGAAATTTGCGGCGGGCAGCTTCTTTTTAAAGGCCTACCATGAAAGTTTTATGCTCAATGGTGTGAAGGTGACATTTATCTCTGCCGGGCACATTGCGGGCTCTGCACAGGTGCTTATGGAGTATCAGGGTGTTAGATACCTGTACACTGGTGATTACAAGTTGCAGGATGATCCAACTTGTGAAGCCATTGAGTTTACGACGGCCGATGTATTAATTACCGAGACAACCTTTGCTGATCCGCAGACGCAACATCCACAAGCAGAAGCGGAGATAAAGAACCTCGATACGACAAGTCAGAACATTATGCTTGGCGCCTATGCGCTTGGAAAAAGCCAGCGTATTGTGCGTTTAATCAATGACCATTGTCCTGGTAAACGTGTGCTCGTTCACCATAGCATCATGCCTTTTATGAAGCTTTATGAACAACTTGGATTTAATTTGGGCAAATACGAAGTCTACGACCGCAAGGTGATGAAACAGACGCAGCAAGGCCTGGTGTATATGGTACCACCAATGGTGTTTAAGAGCTACATTAAAGCCATTAACGTGGTGCGGGTATTTGCCAGCGGCTGGAAGCGGTTGCAGTCTGCCCATGGACCACAACTGTGTATTTCGGACCATGTGGACTGGAACGATATCCTGGAGACCATAGGCGAGGTGAAGCCAAGTGAGGTCTGGACCACACATGGTGATGGTGCGCAGCTACAGGCTCATTTTGCAGGTAATCTCGTGGTGAAATCGTTAAATTGATGCCTTATGATTGCAGGGGAGGACTACTACTTTAATGAGGACGGGCTGATGGTATTTACCGAAGCCTACCATCGAAAGCGCGGTAAATGCTGTAGGAACAAGTGCAAGCATTGCCCCTGGGGCTATGGACGGGAAAAAGGATCAGTGATGTCCTCCGGTATAAAATCCGAGAAGGGCAACGGCTAACCCACAGATCACGGCAATCATTTTCCTGCGGGTAAATTTATGGTCTACACTGCTTTCAAATAAGATGGTAGTAGAGATATGCAGGAAGATACCGATAACTATACCCATCATTTTGTTGAAGTACATTTCGATACTGCCAATACTGCCAGTGCTTATACCATAACTTAACAAGAAGCCAAGTGGTGCCATGATGGCGAATATGCCGACATATAACAACAGGTCTGCGGCACGGTAATGGTTCTGCAGGAGGATACTTGCCAAAGCGAATGCTGCGGGTATGTGGTGCAATGCAATGCCAAAGATAAGTTCGTTATGATGCTCTCTGGCAAGTGGCATACCTTCCAGGAAAGCGTGCAAACACAGGCTGATCATGATTCCGTAGGGAAAAACGCGCCCATGGCCGTGTTCATGGTGGTGGTGCATGTGGCCATGTTCAACACCGTGGGAAAATTGCTCCAGGAACACCTGGATCATGAAGCCGATCAGAATATAGATCCCGATATCATGCGCATCAACTCCGCTATATGCATCTGGAATGAGGTGCAGGACGGTAATGGCAAAAAGGTAGGCACCACTGAAGGAAAGGATAAGCTTCAGCAGCTTCGACTTGTCACTTTTGACAAGGAATATGGCGCAGCCGCCGAGAAAGGCACAAAAGAAAAGTACAAATATTTTCCAGAATTCCATTTAGATGTAAGGTTGTAGCTTATGATAAAGGGTACCGGTGAACATACCAATAGCAGTGCCAAGTGCGGCGCCTACGATGGTATCGATAGGATAGTGTACACCTACATAAACCTGCGACAGGGAAATGATGAAAGCCCAGGCTAAGCCTAGTGGTAGAATGGGTTTCCAGCGGCTGTAAAACACCAGGATCAGAAATACTGCAATGGCAAAGTGATTTGTGGCATGTGCAGAGGGGAAACTATAGCCGGAGCCACAGGGTACCCGGTGTATAATATAGTTGGACAGTTGGAAATCATTGCAGGGACGTATACGCGCTATGAAAGGTTTGATAAGCCTCGACGCAATCAGATCGCCCATGGCAAAGGTGAGCAATAACAATCCGATGATATAATATCCACGTCTTTTGTATTCACGGATGCTGAAAATGATGATAAAAAGGTACAGTGGCGCCCAGAAGAACTTATTCCGCATTAAAGGGAACAGCCAATCAAAAAAACTGTTCGACATTCCACGGTGAATGCTCAGGAACAATTCTAAATCAAAATCCTGGACGCTTAAGATCATGCTTTTTTACATACTAAGATTAAACGATCTGATTTGTCTTCATCGTAAGGTTCCAGTGCATAGCTGCCAAAAGTTTGTTCCAGGCGCAGGCCACTATGCTCAAACATGCGCTGAAAATCGGCAAGCTGAAAAGCCTGAACGCGTTCTTCAAATGCATGTACCTTGTTTCTATGTTCAAAATTAATGTGCTTGATGATCTTGCCCTCTGCAACGAACTTGCTGATGTGGAACTCAATACCGTCGATGGTTTTAACTTCCTGCTTAGTCAGATTTTTCTGGATCTTAGTGCTGTTGAAATAATCTAGCACCAGGGTACCGTCGGTTTTAAGTCCTTTACGGAAAGACTTCAATGCATTAACATGTTCCTTTTCTGTCTCGAAATAGCCGAAGCTCGTGAAAAGATTGAAAGAGAAGTCGAAATAGTTAATGAAAGAGAGCTTGCGCATGTCATGCACAAAGAAGTGCAGGTGCCGTTGTTCAAACTGGCGAGCATATTTAATGCTTTGCTCAGAAAGATCAATTCCGGTGACATCGTAGCCTTTTTTGTTAAGGTAAACGGAGTGACGGCCGCGGCCACAGGCAATATCAAGAATGCGTGCGTTAGGGGCAGGTCTGAGGTATTCTGAAAGGTTATCAATCAGAAATTCAGCTTCCTCATCATTACGTTGACTGTATAGTATGTGGTAATATGGCGAGTTGAACCAGTATTGAAACCATTTGCGCTGCATAGAGCTGAATATTATTGATGTAGTAAAAAGCACAAATATAGCATTTCTGGTATCAACGTCAGGATATTTAAAAAGCCTTTGTGCTTAATAACCACCCCAAATATATTTTTCTTAATTTCGCCAAAAGCTAATCTAAATAAATTGACCTTAATAAAATCAATCTCAGGAATTCGTGGTACAATCGGCGGTAAAGCAGGTCAGGGTCTGACGCCGATGGACGTTGTGAAGTTCACTGCTGCCTATGGTAGCTGGGTGCTTAAAACCACGCAGATCAGGAAAGTAGTCATCGGCAGAGATGCTCGCATTTCCGGTGAAATGGTAAATAACCTGGTAGCTGGTACCCTGCAGGGTCTGGGTATCGAGGTGATTAACCTTGGACTGTCTACCACGCCAACTGTAGAGCTTGCCGTACCGCTTGAAAATGCTGGTGGTGGTATCATCATCACAGCAAGTCATAACCCAAGACAGTGGAACGCATTGAAGCTGCTGAACAGTAAGGGCGAGTTTATTAGCGACGAAGAGGGGAAGTATGTGCTTGAACTGGCGGATAGTGGTGACGTAGATTATGCCGGCGTGAACGAGCTCGGGAAAGTGATACATGATGACAGCTACCTGCAAAAACATGTAGACCATGTACTTGCCTTGCCGCTGGTTGATGTAGAAGCGATTAAAGCGGCTGAATTTAAGATTGCGATAGACTGTGTAAATTCTACAGGAGGCATCTTTATTCCTGCGCTCTTAAAGGCTTTAGGCGTAAAGACCATTTATCCATTATATTGTACGCCGGATGGGGATTTTCCACATAATCCGGAGCCACTTCCGGAGAATCTTATCGAGATCTCTAAGGTTGTTCAGGAGAAAGATGCTGATCTGGGCATCGTTGTGGATCCTGATGTGGACCGTCTTTGTTTTGTTTGTGAAGATGGAACCATGTTCGGGGAGGAATATACCCTGGTGGCGGTAGCCGACTATGTTTTGAAGCATACCCCGGGCAATACGGTTTCAAATTTATCATCTACACGTGCATTGCGGGATGTGACGGAGAAAGCCGGTATGGCTTATCACGCATCTGCCGTTGGTGAGGTGAATGTTGTTAATCAGATGAAAGCCAGCAACGCAATCATAGGTGGCGAGGGAAATGGTGGGGTGATCTATCCGGAATCGCATTATGGCCGCGATGCATTGGTGGGTATTGGTTTGTTCCTTACACATCTCGCAAAATCGGGTAAGTCGATCTCGAGGTTACGCAGCAGCTATCCAAACTATCATATATCTAAAAATAAAATCACCTTAACACCAGAGATGGATATTGATGCATTATTGCTTAAGGTGCAGGAAAAATATAAAGCACAACCGCATTCTACAATCGATGGATTGAAAATCGAATTTGATAATGAGTGGGTTCATTTAAGGCGGTCGAATACGGAACCGATCATCAGAATATACAGCGAAGCACAGAATGAAACCGTTGCTGAAAATTTAGCCCGCAAAATCATCTCCGATATAAAAGAAATACTAAAACTAAACTAACCATGGAAAGAATCTATTTGGACAATGCTGCGACAACACCTCTGGATAAAGCGGTCATTGCTGAAATGGTGAAAGTGATGGAAGGATACTATGGGAATCCTTCATCAATACATGCACAAGGCAGGGAAGTACGTACATTTATTGAAAAGGCACGGAAAACCGTCGCAAATTTACTGAATGCTGTTCCTGCTGAGATCTTCTTTACATCCGGAGGAACAGAAGCCGACAATACTGCTATCGTTTGCGGTGTAAATACTTTTGGATTAAAGCATGTTATTACCTCAAAAATTGAACATCATGCTGTTGAGCATACGCTGGACAACCTTTTGAACAAAGGTGTTATTGACCAGGTAAGCTACGTCAACATCGATGAAAAAGGTAATATTGACTATGCTCATCTTGAGCAGCTGCTGCAGCATAACCCAAGATCGCTGGTAAGCTTGATGCATGCAAATAATGAACTTGGAACACTTACTGACATACAACGTGTGGGTGAGCTATGTGAGCAATATGATGCGATATATCACTGTGATACGGTACAAACCATGGGTCATTACGTACTTGATGTGCGGAAGCTTAAGGTGCATTTCCTTGCTTGTGCTGCGCATAAACTTCATGGTCCAAAGGGTGTAGGTTTCCTGTATGTGAACCATAATATAAAGATCAGTCCGCTGATCTATGGTGGTGCACAGGAGCGCAACATGCGTGGTGGGACAGAAAATGTGTACGGCATTGTTGGCCTGGCCAAGGCATTCGAAATTGCGCACGAGCATATGGAAGAACACCGGATGCACATACAAAACCTGAAAAGCTATTTGATAAACCGCTTACAGGCTGAAATCCCTGGGGTGATGTTTAACGGGGAGATTGATCCGGAGAAGAGTTTGTATACCGTTTTGAATGTTTCCTTCCCAGAGATGGACATGGGTGATATGCTGTTGTTTAACCTTGATATTAACGGCATTTCAGCTTCTGGCGGCAGTGCCTGCTCATCAGGTTCTAACATCGGTTCACATGTTTTGAATGAAATAAATGCCAATGCAACACGTCCTTCGGTACGTTTCTCCTTCAGCAAGCATAATACCCGCGAGGAATTGGATTTCGTGGTAGAGAAGCTAAAACAGATCGTTGAGCAGAACATAAATGTATAACTAAAGCTTCACGTGCAGGTGCTGCTTAATAAAGCAACAGTGCCGTAGAAGTATGATGAGCGGTTGTTTCTTACTAAGAGGCAACCGCTTCTATTTTCTGGCGATCAGGCCGGGTCTTTCAAGGTTGATGAGAGGATGCGGGCGTGCGGGAAAATGATTTCGGGAAACAAAACGATATTACATCTGTTAATCTAAAACATTTACCTAACTAAAATACTAAAGCTATGATAGTTCCAGAAAACAACAACCTGAATGAAGATAACCTGAATCAATCGAACCTGAACAATCTGGACGATGATAATCTGGATTTAAATGAAGAGGGACAGGAGGAAGGAAGACCAGACCGTGAGAACCGGAAAACCATATACAAGGAAACTGCTGATCCGATAGACGAGGAACGTCCAGATACTGGCGATACATCGTCTATTCCGGAAACCGGACGTACAGATTTCATCAACCGTCCACATCGTGATAACCCACCATTGGGATCAGGACATGAGCCCGGAACAATGCCTGGCGGTAATAATTTTTAAAGCAAAAAGGCCACATTCAGTATGAATGTGGCCTTTTTGCTTATGTTAACTAATCTTAATTCTGCAACATGGTTATGAAATTTGCAATTTTTGCTTTCATCGCCCGGCGATCTACAATAAAATCAAGGAAGCCGTGTTCAAGAACAAACTCGGCAGTTTGAAATCCTTTAGGAAGATCTTTCTTGATGGTTTCTTTAATAACCCTCGGACCAGCAAATCCAATCAGTGCGCCTGGTTCAGCGATGTTGATGTCGCCCAGCATTGCGTAGGATGCGGTAACACCACCAGTAGTCGGATCGGTAAGCAGGGAGATGTAAGGAATCTTCGCCTGGCTCAATAAAGCGAGCTTTGCTGAAGTTTTTGCCATCTGCATTAATGAGAATGCTGCTTCCATCATCCTGGCGCCGCCTGACTTAGAAATCATCATGAAAGGGATCTTATTTGCAATGCAGTAATCGATAGACCTTGCGATCTTTTCGCCTACTACAGAACCCATAGATCCACCGATGAAGGTGAAGTCCATACAAGCCACAACCAGATCCTGACCTTCGATCTTACCATGAGCGGCACGGATAGCATCATTAAGACCAGTTTTGCTGATGCTGTCAACAAGACGTTCCGTGTAGGGCTTTGAATCATTGAAGTGTAGAGGGTCACCTGATTTCAGGTTCGGAAAGAGCTCAGTAAACTGATTATCGTCAAAAAGAACCTGAAAGTATTCTTTAGAACCCACTCTTATATGGAAGTCACAATAGTGACAAACGTATTTGTTTTCAGTAAGGTCAGCACTGTGTAGCGCCTTCTTGCAGTTTGGACATTTGTTCCATAAGCCATCAGGTGCTTCTTTCTTCTCTTCGGTAAGTGTACTGATACCTTTCTTTTCTCTTTTAAACCAAGCCATATTTTTTGTTCAAAAATGCGTGTACAAAGAAACAAAAAAAAATTAGAACGGATAACCTTAGTTTATCTGCAAAGTTTAGGCTAAATAAGGCTGCATTCTTTGGCTTAAAGGCATATTTTTTATAACTTCGGCTGTACAAATACTAAAAATATGAGTTTAAAAGGCTACAAAGGTGTAATTTATGGAGACGCTGTTCAGGAATTATTTGAACAGGCTAAAAAGCACCAGTTTGCATTACCTGCAGTTAACGTAACGGGTACCAATACGATTAACGCTGTGATGGAGACTGCTAAGGCAGTTAATTCACCTGTAATGATCCAACTTTCAAACGGTGGAGCACAGTTCTATGCAGGTAAAACATTAAATAACGACAACCTGAAAGCATGTGTATTAGGTGCAGTATCTGCAGCTAAACATGTTCATTTGTTAGCTGAGCACTACGGTGTAGCGGTAATTTTACATACGGACCATGCTGCTAAAAAGTTGTTACCATGGATCGACGGATTGTTAGATCACGGTGAGCAGTTCTTTGCAGAAACGGGGAAACCATTATTTTCTTCACACATGTTAGACTTATCTGAGGAGTCTATTGAAGAGAACATGGAGATCAGTTCTAAATATTTCGAGCGTATGTCTAAAATGGGCATGACTATCGAGATTGAGCTTGGTGTAACCGGCGGTGAAGAAGATGGCGTTGACAACAGCGATGTAGATAGTTCTAAATTATACACCCAGCCTTCAGAGGTTGCTTATGCTTACGAAGAATTAAGCAAGATCAGTGATAAATTCACCATTGCAGCGGCATTCGGTAATGTTCACGGTGTATATAAACCAGGTAACGTTAAATTACAACCGGTAATTTTGCACAACTCTCAGGAGTATGTAAAAGAGAAGTTCAGCCTTACTGCAGAAAAGCCAATTAACTTTGTATTCCACGGCGGTTCAGGTTCATCACAGGAAGAAATTCGTGAGGCAATCTCTTATGGTGCAATCAAGATGAACATCGATACAGACATGCAGTGGGCATTCTGGGAAGGTATCCTGGATTACTATAAGGCCAATGAAGGTTACCTTCAAGGACAAATTGGAAATGCTGAAGGTGAAGACAAGCCTAACAAGAAATATTACGATCCAAGAGTTTGGTTGCGTAAAGGTGAGGAAGCTTTCGTTAAACGTTTAACCCAAGCGTTTGAAGATTTAAATTGCAGAGATGCTAATGATAAATTGTAAGTATTCTTAATCAAGGAAAAAGGTCATAAGTGTAGCTTATGGCCTTTTTTTGTTAATATAGGAGACTTTATAAGTATTATAATGGAACACATAGAAGTAAAGAAAGTTACCAGTCAGGAAGAACTTGACCAGGTTTTTAATATCAGGCGCATTGTATTTGTAGACGAACAGAATTGTCCGCCCGAGCTGGAGTGGGAGAATGAAGATGTTTCCACACATTTTCTGGCAACGATTGACGGGGAGCCTGCCGGCGCCTGCAGGTGGCGTAAAACAGACGCAGGGTATAAGTTAGAGCGCTTTGCAGTTTTGATGGCTTACAGAGGTCGTAAAATAGGTCAGGCGCTGGTTGCTGCTGCACTAGCTGACTTGCCTGCTGAGGCAACATACATTTATCTGAATGCCCAGCTAGATGCCATGGGCTTATATGCCAAGTTTGGCTTTGTTGCCGAAGGCGAGCAGTTTGAAGAGGCTGGTATACAGCACTTCAAAATGGTAAAGCACTAGGCCTGCCTGGTGCCAAAAACGTTGGAGGAGAAGTTTATTGCCTCATTAAATCTCTCCATGTTTATTCCGGTAGGTACTTGCTGCGCCTCAAGGTACTGCAGCACCGTTTCAGTAGCCATGTTGCCAGTAAGTTCATCTGCCGCCATAGGGCAGCCTCCAAAACCTCTTATTGCACTATCAAACCGTTTACAGCCGCTGTCAAAAGCGGCTTTTATTTTTTCCAGTCTTTTTTCTGCAGTACTATGCAGATGTAATCCGATCTCAGCTTCTGGATATTGCTTGATGAGCCGGGGAAGGAGGGTTTCAATCTGCAATGGTGTTGAAACACCCGTCGTATCCGAAAGTGCAAGAATACGCACCCCTCTGGCTATTAATTTACCTGCCCATTGTTGAACGATCTCCGGGCTCCATTCGTCTCCGTAAGGATTTCCAAAGCCCATAGACAAGTAAACTACCGGGGATACTCCAGCTTCTTCGCAGCGGGAAACCATATGCTCAACGGTGCCCAGGGATGCTTCGATACTGGAGTTTGTATTTCGTTGCTGAAAGGTTTCGGAAATGGAAAATGGAAAGCCAAGATAGCTGATTTGGCGATGTTTCAGGGCATCTTCAACACCGCGAAGGTTAGCAACGATCGCAAGCAGCTTCGTACGGGTGCTGCTTAAATCAAGTTCTGCCAATACCGCTGCCGTATCTTTCAGCTGTGGTATTGCTTTTGGAGACACAAAGCTGCCAAAGTCAAGGGTGTCAAATCCAACCAGCAATAGCAGGTTCATGTATTGAATTTTAGTCGCTGTAGGTATGAATTCATGAATTCCCTGCATAGCGTCCCTTGGACATTCTATTATTTTAACTGGCTCTTGCATTTATGTAAATATACAGGATTAAGCATTTTGAATACACGTGTCAAAAACAAATGTAAAGCAGATGGCAAAGCTATCAACAAAAAAAGGTGCCCTTATGGGGCACCTTTTTTATATGCAAAGTACTTTTAAATTATTTGTTTTTGCCTAAGTCTACAACGATCGGGGTAGAGATACATAGTGATGAATAGGTACCGATAACACGACCAATAAGTAGGGCGAAGATAAATCCTCTGATGCTTTCTCCACCGAAGATGAAGATTACTAACAATACGAAGAATACTGTTAATGATGTAAGGATCGTACGGCTTAAGGTACTGTTTAGTGCAAAGTTGATGGTTTGGTTACGCTCCTCACCATGGATATCATCTTTTCCGGTCTCCGCCAGCTTCTCACGGATCCTGTCGAATACAACAACCGTTTCAGTCATGGTGTAAGACATTACCGTTAAGATCGCTGCGATGAAATCCTGACCAATCTCCAGCGAGAATGGAAGAACACCGTCTAAGATCGTATAGAAAGATAATACCAATAATACGTCGTGGAACAATGCGATTACCGCACCTAAACCATAGTTAAGTTTCTTGAACCTTACAATGATGTAGATAAACATCACAAGACAAGAGAAGAGGATCGCTCCATAAGCGCTGTAAACCAAGTCACTCGCAATGATTGGCCCAACCTTCTGGTTACTCTCAATGGTGTATTTTGTGCCTGTCTTGTTAAGACCTGCTCTTAATGCATCTTCAACTACCTTATCAGCTGCAGTAGCAACGTCAGCGATGTGGTAAGTGGTTGTAATTTTAAGTTCATTCGCGTTACCTGCAGTTTTCACTTCAGGCGCTTCGTTGCCAAACACTGGTGTTAACTGCTCTTTTACAGCTTCAGTATCCATTGGTTTGTCGAAGTGAACGATGTAGTAACGACCACCTTTAAAGTCGATACCTAATCTAAGACCATCATTTTTGATGTAGAAGATGGTACCAAGAATGATGATCACAGCAGAGATGGTGTAGTAGATCTTTCTACGGCCTACGAAGTCAAATGCGATATCCCTGAAGGCATGTAATGTCGCTTTGTTACCGAAAGTGATGTTTGAATTTTTGTTCAACATACTTTCGAATACAAGGCGGGAGATCAACACTGCACAGAATAGTGAAGAAAGAATACCGATACAAAGTGTAGTTGCAAAACCTTGAACCGGACCGCTACCGAATACGTAAAGGATAATACCTAAGATCAAAATGGTAACGTTCGAGTCAATAATTGAAGGCATTGCATGTTTGAAGCCTTCTCTGATAGATAAAGCGGTAGACTTACCATGTAGCAACTCTTCACGTACACGCTCAAAGATCAGAATGTTCGCATCCACCGACAGACCGATTACCAGGATGATACCAGCAATACCAGGTAAGGTTAATACGGCACCTAGAGAAACCAGGATGCCCATGATGAAGAACAAGTTGATTACCAATGCAAGGTTAGCAACCCAACCTGCTTTGTTGTAATAAAGTGCCATAAACACAAGGATTACCACAAATGCAAGGCAGAAAGATAGTAAGCCGTTGTCAATTGCAGCCTGACCCAATGATGGACCTACCACGAATTCACCAACAATTCTTGCTGGAGCAGGAAGTTTACCTGCTTTAAGGATGTTCGCTAAATCTTGTGTGTCATTTACAGTAAAGCTGCCTGTGATTGAAGAAATACCATTTGGAATTTCATTCTGAACAGTAGGAGCAGAGTAAACGTTGTTATCTAACACGATAGCAATTGCTTTCTTGTTGTTCGCATCTGCAGAAGCTTCAGCAGTGATTTTTTTCCAACTAGCAGCACCTTCACCAGTCATATACATGGTTACTTCAGGCTTACCTTTTTGGTCGTAATCATGACGTGCGTCGCTGATTGCTTCACCACCTAAGTCTGGTGCACCGTTACCATCTGCATCTTTAATTGCATATAGTTCGAAAACTTTGCTGCCTTCCATCGGCTTCACACTCCACATGAATTTGAAAGTTGAAGGGATGATTGGAGCGATCTCTGCTCTTCTCAGATAGCTGTTAACTTTAGCAGTATCTTTTTGGGCAACCCATCCAACAACCGGTCCTGGACGTAGAGAAACCTGTCCATTTTGTCCTTGGTAAGTAGGAATGCTTAAGATTGAGAATAAAGGATTGTTTTTCGCTGCTTCTAAGTTTTTTGCCGCAGAGTCGGTAGCGTTTGATTTCTTACCTAAACCCGCAAGTTTACTTCCTGCATTTGCAGTAGAGTCTGTTGCTGCAGTTGTAGCAGTAGTATCTTTAAGCGTGCTTGCTAAGGTTTTGTTGATGTTTTCCAGTAAAGAATAAACTTCTTCATTCTGGTACACCTGCCAGAACTGTAGTTCAGCAGAACCTTGAAGGAGTTTGTGGATCCTTTCTTTGTCCTGAACACCTGGCATTTCAATAAGGATACGGTTGGTACCTTCTTGTTTCTGCATGTTCGGGCTCACCACACCAAAACCGTCAATACGGCTACGAATGATGATGAAGGAACGGTCAATAGCACTTGTTGCTTCTTTAGACAAGTAAGTTCTTACCTCAGAATTGCTGGCATTTGCCTTAAGCTGCTGTGCATTGTCCTGATTTGCGAAATAATCTGCAAGTTTTACGTTTGGGCTAAGCTTTTCAAAGTTGTTAACGAAAAGGTTGATGAAGTCTTTACCGCCTGCGTTAAGTTCTGTTTGTGCATTTGCAATCGCCTGATTGAAGTTTGCATCATCAGGGTTACCTGCAAGTGATTTTACAAGTTCAGCCAGGGAGATCTCCATGGTAACGTTCATACCACCTTTTAGATCCAGACCCAGGTTGATGGATTTTGATTTACAGAATTCGTAGTTAAATCCGAAGATCGGATAAACAGGAACGGTGGCCATCGAATCGAGATAAGCTCGCTCTTTCTCCGGATCGCCTTTCGCGTAAGCTTTAGCATTGTTCTCCACGTTCGACGTAACCAGATTGAACGAGAGGGAATACACACAGACAATACCTAAGAGTATTGCCATAAATTTAATAAAACCTTTACCTTGCATTTGTTGTTTGTAATTATTGTCTATATGCTATAAATTTTTTTTAACAAGTCGGCAAATCTAATTAAATTTTTAATTAATAGGCCACTTATCAAAGTTTTTCTTGGTGGTGCTCAACTATTTACTTTCGAGCGTTATGAATGAAAAATCGATCGGATTGCGGTCGTTAGCAGCATGAAATTCACGCGCAGTTTCCAGCCACTTTTCAGGGTCTAGTTCTGGAAAATAAGCATCTCCTTCAAACGATTTATGTACCCGGGTGAGATAGATGCGATCTGTTCTGTCCAGCGCATCTTTATAAATTTCCGCGCCGCCGATTACAAATACTTCCGCTTCATCGTTACACTTGTCAATCGCCGCATCCAGACTTTGTGTAACCTCGGCACCTTCAATTTTTAAATCGGGGTTCCTGCTGATTACAATGTTCCTCCGGTTCGGCAAGGGCTTGCCCATAGAGTCGAAGGTTTTGCGGCCCATAATTACGGTATGGCCAGAGGTTATGGTCTTAAAATGCTTTAAATCTGTTGGGAGGTTCCAGAGCAGCTCGTTGTCTTTGCCGATTGCGTTGTTTTCAGCAGCCGCCACTACAAAAGTCAGGATCATACGGCAACCTCTCCTTTAATATGTGGGTGCGCTTCATAATCCTGGAGGCTGAAGTCTTCATATTGGAATTCGAAGATGTCCTCCACATTTGGGTTGATTCTCATACGCGGCAGTGGCTTTGGTGTGCGGGTTAGCTGTAGTTTCACTTGTTCCAGGTGGTTGTTATAGATGTGTGCATCGCCGAGGGTGTGAATGAATTCACCTGCCTGCAAGCCGCAAACCTGTGCAACCATCATCGTCAGTAATGCGTACGATGCGATGTTGAAAGGCACGCCCAAAAAGATGTCTGCACTTCGCTGGTACAACTGGCAGCTTAATTTGCCCTCTGCCACGTAGAACTGAAACAGCGCGTGGCAAGGTGGTAGCTTCATGTTGTTGATCTCGGCAACGTTCCATGCAGATACCATGATCCTACGGGAGTCCGGGTTTTCTTTAATGGTTTTAATCACTTGTGCGATCTGATCGATATGTCTGCCGTCGGCCGTTGGCCACGATCGCCATTGTGCACCATATACAGGTCCCAGGTTTCCTTGTTCATCGGCCCATTCGTCCCAGATGCGAACATTGTTCTCTTTAAGGTATTTGATGTTGGTATCACCTTTTAAAAACCAGATCAGCTCATGGATAATGGATTTCAGGTGCAGTTTCTTTGTGGTGACCATTGGAAAACCTTCTTCAAGGTTGAAGCGCATCTGGTAACCGAATACACTGATGGTACCGGTTCCGGTGCGGTCATGCTTCTGCGTGCCATGGTCCAGCACATGTTGCATTAAGTCTAAGTATTGTTTCATTTTTCTTATGGAGAGAACGCCGGCTGCGCCATTATCTTATATGTTGGTTAGTCCTATCTGAAAAGATCCTGTTTTCAATCAGGATAATCGTCTTCTAAGCGACTCCCTGTTCTTACAAACCTAATAAAAAAATGTTGTTGAGCGCCCTTGGAAAGTAATTTCATGTAACGAGTTGTGTAACGCTTTGTTATTCGGGTGCAGCTTTGCCCGGCATTTTGTAAGTTTGCTATGTTCATTACAAAATAGAAGCTCATGCTTGCGTTCGCAAATGCTAAAATAAACATTGGATTAAACGTTACAGAGAAGCTGCCCAGCGGTTACCATAATATTGAAACGGTATTCTATCCTATAAAGATTCATGATGTTGTTGAAATTACCGATGCTTCGGTTCTGAACTGCCAGGTCACTGGAATAGACATCAGCGGGCGCCCTGAAGACAACATTTGCTATAAGGCCTTTCGCCTGATCCAGCAGGATCATGGCATTCCGGAACAACAAATTACGCTATTAAAGCAGATTCCTGTTGGTGCCGGACTCGGCGGTGGGTCATCCGATGCTGCACATTTGATAAAGATCATCAACCAGAAGTTTAAGCTCGGACTGGAGGTTCACCAAATGGAGCAGTATGCTTCAGCCCTCGGCGCAGACTGCGCTTTCTTTATAGAAAATAAGCCTGTGTATGCATTTGGCCGGGGCGATCAGTTCAAACCCATAGAACTTGATTTGTCGCTGTATAACGTCGTGCTCGTAAAACCCGACATTCATGTTTCCACGGCGGAAGCTTATGCAGGAATGAAACCCAAACTTAGCCCGGAAAACCTGACTGAACTGGTGCGCCTGCCATTGAACCGCTGGAAGGATCACATCAAAAATGATTTTGAGCCAATGGTCTTCGAGAAATATCCGGCGATTGCAGGCGTTAAAAAGGCATTATATCATGCTGGGGCTTTATATGCGGCGATGAGCGGCAGTGGCTCTTCTGTGTTTGGTATTTTTAATAAGGCAGTTGTGCTGCCGGAATTAGAACTTGATAATAAAGTATACTATAATATATTATATGATGGAGATCAATCTTACCCGCAAAAACAATAAGTTCAACTTCGAAGCGGAGAATCCGGCCGGTCAAAAGGTAGAAATAGATGCCAAACCGGAAATCGGAGGTGAAGGCAAGGGCTTTCGCCCAATGGAAATGCTCCTGGTAGGACTGGGTGGTTGTAGTGGCATCGACATGGTAAATGTGCTGCAGAAACAAAAGGAACCACTCGATGATGTAAAGATCAAGATCAAGGCGAGTCGCCGGGATGAAGAGATGCCACCAATATTTGAAGAGATCAACATCCATTTCGACCTCTTCGGCGCATTAAACACACAGAAAGTTGAACGTGCACTTGCGCTTACCTTTGAGAAGTACTGCTCCGTCTCCAACATCCTGGGTCGCTCAGCTACACTAAAATATACATACACCATTCATCCTTAAATACCATGTCTGAAGAAAATTTTGAAACCATAGCCATCCGCTTACAGGCTGAACGCAGTCAATATAAAGAGCATTCCGTACCGCTTTATCTTACCTCAAGCTACAAATTTGATGATGCTGAAGATATGCGCGCGTTGTTTGCTGCAGAAAAAGAAGGAAATGTGTACAGCAGGTACGCCAATCCGAACACAACAGAATTAATCGAGAAGATGGCTGCGCTTGAAGGTGCAGAGACCGGCTGGGTTACCGCGACAGGGATGGCTGCAATCTTCACCACGCTGGCGACCTTCCTGCAAAATGGTGATCATGTACTTTCCAGCCGCTCTGTATTTGGATCCACACACCAATTGCTTACCAGCATATTCCCCAAGTGGGGTATCAACTACAGCTATGCAGATCTCGATAAATCACAGCAATGGGTAGAAGGCATTAAAGAAAACACAAAGATGATCTTTGTAGAGACCCCTTCCAACCCTGGTATCGACATCATAGACCTTCAATGGCTTTCGTCGCTTGCAAAAGAACATAACCTGCTGTTGGTGGTGGACAACTGTTTTGCTACACCATATTTACAACAGCCGCTAAAGCTCGGCGCTGATATCTCAATACATTCTGCCACTAAATATATCGATGGGCAAGGACGTACGCTGGGGGGAATCATCCTGGGTTCGGAAAAACTGATTAAACAAGTGGAAGGATTTGCCAGACATTCCGGGCCGGCGATGTCACCTTTTAATGCATGGCTGTTATCAAAAAGCCTGGAGACGCTGGCTGTACGTATGGACAGACACTGTGAAAATGCGCTAAAGGTTGCTATCTTCCTTGAAGCACAGCCAAATGTAAAAAAGGTTATGTATCCATTCCTGGCTTCGCATCCGCAACATGAAATCGCAAAAAGGCAAATGAAGCAAGGCGGTGGTATCGTGACTTTCGTAATTGACGGTGGGGTGCAGGCTGCAGCAGGCTTCATGGACAAGCTGAAGATGTTCTCCATTTCTGCAAACCTGGGCGATACCAGGTCCATTGCAACACATCCGGCTACCAGTACACACTCCAAGCTTACTGAAGAACAACGCCTCGAAGTAGGTATTGAGCAGGGAACCATCCGCCTGTCTATCGGCCTTGAACATGTTGATGACATCATCAAGGATGTTCAGCAAGCACTTAATGCATAAGCATAGACAAAAATGATATGTTTAAAAAGGCTGTTCAGCATTGCTGAACAGCCTTTTTTTTAGCTGATGTAATTTCGGTCTTCTTCGCTAAGCTGCGACTTCTGCTCATCAGAGGCGTCAAAACGATCATCATAGGTGCTTACCGTTGTTCTTGGCTTCGCTACAAAATACCCAAGCACAAAGCCGATGAAAGTGCATACCCCGATTACCACTAACTTTGAAACTTCAGCGGAAGTGAAGATGAAGTTGAACTCCACGGCATCCGTATTGATCACCAGGAAAACCGTAACCAGGGCCGTGAAGGCAATGATGAATAATGTTTTAATTCGCATAGCTTACAAACTATAGTTCAGTAGAAATTCAATAATAGGGGACTGCTTATACTGTTGGTTCACCAGCACAATTCTTGTGCCCAGGTCTATGTTGGGTTGATATCGCAGCACGTTCATATCTGCATGTACTTCCAGTCCATAGGTTTTTGGTTGTAAGATACTGCTTTCCTTCCCAATGTTTTCATAGTGCAGGAATAACCCACCGCGCAGGTTGCGCAGGTAAGCCACTGGTCCCAGTTCTGCATCGGGAAAAGCTATAGGGAACCTGTAGTTGAACAATAGGGTGTTCTTGAGACGACTTCGTGCCCGGATGTTATTATAGCCATAAACTGTGTTGATCTCGTTGTTGTACTGGCGTACACCAGATGCTTCCTGATAATTGAAGTTGGCCAGGAAACTATGGTTCAGGGCAAGTCCTGGGAAATACAGGAAAGCTTCCGTAGAGAACAGGTCTCCGCCAAGCTTTTTGTCGAAAGGCTGATGAAAATATTTGAGCCGAAGGATCTGCCCCCAACGTGGTGCCACATCACGTTCGGCTAAGCGATTGCTACGTTGAAGGGTCAAACCGTAGTTGAGCGGTAAGGTCAACTTGCGGTTAAAGCCTGACGGCAGGTTCTCCAGCATGTAGCGTTTTGTATAGCTGGTACCAACATTTGCAGAAATATTGTAATACTTGTTAAGTGCAGTAAAACTGAGGGGCACCCTGGCATTGATCGCAAAATAGTCTTCACGCCAGTCTCCTTGCCTGGTCACCTTGTTCGCATTATAGAACGTCCGCCGTGGCCTGTTCTCGTACTTCAGTGTAATCACTGGCAGGAGGCTTTTGATGGACATGCCTGCATAGTATGAAAAGCGGCCGAGGTCACGGTGATGGCTCAACCCGGAGAAGAAACTTACAGTATTGAGTAGGTTGTCTGACTGGATTTCCAAACCCTGCGTATAGCTGTCATCAATGGTAGGAATAATACTGTGAAAGTTGAAAAGGTGTTCAAGCTTCCGGTAAGGCCGGGAGGTGTAAAGGCTGTCGGGGATTTTACTAAAAATGTCCCAGGTGTGCTCCTGTTCTTCGGCACCGGCAGCAAAGAACTGGAAGTTGTCTGGACCAACTTCTTGGGGTTTGAAGTTGCTGGCCGCAACTTCAAACCCTTGCGGCGTATAATTGCTGAAAACAAATTCATCAGGATTTTGCCCCGGACCTAGCTGAAAAGCGCCGTATTTAGAGGCACTCAGAGCCATTATCTCGCGCGAGTTGATATCTATGTAGTAAATGTTGTCTAAACCGCTGTAATGAGCGTTAAATGCGATTCCGTCCTTGTAAAACACGGGTTTGCTGATCTGTTGACGGGTTTTTTTGATCAATTCCAGCTTTTTGCCTGATCTTTCTTCCAGCCAGAGCGACTTGCCTTTTTCTGATACACTGATGTAAGTGATGCTGTTTCCATCCTTACTGTAGGCTGGAGTTTGTATTATTTGATGTTCATTATTCAGGAATTTGTGGATTGTTTTTCCTGTATTTGCATCGAGTTCTACCAGCGTAAACTCATTGCTTAAATCAACTTGAACAGCTAATATTCTTTGCCCGTCTGCAGAGAGGGTAGGGGAGAAGAGTCGCGATTTAAAAGTAAGTTGCTTATAAGCTTTTGTGTTGATATCGTAGCTGCAAATCACGCTAAAGCTTTCCTGTCTGTACCTCGGGTTAAATCTAATTTCATCCCATACAATAGTAGTTCCGGATAGACTGAACCAGGGTTGTTCCTGCTGACCGATACGGAGCAAGGTCTGTTCATTTTTGTTGCTGTCTATAATTACAATTTGTGGTGTAATTGCCTTGCTTTTTTTGAGCGCAATGATGTCCCCATTTCTCGTGCTTACCGGAAGAAAATAGTCGGTAGCAAACGATGGTGTTTTTGATTTAGAAGGATAGTTTTCCGTCGCTGATAAACTATCCTGCTTTTGCCATTCTTTTCTTAATAACTGATCAGTTTCACGGTACCATTCTTCGGTATTCTTGCCGGTATATTTTTTAAGACTTTTCGAGAATGGATAAAGGCGTAAGGGCCGATGCTTAATGTCCCGGAGTACACTGTCAAATATTGCTTTACCACTTTGATTTCTGATGTTGCTTGTAAGCAGATATCCGAGTTGATAATAACCGGGTGTTACATCCTTTGAAGAGCCGAAATTTGCTTTGCTATAACTGTAGTGTTTTCCACTGAGAAGATTTGCCCGGTAGGGCATGATCCATGCCGGCTGTCTGCCCCGCCCAACGTTTGTTAATGCGGTCTCCATGGTAACAGCATCTCCTTCAAAGAACCAGATGGGAATGGAGGCACCCATCCAGCCAAAGTATACCAGCTCGGGGAAGGGGTGCTTTTGTCCGCCGGTGAGCTTGTCATACTGGGCTGCATGACGTAGTTCATGTACGGCAAGATTGTTCAGCCAGTCCTGACTGTCGAATGCCTGCGGAGGGGTGGTATAGAATTCAGACTTTTTCGGACCAAGCTGTACAAAGCCGTTTGCAATGACACCTCTGTTCTGTAAGACGATTGGAACACCACTACCTTGAGTACCCAGGCTTGATCGTTCGAGTGGATAAATGAAGGGAATGGTATTCGCCATCCGTTGTGCGTCATGTTCCATTTCAATGGGGAAAATGATCTTAAAACCGCCAGCGTCAATTTGCCTCCAAGATACACTAAGGGGGTTCTGCTCTCCATTGAATAGTTGCGCTTTTAGCGAAGTTGTACTCAAAATTGAGCATAAAATACATAAAATACTGATATTTAACTTTATATATATTTTTAAAACGAGCATATTGAGCAAATGCTAAAATTGTTAGTTATTTGATGATGTAATTTCAATTTATATTTAATCTAGAAATTTATGTATAACACACAAATACCTCATATTTAATATTATATACTTTATGAATGTATTATGTTGTAGTTGCTTTTAGGGGTTTAATTCATGATTTAACACTCCTAGAGATCTAGGTATACCTCTAATTTATACCCTTCTTTAAATTGCTTGTAATATACACTAATATCGCCAATATGATAGCTCCTTTCCCACATTGATGCAATAATTTGTAAGGTTGAACGAGGAATTTTATGAGATTTAATTAGCTCCGATGCCACCCTTTTTGGCTCGGAATACCGCATGTTGCAGCGAGGCATCTAAGTTTAAAATGAAGATTTACGGGAATGATTTGCTTGTAATATCTGCTGCAAAAGCCCGTATAATTAGCACTGGTCAGGCATATTTCCCGGTTATACGCCGCAAGCTTATGGGTTTAAGATGCAATTGTAAGCACCGGAAATTTGAAAACCGGATTGATTAATCCTGATCACATAGGTCAGCAAACCGGGTAATTATTTTGCCTTTTGCATCATTATATTCGCTGGATTGAGGGTAATAAGAAGGTAGTATTCTCTTCTAGTTTAGGTATTCAGGTGGCGTATATTATGGGTAAATCCGAGATTAATAGTCCGTATTTTGCACGAATACTTAGCCGATCACCTATCAAAAACGCTACGTAAGGAGGGGCGTTTTAAAATGTTATTTGGATTATTTGAGCCTTTGTTAACGGAGTTTTCTGCGTGTTTTATAGATGGGATACAGGAATACTGCCCCTAGAATAAGTACCGCTCCGATGTAGAATCCTAAGGTCATTTTCTCTTGTTTTCCGAAAAATAAAAAAGCTAAAATAATTCCATATACCGGTTCTAAATTCGTGATCAGTGCCACGCGAAAGGCAGATAATGTTCTCATTACTGAGACCCCGGCCACATACGCTAAAGCTGTACAAATCGTGCCAAGTAACAATAGATAAATCCAGTCCGTACTACTTAAACTAAAGTGCTCTGTGGCTAATGTTCCATCAAATAAACGATACATGGTTATCCAAAAGAAAGCTCCTGAGATCTCATAAAAACCGATGATCTGTGGTTCTGTTTTTTGAACCAGGGTCGAGTTAAATATGTTGAAAATACTTGATGCCAAAGCAGCGGAGAGGCCAAAGATAATACCCAGCGTATACTGGCTCTCAAACTTGAAGATAAGGTAGATCCCTAAGATGATGATTAGTCCGATTACGATGTCTGCAACAAGTATTGGCTTGCGCTTAATCAGGGGCTCTAGGATCGCGGTAAACAAGGTAAATGACGATAAGCACACCAGCGTTACTGACACGGTTGAAACCTTAATTGCATGGAAGAATAGTATCCAGTGTAGCGCTACAATGCTGCCAATTGCAAAGAATTGCATGAACTGTTTCCTGCTCACCCTTATGTTAGTTTTCGAGGCTTTGAAGTAGACGAATAAGGTTATGCTTGCAATTAATACCCGGTACCATACCATCTGTACAGCACTCACAGAAATCAGGGCACCGAGGATCCCGGTGAAACCCCAGACGAAAACAGTTGCGTGTAATATGAGGAGGTTCCTTTTCTCGGTAGGGGGTGTAATATCAGACATGGTTATTTTGGTGCTTTTCTGAGCAGTACATAGCCCAGAATTCCAAAGAGAATCGTAGGTAGTAAAACTGCAAACAGCGGTGGGATACCGCCTTTAATAGAGAACATTTTAGCAAATTGATTCAATACGATATAACCGAAGCTAAGGAAGATACCGATACCTAGTGGTAAGCCTACGCCTCCACGCACCTTTCGTGAAGACAGAGCTACACCTATCAAGGTAAGTACAAATGCTGAGAGCGGCTGTAAATAGCGTTTATATTGCTCAAAAAGCAGGTCGTTCATAATACCCGAACCACGGATACTTTCTTTGCTGATCTTATCTGAAAGCTCGCGATTGCTAAGGTTTTCATAAATGTTGTCGTAAGCAGAAAAATCATCCGGACGCATATCCAGGATCGTATCCTTTTTCTTGTCGCCACCAGTGATGAACGTTTCCTTCAGTCCGTCGATATTTCTGATGGTGTAGTTCGACATTTTCCAGGAGCGCTTACTAGAATCCCAGGCAATAGATTCTGCTACGATCTTCTTGCGCATAACATCTCCATCAAATTTATCCAGAATAAACTTAGTACCGACCTTCGTTTTGTTGTCAAAACCGTCGATATAGATGTAGGTGTTCTTGTCCAGTTTCATGTGGATCTGACCTTTAATCGACGGGTTTCCCTGTTTAACGTAGGTGTTTTCGAAGGTATTCTTCAGCGTGTTGGTGTACGGAAGGATATAGAGATTCGCAGCAAGATTTACTGCGAAAATGATAAATGCGGAAATAAAGTAAGGCCTTAGGAAGCGGTTGAAACTTACACCTCCGCTTAAAATGGGTACGATCTCTGTCTGATCAGCCATTTTCGCCGTGAAGAAAATCACCGCAATGAAGTTGATCAGCGGAGAGAGCATATTTACGTAAAAAGGAATGGAGCCGGCATAATATAGGGAGACAACCTGCCAGAAAGTAAGGTTGTTTCGCAGGAAATCATCCAGTTTCTCAGAAAGGTCAAAGATCACAATGATCACCACAAAGATTGTAAGGGTATAAATAAATGTACCCAGATACTTGCCTATAATGTGGCGATCAATGATTTTGAGTCTGCCTGTCAGAAAGTTCATTTACAGCTTCTGTCCTAATACGTTCACCATCTTGTTTTTCCACTCATAAAACGTTCCATTTATGATCCGTTCTCTTGCTTCTCCTACTAACCATAGGTAGAAATTCAGGTTGTGCAACGTCGCAATCTGTGCGCCGAGCATCTCTTTAGAATGCATTAGATGTCGTAAATACGCTTTGGAGTACACTTTATCGGCATACAGGTCGCTGTCTGCTTCTATGGGTGAAAGGTCGTCCGCCCACTTTTTATTGCCTATATTAATGATGCCGTTTTTTGTGAAAAGCATGCCGTTACGTGCATTCCTCGTCGGCATAACACAATCGAACATATCTACACCAAGTGCAATGTTCTCCAGAATGTTAATCGGTGTTCCCACGCCCATCAAATATCTTGGCTTGTCTTCTGGCAAGATATCACAAACCACTTCAGTCATGCCATACATTTCTTCAGCGGGTTCTCCTACAGATAAACCACCAATGGCATTACCTTCACGCTCCATGCTCGCGATGAATTCGGCCGATTTAACCCTAAGGTCCTTGTATACTGAGCCCTGTACAATCGGGAACAATGTCTGTTCAAAGCCATACTTAGATTCTGTCGTATCCACGCGCTCGCAACAACGTTTTAACCAGCGGTGTGTCATTTGGATTGAACGTGCCGCATAACGGTAATCGCAAGGGTAGGGCGTACATTCGTCGAAAGCCATGATGATATCCGCACCGATGGTACGTTGAATATCCATCGCGTTTTCAGGTGTGAACAGGTGTTTAGAGCCGTCGATATGTGAACGGAAGGTTACACCTTCTTCCTTAATTTTGCGGACTTTACTTAACGAATAAACCTGATAACCACCGCTGTCGGTAAGAATGGGCTTATCCCAGCCAATGAATTTATGTAAACCGCCTGCCTTTTCAAGAATATCCAATCCCGGGCGGAGATATAGGTGATACGTATTTCCCAGTATGATCTGTGCCTTGATGTCGTCTTTAAGTTCACGCTGATGAACCGCTTTAACTGTACCTGCGGTACCTACCGGCATAAAGATCGGGGTTTGTATTTCGCCGTGTGCTGTTGTAACTGTACCTGCTCTTGCTTTTGAAAAGGCATCACGTGCCTCTAAACTAAACTTCATAAATTAATTTGCTCGCCAAATAATCCGTCAAAAGTAGCAAAAAACGCGCTATTAACGTGCTTATATTTTTATCAACATCGGGTACATTACAGATTATTAATCAGAAATTTGGCCACCAAAAATACAAGTGAATTTATCTCTATTGGCATTGCTGCTACTCGGCGCTTTCCTCTTCTGTTTCCTCGTTCAGCTATATTTTAGCCTCTTTGTACACTTAAAACTTGTCAATTACCCGGTGCAAGAATTGCAGCAGGCAGGCCCGAAACCGGTGACAGTGATTATCTGTGCACGTAATGAAGCGGATAACCTGCAGGCAAACCTTCCCGCAATACTTACACAGCAATATCCAAACTTTGACGTTGTTGTGGTAAACGATCGTTCATGGGATAACACCGCAGCAATATTAGCTGACTTTGAATCACAATTTTCCAACCTGCGTATCGTCACGGTACCGGATAGCGCCAAGTATATCGCTGGGAAAAAATTTGCTGTTACTATGGGTATAAAGGCCGCTAAGCATGACTGGCTTGTTTTTACAGATGCCGACTGTAAGCCCGAATCTGAACATTGGCTTAGCGGGATGCAGCAACCAGCAGATCCCGGGATAGATATATTATTAGGGTATTCCCCTTATACCCACCGTCGCGGATTACTAAACGCGCTCATCCGTTTCGAGACCTTCTTTACTGCTGTAAACTACTTGTCCTTCGCTTTAAAAGGCATGCCTTACATGGGTGTGGGTCGTAATATGGCTTATAAAAAAGCATTGTTCTTCAAGCATAAAGGCTTTGCTTCACACATGCATATACCTTCCGGTGATGATGACCTGTTTGTTAATGCGCATGCCAACAGGCACAATACCGCTATACAGATCCATCCGGACACCTTCATGCATACCGATCCAAAAACAACATGGGGTAGCTATCTGAAGCAAAAAAAACGGCACTTTGGCGCCGGAAAGCTTTATAAAGCTAAACATAAATTCATTTTATCCACGCAGATCATTGTGCAGTTCCTATTCTATGCGCTTCTTGTGGCGTTGTGCTTTTTCAGAGAGACACAGCTGATTGCTTCAGGGATCTTTATTGTAAGTATTCTGGTCCGTGCCCTGATCTATCCAAGGCTGCTCAAGAAGCTCGGGTACCCAGGCTTACGGTGGTGGTTCCCGCTGCTTGACATACTATTGTTCATTTTTTTAGTGTTTAATGGCATTCTGTCTATCTTTGTTAAAAAAATACAGTGGAAATAAGATCAGAGCTCATTCAGCAATACTTTAGTAACCTTACCGAAAAACAGATCAAGCAATTTGATCAGCTATTTGACCTTTATAGCTTCTGGAATGCACAGATCAATGTAATTTCAAGGAAGGATATTGAAGCGCTTTATGAGCGCCACATCCTCCATTCTCTTGGTATTGCAAAGTTCATCTCCTTTAAACCAGGGGAGAAGGTCCTTGATGTAGGTACAGGAGGCGGATTTCCTGGCATTCCACTGGCCATTATGTTCCCTGAAACACAGTTTCACCTGGTCGATTCTATCGGTAAAAAAATTAAGGTTGTTACTGAAGTTGCGGCTGCCCTGGGCTTAAGCAATGTGCAAGCGTCGCACTCCAGGGCGGAGCAGATAGATGGCAAGTTTGATTTTGTCGTATCCCGGGCGGTGACCCGACTCATTGATTTTTACCCATGGGTGAAAGGTAAGTTCAACAAAACGTCCAGGAATGCAGTGCCTAATGGTATTCTCTACCTGAAGGGCGGAGATCTGCGGGAAGAAATTGACGAATCCAGGCTTAAAGCAGAGTTATATCCATTATCCGAATACTTCGACTCCGCCTTCTTCGAAACCAAATACGTGGTATATATACCGCAGTAATTCTTTAGTTGAAAATTTCTTTTCGATATCGATAGGTACATCCTGCACCTTGCTGTAAATCAAATATAAAGGTTAGTTTACAGCATGGGTTTAACTTCTAAGATCGCGCTTACGCTTATCAAGGGCGTCGGGCATATTACCGCTAAAAATCTGCTGGCCAACTTCGGAACTGCTGAGGCCGTCTTCCGCGCATCCCGTGAGGCACTCCTGCAGGTGCCAGGTATAGGTACTGCCATTGCTACAGAAATTCTATCTACCAATGCGCTGGCTGAAGCGGAACGACAGCTCCAATTCTTGGAAAAGCATAAGGTTCAGGTCTTGTTTTTTAAGGATGAAAACTATCCCCGTCGACTCAGGGATTGCCCTGATGCACCAATTCTGCTTTACTATAAAGGGACTGCCGACCTGAATCATGCCAGGATCGTCAGCGTGGTAGGTACCAGGCGGGCAACGTCGTATGGAAAAATGTTGTGCCAGCAGTTGGCCGAAACCCTGAAGCCGTATAATGTGCTTGTGGTAAGCGGACTGGCCTACGGCATCGATGTTGCCGCACATAAAGAAAGTCTTGATCATGAGATCCCGACAGTGGGGGTACTGGGGCATGGGTTGGATCGTATTTACCCAAATCTGCATAAGGGTATAGCACAGCAAATGCTGCGAAATGGGGGACTGCTGACTGAGTTTCCGCTAAATACTTTACCGGACCGGGAGAACTTCCCAAAGCGGAATCGCATTATCGCCGGCATTGCCGATGTGACCATCGTGGTTGAAGCCACCACCAAAGGCGGGGCGCTCATCACAGCCGATATCGCCGGTTCATACAACAGGGATGTCTTTGCTTTTCCCGGCCGTACCACAGATGAATATTCCCAGGGCTGTAACTTTCTCATTAAAACCAACAGAGCGGGACTGCTTAATCATGCCCGGGACCTCGTATACTATTTGGGCTGGGATGATCCAGCCGGTAAACACGCCGAAAAACAACTTAAATTACCCGTTGGCCTGTCACTGGAGGAACTTAGTATTGTTCAGGTCTTACGCGAAGCACCGGCAATGGTTGACGAGATTGCGGTGAAAACAACCCTCCAACAAAGCAAACTGGCCATACATTTGTTAAGTTTAGAGATGCAGGGAGTACTGACATCCTTACCTGGAAATGTTTATAGATTGAATTAATTACCGTATTTTTGTTGCTATGTGGTACAACAACATCCTAGAAACCATTGGAAATACGCCTCTGGTAAAATTAAATAATGTGACGAAGGGTATCGAAGCGACCGTTCTTGCCAAGATCGAAAGTAACAACCCCGGCAACTCCATCAAGGACCGTATGGCACTAAAAATGATTGAAGATGCAGAGCAGAGTGGTGCTTTAAAACCTGGCGGAACCATCATTGAAGGTACTTCAGGTAACACCGGCATGGGCCTTGCCATGGCAGCAATCATCAAAGGTTACAAATGTATTTTCACATCAACCGATAAACAATCGAAAGAGAAATTCGATGCTTTACGTGCTTTTGGTGCCGAAGTAATTGTTTGTCCCACCGATGTTGATCCCGAAGATCCCCGCTCATACTATTCCGTTTCCTCCAGGTTAGAAAGGGAAGTGCCAAACGCGTGGAAACCTAATCAATATGATAATCTTTCCAATACCCAGGCACACTACGAACAAACCGGTCCGGAGATCTGGGAACAGACCGAAGGTAAAATCACACACCTGGTAGTAGGCGTGGGTACCGGTGGTACAATCTCTGGTGCAGGAAAATTCTTAAAGGAAAAAAATCCGGATATTAAAGTATGGGGTATTGATACTTATGGCTCGGTATTCAAAAAATATAAAGAGACAGGTGAGTTCGACAAGAATGAAATCTATCCATATATTACCGAAGGTATTGGCGAAGATTTCTTGCCACAAAACGTGAACTTTGACGTAATTGACGGTTTTGAGAAGGTGACGGACAAAGATGCTGCGATTATGACCAAAGATATCGCGCTGAAAGAAGGGATTTTTGCTGGTAACTCTGCAGGTGCTGCAGTTGCTGGCCTTCTACAGCTAAGAGAAAACTTTAAACCAAACGATGTCGTTGTTGTGATCTTTGTAGACCATGGTAGCCGCTATATGGGCAAAATGTTTAACAGAGAATGGATGACCGACCGTGGATTTGAATAAAAACACTCGATTTGAATAAAAAAGAAAAGCCCTGATCATCTCAGGGCTTTTCTTTTTTATGGTAATTACTAGTGGCCTGGGCCATTCGCATCCACACGTTTTATTTGTGCACCTAATGCACGAAGACGGATGTCGATATCCTGGTAACCACGTTCTATCTGTTCAATATTGTAGATGGTTGAGGTGCCTTCTGCAGATAAAGCCGCAATCAATAGGGACACACCTGCGCGAATATCAGGAGAGGTCATGCTGATCCCTCTCAAGCGGTAAGCTTTGTCAATACCGATAACGCTTGCACGGTGTGGGTCACAAAGGATAATTTGCGCGCCCATTTCGATAAGCTTATCCACAAAGAACAAACGGCTTTCAAACATCTTCTGGTGTATCAATACCGAACCTTTTGCCTGCGTAGCCACAACGAGCACAATGCTTAATAAGTCTGGTGTAAATCCAGGCCATGGCGAATCAGCAATGGTTAGCATAGAGCCGTCGATAAAAGATTCGATAACATAATGATCCTGAGAAGGAATGTGTATATCGTCGCCGATCACGTCAAACTTGATACCCAATTTGCGGAACACTTCAGGGATAATACCCAGTTCTGCATAACAAACATCCTTAATGGTGATTTCAGAGCCGGTCATTGCAGCAAGACCGATGAAAGAACCGATTTCGATCATGTCAGGCAACATGCGGTGTTCTGTACCGCCCAGTTTTTCTACACCTTCAATCGTAAGTAGGTTAGAACCAATGCCCGAGATTTTTGCACCCATGCGGTTCAGCATTTTACAAAGCTGTTGCAGATAAGGCTCACAAGCTGCATTGTAAATGGTGGTGGTGCCTTTCGCAAGCACGGCAGTCATTACAATGTTTGCAGTACCGGTAACTGAAGCTTCATCAAGTAGGATATAGGTACCTTTTAGATCTGTTGCATCTACATTGAAAAACTCATTTTTAGTGTCGTAAACAAACTTTGCACCCAGTTTTTCGAAACCAAGGAAGTGCGTATCTAAACGGCGTCTGCCGATCTTGTCTCCACCTGGTTTTGGAATTGCTGCACGTCCAAATCTGCCCAATAGTGGACCTACGATCATGATCGAACCTCTTAAGCTGCCGCCTTTTCTTTTAAAAGTCTCAGACTTGAAGAAGTCCAGGTTTATGTTGGCTGCCTGGAAAGTGTATGTGTCTTTAGACAGACGTTCAACTTCAACCCCAAGGTCGCCTAAAAGTTCTATTAGCTTATTTACGTCCTGTATATCAGGTATATTACTTATGGTAAGTTTTTCATCGGTAAGCAGCACGGCAGCGAGGATTTGTAAGGCCTCATTTTTAGCGCCCTGTGGCTGTATTTCACCTTTAAGTTTCTTACCACCAATAATTTCAAATGCATTCATGTGTTGTGTGTTGTTTGTAAGGGTAAGTTTTAGAATCTCGCCTTAGGGTTGTTATTATTACGCTGTTGCGTACGATTGTTATTATTGTTCTGTTTTCCTTTATTATTGTTGTTGTTATTATTGCTTCTGCCGCGATTGTTGTTGTTTGCAGGCCTGTTGCTTGGTGCAGGCTTAAATTCAACTTTATTCAGGTTGACGTTCTCGTCAAGTTTAAGTTCTCCGCCTGATAGTTCGCGAAGGTTTTTAAGGATGGTTTCGTCGGCAACGCTATCCTTGTTCCATTGTACATAGGCCATTTTCATGAAATTGGCAATGCCTTGAGCCATACTTAGCCTGCGCTCAGGATCTTCAACCGCTCTGGTTTTTTCAATCAGATCTTCAACGGTCTTGCCGTAGTGTTTGTATCTGATCTTCTTCTGTGGATAACCAATATGCTTAGGTTTAACCTGTGCCTGTTCAGGTGTAGGTTTCGGGTAAGGACTATCTACGTCAATTTTATAATCAGAAATGATGTGGAGGTGATCCCAAAGCTTGTGTTTAAAATCCGCTACATCACGAAGATGTGGATTTAAGAACCCCATCAAATCAATAACTGCCTGTGCATATCTATTGCGTTCTTCCCGGTCTGGCAGTTCGCAAATGTACTTCACCATGTTTTGTACATTGCGTCCGTACTCGGCAAGGATCAGTTCGCTTCTGGTGGTATTATAATCGAAATTCATTTTATGTGTTTATGAGCCGCAATGGGGAGTGTCTCAGCAGCTCTTTTTATAATTTAGTAAAGATATATTGTTATTTGACAATCCGCAACTTAGCAAATTTTAGCAGAAGTTGCTTATTGCCTAGTCCCTGGAAGAATACCGTTGCCTTAACATCAGGCAAATTACCCTCCAGGTTAACGATTTTTCCAAATCCAAATTTCTCATGCTCAACTTCCATTCCATTTTGAAAAGCACTTGCCGCATCTGGCGCAAAACCAGGTGTTGGTACGTGTGCTTTGGGAAGAATAGAGGTTGTTTTAGGCCGTGATGCAGCACCTGTGCTACCTGCCGCCGCGCTGCCTGCAGGCTTTGGCTTGCTGAAGGAGTCCCTTTGTTGCGACCAGCTTCTGCGTTCCGATGAAAATCCGTCTTCCGTAAATGAACTTTGCGCAGCTTTTGCAACTTCAAGCTCAAGATATTTGGCATTGATCTCGTTGATGAACCGGCTTGGTTCGCATGTGGTAAGATTTCCCCATCTATACCGCGAGGTAGCATAGGTTAGCGTCAGCTTTTTCTCCGCGCGCGTAATGGCCACATAAAACAGACGACGTTCTTCTTCCAGGTCGCTCCGGGAGTTTAGCGACATCTGCGACGGGAAGAGGTTTTCTTCAAGTCCCACCACAAATACATTCTTAAACTCCAAGCCTTTTGCCGAGTGTATCGTCATCAATGAAACAGCATCTTTTTCTTTATCGTCCTGGCGGTCATCGTTCGTCAGCAAGGCTACATCCTGCATAAAGGTCGCCAGGCTCCGGTCTTCGATGTCTTCCCGTTCGGCGAACTCTTTAATACCGTTCAAAAGCTCGGAAATATTTTCATACCTGCTGCGGCCTTCAATACTATCATCAGTGTGCAGTTCTTTTAGTATTCCCGAATGCTGTGCAATGTACAGTGCCGTCTCATAGGCATCCAGCTTCTTAGCCTCTGCCATAAAGCTCTTGATGAGCATCGCGAAGTCGTTCAGCTGACTGGCAATCCTCCCCGGAATATATTTCTGTGGCTCGCAGACCACGTCCCACATGGTGATGTCGTGCTGGTCTGCAGCAACGATGATCTTGTCCACTGTGGTATCACCAAGTCCTCTCTTGGGGTAGTTGATCACACGTTTTATCGCTTCTTCGTCGCCCGGATTAAAGGTTAGACGGAAATAGGCAATTAAATCCTTGATCTCTTTACGTTGGTAGAAACTTAGTCCACCGTAAATCTTATAGGGTACGTTAAGTTTCCTTAAGGCTTCCTCCATTGCCCTCGACTGCGCGTTGGTGCGATAAAGGATCGCAAAATCTTTATGGTCGTATCCTTTAGAAGTGCGCTCCTGTACAATTGCTTCCGCAACCAGTTTACCTTCCTCATTGTCGGTAAAGGCACGTTGTACTTTGATGCGGTCGCCACTTTCATTATCAGAAAATACGTTTTTCTTCAGCTGATTCTTGTTGTTGGCAATTATGCTGTTGGCAACTTCAACAATGTTCTGTGTAGAACGGTAATTCTGCTCCAGTTTATAAACGTTCAAGTCTGGATAATCCTTCTCAAAGTTCAGGATGTTCTGAATGTTGGCTCCCCTGAAACCGTAAATACTCTGTGCATCGTCACCTACTACACATATATTAAGGTAAGCTGCAGCGAGTTTTTTAACAATCGTGTACTGCGAGAAGTTGGTATCCTGGTACTCATCCACCATCAGGTACTTAAACTTCTGCTGGTATTTATTGAGTACATCAATATGGTTCTTCAGCAAGACGTTGGTTTTGAAGAGCAGGTCATCAAAGTCCATTGCTCCAGCTTTGAAACAACGCTTGGTGTAGGTTTCGTAAATGGTACCGATCAGCGGGCGCTTGTTGGAGCTGTCTTCAGCCTGTATCTCTGCACTTTGCTGATATTCTACGTGAGAGATCAGGTTATTCTTTGCTGCAGAAATGCGGTTATAGACGAAGTTTGCATTATATAGCTTGTCATCCAGCTGCATCTCACGCAAAATGGATCTGATCAGGCTTTTGCTGTCGTCCGTATCGTATATGGTAAAATTTGAAGTATAACCGATCTTTTCCGCTTCCACCCTTAATATTTTGGCGAACACGGAGTGGAAGGTACCCATCCAGATGTTTTTTGCTTCCCCGCCGATCACTTTAGTGATACGTTCACGCATTTCCTTGGCCGCCTTATTAGTAAAGGTTAAAACCAATATATTAAAAGGGTCTACACCTTTTTCAATAAGATGTGCCACCCGGTATGTTATCACCCTTGTTTTACCCGATCCTGCACCAGCAACAATCATTGCCGGGCCATCGGTATTCTCTACTGCTGCACGCTGCTGTGGGTTTAATCCTGCTAAGTAATCCAAATGAAAAAAATTAATTCGCGAAGTTATAAATTGAGGAGGTAATTTATCAACGCTGTTTAAAACAAATCAGTTAATGACAGCCTGCTGATCCAGCTAAGAGTAAGCAGGATGGAAAGCGATTCTGAATGGCTGAGTACAAAGATACCAAAAAAATCAACACAGCTTATATCATAGATACCATGACTACAATCGGCCCTGAAATACCGATGCGCTTACGAACTAATGACTGTGATGTGATAAACTATTTTTATACTTTAGCACCCTCAGAAACGTGTTCTTACCCGTTTAAAAATTCAATATCAATTGTTATGCAAGAGATCAAAAAATATGTAGAAGAAAATAAGGAGCGCTTCCTGGAAGAGCTTTTTGAACTGCTTCGTTTCCCATCAGTTAGTGCAGATCCTAAGTATAAAGGTGATGTGCTGAAAACAGCTGATTTCGTTGCGCAGAAGCTGAAAGATGCCGGCGCTGATCAGGTGGAAGTTTGCCATACGGCAGGTTATCCAATTGTTTATGGCGAGAAGATCGTTGATGCTTCCCTGCCTACGGTTTTGATTTATGGACACTATGATGTGCAGCCTGCAGATCCTTTGGAATTGTGGCACACCCCACCTTTTGAACCTACAGTGCGTGACGGAAAAATCTATGCACGTGGCGCATGCGACGATAAAGGACAGTTCTACATGCATGTAAAAGCTTTTGAGCTCATGATGCAAACCAATACCTTAGCATGTAATGTTAAGTTCATGATCGAAGGTGAAGAAGAAGTGGGTTCAAACAACCTTTCCATTTTCGTAAAAGAGAATGCAGAACGCTTAAAAGCGGATGTTGTTCTAATTTCCGATACTTCTATGATCAGCATGGAAAATCCTTCCATTGAAACTGGTCTCCGTGGTCTTGCCTACATGGAAGTTGAAGTTGTTGGTCCTAACCGCGACCTGCACTCGGGCGTTTACGGCGGTGCTGTTGCAAACCCTGCAACCATCCTTTGTAAGATGATTGCTTCTTTGCACGACGAGAACAATCACATCACCATTCCGGAATTTTACGATAATGTAGTTGAATTAAGTGACGAAGAAAAGAAAGCTTTGAATGCTGCACCTTTTGATCTTAACGAATACAAAGAAGACCTGAACATAAAAGCAGAGTGGGGCGAAAAGGGTTACTCTACATTAGAGCGTACCGGTACCCGACCTACTTTGGAGGTTAACGGGATCTGGAGCGGCTACACAGGCGAAGGTGCAAAGACTGTACTTCCTTCTAAAGCGAATGCTAAGATCTCCATGCGTTTAGTACCTAACCAGAGTTCAAAAGAGATCGCTGCAATCTTCACCAAACACTTCGAAAGCATTGCGCCTGACTACGTGACCGTAAAGGTTACCGAGCACCACGGTGGCGAGCCAGTAGTGACGCCTACTGACAGCGTTGCTTATCGTGCCGCAGAACAAGCAATTGTTGATTCTTTTGGTAAGAAGCCCATTCCAACCAGAGGTGGAGGTAGTATTCCAATCGTAGCACTGTTTGAAGAAGAATTAGGTATCAAGTCTGTACTTTTTGGTTTTGGCTTAGACAGCGATGCCTTACACTCGCCGAATGAAAAATACGACGTTTACAATTACTACAAGGGAATTGAAACCTTGCCTTTGTTCCACAAATACTTTGCAGAACTAAGTAAATAAGCGGCTGAACAAGCCTCTAATAAATTAAGGGAGCCTGATCGCAGTTGATGTGATCAGGCTTTCTTTTTTTTGTTAAAGTTATAACCCTTGAATTTACATATGGCACAAGGGTAAGACACGAAGGGGAATCACAGACACCTGACAGACACCTGACGCACACCTGACCCACACCTCGCCCACGTAATCTGTGTTTAAGCTGTTGTTCAGGTGTGTGCCAGGTGTCTTACATTTGTTTTTGAATTATGGCTTTGTTCCTGTTTTTTTATTTTCTGGCAAGCAATTGTTAGCTTTAATCAAACTCATTTCTTATGAATTTCAACAGGTTGATTAGCATTGCTATCGTTTACAGCTTAATTGTATTGTGTGCCAATCTATTTATGTTAGTTATTAAGCCAGACGGACCACATGCCTTTCCTTTTACTGTAATGATATCAACCGCCTTCCTTTTCTGGTTAAAATTCCAGCGGACAAAACAGATGAAGATCCGAGAGTAGTGCTGCTACAAACCTTTCTCCGGCCCATTTTGTTATAGTCCTACCAAATACACGATTATGAGCCTGGAAAAATATGTTGAAAAGCGGGACTTTAGCAAAACTGCTGAACCCAAGTCTGGAAAGAGCAAGGATAAGGATAAACTGACTTTTGTAATTCAGAAACACGATGCATCCAGGCTGCATTATGACTTCCGTCTGGAGATGGAAGGTGTATTAAAGAGCTGGGCCGTACCTAAAGGTCCTTCTACTGATCCGAAAAATAAGCGTCTTGCCATGATGGTCGAAGATCATCCTTATGACTATCGATCCTTTGAAGGGATCATCCCCAAAGGTGAATATGGCGGTGGAACCGTTATTGTCTGGGATGAAGGTACTTATGAACCCATTGAGCCGATAAAAGGAAAGAAAGCCCAGGAAAAACATTTACTTAAGCAGCTCCATGAAGGTTCCTTAAAAATCAAGCTGCATGGTCAGAAATTGGAAGGTGAGTTTGCCCTGGTAAAGACCCATGGTATGGGAGAAAATGGCTGGCTGCTCATCAAACATAAAGATGAATTTGCATCGACAAAGGATATCACCAAGCAGGATAAATCTGTGATCTCTGGGAAGACCATAGAAAACATGGAGCAAACAAGTGAAAAGGTCTGGAAAGAAGGGAAGGCCCAAGCCGTAAAGAAGCCTGCGAAGACAAAGAAGTCAACGCCAGAACCAGCAGAAGAAATGGGTAATAAATCCGACGAAAAAGTGCAGGACAAAGTTGATGTTGCGGCACTGCTGAAGTCGGCACCAAAAGCAAAAATGCCATCCAGCATAAAGCCCATGCTTGCTACGCTGGTAGATGCGCCTTTTGATGATGCAGACTGGCAGTATGAAGTGAAATGGGATGGCTACAGGGCTGTAGCTCACATTTCGGCAGGGGAGGTGGAGCTCATGTCCCGTAATAAGAAATCATTCAATGATAAATTCTATCCGATACGTGATATTCTGAAAACATCAGGCATCAATGCCCTGCTCGATGGTGAGATACTGGTGTTGGATGAGAAAGGACGATCTAACTTTGGCGACCTCCAGAATTGGCGCAGCGAAGCAGACGGCGATTTGGTGTACTATGTTTTCGACTTGCTCTGGTACGAAGGCAAAAGCCTGATGGAGCTTCCACTGTACCAACGACAGGCGATATTAAAAGACATCTTGCCTACAAACGACGACCGCCTGCGCATTGGCCCTGTATTTTATGAAAATGGTATCGAGTTCTTCCAAGCAGCCGAAAAAATGGAACTGGAAGGTATCATCGCTAAAAAGAAAGACAGCACTTATTCGCCAGATCTGCGCTCTAAGCAGTGGCTGAAGGTTAAAGTGCATAAACGCCAGGAGGTTGTTATTGCCGGTTTCACAAAAAATGCAGATACCTCCAAGCTTTTTAGCTCGCTGCTGCTCGGAGTGTACGAAGATGGGCACTTACAATATGTAGGGAAAGTAGGCACCGGCTTTAGTGATAAGGTACAAAAGGAGATGATGGCAGCTTTTAAGCCGCTGATTAGCGATCAGAGTCCTTTTTCCGAAATTCCCGATGTTAATAAAGGATCACGTTTCCGCCCGAATCCCCCAAAGGCAAAAGCCACCTGGCTAAAACCCGAATTGGTTTGTGAGGTTGCTTTCAGCGAGGTGACCAGCGACGGTGTTTTTCGGCATCCTTCTTTCCAGGGCATGCGTATTGACAAGAAAGCTAAGGATGTAATCCGGGAAACGGAGATGGATACCCAGGAAGTTGTGGAAGAAGAAATCCAGCCAGCCAAGGCTGATAAACATAAGCAAGCCATTAAGCCGGCCGCTGCCCAGGATCGTAAAACTTTACTTAACCCTAAGGACGAAACCCAGGTGCGCAAGGTTTGTGGTCATGACCTTAAATTCACCAACTTGAGTAAGATTTACTGGCCTGAAGATCAGGTAACCAAGCGCGATATGTTTAATTTTTATTACCAGATCGCCGATTACATTTTACCATACCTGAAGGACCGGCCAATGTCGCTTAACCGCTTCCCGGGGGGGATACATGGGCCGAGTTTTTACCAGAAGGATGTGAAGAATAAGGCGCCTGAATGGGCAAAAACCTTTCCGTACCGTACCAGCGACGGGGAAGATAAAGAATACCTTGTTGGAGATGATGAAGCTACGCTGCTTTGGATGGCTACACTAGGGTGTATAGAAATGAATCCCTGGTTCAGCAGGGTGCAGTCGCCAGACAATCCAGACTATTGTGTCATTGATCTGGACCCGGACAAAAACACGTTCGATGAGGTTATTGAGGCTGCATGTATTGTAAAAAAATTGTTAGATGCAATTGATGTTCCATCTGTTTGCAAGACGTCTGGCTCTACCGGAATACACATATACATTCCAATGGCGGCGAAATACACCTATGACCAAACCCAGCTTTTTGCAAGGATCCTGGTGAATAAGGTGCATGAAGAAATTCCGGAATATACCAGTTTGGAGCGCATGATCTCTAACAGGAAAGGAAAAATGTACCTGGATTTTCTTCAAAACCGCCCGGGTGCGACAATCGCAGGTCCATATTCATTGCGGCCAAAGGTTGGCGCAACGGTCTCTATGCCATTACATTGGGATGAGCTTAAGCCCGGTTTAAAGATGCGTGACTTTACCATCTTCAATGCACTCGACAGGCTGAAAGTGGAGGGGGATCTGTTCAAGGCTGCACTTGGTCCCGGCATTGATCTGGAAAAGGCAATCATTAAAGCTAAATCCGTATTTGAATAGCGTTTGCCGCTGGGCCATTCTGATGCTAGAGGAGAGGAATTCGTGGGTGTTACGTGTATTGGAACGATTTATGTGTGCTGATTGGGTTAGGTAGCAAAGAAATTAAGCGCCTACCCTGTTGTATGCCTATTATAAAACCAGAACCTACACTGTTAAGCTTTTTGGACCTGGATCCACGTGCCTTTTTTATCCTTGATCTGGATGCAAAAGCTTTTGTATATATGAATCCTGCTTTTAGCAGCTTCTTTCAGGTTAAACCTGCCGGGTTAAAGTTAGACCGGGTACAGAAAATGATTAATAAAGAAGATCGTGCCAGGGTCGAGAAGGCAGTATGTGCGCTGGAAACAGGAAAATTACAAATGCAGGAGATTGGCTTGAAATTGCCAGACGGATCAGATTGCATTGTAGAAGCATATGTGACTGCGGGGAAGCAGGATGATGCAAGACTACTTTCGGGTTACCTGAAAGATATTACCGAGGAAAGGCAAAAAGCGGCCGTTGAACGGGAAAAACGTGCAGCATGGGAGCTTAAGCGCCGTACCCTTCGTCATGACCTTGCCGGCACGCTTGGCTTTATTCCAACTTTTACGCATCTGATTTTGAAAAAGTCAGAAAGCCTTGAAGATCCGCAGATTCCGGTACTGCTTTCTTCAATTGAAAGCATCAGCAAGGAGACGCTAGCGAAGGTAAAAGAATACATGACGGAAGAAGTCAGTTAAAAGGATTTCTTACATTTGTATTTTACACTCAATACCGTACACGTTGATTACAACAAATTTTTTAGCGCAGCTGAAATCTGAGACGCTGTCAAATCATCAACAATTAGAGAAAGATCTGATTTTGAAATTGAAGGGGATGCAAAGCCCTGAAGATTACATTCACATTCTGCAACACTTCTATGCCTATTTCGGCGCTCTTGAAGATCAAATTAACAAATACATCGGTGCGGAGCAGCTTGGCGACTATGCAGATCGCAGAAAGACACTGAGCATTAAAAATGATATCCTTGCATTCGGCGGTGAGGTGCCTGAAAAAGCCGGTGCTGCCCGCCTTCCCGAAATCGGCAATGTGCTGCAGGCCTTTGGTGCCCTGTACGTAATTGAAGGATCCACACTCGGCGGACAGTATATCAGCAAGATGATTTCCAAGCAGCTTGACCTTTCAGGAAGCGCAGGCATAAGCTTTTTCGAAAGTTATGGTGATGACACCATGGATATGTGGAATCGCTTTAAGACCGTGCTCGAGCAGCAATCTGCGACACAGGATGATGCAGATGTAATTACAGCGGCAGCAAATGAGACATTTGCAAGATTTAGCCTTTGGATGGAGAATAATTGATTCCTAAATTTAAGTAATGTTTGTACCAACCCTAGATAATTGCAGTAGAGAACCTATTCATATTCCTGGCAAAATACAGGACCATGGTTTTCTAATTGCCATAGACGGAACCTTCCGCATCACCTACTGCAGTGAAAATGTTGTCAACTTTTTTGGCATAACGGCAGCTGAATTGTTGAATCACCCCGCTGGGGTATTAGATAGTTACTTGCGCAGAACAGAACCACCGAACTTTGTGGTTCAACTAATTAAACTTGCGCAAACTGACAAAGGCTTTGAGCCTTTTAACCCTTATTCCCTTACCATTGCTGGTTTACCCTTTAACCTGATCATCTCTAAGGCGGAACAATTCTACCTGCTGGAGTTTGAACCTGAAGTATCGGACCTTCGGGCTGATCTTCAACGGATTGTAGGTAGATCACTTTCTGAAATGCTTTCTGACATACAGCCTGCCAGCATTCTTAATAAGTCTGTAACAAAGATCAAGGAGGTGATCGGATACGACCGCGTTATGATCTACAAATTCCATGCGGATGGACATGGTGAAGTTGTTGCCGAAGTGAAGAATGACAACCTGGAACCTTTCCTGGGCCTGCACTATCCGGCGACGGATATTCCTAAACAGGCCAGGGAGTTGTATAAGAAGAACCTGACCAGGCTTATCAGCAACGTTTACACCACGCCCTCGGCCATTGTGACGATGCTGGAGATGGATAAAGCGCCGCTGGATCTGACAAACTCTGCACTGCGTGCAGTTTCGCCTATACATATTCAATATCTTAAGAACATGGGCGTGGCCTCGAGCTTCAGCATCTCGCTGGTGCATGAAGACGAGTTATGGGGACTTATTGCCTGCCACAACTATACGCCGCGGTTTATCAATTACAAAGAACGTGATGCTGCCAAACTGATCGGGCAGGTATTGTCTTCTGCACTGAGCTTCCGCATTCTGGAGCAGGACGAACAGAATGCTGCTAAATTCAAGGTATCTACGGATATACTGACACGTCAGTTGATACGTGAAAATAACATTGCCGAAGCCCTTTTTAAGCATGAATGCAGCCTGCTGAACGCCGTAGATGCCACAGGTGTAGCGATGTTTTTTGATAATGAACTACATACCCTGGGTAAGGTGCCGGAAGAGGCCTTCCTGGATAAGCTTGTGGATTGGCTTGATGAAAACATGGAACCCGATCTTTATGCAACGCAGAAGCTTTCCGAGATTTATCCGGAGTCGCTACAGTATAAGGAAATCGCCAGCGGCATGCTTGCCTGCCGCTTATCGAAAGAATTACGTGAATATATGATATGGTTTCGTCCAGAGGTGATCACAACCGTGAATTGGGCAGGTAATCCGGATAAAGCAGTTGAAGTTACCGGAACTGGTATTATGGATATCTCGCCAAGAAAATCGTTCGAGATCTGGTCGGATGAGGTTCGTCTGACTGCCGTACCATGGCAGAATGAAGAACTTCAGTCTGTATTGAAATTGAAAGAAGAAATCCGCTTTGCAATTAGTCGAAAGGCAACGGAACTTCGTGTACTAAACGAGAAACTGAAGGAAGCCTACGATGAATTGGATGCCTTTAGTTATACCATTTCTCACGACCTTAAAAATCCCTTGTCTTCGATTAAAAGTTATTCACAGATATTGATGCGTAACTTCAACCTGGAGCCTAAAGCACAGCACATGGTGTCCAGAATCTTAACTGGTGCCGAGAAGATGCAGTCGATGATCCAGGACGTACTCAGCTACTCGCGCGCTGGTCAGATGCAATCCGAATATAAGCTGGTGAACATGGAAAATCTGCTCAATGACCTGAAACAGGAATTGCTGATCTCATACAATGATACGCCTGTAGAGATCAACATTAACGGGACGGCAGATGTATATGGCGAGGAAACCATGGTCATGCAGGTATTTTCAAATCTGATTGGTAATGCGGTAAAATACTCCAAGCAAGCAAGCAAACCTGTTGTAAACATTAATGCGGTGGACCATGGAAGTGAGGTGGAATATGCTATTCAGGACAATGGTATCGGAATAGATCCATCTGAACAGGACAAGATATTTGAATTATTTACCCGTGCGAGCGATGTAAGCGAATTTGAAGGGACAGGCGTGGGTCTATCAATTGTTAAGAAGATCATGACCAAACACCATGGTAAAGTTTGGGTAGACAGTCAGGTAAATTGTGGATCGACATTTTTTGTGCGTTTTAAAAAACCTGAGCTGGTGTAGTTTGTTTTTCGGGTAAACCTGCAAAATGGATGAACTCGCAATAATCTACGACCTTGATGAAACCATACTTCCGGCAAGTGCTGTTCCTGACGAAACCTTTGATACGCTCTTTGAAGCGATCAGGTCTGCGAACAAGGGCACCTTACCCGATGATAAACTCGAAGAAGCCCTTAAAGCAATGCGTCGGCTCTCCGTGGACGTCGTAGCCGAACAATACGGATTTACCGAAGAAATGAATGAAGCAGCAAAACAAGCGCTGCTTCATACTAAATATGACTTTCAGCTAAATACATATGAAGACTTTCCCCTGATCAAGCAAATTCCGGGGAAACGATACTTAGTGACTACAGGTGTCCCAAACCTGCAGCGTGCCAAAGTAAAGGCACTTTTTGACTCAGACGATTTTACGGATATTTTTGTAGACGACATTTATGATGAAAATCGCTTGGGCAAGCAAGGATTGTTCAAGCAAATTGCCGAGCTAACCGGCCTTCCTGCTCACAAGATCTGGATTGTAGGCGACAATCCAGAATCTGAAATTAAAGCTGGTAATGCATTAAGAATGAACACGGTACATATTGCCCGACCGGGCGTGGAGGCATCTGATGTCGCAAAGTATCAGATTAGAACCTTTCAGGAACTTAAATCCCTAGTAGAAACTGCGCAACAAAAAGGCACTTAGATTGTTATAATCCTTATTTTTACTAATATTCGTAGTAAGCATTAGTTTATGACCGTCACTGTAGTCCCGATTATTGAACCCGATCTTAAACCTGCGGCTCCCTTAGCTAAGGTGATGCAGGAAAGGCTCCAGCGTACGGCAAAGGAGTTGCAGGAAGTTCACCTGAAGCATATGGAATCCGTAGAGCCGGTTTTTGAAGATCTTGTTATTTATATCAGTTATAATAGTAAATACAGTGTACGCTGGCGTGTGGTCAACGATGTGCCTGCAGGTGTAGAAGCCATGACGGGGGAGGTCTGTGCCAAGCTGGGCTTTATCAAGTGGAAAACATCAACCCTCAACATGTTCCACAACCGCTGATTTTATTCCGGTACCTCCTCCTTTGGTAAGGTCGCTTGTAGATGTCGCATAATCGGAGTTGAACTGATACCATGTACCAGAATGGATAGTAGTATGGTAAAAGCAATCACCGCCCAGAGTTCTTCCTGTTTTTCAAATGCCGCCTCGTGGAAGGCAAATGCAAGGTAGAATATTGATCCCATGCCCCTGATTCCGAAGAAGCTGATTGCAAGTTTTTCCTTAATGTCAATATCAAGGTTCATCAGGCTTATAAATCCCGTTAGCGGTCGGATGATGAATACAAACAATATGGAAAATAAGGCCATCTTCGTGGTCAAAGCATCCAATATACCACTCACCAGGCTACCCCCAAAAAGAATAAGCAGTACCGCGATGAGCAGCCGTTCAATTTGATCGGTGAAATTGTGAAGCTCTGAATGGTATTGATGGCCCTTTTCATAGTGCCTGAGGTTAACTGCACATATAAATACTGCAAAAAAGCCATAGCCATGAAGCAGTTCGGTGACGCCATAAACGAGAAAGGTGAGCGACAAGGCAAGAAAGCCATCTGTCGTTTTTAAGAACTTGTATTTCGCGGACAAATCAAAGAGCAGGTAACCAACACCTTTGCCAAACGCCCAGCCAATTAGAATACCAGCCAGTACCTTAAAAATCACGTCGTATCCAAACCAGGTGAGCCAGTCGCCAGCACCGGTCAGCTTATCCAGGGTAAGGAAAATTGCCAGCCATACAAACGGAAAAGCCATGCCGTCATTTAAACCTGCCTCCGCGGTAAGTGCGAACTTAGTTTCTGATTTATGCTTTTCATTTGGAGGACCAACCTGTACTTCGGAAGCAAGTACGGGATCTGTGGGAGCCAGCACTGCACCCAGAAGAACTGCGGAGGCAATACCCAAACCCAATAACGTATAGCCAATGAGCATCGCCGCTGCCATACCCAGCAACATTGCAATGGTAACAAGCCGGATTGGCGAAGTCCAGTTCTTCCATGAGAATGGACGATCAAGCTTAATGCCGGTTCCCATTAGGGAGATGATGACCACAATCTCTGCGAAGTGCATGGTAATGGTTCCGTGTTTGGAGGGGTCAGTGGGTGGCAGATACTCCGGAACGATCAGGTAGAGCAGCACACCCAGGAGCATATAGATTATTGCGTAGGAAATTCCACGGTCTTTAGTCAATGCAGGGATCCAGACCATGCCTAAAGCAGCAAGGCCGATGAGGGTCAACTCGAGGGTATATGGGTTCATAAACAGGCCTTTACTATATACATTACGTTATTTGCTGTAGAAAGTTCTTGCATTTCGTAATTTTACCGCTGTGCCGGCTAATAAAAAATCATCTGATCACTCCGTTGAAGACATTCCGAATCCATTGCTTACCGGCAAATCAGCTGCGCGGCGTGTAAGGTCAACAACGAACGCTGCTCCCAAAAGACCGGCACCAAAAAAGCGGAAGTCGAAGCAGCAGCCCATACCTGCTTACCTGAAATTCGGACTTGTCGCACTGGTGCTGATTGTATTGTCTCCTTTTTACTACGGATACATCATTAAGGGCTTTAGCTCTACCTGGCGTTGGTTGCTGGATATAGGGGAGGATCCAAACTATCGAACATACAACAGCTTTGAGATCAAAATTCCGGTTGCTTATAGCATTCACGGTATTGATGTTTCTTATTATCAGGGTAAGATTGACTGGCAGCAGGTCCGTGCCATGAAAGAAGATGGGGTACAAGTAAGTTTTGCCATCATTAAAGCGACGGAAGGCCTGGCAAGTGTGGATCCGTATTTTCAACGTAACTGGCGAGAGGCCGCAAAGGCGGGTATTGTCTGTGGCGCTTACCACTTCTTTCGCCCATCTAAATCAGGTAAACAGCAGGCCAAATTATTTCTGCAAACGGTGACGTTTGAGGCTGGTGATTTACCCCCAGTGGTAGATATTGAACATTTGAATGGTGCTACACCAGCCGCGATGCGCAAGGAATTGCAGGCTTTCCTGGTGCATGTGGAGGAGAAAACAAAGGTAAAGCCGATTATCTATTCCGGCCTTACTTATTACAACGACTACCTGAGGGGATATTTCGATGGATATCCGCTATGGATTGCACATTACTATAAATCCGAGTTAAAGATAGATGCTGGTGCAAACTGGTTTTTCTGGCAACACTCGGATAAAGCCCGGATATCGGGGATTAAACATCCTGTGGATTTCAATGCCTTTAAAGGTGATAGTCTGTCTTTCCAGCGGTTGCTGATCAAGTAGTTGCATCTACATGCCAGTTTTCACAGCCTTCTAAAAATACCGGGTCGGCATCAGCACCGATTCCGATGCTTTCAGGAACGCTGAGCTTGAAACCCTCGTATGTTAGTCCACCCACTACAGGATCGATAAGATGTCCGAGCATGCAGGTATCCAGGTCATAGAAGACAACGTTTGGACTGGCAAGTGCAAAATGGAGCTTCGCACTCAGACCAATCCTTGTTTCAAGCATCGCACCAATCATACATTTAATGCCGCTTTCTATAGCCGTTTCATGGATCTTCTGCGCCTCAAGAATGCCGCCTGATTTAGAGAACTTGATGTTTATATAGCTGCAGGACTGGCTGTTTATGAGTCTCCGTGCATCATGGTGGTTGTAGCAGCTTTCATCGGCCATGATCTTTATTGCTGAGTTTAAGTGCAACGCTGGCAGGCGGTCATCGTACCAGCTTCGCATGGGCTGTTCACAGAATTCGATATTGTAGGCTGCCATCGCTGTCAGTGCCTGCAGCGCCTCATCAAAGGTCCAGCCTTGGTTAGCATCGAGGCGAATTCCCATTTCCGGCCCTACTGCTGCTCTGATCTGTTTCACCCGTTCGATATCCTCAAGGTGGTTTTTACCAAGCTTCACTTTCAGGAAATTACAGCCCTGCTTTCGGATGGCTAAAGCAGCCTGCGCCATGTTTTCTGGTGTATTGATACCGATGGTCATGTCGGTTTCTACCGATTTATGCTGGCCGCCCAGGAACTTGTATAAGGGTAGTCCAGCGTCCTTCGCAGCAATGTCGAACAAAGCCATATCAAACGCGCTCTTGATGGTGCTGTTGTGCGCAGCAGCAGCAAGGAGATCGTTCATACGTTCGGGAATGTCTAGGGGATCTTTTCCAATAAGCTGTTTGGCAAAGAGCTGGGCCATTACAATGCAGGTATCTTGTGTCTCTCCTACGATCATCGGAAAGGCAGAGCACTCGCCAATGCCGCTGATCCCGGCATCAGTGTGTATTTTCAGCAAGGTGTTTTGTGCGAAGTGCATGGTACCAGTCGCAATAACAAAGGGCTCCATGGGTATGCTGAAGCGGTATATATCAATTGAAGTGATTTTCATTTTAGGGTGCTTTCCGTAAAAGTAGCAATTATCTCGCTACCTTTATTTCATGAAATCTGAACCGAACAGACTGATCAATGCTTCTTCACCATACCTTTTACAACATGCGCATAATCCGGTAAACTGGTATGAATGGGGCGAAGAAGCATTGGAAAAAGCACGCCTTGAAAATAAGTTATTGCTGGTGAGTATCGGCTATTCAGCATGTCACTGGTGCCATGTCATGGAACGTGAAAGCTTTGAACGGGCCGAAGTTGCTGAAGTGATGAACCGGCATTACGTGTGTATCAAAGTTGACCGGGAAGAACGCCCGGACATCGATCAGATCTACATGCTCGCCATACAGCTGATGACAGGAAGTGGCGGCTGGCCATTAAACTGTATTTGTTTGCCAGATCAGCGTCCGGTATATGGTGGTACCTATTTCAGGAAAGATGATTGGATCAATGTATTGGAGCAGGTCGCAGAACTCTGGGCTGTAGAGCCTGACAAGGCCCTGGAGTATGCCGGGCGACTTACCGAAGGAATCGTCCAAGCCGAGCGTATCGGCCCGAATCTGCATGCCGGCTCCTTCGATGCTGCACAGCTGGAGGAGATTGTTGAACCCTGGCTTAAGCGTTTTGACAGGCAAGAAGGCGGATATGCCGGGGCACCCAAATTTCCACTGCCCAACAACTGGCTTTTTATGCTAAGGTATAGTGCACTCAGGGGCGACAAACAGACTTTGAATACTACCTTGCTGACCCTGGATAAGATGGCAGCAGGTGGGCTCTATGATCAGCTTGGGGCTGGCTTCGCCAGGTATTCCGTTGATGAGTACTGGCATGTTCCACATTTTGAAAAAATGCTTTATGACAATGGACAGCTGATCAGCCTGTATGCTGAGGCCTATCAGCTGACCAAGAATGAAAGTTATAAAGGGGTGGTATCAGAAACCATTGCCTGGCTTAAATCTGAGATGACCTCGCCTGAGGGACTGTTTTATGCTGCCTTGGATGCCGATAGTGAAGGGGTAGAAGGTAAATTCTATGTCTGGGATAAGTTGGAGATCGACAATGTGCTTGGGAAGGATGCGGATCTCTTCAGTGCATTTTTTGGGATTACAGAAACTGGCAACTGGGAAGAGGAAGATACCAATGTCTTGATGAAAACGCAGGATGATGCAGTCTTTGCAGCGTCTCAGGGGCTTTCATCGGAAGACTGGGCTACCAGGCTGAATAAAAGTAAGCAGTTGTTGATGGCCAAACGGGCCAGGAGGGTTCGGCCGGGATTGGATGATAAATGTCTCACGGCATGGAATGCCATGGCAATAAAGGGGCTGGCGCAGGCTGCGGTGATCTGCGCTGAAAATGACTGGCTGAACATGGCCAGCAAAGCTGCGCAGTTCATTTTGGAGCATATGAAAACTGCTGGTGGCGGACTGTTTCGCAATTACAAGAATGGCAAGCCTTCCATTGATGCTTTCCTGGATGATTATGCATTTATGATTGATGCGCTGATCAGTCTTTACCAGGCCGACTTCAATATGTTCTGGTTAACGGAGGCCCGCAATTTGGCTGCCTATGTAATTATACATTTTAGCGATCCAGAAGGTCCGATGTTCTTCTATACCCCCGATTCCGGGGCTGCACTCATTGCACGCAAGCATGAGTTGATGGACAATGTAATTCCGGCATCCAACTCCGTAATGGCGCAAAATCTGCAGGCCCTTGGGCTGTATTTTGATGAGGATGATTATCTGAATCGGGCCAGTTCGATGCTGCTTTCGGTTTTACCTCAAATTAAAACGTATGGATCTGCCTATTCAAATTGGGCGATACAGTTGTTGAATGAAGTACAGGGGATGACCGAGGTTGCTGTAACTGGCGAAAAGCAGGAGCTTGTACTCAACCAGCTAAGGTCCATATACTTGCCGAACAAAATTATATTAGCAGGAACAAATACGAACCTTCCATTGTTAAGAAATAAAGAAAGCATAGAAACAAAAATCTATATTTGCCGCAATAAAGCATGTCAGCTGCCTGTAAGTACAGTTGAAGAAGCACTAAAATTTATTAACTAAAAAAGGATTGTAATGACTATTAAACCTAACACCGTAGTTTCATTAACGTACGAACTGCATACGACGAATGCAGAAGGTCAACAAGTTTTTGTAGAGAAAGCTGATGAGCAAAATGCTTTGGTTTTTATGTACGGAACTGGCATGATGTTGCCAAAATTTGAAGAACATTTAGCCGGCTTGAATGCAGGTGACGAATATAGCTTTGAACTTACCGCAGAAGATGGCTATGGTGCTATCGATCCGGGCGCTTTCGCAGATCTTCCTAAAGATATGTTTAAGGAAGTTGATCTTCCAGCGGTTGGAGATGTTATTCCACTTCAGGATAACCAGGGTAACCACTTCAGAGCTGGTGTTACCGGTGTTCATGAAGATACAGTTTCAGTAGATTTAAATCACCCTATGGCTGGTAAGAACCTGATCTTTTCTGGTAAGATTCTTACTGTACGTGAAGCAACTCAGGAAGAACTGGCTCACGGTCATGCTCACGGAGCTGATGGCCACTCAGGTCACTAATATATAGATTGCTGCTGAGGCCTTTAAAGGTCTTACAGGAGCGGTTTTATAAAGCAAGAAAGGCTGTTCCAATTTGGAACAGCCTTTCTTGCTTTATAAAATATCAGACAGCAGATGTTATTTGTACATCTCTGCCCGTAGTGCCTGAACGTCAGGGCTGTTAATGTAATCGTCATAGGTCATCATCTTATCGATAGTTCCCTTAGGTGTGATTTCAATGATCCTTGTCGCAACGGATTCTGTAAGGGCATGATCTCGTGAAGTGAACAGGATCGTTCCCTTAAAGTCCTTCATGCCGTTGTTCAATGCTGTGATTGACTCCAGATCAAGGTGGTTGGTTGGCTCATCAAATAATAGAAGGTTCGCATGCTTAAGCATCATTTGGGAGAACATGCAACGCATCTTTTCACCTCCGGATAGCACTTTTACATTTTTAAGAACCTCTTCTCCGGAGAATAGCATTCTACCAAGAAAGCTTCTTACAAACTGCTCATCCTGATCGGTATTCGAATATTCACGCAACCAATCAACAAGGTTCATGTCCTTGCCTTCAAAGTACTGGGAATTATCGTTAGGGATATCCGCTACGCTGATGGTGATACCAAACTTAAATTCACCTGTATAATTGCTGTCTCTGCCAGTTAGCACATTGTAGAAGGCCGCAGTTGCAAGACTGTTCTGAGAAAGGATGGCGATCTTATCACCTTTATTAACCATGAAGCTGATGTCCTTGAACATTACTTCACCGTTGACGCTGTTTGAAAGGTTTTCAACCTGAAGGATCTGGTCGCCCGCTTCGCGGCCTAAATTGTTAAACAAGATAGCCGGGTATTTACGACTTGAAGCTTTGATTTCAGAGATGTCGATCTTGTCAAGCGCTTTTTTACGTGATGTTGCCTGTTTTGATTTGGAAGCATTTGCACTAAAGCGTTGAATAAATTCCTGAAGTTCTTTAACCTTCTCTTCAAGTTTCTTGTTCTGATCACTACGTTGTTTCAAGGCAAGCTGGCTCGACTCATACCAGAAGGTATAGTTACCCGAGTAGATGCTCATCTTGCTGAAGTCAATATCCACAATGTGTGTACATACCGCATCCAGGAAGTGCCTGTCGTGGGATACCACCAAAACGATGTTTTCGTAATCGGCAAGGAAGTTCTCTAACCATGCAATGGTTTCGATGTCAAGGTCGTTGGTAGGCTCATCCAGTAAAAGAATATCCGGATTTCCAAATAGTGCTTGTGCAAGTAAGACACGTACTTTCTGGTTACCATCAAGTTCCTTTAATAATTTATAGTGGTCTTCTTCTTTAATTCCGAGGTTGCTTAACATGGTAGCAGCATTGCTTTCCATATTCCAGCCATCCATTTCTGCGAAGCGATTCTCCAACTCGCCGGCACGCTCGCCGTCTTTGTCGCTAAAGTCTTCTTTCAGATAGATGGCATCTTTCTCTTTCATGATGGCATAAAGCTCAGTGTGACCCATCATCACGGTCTCGATTACTGAATAATCATCGAACTCATAGTGGTTCTGCTTTAGAACGGCCATCCTTTCGCCAGGTGTGATAGCTATGCTGCCGGAAGTTTGTGTTACTTCACCAGAAAGGATCTTTAGAAAGGTTGATTTACCTGCGCCATTGGCACCAATCACACCGTAGCAATTGCCTTGGGTGAATTTTAAGTTAACGTCTTCGAAAAGGGTACGTTTACCATAACGCAGGGATAAATTGGATACTGATATCATATATATAAAATATTCGCAAAGGTAGGCATAATTTATAAAACGGCTAAAGAGCTGATATTATTCTTTTTAGGTACATGGCTGTGGTACTGAAGCTTTATTTTTAAATTAATTAGCTTTGCCCGTAGTTATGGAAAAAGAATTAGAAGTAGTAGAAAGCATTATAAAGAGAAGGAGAAGTGTGTTCCCGGTGAGTTTTACCCAGGAAGAGATTCCGGTTGAAGCTATTGAAAAGATCCTGGAAAGCGCAAACTATGCGCCTACACATAAGTTAACGCAGCCATGGAGGTTCTCTGTTTTCAGAAAAGGAGGGAGGACCAGGCTGGGACAGGAGCTTGCCAACACATACAAGGCAAATACGCCTGCGGAGCTTTTCCTCCAGAAGAAATATGATTCCTTTGGGGTAAAATTTGAGCAGGCGAGCTGTGTAATTGTACTTAAGGCACAGCTACATCCGGAATTACTGCCGGAGTGGGAAGAAGTTGCATCCCTGGCTTGTGCGGTGCAGAACATGGCTTTGATGGCCGAGGCGATGAATATTGGCGCTTACTGGAGTTCACCGGGCCCGGTTGCGGCAATGCGCGACTTCCTTGATCTTCAGGAGAATGAAAAATGTTACGGTGTGTTCTATATGGGCTACCATAATGAGCCAGCAGCGGAGGTAAAAAGATCTCCAATGGCGCAAAAAGTTAAGTGGATAGAGGAATAGCTAATATGGACGATTTGAAAGTGGCGCTTTATAACGCTTGTATGAACTTTATCCTGGCGAGGATTGATACTGCAGAGACAGCCCTCGCACAGGCGCAGGAAGCGAGCAATGATGACACGAAGAGCAGTGCTGGTGACAAGTTTGAGACTACACGGGAAATGATGCAGCAGGATATTCTTAGAAATAAAAAATTACTCGCCGATGCTACTCAGCAATTGGCCTTGCTGAAGAGCCTCGAAGCAACGCCTCCCTCGGAAGTCGTTAAGAGCGGCAGCCTTGTGGTCACCTCCCAGGGATCATTCTACCTGACCATTAGTGCTGGTCAGCTTGCTGTAAATGGTAAGACAACGTTCGGTATTTCTGCAGCGTCGCCTGTGGGACAGCTGATGCTGGGTAAGCGTGCAGGCGATACGTTCGCTTTCAATCAAAAGGAGTTCAATATTCTCGAAGTTCTGTAGTGCTTGTAGATCTGCACCCTGCTTAGCATTGCTGGAGCAGGGTGCAGGTTTAATCTTTTTAAGACCTCGGTCGCTTAGAAGCTTTTATTGATGCTATTGTTCAATCGCTTTGCATCCCAATACCCGCTGGCGATAATCCTCCTTATGGTGAATAGCGGATCAGCGGGATCTCGTTTTTCTGCAAGTATATAAGCAGATTTGAAGCCGCGTTTTTTCAACTCGGGGAATGCTGCCGGATTCCAAAGTCCGAAGGGGTAGGCGAAGTGTTCAATCTTCTTTCCAGTGATCGCCTCCAGGGTCTTGGTCGGCTTTTCAATTTGCTTAACCCAATCCTCTCCCTGGTACTTTTTTACGTTCTGATGGTCCCAGGTGTGTGAGCCAATCACGTGACCGGATTCTGAAAGTTCTTTCACCTGGTCCTTGCTCATGTACTTTGGCCGGCCCAGCGAAACAGTCATGATAAAGTACACCCCTTTGAAACCGTGCTTCTTCATTTCTGGAGCAGCAATCAGGTACTGATTCTCTTCGGTGTCATCGAAGGTTAGCATGATGGGTTTCTCCGGTAAAGGCACACCCATATTCAGGTAAGCATAATATTGGTCAGGAAGAATGGTGTGATAGCCGCTGTCTGCAAGCATCTTCATGTGCGATTTAAAGGTTTCTACAGGAACGATGTAGTCCTTTGCAGACTTGGAGTCTGTCTCTTTCCAGTCCCTGATCTGGTGGTAACATAATACCGGTACCTGTTTGCGACTCAGAATGCTTGCCGCATCAGCAATCTTTATTTTATTAATATTTAAGGCTTTAGCTAAGGGCTGCGTGCTGCTGCTGTCCGCAACCGCCTCTAGTGGGGTGCTCGTCTGGGATTTCGGGAAACAGCCGATAAGGGAGATGGTGACAGCTGCTACAAGTGGGATAATTTTTCTATTCATAAGGGATTTCAGCCAGTGGGCTTCTCGTAAAAGATCACAAATGTATAAAAATGCGTGATACACCCTTCTCGCCAACAAGCTGTTATTTTAAGTAGTTACATCTTTTTTCTGCTGGATATCTGTTTTATTACATCTAAACGGGCGCGGCATTTTGCAATTTGAACTACTTTAGGTCTTTATTTCTAAAAATGAAGAAAAGCTACATAATTCCCTTCGTAGCATGTCTGATTTCTGGGCATGCTATTGCACAAAACCGAATTTCAAATGTCCGCGAACCAATCAATGAAGCTCCGAAGGCCAATTACCAGTTGGCATCCCGGTTTTCTCCGGTAAAGCTGAAGAAGATGATCTATTCTACGTCAGTGGATCCACATTGGTTGAAGCTGAGCAATAGATTCTGGTATATGTTTGAGACACCCAATGGCAAATCGTGGATCATGGTTGATCCCGCGAAACGCACGAAAAAGCAGATATTCGATAATGCCGAACTTGCTGCGGAAATCACCCGTGTGGTACGTGATCCTTTTGATGCCCAGCACCTGCCGATCGAAAACCTGAAGTTCTCCAAAGATGAGCGCAGTATCAGCTTTGAGGTAAAAAGCAGTATCGATGAAGTAAAACCTGACCGTAAGGATAAAAAGGCAGCTGATTCCCTGCAGAAGAAGATCTTTTATTTTAACTACGACATCGCTACAGCCAAGGTGACGGAGGTTCCCAACTACACAAAGCCCAAAGCCAAGCCAGAGTGGGGATCTGTGGCACCGGATTCGTCGGCCGTAATTTTTACCCGCAACTACAACCTTTATTGGATGGACAAGGCTAACTACCTTAAAGCCGTAAAGAATGAAGAAGACAGCACCATTGTAGAGCATCAGCTTACAAAAGATGGGGTTAAGTTTTATGCCTATGGCGATGATGGCGACGGTGAGAACAATGAAGAAATCCTTAAGAAGGATAAAAAGCGTCGCCGTGCGTATGTACTCTGGTCGCCAGATGCCCGGTATTTCGTGATGAACCGTTCGGACACCCGCAAGGTGAAAGATCTGTGGGTGCTTAACAATACCGCTCCAGGTCGTCCGACGCTGGAAACTTACAAGTATCAGATGCCTGGTGAAAAAGAAGCTCCAGTAGATGAAATCTTGTTGTTCAACTTCGCGGCAAAGAGCTATAAAAAACTTGAAGTAGCGGCCTTCAAAGACCAGAGTGTTTCGCTGTGGCAGGCGCCACCTTTAAACAAAGACCGTGACAATGAATTCAGGCCTTCCATCTGGCTGGGTACAAATGCCAAGATCTACTTCTCGCGCACAAGCAGGGACTTGAAGCGGGTAGATATCTGTACCGTTGACATCAATACGGAGAAGGTAAGTCCTCTCATTGATGAGCGGTTCAACACCTATGTAGAGATTAACCGCCCGGGATTGTTTAAAGGCGGACAGGAGATCATCCACTGGTCTGAGCGTGATGGCTGGGCTCACTTCTATCTTTTTGATGGAAACGGAAAACTTAAAAACCAAATCACCAAGGGTGCCTTCCATTGTGAGAGCATCGTCAATATTGATGAAAAGAACCGGGTCTTGTACTTTACCGCAAATGGTAGGGAGGCGAATGAAGACCCATATTACCAGCACCTTTACCGTATAAACTTCGATGGCTCGGGCATGAAGCTCCTGAACCCGGGTAACTTTGATAATGCGGTGAGTATGAATGATGAAGCGAAATATTTCGTGAACAACTTCTCCCGTGTAAATACTGCACCAAAGGCCATGGTAATGGATAATAGTGGTAATCCGGTGATGAATCTGGAAACAACTGATCTTTCGCTGCTCATGGCTTCAGGTTATAAGTTCCCGGAGCCGTTCAAAGTAAAGGCGGATGATGGGATCACAGACATTTACGGGGTGATGTATAAGCCTTTTGATTTTGATCCAAATAAGAAGTATCCAATCATTGAATATGTGTATCCGGGTCCACAGACGGAAGCAGTAAATAAAGCCTTCACAAAGAGCATGGATAATACCGACAGGCTGGCTCAGCTTGGCTACATTGTCATCTCTGTAGGAAACCGTGGTGGTAATCCGGCGAGGTCGAAATGGTACCATACCTTCGGATACGGCAATCTGAGAGATTACGGATTGGCAGATAAGAAAGCTGCTGTTGAACAACTTGCGGCAAGGCACAACTTCATTGACGCGAACAGGGTAGGGATTACGGGCCACTCTGGCGGCGGATTCATGTCAACAGCTGCTATGCTGGTCTACCCCGATTTCTTTAAGGCCGCTGTATCTAAAGCTGGTAACCACGACAACAGCATCTACAACCGTTGGTGGAGTGAAAAGCATCATGGTGTGAAGGAAGTTGTAGATGCTAAAGGCGACACAACATTCACCTACAGCATTGATAAGAATCCTGCACTTGCAGGAAACCTGAAAGGTCATTTAATGATTATGACGGGCGACATCGACAATAACGTTCACCCTGCAAATACCATCAGGCTTGCAAATGAATTGATGAAAGCCGGAAAGCGGTTTGAGTTTGTCATCCTGCCCGGACAACGTCACGGGTTCGGCGATTTAACAGAATATGCATTCTGGAAGCTTGCTGATCACTTTAACAAGTACCTGATCGGCGACTTCGAAACACCAGACCAGGTAGATATCGTAGAGATCGATAGAGAACTGGAAAGAAATGGAAAGAAATAATAATATAAAAAAAGCATCCCTAGGGATGCTTTTTTTATATGCTGGCTTCAATGAAGTGATCAATATCGGCCAGCGGATTTATTGTGTGTTGTCTTTTATTAAAAGTGGAATTGGATACCCAATTTTGGAGCGAAGAAGTTAGTTCCGAAACTTACGTTGTCGTAACCAGCACCTTTAACATCATTGTCGTTAGCGTCTTGAACGCGGTAGTTGGTGTAGCTTAAACCATTAAGGGCGAATTCAATACCAATTTTGCTTGTCGGGAAGAAAGCAAAACCTGGAGATACTGCAACACCAATTTGGGTAGAGTTACCAATTTTGGCACCTTTATCACCGTTCGCATCTACTGCATGAGCAGAACCGAATTCCATTGGTACAGAAAGTTGTCCGAAGAACTTGAACTGATCAGAAATATTAGTGTAATAGCGACCGAATGGGCTTACTACGAAAGCTTCACTTCTGGTGGCAGCAATTCTCTTGTTATAGCTGTAACCAATACCAGTACCAACTGCAATGTTATCTGCAACAAAGTAACCTACACTTGGAACAATCTCAAAGCTGGTGTTTGATTTTGCACCGTCAGCGTCACTTTTCTGTGTATCAAATGCAAGGTTACCACCTAACATGATTTTTCCTTTTTCTGTTTGTGCTTGAGTACTAAAACCTAAAGCAGCTACCGCAAAAATTGATAATAATAACTTTTTCATTTTCTTAAATTTTAACGTTCAATGTGGTCATTTTCATTTTTTATTTCCTGACCAACGATGTCATATAGTCAAGACATGTGCCAAAGTTAACCCGGCCTGGAATGTAAATGAAGCAGGTTTTTTGTAACTTCTTAATTGATAGCTGAATAGAATTTTATTTGCAGGCCTTTATTATTTTGATATGACAGACCACTTCCTGATTGTAAAATCAGGGTCAGAAAAGCATTTATAAAGTCTGACTATTATTGAATATTTGTCAGGCTTAGAAGTGCCATTTCCGGCAAAAGATACTGTCATGTCGTCTTACATCTTAATCATTGAACATCGGAAGGTACTTATGTCTGTTTTCGAAGATGACCCAAAGGTTGATCAGGAAAAGTGGCAATGCAATACCCAAACCTGAAGTGTCGGTAATCGTGTTGGTCAGCATGATGCCAACCATAACCGGAAAGATAAGGAGTGCAGAAAAAGCACGTGTTCGGGGGAAAATGAATAGCAGTCCGCCCACAACCTCTGCAATACCCACCAGTGGTAGTAGCCAGCCAATCTGCATGAAGGCTTGAAATGCTTCCTGGAGCGGCTCTCGTAAATCTGCTGGCGCCGGCATGTAGTTTAAAAACTTGTTTAAACCAGCATTGATAAACATCAACCCAAATAAGAGACTAAGTATAAAGATGATTTTCCTTTTCATATTTACGCAGCTTAAAGATCATTTTGTAAATGAGAATAGTGCCTTAAGTTATTAGTATCCAGCGTTTAAATCAAGTATCTGACCGGCTTTGAACAAAAAAAAACGCCCGCAGAAGCGGACGTTCTCTTACTAATTAAGCAATTAGCTTACGATTTCCGGGTTCATGTTCAGGAACACAAACTTGTGATCGAACATATCAAGTTTAATCTTACTGTCTTTATCTACTTTTCCGGCAAGGATCTCTTTGGAAAGCTCATTCAGAATACGTTTCTGGATTACTCTTTTCAGAGGTCGTGCACCAAACTGAGGGTCATATCCCAGCTCGGCAAGCCAGTCAAGTGCTTCCTCAGAGGCTTCAATTTCAACACCCATTTCTTTCAGCGTATCCTGTACGTGTTTGAATTGCAGCGAAACAATGTCTCTGATCTCTTCACGGTTTAGCGGCGTAAACATGATCAGCTCATCAATACGGTTCAGGAACTCTGGACGGATGGTTTGTTTCAGCAATTCAAAAATCTCGTTCTTTGTTTTTGCAATTAAGGTATCACGATTTTCATCGATCAGATCCTTGAAGTTCTCCTGAATCAGGTGCGAGCCGATGTTAGAGGTCATGATGATGATGGTGTTCTTAAAGTTCACTAAACGACCTTTGTTGTCGGTCAAACGACCATCGTCAAGTACCTGTAACAAGATGTTGAATACGTCAGGATGCGCTTTCTCGATCTCATCTAGCAATACCACGGAGTATGGCTTCCTTCGAACAGCCTCTGTAAGCTGGCCACCTTCATCGTAGCCCACGTATCCCGGAGGCGCACCAATCAATCGTGACACCGCATGGCGTTCCTGGTATTCACTCATATCTATCCTGGTCATTGCGTTTTCATCGTTAAACAGGAACTCAGCAAGCGCCTTAGCGAGCTCAGTTTTACCCACCCCGGTTGTTCCAAGGAAGATAAATGAACCGATGGGTTTACGTTTATCCTGCAGACCCGCCCGTGATCGGCGAATGGCATCAGAGATAGCCTCAATTGCTTCATCCTGACCTGCAACACGTTTGTGCAGTTCATCTTCCAGGTGGAGTAGTTTGGCCCGTTCACTGGCGATCAGCTTAGTGACCGGAATACCGGTCCAGCGTGCTACTACACCAGCTATGTCATCAGCGGTAACTTCCTCTTTCAGCATTCGGCTTTCTGCCTGCTTACTTTCAAGTTCAGCTTTTACCTGTGCAGCTTTATCCTGTGCTTCTTTAATCTTGCCATAGCGGATTTCCGCAACCCGGCCGTAATCGCCGGCACGTTCCGCCTGCGTAGCTTCCAGCTTGTAGTTCTCGATCTGTTCAGCAAGGCTGTTCACCAGCTCCACCTGATCTTTCTCTGCCTGCCATTTAGCTTTAAGTGCATCGCGTTCTGCGGAGAGGTTAGCGATTTCTTCACCAAGCGAGGCCACTTTCTTCTCGTCGTTCTCCCGTTTGATGGCTTCACGCTCAATCTCCAGCTGCATGATCCTGCGGTCCAGTTCGTCTACATTCTCTGGCACACTGTCCATTTCCAAACGAAGCTTTGATGCCGCTTCATCCATAAGGTCAATGGCTTTATCCGGCAAGAACCTATCGGAGATATACCGTTGTGATAGTTCTACTGCAGCAATAATTGCCTCATCTTTGATACGCACCTTGTGGTGGGTTTCATAACGCTCCTTTAGTCCACGAAGAATGGATATTGCATCCTGTGTATCCGGCTCATCAACATTCACCTTCTGGAAACGTCTTTCAAGTGCCTTATCTTTTTCAAAGTACTTTTGGTATTCATCAAGTGTAGTGGCACCAATAGCGCGCAGCTCACCCCGGGCAAGGGCAGGTTTAAGGATGTTTGCAGCATCCATGGCACCATCACCACCACCAGCACCTACTAAGGTATGTATCTCATCAATGAACATGATGATGTCGCCCTCGCTTTGCTGTACCTCTTTAACAACCGCTTTCAAGCGTTCCTCAAACTCACCCTTATATTTAGCACCGGCAATCAGTGCGCCCATATCAAGGGAGTAAACGGTTTTGGTTTTAAGATTTTCCGGCACATCACCTTTAATGATACGGAAGGCGATACCCTCGGCAATGGCCGTTTTACCAACCCCTGGCTCACCGATCAGGATCGGGTTGTTTTTAGTACGACGGGATAGGATCTGGATTACGCGTCTGATCTCTTCATCTCGACCAATAACGGGATCCAGTTTCCCCGATTCTGCGTATTCATTAAGGTTGCGGGCATATTTATTCAGCGCATTGTAGGTGGCTTCCGCATTTTGGTCAGTTACCCGGTTATCACCCCGAAGTGATACAATCGCTGTTTTAAGGTCTTTTTCATTCACACCCATGTCTTTTAGCAACTTGGATGTGTCGTCGTTTGCAGCCAGAATACCTAATAGAATGTGCTCCACAGAAACGAACTCGTCTTTAAACTCTTTCAGGTAGGCGGTTGCTTTCTGCAAAGCGGTATTTGCACCCGAGGACAGGTAGATATTGCTGCCGCTCACTTTAGGGTACTTACTGATCTGCGTGTCCAGATACTGGTTTAATACATTCAGATTAACGTTAAGCTTCTTTAATACATAAGAAACCACGTTCTCATCAACATTTAGCAAACCTTTAAGTAGGTGTGCGGTCTCAATAGCCTGTTGCTGGTTGCCTTCGGTTATTGCTGAAGCCTGTTGAACTGCTTCCTGGGCCTTGATTGTAAAGTTGTTGAAGTTCATACCGGCACTGGCACAAAACAGATGCCACCGGCAAGAATAGTAACGAGTATGAAAAACTGTCTTGTAATTAGAACTTAAACAGACTAAATGACTGCTGCTTAATCTGTTTAACTGTAAAAATGACGGAGTGTATGTCCAAAAAAAAGCCCCGCATTGCGGAGGCTTCATATGTCTTTGTTACCAGCTTTATCCTAAAGCTTCAGCCAGCTTGCTGGTCTGGTGATCAGCCAACTTCTGTAGCGGTCCGGAAGCCAACATTTTCATCATCATGTTCAGGTCTGCAGAAATGGTATGCTTCGCCGTAGTTCCGCCGTTTGCATTTGCCTCCACGTTCCATTTCAACTCTACGTCAAAAGGCGCTTTTTCTGTCGGCACTGCGGTAAGCTCCTGATTTTCAATCCTGGAGTTAATCTTTATAGCAAGCTTAGCCATGTTCTGAATGGTAAAACTCGCTTCATCTTCTGTTGATGACCAGTTGTAGATGTTCTCCGGCATCAGTTGTTGATGGTTGTTCAGGTTTGATAGAAAGGCATATACTTCCGCTACCGGCTTGTTTAGCTGTGTTGTACTCTCTATAATGGTCATATATTTATCTTGTTAATTTACGTTTATTTACCCCACTCAGCAGGATTCTCACGCCATTTCTTCAATAGCTCAATGTCGCTTGAGGCAATGAAGCTATGTTCAGAAGCGTAATCAATTAATGCATTGTAGTTTGACAACGAAGAGTAGCGGCATTTTGCAGCGGCGAAGTTCTCGTCGGCTACATCAAACCCGTAGGTAAAGATGGATACCAATCCCGCAACCGACAAGCCTGCGTCTCTCAGTGCAGCTACAGCTGCTAAGCTGCTTTTTCCTGTAGATATTAAATCTTCTACAAGTACAGCACGCTGACCTTCTACAATTTCACCCTCAATTAAACTTCCGGTGCCATGTTCTTTAGCCTTTGCACGTACATATGCAAATGGTAATCCAAGTTCCTGCGCAACAAGGGCACCCTGCGGAATACCTGCAGTTGCTACCCCAACAATAAGGTCAACAGATCCGTACTCTTCCTGAACCAACTGCGTAAGCTTTTGTCTGATGTAGGTTCTTATTGAAGGATGGGAAAGCGTTACTCTGTTATCGCAATAAATAGGGGATTTCCAACCAGAGGCCCAAGTAAATGGATTATTAGGTTGTAACTTTATTGCTTTAATTTGTAAAAGAAATTCAGCTACCTTTAATTCAATATCACTTTTATTAAACATGGTCCAAAATTACAGAATTTATATCAACGATAACAGTTTGTTTATCTCAGACTCGATGCCCAATGAGGTTGAAAACCTGCAACTTATTGATGCTGAACAGTTTGATTTTAAAACATTTTACAAAAATCTTAGTAAAGGATCAGCCGGACATTACGTGATACTCACCGAAAACCCAAAGGCTATTTTCAAAAGTGTTAAATCATCCTGCCAGTTAATCAAGGCGGCCGGGGGACTGGTAAAAAACGCCAACAAAGGCTATCTGTTCATTTTCCGCAATAAACGCTGGGACTTACCAAAGGGTAAAGTGGAAAAAGGAGAGAAAATGAAAGAAGCTGCCTTGCGCGAGGTAGAAGAGGAGTGTGGCGTTACGATTTTCAAGAACAAAGAGAAGCTTTGCCGCACCTACCACATCTACGAGATGAACAACAAGATTGTGCTTAAGAAAACGAACTGGTACAACATGACTGTTAAAGGTTCTCCGAAATTGATTCCGCAGAAAGAGGAAGGCATAACCAAAGCGGAGTGGCTAAAAAGCCATGAGCTTGGCCCAGTGCTAAAAAATACCTTTCCACTGATCCTTGATGTACTCAGATCAGGTGATCTGCTTAAATAAAAAATGCCCCGGCTTGCTGGGGCATTTTGCATATTGCTTATAAATATTGGATAGCTTCTTTCGGCAGGAAGGAGCTTACATCGCCACCATTACGGAGGATGTCCCGTACAATGGTCGAACTAATTGCTGAATATTCAGGTTTACTTAAGATAAAGATCGTCTCCACTTCAGGCATCATGGTCTGATTGATCTGCGCAATGGCCCGCTCATACTCAAAATCGGCAACCGAGCGGATGCCGCGCACCATATAGGTAGCCTTAACCTTCCGGCAGAAATCAACGGTAAGCCCTTCGTAAGTCTGAATCTCGATCTGCGCATCATCCTCAAAAACGGCACGTACAATCTCCTCCCTTTTTTCTGCAGCTAAGAATCCTTGCTTGGAGCTGTTAAGTCCAATGCCAACAATGATCTTGTCAAACAGGGGCATGGCCCGTTTCAAGATGTCCACGTGTGCGATCGTAATCGGGTCAAAGGACCCTGGGAACAAAGCAATTTTCATGTTATTCATCTGCTGGATTTTCAAAGAAGCTGAATGATGAGTTTCCGTATCTGCGGGTTTCGGTAAAACCTGGAAGGAAGTTAAGCTTTAAAAAAGAAGGGTGCTCAATTACCAATAAGCCGTTCTGGGTAAGCAACCCGTTCTTCAACACTTTATGTGCAATATCGGGGATGTTCGGCAGATCGTATGGCGGGTCTGCAAATATGATCTGGTAACTTTTCTTATGCTGATCCAAAAACTTGAAAACATCGGCTTTAACCGTGCTGATCTGCGGAAGCTCATACTTTTTGATAACAGATTCCAGCCAGTATATGCAGCCGGAGTGTTTGTCAACTGAGGTCACACTACCAATACCTCTGGAAGCAAATTCTATACTGATGTTTCCTGTACCAGAAAATAAGTCGAGCACGGAACAGCTGTCGAAGTCGTAAGTGTTATATAATATGTTGAACAGTGCCTCCTTGGCCATGTCCGTTGTTGGTCGTACGGGTAAACTCGCGGGCGCACTTAAGCGGATCCCCTTAAGTTTTCCTCCAATTATTCGCATAGATTTAGTGCTATTAAGCTCGTATAGTAATGTGAAGGCATATCCTCCAGGATGGAATTTTGCAAGGTACTTTCTGATGGCATGCAAAGTTTTACTTGCGGAAAGTACTTCAGTAATAACTGATGCTGTTCATCGCCCTCATTCATGATCCCGCTTACAAGTACCTCAGCACTTGCACTGCTGATGTTCAATTGTTTTATAAGCAGCAAGAGGTAGTAGTGGAATTCGTCCGCATTTTCTACCTGAAATACGTTCTGGAAGATCATTTTACCCGCTTGCAGTAGTATGGCCTGGAAAGAACCGGCCGTGAAGTCTAAATAAAACTGAGTTGAATTCGACTGATCCTTGAGGGCCAGCAGCGATGCGGTTTGTTCAACAGAGCAGGCCTCGCGCCAGTGCGTCTTTATGGTGGATTCTACTGCTTTGGGCAGAAGAAAGAGATTTCTGAAATCCTGGCCCGAATAACTGGCAGTATAGACGCGGTCAGAATAATGCTCCAGGTCGGTGAAATACTGCAGGTAATTTGCTGTACCTTCCGCGTCAAAGATCGGTTCCGGAATGGCAATGGTATTGCTGGTATATGAACCAATTTTCACCCGGTTAAACAATAAGCTGAGATAAGGATCAGAAAGTATCGTAGATGATAGATTATTGGCTGTAGGCTGATAATCCTGGCAGTCGTATACCACCTCAACTTTGTTTTTGAGGGTATTTACAATGGCGTAAGAAAAGCTGTCGGTCGTAATCTTTAACAACAAATTACAGTTTAAAGCTGCTACCGGATCAAATGCCGGGTCTTCCAATAAGATGCTGTTTTTGTTATTCATCCTAGCAAAATTAATCCTTTTTTCTATAACCACAGCATCGCATATTTGTAAAATGGATAAAGCCCAACTCATAGCCCGGTCCTATGAATTTACGCCAACAGCAGAACAGTTGGAATTTTGCAGGAAGATGGCGCTATTTTTATCTCAACCGCTGGATGGGCAATGTTTTATCTTAAGGGGGTACGCTGGTACTGGAAAAACCACTTCTGTGGCCGCATTAGTGCGTGCCTTGCCTGGGTTCCGCCTGCGGTCAGCGCTACTTGCACCAACGGGAAGAGCTGCCAAGGTTATGAGCAGCTATGCTGGCCGCACCGCACTAACCATACACAAGCGGATCTATAGAAAGAAGTCGGCAGTGTCTACGGAACTAAACTTTCAGCTTGCTCCCAATCTTGCGGAGCATACCGTGTTTATTATTGATGAGGCTTCGATGATTGCTGATGAGTGGAACAGTCAGACAGGTTCCTCTTTTCTGAATGATCTGATGAACTATATCTACAATCAGAAAAACTGTGCCGTGATCTTTGTTGGTGATACTGCGCAGTTACCACCTGTAGGCAGTATGGAGAGCCCGGCTTTGAACGGTACCTATATTGCCGGAACTTTCCATAAGAAGGTTACCGAGGTGGAATTACGTGAGGTGGTACGCCAGGAGCAGAACTCCGGCATTCTTGCAAACGCAACCATGCTGCGCGAGATGATCTACCAATATGAGCACGAAGAACCAGAGGACATGGAAGATGAACTGCCAATTCCGAAGTTCTACACCAACGGATACAGAGATATCTTCAGGATGACCGGTTTGAAGCTGGTGGAAGGACTTGAATATGCCTATGGTAAGTTCGACATGGAAAATACCTTGGTAGTTTGCCGTTCCAATAAATCTGCGAACATCTACAATCAGCAGATTCGTGCCAGGATACTGTACAGGGAAGAAGAGCTAACTGGCGGCGATCAGATCATGGTAGTCCGCAACAACTACTTCTGGCTGCCGGATAATGAGTCGACAGCTTTCATCGCCAATGGTGATATGGCACGCATTACCCGCGTGCGCAACCAGGAGGAGCGCTATGGGTTCCGGTTCTCGGAAGTGCAGCTTGAATTTCTGGACTACCCCGACGCCGGTGGCATTACCTGTAAGGTGATGCTGGATACCTTAACTTCTGAAAGTCCGAACCTCAGCTATGAAGACGGTAAAAAGCTATTCGAGGAGATAAGTCTCGATTATGCACACATCAGCAACAAAAAAGAACGCCTGTTTGCCATTAAGGAAGATCCATACTACAACGCACTGCAGATTAAGTTTGCCTATGCGGTAACCTGTCATAAGGCACAGGGTGGGCAGTGGGATGCAGTGTTTGTAGACCAGGGCTATCTTACTGAGGAAATGATTGACCTCGACTTCTTACGCTGGCTTTATACCGCCATCACCAGGGCTAAAAGGCAGCTGTTCCTTGTCAATTTTGCGCAAACGCTATTCCTTTCAGCACCACCGGAGGAGGAGTACTGATCCGAAAAATCAATATACCAGTGCTAATGCTTTTCTGCAGGCTTTAGCAATCTATAGCACCCAAATACTTACTATCGCTTTGTCGTGTCCGGTCTGCTGATATAAAAGCTGCATAAACGTGTATGGTCTTACCAACAAAGTCCTTGTAAGTATCCATTATCTGCCCGCCCATGTTTCTAAATGCGCCATGCAGCTCGTATAATGCGGTCCTGCTTTCCGGGTGATAGGCGAGCAACATGATCTGATCTTTCACACTGCTCTTTCCAACAGTGACATCCGACCAGCTGAAATGTAGCTTTCCATTTTCGTATTGTACCGAAAGGTCTTCCGCAAGTGGAAGATCACCATGACTAACCTTAATCAGGTCGGGAACAACTTCACCTTCTCGCATTGCATACTTCAGGTTGTAAGATTTTGCGGCGTTGTAGCCTTCTGAAATGGCTGAAAATCCCGCAAAGCCTACGCGCAGGTAGGCGAGCAGGGGTTGCAGCCAGCTGTGTGCAACTTTAAACTTCTTCCGATTGTCCAGTTCGGTTGGAGAGGGTTCACTGGTGCGCGGTTTGCCCTTACCCCTCATGTAAGGCTGGCCTTTCCAGACACAGCCTACTACTGTGCCTACCTTGCCGACAAAAACGCCGTTAATTCCTTGTAGATATTTAGCCATATGTTATTGTGTTTAAGTGTCTTTTAAATATACTTCAAAGTAATTAATAATGCATAGGTCTTAAACAAATATTGCACAGCTGAAAAACACCTAAAGCACACATTACGTGGGTGAGGTGTGGGCGAGGTGTGTGCCAGGTCTCTGTCAGGTGTTTGTGAATCCCGAAAGTGCTTTACTTCTATGCTGAATTTTTTGACGGTAAGATGTTTCATGCTGCTAACCAGATAGTTAATTGTTTTTCATAATTTCAATAGAAAAACTGGTAGGTTATGTCATCAAAAAAAATCATCACCATTTTCGGGGCAACCGGGGGACAGGGCGGCGGCTTGGCTCAGGCGATCCTAAATGATCCGGATAGGGAGTTTGCGGTCCGTGCGATTACAAGAAATCCGGACTCTGATTCGGCTAAAGCACTCGCGGCACTGGGGGCGGAAACTGTTCGGGCAGATATCGATGACCCGGAAAGTTTGAACAAGGCCTTTGAAGGTGCTTACGGCGCATACTGTGTTACCTTTTTTTGGGACCATTTCTCGCCGGAGAAAGAACTTGCCCAGGCGAAATCAATGGCCACTGCCGCTCGGGAAATGGGTTTAAAACACGTAATCTGGTCTACATTGGAAGACACGCGGACCTATGTACCGCTAAGTGACAATCGTATGCCCACACTTCAAGGGAAGTACAAGGTGCCGCATTTTGATGCCAAGGGTGAAGCCAATAAGTTCTTTACCGAAGCCGGCGTGCCCACAACCTTTATGCTCACCTCCTTTTATTGGGACAATTTCCTAAACGTTTCTTTCGCTGCCTATGGGTACGGAAAAGCTGAGCGGCATTGCCGTTGAAGATATTGGCAGGTCTGCCTACGGTGTGTTTAAAAACGGGACAGCACTAACGGGTAAAACCGTTGGCATAGCGGGCGGACATCTTAGCGGTGCCGAACTCGCTAAAGCTTTCAGCAGGGAGTTGGGCGAGGATGTCCAATATCAAAGCATACCATTTGATGATTACAGAGCTCTTGGTTTTCCCGGATCGGATGACTTGGGTAATATGTTCCAATTCTACCATGACTTTGCAGAAGGTTTTCAGGAAAGGCGAAGTGTTGATTTTACCCGGTCATTGAACCCGGATTTGCAGTCATTTGAATCCTGGCTGCATAGCAATGCCGGGAAAATAAATATCGATTAAAAAAGAAGGCTGCTTGAATGTTCAGGCAGCCTTCTTTTCTACATGGAATGTTATTTTAGCTTAACTTCCATTCCGGACGTTCAAAGTGGCAGGTATATCCGTAGGGGTTCTTTTGCAGGTAAGCCTGATGTTCCTCCTCTGCGTCCCAGAAATCGCCCGCTGGAACAACTTCTGTAACGATCTTGCCTGGCCAGATGCCAGATGCATCCATTTCACTTATTAAATCCTGCGCAACTTGTTGCTGACCTTCATCTAGATAAAAGATGGCAGACCGGTAAGATGCACCGATATCATTTCCTTGTCTGTTTCTTGTAGTTGGATTATGGATCTGGAAAAAATACTCCAGCAGCTTGCGGTAGGATAGTTGGTCGGCATCAAAGGTTATTGCAATGCCTTCAGCGTGTGATCCGTGATTCCGGTAAGTTGCGTTAGGTACATCGCCGCCGGTATAGCCAACTACAGTGGAGATCACGCCGGGATACAGTCTTATGAGTTCCTCAACGCCCCAGAAGCAGCCTCCTGCCAATATTGCTTTTTCAATTTTCATAGCTTCGATTTTAAAGGAATAAAGTTATATGTTATCACCTAACATTAACTATACCCTTTATGTTCCCAGGTCAATTTTGACACAAGTGTTGATTTTTACCTTAAGTTAGGTTCACAATGCATAAATTTCCGTCTTATAAACCTAAATGCATAAAGTCTGATGTTGAATTTTAAGCCTTCGATAAAGCCACTGCAGCATTACGCGTCATATACGATGATCGCTGTCTCCTTATTTACTGCTCAATTTGCTGCTGCACAAACGATAATACCCATAGAAACTAAACATACTGCCTTGGTACTGCAAAGTAATGCCAAAAGCCAGGTTGGATTGGTTTATTTCGGGAAGAAGCTTGCACAAGCCAGTGAGTATGGCGCCGTCACGGCAATGTATAAACAGGCAGAGGATTATACCGGCGTAGCCAATGCGGCATACACAAGCGCGGGATCACGCAACCTGTTTGAACCCGCAATTCAGGTAAAACATGCCGATGGCAACAATTCGCTGGATTTGAAATATGTTAGTCACAGTTTTAAAAAGCAGGATGAGAATGTCTCTTTGTTAACCGTGGTAATGAAAGATCCGGTCTATGCATTTGAGGTAGATCTTCACTATAAGATTTACTTCAATGAAGACGTAATAGAACAATGGAGCACCATCAAAAACAACGAGAAGGGAAATGTGGTGCTTAAGAAGTTTGCTTCTGCAAACCTGTATTTCAAAGGTGAGAACTTCTGGTTAAACCAATATCATGGTGATTGGGCGAAGGAAATGCAACCTGAAGAGAGCAAGTTAACACATGGCATAAAGACACTCGATACGAAACTGGGAACCAGGGCAAATCTGTTTCAACCTTCCGTCTTTATGGTTTCCCTGGATAAGCCAGCTACCGAGGATGAGGGTACGGTGCTGTTTGGCTCGCTGGAGTGGAGCGGAAATTTCCGCACAGACCTCGAGTTAGACAATCAGAACAACTTACGCATCATTTCAGGTATCAATAACTACGCGTCTGATTATACGTTGAAGCCAAAACAGGAGTTTAGCACCCCCGCCTTTTTGTATACCTTATCTACTGAAGGTAAGGGCCTGGCAAGCCGGAACTTACACAACTGGGCGAGGAACTATAAGCTTCTGGATGGGAAGGGCGACCGCCTAACTTTGCTGAATAACTGGGAAGCTACTTATTTCGATTTCAATGAAAACAAACTTTTTGAGCTGATCAAAGACACCCGGAAGTTAGGAGTAGATCTTTTCTTGCTTGACGACGGCTGGTTCGCAAATAAATACCCGAGGAATGGTGATGGTGCCGGTCTGGGCGACTGGCAGGAGAATAAGAAGAAGCTGCCGAATGGTATTTCTTCGCTTGTAAAAGAGGCTACAAATAATGAGGTGAAATTTGGAATCTGGATTGAGCCAGAGATGGTTAATCCCAAAAGTGAATTATACGAAAAGCACCCGGACTGGATCGTTAAGCAGCCTAAGCGCGAGGAATACTACTTTAGAAACCAGTTGGAGCTTGACTTGAGTAATCCTGAAGTGCAGGATTTCGTGTTTAACGTAGTCGATGGACTGTTTACCAAAAATCCTGAACTGGCTTATATCAAATGGGACTGTAACGCTGTAATCTACAATGCGTATTCGGCAACAATCAAGGATCAGTCGCATTTTTACATTGAATACGTAAAAGGCTTGTATAATGTGTTAAAGAGGATTCGGACAAAGTATCCAACGGTGCCGATGATGTTATGTTCAGGTGGCGGCGGCAGGGTAGACTATGCCGCGCTGCAGTACTTCACGGAGTACTGGCCGAGTGACAATACCGACCCTATGGAGCGCATCTTTATTCAATGGGAGTACTCTTATTTTTATCCGGCAATTGCCAGTGCAAACCATGTAACCGACTGGGGCAAACAGCCAATAAAGTTCCGTACTGATGTAGCGATGATGGGTAAACTAGGTTTTGATATCGTGGTTAGCCACTTGAACCCCTCAGACCTACAGTTCTGTCAGGATGCAATTAAAACCTACAACGGATTTAAACCGCTGATCTTCAAGGGCGATCAATATCGCTTGTCAACCCCCCGTGAATCTGCAGTGGCTTCCATGGCCTATGTTGATGAAAGCAAATCTTCAGGCGTGATCTTCAATTACCTGGTGAACAACCGTTATGGCTCTAACAGCAAAGTTCCGGTTCGGATTAAGGGCTTAGATCCGGCTAAGAAGTACAGGATTACAGAGGTAAATCTTTATCCCGGAAGTAAGACGAGCATTGATGCGAGCAAGGTTTACAGCGGCGATTTTCTGATGAAGGTTGGCTTCAATCCGGATGTGAGTACATGGCGTACCAGTGTGATCTTAAAGGTTGATGCGGTGTAGGGTGACTAAATAAATAAAAAAGGCATTCCGATTGGAATGCCTTTTTTATTTATTTTATGCTGGCTTATTACTTTGCCAGGGTATACCTGATGTTTGAGATTGCGAGACCCTGCAACTCCGGTTTATAATTTTCCAGGTAGATGGTTACTTTTTGGAAAGGCTTTTCTGATTTTACGGCAATCAATCTGGCACCTGAAGGTGAGCTGACGGTTTGGTCAACGCTGAATAATTCGTCTTCATCTCTGGTGATTTCGGCCTGGTACCCTACAGAAACTTTCAGGTTTACGCCTGTAGCGTTAGGTGCAGCTTCAAATCCGAACGTGGTCACCTTCTTGCTGAAGATCAGCTCGAAGAAGTTGGCTACATAGCCTGTTTCCTGCTCGGAGAACAATACTGCCGGATATTCTGATTCGGTATAAGGACTGTAGTTCCAGTGTGTCCACCAGCCTTTTTGACCGCTGCCAAGTTTACGGAAGCCGGTGATTGATGAAACAGTGATCTTTTTATCTTTGATGTCGAATCCGAATGCATTATCCTTTATTTTGGATAAATCCAGCTTGGTGGTGCCTTTGATATACTCGTCACATACCGAATCGATTACTTTAACTTTAAAGTTGTTGTAGTTGGTTAGTACTGCATTTGGAAGGTCCCGGCCCGGAAGGATGCCAAGGGAGGTGTCATTGCCGTTTAAAGGATAAACTTTCTCACTTACAATGGCAGTTGTTTTCGCTGATTGTTTGTCCAGACCTTCAATTTTCTTTTCGCAGGAGGAGAGTGTTGCGGCCAGTACGGCAGCAAATAGTGACGTTCGGTAAAATGCTTTCATAGGAGCTGATTTTGATAAGATGTGGCGCTAAAATAAGGCATTACACGCTCCCAGCTTGGCGAACTTTCAAAACGGGAAATTTCGTATAAAATCACTCAGAAGATGAGAAGTGAATTGAGAATGTTCTTAGTTAAGAATTTGTAATTTGGGCTGCAGAATCAGAATGCTATGAAAAAGACGATAAGCAGCCAGGAAGCAATTGAACTGGAAAACAGATACGGTGCACACAATTATCATCCTTTACCGGTTGTGCTGGATCGGGGAAAAGGTGTACATGTATGGGATCCGGAAGGCAAGCGTTACTACGATTTCCTTTCAGCTTACAGTGCGGTAAACCAAGGGCATTGTCACCCGCGAATTATCCAGGCCTTAACAGAACAGGCGAGCAAGCTCACTTTAACTTCCCGTGCCTTTTACAGCGCTAAACTCGGGGAGTGCGAACGTTTCATTGCAGAATACTTTAGCTATGAAAAGGTGTTGATGATGAATTCTGGTGCCGAGGCGGTGGAGACGGCAATTAAGCTGGCGAGGAGATGGGGCTACGTTAAAAAAGGCATTCAGGACCAAAAGGCAACCATCATTGTGGCTGAGGACAATTTCCATGGCCGCACAACAGGAATTATTTCATTTTCTTCCGATCCCAGTGCTACGAAAAACTTCGGACCTTTTATCTCCGGATATGTTGCTGTACCGCATAATAACCTGGCCGCCTTAGCAAAACAGCTTAGCAATCCGGATGTATGTGCATTTCTGGTAGAACCTATTCAAGGTGAAGCTGGAATCAAGATACCTGATGAAGATTATCTTTCCCAGGCCTATGCATTATGTAAGCAACACAATGTACTGTTTGTAGCCGACGAAATACAGACCGGCATCGCCCGTACGGGAAAACTGCTGGCTTGTGACCACGCTGGTGTCCGGCCAGATGTGCTGATCCTGGGCAAAGCTTTGTCGGGCGGCGTACTTCCGGTTTCTGCCGTACTTGCAGATGATGAAGTGATGTTAACGATAAAGCCAGGTGAACACGGTTCTACCTTTGGCGGCAACCCACTGGCCTGTGCTGTGGCCATGGAGGCCCTGGCCGTAGTTGAAGAGGAGCAGCTTGCCAGCAATGCTGAGGTCATGGGTGTATTTTTCCGTGAGGGATTGTCCAGATTACAGGAGCAGTACCCTGGCGTGATCTCGGCGGTACGGGGCAGGGGATTATTGAATGCGGTGGAAATTGTGGCGCAGGAAGATGGGCGAACAGCCTGGGATCTATGTGTCGCGCTTAAAGATATGGGGCTGCTAGCCAAGCCGACACATGGTCACATCATCCGCTTTGCACCGCCACTGGTGATTACGGAAGGGGAAATGCGGGAAGCTTTGGAGATCATATCGCAGACGGTAAGTCAGTATTCTTCATTAAATTAATTGGTTAGCGAATTCTCACCCTTGATTGATGGAAATTGAAAGTTTCTGCCCTGGAAGCCGGGAAGCCTGGCGAAAGTGGCTGTCGGAGAATCATAACCTGAAACAATCAGTATGGTTGGTCTATTTTAAGAAAAAGCCTGATGTTCAATCTTTAACGTACAGCGAAGCTGTGGATGAGGCACTATGCTTTGGCTGGATAGACAGCACCAGAAAAACGCTTGATGCGGATAGGTTTACGCAGTTCTTCTGTAGGAGGAAGCCTGCAAGTGGCTGGTCGAGGGTGAATAAGGAAAAGATAACGCGGCTGATTGGCGATAGACTGATGATGCCTGCAGGTCAGCGCTGCATTGATCTTGCTAAGCAAAACGGCTCATGGAGCATGCTCGATGAGGTGGAGGCGCTTGTGATTCCTCCGGATCTGAATAAGGCATTTGATGAACATGCGGGTTCAAAGACATTCTTTAAGAGCTTAGGAAAGTCTGTGCAGAAACAGATGTTACAATGGCTGGTGTATGCAAAACGCAGGGAAACCCGGCAAAGCCGCATTACAAAGATTGTGGAGGCAGCAGCCAATGGCGAGCGGCTGAAGCTTTACTAAGTGTGCTTTTCCTGGTGCGGTAGAAATGTCAGTATTGAATTCTGGCATAATTGTGGTATATTTGTATTCGATAACATACTGGGGCCGTTTTGGATTTGACAGGGTGGAGCTAAGTATGTAAGCATGCAGTGCGTTGTACGGAGAGCACTTTAAAGAGAACGTTCACACTATAATTGGCGAAAATAACTACGCCTTAGCTGCCTAATTTAGAATTAAGCAAGCTTTTGTTCCTCTAACTGCTGCATTGTTAGGTTAGAATCAGGGGCATCGAAATAACAATGCTGGCAACTGCCAGGTACGGGGTAGTTGTGAGATAAAGTACCTAAGGAGAAAGGCAAGGTAGGTTTCCGGCCCGTCTGATCCCGACAAGAAAATGGAAAATAAGCATGTAGAAGGCATAATTTATCACACAACTGGACAAGGGTTCGAACCCCTTCGGCTCCACTATGACCCCTCGAACCTAGCATTTGAGGGGTCTTTTTTTGGATTGGATCACGATTCTTAACCAACACGATGCTAAAAAATCTAATATGCTTTAGTTTGATCGCTATGTTGTTAATTGGCTGCAATTACAACGGCGACACCAAGGAAACAAAAACCCTCGACTTCGGACACTTTACCATCAACGTACCTAAAGCTTGGGAGCAAGTTGAATCAAGAGGGTTTGACTCCTATGTTGGCGGAATAAAGATTGACACTGATAAAGTTGTCAGTTTTGATTTAGGCTGGTATTCTAACGCTTTGAATGAGGACGAGAATACTGAAGAATATATGATTGCAGAGGGAAATATATATCTAAGAGATGAGCTCAGAGTTTTTGAAGGAAAAGAAGTCAATAACTATAAATATTTTGATGTAGCTATAGAAGCTAACCTCCAAAAAGTAAGGCAAAACATCGTTACATGGATAAATATCGATGGATATAAAGCTAAATTGGTCTTATCTAAACAATCGAGCAATGGCATAACCGGGATTTATATAGATAGTCTATGGAATGCAGGAGATAGCAGAGACAAGTTTATGATGTGTGCTTACAAGCTGAACCAAGCTCAGCGGACGCAGTTAATAAGAGCTTTCAATTCTTTAAAGTTCAATAAAGACGCAGTTAAAAAGTAATGTCAGTACTGGATTTTGTATTAGTAAATGTGCATTTCGTTTCCTGATGCTGCCGATCTATGGCTAGGCTTATGCGTAACAGGCAAATTGCTAAGGGTAACGGCAACACTGGTTTCTTCTATACCCTTAACAATTTGCCTGCGCAGAGATCTTTGTAGTGGCAGTACTAAGTTTTCAAAAGGCTATGCTTTATTGGTCTGAACAAATGTCTTACCTTTCATATCAGTAACCCTGATTCTGTGTAAATGCTGCGGTGACATCAAGCGTAGATTGCGGAATAGGGAACACCCTTCTAAAGGGTTGGGTAGCTGGTTTTGCTGATGCAGGCAATGGGAGCTCCAACTTCCCGAATCGGACCATTTGTGGTCTTCTCCACATTTCCCAATACAGCTCAAAGCCGATCTCCTTATATAATATGTCCGCATCAATTGTAGTTATTGGCTTACCTGGTGCATTGTCAAACAACGCTTCCCGGGTTCTGCTGGTACGAAGCATATTGATGTCGGCTAATGCCGCTGCGCTATTTCCTTTGCGTAGATAAGCCTCAGCACGCATGGTGTAAATGCCGCCTAAGCGAAAGAGCGGTATGTCTACATTGCTGGAGCCATTACCTTCCTCTGGATCAAATTCAAACTTAAAACAACGAGCACCACGGTTGATCTGATTTTGTGCCAGCACGGATTGTGTCGGATTGTCAAAATTAAATTCAGGCGTGAAATCCATTGGCGTGGCTGCACTTTTCTCCATGAACAGTTTCGAAACTTTAATCCTGCCATCAGCCGTCATCTCGAATGCACCTGCGGGTGTTAACTTCGGGCCGTACTGCTGACCAACCTGAACACCACGATTGAAATGGAACCAGGGAAAACCGGTAACCGGTACAAGGCTGTTTGCTGGCACGCTTACGTCCGTACCATCATTCATGAACCATGTGCCGTCGCTATATTGGTAGTGCCGCTGAAAGCGCGGGTCATCGTGGTTGCCCTCCCAGCTCGCGTAAAATTCAGGTGTAAAACTTGTGGCATTGGTACCGCGGTTCGATTGGGATGCCCGCTGGTTACGCTCCATGGAGACATAAGCAAGGTCATTGTCGCCATTACGGATGTAGTCTATTTTTTGAACCACAACAAAGATCAGCTCAGTTCCCTTTGAATTATCGATGTCGAAGTTTCGGAAGTAATTACTTTCGAGCTTGAATTTTCCGGAGTTGATCAACCGGTCTGAATACGCAATCACTTTATCCATATCTGTGCCTTGGCCGTCTACCGCTGGTTCGTTGAAATTGAAGTTTGCAGTTGCATTGTAACGATCTTTAAATACGGCTCTGTTGAGGTACATCTGTGCTAAAAGGGCATAAGCCGCCTCTTTGGTGAACCTGCCGGGATGGGTGGCCTGCTGTCTAAGTTCTGCAAGATCCGGAATAAGGCTTTCTACCGTTTTAATCAGCTCATCTATTGCGGTGCCGGCCTGTAAGATTTCGAGTTCTGCATTTTGAACATCGGGGTTCCGGTAAGGCGCCTGGCCATAAAGGTCAAGTGTGGTATAGGTGTAAAAGGCCAGCAAACCTTTGGCCTCGGCGAGGAACATTGTTTTTTGCGGAATAGTACTCGCACTAAGGGAACGGATGGCGGTAAGTGATCTGGTGATGCCGTTGGTAAGCATGTCCCAGTTACTTACCACAACTGCGTTATCTGGTCCCCAGGTGAATTCATGCAAGGCACGCCACTTTCCACCGTCGCCCCAGTCACTACCCCTGGTCGCCAGCATTCCAATGTCGCTGCTGTATTCCTGCATGGCAATCATACCGCCATTGTCTACAAAAGTACCATCTCCGAGACGGTCGTAAGCCGCTGCAAGTGCACCCTCAGGACTTGAGGCATTTTCACCAACAATTTCGTCTAATGGCTTTTCGTCCAGTTTCGTACAATTGGTGCTGATGCATATAAACGCTAATACAAAGGCAGCGTTTTTCAAATGATTTAATAGCTTGGATTTCATGGTTTATAGTTTAATAATAGCGCCGAAAATGAATGTTTTTGCTGAAGGATAGCTGGAGTAGTCAATACCCAATGACTGGTTACCTCCATTTGATTTTGGACTATTGATCAGCGGGTCATAGCCGGTGTAGTTCGTAATGGTTACCAAGTTCTGTCCGGAAACATAAAGGTTCAGGTTCTGCAACCATTTTAAGCGTGGATGCTTGAAATTGTAACCCAGTCGGGCGGAATTAAGCCTGATAAAGTCTGATTTCTCCAGGAACAAAGTTGATAGCTGAGGTGCATTTGCAGGGTTTGCGCCTGACTCGTAGTATTTGGTAGCCACATTCCGGTCGGAAGCCAGGTTGTTAATATTCAAAGCATTCAGCCCGGTGTTATTAACCAGGTATCCACCAGTTTGTCCGATGATAGAAAAGGAGAAGTCAAAGGCTTTATAGCTCATCTGGTTGTTTAACCCGAAAGTAAATTTGGGTATGGCACCCTGAAAGATCTGACGGTCACTGCTGTTGATCACACCATCACCATTGAGGTCTTTGAAAATATTAGCTCCTTTATCATCAAATCCAATGTGCTCCAGCAAGTAAAATGAACCCGCCGCATAACCGTTCTTGTAAATGTTAGCGTTTACGCCCGACTGTCCAGGCCCGGAAATCGTTCCGGTAAGGATTTCAGAAACGGGTAAGCCCTTGATAACGTTTTTAAGTGTAGCACCATTTACATCTGCAGACCATTTGAAATTGCCCTGGTCCATCATGCGATAGCCCAGTAACACCTCAAGTCCCTTGTTGATGATCTTGCCATCAACGTTTACCCATACCGTATTGGTTGGGCTCAAAACCTGGGCAGGTATGTTCAGGATCGCATCTGTAGTTGTTTTATTGAAGTAGTCTAATGTTCCATAGAGCTTACCTTGCATTAATTCAAAGTCAAGCCCCATGTTATACTGCGTTACAACTTCCCATTTAAGATCAGGATTGGGCGTTCTGGCCACGGAGACGCCATTTACCAGTGCTAAGTCATCATAAAGATAGTATCCGTCAGCGCCTGAAAGGGAGTAGCTGGCTTGTGTGATCTTATTTTGCACTTCCTGGTTACCGGTTTCTCCCCAGCTTGCACGGAGCTTAAGCTCGTTGATCACGGGAAGTGCTTTCAGAAAGTCTTCCTGGGCAATGTTCCAGCCTAATGCAAAGGAAGGGAAATAGCCATATTTGTTGTTTGCCCCAAATCTTGTAGAACCATCTGCCCGTAAAGAAGCTGTTAAAAGGTATTTATTGTCAAAGGAATAGTTTACTCTGGAGAAAAAGGACTGTAGTTCATTGATCTGAGCAAAGCCGGTTACGCCACTTTGTATGCCTGAAAAGGCGGGGTTGTTCTCAGGCTTAACACCATTGGCGCGATCGATACCGTCGATACTGAAGCTGTTGCCTCCCCGTTCAAACTTCTGGTACGAGAATCCGCCAAGCACTTCAAGCTTGTGTTTATCCGCCAATAAATTGTAAGTGAGGTAATGTTCAAGCAAAGTACTCTTGGAATCCAGGTTGTACTGGACATACCTTCCGTTTGGATTTAGATCCGTAATGTTCTTATAGATGGTGGTGTTTCTTTCTGCCACCGAACGGTCGATCCCCAGGTTGAGCTTATACTCCAGTCCTTTAAGTATCCTGAAGGAAATATCGGTATTACCGAGTAACCTGGTGGTTCGTGTCCTGTCTTCGTAGATGCTCAACAGATATGCCGGATTATAATGGGCATTCATGTTGAAGTTGGTGTAGTTACCTACAGAATCGAATACATTTCTGGTCGGATTGGCCATCAGCGTATGTATGATCAACTGGCCGTTGGAACCACCATCATCACTTGTAGGCACACCATCATCTTTCGTTTCACTTGCCGTAAGGTTGATGCCTACCTTCAGCCGCTGCTCATCAAGGAAAGATTCAGTAGCATTTAACCTCGCCGAGGTTCTTCTGAAGTTACTGTTTTTTACAATCCCTTCCTGATCCATTTGTGAGGCTGAAGCATAGTAGTTGCCGGTGTTGCTCTGTTTTGCGAAGGAGAACGAGTTATTCCTTGTGACCGCTTGGCGGTAAATTACATCCTGCCAATCCGTATTACCTCCATGATCAAAAGCCTTGTCGGGAACCGCTGTTCTGTACTGTTCTGCGGATAAAACATCGAGCTTATGCGCCGCGGTTGAAAGTCCAAGGTAGGAATCTGCAGTGAAAGTGCCTTCGCCTCGTTTACCTTTCTTCGTGGTCACGATAACTACGCCGTTGGAACCACGCGCACCGTAGATTGCTGCCGCAGAAGCATCCTTCAATACGGTCATGGATTCTATGTCACTGGTGTTTAAGAAATTCAGTGGGTTTTTGGCGCGTGAAGAACCGAAACCCACATTCTGACCGGTAGGGCTTACATCATCATTGGTTAAAGGCACGCCATCTACAACAAACAAAGGGGTACTTCCGCTTCTGATGGAGCCAATACCTCTGATGGTAACGTCGACACCTCCGCCAGGCTCGCCACTGGCGGCGACAACCCTTACACCCGCAACTTTTCCTTGAAGTAAGTTATCTGCGGATACGACTACACCTTCCCTGAAACTACTTGCATCGAGTTGTGTGACAGCACCAGTAATGTCTTTTTTAGCCTGTTTACCATAACCCACAACCATCACCTCGCCAAGGCTATTCGCCTCGGCTTCCATCGTGATCGTAAGCGTATTGCGGTCCGCAGTTATCACCTTGTTCTTATATCCAACATATGATATTTCGAGTTTACTGCCTTTGGCAACGGTTATTCTGAATTCTCCTTTTTCATTGGTTTTGGTCACGTTGGAAGTGCCTGATTCCTTAATCGAAGCCCCTGGTAAAGGCTGGTTCCTTTCGTCTAACACCTTTCCTGTTACAGTCTGTTGGCGAGTTAAAGCAGAAGATCGGCTTATCGCAACCCTGGGGTTCTCCACAGGATGGTTAGTGTTAGCAAAGGCATTTTGTCCGGCGAGGAACATCAAAGCCAGCACCGCGCTACTTTTTAATTTAGTGTTCGTAAATTTTTGATTCATGGTTAATTTCGGTCTTGAATAAATAGTTTTAAGTGTGGTGTACACGACACCGGTTGGTCTGTGGGAATCAAGGCTTTGATCATTTCCTCATAGGCATAGCAGGGTTAAAGAATGTGAGCGAAGAAATAGGGCTGGTATCAATTGAATGGTCCTGCTGTGTTATGGTTTCATTAACTTAGGGTGTTTAAGCGTCGGATTGAAATTGTAGACAGGTACTCTTGAAGATTGTTATAGCTTGGTTGTATTAAATTGCTAAAAAATTTACTTAACACCATGAAAATCATAAATAATATATCTTCAGGATTATATCTTTTTTCCTTATTCTGCCTGCAGTGATTTTTATAGCCAGCCTAAAGGGGCCAGGATTGCGTATTTAACAAGGCACGCTTGAAAATGCTATAACATTAGTGGGCGCAGTAACCGCCATGTTTATTGTAACTTATGCATCAGGAAGGGCTCTAAATGTAAATTTCCTTTATGATATCCGCTAAATTCTTAAAAACGCTCTCCAATTTATTGTTGCTTCCCTTGTTGTTGAATGCCCAATCACCCGCTACTCAGGACAGCATAGATCATTTTCTGCAAAATAAAATGGCAGAAAAGAAAATCCCCGCTTTGCAGCTTGCTGTTATAAAGTCTGGAAAAGTGGTAAAGAATGCCACCTACGGTATCGCTAACCTCGAGAACAACATCAAAGCAACCGATGAAAGTATATTCTCCATCAACTCCATTACTAAAGCCTTTACTGGCGTGGTGGTAATGCAACTCGTCGAAGCGGGCAAGCTGAAACTTTCCGATCCTTTATCTAAACACTTGGAGAATCTGCCGGCGGACTGGCGTAATATTACCTTGCAACAGGTACTAACGCATACATCCGGATTACCAGATATGGATGATTCTGATGGCATGATCATGGGCAAGGGTGATGAAAGTCTGGCTATGGCGGAAATAACAAAGATGCCGATCGATTTTAAACCAGGGGAGAAGTTCAGCTACAATCAAACCGGGTATGTTTTGATTGGGCAGATCATCACCAAACTTACTGGTATGCACTTCACCAAGTTCATTGAGACACGCCAGTTTGATGTTGCCGGTATGAAATTGACCAGGTTTGGTGATTCCTACGACGTTGTGCCGAACTCAGCTGGTGCTTATACGCTGACGAAACAGAAAGGTGAATCGTTTATCAGGAACGAAAGTCCGGGCATTGCCTACATTCAGTTTCCAGAGTTCTACAGGACAGCGGCAGGTATTTTATCTACTGCGACTGACATGGCACAGTGGGTGATTGCATTGAAAGCTGGTAAGCTGTTAAAGGAACAATCGAGCATAGATGCCATGTGGACACCTGCGATTTTGAATAACGGAAAGATTGGTGGTTTCAATCGCCTGACGAATGGTTATGCAATTGGCTGGCCTACCGTTACCCGTGAAGAACACCCAGCGGTGGCACCTGTCGGTGGTGGCCGGTCTGCGGTATTTATGTATTTGAAGGATGATCTGTCCATCATTGTGCTGTCGAACTTAATGGCAGGCAACCCAGACCAGTTCATCGATGAAATAGCGGGCTTCTATATTCCGGATATGAAAGCTAAAAATGGATTCGGTTTGTCACCTGTATTAAAAAAGCTTAACGCAGCTTTACAGCGGACTGGCTTCGATAAGGGCGCAAAGGTTCTTCAGGATCTGAAAAAAGCCGATGCCAGCTTTGAGGTATCAGAGGCGGAATTAAATGGCTGGGGATATCAGCTTCTTGCACAGAAGCGTTTTAAAGAGGCCCTTTCAATCTTTAAATTAAACGTAGCACAGCATCCGAAAAGCTCCAATGCTTTCGACAGTTTAGCCGAAATGTTTGAAATTCTCGAACTGCCGCAGGAGGCATTACAAGCTTACAAGAAATCTTATGCGCTGGATGCTTCAAATAAGAATGCTGCTAAACGTATTGCAGCACTTTCCAGAAATTAAGTTAGAAGACTTGGCTCTGAAGGAGGCAGTTTAGATATTAAAAAGCCCCTTGTTGTTGCAAGGGGCTTTTTCTGTAAGGGGAAACTATAGCGTTCTTCCGGGATATTGCGTTAGTGCAACCTCCAGGCAGTCCATCGCTTTTTCAAGATCTGCTGTATTTAGCACGTAAGCCATGCGGACTTCATTCTTTCCGGAACCCGGAGTTGAATAGAAGCCTGTTGCCGGTGCCATCATTACCGTTTCATTGTTATGTTCGAAGGTCTCCAGCATCCATTGGCAGAATACATCAGCATCATCGATCGGCAATTTAGCAACTACGTAGAAAGCACCGCCCGGATTCGGGCAGAATACGCCTTCAATAGCATTAAGTCTTTGTACCAGGGTATCTCTTCTTAAAGTGTACTCTTTATTTACTTCTTCGAAGTAGCTGTCTGGCGTGTCTACAGCTGCAGTTCCGGCAATTTGTTCAACCATTCCAGGGCTAAGTCTCGCTTGTGCAAATTTCAATGCAGACTTGATCACCTCTTTATTCTTGGTAATTAAACAGCCAAGACGCGCGCCACAGGCACTGTATCTTTTAGAAACAGTGTCCATAATGACTACGTTTTCTTCAAGTCCTTGAAGGTGCATTGGCGAGATGAAAGTACGTCCATCGTAGCAAAACTCACGATATGCTTCATCTGAGAACAGGAACAGGTCGTATTTAATGCAGAGTTCCTTAAGGGCATCCAGCTCTTCCTGTGAGTAAAGATAACCGGTTGGGTTGTTGGGATTGCAAATGATGATCGCCTTGGTTTTCTCGGTGATCAATTCTTCAAATGCAGAGATCGCCGGCAATGCGAATCCGTTCTCAATGTAGGAGAGGATTGGCTTTACAACCACGTTGCTCATGCATGCGAAGCCGTTGTAATTGGCATAAAAGGGTTCAGGGATGATGATCTCATCACCTTCGTTTACGCAGGTCTGCATTGCAATCGTGATGGCTTCAGAACCACCTACAGTTACCAGAATGTCTTCCGGTGTAATGTTGTATCCTAGTTTGTTGTAGTATTCCGCAAGTTTGCTGCGGTATGTAAGGGTGCCCTCAGAGGAGGTGTAAGCCCAAACATCAAAGTCTATATTCTTGATTGCATCCAGCATGCCAGTAGGTGTGGCGATATCTGGCTGGCCAATATTAAGGTGGTACACTTTTTTACCTGCCCTTTTTGCCTGATCTGCAAATGGCGTTAGTTTTCGGATTGGTGAGGCGGGCATTTGAACACCCTTTTCTGATATTTTAGGCATGGTACAAAATTAAAAAACCCCGCTAAATAACGGGGTCTTTGTGTAATTATCTTTTCTATAGCCTGCTAAAGGAAGGCGCCGATGGTCAGCTTAAGATTTTGCTACGGTTTCACCCTTGATATAGAGCACCTTGGTTGATGTTTTAGCATTTGAAGATACGGTAACGATTTTGCTAAAAGGCAGTGCAGCACCTGCAGGGTTGAAGGTAACTTTTACAAGTCCTTTTTCACCCTTTTTTACGGGAGTTTTGGTGTATTCGGATACTGTACAGCCGCAGCTGGACTCTACTTTCGTGATTTGAAGCGGCACATCGCCCACATTTGTGTACACGAAGTCTACTGATACTGCCTTGCCCAAAGGTACCTTTCCGAAGTTGTGTGATTCTTTCTCAAACTTAAATTCAGCTGGTGCAGACTGTGCGTTAGCAACAAACGTAGCTCCAATAAGTAATGTAAATAGTATTAAAATCTTTTTCATAGTACCGTGTGTTTTATTCAAAAATAAGTTAATTATACTTAATTCAAAATCCCTGCCGAGATATATTACAAAGCACGGATAAGCCGTACTTTATAAAAATACTATCTTTGTCAGGTAATTCTATTGCTTATGACGCCAAATATGAACCTTACAACCAACCCGATTGACACTGCGGAATTAAGTTTCACAGACTTCAAGTCCATCGTAATCCAGGACTATAAAATTGCTGTTGAGAGCCGGCAGGCGAGTTTGTTGGGACGTAAGGAGGTATTATCCGGAAAGGCCAAGTTTGGAATTTTTGGTGACGGAAAGGAGATACCGCAAATAGCAATGGCTAAAGCTTTTAAAAAAGGAGATTGGAGATCAGGTTACTACCGTGATCAGACTTTCGCCTTTGCAACAGGCATTGCAACGATAAAAAGTTTCTTCGCACAGCTTTATGCCAATCCAGACCTGGAAGCGGATCCCGCTTCTGCAGGCCGTCAGATGAACTGTCACTTTGCGACCCGCTCGCTTAATGAAGATGGCAGCTGGAAGGACCTCACCCAAATGAAGAACAGCTCTGCTGATATAGCACCTACTGGTGCTCAGATGGCCCGTTTGGTAGGTTTGGCTTATGCATCTAAACTGTATAGAAACAATCCTGAACTTAGTTATTTAAAGAACTTCTCCGTTAATGGGAATGAAGTTGCGTTCGGTACTATCGGTAATGCATCTACTTCCGAAGGGGTTTTCTTTGAAGCCGTCAATGCTGCCGGCGTACTGCAGGTACCCATGGCGGTTTCCGTATGGGATGATGGTTACGGCATTTCTGTACCCGCTAAATTCCAGACCACTAAGGAAGATATTTCTGAGATCCTGAAAGGATTTCAGCGAAACGGCAGTCAGGCAGGGTATGAAATCTTCAAGGTTCGCGGATGGGATTATCCCGCCTTATGCGAAACCTATCAAAAAGCTATAGATATCTGTCGTGAAGAACATGTGCCGGTGCTGATCCATGTTACTGAAGTGACGCAGCCTCAGGGGCACTCGACCTCAGGCTCGCACGAGCGCTATAAAGATAAGCCGCGCCTGGAATGGGAACGGGAATATGACTGTATCCTGCAGATGCGTAAATGGATGATTGAATCGGCTATTGCCACAGAAGAGGAGATCACTGCCATTGAGAATGAAGCGAAAGCATTCGTGCGTTCGGCGCAAAAAGAAGCCTGGAACGAGTTTCTGGATGCAATAAAGGAGGAAAAGAAAACGGCTATCAGCCTGATCAATGCTATAGGGAATGACGATCCTGCGATTCAGCGCATCACTGCACGTTTAGCTGGTACACCAGATGCTTTACGTAAAGATTTACTCACCAGCGCAAGAAAAGCACTCCGCATGAGTATCAGTCAGTCTACACCAGAAAGAAAAGCATTGCTGGACTGGGTAACTGAAAGCATGGCCACCAATATCGATCGTTACGGTGCAAAACTGTTTACGGATGGCAAAGATACTCCAGCTTCAATTGAAGGTAAGGAGGTTATTTATACTGAAAACGCTAAAATGGTTGATGGCAGAGAACTGCTAAACGCTTGCTTCGACGCGAACTTTGGCCGCGACCAACGACTAGTTGCCTTCGGAGAAGATCTGGGTAATATCGGTGATGTGAACCAGGGCTTTGCTGGCTTACAGGCCAAGTATGGTGATCTAAGGATCACAGATACCGGTATCCGCGAGATGACCATCATTGGGCAGGGGATAGGTTTAGCGATGCGTGGCCTTCGTCCGATTGCAGAGATCCAGTACCTGGATTACCTGCTATTTGCCTTGAACATTCTTAGCGATGACTTAGCAACGCTGTCGTATCGTACTAAAGCCGGTCAGAAAGCACCAGTAATTGTGCGTACCCGCGGACACCGTCTGGAAGGTGTTTGGCATTCCGGCTCACCTATGGGTATGATCCTGGGATCTTTGCGAGGTTTACATATTTGTGTGCCACGCAACATGACACAGGCGGCTGGTATGTACAACACGCTATTCCGGGCAGACGAACCTGCGCTTGTTATTGAATGTTTGAATGGATACCGCCTGAAAGAGAAGATGCCTGAGAATGTAGGGGAGTACACCGTACCACTCGGCAAAGCGGAAGTCTTGAGGTCAGGGACCGACCTTACCATTGTTTGTTATGGCTCTACCCTTCGCATTGTGGAGGAAGCAGCAGATGAGCTTGCAGCGCTTAACATTTCTGTTGAGGTGATTGATCCGCAAACTCTGTTACCGTTTGATACGGAGGGTCTTTGTGAACAGTCCCTGCAGAAAACAAACAAACTGCTGGTAGTGGATGAGGATGTTCCAGGCGGTGCAAGTGCTTTTATCTTGCAGCAGATACTGGAGGTTCAGAAGGGATATTACTACCTTGATGGACAGCCACGGACCCTAACTGCTAAAGCACATCGTCCGCCATACGGCTCTGATGGTGATTACTTCACTAAGCCCTCTGTGGATGATGTAGTTGAAACGGTTTACCAGATGATGCACGAGCACAATTCAAATAAGTATCCGGCTATTTACTAGCCTAAGCTTACTTGCTGAAAATTAAAGAGGACTTGAACGCTGATCTTCCTCTGAAGATATCCATTACAAAAGAAGATACCAAACAAAACAGCCGGTAGATTAATCCAACCGGCTGTTTTTATTTCTTAAGAGTGCATCGGCAAGCACTAATGCGGCCATTGCTTCTACAATAACCACGGCGCGGGGTACCACACATGGATCATGTCTGCCCTTACCTTTAATTTCTGCGGATTCACCAGATGCATTTACCGTTTGTTGGTTATGCATGATGGTTGCTACAGGCTTAAAAGCGACCCTGAAGTTTATTTCCATGCCATTTGAAATGCCGCCCTGAATACCTCCTGAGAAGTTGGTCAGGGTTTTTGGAGCTGTACCATCGGGGATGAAGATGTCGTTGTGTTCTGAACCTCGCATCTCACTGCCGCTAAATCCTGACCCATACTCAAAGCCGTGTACGGCATTGATGCTCAACATGGCTTTTCCAAGCTCCGCATGAAGTTTATCGAATACAGGCTCTCCCAATCCTGATGGACAGTTTCTGATAATACAGGCTACTTTTCCACCGATGGTGTCACCTTCTTTTCTCACCTGGTCTATACATTCTATCATCTGCTGCGCTGTTGCTGGATCTGCACAGCGTACAATGTTAGCTTCACGTTGGGCGTAAAGTTCCGGTATGCTGAGGTCGGAGAGATTAGGCGCATCGATGGTACCTACAGCAGATACATGCGCAAAAATCTCTATGCCGTGATGTTTAAGCAGGAGTTTGGCAATTGCCCCTGCCGCTACCCGTGCAGCAGTTTCCCTTGCCGAAGAACGGCCTCCACCCCGGTGGTCACGGAAGCCATATTTCGCGTCGTACGTATAATCAGCATGCGAAGGACGGTAAACATCCTGATTGTGCGAATAATCTTTCGATCGCTGATCTTCATTTGGAATAAGCAATGCAATGGGGGTACCTGTGCTTTTGCCTTCAAAGATGCCCGAAAGTACCTGCACGGTGTCGCTTTCCTTTCGCTGAGTGGTTATTTTGGACTGTCCTGGTCTTCTAAGATCCAGTTCTGCCTGTATGAAGTCGAGGTCAACGGGCAGGTTTGCAGGGCATCCGTCAATGATTACCCCAATACCAAAGCCGTGTGATTCCCCGAAAGTTGTTATTCTAAAGAGCTGCCCGTATGTGTTACCTGCCATAATTTTAAATGTTAAAAGATTGTGTATTACGCCTGTGTAACTTTAAACCCTGCGGTTTGCAGGTCTTTCCAGAAGTCTGGATAGGATTTCTCAACCACGTCCATGTCTTCAATTTCAAGCTCCTTTATGAAGATGCCAAGTGGTGCAAAGGCCATTGCCATGCGGTGGTCATCATAGGTTCTTATACTTACCTTATCCGGGAAATGAAGCTTACTACAGTTCAGGGTATACACGAAATTGTTTTCAATGAGTTCCACACCGATCTTTGCCAGCTCATTCTGGAGTGCTTTCACCCGGTTAGTTTCTTTGATCTTCAGCGTCTCCAAACCTGTGAATTGCAGGTTCAATCCTTTCGCGGCTGCACACACGATGATGGTTTGTGCAAGATCAGGACAGTCCTTCAAGTCGATAATTTCTGAAGATGAGTCATTTCCCCTGGCGTTCTGCTGAACCGCTGCAGATTGCAGTAAGATACCTTCAGGTGTTCTGCTGGTTTCCACGCCAAGCGGCTGCATCAATTGCTGAATACGGCTATCGCCCTGCAGGCTATGTTCCCGAAGATTCGGGAGTTCAATCGTTGCACCTGGAACCAGGGCAGCAATGCTGTACCAGTAAGATGCCGCGCTCCAATCTGGTTCTACAATCAGGCGACCTGGTGTAAATTCCTGGTGTTCAATTTTGATTACGTTCTGCGACCAGGAATGCTTAATGCCAGCTTCTTCAAGCATCTTTAAGGTCATACGCACGTAAGGCTCTGAGGTTAGATCGTCAACAATCTGTAAGCTGAGACCCTTTTCAAGATTACAACCTATCATCAGCAAGGCGGAAAGATATTGACTGCTAACATCGCCTCTGATCTGCACAGCATCTGTTGTCTGCTTTAAGCCACCCTTGATTTGCAAGGGTGGATAGCCATTCTCTTCCAGGTAGGAGATGGAAGCACCCAGACTCCATAAAGCCTCTACCAACAATTTTATTGGTCGCTCTTTCATCCTTTTAGAACCGGTAAGCTCAAAAGTGCCGTTCAGGGTAGATAAATAGGCGGTCAAAAAGCGCATTGCCGTACCCGCATGACCAACGTCTATCGGGTTGGCAGTAGCAGGATCTTCCGCTAGCTGCCCTAAGATATGGTTAAGTGTTACCGTGTCCGCAGCGTCGGAGAGGTTAGCCACCTCGATCTGTCCCTTACCTAGTGCCGCAATGATCAAGGCACGGTTACTCTCGCTTTTTGAGCCGGTTAAACGTATGGTCGCGTTAATTTTAGTTCCTTCCGGAAAACTAAGCAATGCCTCGTGTTTATTCATCTCTATGTTCAGCATTAGATTTGAACAGGAGGTGCAACCTCTACGATGGTTTCAGCGGTTTTATCTTTGTTCATGATCAGTGTCTGCTTTCTGATAGACTCACTGTGGATCAGCTCAAGAAATTTTTCGGTAAAGTTTGGATCTAGCTTCAGCACTGATGCAAATGCACCACGTCTTTTCATGATCTCATCCCAACGATGTACTTGAAGGATGGTTACGTTGTTATCACGTTTAAACTCACCGATCTTCTCAACGATAGCCATACGCTCACCAAGCTTTTGGATAACAAGGTCATCTATCTTGTCGATCTGTTTTCTTAGATCAGCTAATTTATCTGTGAAAGCTTCGTTCTGCGACTCCGGCTGACGGATAGAGAAGCGATCTACTAGCTCTGCCAAAGCGGCCGGAGTAACCTGTTGCTTGGCGTCGGTCCATGCTACAGAAGGATCAATGTGCGACTCGATCATTAGTCCTTGCATGTCAAGATCCAACGCTTTTTGCGCGATGTACGGGATCAGTTCACGGTTCCCGCAGATGTGACTTGGGTCGTTGATGATCGGCAATTCCGGGCAGTGTGTTTTTAACTGGATTGCTAGTTCCCACATTGGCTCATTACGGAAAGAGCTTTTTTCGAATGAAGAGAATCCGCGGTGAATAGCACCAATTTTAGTAATACCAGCGTTGTTGATACGCTCCAGTGCACCAATCCATAGAGAAAGGTCAGGATTAACAGGGTTCTTTACCAACACAGGTACATCATGGCCCCTCAACGCGTCAGCAATTTCCTGTACAGAGAATGGGTTTGCAGTGGTTCTTGCACCCACCCAAAGAATATCCACACCTGCTGCCAAAGCCTCTTCAACGTGCTTTGCCGTTGCTACCTCAACAGCGGTTGGCAAGCCAGTTTCTTCTTTAGCCCGTTTCAACCATTCAAGTCCGATGCTGCCGATACCTTCGAATTCACCTGGACGTGTACGTGGTTTCCAGATACCCGCTCTTAAAACAGATACTTTTCCTGTCGCTTTTAACAAGTGCGCAGTAGATAGTAATTGATCTTCAGTTTCAGCACTGCAGGGGCCGGAGATGATTAAAGGTTCGTTCGTAACCGAGATCCAGCTGCTTAGTGGCGCGATGTTTAAGTTTAATTTCATGACGTTTATGTTTTTGGGGGTTAATATCTTATGATTAATTCTGTTTGTTGTGTTGTGGTGTTGGGCTATACCTGATCATTTTTTATGTATTCGCCCATGATGTTGAAGTTGACGGTATATTTTAAAACTTTACGAAGTGCTTTGTCGTACTTGTCAAAGTTGTCCCATTCAATATCTACGTAGAAGTTATACTCATTTCTTTTGCCTAACACAGGCATCGACTGAATCTTGGATAAATTGATGCGCTCTTCGGCAAACACGTTAAGCACCTTGGCAAGCGTGCCAACGGAATTGCTTACCTGAAAGCAGATGGAAGCCTTGTTTGCGGCGGTGTTCTCTTCATCCGCTTCACGTTTAAGAATCAGGAATCTGGTAAAGTTCTTCCTGTTTGACTCAATCCTGCGCTCAATGATGTTCAAGCCATATAGATCCGCAGCAAGTGTATTGGCAATCGCAACCGTATCTGTAAGCTGCTCATCACGTATCTTCTTAGCACAAGCTGCAGTATCACTGCTTTCAATCACTTGAAGATGAGGGAACTGGTCGAAGAAGTCGATGCATTGACGGATTGCGATCGGGTGAGAGGTAACGTACTTCACATCTTCAAACTTCACACCGGGAAGCGCCATCAGGTGCAGTTGAATTGGCAGATAAACCTCACCAGTTATGGAGAAGTTGTAGTCCCGAAGTAAGGTGTAGTTGGGTAATAAGCTTCCGGCAATGGAGTTCTCTATTGCCATAACTACATAATCCGCTTCGTCGTTCTGCATGCTTTCACAAGTCTGCTTGAAAGAATCACATTCAACAGTCTCGATGTCTCTGCCGAAAAACTTGAATGCGGCCGCTTCATGAAATGAAGCCTTTGTACCCTGAATTGCAACTCTTGGTGCTTTCATTATTTAATGCTTAATGTTTCTTGCGCTTTCATCTTGTTTTTTGTATTCACGCTCTTAGGGAGAAGTTCATGATGATCTGTGCTGCCGGAGGCTTTACATTCATGTTGTTTTAACTACCTAAAAACAAAAAAAGTCCCGGCAGTATGCCGGGACTTTTATATACAGTATATCTTATCAGATTGCATATTAGTCCCGGCTCTTACTAAAGTAGTAAAAGTAAAAAAACCAATATGTGCTGTTAATTGTCATTTCTTGTTCTTATCTGCCCAAATGTAATAACAAAATTTAATTTGTCAATAGTTGTGTTAAAAAAATTAACATTTAAAATGCTAGACTTCAATCTAGTTCTGCCAAATAATTGTGCTTTCTGCTTGGTCTATATTTGGCTTCAGTACAAATCATTAAAAGTATGTTCTCTTTAACTGCATAATTCAGTAACATCGTTCTAAATTATACAATAATAATATCCCCAAATTATTTAGGAAGAAACACACCGTTTAAATATTTAAGGCTGCTTAATAGCTCCTCGTCAGTTACTTTACAGTTATAAGTACAGTTGCCAATTTCCGACAGCAATGAACATAATACAAAGCCATGTTCATTCTTTTTATCCGTTTTTACAAGTGCTATAATTTCTCCCATGCTATCCTCAGACATCTGGTAAGCTGGGTATACTGCGCTCAGGTAACCGGTTATTTCCTCCAGTGCGGCTTCAGGTAGGCCAGCCAGTTTAACAGATAGATAAGCCTCACAGATCATTCCGAGCGCAATTGCTTCGCCATGCGTTAAGGGTTGTGCATCATTGCTCAGCGCATAACTTTCAATGGCATGGCCGATGGTATGTCCAAAGTTCAGGATCTTGCGTAATCCTTTCTCCATTGGATCTTCGGTCACAACCTCATGTTTAATTTCCACCGATCGTTGAATGTGCGCTGCGGTAATCTGACGATAGTCAATGCCCTTCAATAACTGAAAATAAGCACTGTCCTTGATCAATCCGTGCTTAATCATTTCTGCAAAGCCGGAGAGCAGCTCCCGCTCAGGTAGGGTTTTCAGAAAAGCAGACTCAATAAATACCGCCTGTGGCAAGCTGAAAGTACCAATCATGTTCTTCACATTGTCGATATCAATACCCGTTTTGCCCCCCACCGAAGCATCTACCATCGAGAGCAGAGTAGTGGGTATGTTGATGAAATCTATTCCTCGTTTATAGGTGGAAGCCACGAAGCCCCCAAGATCGGTGATTACCCCGCCACCAAGATTTATCATCAGGGATTTACGATCCGCCTCAAAATCCAGCAGGGTTTTCCAGATACCGATACAAAAGTCGATGTTCTTGTTTTCCTCACCAGGATCTGTCTCAATCAGATCAAAGCCGGTGTACTCACCTAACATTGATTGAAACACAGGCAGACAAACTTCAGAAGTGTTACCATCTGCAAACACAAATACTTTGCTGTACTTCTTATCCGTTATAAAAGATTGAAGCGGTTCAAGTTCCGTATCAAAGTGGATGCTATGTCCAGTGCTTAGAATTTCTGCCATTAGATAACTTTAATTTGCTGACCCATAAAATCAACTACATCGCCAACCCTCACTTTCAAACGCTTGCGGTAATCCACCTGTCCGTTATACTTGATCAAACCATCTTCAACAACAGTCTGGGCTTCTCCGCCGCTTTGAACCAGTCCGGTTGCTTTAAGCAACTGTATGAGTGGGATAAACTCACCTTCTAATTTAAATTCTATCATGGTTTAGCAAATTTACAATTTATTACAAAGGGATTTATGATTGGCAGCATCTGAATTCATATTTTTGCCTCCCTTAAAGCCGAAAACACGGACAATACACAATAACAAAGAATCAAAACACAAATAGATGGAAATTTCCCCGAAGAGAAAACTGAATTTTGATGATACGGAGATTGCTTTTCGAAGTAAGAGCAATGCGGAGCTTAATGCTGCTTATTTGTTGTTCAAGGTGATTAGCAGCAACTTCCTTACGAAAGTGGGCCCGCCAATCACGAATTTCTTCCTGAATGTAGGTCTTCCTATTCAGCCTGCAATCAAAGCAACCATTTTTAAGCAGTTCTGCGGGGGAGAAACCATTGCAGAGTGCGAAAAGACCATTGCACAGCTTGCAAGTGCAAACGTTGGTACCATCCTCGATTATTCTGTGGAGGGTGAAGAAAAGGAAATCGTGTTTGATTTTACCTGTGAAGAAATCATCAGAACCATTCTGCGTGCAGCAGGGGATAAGAGGATTCCGATCACGGTATTCAAGATCACCGGTATAGCACGGTTTGCACTGCTGGAGAAACTGGATGCCAAGCAGCCGCTAAGTGCAGCAGAAACCGCGGAGTTTGAGCGCGTAAAACAACGTTGCGAGAAGATCTGTCGTACCGCTTTCGAGAAAGACGTGCCGGTTATGATCGATGCGGAAGAATCCTGGATTCAGGAAACCATAGATGACCTGGCAATCGACATGATGCGCCTTTTCAACAAAGAAAAAGTACTTATCTATAATACTTACCAGCTTTACAGACACGACAAACTCGCTGACCTGAAAGCAGATCATCTTATTGCCAGAGAAATGGGGTACCTTCTGGGTGTTAAGCTCGTGCGTGGCGCATACATGGAGAAGGAACGCAAACGTGCAGAGGAGCGCGGCTACCAATCGCCAATCCAGCCAGACAAGAAAGCAACAGACACAGATTACAACAATGGTTTGAGATATTGCATTGCCAACATCAAAGAGGTTGGCCTGGTATGCGGTACGCATAATGAAGAAAGCTGCCGTCTATTGGCTGAATTGCTCGATGAACACAACATCGATCACAATCATCCACATGTTTATTTCTCTCAGCTTTTGGGTATGAGCGATAACCTTAGCTTCAACCTGTCAGACGCAAAATACAACGTAGTAAAATATGTGCCTTACGGACCGATTAAAGCAGTAATGCCATATCTATTCAGAAGGGCACAGGAGAACACCTCCGTAGCCGGACAGACCAGCAGAGAACTCAACCTTATCCTTAAGGAGAAGCAACGCCGGAAATTATAGTCCCATCCGTAAAAAGTACCATTTATAGTGGGTTTATTACCATAAGCCCACTATAATTTTAGGTATCTTTGTATGTGAGATCAGAAATACCAGTTTACGACATCAATACGTTCAAGGCCTACAAAACGCCTGGTATTGTGGTTAGTCGTTTTGGTCATTACGCGCGTACACATGCGCACCTGCACAATGCACACAGGCACTCTTTCTATCACCTGGTCATGTTTACCCAGGGTAGCGGTCAGCACCATATAGACTTTAAGCAATTTGAAGTTAAGCCCGGCAGCATGTACTTCATGATCCCAGGACAGGTGCACAGCTGGTCGTTTGACAATGAACCTGATGGCTACATCATCAACTTTTCCACAGCGTACTTTAACCAGTTTCTAAGCAATAACGCCTATTTTCAGCAATTCTCCATTTTCAGTGGCATTGCCGAACAACAGGTGATCAACCTGCCAGAAGTTACTGCCGCTGCGCTTTCCAGCTGCTTTGAGCAGATTCTTGAGGAGGGACAGTCAAAGGGGGTATTTGCCGAAGACCTGGTGCGCACGCTGCTGCTGCAGATCTTTATCAAGGCTGAAAGGGTAAATGGCCATATAATTGATGGACCCTCAGCATCCTACAACCAGACTATATTCAGGAACTTTCAGAAGCTTATCACAGAACATTATAGTAGCTTGAAGTTGCCCAAAGATTATGCGCAACTGCTTTATATTACGCCGAATCATTTGAATGCACTTTGTAAAGATATTATCGGTTTATCTGCCGGTGAACTCATCAGGGCTCAAGTGCTGCTGGAGGCCAAGCGTCTGCTTATAAACCTGGATCTTGGCATTGCAGAGATAGCAGACAAACTCAATTTCAACGATCATTCATACTTCATCAAGTTCTTTAAAAAACATGAAGGCATAACCCCAGAGAAATTCCGAAAACTTAACATACAGCAACATGGAAAATAATATAACAAACAATGAGATACCAAAGCTTTCACAATGGTCCGGATTGGTCAACTGTAAATGTCCGAGATGCCGTGTAGGTGATGTTTTTACAGGCTTCACTTACAGCGTGAAAGGTCAGAAGATGCAGGAGGTATGCAGTGCCTGTGGATTGAAGTTTGAGCGCGAGCCGGGCTACTTCTATGTTGCCATGTTCGTAAGTTACGCGTTAAACTGCGCAGAAATGATTGCCGTTTGTATTGCAGCCTATATCCTTGGCCTGGAACTTAGTAAAGATAACATCTGGTACTATGTAGGTCTTATAATCGGCGTGTCCCTGGTTTTTGCGCCTTTCAACTATCGTTATTCCCGAATGGTACTGTTGTACTGGCTTTCTCCAGGTTTACACTATGAACCTCAACGGATCAAACAACATCAACAACAATATAAATAGGCCTTTAAACGGCCTACTTTAACGCATAAACAATTTGCCCGGTATCAGACAAAACGTTCGTTATCGGGCATTTTTATGTGCTATTACTTTTATAAATGCCTGTAATACAATAAGATAATTTTGGTATTCAGCTTGTAAAGCTCTGTCTAAAAAATAATAATGGACAGGAGTATCGAATCAGAGGTATCAGCAACCAAAAAGAAGCATCGTATTATCATCATCGCAGGGCTCGCCCTGGCGCTGCTGCTGGCGGTATGGCTCATGCGTGGCCTGTTAACGCCTTCATTGCGTTCTAACGATATCATCGTTTCAAATGTGGAGCTCGGAACGGTGGAAAATACCATTTCCGCAAGCGGCGAAGTGCTGCCGGAATTCGAAGAGATTATCGCCAGCCCAATACAGGCCTCCATTCAGGAAGTTCTGCTTGAACCGGGTAAACAGGTTGTGAAAGGACAATCCATCCTTCGCCTGGATAAGTCGGCTACACAGTCCGAATATGAACGTCTGCAATTTCAGATGGAAGCCAAGAACAATGAGATCAGCAAGCTGAAACTCACCCTCGAAAAGAGCTTCTACGACATCAAGTCCAATAACAACATAAAAGAGCTGCGCATCAGCAACCTGAAAGATAATGTCGCTGCAGCCCAGCGCCTGCTCAAAGCGGGAGGCGGTACCAGGGAGGATGTTGAGAAAGCCTCGCTCGAGCTGAAGGTGGCCCAGCTGGAAAAGCAACAGCTGGAGAACGAGATTCATAGTAAACAGCAGACCATGAAGATCGAGATCCGCGAAGCTGAACTCGCCTTAGCGATTCAAAAGAGCGACCTTGAAGCGCTGAAGCGTAAGCTTGAACGTGCTGAGATCGTGGCTTCCCGGGCGGGTGTGGTAACCTGGGTGAATAGGAACATTGGTGCGAGTATCAACGAAGGGGAGGCACTGGTACGTATCGCCAACCTAAGCAGCTTCAAAGTTGCAGGTAGCCTGTCAGACAACATGCTTGACCAGATCTACAACTCCATGCCCGCCATTATCCGGGTTGGCGAAACATTGCTTCGGGGAAGCATTGTAAACATCTCACCAGCCATCAACAATAATATTGTCTCCTTTGAACTACGTCTGGACCTGAAAGACACGAAGGTACTCAGACCAAATCAGAAGGTTGATGTGTTCCTGGTTACGCAGACCCGTCCCAAAGTGATGCGGGTAGCGAACGGCGCAGCATTCAACGGTGCTGGAAAGCAGGATGTTTTCGTGCTTAACAATGGCGTTGCCGAACGTCGTAACGTTGAAACAGGATTAAGCAACTTCGATTTCATCGAAATCAAACGCGGACTAAAGCCGGGAGATGCAGTTATCACCTCCGACATGAGTTCTTATAAGCATTACAAATCCATTCCAATCAAGCGATAAGCCAACAATCATCATGATCAATCTATTACTCATCGGTCTAAACATGTTGTGGCAATCGCCAGATCCAGTTGCTGGCGACACACTTAGATTAAGCCTGCCCCAGGTGGTCATGCTTGCGAAAAGCAATTCCATTGCTGCAAAACAGGCAACAACCATTAAGGAAACCAAATTCTGGGAATGGAAAACCTTTAAATCCAACTATCAGCCGCAGCTGGCACTCAGCGGGATACTGCCAGGATACACAAAAACCTATGTACAGGTGCAGCAACCAAATGGTTCAATACTCTTCCAACCGGTACGTAATGACAATTCTTCGCTTACCCTGGATTTCAGCCAAAGCATTGCCGTTACAGGGGGCACCATCTTCGGCACAACACAGCTGCAACGCTTCAGCGATTTCGACCGCAATAGTGTACTGTATAACGGCATTCCATATGGTGTTGGTTATACCCAACCGTTACTGCAATTCAATAGCCTCAAATGGGACAAGAAGATCGAGCCGCTGAAATATAACGAAAGTCGCCAGGCCTACATTGAAAGTCAGGAAAAGATAGCGGTAACCGTCGCCGACTTTTACTTCGATCTATTACTGGCGCAGTCCAACGTTGACATGGCAGCACGAAACCTGACCAACACCCGCAGGATACTTACCATCGCGGAGACGAAGTTCGAACTTGGAAAGATTACGAAGAACGAAATCCTGCAGTTACAGCTGGAAGTCCTCAACGCACAAAAGGCTTCGGGTACCGCGAAACGCGATGTTGAAATAGCAACATTGAACCTGATCAGCTATGCAGGCATAGATGCAAAAGATAGCAAGATCATCCTGGAAATGCCCGCTGCCAGCAGGGACATTGAAGTGTCTACAGATCTGGTGCTCAGGGAAGCGCTGGAAAACCGTTCAGACGCCATCGCCTTTGTCCGCCGCCTTGCAGAAGCAAAACGTGATGTAGCCAAAGCAAAGGGAGAGAATGGACTTAAGGCCACACTACGGGCAAACCTCGGCTTTTCAAATGCCGGTAGCAGGATCTTTGATGTGTACCGTTCACCGAAAAGCCAGCAATCGGTTGAGGTACAGCTGTCGATACCCGTGCTTGACTGGGGCCGTTCGAAATCGAGAACTAAAACCGCACAGGCCAACGAGCAGTTCACCAGCTATGCTGTACAGCAGGACCAAGCGGTTTTTAAGCAGCAGATCATTACCGAGGTTACACTGTATAACATGATGAAAGATCAGATTAAACTCACTGCTGAGGCTGAACGGATTGCCGCCGAAAAGTATACCATTGCTAGTGAACGCTATGTGTTGGGCAACCTGAGTATCACAGATCTCAGCATTGCATTTCAGGAAAATGACCGGGCCAAGCGTGACTATGTGACATCTATGCGCGACTTCTGGACCGCTTTCTACCAACTGCGGTACCTATCCTTGTATGACTTTGAGAAAAATCAAAAGATTACCTATTGATCAATACTTATTATTAAATATACATTATGATTCGCTTAGAAAACATTGAAAAAGTCTACCGTACAGATACAGTAGAAACATTAGCAGTCAATGGCATTAACCTTCATGTACAAAAGGGAGAATTTCTGTCTATCATGGGACCTTCCGGCTGTGGAAAAAGTACGCTGCTCAACATCATGGGACTGCTGGATGAACCCTCAAAAGGGCAGATCCAGATCGCTGATCAGCAGATCAGCCGTTTTTCAGACAAGCAGCTGGCAAGCTTCAGAAATGAGAAACTTGGATTTATCTTTCAAAGTTACCACCTCATCAATGACCTGCAGGTGCTGGACAATGTGGAGCTTCCCTTGTTATATCGCAACAGTTCCGCGCAAAGCAGAAGGACGCTTGCCACGGCTGCCCTCGAGAAGGTGGGGCTAAGCAACCGCTTGAAGCACTTTCCTACACAGCTTTCCGGTGGTCAGCGTCAGCGCGTTGCTATTGCCAGGGCTATTGTAGGTCAACCGGAAATTATCCTGGCGGATGAGCCTACCGGAAACCTTGATAGTGCCATGGGTAATGAGATCATGGACATCCTGATCAATCTCAATAAAAATGAAGGTACCACCATTGTAATGGTTACCCACGATGAAAATATGGCGCATAAAACCGACCGCCTGGTGCGCCTTTTTGATGGTTCACAAGTTCAATGATTACGGCCATGCTAAAGAACTATTTTAAAATCGCTATAGCGGTGCTAAAAAGAAGGAAATTCTTCACCTTCATCAGCTTATTTGGGATAACCTTCACGCTCACAGTGATCACTGTTGCCTTTGCTTTTCTAAACAAGTTTATCAATGAAGATTATCCCGATTATAACCGGGAGCGATCACTGTATGTTGCCACGATGGAACTACAAAATTCAAAAGAGGGCTGGTTGAACAGGAGTGACGTTTCCTTCTACTTCCTGGATCATTATGTTTCGAAACTCAAGAATCTGGAAACTATGGGCATCTCTACATCGGCTCAGGCCTCCAATGCTTTCGTAAACAACAAGAAGATCATCATTGAATATAAGTATACCAATGCCGATTATTGGAAAGTCCTGGAATATACTTTTATTGAAGGAAAAGCCTTCGGCCCACAGGAAGTCACAAATGCCAGCAGGGTTGCGGTGATATCCGAGAAGACAAGGGATAATTACTTTGGACCAAATTCAAGTGCCGTAGGAAAATATATCTCTGTGGATAATGTAAACTATAGGGTAATCGGTGTGGTAAAAAACGTCTCCAAGACACTCTATAATTTCGCTGGAGACATGTACATTCCCTACACCGTATCGCGGCAAAATTGGAATGAGGTTGGTCTTTTAGGTTCATGCAATGCTGTGCTATTAGCCAAGACAGCCGGCGACGTACCGAAGCTAAAACAGGAGTTTGATCAGATGATGAAGAAGGTGCCACCACCGGATAAGGAATTTGACAAAGTTTTCTGCAATGCAGATACCTTCCTTGAAAGCATTACGCGACGCGTTGCCGGAAGTGGCGAAGCGTCGGGCCTGACCAAGGTGATTTATATCCTGGCCGCTTTGCTGACCCTGTTTTTGCTTCTTCCAACCATTAATCTCGTAAGCATCAACATCACCCGTATTCTGGAAAGGTCTTCAGAGATCGGCGTAAGAAAAGCTTTTGGCGCCTCTTCAACTACGCTGGTATATCAGTTCATTGTGGAGAATCTGATCTTGACCATCATCGGTGGCATATTAGGCCTGGTTCTTTCCGCCGTGGCAATCTACTTCATCAATGAGGCGGACCTAATAGCCAACATGCAGTTATCACTAAACGCGAACGTAATTGGATACAGTCTGCTGGCCTGTATGCTGTTTGGCCTCCTATCCGGTGTCTATCCGGCCTGGCGTATGTCCAGGCTTAATGTTGTTCATGCGCTGAAAGCACAGTAAACCTTTCATCCTAAATCTAAAAATCATGTTTAAACATCTTTTTAAACTTATGTGGAATAAACGCAGACAGAATTTTCTGCTGCTTTCCGAAATATTAATATCCTTCATGGTCATTTTTGTGCTCTTCTCCTTCCTGGTATATTATTTCCAGAATTATAGAAAGCCCATTGGATTAGAATATGACCGGGTTTGGTCGGTGTCCTACGATAACCGGCAGGTAACCAGGAATGTTGATTCCGCTAAACTGTTTTATGATAACCTGGAGAAGTCACTAAAAGCAATGCCGCAGATTATAGAGACGACTTACACCAGTGGAAATTTTCCTTATTCCCAAAGTACGATGAATACGAACGTACACTATAAAGACCGGGAAATTAGTTCTGTAAACCGCTATGTGGCGGGCCAGAAATATGATAGGGTTTTGAATTTAAAACTGACTGAAGGACGTTGGTTCAGACCCGAAGATGTGGTCTCAAACAGCAAACCGATAGTCATTAACGAGACGCTGAAATCAGAAGCATTCGGAAGCCAGCCGGCTTTAGGTAAATATTTGAACAATCATGACAAAACTGCCCGGCTGAAAGTTATTGGTGTTGTACAGGACATTAAGGTAAATGGAGATTATCTGCCGGCAGGGAAGGCGATGTACAATCCATTGGATACAACAGACCTCAAGTGGAACAGCTTCATCTTAATCAAGGTAAATGAGTCTGCGGATGCAAACTTCGAAGAAAAGCTATATAAATTGCTGGGTAAAAGTTTCAACAATGAGCGGGTTGAGATCAGCTACATGAATGATCTTCGTGACAGTAAGAACGATATCACGATCATACCAATGATCATTTTCATGATTGTTGCTGGCTTTCTGATCATCAATGTAGCACTTGGATTATTTGGTGTGCTCTGGTACAACATCAGCAGACGCCGGAGTGAGGTCGGATTACGGAGGGCCATTGGTGCGAGTGGTTCCTCCGTCTCTGGTCAGCTCGTCTCCGAGTCCCTGATTCTGGCCACCTTGTCCATCATCGTAGGTGCTTTCTTTGCATTGCAGTTCCCACTGCTCAACGTCTTAGATGTACCCGCCAGCATTTACTTGTACGCGATCTTACTTGCTATGATCTTTATCTACCTGCTGGTTATTGCCTGTTCACTCTATCCGGGCCGGCAAGCCGCTTCAATACATCCCGCAACAGCGCTACATGAAGAATAATTCAATACTTTTATAAAATGATACTGATCGTAGATGACGATATCGCGGTAAGAACATCCATGTCCCTGCTGTTGAAAACAGCAGGGTATGTTGTTGATACGGCAGATGATGCTGAAACTGCCTATGCAAAAATCGAGTCTGGCAAGCCTCAGCTCATCATTTTGGACCTGAACTTTTCAAACGACACCTCTGGCCGTGAAGGCATCAGTTTACTTGAGAAAGTAAGGCTGATAAACCCAAGTGTGCCCGTTATATTGATTACAGGATGGGCAAGTATAGAACTTGCCGTTCAGGGTATGAAATCCGGTGCTAACGACTTTGTTAATAAACCATGGAATAATGAACACCTGCTGCAGTCAATAGAAACATTGCTCAAACTTAAGGATCCCAAGCAGGCCTCAAAGACCAGAAAAGAACTGGACCGTAAGTATAATTTTCGGGAAATCATCGGCGAGGATCCTGGTTTACTTGATATCCTGGAGACTATTGGTCGTGTGGCAGCAACTAATGCTTCGGTGTTGATCACCGGTGAAAGCGGAACGGGCAAGGAACTCATCGCAGAAGCCATTCACCTGAACAGCAGCCGTACCTCCAAGCCCTTCGTAAAGGTAAACCTCGGTGGTATATCTTCCTCCCTGTTCGAGAGCGAGATGTTCGGGCATGTACGGGGTGCCTTTACGGATGCACGTGTAGACCGGATGGGCCGCTTTGAGATGGCAAACAAAGGGACGATCTTCCTCGATGAGATCGGCGATCTGGAAGCGAGCAGTCAGGTCAAGTTGTTAAGGGTGCTCCAGGACCGGACTTACGAGGTGCTTGGAAGCAGTCGTACAAGAACCGTAGACACCCGCATCGTGTGCGCCACCAACAAAGACCTTAATGGGATGGTTAGTGCTGGTCTTTTCCGGGAAGATCTCCTTTATCGTATCAATCTCATCAGCATTCACCTGCCGGCACTTAGAGAAAGAAAACAGGATATCCCCTTGCTGGTTAATTTCTTCATCAATAACCTTAAAGAATTATACAACCGCCCCATGCTCAGGGTTGATGCGCAGGCAATGCGCTGGCTTAGGGCGCTGCACCTGCCAGGAAATATCCGCCAGCTGAAGAACCTTGTTGAACGTACGGTGCTCATCAGTCGCCGCGACGAGCTGAAGGTGGAAGACTTTCAGTCGCAGCTGAACCCCGCGCCCAAAGAGCAACGTGCCAGTTTACCGGAGGTAGGGCTGATGACCCTGGATCAGGTGGAGGCTGAAATGGTGAAGCAGGCCATGAAGTACCACAACAATCGTATTACCCGTGCCGCAGCCGCGCTGGGGATCACCAGGAACGCCCTTTACCGTCGCTTAGAAAAGTACCGCATCCCTTATGATGAAAATGAATAAGCAATGAGGCTGAAGTTCAAGTATATCCTCTTTATTACGTCGCTGCTTAGCATCTGCCTGGTGCTCAGCTACTTCATTTTTGAGCAGCACAAACCCTTGTTCATCCTCTCGGAGCTGCTGATCATCGGATGCGCCCTGCTTGCGGTGAAGCTCTACAAGCAGCTTATCCAACCCTTAAGCAATCTCCGGCAGGGCATAACTGCTATAAAGGATCAGGATTTTAATGTGAAGTTCCGGCCCAGTGGGCAGCAGGAAGTTGACGAGCTGGTGGAAGTATACAACCGCATGATCGATGCATTGCGGCTTGAACGAACTAAACAGCAGGAGCAGCATTTCTTCCTGGAGAACCTGATTCAAACCTCACCTACAGCAATCATCATCATGGACTTTGATGGTAACCTGAAACAGGTAAACCCTAAAGCCGCAGGCGTGCTGAAACAGTTTCCTGCGTTGGTGGCCGACTTCCGGAGCCTTCAAACGGGAACGTCCAAACTTATCCGTGTAGATGGTCTGCGAACCTATAAAATACAGAAATCGAAGTTCATCGACCGGGGCTTCGAACGTGGTTTCATTATGATGGAAGAGGTGACCGCCGAAATTTTTGAGGCAGAAAAGAATGTTTACAGCAAGGTGATCCGGATGATGGCCCATGAGGTCAACAATACCGTAGGGCCAGTGAACTCGATCATCGCCACCGCGCTGGCACAGGAAGATGTCTGGCGTAGTAGCCATGCGGAGTTGCTACAGCATGCTTTACAGGTGGCCATCGAAAGAAACCAGAACCTCAACCACTTTATGCGGAACTTCGCGGATCTGGTGAAGTTGCCGCCAGCGAACAAACAAAGGATAGACTTGGTGGCCCTGCTGAAGTCTGTTGCAGCCCTGATGCAGTTTAAAGCAGAAGAGCGTTCTATAGCTATAGAACTCCAACTTGGTGACACACCTTACCTGATTGATGGAGATGCACAGCAACTTGAGCAGGTGTTAATCAACATTCTTAAAAATGCCCTGGAATCGATCAGCCAGGACGGGCTTGTGACAATCGAGCTCGACCGCGGAAGGCGGCAGATACGTGTTAAGGACAATGGTCCCGGCATTACCGAACAAGACCGCGAACGGCTTTTCAGCCCATTCTACAGCACAAAAAAGGACGGCCAGGGCATCGGACTTACGCTCGTGCGGGAAATACTGCTAAACCATGGCTTTGAGTTTTCATTAAAAACGCTTTCAACCCAAAACACGGTTTTTAGCATCTCACTTCCTTTAGAATATTCATAATCAATTCGACACCATTCCTGACAACTGCTTTACCGATCTGCTTAGCTTACATGTCGCTATATGCTGATTTTCTGCTTCTGTCCACTTTTTACGGCGGCGTAAATTGCCTCAATGATCTTCAGGTCTCTTACACCTTCTTCACCATCTACCGGCACCACAGGCTTTTTGCCCTGCAGGATAATGTCTGCCATCTCTTCCATCTGTACGGTTTGGTGGGTGACGATAGGCTGGTTCAGTGGACCTTTGTGTGTGCGTCCTTGGATCGGGCCATAGTTGGTTGATGGCCACATCTCTACCCAGCCTTTTGTACCGTTTAAGAAAAAGCGATCCAGGTTATCCATATTGTATGTTGATAGGCAGGAGGCTACGGCACCGCTGGGGAAACCGAGCTGGAACTGAATCGTCTCATCAACGCCTTCTTTAAAAACTGCGGGATTGGTTTTCGTTTCCTGTGCGGTAACCCAGACCGGTTCTTCACCAACCATATACCTGGCGCCATTAATGGAATATATGCCAATATCCATCATGGAACCGCCACCGGCGAGCTTTTTGTCTACACGCCATAGGTTTGGATTGTTGATGGTAAATCCGGTGAGCCCCTGAAAGAAAGTGATCTTACCTAGCTCACCCGCCTGCCGCATTCGGATCACTTCCAGCGTTTGTGGCTCAAAGTGCATACGGTAGCCGATCAGCAGTTTTACATTCGCCTTTTTACAGGCGTCCACCATTTCCTGACCTTCCTTAACGCTTATGGCCATAGGCTTTTCGCAGATCACGTGTTTACCGGCACGGGCAGCGCGTATGGTATTGTCGTGGTGTAAGGCATTGGGGGTAATTACGTATACTGCGTCAATACCTTTATTGTTTTTTATAGTGTCAAAATTGTCATAACTGTAGCAGTTCTTTTCGGGAATGTTGTAGCGGCTTTGCCAATCCTTGATCTTGGACGGCGTACCACTGATTACACCAACGAGCTTAGCCTTTTTACAATCCTTCATCGCGTCTGCGACACGAGTTGCATAACCGCCAAGTCCCATAATGGCTACCCGAAGTACCGGGCCCTGGTAGCTGTTGTCAATCTTTGGTGTGGCAGCCCAGGCCGCCATTGGTGCAAGCTGCATGGCTATGGCGCTGCCGCCAAGTTTCTGGAGAAATAAACGACGTGAATTCATATGTTTTGCTGTAAAACTGTTTCGTAAATAGAACCCCTAAGATGCCGCTAATGTTTTTTATCATTTCCAGGATGCACTTAATCCCATACAGGTTACGGTTACTACCTGAAAATAGGCTATTGGAAACCCATTTACCCTGAAACTGGTTTTAGGATTACCAGATTTCAGATAAATATAAACGTTAAACTATGGAAAATCAACAGGAAAATCAGCAAAGAGACATGGAAAATGATGGCATCACACATGATTCAACCGGAAAGACTTTCGGGAAGATGCCACCTGAGGATTATAACGACACCGGATTTGCAGGAACAACGAATGCTGTTAGTGCAGGCGAAGACAGTCACGACGACAAACTCGCGATAGAAGACACCATGATTGGGTACGACGGTAATGATGAGCAGATGGATATGGACCTTGATGTAGATGACAGGGATCAATAACTGGAGCACACCTGGCAAACACCTGAGCCACACCTAACCCACACCTCACCCACGTAAACCGTGTAAGAGGTGTGCATCAGGTGTGGCTCAGTACTCGGCTAATCCTTAAGCCGACCTTTAATTATCCTTATAATTTTTAGTAGAAAGGAGCCATAAAAATTTTTATCGGTCCCTTTTTGTTTAGTTTATTTATGTACATCTTTGATTATGGCATTGCCATTAATCCCTATAAACGTTTTGACTGAGCACAGCGATGAATTATATCTGAATCCGCAGTTTCAAAAGTTTTTTGAACAGTCTGCGAATTCCCTCGTAATTAAGGCCGATGCGCCACATTTTACGGTATTGGCCGTAAGCGACCAATTTCTCAGGTTAACCGGGTTAAAACGCGGTGAAGTCCTGGGGAAGGATCTTTTTACCATACTCACCCTGGGCATAAATGATCCCGAAATATGCGTTGCTGCACGGGCTGCAGCAGCCCAATCCATGCTTAAAAGGACACGTGTGGAATGGCCCGATTTCAGTTATATTCAGGTTGATTACACGGAGGCAGGTAAGCTGCAGTATTGCCGTAATTACTTCGAGCCTATATACGGGAATGATGGTATAGTAACACACCTTTTGAATACTACGGTTGACGTAACCGAGGCGGTATCCAATGCAATTGAAGCTAAAGCAGCTATACAAAAGCTTGTAGACAGCGAGGCTGGCATCAGGCGCATGGTTAATGAGGCGCCGGTTGGCATGTGTATCCTTAAAAATGATCCCCCCTTTGTAGAGGAAATCAATGATTACTTCGTTAGATTAATCGGAAAACCTTATGATCTGCTTTTTAAAAAGTCCTACTGGGAAGTAAATCCGGAACTTGAAGAAATGTACAAGCCGATCATTTCCTCTGTTTTTGAAACCGGGGAAACTTACCATGCGCGTGGAAGGGCTGTACCGCTTGTACGAAACGGCAAAGAGGAAGTCGTTTATATCGACTTTGTGTTTCATCTGATGGCGGGGTATGACGGCATACGAAATGCCATTCTGATTATTGCCAATGACGTAACAGAGCAATACCAGGGACATAGAAATCTGGAAAATGCCTATGAGCAGCTGCGACTTTCCAAGCAGGCTGCACAGCTGGGTACTTTCGATATGGATATGGCGACTAATGAGATGCTTTGGGATGAACGAACAAGATTATTGTTTGGAATCACACATGATGGTCCGGTAGATTATCTAAGGGATTTTGTGCATGGTTTACATGACGAGGATCGAGGCCGTGTGCTTAGAATAATTTCCGATCTCATCCACAACAGGATTGAAGATGGCCGTTATGATGTCGAGTACCGTACCATTTCACAGCAGGATGGAAGCGTTCGTTGGGTTCGTGCTATCGGTAAGCTGTACTTCGATGATCATGGGAAGCCATTCCGCTTTATTGGCTCGGTACTGGATATTACAGATCAAAAACTAGACGAGCAGCGGAAGAATGACTTCATCGGGATGGTTAGTCATGAACTTAAAACACCATTGACATCTATGCTTGCTTATCAGCAGCTATTACAAAAGAAGTTGTTAAAGGATGGAGGAGATGAATTCGCGAGGGTAGCACTTGCTAAATCAAACCAGCAGATTCGTAAGATGACGACTATGATCAACGGATTCCTGAACATATCACATCTAGAGTCTGGAAAGATCCAGCTTAAAAAGGAAACATTTGATCTCCGCGTGCTTCTTGAGGAGCTGATGGAAGATTTCCGGATGATTACCAGTACCCACGAGTTGATCTTAAAAGCCTGCGACCATCCGATGCTGTATGCCGACAGGGAGAAGATATCGTCAGTGATCTCTAACCTGATCAGTAATGCCATTAAGTATTCACCACAGGGAAAAGTAATTCTGGTGAGTTGTAATGCTGATCAGGAGCACGTTGAGGTGCAGATTAAAGATGAGGGTATGGGTATCAAGACGGAAGATCAGGCAAAGTTATTCCAGCGCTTTTATCGCATTGCAACCTCACATCGGGAAAATATTTCCGGTTTTGGTATTGGTTTGTATCTATCAAAAGAAATTGTGGAGCGACACGAAGGTAAGATTTGGGTGGAAAGCGAAGCGGCAAAAGGGAGTACCTTCAGCTTTTCTTTACCGGCGCAAAAATAGAGCTTAATATTGCCTTACTTTGCAGCACAATTTAAAGGCTTCATGAAACTCGCCGCAGTTAAAATCCCACCTGTACCAGCAGTCGTACTTTCAATCATAAGCGTTCAGGCTGGCGCTGCAATTGCAAAAGGATTGTTTGCAACACTAGGCGCTGCAGGCACTGCCAGCGCACGCATCGGCTTTTCTGCCTTGATCTTGTTTATCGCGGTACGTCCCAACCTTTTCAGACTTTCAGCCAAGCAGTGGCGGGCAGTTATCCCTTATGGCCTTGCGCTGGGTTTAATGAATTTGTTGTTTTATTTTGCACTCTCCAGATTACCGATGGGCCTTGCGGTTGCACTTGAGTTTGTTGGGCCTTTGGTTTTAGCAATGTTAGGTTCGCGAAAAGCGCTTGACCTGCTCTGGGTAGTGCTGGCTGCGGCGGGCATTGCCTTAATTGCGCCATGGAGCGGCAAGGGTGTGGACCTGATCGGGGCGATCTTCGCCTTATCCGCCGGCGCTTGCTGGGCATTTTACATTTTGTTAAGTAAAAGGGCAGGCACGCAGCTTCCAGGACAGCTTGCTGTTGCAGTAGGTATGTTGTGTGCGGCACTGTTGGTGCTTCCGGTGGGTCTTGCAAATGTTGACTTTAGTACCTTGAATATTCACATCCTTCTGCTTGGACTTACCCTCGCTGTGTTTTCTAGTGTACTTCCTTTTTCATTGGAGATGCAGGCACTCCGATCCATGCCACCCCGAACTTTCAGCATTTTAATGAGCCTTGAGCCTGCGGTTGCAGCGTTTTTGGGTTGGGTACTTTTGAGTGAGCAACTGAAGTTGGAGCAGTGGCTTGCCATTTTATGTATTGTTATTGCCAGCTGCGGTGTTGCGCTGAAAAGGGGCAAGTCAGACTAGCAAAAAGGTCCATAGCATCAAAAAATGATGTAGATGTGCGTGTGTTTTAGAACTCCAATAAACGTCGGTTTTGCTTTCTCCGTAAATTCCTGTCATTGGAATGCAGGCGCAAAACCGACTAAGAAAAACGAAGGGGTAATGACAGCCTTGCTGCACTGGAAAAAGTAAAATTTGTGAGACAAATTACCGCGGGTAAAAGTATATGAAAAAGGAGCGGTTTACTTAATTTTTACTGGCCACCCTTATTGCTTTTTCAAGAACTTCATCTTTACCATTTAATATCCCTGTAATTGTATTTTGAACTATGATATCTGGTGTTACACCGTTTAAGTGGTGTTTACTTCCATCGGGATTTTTTACCAGCATACCAGAATAAAAAAAACGGTACCCACCGGGCATAGAGATTAAATTGATATTTCCATTTGTGCCAGAGGAAGGCTGACCGACAATTGTTGCTAACTTAAACTGCTTATAAGCTGATAAAAAGCTTTCAGTTGCACTCTGACTGGTCGCGTCGCAAAGCAAAAATATTTTTGCTTTGATAAGTGGCATAGCTGGTTCGATATCATAGGCGCCCTTGACATAGGAGACGTTTTGGTAATCAGGATATAAGATTTCAGGGGTGAACATTCCACTGTTTGCAATCAATTTCTTGGTCGTTAAATGAGATAAGAACGTCTCAGTATCTTCCCTTAAATAACCACGCATATCAATTATCACTGATTTTGCTCTAGCAATTTCAGCCATATGTGCCTGAGTTGTTGTTTTATTTAAGTTGATATAAAAAATTTCTTCTGTTATCCATTCACTTGTTCCTTTATTGTTTCGATCAGAACCTGCAATATACTCGCTATATGGATGTGTCCTGGAAATATCATCCGAGATTGATACTTTCCCTCTTTTCATTTTTAAGTGACACGTCTCATTTTTTAGGCCTTTTGAAAGCGCTACGATACTTTTTGCTCGTTTCCATTGTCTAGAACCGGAATATACCGACTCAAGTGAACGTAGGACTTCAAATGGATTTTTACCATCTATTTCTATGAGTTCGTCGCCGACTTTAATTCTTTCATTCAATCGCGAGTCCAATATTCTTTTTACGATTATCTTTCCTTCTGCAATATCAAAAAGTAATGGTAAAGTGGCAACATCTTTATCTGAATCGCCAAATAAGTCGATAAACATATGTCCATCGTTTAGCAAATTTGCGATTTGCTTCAGTGTTACGAGGAAGTCGTGATCTGTTATGTCTAAAAAAGCTTTACCAATGGCGCTATGCCAAACTTTTTCAGCACTTTGTGAAGCATCATCCCAATATGGATATGAATGGCCTAATGCATTGAATAGGATAATAAGATCTGCTAATCTAACGGATAAATCAGCACCAGTGATCTTGAATTCTCCGTTTTTATCTTTAGGCCAAGCATCGTTGGACAGCTTTATTATTTCATTTACTTCCTCTTGAGCAACAATAGGGTAGGTATTATTTTCATTTCCATATAAAGCTAAGGGAACAAAGCATGTTATCCCCGGAACCAAGCTTTTGTTTATAAATTCACCTATTTTTATTTCTTGGTCGAACAATTTATCATCGCCTTGCTTTCTAAATATTCGAATTATCCTTGCGTCAATTTTGGAATCTAACTCATTTACTGCTATAGCCTTTTCAATCACGGGAATATCAGTGGACTTATCTTCGTTAAGTACAGTTAAATGCAGTTTATTTAGGTTGATTGAACCAGCGGAAGCGGAATTGATATTGGATTCTATCGCGATGGTAAATGATTCTGATCTCTGATCAAATACACCATCGAATACATACGCTCTTTCGTCGGTTAAATTACTAGTGACCTTGACAAAATTGAGTTTATCCAAATACGGCTTTAATACCAAATCCTCAATATCTGAGTTAACATTCAAAGTCAATTTGAATTTTTTCCCTCTAAAAGAAGCAACATTAATCGGCGATATTAATGCAAATGCATTTTGTTTAATTCTCTGTTCGGAGACTGGATTAATTCTATTGATGCGAATACTGTTATAAATATTAGTGAAATATGGTAGTTTCAATCCTATGTGTTGCCAATATACAGGTACATATCCATCTAAATTTTGGGGAGATATTTTATTTACATCAAACGCTGGCTCTTTTTCGGAAAAAATCTGCATCGTTGGCGCAATTGGCAGGAACAATTTATTTAAACTTGATATCAGTTCTTGATCATCCTTAACTTTGAGCATCTGTTGACTACCATAAATAGCAAAACTTTGCCATTGGATTTTGGAAGCTTCATCTGATGGATGGAAATATTGGACATATCCGTACAGCTTGCTAAACGCAGTTAGGTTACGTATTTGCTGGTGGGTTTGTGTAAATCCGGTTAAGAAACATATAACTAAAGCCAGGGTAGATAAGAATTTCATGTGTTTAAGATCGTTAGAAGGTTGAATATAGATATTAATCAACCTTAGTTCCCGGCTTTAACAATCATTAACATTGGAATTCTTTGCTAACTCTGTATCAATATTCTCTGACTACTTGATAAAGGTCTATGTCAATTGTTAAGTAAAATAGGGCTAGTGGAATTTATAACTAAGAAATGGGGAATGAACTAAACTACAAGTTGAATAAGAATATTGCACGTCTGTGGGAAATTGAATCGCCATTCGCTTTAATACGAATATCAGACTAAAGACGGGTAGTAGTTCATGAGCAAAAGATATGACTGTAAAAGCATTTAAATAATCAACACATTGCAAAATACAACAGGCCAATTAATAATAGCGAAGCACGAGTCCGAAATAGGCAGCACTAATACCCAGATCACACTAGAAAAAAACTTGTTTAGTTTTCTGCTGGAAGGGTGTAAGCGTGTTCAGTATGCTGGAACAAAAGCATCAATAAATCCGGATCAATTCCTTCTTCTATCATCTGGAAATTGCTTAATGAGCGAGAAAATTGCTGCTCCGAAAGGCCGTTATGATAGCATTTTGTTGTTTTTCGATAATGCATTATTGACAGACTTCTTTGTCCGTCATCAGAAGTCCGTGCAGTCTTTAAAAGTGACGTCAAATTATGAACCCTTTCTCGTGTTCGAAAAAGATGCTTTCATCAGGAACTTCATTGATTCCTTATCTTTACTCCTGAATGCCGGGCAGCCAATCAGTCAAGAACTTCAGCGGATAAAACTAGAAGAACTGCTTGTATACCTCAGCATAAGCTACCCTGAGGTCATTAGCAGGCTTCATAAGTGTAACTACGATTCCGATAAAGACCTTTTGATCCGTCAAGCTGTAACAAGTAGTCTCTATACTACTATCACTGTGGAAGAATTAGCATTCTTATGCAATATGACCCTTTCAACATTTAAGCGGCACTTTGCCAGAATGTATGGTTCTTCACCAAGTAAATGGCTCCTTGCTAGACGGATGGAGCGCGCAGCCCAGCTGCTGACTGTAAATAATTTGATTCCAAGTGAGATATACCAGGACCTCGGATATGAGAATCTGTCTAGTTTCATTAAATCATTTAAGCAGATTTACAAGATTACTCCCAAGCAATATCAACTCCTTAGTTTGAACGCTTAGCTACACTTATTGGACGTCATGCCTTACATGAGGGTTTATCTTGGTCCTTACCTTTGGACAATAATAAAAGACACATGACAACATTATTAGCAAACGCCAAAACCGGTGAGCATGATCTCAAAAGCTACTTTGTAGAATTAGCTGAATATAGTAACTGGGCAGACAGCCGGGCTATTGACTGGCTTAACCAAGTCTCGGATGAACAATGGCATCATAAGTTCGTCAGCAGTTTCGGAAGTATCAGGGAGAATGCTACTCATATTGTAAGTGCGAAAAAGATATGGATTGATATTTGGACCAAGGTCCCCAATCCAATATATCTTTCCTCAACTTTCAAGGGGAGCAGAAATGAGCTGTTAGAGCTATGGAAGAATCTTTCTGAAGATCTTAAATCTTTTATCGAAAATTATCCCTTGGATAACTATTTAGACAAGGTAACTGTAAGGAAACCGAATGGGGAACTGAGTACCATGGCATTTAGAAAAACGTTTCCCCATATGATTAATCACGCTACATACCACCGGGGCCAACTGGTAACGCTTTTACGGCAGGTCGGGTTTTCGGATCTATCGAACACTGATCTTTTTACGTTCTACAGTATTTAACAATATTCAGGCAGATTACAGTACCATTATCTATTATGCATCTGCCCCTAAAGATGGCTGTTGTAGATTAGCGAGGGATAGGGGTGAGCACTGAAAGCGTGTGGCACCATCAGAGTTCCACCCGGTTTTTAAAGCAATCAGAGCCGAAGAAAAGATTTTCTTATTTTGCATCTTAATCATACCCTCATGGACAAATTTCCTGTTACAAGTTCAATTCTTTCAGCCGAAAACATCGGGTTGTTGGTGGCAAGGCAATATGGTCTGGCCGGCAAAGTTTCATGTACCTTACTAAAAACCGGGATTAATCATAGCTATCTCGTAAATCATCTAACCAGTAAATTTGTTTTCAGACTTTATAGCTTAAACTGGCGAAGCGAGTTAGAGATCAATGAAGAAATCAGATTGCTTAATCTGCTTAAAGAAATGGATGTCGCAGTTTCTTTTCCGATTAAAGACATTGATGACAAGTACATTCAGTATTTAGAAGCCCCAGAAGGGGTTCGGCCTGGTTTATTGTTCTCGTATGCTGAAGGAATCAAACAACTTAACTTCTCGGCAGAGCTACATTACAAAGTGGGTGAGATAATGGCGAAAATCCATCAGGCAACATGCAACTTACAATTAGATAGAGTTACTTACACCCCGAAGATCGTTTTAGAGGATTCCCTTTTACAATTGAAGATGTTTCTTCCGGTCGATTCAGAGGAGATGGCTTGGATGGTATCTGCACAACAATATCTGATAGGCGAAATCAGCAAGGCAGATATCACGCAATTGAGGTCAGGATCTGTTCATTTGGATATATGGTTTGACAACATGAACATTACCAATGATGGACAGATAACAATTTTTGATTTTGACTTTTGTGGGAATGGCTGGCTTTGTTACGATATCGCCTACTATCTTTTACAACTACATAGCACGGAAAAGGATGTAGGCCAGCGCGATTTGAAAGAGGAGGCCTTCTTGAAAGGTTACGCGTCGGTGACTCAAATAACTGATGAAGAACGCCGAATGTTACCAATGCTGGGGGTAAGCCTTTATTTTTTTTACTTAGGTGTGCAATGTCAAAGATACGAAAACTGGTCTAATGTATTTTTAAACGAAATCTACTTAAAAAGATACATTAATCTACTGGTGAGGAAGTTCTTTGAAGAAAAGATCTCTAGAGACGTTTTGAATGTGTAGAGCTAGAATTTCTGAAGTGCTCGAGATTACCAAGAGGTGTAATCTATATAGATTGCTATTTAATCATATATTAGATCATAGCTGAAGATCAGGTTATTTGACCATAGGATCTTAGCATTAAAAAACGTCTTTTATGAAAGTCTTAATCTTTTCCTTGTTGATTCTATGTTCCTGCACAGTGGATTTAGTTGCCCAGAAGAAGTTTAATCAGGAACTCGCAGATAGTTTAAATAGCTGGGCGGTGATTGATCAAATCGCAGCTAAAATGCCAGAAGGGAAGTACAAATTGATGAGCAGGGAACGTCTAGAACAATTCCGTGATAGTGTGTTCAATACTCATCAGAAACTATTAAGTAGTTTGTTTGAAAGATATGGTTATCCTGGATACGATATGGTTGGTAAACAAGCTTCAAATCACTTCTGGCTAATGGTTCAGCATTGTGATAAACAACCAAAATTTCAGCAGAAGGTGCTTGATGCCATCAAAAAGGAAGTTGACCGGGGCAACGCGCATCCTCAGAATTTTGCATATCTAACCGACCGCGTTAGACTTAACACTTCTCAAAAACAAGTTTATGGCACTCAAGTAACATACAATATCGATAGCTGCCAAGCTATACCAAGGTCTTTAGAAGACAGCTTAACTGTAAATCAGCGAAGAAAGCAAGTAGGATTACCTCCAATTGAAACCTATTTAAATGGAATGTCAGCCTTTCACTTCATGATGAATAAGGCTGAATATGAAAGGAAGGGTATTCTTAAGCCTAAAGTATTAAAGGTCCCGTGAATCCGATGATTTCATAAGATTAATATAAGTCTAAATTCAACCATTAAAAAGTATGTACGTATCCAAGCTCAATCAGGTATCTGATAAGCAACAAATTGTGTCTTTCATGAAGCGCTTTAGCTTCGCTACAATTGTTTCTACATGTGACCAGGTTCCTCAAGCTACCCATCTTCCATTCACGGTGAGCTACGAAGACGGAATCATTACTTTAAACGCACATTTTTCAAAGGCTAATCCACAGTGGAAGAATATTGAAGGTCAGCAAGCACTTGTCATCTTTGCTGAACCACATGCTTATATATCGCCTAAACATTATGATAAATCTGATAGTGTTCCTACCTGGAATTATTATGCAGTGCATGCCTACGGAGAATGCATTTTAGTGCAGGAACGCTGTGAGGCGGTACGTTCATTGGAAGATATGATTAGGACCTATGAGCCTGAATATAAGACACAATGGGATACTTTAGGGGATAGCTTCAAAGACAAAATGTTAAATGGAATTGTGGCTTTTACTATGAAGGTGACCGAACTTCAGGCTAGTCAGAAGATGAGTCAGAATAAGCGTATTGAGGAGCAGGAGCGGATCATCAACACGCTTAAAGGTAGCGATAAAAGCAGTGACAGAGCTGTGGCTGAATACATGGCTGTGAATCTTCAAAAGAAACTTTGAGTGTGCTGGTTTAACTTAGTAATGGAACATCGTGTTAAAGGCGTTCCAGCATCTCGGCTTGAGGCCAAAGACATTTCTGCTGTGAAATCACCTATCATGCTAGTGGATGTTAAGCGCTGACAGTTCTAATGTAGTCGATAAAGCATCTGTTGTAGAAGGTAAGACTATCATCTTGCCGCTAAATGAGACTTTCTGGACTTCGTCCTGGCGGAGGCGGATTGATGAGGGCATGTTACATATCTGCAACGGGAGTGCTCCGGAAATGATAATAAAAAAGGAATAGTTTGCTAGCTGAATAGAGCCGAGCTTGTTCGTATAAATTAATGTTCCGTCTTGTTTAGTCAGTACTTCAAGGTTACTGCTGGTAAGATTGCAGGATTTAAAGCTGTATTCAGTACTTTTTTCTTTCTTACAGGCAAAGAGAAAGATGCATATTGTCAATATCGTAAGATTTTTCATGTCGCATTAATTATGAAATTAAGTTATTGACTTTTATTTATATCTACATACTTGGACTTTTAAAACACACTGTACTCCGTCTTCTGCAGCTAATGCATAGACGCTATAATGTAGGTAGCTAAGCCTAGATATCCGATGGCCAGGGTACTTCCACCAATTAAAACATAGTGCCAAGGCGTTCGATGATGTTTGGGTTTATTGAATGCTGCTTTCCGAAATGCTTCAACGTAGACAGAATCAGCTAACAGGCTGCGATTTTTATGGTTGACTTCAGTAGGCTTGAAATAGTGGGAAGTAGATGATGCCTTCGCTTCAACTTGAGCTACTTTGCTAATACTGTCCCGGTATGTGTCTTGGCAAAAAGTTGTCAATGTTAAGGTTAAGAGGAACGACGAGAGGTAAACTGTTTTCAACATTTATATGCCTGATAAATTATATAGCCTTTCAAGTTAATGAATTCTAGACTTCAAAGATCTAAATAGTTCCGCCAACTAATGGAAATCCCAAGATGAAGAAGTATTGATCTTAATCTTTCAGATTGCCTGGTGAGGTTTATAGAACCTCTACTCAAGCGAAAAACATTGAAGACATTGATTCTCGTGGTAATGCGCTTAGATATAATACTGAACCTTTGTTAAATAAAGTTTTAACTTCTGCTAAAACGTTTTATATTGCAGTAAATAACCAAGTTAAGCCTGAGTCGAGTATTCGACTAACCTATCCAAAGTGTTGCATTCGTCAGTCTTAACTGCCGGAAGGCATACTTCATTCTCGAAATTACCAGGTATTAAGCTTGTTTTTATAACCAAAATATAAACCAGCGCTATGAACAAAAACCTGTGTATCCTCTTCCTGTTCCTTTCCAATTTTACATTTGCAATCATTGTACATGCAGCAACAAATGTTCAGCAGAACAGACCTTGGGAAGCAAAGTGGATTGCTGCGAAGAACGACGACGGCCAGGGATATGGCGTGTACTACTTCAGAAAGAATGTTGACCTACCAGCTAAACCGGCTACATTCCCTGTTCATGTTTCTGCGGATAATCGTTATAAACTCTATGTAAATGGGGAAGTTGTTTCGATGGGTCCGGCACGTGGGGATACTTATCATTGGAACTACGAAACCGTAGACATTGCAAATTTCCTGAAAGCTGGTAAGAATAGTATAGCCGCGGTAGTTTGGAACGAAGCGCAACATCGACCGGAGGCACAAATCAGCGTACGTACAGCTTTTATCATACAGGGGCAGACCGCCGCTGAAGATGTCATTAATACAAACGAAAGCTGGAAATGTATCCAGGATTTGGCTTACCAACCCATACCAGGGTACTTTTTTGCGGCAAGCAAAGGGCAACTGGTAGATATGCAAAAACGTGTTCGAGGCGACTGGACAAAGCTTGATTTTGATGATTCAGGTTGGTCAGCTGCAGGGCAGCTCTTTGACGGGAAATTGAAAGGTATGTCTGACGGCCTTGCATGGCAGCTCGTGCCATCATCCTTGCCGCAAATGGAGCTCAAGTATCAGCGCATTCCGGCATTACGTCAAGTGAAAGGCTTGAAAGTACCATCGGGCTTTCCGTGTAAACGTGTGGTTATTACCATTCCGGCAAATACACAAGCGACCTTACTGCTCGACCAGACTTTTTACACCAATGCCTACGTAACCTTACAATTTAGCAAGGGCAATCACGCGGGCATTTCCTTAGGTTATGCGGAAACGCTTTATGATGCAGACAGTAAGCCAGATGGACTTAGAAAAAGCAATAGAAATGACGTTGAAGGAAAGATATTTATCGGGAGAATAGATAGCCTCGTGGCGGACGGTTCAGAAGGACAATCTTTTACTACCCTCAACTATCGTTCATACCGGTATTTGCAATTGAAGGTGAATACTAAAGATGAGCCCCTGGTCATTGAAGATCTATACGGAACTTTTACGGGATATCCTTTCAAGCCAAAATATGTGTTTAAAACGGACCAGACAGAGATTAACCAGATCCTGGACATTGGCTGGCGCACAGCCAGATTGAACGCCTGGGAAACCTATATGGACTGTCCATATTATGAACAGTTGCAATACATTGGTGATACCCGCATTCAGGCAATGGTGTCTTATTACAATAGCGGAGATGCTCGCCTCGCACGCAACGCATTGAACCTTATGGATCAATCGCGATTAACGGAAGGCGTAACCATGAGTCGTTATCCAACAAAGAGTACTCAGATCATATCTACATTCTCCTTGTGGTATATTGGTATGCTGCACGATTACTGGATGTACCGTCCGGATCCAGATTTCATCAAAGACAAATTGGTTGGTGAGCGAGCCGTGCTTGCATTCTTCAGTAAGTATCAACAGGAGGATGGTTCTATAAAGGATATGCCTTACTGGCGCTTTGTCGATTGGGTAGGCGATATGGGTTGGGGCCCAATGGGACAAGACGGTTCAGCTGCTATCTACGATGTTCAGCTTTTGCTGGCTTATCAGTGGGCAGCGGAATTGGAGCATGCTATGGGCATTAAGCATTACGCGGACCTTTATACTTCCAAAGCCAATCAGTTAAAAGCAACGATCAAACGTAAATACTGGAATGCATCTAAAGGTTTGTATGCCGATACTAAAGAACAAAAGGGCTATTCACAGCATGTAAATTCATTAGCAATACTTGCCGGACTTGTGGATGATCAGGATCTCAGTTACGTTGGCAAGGCCTTGCTAAGCAATAAAGAACTTACACAGTGCACCATTTACTTTAAGTATTACCTGCATCAAGCGCTGGCAAAAGCAGGATTGGGCAATGACTATATGAATTGGCTGGGTATCTGGCGCGATAACATTGCGATGGGTCTGACCAGCTGGGCTGAGGATTCGAGCTTGGAAACGGTGCGTTCAGATTGTCACGCCTGGGGTGCCAGCCCGAACATTGACTTTTTTAGGATTGTATTAGGGATTGACACTTATGCGCCCGGCTTCAAAAAGCTGCGTATAAAGCCTAGCCTGGGCAGCATGACCGATGTAAGCGGCGAGATGCCACATCCAGATGGAAAGGTGATCGTTAGCTACAGGAAGAAGCGTGACAAGTGGATGGTCAATATCAATCTTCCGGCAAATACCTCAGGTGAATTCGTTTGGCTGGGTAAAACATTGCCATTGAACGCAGGTGTAAACACATTTCAACTATGAGTATTAAAAGTTTTTCGATTTGCATTCTTGTGCTTTCACAAAGCCTTGCTTTTTCGGGATTCAGCCAGTCGCTATCAATCGGCGATGCCTTGCAAAGCAATATGGTGCTACAGCAAAATAAGCCAATGAAGGTCTGGGGCAGGGCTGATGCCGGTGAGCGGGTGCGTATCGCTGCAGACTGGATGCCGGGTGCTGTAGACGTCATTGCTGATCGTAATGGTGACTATTTGGGAGTAATTGTTGTGCCTGCAGCTAAAAGGGGTGACTACAGCAAACATTCCATTCAGGTTTCCAGTGGCAAGGAAAAGAAGATTCTGGAAAATTTACTGATTGGAGAGCTGTGGCTTTGCAGCGGACAGTCAAACATGCAGTTTTCCGTTAAGGAGATGCTTGGTGCAGAAGAAGCGCTCTCTGGGGCGGAACAGCCAAATATTCGGCTACTGAATGTTGGTCTGAACTTTAGCGATACACCAGTTGCCCAGCTTACCGGAAAATGGCAAGCCTGCAGTCCGGAAAGTGTTAAAGATTTTAGTGCCGTAGGCTATGCCTTCGGGAAGAAACTGTACGACGAGTTGAACATACCAATTGGAATTATCTTTTCTGGAATTGGTGCCTCAGGCGTGCAGGCCTATATTCCCAGAGACGTGCTCGCCGCAGATCAACTGCTTAACGAAACTTACTTGAAGCCATATCTGGAAAGCCCTAAGTCAAAGGAAAAGATCGACGCAGGATTTTCATTTGAAAAAGTTGTACGTCCCTATTTGCTCTATAATGCGATGATCCATCCATTACTCAACCTTTCCATAAGCGGAATTTGCTGGTACCAAGGTGAGTCCAACCATATGGAAAGGGCGGCATACGTTCAGGCAACACAGTCCATGATCAAAGCTTGGCGACAAGGGTTCCAGCAGGCTGAGTTACCATTCTATTATGTGCAGATAGCACCCTTTTTTCACGAGAAGGAGGATCCTGAACTTACAGAAGATGCCTTTTTCAGGGAAGCGCAAGAAGCAATCGCGAAGTTGAATAATACAGCAATGGTATCTACCATGGATGTAGGCGAGGCGAGGGATCTCCATCCAAAAAACAAAAAACCTGTTGGACTGCGTTTGGCCGCTGTTGCGTTAAACAGGCACTATCATCAGCTTTCAATTCCTTATCGCGGTCCGCAATACAGCCATGTTGATTTCAAAGGAAAGCAGGCTATGGTTTATTTTCAATCTGAGACACTGGGTGGTGGTCTGAATACCCAAGACGGGATGGCACCTAAATTCTTCTCTGTTGCAGGTTCAGATCGTAAATTCTACCCTGCAACAGCCACTATTGTGAATAACAGCATCGTACTCAGCAGCAAAGAGGTGAAAAAACCTGTGGCGGTACGGTACGCATTCTTTAATTACCCAATTACCAACCTGCAAAATCAGGAAGGCTTTCCGGTAAATCCATTTAGAACAGATGATTGGCCAGAAACGTCAAAATAGTATGCTACGCAAAGCTATAGTCCTCTTATTCCTGACATTCGGGTCTAAAATGCTGGTTGCACAAACGGCGTATTTCGCCGACGGCTATCATGGTGGTATATGGGGACACTATCCCCTGGGTTTTACCTCTTACATTGTCGGAGCGTTGAATAAGTATCCTGACTGGCGGGTCAATCTTGAGATTGAGCCGGAAACCTGGGACCGGGATGCAAAGATGGATGTTTCGGGGTATAATGCCTTTCGGAGCCTGCTCAATGATACTACTGCCGCTGCACGCATGGAGTATGTAAATCCAACATATGCGCAACCCTACATGTACAATATTTCGGGTGAAAGCATCATCAGGCAATTTTCCTATGGAATGAAGCATCTAAAGAAGCATTTTCCCCTGCTTTCGTTTAAAACCTACTCCTCCGAGGAGCCCTGCTTTACCAGCGCTTTGCCTCAGCTTTTGAAATCTTTTGGCTATCAGTATGCATCGCTCAAGAACCCCAACACCGGGTGGGGCGGGTACACCCGTGCCAAAGGAAAGGACTTGTTGAATTGGGTTGGTCCTGATGGATCATCTATTCTGACGAGCCCGAGATATGAAATCGAAAAGCTGCGGCCAAACTCGACCTGGGAGACGATCGGAAATGATAATAACCAGGCTTTCATCTCAACAGCCTTTGCTGATGGTATAAAGACACCCCTTGGCATGTGTCTTCAGGATGCAGGATGGCAGATTGGTCCCTGGTTGAAAGGGGGTGCCTATCAACCAACAGCATATACCACTTGGAGAAATTACTTCGAAAACATAGCGGATCGTAGTTCGGTAGAGGATTGGAAGTTTGGGCAGGAAGATGTGCTGACCAGCCTTGTTTGGGGTGCTCAAGTCTTGCAAAGGATCGCACAGCAAACCCGTATTGCGGAAAACAAAATTGTGCAGGCAGAGAAAATAGCGATGATAAATAAGCTCGAAAAAGGCGGTGAGTATCCTTGGGAAGCTTTTGATACAGCCTGGAGAAACCTCATGCTTGCGCAACATCATGACTGCTGGATTGTGCCCTATAATGGATCAACCGGAGACACCTGGGCAGACCGGGTACGAAGCTGGACAAACACGACCAATCATATTGTTGACAGCCTCTTCCGAGAGGCTTCAATGATGCAGGGCAAAACCTCAAAGCACCTTAAGGTTTATAATACTTCTGGTGTAGAAAGAAATGAATGGATTCGCATAGAGCTGCCGGAATCGTTCAGGGTAGGGGCGTCGCCAGGTGTTAAAGATCGGGCTGGCCGATCAGTACCTTCACAATCAAATCCCGCCGGCACGGCGCTTTACTTCAAGGCAAAGGTTCCTGCTTTCGGCTATGCAGGATTCAGGCTCGTGGAAAGTAGTAAGGACCTTAAAACCGGCGGTGCGAAAGTCTCTACCAATCAAAATGGCGAGATTACCATGGAGACGGATCTTTATCGCATTACGATTGATAAATCACAAGGAGGTACCATAAAGAGTATTGTTGCAAAGTCTTTAGCGAATAAGGAGTTCGTGGGTAAAGGGTCTGTTCGTAAGTTTAATGAACTACGGGGATTCTTCTTTGCTAAGGGTGCCTATTATTCGAATGCGGATAAGCCCGCATTAGTCAAAGTACTGGAGAACGGTCCCTTTGTGATTAGCCTTCAGATCAACAGCGAAATTGGCGGGCATCCGGTTCAACAGGTTATCACGCTCAAGCAAGGTCAGCAACTCATCGACTTCCAATTAAAGATTGATTGGCAACAGAATGAAGGTATTGGCGAGTTTGCCGAGACTCCTTACCACGCGAGGAAACTTCAGAAGGCCTTTTACGACGACAGGTATAAGCTGCTAACGCTGTTTCCGCTGGCGCTTAAAGGGCAAAAAGTTTCTAAGGATGCACCCTTCGATGTGACGGAGAGCAAGCTGGAAAATACATTTTTCAAAAGCTGGGATAGTATCAAGAATAATGTTGTGCTCAACTGGGTGGATGTGGTTGATGCGGATCAAAAATACGGATTGGCCATGTTCACAGATCATACCACAAGCTACATCCATGGCGCCGATTTCCCGCTAGGCTTAACCACGCAGTATTCAGGTTATGGACTTTGGGGCAGAAATTACAAGCTTGATGGTCCAACAGAGATGAAATACCAGCTTTTGCCACATGTAGGCAACTGGCAACGAGGAGCGGTGAGCCAGCAAGAGTCGCACATTAAGGAACCCATGCAAGTGCGTTTCGTATCCGGCAAGCTGAAGGAAAGTGAAAAGTGGTTTTTGCGGAGTTCTAACCCTGCACTTACCCTGAGCGCTTTCAGGATGGAAGATGAGAGCCTTTTTATACGTGTTTTTAATGCTTCCGCCACGCAAAGTTCCGGTTCCCTCAGCTTCAACTTCCCGGTTGCCAGGATTCAGGTTGTAGACCTGAATGGAAACCAACTTGGCAGACCGCAAGAAACAAGGAAGTCGGGTGCAGTTACCATTACTCAAAATAGGTTAAGACCCTTCGAAGTGATTACTTTCAAGGTGACGCAGTAAGAAAAAAATTATGGATCAAAAACAAAAAATATGTTTGTGAAAAAAGTAATGCTTGGTTTATGGCTCAGTTTGTTCGGGGCAATGCAGGCAGAAGCCCAGATGGTTAAACCCTTTGTGAATGGCGATCGTATCGTCTTTCTTGGAAACAGTATTACCGAAGCCGGGTATTATGGTTCGAATATCTGGCTCTACTACATGACACGTTTTCCGGAACAGCGAATAGCGGTTCTTAATGCTGGTATTGGTGGTGACGTAGTTGGGCAGATGAACGACCGTTTTGAAGACGACGTTTTACCGATGAAACCGAATATCCTGGTGCTGACTTTCGGTATGAACGACACCGGATATGGAGAATTTAATGATGCCAATGCAGCAGAAATTATAAAGCAGCGCATTGAGAAGTCTCAACAGAACTTCAAGCTACTTACAACAAAACTCAAGCAAGTTCCAGGTCTTAGCCCGATCATCATGTCCTCTTCACCATATGATGAAAGTATGGAGAATAAGAATAACTACTTTAAGGGTAAAAGCCTGGCGATGGAACAGATCATTGCTTTCCAGGAACAGACCGCAAAGGATCAGGGCTGGGCATATGTAGATTTATTTCACCCGATGACGGCCATTAACGTTAAGGAACAGCAGAAAAAGCCCGACTTTACAATTACCGGGCCCGACCGTATCCATCCAGGTCGAGGTGGACATTTGGTCATGGCGGCAACTTTTCTGAAGAATCAGGGATTGGCAGGGAAACCGGTTGCCAGCGTCAGCATCGATGTAAAAAAAGGTACTTCGTCAACAGAAAATGCAGACGTGACAATCCTTGAACATAGGCCAACTGCCTTGAAGTATAGCTACCTCGCAAAGTCGCTTCCCTTCCCTGTAGATTCGGTTTCCGGTGTTTGGGAAAACCCACAAACCCAGGCAGACGCATTGGCTGTATACCCCTTTATTCAGGATTTTAATCAGGAGGTGCTTCAGGTCAAAAACCTGAAGAAGGGTAATTATGCCTTGTTGATCGATGGAAAGAAGATCAATGCGTTTAGCGCCGATACCCTCTCGAAAGGTATTAACCTGGCATTACTGAGCAACACCCCACAATATCAGCAGGCATTGGGTATTATGTACCTAAACGATTTGCGATTAGATCTGGAGAAGAAGTTGAGGGAGTACTATTGGCTGCAGTTCAATTATTTCAAAGGGAAGCAGCTGATGTTTAATGATTCAGATGAAGCCTTTGCGAGTGTGGCAGAGAAAGCCAAAACGGATTGGTTTGTGAAAAGTAAAATGGGAACTTACCAAACGGCACGTTTTCCTGAGGTAAGAAAAATGTGGGAAGATGATATTAAACAGCTTACCGACCGTATTTACCAGATCAATAAGCCCAAAGCGCACACCATCGAAATACTTCTAAAGAAATGAGAAAGATTCCAATATTAACAGTCTTAAGCCTGGCAGCCGTTTTTGTAGCCTGCCACACCACGAAGAAAACAGCTTCTACAACGGGGAATGCCCGTTATGTTAACCCCTTTATCGGGGCCAGCACAAGTGTCGGTGATGCAGGTGTTTACCATGGATTAGGTAAAACTTTCCCAGGTGCTACCACACCGTATGGCATGGTGCAGGTGAGTCCAAACACCATTACGGGTGGAGATAACGGCTCCGGTTACAGCTATGAACATACCACCATTGAAGGCTTTGCCTTCACGCAAATGAGCGGTGTGGGCTGGTACGGCGACCTGGGGAACTTCTTAGTCATGCCAACTGTGGGTGCTTTGAAAACAAGTGCAGGATCGGCAGCGCATCCGGAGCAAGGTTACCGCTCCAGGTATGATAAGCAATCAGAGAAAGCCTCGGCAGGTAGTTACTCGGTATTCCTGAGTGACTATCAGGTTCAAGCTGAAGCAACTGCCGCACCACACAGTGGGATGCTGAGGTTCACTTTTCCCGCCGGGGATACCTCCAGGATTCAAATCGATCTAGCACGCCGGGTAGGTGGTACCTCGACGGAGCAGTACGTCAAAGTGCTGGACGAACATACCATTTCCGGCTGGATGAAATGTACACCAGAAGGTGGCGGCTGGGGTAATGGTGATGGGAAAGCAAATTATACCGTTTATTTCTATGCACAGTTTAGCAAGCCCCTGAAAGACTACGGGATCTGGTCTGCTGATATTCCCGCGGGTGCCGTTCGAAAACGGGAAGAGGTACTGGGTGCCGAATATCAGGCATTAGTGTCAAAGGCTGAGGTGAGCAAGGGGCTGAAGGAAAAGCAGGGTAAACACCTCGGCTTTTTTACTGCTTTCAATACCACCGACAAGGAGCAGGTACTTCTGAAGGCGGGGATTTCTTTTGTAAGTGTTGAAGGTGCGAAAGCTAACCTCACTAAGGAGATTAAGGATTGGGACTTTGACCGCGTGAAAGATGCTGCGCAGGCGCTTTGGAATAAATCACTAAATAAGATAGAAATTGAGGGTGGGACCGAAGACCAGCGAAAAGTATTTTACAGCGCATTGTACCACACGCAAATAGACCCAAGAATTTTTGAAGACGTAGATGGAAACTACATTGGTGGGGACGGCAAGGCACATCAGTCTGCTAATTTTACTAAGCGCACCATATTCAGCGGCTGGGATGTATTTCGCAGTCAGATGCCTTTACAAACACTCATCAATCCGGAATTGATTGGCGATCTGGTTAACTCGCTGGTGACCCTTGCGGACGAAAAAGGAATGGATTATCTGGAACGATGGGAGTTATTGAATGCTTACAGCGGTTGTATGATCGGAAATCCGGCCGTGTCGGTTATTGCCGATGCCTACGTAAAGAATATCAGAAATTTTGATGTGCAGAAAGCCTATCAACTAGCCATGAATAGTGTGGAGATGTTTGGGAATGGTGAGCGTGGCTATACGACAGAGGGCTTCGGAATCTCTCACACCCTCGAGTATGCTTATTTTGACTGGTGTGTTGCACAACTCGCGAAAGGTTTGGGCAAAAAAGCTGATGAGGTAAAGTATTTAAGACGTGGGCAGGCGTACCGGAATATATTTGACCCGGAGAAAGGATGGTTCAGACCTCGTGATAAGAACGGTAACTGGGAAGCCTGGCCTGAGGAGGGCCGCTTGAAACAATGGTATGGCTCAATTGAAAGTAATGCGTATCAACAAGGTTGGTTCGTGCCACAGGATGTTGACGGCATGGTTTCTTTGATGGGCGGAAAAGACAAGGTTCGTGAGGATCTAATTAACTTTTTCGAGAAAGCACCTGCCGACATGATGTGGAACGATTACTATAATCATGCGAATGAGCCGGTGCACCATGTTCCCTTCCTGTTTAACAGAGTTGCTGCACCATGGCTTACACAGAAGTGGACCCGGGAAATTTGTAAGCGGGCTTACCTGAATAGTGTTGAAGGTTTGGTTGGTAACGAGGATGTGGGGCAGATGTCGGCCTGGTACGTACTTGCGGCAAGCGGTATTCATCCAATTACCCCGGGAGACACCCGTTATGAAATCACAAGTCCTGCTTTCAATAAAGTTACTTTTAATCTTCCCGAGGGCAAGAAATTCACCATTAATGCAGCTAATAACTCAGCCGAAAATACCTATATACAATCGGCAACACTTAACGGTAAGAACTATGACAGGTGCTGGATTGATTACCAGGATATTATAAAGGGTGGCGTACTGGAATTTAAAATGGGCCCAACACCTAACCGGAATTGGGGCTTGAATAATTAGCTTATCCGGAAACCTGAATAAACTGCAGGTTTCCGGATGTTTCGTCGAGGCTTTACACTTTGTAATTTAGATTACTTTAGAAGAAAAAAACCTTCATTATTACTTGCTAAAATGATTTACTAATCATATTTTAGGTATACCAAATATAAAAAGCGTATGAATCAAAGTTTACTTCCGAGGAGGGGCCTTTCTGGAATCTCCATGCCATTTCACTTTACAACAAATGTTTGTGACAGGTCCCAATTTTCCATTTAACTATCAATAGCAGCAGTACAACTATTTTGTCGGCCTAATTGTAAAACGTTTTAGTGACATAGGTAGTGCGGCTTCTGCTGACATAAATACTCAACAATGAGAAGCTCCAAGTTAATCATCGCAGGAATGCTGGCAGGCACATTCTTTTATTCCTGCCAGAAAGAAAGTTTCCTGGATCAAACTGATTCTACTGATCTTAATGAGCAGGTGGTATTTTCAGACAGTACTTATACCATAGACTTTCTATCTGGAGTATATGCAGATATTGGTTTCAGTACCGCGCCAAAGCGATTTGGAGGCGGTGGGCTGGATGCCAGTTCGGATGAGGCTGAAGGTGCAAGTTCAGGTGCTGTAAATACGTTTATCCAGTTTGCAACAGGAACCGTTAATCCAAGCATTGTGACCAGTGATGCATGGCGCATAAGTTATACCAACATTCGGAGAACCAATATCTTTCTGAGGAACCTACCTAAAGCAAAGCTGGGTAATAACATCAAAGTACGGGCAGAAGCTGAGGCAAGATTTCTTCGTGCATATTATTATGCGATCCTGTTGCAGCACTATGGTGGCGTGCCACTTATGGGCGACTCGGTTTATAATGCTACGGATCCAATCCCTTCTGAGCGAAAAACATATCAGGAGTGTGTGGACTACATCCTTGCTGAACTTGAACGTGCGTCACAGGATTTACCCTGGGTACAGATAGGGGAAGACTATGGTCGCGTGAATAAGGCAGCCTGCCTCGCACTTAAATCAAGGGTATTGCTGTATGCTGCAAGTCCGCTCTTTAATGGTGGTGGAGTAGCGTCGGGCGAGCCCTTAAAGTCTGTGGTTGGCTATCCTAACTTCGACAAGGAACGGTGGAAAAAGGCTGAGGACGCCGCACTTGCTGTAATAAACAGCGGCAGCTATGCGCTTTATGTTGACAATGTCAAGGAGCCTGGGTATGGATTCTACTGGATGTTCCAGCTACGTAAAAGTTCGGAAATGATCCTGGCCAGAATGCAGGGACCTAATAAAGAGCTTGAAGGTATGTGGAATCCGCCGACGCACGGTGTAACAGACCCTGGTGCATATCCATATTTAGAAACAGTGAATGCATTTGGTATGAAAAATGGTTTAGCGATCAGTGATCCAAATTCGGGATATGATCCGCAACAGCCATATGCAAATCGGGATCCAAGGTTTGCGAATACTTTCACCCGCGATCAATCTTTGGTGTACCACACACCGGAACTCGCCAGAATACCGGTAAACATCTATATCGACAAAACAAATCCCAACAACATAAGCTCAGGACAAAACGCAATTTACAAGGGAACTCCCACTGGCTACTATACATTTAAGATGTTGAACCGGGATGTTGTTGCTAACTGGTTCAACGTATCTACTCCCCGTTGTTTTCCGATTCTCCGGTTTGCAGAAGTCCTGCTAAACTATGCCGAAGCGAGAAACGAATACCTTTCGGCTCCAGACCAGGAAGTTTACCGCGCTATAGAAAAAATCAGGGAACGGGCAGGTCTTAGTCCGTACGAGCTCACGGCAGGATTGACCCAGGCACAAATGCGGGAAGTAATTATAAACGAGCGGCAGAAGGAGCTGGCATTTGAAGGTCATCGATTTTTTGATGTACGCAGGTGGAAGATCGCCGAACAAACTGATAACCGTTTGATGCATGGCACTGAACCTGTAAAAACAGCGTCAGGTACCACATATAACACGATAGAGGTTAGGAAGCATAATTTCAATCCGCGCATGTATCTATGGCCTATACCACAATCTGAAATTGCAAAATCAAGTTCATTGCTGCAAAACCCGGGATATTAAAATTAACGATGATGAAAAGAAGAATATATCAGGGCTTTTACCTGCTCTTAGGCACTGTCCTTTTACTTTCCTGTAAAAATGAAGTGGCCGACTTAATCAAAGATGAACCGGTAAAAGACATTTCCGGGACCTGGAAGATCGTTTCGCTTAGCCGGAATGGCGAGGAGCTAGCATCACGGATCGACTTAAGTAAGTTCAGGATCACCTTCAATACGGATGGTACCTACACCCTCACGGATAAAATGGCATTTACCGTTGATGGTCCAGGTAGTTACGAACTCAACGATTCACAATATCCCTCGGGCCTGATCATGACTCAGAAAGGAAAATCGCCCGAGAAGATGACCTTTCAGTTTCCGGTGGTCGCAGGGAAAAGACAACTGAGTTTAACCTTGAGCCCGGGTTGTACAGGCAATACTTATCAATACAATTTTGCGCGGGAAAATTAAAGGCAGATGAAAAAATTAATAAAACAGATAAGGTATTTGTACCTCGTACTTGGATTGGCAGTCGTTATTTTCCTGACACAATGTGGGTTGAATCCATTTACCATTGAAATGCCTGCTACAGGTGAGGCAGGGCAAACGTTGACCATCAAACTCCGTGGTTCTACCATGTCCCGGATTGATAATAATCAGGCAAATCCGACCTATGCAACAAAGCTGATGGTCGGGATGATGGTTCCAAAGAACTGGAATGCAAAACAAAATACCACGGTAAGTCTCGTGAGTCCGAAAGGCAATGAAACACTGGCGCTGGTACCAGACACTGAAATTGAACCGGTGTCAGGCCAGAACTGGCCAGCGGCGGCAAAAAAGCGTTTCGGAATCGGGCCGAACCTTGTGGACGACTTTGAATGGGTGATTTACCGGACAAACAAGGTGTATACCTTCATTAATAATGAGGATATCGACTTCGATGTGAACATTGTTACCAAAATCGGTCCCGAGAACATGGTGGCAAAGCTGGGTTTCTATTTAGGATCTTCAAAGGAGAACTTGAGACCGGATGATGCAGACTACACAAAAGTGGCCTTCTCAAACCGGTTTGAAGTACAAAATGGTGGTGGCGATCTTATCGACTTTATCAATCCACAGCTGAGTAAGGTTGACCCTGTTAAGAGCCTGGATAATGACATTGTGACTTTCACGTTTGATGCTGGCGTTACAGATACGCAGCTAAGTAATACGGACGACCTCTTTCTTTGCGCAAAAGCATTTGATGGAGGTGATCAGTTGGTCGCGGAACGTTGTGAGCAGACATCATTGACAAGGTTGACTGCTGTAGGCGGTAAGCGGTATCGTATTGACCTTTGGCCGAGAGGATTTTTCAATGTCCCGGAGGGAACAACGATAGCACGTCTGGAATACTATTATACCGATCGTACCGGGACAATCCGGATTGGATATGGTAATACTGCCGATGCTTTTAAATATACATTTAGATGTCAGTAGACATTCTGGTATAACTCATTTCTTTAATTCTGCACACGAAAATAACTAGTGTTATTATGCTAAATTGCTACATTAAAAAGGGCATTATAGGAATGCTATTGCTATTGCCGGGCGTTCCGCTGAAAGCTCAGCAGGTAAAATCAACAGCTCAGCCAAGTCAACGAACACCCCGAATGAGTCCGGGAATTAAAGCCGTTGATGAATATGGAAAGTCACTGAATGATGTAAATCAGCTGCCGGATGTAAAGCAGGGCGACAGGGTAATTCTCTTACCTAAGGGTTATTATCCGAAAGTGGTTAAGCCCGGAAAAGACTCTGTGATTCGCTTTGCTGTAGATTACCTCTATAAGGGCGACTCCATAAAGGTCTTGTACGACACGAAGTCCAACCGGAGGGTATTGGGTGCTGTTTCCTCGTTAAATAACAGTCAGATTAGAACGACACCAACTTCACTATATCTTAATGCACTCACTGGCAGGTTACCAGGGTTTTATACACAGGAATTAAGTGGTTTTCGCTCGGCGAGAACAACGCCGATTACAGCCTTAGATCTTGCAGGTTCATTACCTAATGAGTCGATAAGGTACAGCTCCAATTTCAGCGACAATAACGAAATTGGCTTCAACCTTCGGGGAATGCAACCGGTGACCATCATTGATGGTGTACAGCGGGACATCTACTCCCTGGATCCAGAGGATATTGAGTCTGTGACCGTCATGAAAGATGCACTTTCCACCTTGTTATTGGGACAGAAAAGTTCCAGGGGTGTTATACAAGTAACAACAAGGAAAGGGAAGGAGGGGCCCCCGAGGATCTCTTTCACTGCGCAAACGGGCATACAAAATGCACTAAAAACACCAAAACCGCTTTCGGCCTACCAGTACGCCTACCTGTATAATGAAGCTTTACAGAACGTAGGGCGTGCACCAGCATTTACCGAATCAGACTTCGAGTCCTTTCGTAATGGAAATTCACCAACGATCTACCCTGACGTGAACTGGTATGATCAGGTGCTTCGTGATGATGCGCCAATTACAAAATACAACCTGAGTGCTAATGGAGGAACAAAGATTGCCAGGTACGCTATTTCACTAAGTTATCTCAATCAGCAGGGAATGTTCAAGACGGCTGATCAGGCGGGTACCAACCTTGAATTAGACAGGTACTTAATTAACAGTTCCATTGATGTAGATGTTACAAAGAACTTCAACATCGCACTTCAATTGTTTGGCCGGGTGCAGGACGGAAGACAGCCCGGCGCTGGTACAGCTGATGTTATGAATACACTTTATACCACACCAAACAATGCTTACCCAGTTTTTAATCCGGATGGCAGCTACGGTGGTTCCTCTATCTTCAGCAGTAATCTTTATCAGAAGGTAACTGGTTCAGGATATCTTCTGGATAATACCCGGGACTTGATGGCTAACCTGGATTTGAAATACGACTTCAAAGAATGGCTGCCTGGACTATACCTCCAAGGGAAAGTAAACGTATCAGCAAGCTCATCCAGTTTGATCAACAGGAACAGAAGACAACCGGTTTTTGATGCTACGATCAATGATCAGGGTGAATATAACTACACGCGATACGGCGTGATTTCAGATCAGCCAAACTCTTTTGCCGCCACTTCAACAACAAACTTTTTTTATGTGCAGGGCACCGTGGGATACGATACGCAAATCAATGCGGATCATAAGCTGGGCGGCAAGTTGTTTGTGGATCAACAAATCGCTAATTATCAGTTCGACCTGCCAGCGAAGTATACCAATATTGCTGCTAAGGGCGACTATAGTTTCAAGAACAGGTATTTTGCGGAAGCCGCTTTAAACTACTCTGGCTTTAATCGTTTTCAAAAGGGTAATCAATTCGGATGGTTCTATGCGATAGGCTTAGGCTGGGATGTTGCAGGTGAATCTTTTATCAAGGATAATGTCGACTGGATTGATGAGTTAAAGTTAAGAGGAGCCTATGGAAAGACAGGCAACACCAATGAGAATGCTTTAGGCTATTATAGCTGGAGAGCTTCCTATGGTCAGGATGGTACAAATGGGTATAACCTTGGCAGTCAATATTCGTTTCAGAGCGGTTTGGTGGAGCGTGGCCTTGCCAACGTAAATGCAACCTGGGAAAAAGGAAACAAGCTGAACATCGGCGTCGATGTAACATTGTTCAACAATCACTTTCAGGTGGTAGGGGATGTTTACCGTGATGAATATTTTGATTTGCTGCAACAGCGTGGGTCGACCATAGAGCTGATTGGTATGTCATACCCGAATGAGAATATAGGCAAGAACCTTTTTACCGGGCAGGAGCTTAGTTTAACTTACAAGAACAACATCAATAACTTCAACTACTTTATTACTGCGAATGCTTCAAGAATGAAGACCGAGGTCTTGTACATGAATGAAGTACAGCAACAGTATGCCTGGAATTATCGTACGGGGATGCCTGTAGGACAAACCTTCGGCTATCTTGCAGATGGACTTGTTCAGACGCAGGAGGAAGCGGATAAGGCACCGAGGCTTGGAGGTACTGTAGTTTATCCAGGAGATGTGAAGCTGGTAGATCTTAATGGTGATGGTATAATTAACCAGTTCGATCAAACCGCGTTGGGAAATACAAAGCCAATCATCTACTATGGGGCAACTTTAGGCTTTAACATCAAGGGTTTTGATTTCAGTGTATTGATACAAGGTGTTAAGAACAGGACGTACCAGCAAACTGACTTTTCGTTCGGTAGCAATGGCGAGCAGCAGGGTTACAATTACCTGTTGGGCAGATGGACTCCTGAGACTGCAGAAACAGCTACATATCCGCGCTTAACCCTTGGCGCTAACAGCAACAATACACCATTTCTAAATAACTCCAGTTTCTGGACCCATTCGGGTGAGTATTTGAGAATCAGGAATATTGACTTGGGGTACACGTTGCCGTATAGTGTTACCCGTCGCCTTAAAGTGGCTGGTCTGCGGGTATTTGCAAATGCACAGAATCTATTTACAGCAACACCATACGATAGACTGGATCCAGAGGTCTATGGGAATACTTCTTATCCGATCCAGCGTATTTTCAACATGGGTGTAAACATCAAACTATAACATGACATTATGAGAAAGATCTATTATAAATGGATAATACTTGCGGGGATGACTGGTGTGTTGTTTTCCTGTAAAAGCGATCTGGAGGTCGAACCAATTGAGCTGCAAACCTTGGATCAGGTCTTTAATAGTCAGGATTCCGCGGGTGCGAATGCAGAACGGTTCTTGACGGATATATACACACGATTACCGAGAACATACAATCGCGTTGGTGATGATTACCTGGATGCCGCCACTGATGATGCCATTTCATCCAATAGTGCAAACGTTTCAGTGCAACAGCTATCCTTGGGAACGTATTCCGCAGATAGTTATCAGGATAACCAATGGACGAATAACTATGCAGGTATTAGACAAGCAAACATTTTTATAAGCAACATTGACAAGGTTCCATTGAAAGGTAAGTTGCCCAGTGGAACCGGCTTTAATGCAATATGGAAATCTGAAGCTCGCTTTCTTCGTGCCTTTTTTTACTTTGAATTGGTAAAACGGCATGGTGGGGTGCCGCTACTTGGAGACAAGGTATTCCAGTTGAATGATGATGTGGAGCTACCTAGAAATTCTTTCGAAGAATGTATAAACTACATTGTCGCAGAATGCGATGCTGTAAAAGGGACTTTGCGGACCAACCCGTATGACATGAACTTTCTGGAACGGCCAACAACAGGGGCAGCACTGGCACTTAAAGCCAGGGTATTACTATATGCCGCAAGTCCACTTTTTAATGGCTCAAACATCGACCCGCAGAATCCGCTCACCGGGTATATAAACTTTTCTGCAGACCGATGGGCCAAAGCTGAACAAGCAGCAGCAGATGTTATGCGATTGAATCAGTTTGAACTACTGCCGGATTTCAAGAATGTTTTCATTACGCAGGGAAATAGAGAAAGGATCTTCAGTAAACAAGGAGGAAACAATACAAGTGTAGAGAACAACAATGGTCCTGTAGGATACAGCACTTCCATAAACAATGGTCGTACAAGTCCCACCCAGGAGTTGGTAGACGCATTTGGCATGGCCAATGGTTTACCGATCTCTGATCCCGCTTCGGGCTACCAGGTTAACAATCCTTATGCAGAACGCGACCCGAGATTTTATGCCACCATCCTCTACAATGGTGCGCAATGGCTGGGCAGACCAATGGAAAGCTTTGAGGGTGGTGCAGACAAGCCGGGGGGAAGCAAACAGCAAACAAGGACGAGCTACTATGCCCGTAAGTTCATGGGGGATTTTGAGGAATCACCAAGGTATAGTAATATAAACCATGACTATATTTTGTTCAGATATGCAGAGATCCTGTTAAACTATGCAGAAGCCAGAAACGAAATACTGAGTGCTCCTGATGCTGAGGTTTACCGGAATGTGGAGACAATACGGCAAAGGGCAGGCCTTAACCCATATCAACTTTCTCCAGGTTTATCGCAGCAACAAATGCGTGAAATGATACGAAATGAGCGGCGTAAGGAGCTGGCATTTGAAGAACACCGCTTTTACGATGTGAGAAGGTGGAAGCTGGCAGAAACGCAGTTTGACAAAGAACTTCATGGAATGACCATATATAAAACGGGTACGGGTACTATCTATCAACAAGCACCCGTGTTAAAGATGCATTTTGAAAAGAAGATGTATTTGGCACCAATCCCATTTAATGAGGTGATTAAGAATAGGAAAATGGTTCAAAACCCGGGCTGGTAGCATCGGATCGTACACGAGATTCAATTAGAGCGATGAAAAAAAGTTTATACATTATATTATTGATCCTTTCGATAATCCCGGCCATTGCCGTGGCCCAATCTGCTGTAACAGGGATTGTTAAAGATGCCAGTGGACCTATGCCTGGCGCAACGGTTTCCGAGAAAGGTGTACGGAATGTTGTAGCCACCGACAAGGACGGCAGGTTTACCATTACTTTGAAAGGCGGTGGTATATTAATGTTCAGTAACCTGGGATACATTACCCAGGAAAGACAGACCAAGGCTGGTACCCGTGTCGAAGTAATCTTGCAGTCAAGCAGTCAGGATTTAAATGAAGTTATGGTTGTTGGTTTTGGAACAACCAAGCGGATCACGAACACTGGTGCGATTAGTTCAATTAAGGGTTCAGAGATCCGAAACATTCCAACATCGAGTGTGCAAAATGCACTTACAGGAAGAATACCGGGCTTTGTTTCCGTGCAGCGCTCGGGGCAACCTGGCAGAGATGCATCAGATTTCTTTATCAGAGGGGTAAGCTCCTTGAATCCCGAAGGAAATCAGCCATTAATTATTGTTGATGATATAGAATATACGTATTCTCAGCTTTCACAAGTAAACGTCAATGAAATTGAGAGTATCTCTATCTTGAAAGATGCCTCCACAACTGCCGTTTATGGGATTAAAGGTGCAAATGGTGTGCTCGTAGTAAAAACCCGCAGGGGAATATCCGGAGCACCTAAGGTAAATGCCCGTTTCGAAACAGGTGTGCAAAGTCCCGTTACCAGGCTGAAGTTCTTAAATGCTTTGGAAACGGCCTTGCTCGTGAATGAAGCCAGAGTAAACGATGGTTTAGCGCCGCAATTTTCAGATGCTTCATTGGAGCACTTCCGATTAGGCGACGATCCCTACGGACACCCGGACGTGAATTGGTATGATAAAATTATGAAACCAACGAGTATGCAGTATAACAGTAATGTTGACATCTCTGGCGGTAGTGAAACCATCAAATATTTCATCTCGGGAGGGGCACTTACCCAGGATGGCAACCTTAACAGCTTTAAAGATGAGGGTAGCCAGGTTAATAATAATTACTACTACAGACGCTTCAATTTACGCTCGAATCTGGATGTGCAGGCTACGAAAACGCTAAAGCTCAGACTTGATCTGCGGGCAAATTTCAATAAAGTAAATACGCCAAGAGCAGGCAACATTGTGGGTGAAATTTTCGACTTCTCAAAGATACACCCTTATTCTGCGCCGTTCATAAATCCAAATGGTTCATATGCATACGCGAGTGATACCAAGGACCTTTTGCCAACCATCAATGCCCGGCTTGCCACGGCAGGATACACGCTAGACAGGCGCAATGACCTGAACATTCTTTTTGGAGGTACCCAGGAATTAGACAAGATCACCAAAGGACTTTCCTTTTCCGGACGGATTGCATATGCAGGTGTAGAATCAAATGTGCGGGAGCAATCGCGTGAAAATCCACCCTCATACCTTTACAATCAGGAAAACGGTTCTTATATCTTGAACGGTCCGAAGTATGTTTTAAGCAATTATACCTTGTTCGCTTACCAGGGACTATACAATAACAGGGTCAATCTACAGGCGAATCTGAACTATACGCGCTCATTTGGAGACCATAGCGTTAATACATTGTTGTTGTATAACCGGGAATCCTATAAAACGCGCGATGGTGATCGTAAAGTAAACTGGATCCCGCAAAACTTTCAAGGCTTCACCTTCCGGACAAGTTACGACTACAAAGAGAAGTTGCTTGTTGATCTGACTGCCGCCTATAATGGTTCCGACCGTTTCCGGGCCGACCAGCGGTACGGCCTGTTTCCTGCAGTTTCAGTAGGCTACAACCTCGCCAAAGAAAACCTGATCAAAGACAACCTGCAATTTGTGGATCTTTTTAAAGTAAGAGGTTCATTCGGTGTCGTGGGATCTGATAAAGTGACCGGCGACCGCTATTTGTACCAGCAGGTATATAACAATGGTGGTAATTATTCTTTCGGCGAGGTGAATAAGGATGTTAATACCATCTACGAAGGTAACCTGGGAAACACCAACGTGACCTGGGAGAAAAGTAGAACACTCGATCTGGGGATTGATATCAATCTCTTCAAGAATAAGATTTCTGTTGTCGCAGATTACTTCAACACCATCAGGTACGATCAGTTGTATGCTTCCCAATCATTACCATTGAACTTCGGGGTAGGAATTTCCCCTACGAATATAGCACGGGTACGAAACAGAGGTTTAGAATTGGAAGTAGGCTACAATGATCATATTGGAGCATTTAATTATAACATCAAAGGGGTGTTAACTTACTTTAAAAACAAAGTATTGTATAAGGATGAGCCATCACCTGCTTACCCGTGGCTGGCCGAAACCGGACATCAGATTGGTCAGCCATTCGGTTATCAATTCGACGGGTTCTATACTGCCGAGAACATTCCTACCAGTGCCAAACCTAATACCGGTTATGAAATTGTACCGGGCGATTTACGGTATAAAGATTTGAATGGCGACGGTAGTATTGACCAGTATGACAGGACAGCCATAGGGCGGCCGAATGTTCCAAATACAAGTTTTGGTTTAACCTTAGGCGGTAGTTTCAAGGGTTTCAGTATGAGTGTTCTGCTCCAGGGTACCACAGGTTATAGCTTCAGCCTTTATGGCAATGGTATAGAGCCTTTCCAAAGCCAGTTTCAACCGGTACATCAGCTCCGTTGGACACCTTCAAATGCTGAGGCTGCGAAGTTCCCGAGACTGTCAACTAATCCTACGACAATTAACAGTCCGGCCGCATATATGTCAGACTTCTGGTTGATCGACGCAACCTACCTGCGTTTAAAAACTGTTGAACTGGCTTATCAACTTCCTGATCGGTGGTTGCCAATGAAAATAAACAATGCAAGATTGTATGTTAGCGGTTATAATTTATTAACCTGGACAAACTACTCGCTTTATCAACAAGATCCTGAAGTGTCTTCAAACACAGCCGGAGATCTTTACCAGAATCAGCGTGTAATTAACTTTGGTGTTCAGATTGGTTTTTAAGGTCGAGGGCCATTGGTCAGGATGGCCCGTTCTATTATTTTTCAAAGCGTGAAACCGGCATGTTCCCCTTCCTTTCTGATCTCCTAAAATATCTTTTTGGTGTAGAAGGCGCAGTGCCAATCCCCACGTTTGGCTTCTTTGTGGCCATGGCTTTTGTGCTTGCATATTTCTGTTTTAGAAGTGAGTTCAAGCGCAAGGAGGCGGAAGGTGTGATTAAAGCCGTCAGCTTGCAAAAGGGTTCCGCAGGTATTCCTTTTCTGAAATATGTTGAGTCTGCGGTACTCGGTTTTATACTGGGCTTTAAAGTGCTGTATGCTTTCAGCCATAGGCCGCTATTTTTCGAAGATCCACTAGGTTTTATGGGCTCTTTACAAGGTAATCTGCTAGCCGGCCTGCTGATGTCCTTGCTCTTTACGGTGTTCTCTTACAGATACGGGGGTATGGAGGAGAAAGAATACATCCATCCAAATGAGTTAATGCCAAAGCTGATCTTCTGGGCTGCGGTTTGGGGCTTTTTAGGTGCAAAGACCTTCAACTACCTTGAAAACATACCCAAATACAGCAGCTACACTTTTGGAGATTTCCTTAAATACAGTGGACTAACCTTTCTGGGTGGACTGATCTTTGGCGCCATCAGCTATCTTTATATTGGTTACAAACATAAGATGAGGCTGATTGATCTGGCCGATATCGGCTCACCGGGCATGCTCGTCGCTTATGGGGTTGGAAGGATTGGTTGTCATCTCTCCGGAGATGGTGACTGGGGCATTGTTAACAATGTCTCTAAACCTTTCGAGCTGCTTCCAGACTGGCTATGGGCCTCACGTTTTCCACATAACATCCTGAACCAGGGCGAGTTTATAAAGGGCTGCACCGGAGATCATTGTTTTGCCTTGTTCCAAAGCGTTTTTCCCACGTCTTTGTATGAATCGATAATCATCCTTTCCTGTTTCCTTATCCTGTGGATTAACCGCCGGAAAATTACCCGGCCAGGAGAAATGTTCTTTTATTATCTGTTGATTGTTGGTCTGGAGCGTTTTCTTATTGAATTCATCAAGGTGAATTACAAGTACCGTATTCTTGCATTGCAGCTGTCGGAAGCACAGCTTGTAAGTTTGCTGTTTCTTGTTTTGTCTGGAATATGTTTGATGTACATTCGAAAGCGCCAAAGACATCCTTCCTTGAACGTACTTTAAGAACGAAAGCACGGCATTGTACTGTACATTGCCGTGTTTTCATCGTTATTTATCCTGTTTGTATTTGAGCGCTTCTTTCAACACAGTCGACGCTTGTTGAATTGATGATTGTACCGCCGGAATATGGGCAAGTGGGTTGAGCATGCCGTAGTCGTGTATAAAGCCTTTAAATTCTGCTATGGTTGTTGGTACACCTGCTTCGTCCAGTTTTCTGCCATAAGCCACGCCTTCATCATGCAGAATGTCGTTTTCTGCGACCTGAATTAATGCTGGTGGCAGGTCTCTCAACGCTTCGAGACTTGCCTGCACAGGGGAAGCATACTTGTTTGTCCTGGCTGCTGCATCAGGTAGGTAGTTATCCCACATCCATTGCATCAATGGTGTTGTAAGGAATCTTTCCTGTGCATATTTGGTGTAGGATTCACGACTGAAGTTCGCATCAGTTACTGGCCAGAGCAAGATCTGCTGTTTGATTTTAGGACCATTCTTGTCTTTGGCCATCAAGGCGACAACGGCAGCCATATTTCCGCCGACGCTGTTACCCACTACTGCAAGGTTACTGCCATCCACACCAATGTCTTTTCCATGTTCTGCAACCCATTTTGTTGCAGCATAAGCCTGGTTTATGGCTACCGGGAACCTGGCTTCCGGGGCGGGCGTATAGTCTGGAAAAACAGCTGCTGCACCGCTGTGTACGACTAAATCTCTTACCAGTCTCTTGTGTGTAGGATAATCTCCAAGGACCCAGCCACCACCGTGGAAGAACATGAATACTGGCAATCCTGTCTTTGCACCTGTAGGTTTGACAATGTGGATGTTTAGGGGTTGGTTATCAACCATAATTGTTTTCTGGGCTTCTTCGATGTCTGAATAGTCGTAGTCTACAGAAGCTTGTGCACTTACGAGTACCTGTCTTGCTTCTGCAGGAGCGAGGGTTTCAAGTGGTTTGCCACCGCTTCCATTCAAGGCATTTAAAAATGCTTTAGTTTCTTTACCAATGTTTGGATCTTGCGCTGCTGGGATTACGTTTTCTTGTGCCATGATTAAACTATTTGTCGTAAATAATAAATGATATCTTCTTAATTTGTTTGATATGACAAAGGTATTTCCTCCGCAAAGGCACATAAAGGTCAAAAGGTCGATTAAATTGTACTTTTTTCCCTGAAGCGATTAATCGTTGGGGTTTGAAGTCAACTGCCTGCTACTTGCTGCTTGTTGCAGGATCTCGACGATTCCTTCATTTCTCACGATGTACATTCCCAGTGCCTCTTTGGAAATCCCGTCAAGCAGTTGATAGGTAAAAACCGGTTTTTGATTGTGGAAGCCGGTGTCTAAATATCTGAAATTAATATTGTGGTGCTTTTTTAATACTTCTGCCAATTCGATAATATGTGTAGAGATGATGAAAGCGGAATCTGCAATGGTTGAAAGTTCAGATATGATCAATGCCGAACCATCAAAGGCGTCTTTTACGTTAGTGCCTCTGAATAATTCGTTAAAAATCACAAACATCCTGTCTCGCTTCAGTAGGTGTTCTGCTACTTCTCTGACTCTTTTAACTTCTGTATAGTAATGACTCAAGCCTTGATTTAGATTATCCGGCAGGTTTATCGTGGTGATCAGGCCCTTGAATACACTCAGGGTTACCGCGGTAGCGGGTACTGGAAAGCCGATGTGTGCAAGGTAGATTACTAGGCCGAGCGACTTGAGTAATGATGATTTGCCAGCCATATTAGAACCTGTAAGGAAAAGTAAGTTCTGTTTCTCATCAATGCAGACATCGTTCTTAACGGCATTGCCGATCCCCGGATGAAATAACCCGTTAATCCGGAGCTGCATGCCTTCAGAAGAGAAAACAGGCATAGAAAAGCCCCTTGCTGAAGCAACTGCCGCTGCCGTTCCAATCACATCCAATTCATAAATAAGACTCAAGAGGCTGAACATTTTCTCCTTTTCAGGTCCTCTCAATGCGCGGTCCAACCTACCCACCTCCAGAAAACTTAAGTTGAGTTCATCCAGCTTCGCCGCTTTAACAAGCACACCTTCTTCGATGATTGTTTGCAGCTGTTGAAAGATCTCCACCAAATAAGCAGGAAGCTGATGGCCTTCCAAAGCATTGATGAAGCTGTTGATGTACCTGGTTAAAAGGATCAGGTAGCGAATGCCGATTTTAATAACGTAATAATCGTTGCTGGATTTGCGACTGACATAATCAGCCATGGTGTCAATCGGATTGCTCCTGAACTTTTTGAACTTGCTCTTCAGATAATAATCGATAAGATCAATATGCTCGTCCTTAACGTCAAAGACGATTTTATGTTCATAGAAGAACTTGATGGTAGCGCTCCTCAAACATATGTCTTGCAAATTGCTGCTCGGATGCTGCATTATCTCCATTAGCCGTTTTCTTGCTGCTGCAGTTTTAGTCTGCTTAAACAAGTTGAAAACAGAATAGACACCGTCTTTTGAATTCAGTATATCTAGATCATTGAATGTCTGGGTATCAATCGTAAAAGAGTCCACAACGTTTAAATTTCAGGTAGCCAGTTCCAAGATACAGTTTTAGTTACAAATTAAAATGACTTAGGAATAAGACCTGAAATTGTGATTCCAGCAATCCAGTCTATTTACTCCGGCAGGCTTGGCTTTATATAAAATCTAGCTTAAATTTATTAGTATAGAAAGGGGGAAACCTGACAATGGAAGACCAACAACCAGTTATATCTGTGCCTTCGGAAAGCGGCTATTCTGAAGTGAATGGAATCATGATGTATTATGAAATTTACGGGGCGGGTGAACCGCTTGTTCTGACTCACGGCGGGGGATCTACCATCCAAACATCCTTTGCTACTGTGATACCTTTTTTTGCGCAATATAGAAAAGTGATCGCCATGGAACTGGAGGCACATGGAAGAACCAACACTCGCGGGATGCCGCTGAGCTTCAGGCAAGATGCAGATGATGTTGCCGGACTTTTAGCAAACCTCGGTATCCTAAAAGCCGAAATCCTAGGTTTTAGCAATGGTGCTACGACCGCACTGGAGTTAGCTATACGCTACCCAGAAACAATCGGTAAACTTGTACTCTGTTCTCCCTTAGCTAAACGTATTGGTATGCCACCCGCGTTTTGGGAATTCATGAAGAATGCTTCCCTTGATAATATGCCCCAGGAACTTCAAGACGCCTTTCTTCAAGTTAACCCCAATGAAGCAAATTTGAAATACATGCATGATTGTGATGTTCTCCGCATGCTAAACTTTGAAGATATTCCTGATGAAGCGATTGAATCGGTGCAAGTCCAGGTGCTAATTATAAATGGAGATAGGGATGTGATTACCTCTGAGCACGTTCTACAGCTCTCAGATATGTTTCCCCATGGCAATTTAGCTATCCTTCCAGGCATACACGGTGCTTATTTGGGAGAGATTACCACTAGAAATGCCAGTTCTCAGCCTTGGCAATATGTGGTACCTATGATTCTAGAATTTCTGCGATAAGATACTTGTTTATTTTTCGGTTGTGCTGTATTCGCGGTCATGCTTTCTTTGTACAAGATTATTAAATGTATTTAACTTGCGACCAATGAACGAGGCTAATGATGATGTTTACTACCAAGCGTTGTTGAACAAAGACTGTAGCTATGAAGGAAGCTTTATTGTTGGTGTGAAAACAACTGGAATATTGTGCCGGCCAACCTGTACAGCACGCAAACCCAAACGGGAGAATGTTGAATTTTTTCCGAGTACTAAGGAAGCGCTTTTGAAAGGTTATAGGCCATGTAAGATCTGTCGCCCTTTGGAACGACTTGGCGAAACACCAACCGCAATTCAAAGCATCCTGGATGCATTACATGAAAGTCCATCATTGAAGTTCAAAGACCGGGACCTGCGACAACGAGGGTTAAACCCTGCAATGATGCGGCGCTGGTTTTTAAAGAACCACGGCATAACATTCCAGGCTTATCAGCGAATTTATAGGATTAACGCTGCCTTCAAACGCATCCGTGATGGACAAACGGTCACCAGTACGGCCTTTGATGCTGGTTTTGAATCTTTAAGTGGCTTTGGAGATTCGTTCAAGTCGATTTTCGGCGTTTCGCCAAAGCTTAGTAGGGACCAGTCTATCATTGACCTTTGCCGGATAGAAACGCCGCTCGGAACGATGATCGCCTGTGCCACAGAACAGGGGGTATGCCTGCTTGAGTTTACAGACAGAAAAATGCTGGAAACCGAGCTGAAGACACTTGCAAAGATGCTAAATGCACATATTCTTCCGGGCCCCAATGTTCACTTCCAACGTTTAAAGCAAGAACTGGAACAGTACTTTAGTGGAACCCTGAAGCAGTTTAGCGTGCCATTATTTTCACCGGGAACTAACTTTCAACAAGAGGTTTGGGAACAATTGCGGCAAATACCTTATGGAGAAACCAGGTCTTATAGCCAGCAGGCGGTAGCGATAAACAAACATTCTGCGATCCGGGCGGTTGCAAGTGCGAACGGCATGAATCGTTTATGTATTCTTATTCCGTGCCACCGCGTTATTGGTGCCGACGGCAGCCTTACAGGTTTTGGTGGAGGCTTGTGGAGAAAACGTTGGCTACTGGAACTTGAAAGCCAACAGAAGAAGTTGTTTTAAAAACGATTCGCGAATGCTCCCGCTACTTATCATCTTGGTAAAGCTTGGTTAACTGCGGCTCCCAAGTCAGCGACCATTCAAATAACGCCATGAGCGGGTCGGCTGTACTTTTGTCAAAATTGGTAAGCTCATATTCAACTCTGGGCGGCACCTTGGGAAATACTTTCCGCGTCACCATTCCATAGTAAGCAGCCAGTATTCAGGAAGAAAGGGCATTCCGGTTTCCATTCGATGCGGATGCCGCTGCCGAATATTTGCTAGATGGAAGCAGGTCGGGGCATTGGAAGCAAAACTTAAGGGGCCGGAAAATATTACACCAGTTCAGCTGGCTGAGCGGCTCTCTGTGTTAATCGGTAAGAAGATAAGTTACATCAAACAATCAAGCTCGGAACTGCGGGATCAGCTTAAAAGCTGGGGCGTCAGCGACCTGGTGTTACAAGAGCTGTTAGACCTGTATGCTGCGCTTGGAGATCAGAATGGTGCTTACGCAACCCCAAGAACTCCAGAGGCAAAAAACAGAACTCGCTTTGAAGATTTTGTTTAGCAAAAGTTGTTGCCAGCTAATACCCAGCCGAATGTGTTATAAGCAGAATAGGAGGATGCTTAGGAAGGATGTTTGTACTGAAACGAAGCGGTGTTCTTGGTTCCTCTTAAAATGCAAAACAAAAAAGCCTTTCACTTGCATGAAAGGCTTTTTTAAGATGTGGGCCCAGCTGGGCTCGAACCAGCGACCAAAAGATTATGAGTCTTCTACTCTAACCAACTGAGCTATAGGCCCGCGTAAAATCTATATTGATTTTGCGAGTGCAATGTTACATATTTACATTCAATTTTGAAAACAGTTTTTATGCAAAACATTAAAAATATAATTTTTGACTACGGTAATGTGATCTTTGAAATTAACTTTCAAAAAGCCCAGCAAGCTCTTTCTCAACTCGGTATCACAGATATTGACGGTTTTTTTGCGCACAAGGAACATAATACTTTATTTGATGATTTTGAAACCGCTGCTATTTCAGAAGATGAGTTCAGAGCAGGAATCAGGGTTGCAGCCAACAATATGGATCTAAGCGACCAGGAAATTGATGCAGCCTGGAATAGTTTGCTGATCGGTGTGCCGCCGACCATACATGATACCCTGTTGAAGGTTCGTGAAAAATACCGCACCTTTTTGCTCAGCAACAATAATGTTATTCACTATAAATACATTGTGAGCTACCTTGACCGGGAATTTGGTATGGCAGATAACAGCAGCTTGTTTGAAAAAGCATACTACTCTCAAGACATGTTTCTGCGGAAGCCTAATGTCGAAATCTTTAAGAAAGTAATTGAAGAAAATAACCTGGTACCTGAAGAGACCTTGTTTATAGACGATAGTCCACAACACCTTGTAGGCGCTAAGCAGGCTGGCTTTAATACGCTGTTAATGGATGTACATCCCCGTGAATTGGGAAGCTTCCTGAAAAAACATGGAATCTTATAATCGCACGGCATCGGTTAATAATTAACCGTATTTTTGCAATTATATCAAAAGTATGGAAGAAAAGAAATTTAAGACACTTGCAGAATTCTACCCTTTTTACCTTTCTGAACACCGGAACCTGGTAAGCAGGATACTTCATTTTATTGGTACTGGATTAGTTATTCTTTGTTTTATAACAGCGATTTTGTTTCATACTTACTATTTTTTACTTGCAATGCCCGTTGTTGGTTACAGTTTCGCCTGGATTGGGCATTTCTTTTTTGAGAAAAATAAACCTGCAACTTTCAAGTATCCAAGATTTAGCCTTGCGAGCGACTTTATACTCTTCTGGGATCTGCTTTCTGGTAAACAGCCTTTCCGGGTTAAGTAATACATTGTGTATCTGCCATCATTTTGATTGCTGATTTGTATGCTTTTTGCTTGGGATTAGTACCATTTGAAATCTGGTTATAGGATCTCAGGTACTACTCCAAAGTATGTTGTATGAAAAAAGCATGGATAGAAAAGGCAGATTTATTAGCTGCTGGTATTGTAGACGCTAAATTACAAACCAAGTTTCAGCAGGTTAGTAATGGCTTACTGAAGAAAAATGATATTTCTAAGGCAGAATTACTTATTAAAATAGAAGAGGTTGTAGCGGATCCCTTAAGTTTTGCAACCGAGAAGGGGAGTAAGTTACGGTACTTGGCTGAACTGCTTCTTGCAAAAAAGCGTCAGGAAATACCGTCACAAAGTGGTGCAAAAACCTATACCCTGAAAGACCAGGTGCCAGAATTTCCAATATACGGTCAGGAGCATATTGACGAAAAGGCCATTGCACAAATGAATGCAGCCATGCGACTGCCTATTACTGAGGCAGGTGCACTCATGCCAGACGCACACTCCGGATATGGATTACCTATTGGTGGGGTGCTCGCAACAGACATCAACACGATCATTCCTTATGCAGTAGGTGTTGATATCGCGTGTCGGATGTGTCTTAGCATTTTTGACATTTCGGAACGAGCCTTCGACATTGATGAAAGTCGTTTACGATCGATTTTAAACGACAATACTGTTTTTGGCATGGGGGCGACGAGTAAACGTCACTATGATAGCAGTGTCTTTGATAAGCACGATTGGTCGGCGACTAAACTCATCAGAAGTTTAAGGGATAAAGCTTATTCACAACTTGGAACCTCGGGAACCGGAAATCATTTTGTAGAGTGGGGTACGTTTGATGTAAAAGACGGAAAGCTTGAGGATCTCCCGGGGGGAAAATACCTTGCCCTATTATCACATTCTGGCTCTCGCGGTTTTGGTGCGAGCATCGCAAACTTCTATTCGAAGTTGGCAATGGAAAAGACCATTCTGCCAAGAGAAGCCAAGGAACTTGCATGGCTGGATCTGAACAGCGCGGAGGGGCAGGAGTATTGGATATCAATGAACCTCGCGGGCGATTATGCTTCGGCAAATCATCATGAGATACATAACAAGATATCTACAAGGCTTCAAGCACAGCCCGTTTTAAGAATAGAAAACCATCACAACTTTGCCTGGAAAGAAAGGTTGGCTGACGGAAGAGAAGTGATGGTACATAGGAAGGGTGCAACTCCAGCTGGACTGGGAGTCCTTGGTTTAATTCCAGGTTCTATGGCTTCACCAGGATTTCTCGTACGGGGGAAAGGTGATCCGGCATCACTAGCTTCGGCCTCGCATGGGGCGGGACGATTAATGAGCCGTAACCGCGCTTTTAAAGAGATTAAAAAGGAAGCTGTGCAGGAACTGCTTCGACAACACGGCATTAGTGTCCTGGGCTCGGGACTTGATGAAGCACCAATGGTGTATAAAGATATACATGCTGTAATGGCTGCTCAACATTCGCTGGTAGAGGTGCTTGGTAAATTCATGCCAAGGATCGTGAAAATGGCAGATGCAAAAGAACGGCCTGAAGATTAATACAGAAGTGAAATATTTGAAACCAGTTGGTAATGTAGTTGTTACTTCATAAACCAAATATTACGAATATGGAAAGAAACTACATGTTGGAAATGCTTGAAACCATTGAACATCAAGAAAGCTCATCTATTCTAGGTGGCATGGAGCATGAATATGAAGAACTGGAAAGCCTAGGCTACCTAACCATCCACAGGGAACATGTTCAGCATTATGCTGTTTTAACGCCTATGGGAAAACTTAAAATAGAACAAATGCGGAATGAATAGGGATAGCGGGCGAAGTCGTACGTATTAACACTTTTGTCGATGTTGTATATACTGTTAATCCAATATTGATAAACAAAAAGTGCTGACAACCTGTAATATATAGCAAAGAACCAAAATTTAATCATTTAATCGGAGGACTAACTATGGAATTACAAGACAATCCGCAACACAAAGAAGGACCTGTTGCAAGAACAATTGAAGAGCAAACTGCAAAATTACCATCTGACCTATTTTTATGGGCCGCACTAGGATCAATGGGTGTTTCACTAACCCTTAAATGTCTAGGCCAAAAACATACAGCGCTTTTTGTTGGACAATGGGCTGCTCCATTTTTACTATTAGGTATTTACAACAAACTTGTAAAACTTGAAGGTCACGATAAAGAGAGCTAATCAATTAACTAACCTCTATACTATAGAAATCCCAAATGTGAGTTTGGGATTTTTTTTTCCTTATGATCGTAAACTATACTGATGCGGGTTGGAACATCATCACCCAAAGAGCACACGGCCTTGTTGCGGCGCAAATTTGTGCCCATTGGAAGAAGTCCCGGCAACCCGCACGTTGGCTCGAGACGCTTGTTGCCACTGCTGAACATGATGATGTGTATAATGAGTTTGAGGATGAACAACTTTTAAATGAAAATGGTGGTCCTGTGGACTATAGAATGACCCGATTTCGAAAAGACTATTGTGAACGACAGCTTAAAATGGCCCTGACCAAAAGCCGTTACATCGCTTTACTTATTGCCCGCCATATCCACTTTGTACATGGTGCCGAGCCCCTCGCGAAGGCTTTCTGTAAAGACCTTGAGAAGAAAGAGCGCATTTGGATTAAGGAATCTGGTGCCACGGCAGTAGAAATCTTTGCTTCCTATGAGCTCTTGGAATTTTGTGATGCTTTTTCACTTTTAATTTGTCAGAACCAGATCCAACCAGAGCAAAGAAAAATAGAAATCAGCAATGGACCCGATGGGCAATCGTATTCGTTCTTCAAACATGATGATGGTGCTTTGATCGTAGAGGACTGGCCCTTTCAGTTGGATGAATTCAAAATCGTATATGAGTCCAGAACATTATCCCAATTGTCTTTCAAAGATGTCCCATCATTTAAAAAAGCTGTAGATTTGGCTAGGGTTGACAATCATGTGCTGACCATCAGAAAGAAAAATGGAGAATAATTTTAGCGGAAGGATGCAGTCGCTCAGCGATGATGAGCTTATGGACATCATCATCTATAAGCGGAAAGACTATCAGGCAGAGGCTTTGGACGCCGCTGACCGGGAGATGTATACACGGATATTAAACAATCCAGATCTTTCAAAACGCATGTTGCAGCAAAGGGCTATTCAGGTTAATCCGCACCTTGCCGGTGCCGCCGAGCTATGGAACTCTGCCAAATGGGGTATTATGATCTTCTGTGTATTACTTTTTGTTTATGAATTGATTTCGCAGAACTATTTTAGTGTTGCACTGGTGGTATTATTGAATTACTTTCTGGCTACCTTTATCGTAAAACGCCTTATTGCTCAAGGTAAAACTTTCGGGCACCCTTTTGTTTTTGGACTTTTTGTATCCGCGATGCTACTTATTGTGAGATTTACCTTTGAGATGGTCTTTCAGGCAATTTCGAAGTAGATCATCTATAGATAATCTTGTAAGTACTGCTCTTTCCTGATGCATCAGTTTGCTTGATGGTAGAAGGGTAGTTGGCAGGGTTATACTGCAATACAAAAGAAAGGCTATCCGAAGCGGATGTCTTGCTACTGATGTGTTCAAGATTTGCCCGGATGTTTTTGAAGTAAAAGGCTTCGTTCTCAAGGGAAATCAGGTTTAGGTAGGATATTTGACTGAAGATTCCAAAATTGTTGTCGTATTCATAGGTTTGTGTGCCTCCTTTAGGTATCACTGTCTCACAGCTGGTTAACAGTAGCTTTTCATTATAGTTGTACTGTTTACTTTTGGACAACATATTCTTGAAGTCGTACCAGTCTACCCGTTCTATTTCCTTTCTACTGTTATAGCTAATTTCATACGTTCCCAAAGGGCTCAGGAGTTTTCCGCCGGCACTTACCGTATATTGGATTGCTTTTGTAACCAGCCCATCCGTATTTAAAACATAATAGACATGGTAAAGCAGTTCATCTTTCAGGTAACGTTTATACTCTTTGAGCTGATTTTGGGCATTGTAGGTTATCATTTCTCTAACGCCATTCGACTGCCTGATTTCTGTTAACAGATTCTGATTTGCAGCATATGTAAGATCGATCTTAAGATTTTCGGCGGTAAGACTTAGTGGTATCATTGGTCTGCTCACCGGATCCGTTGGCTTTGGTGCAACAGGTGTTACCGGAATTGGAGTCTCTGGATCTTCGGGAGCTGAAGGGGACAATTTTTTCTTACAAGAAAGCAAGAACAGTAAGATTAAAATAAGGCCTAAAGCATGATGGACATTAGATTTCAGCATTTTCGGTTTAGCTTTGAATTATACATTTGTTTAATCTCAATTTAAACCAGAACATTATCAATGCTTTAACCGAAATTGGATTATAATTTGTGTTTTAAGAAAACAATTTCCTGTATTTAGATATTTTGATGCATGTTTATACCTGAGGATAAATTTTTCTATATTCAGACTTTAAATTGTTGAACATGACTATTGGATATCCGGTCAAAAAAATCCTTCTTCTTAGTGCATTACTGATCGCCGGAATAGGTTCCAAAGCCGCCCGGGTTGACACAACTACAACTTATAGTCAGGCCATGCGCAAGAATATCAAAAGTGTTGTGATTGTTCCTGAGGGCTATGAAGTTATTAAAGCGCTCCCTACGGTATATCTTCTGCATGGCTATGGTGACAGGTATTCCAAATGGGTAAATACGGTACCAGCGATAAAAGACCAAGCTGATCGATATAAAATGATCATTGTTTGTCCGGATGGGAATTTTGGTAGCTGGTATTTCGACAGTCCCATTGATCCGAAGTGGCAGTATGAAACCTATATTACTAAGGAGCTAGTTCCTGATATTGATAAAAAATATAAAACGATAAAGGAAAGGGCGGCCCGTGCGATTACGGGTTTGAGTATGGGTGGACACGGAGCGCTGTACCTTGCGATAAAACATCAAGATTTCTTTGCTGCCGCCGGTAGTATGAGCGGTGGGGTAGACATTAGACCCTTTCCTGATAACTGGGAAATCAAAGAGCGCCTGGGCACCTATGATGAACACCCGGATCGCTGGTCGGCTAATACCGTGATTGAAATGACCCACCTGATTAAAAGAGGCAAGCTGGCCTTAATCATTGACTGTGGAAAAGATGACTTCTTTTATAAGGTAAATGTGGCCTTGCATGAAAAACTGATGTATGAAAACATTGCACATGACTTCATTATTCGTCCCGGGGAACATAATTGGTCATATTGGGCAAACTCGATTACTTTTCAGTTGTTATATTTCAACAATTTTTTTAATAATAAATAAGAGATGGAGATCATACACTTCAGTGCCGAATGCTATCCTGTAGCGAAAGTAGGCGGATTGGGTGACGTAGTAGGAGCATTGCCGAAGTATCAAAACAAAATTGGCCATGTTGCTAAGGTTGTTATGCCGGCATATGATAATAGCTTTATGCATGAGCAGGATTTTGAAGGGGTTTATGATGGGTGGGTTGAAATTGGCACACGTAACTATCAGGTTCGGGTAATTCGGGAAAAGACAAACCGACTTGGGTTTGATTTATACCTGGTACATATACCTGGCTTATTAAACCGGCCCAAAGTATATGGTTATGATGACGATACCGATCGCTTCCTTGCTTTCCAGATCGCTGCGCTTGATTGGATACACCAATGGCAACACAAACCCGACGTAATTCACTGCCACGATTATCATACTGGTTTAATACCTTTCATGGCCTCAAATTGTGCACGCTTTTGGCGACTGAATAATGTCCCGACTGTACTTACGATTCATAATGCCCAATATCAAGGTCAGTTTGGTTGGGATAAACTGCACCTTTTACCAGTCTTCGATCTTCGAAATTCTGGTAAGTTGGAGTGGGACAATGCAATCAATCCCCTGGCTTCGGCCATTAAGTGTGCATGGAAAATTTCAACGGTTTCGCCTAGTTATATGGAAGAGATCAGCTATCGGTCTAACGGATTGGAGCCTTTGCTTCAACAAGAGCGAGGAAAATCGCATGGCATCTTAAACGGGATAGACAATGATGTCTGGGACCCAGCTATTGATTCAATGCTCCCTAAAAACTACAATGCGCGTACTGTCGAGGCTGGGAAAAAGGCAAACAAACAACGCTTATGTGATGTTTTTAACTTAGATCCAAATAAGCCATTGTTTACTTTTATAGGTCGTCTGGTGGGTGAAAAAGGGGCAGACCTTCTGCCTCAGATCTTTGATAATGTTTTGCGGGGAAGTGAAGGTCAATTAAATATCCTGATCTTGGGCTCTGGCGAAAAGTATGTGGAAGATCAACTTGAGCAGCTTAAGGATCGGTACAGGGGAATTTACAACACGTATATAGGTTATCATGAGCAGTTGTCCCATCAAATCTATGCAGGGGCAGATTTTCTACTGATGCCTTCCCGGGTTGAGCCATGCGGTTTGAATCAGATGTATGCGCTTCGTTACGGTACAATCCCTATTGTACGTAGAACAGGTGGACTAAAGGATACTGTAATAGATATAGGAGATGGGGGTTTTGGCTTTTGCCATGATCAAGCTAGCGTTAGCGATGTTGAACATGCAATTAGTCGTGCATTTGATTTTTATCAGAATACAAAGAACATTAAAGAAATAAGAAAGCAGATTATGAAACTTGACCATTCCTGGGATAAATCCGCTCAGGACTACATTAATTTTTACCAAATATAAACTTAAGTATATGACCGAAAAAGTATTGGGAGTTATTCTTGGCGGTGGCCAGGGCTCCAGGTTGTCACCGCTCACTCAGACACGATCAAAACCAGCAGTACCAATTGCGGGAAAATACCGGCTGGTGGATATTCCAATATCTAACTGTCTGAACTCGGGTATCCACAGGATGTTTGTACTTACACAGTTTAATTCAGCATCCTTAAATAAGCACATCAAAAATACCTATCACTTCAGTCATTTTAGTGATGCTTTTGTTGATATCCTTGCCGCAGAACAGACTCCTGAAAATCCTACCTGGTTTCAGGGTACTGCCGATGCTGTGCGTCAGACTATGCATCATTTGCTGAACCATGAGTTCGAATACGTGCTTATTCTGTCGGGAGATCAACTTTACCAGATGGACTTTAATGAAATGGTAAATGCACATATTGAAAGCAAAGCTGAAGTAACCCTTGCAACAATCCCCGTAACAGCGAAAGATGGAACGGATTTCGGTATTCTAAAAGCGAATGAAGAAAATATTATTACGTCATTCATTGAAAAGCCAAATTCTGAGCTAATCAAAGAATGGAGCTCGGATACTGGTGCGGAAATGCAGGCTGAAGGAAGGAATTACCTTGCTTCGATGGGTATTTACATATTTAACCGCGATTTGCTAATCCGGATTTTTGAAGAGAATCCGAATGAAAAAGATTTTGGCAAGGAGATCATTCCAATGGTGCTAAATCAATTCCGGGTATTAAGCTATCAATATGAAGGATATTGGACGGATATTGGTAACATATCGTCATTCTTTGAAGCTAATCTAGGTCTAACAGATGATATTCCTAAATTCAACCTGTTTGATAGCCACCAAAGCATATTCACTCGCCCAAGGATGTTGCCCCCTTCGAAACTGCTGGGTACAACGTTAAACAAGGCTGTAATTGCAGAAGGATGTATCCTGCAGGCAGAACTCATTAGTCATGCAGTAATTGGTATCCGCTCGCGTATTGGTCGTGGCACTAAAGTAGAGAATGCTTATATTATGGGTAGCGACCGTTACCAAACCCTTCAAGAAATTCAGGAAGAAAATGAGGCCGGACATCCTTTGATCGGTATCGGTGATGATTGTGAAATTAACAATGCCATCATTGATAAAAACTGTCGTATCGGAAATAGCGTCCAGATTAAAGGCGGGTTACATCTTCCAGACGGAGACTTCGGATTTTATGCCGTTAAGGACGGTATTGTGGTTGTAAAAAAAGGTGCAGTAGTACCTTCAGGTACGATCATCTAAGGTTTATCTAAATATCATTATTGAAAAGGTAGGTGTGAAAGGCGGATGTGCCGGGAACACTTACCTTTGTTATTATGCAGAAAATCGTAACCGATCAGCTTGGAAATACCATAACCTTGAATTATCCACCAAAAAGGATTGTCTCGTTGGTACCCTCACAAACGGAACTGTTGTTTGATCTGGGACTTGATAAGGAGCTGGTAGGTATAACACACTTTTGCATTCATCCTGAAAGTAAGGTTACCGCGAAGACTCGAATAGGAGGAACCAAGAAGGTGGATATACAAATGATTCGCTCACTAAAGCCAGACTTGATTATTGCCAACAAGGAGGAGAATGAACGCGCTGATGTAGAAGCATTGGCTATTGACTTTCCAGTTTGGGTAAGTGACGTATCGACGTTAGAAGATGCGTCTGATATGATCAGTAACTTAGGGCTCATCACAGATCGCTCTCCTGAAGCGACTTACCTGAATTATATGATCGCAGCGGGTTTCCGGGATCTTCAGCATCTTGCTGTGGAGAAGGGTATAAACCTAAATGTCCTCTACATTATTTGGAAGAAACCATATATGGCGGCGGGACGGGGCACCTTTATCGATGATGTGTTACAACGTATCGGCTTGAACAATGTCGTTAATACGAGCAGGTATCCCGTGCTTGAGGATGAAGATTTCAATGCCTTGAAGCCTGCACTGGTGTTTTTATCCAGTGAGCCTTATCCTTTTTCGAGTAAACATTTAGCAGAATTTCAGAAGATATACCCTAAATCGAGGGTAATGCTTGTGGATGGAGAGATGTTTTCCTGGTATGGAAGCCGTCTTTTAAAGTCTATAGAGTACCTTTTTTACTTACAACAAGCGGTATCAGCGGGTGAGAACACCGGATTAATAAAAAATACCTAAAAATTATTCGACTGATAACAAAGCACTTATTAAGATTTTGTGAAAATATCTTCCACAGGCATTTCAGAAGTGAAACTAATCTCTATATTTGCAGAACAAAACAATTCCTAAATGATGCGGATGTGGCGTAATTGGTAGCCGCACCAGACTTAGGATCTGGCGCTTCACGGCGTGGGGGTTCGAGTCCCTTCATCCGCACAAATGATTCCCCCGATGTATTTCGGGGGATTTTTTTTATTAAAGAGATTGTAAATTTTGATTCTGAAAAAATGAACATTACACAGGAAAAAATAAACGACCTAAATGCTGTCATCAAAGTAAGCATTGCCCCTGAAGATTACACAGAGAAGATTGACAAAACCATAAAAGAACAAGCAAAAAAAGCTACTCTTCCGGGTTTCCGCAAAGGAATGGTACCTGCAGCTCATATTAAAAAAATGTACGGTAGAAGCATTCTTGTGGAAGAAATCAACAAGATGCTTTCAGATGCATTGAACAACTATCTTTCAGAAAATAAAATTGAGATCCTTGGTCAACCATTACCTAAAATGGATGATACGAAAGAATTTAAGTGGGACTTCACCGATGCTTTTGAATTTGAGTACGAAATTGGATTAGCACCAGCTGTTGATGTTAATATTAGTGCCGCAGATGAGTTCAAAGCTTATCTTGTAAAAGCAGATGAAGAGACATTGGCATCAAGGATTAAAAATATCCGTAAGAGCTATGGCAAAATGACAAACCCGGAAGTTTCGGCAGACGAGGATGTCCTATATGCTGACTTAGCGGAGCTTTCGGGCGATGGTTCAGTTTTTGAAGATGGCATTAAGCATACTGGTTCAATTCGCTTAGATCAGGTAACTGACGAGAAAGTGAAACAGTCTTTGATCGGCTTGAAAAAAGATGATGTAGTAACCCTGGATCTTCAACAGGCATTTGGTAATAATGAAAGCGTTATTGCTAAGTTGTTGGATATTGAAGAGGAAGCTGCAAAAGCATTAACTTCATCTTTCCAGGCGACTGTTAAGAATGTTAACCGGTTAGAAGAGGCAGATTTGAACCAGGAGTTCTTTGATAAGATTTTTGGAGAAGGTGTTGTTACTGATGAAGCTGGCTTTACAGCAAAGATCACTGAAGAGATTGAAGGCATGTTTAAACAAGATGCTGACCGTAAACTTCAGAATGACATGTACACTAAGTTAACTAACGAAGTGACCATGGAACTTCCAGATGAGTTTTTACGTAGATGGTTAAAAGCCACTAACGAGAAATTAACTGACGAGGAGTTGAATGAGGGTTATGAGGATTTTGCGAAAAATCTGAAATGGACTTTGATTGAAAACAAGATCATAAAAGATAATAGCATTGAAATTCAGTACGATGAGGTTTTTGCAACTGCGAAAGAGCGTTTAGACACACAATTCAGAATGTATAGCCCTGCGCCGATGCCTGATGATCAGTTAACACAGTATACAACAACATTCCTTCAAGAGAGAGATAACGCAAACAGGATTTTTGAAGAGGTGAAAGCATTGAAGGTTTTCAATCACATTAAGTCTGTGGCAACTATCAACGAAGAAGAAATTGCTTATAATAAATTTATAGAGATGAACTAATTGTTAAAACAATATCTCTTTTTATAATATTTATGTAAGGCGGCCCTGTGTAGAGGCCGCCTTACTTGTATAACAGAATTCAAATTTTACATTGCAATAATTAATTATCAATTTAGTATTAGTACTATTGAGTTAGGACACTTAGAAACAACTTACACATGAATATAGACAAAGATGAATTTAGAAAATATGCTGTAAAGCATCATCGTATTAACGGGCTGAATGTTGATCGTTTTATTGGCAGGACCAATAATAACCCGAAAAGCATGACCCCGTATATTATCGAAGAACGTCAGCTAAATGTGGCTCAAATGGATGTTTTCTCGCGATTGATGATGGATAGAATCATCTTTTTAGGGGATGCAATTCATGATGGAAATGCGAACATCATTCAGGCACAACTACTCTTCCTGCAGTCTACTGACAATAATCGTGATATTCAAATCTATATCAATTCACCGGGTGGTTCTGTATACGCCGGACTTGGAATCTATGACACCATGCAGTATATCAGCCCTGATGTGGCCACCATCTGTACTGGAATGGCGGCATCTATGGGTGCGGTACTACTTGTTGCAGGTGCAAAAGGCAAGCGTGCAGCGTTACCACATTCACGTGTGATGATACATCAGCCTTCAGGTGGTGCTCAAGGTGTAGCATCGGACATGGAGATCAATTTGAGAGAGATGCTTAAGCTGAAAAAGGAATTATATGATATCATCTCTAACCACTCTGGTCAGACTTATGAATGGGTAGAAAGAGCCTCAGATCGTGACTACTGGATGAAAGCTGATGAAGCGAAAGATTTTGGAATGATTGATGAGGTATTGATAGGACACAACAAATAAAAGAATGGCTAAACAAACAAAAGAATCCCGTTGCTCATTTTGTGGTTCCAGCAAGCAAGATACCCTGATGCTGATTGAGGGCCTTGATGCATACATTTGTGATAAGTGTGTGGTTCAGGCTAATCAGTTGGTTTTACAGGAGTTTGGGAATCAGAAAAACAGGAACGTCGATGCTTCACTCAAGCTGCTTAAACCTTTAGAGATTAAGCAACATATTGACCAGTATGTTATCGGCCAGGATGATGCAAAAAAGGTGTTATCTGTTGCAGTTTACAATCACTACAAGCGGCTGAGCCAAAAGATAAACAAAGATGATGAGGTAGAAATTGAGAAATCGAACATCATGCTGGTTGGCGAGACTGGAACTGGCAAGACCTTGCTGGCGAAAACAATCGCAAAGATCTTACATGTTCCTTTTTGTATCTGCGATGCTACTGTATTAACTGAGGCAGGGTACGTTGGTGAAGATGTGGAGAGCATTTTAACCCGCTTATTGCAAGCTGCTGACTACGATGTTGCTTCCGCAGAGCGGGGTATTGTTTATATCGATGAGGTTGATAAAGTTGCAAGAAAGAGCGATAACCCATCAATTACAAGGGATGTCTCTGGTGAAGGTGTACAGCAGGCTTTGTTGAAAATTCTGGAGGGTACTATAGTTAATGTTCCACCTCAGGGCGGCCGTAAACATCCGGATCAGAAGATGATTCCTGTGAATACCAACAATATTCTATTTATATGCGGTGGTGCATTTGATGGTATTGAGCGTAAAATTGCTAACAGGCTGCGCACACAGGCAGTGGGGTATAAGGTTAAGAAAGATGAAGCGGATCTTGATCTTAAGAACTTGTACAAGTACATTACGCCACAAGATTTAAAATCCTTCGGCTTAATTCCGGAATTGATCGGGCGTGTACCGGTGTTGACACACTTAAACCCATTAGATAAAGCTGCACTACGGAATATCCTTACAGAGCCTAAAAATTCACTGCTTCGGCAATATGTTAAGCTTTTCGAATATGAGGGCGTGAAGCTGGTGTTTGACGATGAAGTTTTAGATTTTATTGTTGATAAAGCGATGGAATACAAGCTCGGCGCAAGAGGACTTCGCTCAATATGTGAAGCCATTATGCTTGACGCGATGTTTGACATTCCTTCCGATCCTGACATGAAGGAACTGATCATTACACTGGAGTATGCAGTGGAAAAATTTGAAAAGGCGGATTTTAAAAAGCTTAAAGCTGCTTAATACAAAGAATCCCCTGAAAAGGGGATTTTTTGTATCTGGTCATTTTGGTAAACTAAAAACAAATATCTATGAATGAAGAAAAAGAGATAAAAAAGAATGAGACACCAGTAAAGGTGAAAAGACCTAAAGAAGTAGAATCTCCGGTAAAATCTGGTCTAAAGTCGAAGGAAGAGATTGTTAAAAATTGGTTGCCGAGGTATACCGGCCGTACATTGGAAGATTTTGGTGAATATATTTTGCTTACGAATTTTAGCAAATACCTGCAGATGTTCTCAGAGTGGAACGACAATGCACCGATTATGGGAATTGACAAGCCAATGCAAAGCGTTTCAGCAGGAGGGATCACAATCATTAACTTCGGTATGGGTAGTCCACTTGCAGCTACCATGATGGATCTATTATCTGCTATTCAGCCAAAGGCAGTATTATTTCTGGGAAAATGTGGCGGTTTAAAGAAAAAGAATCAGTTAGGAGATTTAATCCTTCCAATTGCAGCCATAAGGGGAGAAGGTACATCGAACGACTACCTGCCAGCTGAGGTTCCTGCGCTTCCTTCGTTTGCGCTGCAGAAAGCAATTTCTACGACTATTCGTGACCATTCTCGCGATTACTGGACAGGAACCTGCTACACTACCAACCGCAGGGTCTGGGAGCATGATAAGGAATTTAAACGCTATTTAAAAACCCTTCGTGCTATGGCAGTAGATATGGAAACGGCTACAATATTCACCACCGGTTTCGCTAATAAAATTCCAACAGGTGCGCTTCTGCTTGTATCTGATCAGCCGATGATACCTGAAGGAGTTAAGACCGCAGAAAGCGATAGCAATGTAACCAACACTTATGTAGAGACACACTTGAAGATTGGCATAGATTCACTGAAACAATTAATTAACAACGGGTTGACTGTGAAACACCTCCAATTTTAATGCTTAAGCCATTTGTATTAAACATGTTGTATTTGTACGATCACAGTGCATGATCTGCACCGGGGTAGTCAAATAACAACATTTTTCCCAGGCCTTTGCTTACCATGTGCCAAACATCAATGTCAAAGTTGATCACTATAACGCCACAGGTAGGAAGGGCTGAGACGCCTGCTTCCGTCAGGTAATCTGCAAGTACTGAAAGTTCAGGATTATGACCAAACAATACTGCAGTATTAAAATCATCTTTGATACTATTTACTATTCGTAAGAGCGAAGATAGGCTTGATGCATATGCTGTATCTGGTGTGAAAATCTCCTCGGGTTGCCTACTCCATATTCCAGCGAAAATTCTTGCTGTTGATATTGCGCGTATGGCGGGACTGCTAATAATTGCCTCGGGAACTAGATTTCTATTCTTTAATCTGAATGCCATTTCCTGTGCTTCATTTACACCGATTGTAGATAGTGCGCGATCGAAGTCGGCGACACCATAGGTGCTTCCTTTAGCATTTCCATGTCTTACCAGAATTAGTTGTTTACTCATTTTCTTGATTTGGGTCTTAATTAAATTATACCAATAGTGTACCAAGAAATGTTAATGCTGGTTGATAAACTCCACAATCATTTGATTAGGGATGTCTTTCATGCATTTGAAGTGGCCGAGAGGACAGGCTTCACGCCCGAATTTTGTGCAGGGTCGACAAGGCAATTCAATACCTGCTTCCAGTGAATGGTCAATTTTGTATGGAAATACGCCTAGTAGTTCGGGTGCGGTACTACCCCATATGGAAACCAGCGGTAGGTTGAAGGCCTCCGCAATGTGTGTTAGTCCGGTGTCGAATCCTACAGCCTTTTTTGCATGTGACACAATGAATACTGATTGATCGAGATTGGTTTTTCCGCAGGTTGAATATATCCGCTCACCTAAAGCTTTTTGAATGCCTTTGGCATTTTGAACCACGTCAGGCCCACCCATCAACACAATTGGTCCATGGATATCCCGGCAGATTGCAATGACCTTTTCCACGGGCATGCGTTTCGTAAAATGTGTGGCTCCAATTATGAACGCCGTATAGTGTGGCAGGTGGGTAGCTGGAAGAAATGCTTCAAGTTCGTAAGCTTTTGCGACATAGTAATCTATAGGTTTGTTATCATTAACAACACCTAGAAATTTGACTGCCTTGAGATACCTATCTACCAGATGCTCTTTAGGGTACAACTGCTTTAGCTTCAGTTTAAGACCCAACCATTTTCTGAGTCTTTCTTTCTTATACGTGGTTGCTGGCAGACCAGTTGCCAGCTTTATAATAGATGTTCTAAGATTGTTATGCAGATCAACGATGAGGTCGAATTTTTCGGATTTGATATCCTGAATGGTGTCCTTTAAGGCAGGTTTAAGTATATGTAGTTTGTCGACGTAAGGATTGTTCTCGTAAATATATTTAAACTGTTCCTTGGTAAGGAAGTGTATTTCTGAACCAGGAAGCTGCAGTTTAAGACATCTCACTACAGGGGTCGTGTAGATAATATCACCCATAGAGCTGAACCGGATGACTAATATTTTCTTTGCTTTCGTCAATCTTTTAGGATTATTTATAAATCGTTATGGCTAACCTACAGTATTAGGTGTTTTTTATCTTTTCGATGATGGCAGTTGAAGAAAATCCTGGGAGGAAAGTAAGCACCTTCACTTCGCCGCCCTTTGCGAGCGTTTCTTCAGCACCAACTATCTGGTTAATCTCGTAATCACCACCTTTAACCAGTACATCTGGTTGAATTTGTTTTATGATGTTCAGGGGTGTTTGTTCAGCAAACAAGGTTACAGCGTTGACGAAGAACATGCTGGCAAGCATTGTTGCGCGTGACTGCTCAGGATTTACTGGCCTTGCAGGTCCTTTAAGAACCTGCACAGAGCTATCGCTGTTTAAACCTATGATCAACACGTCTCCTAACGCAGCTGCTTCAGCGAGGTAATTGATATGTCCTGCATGCAGGAGATCAAAGCAGCCATTTGTAAAAACGATCTTTTTACCGCTTGATTTCCATTCCTGAAGTTTTGCCTTCAAGCTTTCACCGGAAAGGATCTTATTCTCTATTTGAGTATTTACGTTCATGTGGATCGATCGTGTTAAGGTAGCAACGTTAATGCTAGTATTCTGAGTCTATAGCTTTACAAAAAATATGGCCAATCAAGATGTGCATCTCCTGGATTCTTGCTGTCGTATCATCAGGTACAACAATATTAAGATCACAAAGTGTGTTCATTTCTCCACCATCCCGACCTGAAAGTCCCAGAGTTTTACACCCGTATTCTCGTGCTGTAAGTAATGCGTTGATGATATTTTTACTGTTGCCGCTTGTTGATATTCCGATAAATAGATCACCAGGGCTTGCCAAGGCTGCGATCTGACGGGAGAAAACCTGCTCAAACCCATAATCATTTGATATTGCAGTCAGTGCAGAGGTATCTACAGTAAGCGCAATTGCGGGTAGTGCTTTACGTTCCTTCACGTAACGACCCGTTAATTCTGCTGCGATATGCTGGGCATCGGCGGCACTTCCACCATTTCCAGCGATGAGCACCTTTGCCCCCGCCCGCAAGGTCTGACTCAGAATATCTGTTCCTTGTTGTATATGTGGAACCAATGTCTCCATTACCTTGGTAAGGGCTTGTTGGTGGTTTTGCAGTTCTTCCAGAATCATCTTGGTGTGTTTTTTATCGTTTCAATTATTTCTTGAATTGTTGTGGTGGCACTGCCGATCTGTCGGATTACAATGGAGGCCGCAAAATTTGAATACCTGCAGGCATCCTCAATATCAAAGCCTAAGGAAAGGCAATACGCCAGCGTAGCCATCACAGTGTCACCAGCTCCGGTAACATCAAAAACTTCTGTAGCTACTACCGGCAGGATCTTTGAACCTTGAGGCGTGATAATTGCAATCCCACTTTCTGAGAGGGTAACAATCAGGTATTTTGCCTGTGTACATTCAAATATCAGCGAAGCGGCTTTCTCCAGGTCACCCTGACTGTGAACGTTAGTGGTTTTCGCTGCTTCAGCAAGTTCCTTACGATTTGGCTTAATCAAATAGGCACCCTCGTACTTACTGTAATCTAGTCCCTTTGGGTCTACAATGATCCGCTTACCATACAAATTGCAGCGAGAAATAATCTTCAGTGACAAGTCCTGAGTTAGTAAACCTTTATTATAATCTGAAAGGATTACAATATCCGCCAGCTGGATTGCCTTATCAAGTCCTTCAAGAAATTCCTGGCTGAATTCGCTGTTTACTTCATGAATGCTTTCCTGATCAATCCTGACAATCTGGTGAGTTCCGGCAATAACCCTGGTCTTGACTGTGGTACTTCTGGATTCATCCGTGTGGATTAGGTCGGTAGCAATATTCTTCTCCTTAAGGATAGTTATGATTTCATCGGCAAAAGCATCCTTGCCAACAACTCCGGCTAGGGTAACATATGCACCAAGTTCAATAAGGTTAGAGGCGACGTTAGCTGCACCTCCTACAATTTTTCTTTCTCTTTGAACATTGACTACCGGTACAGGTGCCTCGGGAGAGAGGCGAGTGGCACTACCAAAAATATAATGATCCAGCATCAGATCTCCAATGACCAGGATGTTTGGTTTTGGAGCATTTAAATCTGCCTTTAAAAGTTTTTCTGCAAGCATGCAATCGTGTTAATTGTCAAATATAAAGAATCGAGCGTTCAATCAGTGTCCGCGGCGAGGCGTTGGTCTCAGGAGGAAGCAATTTTTGCTTTCCGGGTGTCAAAGTATTCAGTGATTTCAGAAAGACTTAATGCATTTAAGCAGCTGCTGGCGCTTAGTCCACCTTTTCGGCCCATGTACACACCATAATGCATATCGCGGAACTTCTCTTTTCTATGGGCATCCGGGTTAATAGATAACAGCACACCTCTTTCAAGCGCATATCGGTGCCAGCGCCAGTCTAGATCCAATCGCAGGGGGTTGGCATTGATTTCAATCACGACATCGTTTGCAGCGCAGGCATCGATAACTTTTCTGTAATCTATGTCGTAACCTTTTCTACTCAGTAGCAATCTGCCTGTTGGATGGCCAAGAATTGTGGTATAGGGGTTTTCTACAGCTGTTATAATTCTTGAAGTGGCTTTTTGCTTGTCCATGCGGAGGTTGCTATGTACAGACGCGACTACAAAATCAAATGTCTTTAGCACCTCATCACTGTAATCAAGTGAACCGTCATTTAAAATGTCACTTTCAATACCTTTAAAGATCTTGAATGGGGCCAGCCTCGTATTCAGCGCTTCAATTTCATTGTGTTGGGCTTCAACTCTGGCCTCTACTAAGCCCTTTGCATAGAACGCGGATTTAGAATGATCGCATATGCCAAGGTAGCTTAGCTGAAGTTCATCCCTGCAATACAGCGCCATCTCCTCAAGGGTGTGCACCCCGTCACTCCAGGTGGAGTGGTTATGCAAACTTCCTTTCAGATCTTCATAAGTAATCAGATTGGGCAAATCACCATCTTTGGCACGCGAAAGTTCATCGAAACCTTCTCTCATCTCGGGAGAGACGGATGCTAAGCCAGCTTGAATATATATATCTTCCTCGGTGTTAAAAGGCCCCTCACCAGCAAGTTTCAGAACCGCATCGACGTGAGCCTGGCTACCCGTAAGTTTGAAAAGCGACAAGCCAAAAGCTGGCTTTGAAACAATATGTAATTTAATTTTAATACCAAATGGGCTATCCGCCATCAAGAGCGCATCTGAATGCGCTTCAAAATCTAATGGGCTGTATCCACCTATCTGTTGCACAGCAAGTGCAGGTTCATCTACTCCAATTACAAATACCAGTTCTTCAATAATTTCACAATAGCGGCGGTAGTCGCCGGCAATTTCCAGTTGGGCGCCATGTTCAAGGTTGCTAATCCAAACTGCTAGTGACTCTTTTAGGGTTTCTGCAAGCGATTCGACCTGTGCGTATAGAAATTTTCCCATTCCCGCCATGTTAAATTCAATGAGTCGCTTAACTTCTTCCTGGGTCTTGGATCCAAAACCCTTAGCTTCGATGAGCCTGTTTTCGTTGCAGGCATAGTAAAGTTCACCTAGGTTCTCGATACCCAGTTCTTTCCAGATGGTCAGGATTTTTTTCGGTCCAAGGCCTTTGATATTCAGCATCTCAATGATGCCTTCCGGTATGGAAGCAGAAAGCCGTTTTATATCCGTCAGCGTTCCGCTTTGCAGCAATTCCGAAACCTTGCCCGCAGTACTTTTTCCTAAGCCTTCAATTTGCGAGATTTCCTCAAGAGATTTGGTGCTGATCGGGTATGGCAACTTGTCAATTTTGATTGCAGCGTTTGCAATGGTCTTTATTTTGAACGAATTCTCTTGCGCTAGTTCCATTAACTGTGAAAGCAGGCGGAAAGTACGAGATATGGTTTTATTTTCCATGACTTGCGAAATTATAAAAAAGGCACAAAAAATCCCCATCTGAATACCAGATGGGGATGATTGGTTCTTTATCTGACTTGTATTTGATAAGGTAGTCGTGCCTGCAAACCAGAATTTAAAATAGTTTTCTTCATCTGTTCATAGATCAAGTAGCTCTCACCAAGCTCCTCGCGAACAAAGTAAACTTTAATCTTGTCTTCCGCGTTGGATAAGAATTGATTTAAAGGGGCAATTTTATCAGGATATTCAACCACCCGAAAATTTTCAAGTTTAGCTTTTTTCGCAGCCGCATTGATGGCGTCCTGGAAATTACCTAAACGATCTGCAAGACCAATTCTAACGGCATCTGTGCCTACCCAAACCCGGCCCCCGGCAATGGAATCCACTGCGGCTTTGCTCTTATTTCTTCCAGCAGCAACACGATTCAGGAAGGTGTCGTAAACATGGTTTATATCTGATTGTATAAGCTGTCTTTCTGAAGGTGTCAGCGGACGATAGGTGCTCATGATATCCGCATACTTACCCGTTTTAACATTGTCAAAAGTAACGCCAAGCTTGTTGTTAAGTAAATTTTGGAAGTTTGGAATAATTCCAAAGACTCCAATAGATCCGGTAATAGTATTTGGCTGTACAAATATTGAATCTGCAGCAACAGCCATGTAGTAACCACCTGAAGCGGCGACATCCCCAAAAGAAGCAATCACGGGTTTTACTTTTTTACTTAGTTCCACTTCCCTCCACATCACATCAGATGCCAATGCACTTCCTCCACCACTGTTGATGCGAAGTACAATCCCTTTGATGCTGCTATCTTGCCTGGCTTTTCTGATTTCCCTGGATATTCTCTCAGACCCGATGGATTCATCTGAGCCTTCACCACCAATAATGTCACCATTTGCATAGATGACTGCAATCTTATCGCTCACACTGTAATCTCCTGAGGAGACGTTTTCTGCATAGTCGTTAATGGATATGGTATTTAGCGTCTTTTTATTCTTTCTTCCAGTTAACTTCTTCAGCTCATCAATTACCTCGTCTTTATATTTCAGGCCATCAACCATTTTATACCTAAAAGCATCTTCGGCTAACTGTATTCTGTAGCTATTTGCATAAGCCGATAAGCTATCTTTGGCAATCTTCCTGGAATCTGCAATAGCAGATAGGAAAACATCATATAAGCCGCTTACATACGCATTTACCTGCTCGCGATTAAAATCACTCATTTTCTCATTTAAGAAAGGTTCTACTGCGCTCTTGTAGTTTCCGACACGAATAACCTGCGCCTCAATGCCGAGCTTTTCCAGGGCACCCTTGAAAAACATTAATTCTGAGCTAAAGCCCTTAAACTCCATAGAACCCTGTGGGTTAAGGTATACTTTATCAGCAGCGGAAGCAAGATAGTATGCGTCCTGGTTGTAAAGCTCGCTATAAGCAATAATCCTCTTTTTACTTTTTCTGAAATCAAGTAGCGCGTCGCGAAGTTCTTTTAGGGTGGCTTTTCCCGCCATGGGTGCAGAAACGCTTAAGTATATACATTTGACATTACCGTCGGTTTTAGCCTTTTCTAAGGCTTTAATCAGATCATTGAAGCCGATTGCCTTTCCAGACATAGACCCTATAAAGGGAAGGTTTTCAAACTTATTATCTGGGCTGCGTTCCAACACTGCTTGATCAAGATCGAGCATTAATACCGAATTGTCGGCGATTTCAACCTTCTTGTCTTTGCTAAGCGTAGACAGCATACCTGCCAAGATAACAAAGCAAAATATGAGGACGAGCACCAGGGATACTACAAATCCGACGACTGTAGCAGAAACATATTTAAAAAATTCTCTCATATGGAGGTTTTAGTATTTAATTTTGTAAATATAGTAATAAGGACTGCGGAATAATATGGTTTTAGAGTACAATGAGGTCTATATGTTACTGGGAAGTAACCTTGGTGACCGTGAGCTGATGATGCGGCAAGCTGTTGCCAGAATTGAAGAGGAGATAGGCGAAGTAAGTGCAACATCAGCATTCTATGAAACCGAACCATGGGGAAATACTGATCAACCATCTTTCGTAAACCTCGCTGTTTTAGTTAAAACACCCTTTAATGCCGTCGATGTATTAGAAAAGGCCTTAGCGATCGAAAAAGAGCTTGGCCGGGTGAGACTGCATCGATGGGGTTCAAGAACAATAGACATTGATCTGATATTTTTCGGAGATATGGTTGTAGATGTTGAAGGTAAATTAACCATACCACATCCTGAAATGCATAACAGACGCTTTGTGTTAGCGCCCCTGGCTGAAATCGCACCAAAATACGTTCACCCTGTGTTGGGCAAGACCGTTCAGGATTTATTGGAATCTTTAGACGATGAAACGCCTGTTAAAAAAATATAATTTCTAATATTGTAATATGATCGACAAAGAAAAGAATGCCCAACCTTTGGACTTGTCCTACTTGAGGGATATGTCTGGAAATAGTATAGAGTTTATGATTGAGATGATCGAAATGTTTAAGCAGCAAACACCGATTTACATAAGCGACCTGGCACAGGCATTATCAGAGAGGAACTGGGCAAAGGTTTCGAGTTGTGCACATAAAATAAAACCTACGTTTGCTTACGTAGGTCGTGAGGATGCGAAGAATCACATGCAGATCATTGAGCAGAATGCTCGTGATCAAAAAGACTTGGAGACGCTTCCCCATGCATTTGAAGAATTGAATAACTTTATCGTAATCTTGAATACACAGTTAGATACCGCGAAATCTGAATTAGAAAAGCAGCTTTAAATAGCTGCTATTTTAAATTCGTAGCTTTCCATAATTAGGTTAGCTAATAATTGTTTACAAGCACTATCCACCTTTTCTGTTGCTTCAGCTTCACTTGCTGCCTCAATTTCAAGACTGATGTGTTTTCCTACACGTACATTGGTAATCTCGCTTAAACCAATATTTTTCATGCTACCAGTTACCGCTTTTCCCTGAGGGTCAAGAATCTCTTTTTTTGGCATTACGTCGATCTGTGCAATAAATTTCATTGGTCTATTTTTTAAATTTTGTTAGTTATATGGGTTGTTTCTAAAATGAACAAAAGAGCTCAAGATGTATAGGACTAATACAAATGGTATGGCGGCAAATTTAAGAAAAGCAATCAATACTGCTGATATAATCAGGAAAACGAATTTGGTTTTATTATCCGCCCAAGCAATTGTACCAAATTTTAGAGAGAAAATACGGATCTCGCTAATCAACAGCCAGCTCATCAACATGGTTATCAGTACGAGTAATGGTGTGGAACCGATTAATTCCGGGTGGTCTTTTCTAATAAAAGGAAGAGAAACAATGAAAAGCGTGTTCATCGGGGTGTTCAGTCCGATGAAATCTTCTGTTTGCCTGGTGTCTATATTGAATTTAGCTAATCGTAAGCCTGAAAATATCGTGATAATGAAACCGAAATACGGGAGAACCTGAAGGCCTGGCTGACTTTGTTCCAGAAGCATATACATGACCACACCCGGAAGAAAGCCGAAACTTACCATGTCGGCAAGGGAATCTAATTCTTTTCCGATAGGTGATTTAACCTTCAGCAGCCGTGCAAGGAATCCGTCAAAGAAGTCGAAAATACCCGATATCAGCACCGCATAGGCAGCTACGTGCAGCTGCCCTTTAAAAGCAAAAACTATCCCAACACAACCAGACAATAAGTTGGCACATGTTAATGCATTAGGAATATGTCTTTTTATCATGCTAATTAGCTATTCATTGAAATAAGGAATTCTTCGTTGCTCTTGGTGTTTCTGATCTGAGCCTGAACAAACTCCATTGCCTCCTGTGCATTCATATCCGCTAAGTGATTTCGCAAAATCCAGACACGTTGCAGTGTATCTCTGTCGTGTAGAAGGTCATCTCTTCTCGTACTTGATGCAGTGATATCAATAGCAGGGAAGATACGTTTGTTTGACAGCTTACGATCCAGTTGAAGTTCCATGTTACCAGTTCCCTTGAATTCTTCGAAAATCACTTCGTCCATTTTTGAACCGGTTTCTGTTAGTGCCGTCGCTAAGATGGTCAGTGATCCGCCTTTTTCGATATTACGGGCAGCACCAAAGAAACGTTTAGGTTTATGTAGTGCATTTGCGTCCACACCACCAGATAAAATCTTACCTGATGCAGGTGCTGTTGTGTTGTAAGCTCTTGCTAAACGTGTAATTGAATCTAAAAGAATGACCACATCGTGTCCGCATTCAACAAGGCGTTTGGCTTTTTCGAGTACGATGTTAGCAATTTTTACATGTCTTTCTGCCGGCTCATCGAAGGTTGAAGCGATAACTTCAGCTCTTACGCTACGCGCCATGTCTGTAACCTCTTCAGGACGTTCATCAATCAGTAAAATGATCAGGTAAACTTCAGGGTGATTTTTAGCTATTGCGTTTGCAACTTCTTTTAAAAGGTTCGTTTTACCTGTTTTTGGTTGCGCAACGATTAATCCCCGCTGGCCTTTACCGATAGGTGTGAAGAGGTCAATAATCCTGGTAGAATAATTATTGGTTTCGGTAAAAAGATTTAATCTTTCCTGAGGGAAAAGCGGAGTCAAATAGTCAAAAGGTACCCGGTCTCTCACATCAGCCGGCGTACGGCCATTAATGGTTTCCACACGCACCAAAGGGAAATATTTTTCACCTTCTTTGGGGGGACGAATGCTACCTTTTACCGTATCTCCGGTCTTTAGCCCAAACAATTTAATTTGTGACTGTGAAACGTAGATATCATCAGGTGATGATAAGTAGTTGTAGTCGGCAGAACGCAAGAAGCCGTATCCGTCTGGCATAATTTCTAATACACCTTCATTAGTGATGGTGTTATCAAAATCCAGGTTCGAGTAGCTGTTTTCTGCCTGTTTTGCATGATTAGGATTTTTTTGTCGGTTCTCTTCTCTTGCAGGCCTCGCTTCTTTTTGCTTCGTTTGCCTGTTTTGATTGCCGTCAACTTTATTGCGATGTTGCACAGGTTTGTCTTCAGTCCTTGCAGGCTGCTCGGTTGGCGCATTTACTTCAGCTTCTTCGGCTACCTCATCTGCGGGAGCGGAGCTTTCAATTACCTGCTCTACTTCAGGCAACACTTCCACTTCATTGTCCCGCGACAGCTCAGCGGCAAAAAGACCTGGCCCTGGTGAAGTGCCATTTTCATCCTTAGCTGCTATTCTCGTACGCTTTCGGGCCGGTTTATCTGAAGTTGCGGTCTTGGTTAAACGCGTTTTAGGCGATTTAACTTCAGCTACAGCTTCTACAGGAGCACCAGCGTTTTCCTGTTCAGATATTTGAGAAATTATTTCAACGAGTTCCGGTTTGCGAAGGGTGTCAGTGTTTAGAATGCCATTAGCTTTTGCAAGCTCACGCAATTCAGCCGTAAGCTTTTCATTTAATTCTGTTTTGTTAAACATTATATGGTTGTAGAGAAATTTGTATAAAGGAAGTTTTCAATTGTATAAAGCAATTAAATGCAATTAAAAAGGTATAAATAGTACAGTTTTAATAGTCGAGATTTTCTGATTGTTCAGATGAACTATAGAGAATTATGCTGCAATTGTATGTATTACTTATCTATTCTCCAAAAAAAACTCAAATTAACAGGTACGTTTTTCTAGTTCTACAGCGATTATAGTGCCATTTTCCATGGATAAATTGTCATATTTGCGGGAAAAAACCGCATTTATGAATAAAGATCAACTGTTTGAGCAAATAAAAAAGAAAAAATCTTTTCTATGTATTGGTCTCGATCCAGCACTTGAAAAGCTTCCGAAACATTTATTAAAGTACGAAAACCCTGTACTTGCGTTCAATAAAGAGATCATTGATGCCACTAAGGATTTGTGTGTAGCGTACAAGCCAAACACTGCATTTTACGAATGCATGGGACTTAAAGGATGGGAAACGCTAATCGAAACATGGAAATACATTCCTAAAGATATCTTCAGCATTGCAGATGCAAAAAGAGGGGATATTGGAAATACCTCCGCAATGTATGCTGAAGCTTTTTTCAATGAAAAACAATCAGGAATGAGCTTCGATTCAATCACGGTTGCACCCTACATGGGCAAAGATTCCGTTGATCCATTTCTGAAATTTGAAGACAAATGGGTAATCTTACTTGCACTTACATCTAATTCAGGGAGTGCAGACTTTCAGCAACAAGTGGCTGCTGGTGGAAAATTGTATGAAAATGTTCTTCAGACAGCTTCAAAATGGGCTAGCAACGATCGCTTAATGTACGTGATTGGTGCAACAAAAGGTGCGGAGTTCAAAAATGTGCGGAAATTCGCCCCGGATAATTTCTTGTTGGTGCCAGGAGTTGGTGCGCAGGGGGGAAGTTTGGATGAAGTCTGCGAACATGGCTTAAATGCACAATGTGGTCTCCTGGTAAATTCCTCAAGGGGGATAATCTATGCAGGTTCAGGGGAAGATTTCGCGGAGCGAGCCAGAGAAGAGGCACAAAAGCTACAGTCCGAAATGGAGGCTTGGCTTCGTCGCGTACATTTAATTTAACTTTTAGTTCTTATATGTTATGATGTTTGATTGTGACCTATCTGAATAAGTAATCGATAACGTTAATAGTTCCCCGGAGGTAACTTCAGGGTATGGATTTACGGGAAGACTTTCTGAGCTTTGTTTGGCAATTCAGGCAATACAATGCACAAGATCTTGCAACAACCAACGGAGAAAAATTAACGGTCTTACAAGTGGGACAACCGAATAAACATGCTGGACCAGATTTCTTCAATGCACGTGTGGTTATTGCGGACACAACCTGGAGTGGAAATGTAGAAATCCATGTCAAATCCTCAGCGTGGAACGGCCACGGCCATGAGCATGACTGGTCGTACAACAATGTTATTCTCCATGTTGTGCTCGAGGATGACCTGCCTGTTAGACGTGCTGATGGATCCAGGATGCCTACACTCGCACTCGGCGCCATATTTCATCAGCATATTGTGGCTAATTATTATGGTCTGGTGAATGTGAGTTATCCATTCCCCTGTTTCGCCCAGATCAAATTGGTAGAGCCAATTGTCAGGCATAATACCTTCACACGGGCACTCGTAGAACGACTTGAATACAAATCCTTAGAGGTAGAAGAGAAGCTGAAGCATTACCGGGGGAACTGGGAAGCAACATTCAATTATTTTTTGGCACGGAGCTTTGGTTTTAAGGTCAATGCATTGCCCTTTGAACTGTTAGCAGCATCCTTTGACAATCAATTATTTGCGAAGTACCGGGATGCGCCCATACAAACGGAAGCTTTAGTGTTTGGTCAGGCGGGATTTCTGAACAAAAAATTTGCTGACAGCTATCCGGAACAGTTAAGACGAGAATATGAATTTCTTCGTGTAAAATTTAATCTGGTTCCATTAGAAATGTCACTCTGGAAGTTTCTAAGAATGCGCCCGAGTGGTTTCCCGACCCTGCGACTTGCACAATTTGCCGCTTTGATGAACCGCACTGAACATCTTTTTTCAAAAATGCTGCAGATCAATGATGTCCAGGTGCTAAAGGAGATTTTCATAAAACTTCCAATACATTCCTATTGGACAGTTCATTACCATTTTGAAAGACCCGCACCGGCATTTTCGCCTCAACTTGGACAAGCTTCAATTGAAAGCATAATTATCAATGCATTTTGTTTGATTACTTTTAGCTATGGTCGGATTATGGGTCAGGAACAATATATGAACAAAAGCCTGGCTTTTCTCGAACAGCTCGGGCCGGAAAATAACTATGTACTAAGGCAGTACCAATCAGCAGGCTTGAAAATAGAACACGCCTTTGACTCTCAGGCTATACTACAACTTAGTAAAGATTATTGCAATCGTATGCAATGTTTGCGCTGCGGTATTGGTATAAATATTTTAAAGAGATAAGATTCTTAGTAGAAAATAAGCCGGGTGCTTACCCGGCTTTAAATTGTCTATACACCCCGATTTACCTGACGGGATTGATTGATTTGTCCAGGAATTTGGCTAAGTGCAGAGTCGTTTTTTACATCTAACACCTTAAATGTTCGTAAACCATTTGGCATCTCCCACTGTATTTCTGCGCCTGAACGGTATCCATAAAGTGCAATAGAAATTGGGACGTAAACGGAAAGCTTGCCTTCGCGCATATTTGCCTGGTTTGGATTCACCAGTTTATAGTTAAATTCCTGTCCGGTTTCAACATCTTTGAATCGAACTTCTGATTGCAATCGAACAACATCCCCTGGAAGCTCTTCATTTTTAAGAAGTACTGCGTGCTTTAACTCATCTTTTAGCTTAAGCTGATTGAAGGTAGAAAGGTTGGTGCTGGATTTTAGGTGTGTTTTCAGTAAATCCAGGTCTTTCCTGGAAATCATTAATGGTTCCTTTTTCATATGATATCGGTTTAAAATGTGTATCAGGAAGCCCTGATGAAAAAAAATATGGATTGCAGCAATTAGTATGCGACAGAGTTGCTCGAGTATGTACCCCAAGCCAAATCCGTCAAGGCTGGGGTTTACTTAATAAAGTCCTTACTGCTTTTAAGAAAGGAGTCGCCTAAATCGTGCTTAAGAACTAAGACACGACAATACATAGCCGAAGCCACACGCAATATTTGCGTATAGTGTTGGGCACTAGAGATATGTATATATTTTGGACTCACAATTTGCAATATAGCGCTTTAGATATCAATAAGCAAATTTCAGCTGCTCAGTTGTCGACTTGTGTATCAAATTGTGAAGTAACCTGCGGTATTTCATTCTTCCGATCTTGCAATTCGGAGTATATGGAAAATGAATTTTAAACGATTGTTGGAATTATTTTTGTTAGATTTAAATAAATAGAACTGGCAAGCGTTAAGCCTTATAAGATCATGATGTTCCAAAAAGCCATAACCTTTTTTGAGAAGCAAAGCTTTGGTGTCTGCACATACCTTGCCGATAAACTAAATATGTCTATAAGCAAAATTAGGCTGTTCTTTATATACTCCTCCTTTCTTGCTGTTGGCTTCCCTATCGTTTTTTACGTACTTGCGGCCATAGTTTTAGACATCAGACACTATGTCAAAAAGATCAGGTTGCGGATTTGGGATCTGTAGTGATTGTCTTTATTAATTCCCCGGACATACAAGTATATCTTTTATATTTGTTGGTCTAAAATACTTAACACCCACAATGGCGCAAAGGGCAAATCAATTTAAGTCAAATTCCTTCAAAAACGAATCTTCAGGTAGGCAGAATATGAATAGCTTTGCTGGGGAAAAGAAGTCCCGCCTGAACATGCTGCCTTCTATGGATCTTCAGGATGGGAGGTTTGTAAAAATCCTCGGCCTTTTCTTCGTTGTATTATCCCTGTATTTTCTCATTGCCTTCACTTCGTACCTTTTTACCTGGCAAGATGACCAGAGCTATGTTATTGACGCAAATGGTGGCTGGAGTAACTTATTTAAATCGTCCGAAGAGTTAAAGGTGTTAAAGTCTGGCGCAGTTGTTCAGAACTGGTTAGGGAAGTTCGGTGCTTTACTTTCTCACCAGTTTATTTATGAATGGTTTGGACTTGCATCATTTCTTTTCATACTCGTATTTTTTGTAATTGGCTATCGCTTGCTTTTCAAGGTTAAGATTTTCGCACTGGAAAAGACTTTTAGCTACAGTCTATTTTTCTTGCTGTTTATCTCACTTAGTCTTGGTTTTGGCCATGCTTTCTTTGGGGAAGCTCCGCACTTTTTAGAAGGTGAATTTGGTTACTGGACCAATAAGCTGCTTAGGGCTCAAATTGGTGTGGCTGGTGTGGCTGGCTTAATTGCCTTCCTGGGCTTATCCATACTGATCATAGCTTATAATATCGATTTTAAAATTCCGGAGATCACGCGCCGCGAACCTGAACCGGATCGGGCGGCCGCAGAAGATGTAATCGAAGAGGAGGTTTTGTCAAGACCGGTTGAATTTAATGTTAATACCAACAGGCCGCTTAATACAAAGAAACCTCAAAATGTTGTTCTGACACCGGAAAGGAGATCACCAGTATTCGAGTCTGACCTTTCTGATGACGTTATTAGTGCCCATCCTGAAAATAGAATAAAGCCTGGCGTTTCAGCAATGCCGATTGAGGCTGTTGAAGCTAACACCCCAATTGTGTTGTCAACTACAGTGGAAAAACCTGCTGCAATTCGTCCAAACGTCAATTTTGATAAGGCATCAGAACTGGAGATGGATAAGTCAGTTCCTGAACTTACTATTGAGAAAACAGAAGAGGAAAAAAAATCTGAGCAGCTTGTGGAACAATTTGGAACTTATGATCCGACACTGGACCTCGCAAGTTATAAATACCCGCACCTGGAGTTACTGGAAAATTATGGCTCAAACAAGATCTCGGTAAATGCCGACGAGCTGGAGGCTAACAAAAACAAAATTGTAGAGACCCTAAATCATTACAATATCGAAATCGATAAGATTAAGGCTACAATAGGTCCCACGGTAACGTTGTATGAAATTATTCCTGCACCCGGTGTACGTATTTCTAAGATTAAGAATCTTGAAGATGACATTGCTTTAAGTCTTGCCGCCTTGGGTATTCGTATCATTGCACCAATGCCTGGCAAGGGTACAATTGGTATCGAAGTGCCGAACATGCACCCGGAAATGGTATCGATGAGGAGTATTTTGGCAACTGAAAAGTTCCAAACTACCGCAATGGACTTACCGATAGCACTAGGAAAAACAATTTCTAACGAAGTTTACATCGCAGATCTTTCGAAGATGCCTCACCTTTTAGTTGCGGGGGCAACCGGACAAGGTAAGTCTGTCGGAATAAATGCACTCCTAGTATCTTTATTGTTCAAGAAGCACCCATCTCAGCTTAAATTTGTACTTGTAGATCCGAAAAAGGTGGAGCTAACCTTGTTCAATAAGATCGAGCGCCATTTTCTTGCCAAGTTGCCGGGTGAAGCTGATGCCATTATCACAGATACGAAGAAAGTTATTAATACACTGAATTCCCTGTGTGTCGAGATGGATCAACGTTATGATCTCCTGAAAGATGCTCAAGTTCGTAATTTGAAGGAGTACAACGACAAATTTATCCGTAGAAAACTAAATCCAAATAATGCTCATCGGTTCTTACCGTATATTGTGTTGGTGGTTGATGAGTTCGCAGATTTAATGATGACAGCTGGCAAGGAAGTGGAAACACCGATTGCAAGGTTAGCACAACTGGCGCGTGCAGTAGGTATCCACCTGGTGCTGGCTACGCAGAGACCCTCTGTAAACATTATTACGGGTACGATAAAAGCTAACTTCCCGGCACGGCTTGCATTCAGGGTGCTTTCTAAAATAGATTCAAGAACCATTTTGGATAGTGGTGGTGCTGATCAGCTGATCGGTAGGGGAGATATGTTGTTATCTACGGGGAATGACTTGATCCGCTTACAGTGTGCATTTGTTGACACCCCTGAAGTTGATCGCATCTCTGAGTTTATCGGTAATCAACGGGGTTATCCGGAAGCTTATCAGTTGCCTGAATACCTTGATGAGGCTGCCGATAATGCAAAGGCTGATTTTAGTGCTTCAGAGCGAGATTCTATGTTCGAAGATGCAGCCAGACTTATCGTCATGCACCAACAAGGTTCTACCTCATTAATCCAGCGTAAGCTGAAACTGGGCTATAATAGAGCTGGAAGAATTATCGATCAGCTTGAAGCTGCAGGTGTAGTCGGACCCTTTGAGGGCAGTAAGGCAAGGGAGGTTTTACTTCCCGATGATTATGCTTTGGAACAGTTCTTGAACAATCTGGATAAAGAAAACTAATATGAGAAAACTTCTTGCCTTGCTGTTCGCCTTAACATTCGTCATTTCCTCAGTTAATGGACAAACAGATCCCAAAGCAAAATCAATACTATCCGAGGTAAGTCGTAAATACCGCTCCTTCAATATAGTCAAAGCTGACTTCAACTTTAGTGTAGAAAATAAACAAAACAACCTTAAACAAACAGAGAAGGGCACGCTCTACGCTAAGTCCAACAGTAAAAAATACAAGGTCACAATGTCTGAACGTGATTTGCTGAGCGACGGGAAAGTACAGTGGACCTACCTTAAGAATGATGATGAGGTTCAGCTATCTAATGTTGATAATAGTGAGGATGCCTTGAACCCGGCAAATATTTTCACCATCTTCGAAAAAGGTTTCAAGTATATTTACAATGGGGAACGTAGGGTCGGAACCAAGGTATACCAGATGATTGATCTCTCACCTGAGGATCCCAAAAAGTCATATTTTAAAATCAGGCTTAGCATCGATAAGGCTGCAAAACAACTTGCGAGTGTCGTAATTTTCGACAAGAATAGTAATACCTACACTTATACGATCACAGCATTTACACCAAACGCGAAAGTTCCTGAGTCTGCTTTTGTGTTCAATGCGAAAGCTCATCCAGGTGTAGAAATTGTTGATTTAAGGTAACCAGCACAGCAGCGTATTTTGAAAATCACCTTTTTAGGAACCGGAACTTCTCAAGGCATACCCGTAATTACGTGCAGGTGCGCCGTTTGTACTTCAAACGATTTTAAAGATAAGCGTTTAAGAACATCTGTAATGATTGAAACAGGTGATAAGACGATTGTCATTGATAGCGGTCCTGATTTCAGGTACCAGATGCTTCGTGCCGGGGCCACAGATTTAGATGCTATTCTCTTTACACATGAACATAAGGATCATGTTGCCGGTATGGATGACATACGGCCATTTAACTACATGCTCCATAAGAATATAGATATTTATGCTTCAGCGCGGGTACAGGAGGCATTAAGGCGTGAATTTTCTTACATCTTTTCTAATGTGCAGTACCTGGGGTTACCGAGGATTAATATGAATCTAATAGAAGATAAACCGTTCCTGGTTGGTGAGAAAGCGGTCATTCCACTTAAGATCATGCACTATAAACTTCCGATACATGGTTTTCGCATTGATGACTTCAGCTACATAACCGATGCTAAAACAGTACCCGAAGAGACAATCGAGCAACTCAAAGGAACCCGTATTCTTGTGGTGAATGCATTACAGCGTTCCGACCATATCTCTCACTTTAGCCTAAAAGAGGCGCTTGCCTTTACTGCCAAGATAGGTGCCGAAAGAACCTACCTCACTCACATCAGCCATAATCTTGGCCTTCATGAAGACGTGGAGAAGGAACTACCATCAAACGTATATTTAGCGTTTGATACGCTAAGTATCTTTATTTAAAACAAAGAATATATTGCCTATGTTAAAAGTTTTAAAAGAAACTTACTATGGCATATTCTGAAAACAAACCCAAACGAAGTAATTGGCTGCTGATCCTGATTGTCTTGATCATTGTGGCCCTTATTGCATTTTACTTTCTGAGAGGTAAGAGCAATCCTGAAGTTGTAGCAGAGGCTGCAAGTGATTCGAGTACTGTTGAGAGCGTCGTTAACGCAAACTGGAGTGGTGTTGATCAAATGAACTTACCGATAGAACGGTATGATGAATTGGAGGACGCTGATATCGAGGTACACGGAAATGAGCAGTATGCAGTCTACAGTATCTCAGAGGCCGTGCTTTTTGATTCTGGTAAAAGCCAGCTTAAAACAGGTGCAGAAGCAAAACTGGAACGCGTAGCTAAATCAGCAAAACAGCGGTATCCAGATACCGACATTAGAATAATTGGCCATACTGATGCCAGTGGAGATCAAGCTTCGAATAAGCAACTTGCAGAGGCGCGTGCGGAAGCGGTTAAGAACTGGCTAACCAGTAAAGGAGATGTAAAATCAGAGCGTATTTCACTGAACCCAGTTGGTGAGTCTCAACCAGTTGCTACCAATGCTACTGAACAAGGACGTCAGCAGAACAGAAGGGTAGAAATCGCTATAAAAAAGAAGTAAATACTTACAGGTTTTCGTTAACAACCTGGATGAGGACAGGAGGTACCAGAGGCTTTTTCAGCAGTTTAACAACGTATGGATTAGCCTCTGCTCTTTGTATGTCCCCAAAGTCAAGTGTTGAAGACAGCATTGCAATTACGCAGCTGTCAATAAAGGATGTAGGAAGTTTTTTGTATTGATCTAGAAATTCAAAGCCATTCATTTCTGGCATTTGAATGTCGAGCAGGATAAATGATGGTAGTTTTTCTGGTGATGTTAGATTCAGCTTAAGATAATTCAATGCCTCTTCACCAGACCTGCAGATGATTATATCATCAAACAACTTCGTTATGCCAACAATCTTTTCATTGATCTTTAAGTCAATGTTATTGTCGTCAATAAGCATTACAATTTTAGAAGCGTTAAGAGGTTTTACCATTGGGAATTGTGATTTTAAATGTCGTACCGACTGCTAAGTCAGATTTCACTTCGATCTTACCATTAATTTTGTTTAAGGCTTCTTTCACTATAAACAATCCAAGGCCACTGCCGTGATGATTTTTACTTTTAAAGAACTGGTTGAAGATCTTTTCAAGGTGGTCATTTAAAATGCCTATGCCGTTGTCGCTAATGGTTATCTCCGCACGTTGATCATCCACTTCAATGTCAATGTTGACATATTTATTCGGTTCAGTGGATTTCTGATATTTTATAGCGTTGTTTATGAGATTACCAAGTATCACCTCAATTCGGAATGCATCGTTGTAAAACGGAACCTGCTGGTTGATGTTTACGTTGAACTCAGTTTCCTTATCTGAATACGAGTATAGACTAATCAGGTCGGCCACCAGCGTCTTAAACTCAACAGGACTGTGTTCTGCTACATTCTTGTTGTTTTTGTAATATTGCAGCGTTTTTTGAATGTAGAAGTCAAGCTTGTTCGAACAAATCTCTATAAGGTTCCAATACTCTCCACTGGAATTAAAAAGCCCTTCCATTTTAACCAGATTTACAATGCCGATGACCGAAACCAGCGGAGCTCGCAACTCGTGAGATATGCTATAAATAAATCGGTTCAACTCGTCATTAGTTTTCTCAAGTTCAGAGATCTTATTCCGTAGGTCTATTTTACTACGATATGCATCGAAGGCATTCTTAATTGAGTTATGAAGTTCAAGATCACTCCAGGGTTTAGTGATGTAGCGGTATACATCACCATGGTTAATAGCATCCGCAAGGGCTTCAATATCTGTGTACCCTGTCAGGAGGATTCGTATTGGATCAGGAAAACTGTTTTTAATACTTCTGAAAAACTGTACACCTGTAGTTTCAGGCATTTTCTGATCGGCAATGATCACATGGATCTCAACATTTTGAAGAATCTTTAATCCTTCCGCTGCCGATATTGCTGTGTATATTTCATATTGCCGCCTGAAGCTTGCTTTGAATGCTTGTAAGTTATGTTCTTCATCATCAATGTAAAGAACTTTGACAGACGGAGTATCCATGATAAATCCTTTTTCTAATTTACGGGCAATGTAATAATAAATTCAGTACCCTCGCCAATATTCGATAAAACATCAATGCTACCATGGTGGCTTTCGATGATCCGGAATACGATTGACAGCCCCAATCCTGTGCCTTCACCAACATCTTTTGTAGTGAAAAACGGTTCAAAGATCTTCTGCTTTGTCTCTTCGGTCATACCTGATCCAGTGTCTTTGATACTCACCTTTACACTTTGACCTTCCTGCCAGGTGCGGACAACAATCCGTTCTTCATCTTGTTGCTCGCTCTTGTTCTTGATTGCATGTATCCCATTAGAAATGATGTTCATGAATACTTGGTTGATCTTTCCAGGTAAACACTCCACTAATGGAATGTCACCATAGTTTTTAACGACTTTAAGGTTGCCGGGGAAAGTACTCCGCAGTAGAACAAAAGTGGAGTCAATTCCTTCATTCAGGTTGATAGGTTTTGTGTCACTCTCGTCCAGGCGGCTAAAGTTTTTTAAGCTTCTGATGATTTCAGCTGTTCTTTTCGCGCCTTCGTCTATTCCTGAAAGCAGGCCTTTAATTTCACTTTGTACAAAGTCAAGATCGATTTGTTTCTTAAACTTATCGATGCTTTTGAGTTGCTCATTGATGTCTGCGGTAACATCAAGTTTTTCGTACTTTGCAATGATTTCATTCAGATCATCAATATCAAGTTGCAAAGGCTTTATGTTCGCCGTTACGAAGTTAATTGGATTGTTAATTTCATGTGCAATGCCAGCTGTCAGCTGACCTAATCCTGCCATCTTTTCAGATTCCACCAACTGCGACTGTGCTTCTTTAAGCTCATTAAGTGTTTTTTCCAAGGCATCATTCGATTTTTGCAGTTCCAGAGTTCTTTCGTTGACCTTTTTTTCCAATTCGAAATTCTGTTCCAGGATCAACTTTTCATTCTCAAGGGATATGCGGAGTGCTTCTTCCTGTGAAGCTTCTTTCTCCTTCTTAAGTATGTTAATCTTGTCAGCTAGTGCAAAGGATAAAAGCGTCACCTCCAGAGCTGAGCCAAATGGCATCATGTTATAGGTATAAACGTTATAGGGTAAGAGATTGTAGTCCTTTAACACAAAGCTACATACGCCTAGCAGGAATACGCTCCAGCCAATTAAGAAGAACTTAGCAGGTTTGTAGCCCTCTCGCAGGATCAACCATGCAACAATTAACATATATACTGCGGCAAGCATTGCCGTAATCTGGATGATCTGGTAACCCAGGTTCAGATGCCCTGAAAAGGCGGCAATTAATGCGCATAAATAAGGAATGTAGAAAAATGTTCCTAGCCTGTCTAAGCCCGGAAAATAGCTTCGGGTATGAAGGAACTGCTTCATGAATTCTATTGCCGACATTGCTGCTGCAGCACTTAGAACGTATACCGCATAGGTCGACAGCCAGGTATTCCCCGGCCATAAGAATTTGAACGTGTAACCTTGGAAGTTTGCCTGTGTAATGCCGATTATAAAGATGTAAATGATGTAATAGAGATAGCTCCTATCCCGGGTAGACAGATATAAAAACAGATTGTAAACAAACATCACCAGGATAATACCTGCATATATCCCGAAAATGATTGAGTAGGTCTGTACACCCTTCACTAGCGCTTCGCTCTTTGCCAAACTAAGCGGCACCTGTAGTTGTTCGCCGCCACTCAGCTTCAGATAAATAGTATACACCCGGTCTTTATCAAGATCAGAGACAAAAGTGTAAATAGGGTTATCAAAACGCCGGCTATTGTAAGGTACCCTGTCGCCAGTATGCTCCTCTTCAATCAACTTCTGCTTGTCATCTACAAGATAGAAGTCCAGAAAGTCAATTGTAGGTAGTGGAACCTGAAGGATTACCCTTGGATCATCATTGATATTTTTCAGGTGAAACTTCAACCAATATACATTATCAGAGGCTCCAAGGTTAGGTACGTCATTCTCAACCTGTGTAAAGTTGTCACTATGAATTACCTGCTGAATACTGAGTTGTTTACTCCGGTCTTCCAGTATTTTTAAACGCGGCCCAAAGTTACGTTCAATGACAATATTATCCATCAAGATCGTGTCCTGTGCCTTTGCTTTAATCTGAATAAGGCAACAAAGCAGCAGGCTTGCCAGATATATATGCCAGTATTTAATCATAGCTAGGGATCACTAGTTGGTAGTCAATCTCCATTTCCCCTTTTGGACCCGTTTCAATCGTTCTTTGTGTCGGATTATATCTAAGGTCAAATATTCGCTCACGGTCAAAAGGCTCTGCCGTTTCTAAAGTCTCAGCATTCATCTTTCTGAGTACACGTGCAATATAGTTCTCATTTGGATAGATGAACTCTCCACCATTTCCAAGTGAGTCTTCTACAATAAAGCCAACTTTGCGTACCATCGGAAGCGTATAATCTGCGCAGATGGTGAATAAGGAAGCAAGTCTAACCTGGTTTACGATGGCAATACCGGCTCGAACCAATAAGATGCTGATACCCATGCCCGCTACACTTTTGGCATTCCATAGCCCGCAAAGTTCTCCAGTACCATGTTCTGCATATTCATTTATTACCAAAGCTACACGTGGATCCATATAACCTACAGCAGCCTCAACTGGCAATGGATGCACACCGTCTGCGATATGTACACGTACACCTCCAACAATTCTTCCATCTTCCGTTTCTGCTACCACGCCGTGTACGTTTGGCAGAGACATCCAATCCCGATTGTTTGTAGTAATATTAGTTATTCCATAATCTTTCAGTACCTGAACATGTTCTGCAAGGTAATTTTCACAGGTTTCTTGATCATGTACTGCAGTGAAAGATCGAAATTTAATTTTTATATGCATGTAATTAGATAAATAGCAAAGTTTCTTCTAAAGGTTTTCTCAATGATCTTACAGATGCTTCGTCGGCATATGATAAACGGAACATAAAAATGCCTTGCTGTTCCTGAAGTCCCGGGAAAACCTTATTAAGCTCATGTTGGTACTTGCTGAGTTCAGCCGCAGCGCTTTCGCTAAGTTGGTCTCCATTGCCGTGATTTAATCTTGCGAAAAGGAAAAGTGGCGCCGAAATCGGATGGAAGGAGAGGCCACTTAAATTAGCTTGTAACCAAATCCTTTGTACAATCTCACCACCCTTGATGAAATTTTCCGGGCTATAGGATGGCATGCTGATCAAACCTATCGCCGATGAGGACTTTATGCCCTCCCTTGAAAGTTTTTCAAATGCACTCCCGCCGCCCCATTTATTTAGAAGCTTGATAACCTCCGGATTCGAGGCAACAAGTAAACCTGTTCGGTCTGTCTCAGATAGCTCCAAAGATCTGATATCTAACCCGTCTTTAGTATGCTCAACCTGTTCTTCTGTCCATCTAACTTCTTTGGTGTAGAAATCATGATGACCCTGTGGATATAGAAACCGAACACGCTCCACACCTGACACGATTTCAGCAATCTGATTTATGATTGCTTCATCTTCCACAATTTCTATCGTAGCGCGGGTATTATCTGCAACCACGGATTTCAAAGTGTTTAGCGTTGCACCATCAATAGGTTCTTTATCCCCTTTTTTACGGTTGGTTAACCGTTGTGATATACCTGCGGCAAGTTCCGGGTGATACGCCGACGCTGAAGATTTTCCAAAGCTAAAAGCCGCGATCAGTCGTTTGCTGCTTTTATTTGGAAAAAGCTCATAGTTCACCTGCAAGCCTAATTCTCCTGCGGCTATTTTTAGATTTTCGATTGCTGTACCAAAGGCGATATTAGAGGTGATATTGTCGAAGTCGCCCCATGATATGGAGTATTTTTCGTCATGGAACAAAAATAGTTTATCATCTTTTGAAACCCACTTCCAAGGCTGGTTGTTACCTGCAGATGGTGCCAATAAGGCCGCAGAAACTAATTTGCTGATTTGCTCTCCCTCAAGTGTCACCGTATCTGCTGGATAAAAATCTGATCCTGCAATCGCTGCTTCAATTTCATCAGCTGTGAGCTCCGCTGCAATAAGGTCCACAACATCGTAATCGGTATCTTCCTTCTTGGTCTTGTCTCCAATAAGCTCTTCGATGTCGATCCAGTATCTTCCCGATTCATGGTATTGATCAAGGATGATCCTGCGGCAAACATCAGCACACAGGGCACCGCCCAATGTTACTGCCGAAGCAAGCTGTGGCCATGTAGTGATAGTTTGTCCAACCTCTACCATCGATGCTTTAAGCCGGTTTGACAAAGTATCCACACCGATCATCGCTAGCAAAAAGGGCACCTTTTCTTCGTTTGTCTTTAAATATTTAACCTGGGTGTGATCGAGGTGTTCGATTAATCCATGTAAGATCGGGCGTTCAGGCTCCAGGTCAAAGCGCTCAACATCTACCGTTCCCCGATCACTTGCATCCATGACTACCGGTATACCCAGGGCTTTGGCTTTGTGTCTCAGTAGGATTTTTATATCCAACCCGTCACATTCATCCACAATGACGTTCAGCTTGCCACCTTCAGTAAAAAAGCGGTCCATATTTTCCTCAGTTAATCCATCATTAAATACAGACACTTTAAGAAAAGGATCGATCTCTTTAATCTCTCTGGCAACAATGATCACCTTTGGTAAACCTAAACTTTGAACGCCTGTACGTATACGGTTTAAATTCGTTAGCTCTAACAGGTCGAAGTCTGCAAGTCTGATCTCACCAAATCCCCGCTCCATAGCCATAGTTACAGATACTGATTGCCCCACAGAAAGTCCCACTACGCCAACAATCTGTTTGCCCAGAATATCACGCTCTTCCGGCGTAATTTTATACACATTCCGGTTTGTGCGCATATTAACAAACTCCTCCTCATCCAGCAGATGCACCAGGCGCTCAGACCATGGATAATATACCCAAACACCATATTCCTGAAGTGTTAAATCGCCTAAATGGAGCAACTTAAGTGCTTCAATCTGCGTTGCATCAGGTTTTTTCTTAGGATATTTCGACTTGATAAGCTCATCAAGCTGTGAATTTATCTCGTTGTGAATTCTGATGTGCGGCTTGGCTGTTAATAGCGCTTCCAAAGCTGCATTATCTTCTGACTTGTATATCCTATAGAATACTGGCTCAAATGTGAGATCTTGAGCTGCGGAGTGGTCGGGGAGTGTTAACATTTTACAAAAATAAATTACGGCTTGAAATTTCTTATTTATGCTTACAAAAATAGTTTAATTTAACAGAGAATTAGCAATTATAGATGTAATTACTCACTTTTGTCTCATAATTTATCACATGAACACGAAAGAAATCAATATTTTATATATAGATGATGAAGTTCACAATCTAAACGCGTTCAAGGCATCTTTTCGCAGGACATTTAATGTGTTCACGGCCGAGTCTGGCAAGGACGCACTGCCGATTTTAGAAAGCGAAGATATACACATCATTCTCACCGATCAGCGCATGCCTAACATGACTGGCGTTGAATTTCTTGCATCTATTTTAGATAAATACCCGGATCCTATTAGAATCTTATTAACAGGTTATTCCGATATGACCGCAGTTGTTGATGCGATCAATAAAGGTCAGGTTTATTTATACATCACCAAACCTTGGCAGGAAGAAGAACTCAGACAAAATTTAGAGAAAGCCTTTGAAGTTTATGACCTCCGACGTCAGAATAGAGCATTGACAGAAAACCTGCTTGTAGTAAACAGACAGCTTGAGTTTATGCTTCGTCAAAAGTTGATTTCCTAACTTAACGCGATAACGCTGAGTACATCAATTGTACAGTGACCCTACCTTCAACGACCTTACTTATTTTAAAATGAGCGCGAATCCAATTAATGTTTTATACATAGATGATGAAATCCACAATCTAAACGCCTTCCGAGCAGGGTTCAGACGATTGTTCAATATCTTCCTTGCAGAGTCTGCTGCCGAGGGCAAAAAGATCCTGGAAACGGAACATATTCACGTTATACTTACCGATCAACGTATGCCGGTTATGACCGGAATAGAATTTTTAGAGTCTATTCTTGATGAGTATCCAGATCCTATTCGTATCTTAATGACCGGGTTTGCTGATATCAACGCGGTAATTGATGCTATAAACAAAGGAAAAGTTTATAAATACATTCAAAAACCCTGGATGGAGGATGATTTGAGAATCCACATCCAGAAAGCATTTGATATCTATTCGTTGAGGAAAGAGAAGAAAGAACTGACGGAGCAGATCATAGAAACAAATAAAAAAATTGAAGAGTTGCTCCAGCAAGATCTTCTTCCTTAACATATGCGCAACATCTGGCTCTCTTGCTTAACATTCATCATTTGTTTATATGGATCTTTAGCAAAGGGTCAGACAACCTCCAATGAGGGGCTGGATTTCTGGGCTGTATTCCCTACACATATACCAACTTCACCAACTACATTGGCGAAGATGTCGATTTACATTACCTCCAAAAATAATAGTGCTGGCAAGGTTACGGTCGCCGGCCAGATATTAAACTTCAAAGTTCAAGCTAATCAAATCGTAGAAATTCCAATACCCTACGAGAAAGCGCATATCAACCATAGTGAGGTCAACAAGGTTGTTAAGAATAAAGGTATTCATATTCTTGTCGACCCTGGCGAGGCAAAAGTTGCCGTGTTCGCCTTTATTTCTGCGAGTGCAAGGTCAGAATCTTACCTGGTGTTACCAAAAGAGGCCATGGGGCAGGAATATTATGCAATTGGGCAAGAGGGCCACCCTGTACCAACGGATGAGGAGAATGGTTTCCGCGGTGAACACTACCTGATCGTCACAGCAACTGAGCCGAACACGAATATTGTTATCACCAAAACTGATAGAACTGTCATCACCAGGAACCTACCCGAGGCTGGCGATATCTTTCAGCTAACCAGTGATCAGGATTTTTCCGGTACCAAAGTAGAATCAACCGGATGCGCAAAATTCGCGGCATATTCCGGGCACTCCGGAATTGCATTTGCATATGCCACAACAGCATTGTCCTCATTCGATCCCTTGATTCAACAGTTGTATCCTGTTGCAAGTTGGGGTAGGAGTTATGGCCTCATCCCTTTCTTCAATCGAAACTACTTTTACAAGATCTTGGCTGCACAGGATGGTACCGAAATTCGAATCGACGGGATTCTGGAGGCGAAGTTAAATGCTGGCCAGTCGTATACGCCGGCGATGCTGCCGGTAACAAAGCCCATGATTCTTACCTCCAATAATCCAGTCTCGGTGGCTCAGTTTGCTTATGTTCAGGAAGATCTAAGCGCCATCGCCGGTAAAGTTGCGTTAGGTGATCCGGATATGGTAATCTTGAACCCAGAAGAATACAACATTAAGACAATTACGCTCTTTGCGTCCTTCGACCGAACACCGGAGTTTTACCTGAATGTTTTTATGAAGACTTCCGGTAAAGACAGCTTTAAAATAAATGGTGAACCGCCCGGAGGTCAGTGGATGACACTTGCAGATCCGGCATATGCATATATTCAAATCCCTTTCAATAGGTACAACCTGAAACAAAGCAGCCTTACATTAACAGCGGAAGATGGCTTTAATGCCATGGCTTACGGCTTTGGTGAGTTTGAATCCTATGCATACTCCGCGGGCACAAACCTTGCAGTCAGTAACTATCTTACACTAACAAATCTTAACGCGAACGTCACAGATGTGAATGGCTGTGTTAATGAACCTTTAGACGTCAAGGTAATATTGCCCTCCCGCGCCAGTCGGCTTACCTGGAATTTTGAAGATGATTCTTTCGACTTTACAGAAGATAGGCCCTCCTTCAAAAGCATTGTGAACGCTGAGGGGGTAACACAATATGAGTACACTTACAGTAATGGCCCCATACGGTATAATCAACTGGGTATTCATCAGATTTCCGTGATTGCCGACATAGACCCAAGTACTGCTTTATGTCCTGAAGATATTGGATTAAAAACCTTTACCTACAACTTTGAAATTACAGCTCCCGATTTTACGGTTCCAGACACAGTGGAAGTCCTGGCGGGAGGTTCTGTAAAGATCAATGGAAATCCAGGTATAGGGAATCTTTCCTACCGATGGAGCCCCTCATTTGGCCTGAGCGATGCTGCTGTCGTGAATCCTGTTGTTACCGCGGAACAGACCACAAACTATACGGTTACAGGCTATTCTGATCTTGGCTGTTCAATCAGCAAGTCGGTAGTCGTGAAAGTTGTAGACCAAGTTAAAATCCCAAATACTTTCTCCCCAAATGGTGATGGTGTAAATGATGTCTGGAACTTGAAACTGTTAAGCACCTATGAACAAGCCAGGGTAGAAATCTTTAACCGCTATGGCCAGCTGGTTTTCTCAAACGTTGGTTACAGCCGCCAGTTTGATGGGTTTTTCGAAGGAAAGCCTTTACCCGTAGGCACCTACTATTATGTGATATCTCCAAATAATGGGAGGAAAAATATCACAGGTTCAATCACGATTATCAGGTAATGAAAATAAAACTTGTCCTCTGCGCCTTTTCGCTCTTAGTGGCTTTTTATGCCAGGGGGCAGCAAAAACCACAGTATACCCAATATATCTTCAATAATCTCTTGCTAAATCCCGCATTAAGTGGCATGGAAAATTATACTGATGTTAAGCTGGGGCATCGCCAGCAATGGCAGGGTATTAAGGGGGCTCCAACAACCACTTTCATTTCAGCTAATATGGTGTTAGGTGATACCTATCTCTGGAGAAATGCATTGTCGCTACCAGAGAATGGTGACCCGCCAATGGGAAGAAATTACACCCAGAATTACACGGCCTCACCTGCTCATCATGGTATTGGATTTATCGTGCTGAATGACAAAGCCGGACCATTGTCCTACCTGGATCTTGCCTTAACCTACGCTTACCACCTGAAGTTGAATAATTCACTCAATCTTTCTCTTGGCAGCTCGCTTGGCATTAGCCGCGCTTCCATTGATGTAAATGAACTCAGCCTTGAAGATCCGAATGATCCGGCTATCAGCAATGCAGGAAAGTCAAGTCTTAATCCCGATCTGAGCCTGGGGCTATGGCTTTATGGTGCACGGTTTTTTGCAGGTGCTTCTGTGCAACAGATCCTGCAGCAAGACATATCGTTCTCATCGGACTACAGCAGGGGTAAAGAGGTTGGACACTACTTCTTCACAACAGGATACAAGCTCTTCATCGATGATGAGATTTCTGCCACACCCTCTCTGATGTTTAAGAAGGTCGGATCAATACCATTAACTTATGATGCTAATCTTAAGGTATCTTTTCGTGACAAGTTTTGGGTGGGGGGTAGCTATAGAAAAAAAGATTCTTTTGCAGCACTTGCAGGTATCAACTTCAACAATGTTGTTAACCTTACCTATGCATACGATTATACAACATCTCAGTTGCGGTCTTATACAAGCGGAAGCCATGAACTTGTCCTTGGCTTCCAGCTCAATAATATGTACAAACTACGCAACAACCAGAAGATGTGGTAGCCGGTTAAAGTTCCTTACGAAGGCGTGCAACCGGGATGTTCATCTGTTCGCGATATTTTGCAACAGTTCTCCTGGCAATATTGTAGCCTCGTTCTTTCAATATATCGGTAAGTTTTTCGTCAGCAAGGGGCTTGCGTTTATCTTCATTGCTAATGCAGTCTTCAAGGATTTTTTTAACCTCTTTGTTGGATACTTCTTCACCGCTTTCCGTTTGTATTGCTTCAGAAAAGAACGATTTCAGTAAGAATGTGCCAAATTCAGTTTGAACATACTTGGAATTGGCCACTCTGGATACTGTTGAAATGTCCATATCAATTTTGTCGGCGATATCTTTTAGGATCATCGGACGCATCTTTCTTTCGTCACCGGTAAGAAGATACTCATATTGATATTGCATAATTGCATTCATTGTCTTCAACAGCGTTTGTTGACGCTGTTTTATGGCATCAATAAACCATTTTGCCGAATCGAGTTTCTGCTTAACAAATTGGACAGCCTCTTTAAGCTTTTTATCCTTCTGTGCCGATTTATCGTAATGCTCGAACATATCAATGTACGATCTGCTAACTCTTAATTCCGGTGCATTCTTGGAGTTTAAGGTTAAGATAAGTACACCATCATTGTTAGTGATGTGGAAGTCGGGAATAACCTGCAACTGCTTGGTTGTAACCTGATTTGAATCCCCGGGTTTAGGGTTTAACCTTAGAATTTCATTGATAACTTCCTTAAGATCCTCACTGTTTAACCCCAGAGATTTCTCAAGTTTATCATAGTGTTTCCTGGTGAATTCATCGAGGTAATTTTCTACGATGACAATCGCTTTCAGGACGATAGGATTGGAGGTGTCCTTTCGCTTAAGTTGTAAGGTAAGACATTCCTGTAGATCTCGCGCCGCTATTCCTGGCGGATCAAAGCTCTGAATTACTTTAAGCATCTCCAGAACATCTTCCTCTTCTACGATAACGTTCTGAGAAAAAGCAAGATCATCGATCATTGAAGTAATTGGCCTGCGCAAGTAACCATCGTCGTCAAGGCTTCCAATGATCTGCTTGCCAACAATAAAGTCGTTGTTAGATAAAGGTACCAGATCTAATTGCTCCTGAAGACTTTCGAAAAAAGTGCTTTCAATGGCTATCGGAGTCTCTTTTTTGTCTTCATCATCATCACCGTTATTGTATGATGTGCTATAATCATTCAGACTGTCGTCCTGTAAATAATCATCGACATTAAATTCATCTGTATTCTCTTCTTTTGCGGTGGCATCATAGTCATCAGGACTATCGTTCAGGTCATCGTATTCACCAACAGGCTCATCCGCAACCATCAGGCTCGGGTCTTCCAATGCCGGATTCTCTTCAAGTTCTTCTTTTATTCGAGTATCTAATGCAACTGTAGGTACCTGCAGTAACTTTATAAATTGTATCTGTTGTGGAGATAGTTTCTGAAGTAATTTTTGTTGTAAATGTTGTTTTAGCATATTGCACAAAAGTATTTTTATACCCGTGCCAAAAATAGGCATTTGGTTTAAGATATAAACTAACCGATAGCTCCTTTATTGTGAGTAAACGGTTTATGTTAGCTATGAATTAATTTTTTTAGTATATTGTATTTTTAAGAATTGGAACAATCATCAATAAATCAAACGGGTATGGGTTTTGTTAAAGAATTTAAGGAATTTGCCATTAAAGGTAATGTTATCGATCTTGCGGTCGGTGTAATCATCGGTGGTGCCTTTGGTAAAATAGTCAACTCTACAGTAAATGACTTAATCATGCCTCCGATAAGTATTCTGATAGGAAACAAAGGTTTTGTGAATATGTTTGTGCCTTTGACCGCCAAAGTAAGGGAGTTCGTAGAAACACATCCAAATGCATCCCTTGAAGAAGCCCGGGCTGTCGGTCCTGTATTTGCCTGGGGTAACTTCGCTACGGAGGTGATTAACTTCCTGATCTTGGCATTTATCATATTCCTCATGGTTAAGGCAATTAATACACTGAAGCGCAAACAAGAGACTGCGCCGGTTCCTCCGGTAATTGTTCCGCCTAGCAATGAAGAAGTACTACTCTCGGAAATCCGCGATCTATTGAAGTCTAAGCCCAACCTGTAACTCTGTTTACCGGCTAAAATCCGCAGTTTACCGTTATTTCCCTGTCGTTCCTCGTTCCCCCGTTTATACCGCTTGCTGGTTATACTACATTTGTTTCATAATCAAAGATCATGGAAACTTACAACAGCACGAAGAACAACAGGACCTACAGGGTAGGCGTTGGCTTATTGATTCTCCTTATTGGATTAAACTTCTTATTAAGAAACTTCGGTATTTACACCTTTGACTGGCTTTTCAGTTGGCACACCTTCTTGCTGGTTTTAGGTATCATTATTGGCTTCAGACGCAACTTTACTGGTGGGGGCTGGCTTGCCCTGGTGCTCATTGGCGGATACTTTACTTTACAGGCTATAACGGATATGAACTTCGGCAGATTTGCCCTGCCACTGGGCTTAAGTATCCTTGGTCTGTACTTAATTCTTTCCCCTAAAGTACCCCGTCTCAGGCCTAGGAAGGTCAAATATGACCAAACAGGGCTGAATGCACCAACAGATCCACTGAATCCTGATCTTGAAGGTGCAAACACCCAGGGAATGGATCATGATGTTATCGATTCTGTAAATGTTTTTAGTGGCGCACACCATAACATCGTCTCCAAAAATCTAAAGGGTGGGGAAGTAGTCTCCATCTTCGGTGGTTGTGATCTAAATCTCAGTCAGTCTGATTTTGAAGGCATAATCATCATTGATGTTATTGCTATCTTCGGCGGTGTAAAGATCATTATTCCTGCTAGTTGGGAAGTAAAGAATGAAGTTACTGCAGTGTTTGGCGGGATCGATGATAAGCGTGCCATAATGCCTTACCAGGGTGAAGCGAGGAAGATCCTTGTACTTAAAGGCGTTGCTTTATTTGGTGGAGTGGATATCAGAAACTTTTAGGTATGACAACAAGACCTTTATCTCTCCGGAAGGTCCAGCTGGTCGCTCTCCCAATTTTTCTCAGCTGGACTGCGCTCGTCTTTGTTCTACTGTATTATGTGCTGCACTTAAACCTAAACTACGCTGGTATTGATGCGGTAACCTCAAGTGTGCTGCTTGGACTTGCCTGTATCGTCATCAGTAACATCCTCGGCTACTATCAACCAAAAAAACAGGCATCGCTGTACGTGATTTTTGTTTCAATAATCGTAACCGCAGTGTTGGTCACATTGGATCACGTGATCCTGGACCGGCTCATCCACAAACAAGACTATCAGATCTTTCTTGCATTATCCTTGCCGCTCAGAGCATTGCTGTTTCTGGTTTTCATAACCTGGTGTTCCTTTGCAAACGTCCTGTGGTATAAGTTGGAGGAACAAGCTTACATGCAAGAACGTTTCTACCAGGTGCAAAACCTCGCAAAAGAAGCAGAATTAAACAAGCTCAGGCATCAATTGCAACCACATTTTTTATTTAACAGTCTAAACTCTGTTTTTGCACTCACCATTGTTAATCCGAAAGAAGCGGGCACCATGATCACTAAACTTGCAGCCTTCTTACGCGGAACGCTTAAGCGTGATGACGACACCTGGGTTGGTGTAGAAGAGGAGATGGAGTATATTCAACTGTACCTGGATATCGAAAAAGTGAGGTTTAGCCATCGCCTGAAAGTCGAAATTGCGGTTGATGAGGAAAGTCTAGCCCAAAGGCTTCCAGGTACGATCCTGCAGCCAGTTATTGAAAATGCCATAAAATTTGGACTCTACAATACCTCCGAAGCCATCACCATATCAGTTGATGTAAGTTTTTCAGACCATATGCTTAAGGTAACGGTTAAAAATCCTTACGATCCTTCCATTAAATCGAATGCAGGAACTGGCTTTGGTTTGTCTGCAATAAGAAGAAGATTATATTTGTTATTCGCCGATAATGAACTTCTAAAAACAGAAGCCAGGCCAGATAAACTATTTATAACCACCATTAGCATTCCCCAACATGATAAAAACCATCCTGATCGATGATGAGCCGCTAGCACGAGATATTATTAAGTACTATCTCGCTGATTATCCGCAAATTGAAGTTGTTGCGGAGTGTAAAGATGGTTTTGATGGGCTCAAGGCGATCGCTCAGTACGAACCTGATCTGATTTTTTTAGATGTGCAGATGCCTAAGATCAGTGGGTTCGAGATGTTGGAGTTGGTAGATCGAAGGCCCAATGTCATTTTTACTACCGCATTTGATGAATTTGCCATTAAGGCCTTCGATGTTAATGCAGTGGATTACCTCCTGAAACCTATTGAAAAGGAACGTTTTGATCAGGCTTTGAAAAAATTGCTAAGCAAGCAGCAAAGTACCCCCGGGGATACAACCGAGTTGCTAAACACCCCAGGCGATCCGGCATACAACCACCGTATTGTAGTTAAAGTAGATAAAAGCATTAAGATCATTCCAACAACCGACATTCACTATATTGAGGCTGACGATGACCAGGTAAAGATCAGTACTGCTGAAGGTGCATTCTTCAAGCATAAAACCATGAGTTTTTTTGAACATTCTTTAAATCCTGCCGAGTTTATCCGTGTTCACCGATCCTATATTATCAATCTGACACAAGTGTCCCGGATTGAACTGAAAGAGAAAGATAATTATGTTGTGCTACTGAAAACAGGCTTATGGTTACCGGTAAGTAAAAGCGGATACCTAAAACTTAAAGCATCACTGGGCATTTAAATGCATTTTTAATCGGGTACCCACATTAATCTATTTGCATTTAAAATAAAATCAAACTATATTTGCACTTCTTATTTAAAAAATACAGTTAAGATATCATACAGTTATGAAAAGAACATTCCAACCTTCGCAAAGAAAGAGAAGAAATAAACACGGCTTCCGCGAAAGAATGGCTACAGCAAACGGTAGAAGAGTATTAGCTTCTCGCCGCGCAAAAGGAAGAAAGAAATTATCAGTGTCCGACGAACGTCGTCACAAAGCATAATTTGATTGCAGCACGCATAGTGTTAGACAGATCATTAGCATCTGTACTATTGCGATCAAAGCATGAAAACATTCAATAAAGAAGAACGGTTATGTAGCAGGAAACATTTAGACCTGCTATTTAAAAACGGTTCTTCTTTTTTGTTATACCCCCTCCGCATCTCCTATCTACACATTGAAGACCAGCAGGAATATCCTGTTCAGGTGGTAATTAATGTGCCAAAAAGGCGTTATAAACACGCTGCCGACAGAAATCTTCTAAAACGTCGTATTCGCGAAGCTTACCGCTTACACAAACAAGAAGAATTGTATGATCAGTTATCCCATCAAGGACTACTACTACTCTCGTTTCAGTTTGTTGGTAAACAGAAGTATGAGTTCAGTTTTATTGAAAAGCGATTGTCTGCTGTTCTTAAGAAACTAATTGCCAGCCTCAAAAATGATCAAAGCACTTAAAGCCATCATCTCCTGGTTGTTTGTTACATTAATCAGGATTTATCAGATGCTGATCTCGCCCTTGTTAGGTTCAAATTGTCGTTTCACACCAACCTGCTCTCAATATGGGGTAGAGGCCATCATGAAACATGGCCCTTTCAAAGGTGGCTGGCTCACCTTAAAACGTATTGGTCGTTGTCACCCCTGGGGAAAACATGGACACGATCCGGTTCCATAACTAAGAATAAACGTACCTTTGCTTCATGATTACCATCTTACAAATCGAGACATCTACTAAGTTTTGTTCGGCTGCAATTTCGTCAAATGGTCAGACCGTGAACCTGAAGATTGCGGCCGGTCAGAATCTACATGCCGGTTCTTTAACCTTATTTATCGATGAAGTAATGTCCCAATCAGGGCTAACCTATGCTAACCTTGATGCGGTAGCAGTAAGTAAAGGCCCGGGTTCCTACACCGGCTTACGCATCGGTGTCTCCACTGCAAAGGGCTTGTGTTACGCCTTAGATAAGCCGTTAATTGCAATTGATACCCTTCAGATGATGGCGGCTGGCTTTCTAAAGGCTAATCCGCAGCACAATGACCTGGTTTGTCCCATGATTGATGCAAGGCGTCTTGAAGTCTACACAGCGCTATATTCACCTTTGGGAGATCAACTCGAGCCCGTAACGGCGAAAATTATTGATGAAAATTCATATGCTGCGGAGTTGCGAGCCTCAAAAATCACTTTTATTGGTGACGGTGCAGCAAAATGTGAGCCCATTCTGAATAACCCGAATGCAACATTTCTGGAAGATAACTTCAATAGCGCAGCTAACATGTCTGAAATCGCTTTTCAGCACTATGAACAGGGCGCTTTTGAAGATGTTGCCTACTTTGAGCCGTTTTATCTTAAAGACTTCATGATCACAACATCAAAGAGAAAGCCTTTTTAGGCTGCACCATTAAGGTTGTTCAGCAGTCTCGACTTCAACAACGCTGGCGTCGGGTTTAGTTGTTAGCAGCAGGTTGGTCTGAAAGGTACCCTCATCACCGCTTAGCTGGTATACAAAATTATCAAAGTTTTTCAAGCCGTTTTCAGAGCGCATCTGCTTGTAAAATTGAGGATAAATGGTGCTGATGATGTTTTGCTGCGACCGCTTGATATTAAGATAAAAAAGGATGTTTGATGTTAAGGGTAGTTGTTTGAAAACCGCTGTGTAACCTGGTTCCAGCGTCAACAAACGGTTTTGTTGATAATTATCTTTAAAGTCAAGTATCGAACTTGGAAAAGCGCCTACAATCATATAGTTGTTAATGATTTGGTAATAAGGCCGGCGGAACTTCTTAAATGGTTCACCAAAATAGTAGTAAAGAATGTCAGGCTCCTTGAGTAATCTGATTTCACCGTCGTAATCCTCGCTGAGATCCAGCAGTAATTGTTCTACCTTTTCACCGCTGTTTAACTTAATAGCTGCCAGTTTTTGTTTGTTCTGCAGCTGAAAGGTGATTGCCTGTGAGCTGGTGTACTTCAAAAAGACCTCATTTAGGTTAAGCCTGTATTTATCATTTATAGCAGCAACCTTCAGTTGCACGTTTTTATCCTCCTTTTCACTGGCAAACCACTGCTGTAATGCCTGGTAAAAGGGCTTGTAATCTCCAAAACTGTATAACGTGTAATTTGCAGTGCTAGCAGGTAAAATTCTGTCCAGCTCAATCTTCTCAGGTTTTAGTGTTGCAAAGATTCCATAATAATCCTTTGCCGGTAGTGGTTTCGTCTCCCCGCTAAAAAACACCTTTTCCTTGCTGAAGTTATAGCTTAAACGTGCAAAGGCCTGCTGACGACTCAGCATAGCAAGCTCACCACGATTGAAGTATGGGGTAACAGATTTCATCAAAGGCCCCAGCTTCTTGTAATTGATGTAAAGATTAGCAAGACTGTTTTTCGCCAGCCTATCGCTCTTTTGTATAAACGTCAGGAAATCTTTGTCCGCTTCAACCTTTTGCTGCGCAATCAGTTGGTCAATTACACTCGCTGCACTTGCAATCAGCAGCACACGTTTCTGAATGAGGAGATAGAAGGTTTGATCATCGGTAGTTTGTAATTGCTGATAGCTGGAATATGGACTAATTTTAATACTCGAACGCTTCAGCTGAGCTGCAAATGCACCTTCATCAGCCTCCGGACGCATCTGCATCCCGATCATGTACTCCAGGTTTTTCTGAAGACCTGGATAGAAGCCTACATATATATTCTGGCCCTGGAACTGCGCCCCCGATTGAAGTTTATCAAGCTGACTTTTCAAGCTGCGTAAGGAGGCGCTTTTCTCTTCACCCAAAATCCTTGCAAGTAGTTCCTGACCATCCAGTATATTGCGAACGCTCTTGTCATTTTGGAAATTAAAGATCATTGCTGCCTGCTTACTGACGATCTCAAGGCTTATGTTTGCCTCCACACCTGCTTTTTTCAGGGCCGAGAAATACAGATAACTCATACCCGATAATGCGATAACTAATGTTGCCAGTATAAAATATATTTTCTTCATCCGTGTGTAAGCAAATTTAATTTTAATACTTGGAATACGGTGATACTGCCGCTGTTTTCTTAATTTAGGCAGCTTATTAAGGGATATAAATGAACAAAAACATAGTTTTAACCGCTTCTGTATTTGGCCTTACTGCGGTTATCCTGGGCGCATTCGGAGCACATGCCTTGAAGGAAAGCATTAGTGTCGGTGCACTCGATACCTGGGCTAAAGGCGTCGAATACCAGTTCTATCATGCACTGGCTTTACTGTTCCTTGCCAACTTCCCTGAACAAAACAAACTGACCAATCTGGCACATATATCTTTTAGTATCGGAATTGTATTCTTCTCCGGTTCTTTATACCTTTTATCTACCCGGGAAATACATCAGCTTTCTTTCGCCTCATACATCGGTCCGATAACACCTATCGGGGGTTTATTCTTTATCCTGGGATGGATGATGTTATTTATTACAGGCGCAAAAAAGAAATAGATGGAACAGAACTTTGATACAGCTTTTCAGGAACGCGAGACCTTGTTTGTTGAGGTAATTTTGCCGCTGTCATTATCAAAGAACTATCTCTATCGTGTTCCTTTTGAGATGAATGATATGGTTGCCCCTGGTAAGCGTGTCATTGTACAATTCGGGAAAAATAAGATCTATACGGCACTAATTCGGTCCGTCACTACCGAAGCACCACAGGTTTATGCTGCCAAATACATCATCGACGTTATTGATGCTTTCCCGGTGGTTAATGCCTTACAGTTTAAATTCTGGAACTGGATGGCCTCGTACTACATGTGCAATCAAGGGGAGATCATGTCGGCAGCGCTGCCCGCGGGTTTAAAGCTTGCCAGCGAAACGATCATTGTCCTTAAAGCCGATGCAGACCTGGAAAATGCATCTTTGAAGGATAAAGAACTGCTGATCCTCCAATTCCTGAAGAAACAGGAAAAACTGAGCATAGCAGAGATAGCCAAGATCCTCGGACAGAAAAGCGTCATCGCGCTGGTGAAGTCGCTGCTAAGCAAAGACCTTGTATATGTTGCTGAAGAAGTTGTTGAAAAATACAAGCCGCTACTTAAAACCTTTTTAGCACTTAACCCCATTTATCAGGCTGAAGAAAAGCTTAAGGAACTCTTCCAGATACTGGAGCGTGCCCCTCGGCAGTTGGATGCTATCCTTTCTTTAATCCATCTTTCCAAGACAAATAAAGAAGTACTGAAAGCAGATGTACTGGACCAGAGTAACTGTGGTCAGGCTGCCATCAAATGCTTGCTGGATAAAGACATCTTTATTCAACGGAAGAAGCCGGTGAGCCGCCTGTCAATGGACGAAACGGAGCATATTCGTGATTATGAATTGTCTGCCGCCCAGAGCGCTGCCATCGACAATGTAAGGCAGCAGTTTAAAAAAAATGAGGTCGTGCTTCTTCATGGTGTAACCGCCTCCGGAAAAACGCAGCTTTATATCAAACTTATAGAAGAGGCAATTGCAAATGGCGGCCAGGCATTGTTCCTGCTGCCTGAAATTGCACTAACCACCCAGATCGTCGAGCGTATCAAACATTATTTTGGTGAAGCCATCGGCGTGTACCATTCGAAATTTAATGACTTTGAACGGGTTGAGATTTGGAATAAAGTGCTGAATGGAAGCTTCAAGATCATTCTTGGCGCACGTTCTGCAGTATTTTTACCCTTTCAGGATCTTAAGTTTATCGTTGTGGATGAAGAGCATGAAGCCTCATACAAACAGCACGAACCTGCACCAAGGTACCAGGCGCGTGATTGTGCCGTTTACCTGGCCTATCTTCATCAGGCTAAAATTGTTCTTGGCTCTGCAACGCCATCAATTGAAAGTTACTACAACGCACTCACCGAGAAATATGGACTGGTTACTTTAACAGATCGCTTTAGCGGTGTTGAGTTACCCCTGCATCAGGTAGTAAGTCTTGCGGAAGAGACTAAACGAAAAAAGATGGTCTCCTACTTTTCAAGTGTGCTGATAGATGATATACAAGCTTGCCTCGAAAACAAGGAGCAGGTGATCTTATTTCAAAACCGCCGTGGATATGCCACAATCCTCATTTGTGCAACCTGTGGATTCGCGCCCAAATGTGTGAACTGCGATGTGAGCCTAACTTTCCATAAGAGCAGCGGTAAACTGCATTGTCACTATTGTGGATACCATCAAAATACACTCAACATTTGTCCCGCCTGTGGCTCCGTGCATATTGAACAGAAAGGATTCGGTACAGAGCGGGTAGAAGAGGAGTTAGCCCTCATTTTCCCCGAAGCAAGCATCGCCCGGCTGGATGTCGACAGCACGCGCACAAAAAACAGCCTTCAGAAGATCATTGGTGACTTTCAAGATGGTACCACAAACATTCTGATCGGCACGCAGATGGTGGCTAAAGGATTGGACTTTGATAAGGTTAGCCTCATCGGAATTATCAACGCCGATACCCTGCTGAACTACCCCGATTTCCGTGCTTTTGAGCGGAGCTACCAACTTCTTGCGCAAGTATCCGGCAGGGCTGGACGACGTGAAAAGCAAGGTAAAGTGGATATCCAGGCCTACGATGATAATCACCGCATCATTCAGCAGGTGGTTGAAAACAAGTATGAGGAAATGTATGAAGATGAAATAGCAGAACGTAAGCAGTTCAACTATCCTCCTTTCTCAAGGCTCATATTCCTTAATTTAAAACATAAAGATCCGGATGTGCTTAATTATGCCTCCAGAATGCTTGCAAACAACCTTAGAGCGCAACTCGGTAAGCGTGTTCTTGGTCCGGAGCAGCCATTGGTGTCGAGGGTGCGCAACTATTTTCTGATGCAAATTATTGTAAAGGCAGAAAGGGATACCGCAATACAGAAGGTCAAACATCTGATTGCAGACACCATACTTCAGGTCAATGTAGATCCTGCCTTTAAAGGCGTTATCATTCAAATTGACGTGGATCCATACTAAACAAATAGCTTACCTATTATTCCCGAAGTGAAATTGCAGCCCTGTAAACAGGGGATTAAGCATGAACTGTGACTGGCAGTTTTTATTGATATTCCGGCCCGAGCTGCCTGCCGGCGTCTGCTCAAGTTTGTTTTGAAAGTAAAAGAATTCAATATTCCCTTCTGCGAACAAGGTAAGCTGCTTGAGTACATTAAATTTTATTCCAAATCCGGGCGCAAGGGTAAACCCGTGTTTGGTCACTTTTGTCGCTGTTGTCGAATTTACCAGACCATCAAATTCATGAGCACGGTAGCCCAGATCACTTACGAAGTATGGTTGAACAACACCATAATTGAAGTTCTTCTCAAAGCCCATCTTAATACTGTAGTCCTTGATTTCACCCTGGCCATTATCTGATTCCATTACATCAATGTCATCTTTCAGGTAGCTCGCGGAGAGCCGATAACTGATCTGGTTATCGTTAAACTTCAGTGAAATCCCATTCAGATAATTGTTCATATAATTATCTTTCTTTGATTCATTTTGAATTTTTGGCATCTGCATAATGCCAAATGCACGAATGCTAATCGAATTGTTAAAACTACCATCGATCTGGGCATGGGCGGAATACATCGACATCACCAGCGGGATCAAACCCAGGAATTTCTTCATAAATAAAAGATGGTAAGCTTTATGTTTCAGCTAAAATACTTTTTAAATTGCTTTCCTACAAGCAATTGTAATTCGGAACTGAAAAAATTAATCTGATTTAGTGGAAGTTAAATCACAGATCCCAAAATATTAGACATTCCCTTGGATGAGATCGGGGTGAAAGCCTTATTTTTGGGGGAAATGGCATATAAATTTGTTGATAACTACCGGGAAAGAGGCGCAAGGAAAAAGCTGGTTGAACACCTTAAATCCAGAGGAATTACTGATGTACATGTTTTAAACGCTATAGGAAAGATCCCTCGCCATTTCTTTTTTGATGAAACTTTCTGGAATCAGGCATATAAGGACATTGCTTTTCCTATTGGTGATGGTCAGACCATTTCTCAACCTTACACTGTGGCCTATCAAACAGAACTGCTGCACATCAAACGCGGAGATAGGGTACTTGAAATTGGAACCGGCTCCGGTTATCAAACCTGTGTGCTAATGGAACTTGGTGCCGACGTATATACCATCGAAAGACAGGAAAATATCTACAAACACACCATTAAAGTTCTGCCAGGCATGGGCTACAATGCAAACTTCTTCTTTGGAGATGGTTCTATGGGTATTCCGGCACATGCGCCATACAACAAGATCATTGTTACTGCCGGTGCTCCATTTGTTCCGGAGGTGCTGCTTAAGCAACTTAAAATTGGTGGTATCCTGGTTATTCCGGTGGGAAATGAACAAAGCCAGACAATGGTCACTGTGATTCGCATTAGCGAAACCGAGTTCGAGAAAATTGAGCTGGACCAGTTCAGATTTGTACCATTGGTAGGAGACCAGGCCTGGTAGTTATACCTTCATGGCCCGGTCTAATTCTCTTTTCGACTCTCGGTCTTTGATGCTATCGCGTTTATCAAACTCTTTTTTACCCTGTGCCAGGGCAATCTCGATCTTTGCAAAACCTCGCTCATTGGTGTATATTCTTAAGGGTACAATGGTGTAACCTTTTTCTTCACTTTTCGCTTTAAGCTTTCTGAGTTCCTTTTTATGCAGCAAAAGCACCCGGTCACGTTTAATATCGTGATGATGAAAGGAGCTGTGACTGTACTCCGAAATGTGGAGGTTTCTTACATAAAGAACATTTCCGATAAACATACAGAACGCATCAGACATGTTGGCTTTACCCTGACGGATCGCCTTGATCTCTGTCCCAAGTAATGCGAGACCAGCATTGAAATTCTCAACAATATGGTAGTCGAAATAGGCTCTTTTATTCTTTATTTGTATGTCGTTTTTCATAATATATAGGCAAATATCCGAATTTCTAACTTATCATCAGAAATTGCGGCAATAAAGCTTATCTAACAATTAGTACTGGTATGGATACCTGATGCCGTACGGCGTTTACCGTTGTACCAAGGATAAGATCCTTAACCCCTTTATGACCATGTGCACCCATTACCAGCAAATCCAGGTTGTTTTTTCTGGTAAGCGCCGAAATTGATTTCGCCGGCTTACCAAACCCGATACACGGTGTAGCATTATAGCCCAGATATTGAAGGTTGGCACAATAGGCTTCCAGATTATCAGCATCTTTCTGCGTCTCATGATCCATTGCCGAGGTCCCATGGTAGGTAGCCACAGCCGTTTCCACGATGTGAATGATGAAATACTGCGCATCTTTACCGCCTTGTACAAGGCCATGTTTGATGGTATTCCGGTCATTTTCAGAGAAGTCTACTGAAATGCCGACACGTCGGTAAGCCATGCTTTCTACCGGACCTATTTCGAGTGCATTCCCATGTGGAACGTTTGAACCCACCCGCTGATCTTTGACTAGCGGATAAACAAACACAAACAGGAGCAGCATACCGATGATTACTGCAACAGGCACCACCAGCCCATAAATAGTTAAGCCACTTGCAGATGCTGCCCAGATGCCGATCTCTTCAATTACAAGCTTCACATTGAGGATTACAATAACAAGGGCACTTGTCCAGGCCAGGATCTTTACCCAGTTCTTCAGCGCAAACTCCTTCATATGCCGCTTGTCGGAGGTGATGTGGATCAAGGGAATTACGGCGAAGCCGAGCTGAAGACTCAGCACTACCTGACTCAAAATCAATAAGCCGCCAAGGGCATCATCTCCAAAATAGAGTATCGTGAAGAATGCAGGCAATATGGCCAGGACACGTGTAATAAGTCTGCGCATCCAGGGTTGTATCCTCAGATTAAGGTGTCCCTCCATGATGATCTGTCCAGCCAGGGTGCCAGTCACTGTTGAGCTTTGCCCTGCCGCAATCAGCGCGATTGCAAAGAGGGTAGGTGCCACATTGCCAAATATGTTTCCAAGCAACTTATGTGCATCCTGAATCTCTGCCACTTCATGCATCCCATTCTTAAAGAATGCCGCTGCGGCTAAGATCAATATCGCTGCGTTTACCAGAAAAGCGAGGTTCAACGCTACCGCAGTATCAACAAAATTAAACTTCAGCGCCTCCTTAATACCTTTATGGTCGCGTTCAAACTTACGGGTTTGTACCAGTGAGGAATGGAGATAAAGATTATGGGGCATCACCGTTGCTCCGATAATACCGATGGCAATATAAAGCGCCTCACCAGATAAGAGGCTTGGCTCAAAACCTTTTGCTACTTCCGCGATGTTGGGTTCAACAATAAACATCTCCACCAAAAAGGAAATTCCCACGATGAAGACCATGGAAACAATAAATGCTTCCATTTTACGCATGCCTTTATTCATCAGAAAGAGCAAGACGAAGGTATCCAGAATCGTGACGCTGATGCCATATAATAGGGGCAGGTCAAAAAGTAGCTGCAAGCCGATGGCCATGCCGATAATCTCTGCAAGATCGCAGGCAATGATGGCGGTTTGTGCCAGAATGAACAAGGGTATATTTACCCATTTTGGGTAGGTGTTTTTTGAAGCCTGTGCCAGATCAAGTCCCCGAACAATACCTAAACGGGCACTTAGCGACTGCAAAAGCAATGCAATCAGGTTTGACATCAGCAGCACCCAGATTAGCTGATAACCAAATTTACTACCACCAGCCAGATCCGTAGCCCAATTACCGGGGTCCATATAGCCAACACTTACCAGATAGGCGGGACCAATGAAACTAAGAATTCTTTTCCAGCCTGTTCTTTTATTGGTCTCTATACTCTGATGCACTTCGCCAAGCGATTCTCCATCTCTCAATTTAATCCTCTCCGCCTGCATAGTCACCAGATTCTCTTTTCGTAGTTTTCTTCCATAAATTTATGTGAGATCCTCCAAATATCATACCTGTAAGTTAGCAAATTTAATTTTGTACGCATATTTAGCATAAAAAATTAACAATGAATTACAAGATCACTTCTCCTTAAATATGACAGTTTAGCATCTTGTAACCCCGAACATTGAATACATGTAGAAACCCTGAAAGCTAAATCGGTTTAGCTGGTATAATTTCAGATGCAAAATATTATGTCCTCTGATTGCCTGAGGCTGCTTAAGCAATTTTTTCTTGCCAAAAAGTTAAATGGCAAGGTGGGAGACGGCTGAAAGTGACAGGAACGCTAAAAAATTATCTACCAAATTTTACAATTTATAAGAATTTTATTTGGTGGAGAATGTTTTCTAATTACCTTTGAATGTAAACAACCTAAGATATGGCCGCTGAATTAGACAAAATAGATTTAAAGATTTTAAAACTTCTCCAGGAGAATGGAAGGATTACAAACCTGCTATTATCTCAGGAAATTGGTTTATCTCCTGCACCTACGTTGGAGCGTGTAAGAAAATTAGAGCAGTCTGGCTATATTAAAAGTTATCATGCCCTGGTTGACGAAGAAAAGCTTGGATTGGGTATTAAGACCTTTATACAGGTGCAACTCGATTTTCACAAGAATAACACCATTCAGACCTTTCTGGATGAGGTGAATCAGATCAAGGAGATCACGGAATGTCATCACGTAACTGGTCAGGCCGATTTCCTGTTAAAAGTTTATGTACATGATATCAAAGCCTATGAACGCTTGATCATGGAAAAAATTAGCAAGATCACCGTGGTGAAAACGTTTCAGACCATGATGATCATGTCTACGACTAAAAAGGAACCGATTATTCCATTGGAATATTAGGTAATCTGCCAATCTATTGCAGAATGCCCTTGCGCAAGCAATATCTCATTGGTTTTTGAAAAATGGCGACACCCTAAAAATCCATTATGTGCAGATAGTGGAGATGGGTGCGCCGCCTTTAAAAGGTTGTGCTTCGCAGGGTCAATCAGTTGCGCTTTATTCTGCGCAAATTTTCCCCAGAGTAGAAATACAATTCCTTCTTTCCTTTCAGAAAGCGTATGTATCACATGGTTGGTGAATGTTTCCCAACCTTTCCCTTGATGGGAGCCCGCCTGGTGAGCGCGTACCGTTAACGTCGCATTTAACAATAACATCCCCTGATCCGCCCATTGCGTCAGATCTCCATGCGATGGTGATTTAAATTCCGGAATATCACTTGATAGTTCCTTGTACATGTTTCTTAGTGATGGCGGTATTGCCACGCCCTTTTGTACAGAAAACGATAGCCCATGAGCTTGTCCGGGGCCGTGGTAGGGATCCTGTCCAAGTAGCACAACCTTTACCTTCTCGAAAGGTGTATGCCAGAATGCATTAAAAACATCAGCAGATTTTGGGTAGACCACTTGCCCGCTTTCTTTTTCTTCCTTCAGAAAATTACGAAGGCGCTGCATATAATCTTTCTCGAGTTCTTCTCCCAAAACGGTCTGCCATCCAGGTTCAAATGTTGACGCCATTATCTATTTGTTGCTTAGTAAGGCTAATGCGTCTTTCTCCAGAGTGTCTTTTGGCGATTCCACGATACGGCCCAATTCTTTGCCGTCTTTGTAAAAGATGAAGGTTGGTACCCGTTCAATGTTCATATTATCTATAAGTCCATGCTCCGCTTTTTTCTCGCCATCAACACAAATCAGCGTAATGTCTCCTTCAGCAATTCCGAGCTTGTCAGTAATTTTATAGAAATGTGGAACCTGTAACTTGCTGTCCCCGCACCATGTGCCCATCACAATGCTAATCTTTACACCTTCCATTAGCGGTTTTAAGTTTTGTAGCGTAGCAGAGTCTGGTGTATAACTTTCATACATGCTGTCATACATGGTCTTAAAATCCGGAAAATTTGCCACTTGATCTCGTGTACAGGTGTTGATCATAACTTCTTTATGTCTATAGGTGTCTTGCTTTTTCTTGTTTAAGTCCTGGGCACTTGCCTGCAGGCCCAGAAAGAGCGCGAAGATCGTTAATAATTTATACATGGGATGCAATTGAATTAGCTTATTAATTATTGAATTTAGAAGTTTAAATCTGATTTTAAGTATATAAACACGATATTTGCACAAAATTTACAATCATTTTATGCCAAACATTTTTCGTTTAATAATTGGATTTTCGATCCTTGGTGGTGCTATTGCACTCATGGTTTTTGGATATTGGGGATGGGGTATTCTAGCTGTACTCATCAGTCTTTTGGTGCTTGCAACGTATCTCTACAATGAAAACATGTTGCTGGCGCAATGGTTTTTAAGAAAAGACAATATGCCGAAAGCAGAAGTCTATTTAAAGCGTATTACAAACTACGAAAAGCAGCTGGTTAAAATGCAACATGGCTATTATAACCTGCTGGTTGGCCTTGTTGAGTCTAGAAAAGCACCAATGCAATCTGAAAAGTATTTTAAAAAGGCCCTTTCTTTGGGCATGCAGATGGATCATAACATTGCCCTGGCAAAGCTAAGCCTTGCGGGTATCGCAATGGGTAAAAGAAATAAGCGTGAAGCGCAAATGTACCTGTCAGAAGCGAAAAAGGCGGACAAGAATAAACTTCTTGCGGATCAGATCAAACAGATGAAAGATCAATTAGTGATGCTTGATAAACAGCAGATCAGATACAGGTAATCGTATACCATATACTTTAAAAGAGGTGAAGGCGGAAATGTCTTCACCTCTTTTTTTTTACGACCGCGCCAGGTTTTTGGGTTAAAAAATAACCACCAACGAACAATGAATATCATGAATGCCGGAGACCTGCTCAACACTTGTAACACACCTCAGACACATATTACGTGGGTGAGGTGTGGGTGAGGTGTGGGCGAGGTGTGGGTCAGGTGTCTTTAAGCTCCCAAGTTGGTTTTTTTTTGGCTTGTCTCTGTCAAGTGCGATCATTGCTATACTTGTTGTGCTGATAATCTTAAACATTGCCGTCCTGTGTAAAATGAAAAAGCCGCATTGTCAATTGACAATGCGGCTTTTCAAATGTGCTTGGCAGGTTCTATGCGAACCAGGCAGTTACTTCCTCTTTGCTAGGCATAGGAATATCTAGTTTTAACTTTTTGCGCATACCACCAAGGTCATTAAATACCTTGTTCGGATTGGCAGACTTTAGATCTTCAAGGGTATTGATCCCCATTTTACGAATAGCCGGCACCCATTCAAGTGGTACACCTGCATCAACGAAATCCTGATCTTCGGTTACCTTAGCTTTTTTCTCGGGGCGCATTTGGGGGAAGAACAACACTTCCTGGATGGTAGACTGGTTAGTCATCAGCATAACCAAACGGTCGATACCAACGCCCAGCCCTGAAGTAGGTGGCATACCATACTCTAGTGCTCTCACAAAATCCTCATCCATGGCCATTGCCTCACTATCACCACGGGCAGCAAGTTTCAATTGGTCCTCGAAACGTTCTTTCTGGTCAATTGGATCATTTAATTCCGAATAAGCATTCCCAATTTCTTTACCATTAACGAACAACTCAAAACGCTCAACCAGTCCTTCCTTACTACGGTGTTTCTTTGCCAAAGGCGTCATCTCAATTGGATAATCAGTAATGTAGGTCGGCTGGATCAGATTGGCTTCTACTTTCTCAGAAAATAGTTCGTCAATCAATTTACCACGGCCCATACTTGCATCCACCTCAATGCCGAGACTTCTGCAGGTCTCTGCGATCTCAGCCTCAGTCATACCCGACACGTCAATATCAGTATATTTCTGGATTGACTCGTACATGGTTAACTTCTCGTATGGTCCTGCGAAATTGATTTCATGGTTTCCTACTTTCACCACAGGTTTACCATGTATAGCAACAGCAACGCGCTCAAGACATGCTTCTACCATAGCCATCATCCAGATATAATCCTTGTATGCTACATAGATTTCCATTGCTGTGTACTCCGGATTATGCGTGCGGTCCATACCCTCATTTCTGAACATCTTTCCAAATTCAAAGACGCCATCGAATCCGGCAACGATCAAGCGCTTAAGGTAAAGTTCATTGGCGATCCTTAAATAAAGCGGCATATCCAGTGTATTGTGGTGTGTAGCAAAAGGTCTTGCAGCTGCACCACCATGTATTGGTTGAAGGATTGGGGTTTCCACTTCCATCCAACCTTGTTCGTTGAAGTAATTACGCATGGTGTTAATTACTTTAGAACGATTTATAAAGATATCTTTAAAACCAGGGTTTACAGTTAAATCAACATAACGCTGTCTGTATCGTAACTCCGGGTCTGTAAAGCCATCATAGATATTACCTTCTTCGTCACGCTTAACGATTGGAAGCGGCTTTAATGATTTAGACAATAGTTTAAATTCGGTGACATGGATTGAGATCTCACCAGTTTGGGTGGTGAAAACATATCCTTTGATGCCGATGTAGTCACCAAGATCAAGCAGCTTTTTAAAAACAGTGTTATAAAGTGTTTTATCTTCATCGGGGCAAAGATCATCTCTCTTAAGGTAGATCTGAATTCTTCCGGTCGAATCCTGAAGCTCAACGAATGCAGCACTGCCCATGATCCGGCGGGTCATGATTCTTCCAGCAAGGCTGATGTTCTTATATGCATCGGGATTTCCTTCGTAATTCGCAAGAATGTCTGCAGCATTGGCATTGATTTCGAAACTTTCTGCAGGATAAGGATCGATACCTAATTTCCGAAGCTCGGATAACGCATTACGGCGTAATATTTCTAATTCTGATAAGCTCATATGGATATTTGTTCCGGCATTTGCCGGAGGGGTTTATGAAGTTAAATGGATGCAAAAATAGTAAATCTAATCAGCTTCCACTGCCATTTTGTACATCTCATTGATCGGTTCGGCGTACTTGCGTTCTATAACCTTACGTTTTAACTTCATGCTGGGAGTCATTTCACCTTCTTCCATGCTGAATGGATTGCGTTTCAACTTAAAGTTCTTTATACGTTCAAATTTTGCAAGTTCATTAGAGAGCTTCCTGATGTCCTGATTGATCCAGCTAAGGATTTCCTGCTCTTCAATGAAGGTTTCCGGTTGTGTAAAGTAGGCATCCGGAAGCTTAAACTGTTCTTGAAGCGTTTCGCGGTTTGGTACCACAATGGCTGTCAGATACTCCCGTTTATCACCGATCAGGAAGATCGATTCGATCTTCAGGCTTTTCAGATAGATATTTTCTACAGGTGTAGGGTAAACGTTCTTTCCATATGCATTTACAATCATATTTTTTATACGATCGGTGATCTGAAGGTTACCCTTAAAAAAGCGGCCGATATCTCCGGTGTGGAACCAGTTATCGCTGTCGATAGCCTCGGCAGTTTCTGCTGGTTTGTTAAAGTAGCCCTGCATTACGCAATGGCCCCTTACAACAACCTCGCCTTCTTCACATTCAAATTCTTCATTGAAGCTATCATGTGTTTGTATGCTGATGAACTTCTTGGTTTCGACATCCTGAATACCCACTTCAATTCCAGGGATTACCCTGCCTACGGTGCCATAAACCTGCCGGTGGTATTCGGTTACAGACATTACCGGCGAAGTTTCTGTGAGTCCAAATCCTTCTAAGATCTTTATTCCAAGGTTTCCAAAGAATTCGCCGACGTTTTTAGGCAATGCCGCACCGCCAGAGATCATGAATTTCAAGCGGCCACCGGTTTTTTCTTTGATCTTGCTGAATACGAGTTTATTGGCCGTACTTTGTTTTAGCGAAAGTAAGATGCCCGGGTTTTTGCCGGCTTCTTTTTTGTTACGGTAAGCTTGTCCTGTTTCTAATGCCCACATGAAGATATTAGCCTTCATGCCGCCGGCAGCCGTTCCACTTTTTATCGCTTTATCATGTATCCTTTCCAGGAGTCTGGGTACACAGCTCATCACGGTAGGCTTCACCTCTGCCATGTTCTTCGCCAACAATTCCAGGCTTTGTGCATAGGCGATGGTGCAACCCTGCGCACAGCAAACATGGTACGTTGCCGTACGTTCAAAGACGTGCGAGAGTGGAAGGAAGGAAAGGAATAGGTCATCTTTATCGATCACTGGAATCTGTTGCAGGCAGACCTTCACATTTTCAACGAAGTTTCCGTGTGAAAGCATTACACCCTTTGGTGTTCCAGTAGTACCAGAAGTATAGATCAATGAGGAGAGATCCTTTGGTCGCAAAGCCTCGCGCAGCAATTTTATTTGTGCCAGTTCTGCTGGAGTAATACTGTTGGCGGTATCCAGCAGGTCTTTAAATTGGATGATTTCCTTCGGAAAGTCGGCGGGAACGGCAACCTTTTCTATGTCAGCAAAGGAGGGAATTACATATAAAAGCTCGCGGCAATTTTTTGCAATTTTCAGAATCTTCTTGAAAAGAAACGGACTACCTACAAGGATGGCCTTTATACCAGAGTCGTTGATGATGTATTCGACCTCGTGTTCAGACAGGGTAGGGTAAATGGAAACATTGATTGCACCGATCTGTTGTATACCCTGGTCATAATATACGTATTCCGGGGAGTTTTCGATGATCAAGCCCATCCGGTCGCCCTTGTTTATACCTTTCCTAAGAAAGAATGCAGATACTGCATCAGCATTGCGTAAGGTGGTGTGGTAGGAGATCTCTTTCCAGTCGTTTCCTATTTTTTGTTTAAGGAAAGTGTGTTCTGGGCTATGGATGTTTTCTACTACGTTTCTCAGCAGACTGGGAACGGTAGAAAATTCATTGAAGGTTACCATATAACTGTTTGTTAATTTGGGAGAGCAATGATAAAGGTTTCGCTGTAATTATGCAACCTGAAATTTATGGATGCAAATTGAACAAAAAAAGGGGCATAATGCCCCTTTTCATCCTCAAAATTAATGTATTTAAACAGAAAAACTTTCTCCGCAACCACATGAACGACTTGCATTCGGGTTATGGAAGTTAAAGCCCTTACCATTTAGTCCGTCCGAAAAGTCTAGTTCTGTTCCGGCAAGATAAAGGAAAGACTTCATGTCCAATGCGATTTTGATCCCTTTATCTTCAAAAAACTGATCGCCGGTTTTTGTCTCATTATCGAAATCGAGGTTGTAAGACAAGCCGGAACATCCGCCACCTTTTACGGAAACACGAAGGAAGTATTCACTATCCATGCTTGCCTCATGCATCAGGTGATCAATTTTGCTTTTAGCTTTATCAGTTATTGTAATCATTTGTACTTTAATTTATAAACTAACTTCATTCTCCGGTCCTGGTTGCCCATAACCAGTTAAAATTAGTGGTGTGATTTAGCCAGTTCAATTGGCTCCATACCATTTTTTACACGGTAATCGTTGATTGCAGATTTGATTGCATCTTCTGCAAGTACCGAGCAGTGAATTTTTACCGGTGGCAAGGCAAGTTCTTCAACGATGTCCATGTTGTCAATGGCTAAAGCCTCATCTACTGTTTTACCTTTCAACCATTCTGTAGCTAACGATGAAGAAGCGATTGCTGATCCGCATCCAAAAGTCTTGAACTTTGCATCAGTGATCACATTGTTTTCGTCAACTTCAATCTGAAGACGCATTACGTCACCACATTCTGGTGCCCCAACAAGTCCAGTACCTACAGATTTACTGTCTTTATTTAATGTACCAACGTTTCTTGGGTTGGTATAGTGTTCCATTACTTTTTCTGAGTATGCCATTTTATTTTCCTCCAGGCCATTTAAGGCTCATTAATATCTAATTTATAGCAGCAGCGACTAGTGCTCTGCCCATTCAATTTTACTTAAGTCAATACCTTCTTTAAACATTTCCCACAGTGGAGAAAGATTCCGCAAATGAAGTACCGCTTTTTTAGTGTTCTCAATTGCATAGTCCACTTCTTCCTCAGTAGTAAATCTACCTAATCCGAAGCGGATAGAAGAGTGTGCAAGGTCATCAGAAAGACCTAAGCTTTTTAGCACGTATGATGGTTCAAGCGATGCAGAAGTACAAGCTGAGCCGGATGATACTGCAAGATCTTTCATCGCCATCATCAAGCCTTCACCTTCAACATATTTGAAAGAGATGTTAGTTACGTGTGGCAGACGGTGTTCACGGTTACCATTTACATAACTTTCTTCCAATTGAGTAAGTGCAGCTTCCATTTTGTCCCTTAATCCAGACAATCTTTCCGCTTCAGCAGCCATTTCTAACCGGCACAGTTCACAAGCTTTACCTAGTCCAACAATTCCAGGAACATTAAGGGTGCCTGAACGCATACCACGCTCGTGACCACCACCATCAATTTGTGCGGTAACTTTAACTCTAGGGTTTTTACGACGTACATATAAAACACCTACGCCTTTAGGGCCATAGATTTTATGTGCAGTAAAAGCCATTAAGTCGATTCCATCCGCATTTACATCAACAGGGATTTTACCTACCGCCTGGGTAGCATCAGTCATGAATAAAGCGCCGTATTTATGTGCAATTGCAGAAATCTCTTTAATAGGTTGGATTACGCCGATCTCATTATTTCCATACATGATGGTTACAAGAATGGTTTGATCAGTCATCGCAGCTTCAAGCTCCTGAAGGTCGATTAATCCATCTTCCTTAACATCAAGGTAGGTTACTCTTGCGCCTAGCTTTTCAAGGTGTTTACATGTGTCTAAAACCGCTTTATGCTCCGTAGTTGCAGTAATAATGTGATTACCACGATCCTGATACATCTCAAACACACCTTTAATACCAAGGTTGTCTGCTTCAGTTGCGCCGGAAGTAAAAATGATCTCTTTCTCTGTACAACCAATTAATTTAGCTACCTGCTCACGTGCATAGTCTACACCTTCTTCAGCAACCCAGCCGAAAGCATGGTTACGACTTGCGGCATTGCCAAACTTGTTTGTAAAATATGGCAACATCGCTTCCAAGACCCTTGGGTCGAGGGGAGTCGTTGCATTATTATCTAGATAAATAGGAAGTTCCATAAAATATTGGGTCTTGTTTTATACACAAAGATACTAAAAAAGATTGCCAGCGCCTATTTGTCGACTTTTCTATACCATTTATTCCTGTATTTTTACAATTCACTAACGTAAAAAGAATGAACAAAATTGAACATATCGGCATTGCTGTAAAAAACGTTCGGGCAGCCAATCTGGTTTTCGAAAAAATTCTCGGTGTAGGGGCTTACAAAGAAGAACATGTCCTTACAGAACAGGTTAATACATCATTCTTTCAGGTTGGAGAAAGTAAAATAGAGCTACTGGAAGCTACTGCCGAGGAGAGTCCCATTGCAAAGTTTATTGCAAAGAAAGGTGAAGGTATACATCATCTGGCTTTTGAGGTTGAGGATATTGCTGCGGAGATGACGCGGCTTAAGCAAGAAGGTTTTGTACTGCTGAATGAGGTTCCAAAGCGCGGAGCAGATAATAAACTGGTATGCTTCGTACATCCGAAAGAAACAAATGGAGTACTTATAGAATTGTGCCAGCAAATTCAAGAATAGAAAATTATATTTTTACTGCTTGTTTATGTGCAATTAAATATGGATATTTGCAACCTTAAAAATAAGCGACAACTAAGTATAAAAATATAATATCATGAAAAAAGATCTGCATCCATCAAGCTATAGGTTCGTAGTATTTAAAGATATGTCTAACGACTATGCTTTTTTAACTAAATCTTGTGTAGATACTAAAGAGTCTATCACTTGGGAAGATGGAAATGAGTATCCATTATACAAATTAGAGATTTCTCATACTTCTCACCCGTTCTATACAGGTAAAATGAAACTTGTTGATACTGCTGGTCGTATCGATAAATTCAAAACCCGTTACGCAAAGAAGTAATTTTAGGTTAAAGACTTTTATTTTGAGTCCCGGTGCAATATGCATCGGGACTTTTTTTATTTTTGCCGCTTATGACAATCAATTTATTTGATGATGCTGCATGGAATTCCCTCCGTCCATTAACCTTTACGCGGCCGGTGGCCGATCTTAGGATTGGGATTCTGACGGTGGCTGAGAAATGGTCGAAGTATCTTCATGCCCAGGCCGGTTTTGCCACGCAACCTTACCTTGCCACGAAATTTCCTGCCTTGGCTAAATGCGATCTGTATATTAATGGATCTGTTTGCCCGGACGAGCGGCTGGTGGATACCTTGCTTGGATTGAAAGCAGGAGATATTCTTGTAAAAGGGGATATGGTGCTGGCTCGGAAGTTAGATGATCTAATGGAATTTGATGTCTCTGATCGGCGCGGCAACGTTATCAACTATGATCATGAGGTGCTAAGGATCTATTATCCCGAGGATATATTCAAGTTTAATGATATCGAGCTGAGAAAAGATTTTCAGCTGCTGACCGCCGGTAGGGAGTCTGCCGGCTTGAGTTCAACCAACATAGTTATAGGCGATCAGATCTTTGTGGAAGAAGGCGCTTCGGCGGAATGTTCAACCTTTAACACAACTGCAGGTCCTATCTACCTCGGGCAAAATGCACAGGTATGGGAGGGAAGCAATATACGCGGGTCGTTTGCCCTTTGTGCAAATTCACAGGTCAAAATGGGTGCGAAGATATATGGCCAGACCACAATTGGTCCTTTCTGTCGTGTTGGTGGTGAGATAAATAATGCTGTTATTTGGGGTCATTCATCTAAAGGACATGAAGGATACCTGGGCAACTCGGTAGTGGGCGAATGGTGCAATATTGGTGCGGATTCGAACAACAGCAACCTGAAGAATAACTATGCAGAGGTAAAACTATGGGATTATCAGAAAGGTGGGTTCCGGAAAACGGGACTTCAATTCTGTGGATTGATCATGGCGGATCATGCCAAATGTGCTATAAATACAATGTTTAATACCGGAACCGTTGCCGGTGTTAGCGCTAACATATTTGGCGGTGGCTTTCCGAGAAACTTTATTCCGGATTTTTCCTGGGGTGGGTCACACGGTTATGAAGTTTATACACTTAAAAAGGTGTTTGATACCGCAACTAAGGTACTGGAACGCCGCGGACTGCCATTTGATGAGATTGAACAACAGATCTTGCAGCATGTATTTGAACTGACAACTGTGAACAGAAACTTTAAATAACGGTGTTGTTAATTCGCAACACTTAACCTAAAATAAAAACAACCGAAAACATGAGGAAAAAAATTGTAGCTGGTAACTGGAAAATGAATATGGATTATGCTGAAGGCATCTCTTTATTTTCCGAGATCATTAATATGGTTAGAGATGAGAAAAAAGGTGATCAGCAGGCCATTATCTGTGCGCCTTTCATTCACTTAAACAGCCTGGCAAAGCTAGGTGGAAACATTGTTGCCATCGGTGCACAAAATTGCCATCAGAATGCATCAGGTGCTTATACCGGCGAAATCTCTGCGGGAATGATCAAATCTGTTGGTTGTGCCTATGTGATCATCGGTCACTCAGAACGTAGACAATACTTTGCTGAAAGCGATGAGCTGCTTGCTGAGAAAACAAAAGCTGCCTTGGCTAATGACCTTACACCCATCTTCTGTATTGGTGAAACCCTTGATGAGCGCAATAATGGCGACTTCTTTAATGTAATTAAGACACAGCTTAGCAATGGCGTATTCGGGCTTTCTACAGCTGATTTTGCAAAAGTAGTCATTGCCTATGAGCCTGTATGGGCGATTGGTACCGGACTTACCGCTACTTCTGATCAGGCACAGGAAGTACATGCCTTTATCAGGGCTGAAGTTGCCACACAATTCGGCGACGAGATCGCAGCAGGTGTAAGCATACTTTACGGAGGTAGCTGCAACCCGAAAAATGCTGCTGAGCTTTTTGCACAGCCAGACATTGATGGTGGGTTAATCGGTGGAGCATCGCTTAAGTCGCGTGATTTTACAGACATTATTAAAGCATTTAACGCATAATGCTATATATACAAGTAACATTTAAGTTCGTTGATATCGCCGGATATCAGCAAGATCTGCTTATTGCGGACCTTGCTGATATCGGGTTCAACACTTTTGAGGATATAACGGATGGATTTACAGCTTTCATCGATCAGGAAAGCTTCAAGGAGCCTGCTTTACAAGCGCTTTTGACTAACTATCAGGATCTGGATTTTACCTATGAAGTTGCTGAAATTGAAGGTGAAAACTGGAATAAGGTCTGGGAACAGAACTTTGAACCATTGGTGATCAGCGATCAATGTTATGTAAGGGCTACATTTCATGATCCACAACCTCAATACCCTTACGAGATCGTTATTGATCCGAAGATGGCGTTTGGAACCGGACATCATCAAACCACAACCATGATGATGGAATACATCCTTTCCATGGATATGAATGAAAAAGCGGTCCTAGATATGGGTTGTGGTACAGGTATTCTGGCTTTTCTCGCTGCTAAAAACGGCGCTACAGCTTTGACTGCAATTGACTATGATCAGGTTTGTTATGAAAGCACGCTTGAGAATGCAGCTTTAAATAAGATTGACAACATCACAGTAATCTGCGGTGGAAAAGAAGCAATCCCGGCACAGACCTTTGATGTAATTCTTGCAAACATTAACAGAAATATTTTGCTGGATCAAATGGAGACCTATGCTGGTATACTTAAATCAGGAGGAGAAATTGTGTTTAGCGGCTTCTACGAGGATCCCGACCTCGGTATGATCAAAGCGGCTTCTGGAACTGTTGGAATGGAATATCAGGACCATAAGAAAATCGGCGACTGGGTAGCTGCCCGGTTTATTAAACAATAAATTCTATGCGTATACATTTCATCGCAATTGGCGGAAGTGCCATGCACAACCTGGCCATTGCATTACATAAAAAGGGATTTCAGATCAGTGGATCTGATGATGCCGTATTCGAGCCATCGGCAAGTAGACTGGCGCGTTTCGGACTTCTGCCACAAGTGATGGGTTGGGACCCGGAGCGTATTACAACTGGGCTTGATGCGGTGATATTGGGTATGCACGCCTTCCCTGATAATCCAGAGCTTCTAAAAGCGCAGGAACTCGGCTTGAAAGTTTACTCTTATCCAGAATATATTTACGAGCAAACTAAAGATAAGTTGCGGGTGGTGATTGGCGGTAGTCATGGTAAAACAACGATTACATCAATGATCCTGCATGTTTTGAATTATTATGATCGTGACTTCGATTACCTTGTTGGCGCACAGCTCGAAGGCTTTGATACAATGGTTAAAGTAACGAATGAGGCTCCGGTGATTATAATAGAAGGCGACGAATATTTGGCCTCACCAATAGATCGTCGGCCGAAGTTTCATCTCTATAAGGCGAATATTGGTGTGATCAGTGGAATTGCCTGGGACCACATCAATGTGTTCCCGACTTTTGACAAGTATGTAGAACAATTTGACGTGTTTATCAACACGATACAACCGGAAGGTAAGTTAATCTATTGTGAGGTGGATGCGGAGGTGAAGAAACTTGTTGAAGCATCAACTGCCGCCATTCAGAAAGTGCCGTACAGCATTCCTGAACATGAAGTGCAAAACGGTGTTACTTTACTTTTGCCAGAACATACGCCATTGAACGTATTTGGCGATCATAACCTCATGAATTTAAGTGCAGCAAAACACGTTTGTGAAAGTCTTGATATTTCTCCAGCTGCATTTGACAAGGCAATTTCGTCCTTTAAAGGTGCAGCAAAGCGCTTAGAGCTTATTGGTCGTACTGATACCAGCAACATTTACAAAGATTTCGCTCATTCCCCGTCCAAACTGAAGGCTACCATTGAAGCGGTGAAGTCACAGTTTCCTGACAGGAAGTTGCTAGCTTGTATAGAGTTGCATACATTTAGTAGTCTGAACAAAGAATTTTTGGATCAGTATGAGCATACGATGGAACTGGCGGATGAGGCGATTGTATATATAGATGAGATGACATTCAGGCATAAAAAGATTGTTCCTTATACCGAAATCGATGTTCAAAGGGCCTTCAAAGATGAAAACTTAATGTTCTTTAACGACAAGAATGCACTGGAAAACTACCTCTTGGCAAGGAATTTTACCAAGACGAACTTATTGCTTATGAGTTCAGGAAATTTCAGCGGCTTGGATCTTATTAAACTGGCACGTGAGTTGAAGGCCTAGTCGAAGAAACACACAGTTAAAAAACTATCATGAACATTATCGGTAAAAATATTCGACAGCTACGACAGAAAAATGGATGGAGCCAGGGGGAAGTAGCCAAAAGATTGAAGATTTCCATACCTGCATTCTCCAAAATTGAAACGGGCATCACAGACATAAATATTTCCAGACTCGAACAAATTGCAAATCTTTTCGAAGTATCTACTATGGATATCATCTCTAAAGAAGGAGAAAACCCCCAATCTGTAAATTTTGAAGAGATCAACAGTCTCAAAGAAAGATTATCTGCCAGAGAGGCTGAGATCATTAAGCTTCAAAAGAAAGTTATTGATCTATATGAGGAAATCAGAGAAAAAGGCTAAAAATCTTTTCTCAGCGTCATGTGCCGCTTGCCAAAAGCGGCACCTGTCGCTTCATGTATCGCCAGCATCTTGTCATTAAAATCTCCAACCCAGGACATCTCCAATTCTCTGTATTGATTTAGCGGTAGCACGTACTTCCCTAGTGTAATGAATAAAGCCGATTCCAAGCCATGTTTCTGATAGGCTGTTTTTGTACCCATTACGATTGCACGCATTCTTGAAACACCTTTCCAGCGCCTGTAAGCAAAGATTAGCTTCTGCAATAAGCCAAGCTTACCATGGAAGCCCTTTATCATTTGATTGGCGTCGGGGATGGTTACCAGAAATGATGCAGGCTCACCATTGACATATGCAAACCATATGAGTTGTTCATCCATAATGATTTCCATTTTCTTGAACGATTCAATCAGCGTTTCTTTCTTTATAGGTACAAAGTTCTTAAAGTCTTTCCAAGCGTCATTGTAGATCTCCATCAGATCGGCAACGTACTTTTCAGAATTCTTCTTGGAAAAATGTTCAAATGTATACCCAGGCTTATTTGCAACCCAATTGGCAATTTTTGAAAACCGTTCCGGAAAGGGTTTCGTTATATCCAGGTGATTAGTAATTTGTTCGTAAGCCGTTTCAAAACCCCAGTTCTTGAATAACTTGTGATAGTAGGGGGGATGATAGTTCATTCCGTAAGAGGCGGGCGTGAACCCTTCTACCAGCAAACCCCAGAATGAATCGTTCTCCCCGAAGTTTATTGGACCTTCCATGGCCTTCATGTCCTTTGATTTCAGCCAGTTTTCTACTGTCGTAAAAATCAAGTTTGCCGCTTCTTGATCGTCAATGCACTCGAAAAATCCCATGCCTCCTGTAGGTACATCAAACTGGTTTGCCTTTTTGAAATTGATAAATGCAGCAACACGTCCAATTACAATTCCAGCATCATTTTTTAAGATCCATCTGGTACATACACCATGCTGATAAAAAGGGTTTTTCTTTGGGTCGAATACTTGTTCGATATCCTGGTCCAAAGGACATATCCAATTTTCATCATGCTTGTAAATTAAGTGAGGAATGTCTAAAAAAGCTTTACGGGTGTTGCTACTAGTAACTTCAGTGATTTGCATGCTTGCTAAATGGGGGTAAATTAAAAAGCATCCTGATTAGGATGCTTCAATATTAATCTTTTTTTATCAGTTAATAATCATCGTCGTCGTCAGAATCGAAAGTATCTAATGTATCAAGATCATCTAACGGCATATCAAAATCATCATCTTCATCATCGAATGGCGCTTTTTTGCTAAAACCGGTGGTCTGGGGTCCATCTAGATTTTGATCCTCAAAGCGAGTCTCATCAACAGAACTTTTCTTGGTGGATTTACTAGTCGTTGTCATACAAATAAAAATAAAATGCCTGGTTACAATTGCTAATTTAATAAATACAAACTGTTTTTTTTAAAGGGGCTGTACGTGATGTACAACGCAAAATTATAAAATAATTAAATCTTATAAGATGAATTTTTAAAGTAGCTCAAAATTATGAAAGGGAGTTTCCAGGGCAAAAAAAAAGTGGTAAAGATATTAGCTTTACCACTTTTAACACACAAATGAAACCCTGAATTGAGATATTGTTTTTAGGTTAGGTGAACATATCTTTGGCCAATTCTATAAGAACGCTTTTTAACAAACCATGTTTGTTTAATTTCTAATACAAGTTTAAAGCAAAGTGCTGACGCATTTTTTTATTCTTAGTCAGTGGTAGAATTTCTTGAGTAAACGGTTACAAAGGGTTAAATGGGGATCTTTATGGTCACTATTGTCCCAGATTCTCCCCTTTGACGAATTGACATCTGAATGGACATTGATTCGGTTTGATTTAACAGTTGGATTCTTTCCTGGGTTAAACTCATTCCTTTGCTGCTATGTGAACCCGCTTTCATGCGCCTGGAGTTCTCTATTCCGATCCCGTCATCTATAATGTAGATGAGCAGATAAGCCTGATCTTCCAGTTGCATGGTTATCTCGACCTGACCACCTTCTTCTTTTGGCATAAGGCCATGCCAAATTGCATTTTCTACAAAGGGCTGCAATAACATTGAGGGAATAAAAACCTCTTCTTTATCAATGCCGGGATCAATATTTACTTTGTAGCTGAACTTATCTCCAAACCGCTTTTTTTCCAGTCCAAGATAAAGGTTCAGGTACTCCAATTCCTCTTCTAAGGTGATGAAGCTTTTTGTGCATATTTCAAGGTTCTTCCTAATCAACCTGGCAAAGCCGGTCAGGATTTTATTAGCCGAAGATGTATCTTTCGTGTTGATGTAATGCTGAATAGAATTCATCACATTAAAAATAAAATGCGGGTTCATCATCGCAAGCAATGCGCGTTGCTCAAGAATTAAGATCTTATGCTTCAGTACAAGCTGTTTCTGTTCCTGATTTTTTTGCCACTTGGTGATGATAACGGCAATCTTATAAAAAGTAAAACTTGCAGCCACGAGCAACAGTATTATAAACCAGGTATGTTGCCAGAAATGCGCCTCTACTTTAAATCTTATTTTTGTTGGATTACTCCAGTCGGTATTGTTCGACTTTGTACTGATCTCAAAGGTATAGGCGCCGGGGGAGAGTGAAGAAAACTCGAGTCGTCTGTTTCTTGTCTCTGTCCAATTGTCTTCAGGGTTGAGCCGAAAGCGGTATATAAGATCCTGCTTCTGAAAGTCTATCGCACTATAAATAAATGTAATGTTGTTTTTCGATGGACCTAAAGAGGTGAGGGTATCCTGTACCTGTAGAATATTGTTGTTATTCAATATGCCGGAGACAATAACCTGTGGTGCCTTGGCTTTCCTTTTAAAAGCTTTCTTCGGAAAATAGACAAGGCCATTGTTTGTCGCGAAATAGGCAGTTGTTGCGCCAATATAAAGATCATTAACATCATTTTTGAGTAAGGCGTTTGTATACTCATAGGCCTGTATTTCAATCTTGTCCTTGTTTATTGAGATATTGTTGATGCCATTGTTGGTAATGACCCAAAGCAACTTTCCATCTACAAATAACTTCTTGCAAATATTATCTGCAAGACCATCATCGACGGTTACCTTCTTAATGATATGACCATCTCTGATGTACGCAAGTCCATAACCATCGGTTGCCACGACGATGGTGCCCGAATCAAGTGCCTTAATATCGTTAATCCTTTTATCACTAAAGTACATTTGATCAGCGGACCTTTCTAAAAAGAGCCCTTCACTGGCGTTGAGTCCTTCTGTATTTGAAAACCACAACTTGTCCTGTTGATCATAAAATACCGTGTATGCCCGGTTCTCATAGAAGCGCTTACCATGCTTTATCTTCAATGCATGGAACTTGAATTCCTGAAGTGGGTTATTGATAAGAAATACGCCGGAGGCCGTTGCAATGGCCAGCTCGTTTTTCTTACTCAGGGCGAAGTTCTTTATTGCCAGTACGGCGTGTGCAGCCTCCTGCAACAGCTCAGGTTTCATCTTAGCATAGATGTTTTGTATTCTTCCCAATGATTGTTCAGTGCTAAAATAAACTACAGCATGGGCGCTGTCAAAATAGAGTTGTTTAATGTCGTTCTGAATTCCAATTGCCGGTACTTCAACCTCCTTTATCGATGTGTTTTTAAAATCCACTACATTCAGAAGACCTTTGTCTAGTCCAAGCCATACGCGTGTGTTCTTGTCTTTAGTGAGACTTTTTATATAATTGCTTGAGAGACCATGACTCCGATCTAAAATATACATCCGGTTTTCTTCGCTGGGTAACATATAAATACCATTGGAAGTCGTAAACCACATATTATCGAATTTGTCTTTGATCACCTGACTTGCAGGGATATTCGGTATAAAATGTTCAGCTTTCTTCCCGTTCCGGATCTTAAAAACACCTTCGTTGTTTGCCAACCATAGTTCGGATTCTGATGCATGCATAAATCCCTGCTTTGTATTAAGCATGTTGGATGGGATGTCTAAATCCACGGACTTAACATTGCCCTGAAAAACCTGAAGACCTCTTTTATCAAGATAGATTAATTTCTTATCTGGTGCGTAGGTGACTGTCTTATAGGAAAGTGCTAGGGGCATCGACGGTACACGGTAAAAAGAACCGTCCTTATAGGTCATTGATGCTTCTTGCGTCATTATCCATATTCGATGCAAATTGTCTTCAAATACAGTAGCATTGATGAATTGGTGTTTTAGATCCCGCGAAACAAATTTCAGGAGTTTTTTACCATCAAAGAGGTAAAGGAGGTTTTTATTAGTTCCAAACCATAGTCTTCCCTTACTATCCTCAAAAAAGGAGATGACAATTTCGGTAATGTTCAGTTTACGCAGTAATGGCGAATTCGTATTGTTGAAAATCTTTCCATTGTAATGGTAACTCAATTTGCCACTAAAGCTCAGGAACCAGAGTCGGCCCATTTTGTCTTCCTTGATCTGCAGGATTTGGTTGTCAGGAAGGCCGTCGGTAATGGTAAAGTTCCGGAAGTATTTGCCGTCGAACCTGCTGACTCCCGCGTCAGTTCCTACCCAAATATATCCCTTTGTATCCTGGTAGCTGAAAAAGCAGTTGTTACTTGGCAAGCCATCTCTAACGTCATAATGATCTATGTAAGTTGTTTGCGCTAGTGTTTTGAAGCCAAGAAAGAATGTCCAGGTGATAAATAGAAGAATTGATGTTTTCTTTAACACAATTATGTTTTTAGAAGCTCGTGCTTATAGCTGAGTATAGTTTCTGACGCGTTCCATAAAGTCACTGGCCCTGCGTCTGGAAACCGCAATTCTTTGGCCGTTTTTTAAGGTAAGTTCAAGACCGTTTCGCGAGTTGTATTCCAGGAGATAATTAAGGTTAACAATGCTGGATTTATGTACCCGCACAAACTGAGATTCAGGGAGTAACTCTTCATATTCTTTAAGGACTTTGGACACCGTGATCTTTTCACTGTCGTGTAAATGGAAAATAGAATAATTACTATCTGCTTCAACATGTACAATTTGATCCAGATCTACCAGGGTATAACCCTGTCCGTTCGGTAAACTGATCTTTCGTACATTTTTTTGGTCAAGATCAATTTTAAGATTTGAAAGGCGTTCATTAGCCGAATTGTTGCCTTTATTTTGACTTATAAATCTTACGGCCTTATCAACAGTTTCTTTAAGTTCATCAATGTCAATGGGCTTCAAAAGATAGTCGAGCGCGTTAGCCTTAATGGCCTTCACTGCATATTGATCGTATGCAGTAGTGAACACCACATGTGCATGATACTGCGCTGCGGTGCTGATCAGTTCAAATCCATTTTGGCCCGGCATAGCAATGTCCAAAAAGATCAGATCCACCTGGTGTTTATGCAGTAAAGTTTTTGCTTCTTCAACTGACTTCGCTATGCCACTGATATGCACCATTTTACAGTTTTCCTGTAAGAGAAAATACAGGGAAGATCTTGCGAACTCCTCATCGTCAACTATTATGGCATTAATTGTGTTAGTCATTAAATTGGTTTGTGTTAATATACTCGAAATCAACTGTGTAGCAGTGTGAAATTACTGCACGATTTATTTCTCATTATTACATAACGTTTCATTAACAATAGTACTTAATCTAAATTGCAAGATAGTTAATCTACATTTTCATGAAGAATTTAAAACAAGACAACGAAGTATCTCACGAAGGTGAGGATATTTTAAATTCAACTTTAGCCCGCCGTTCATTTCTGCAGTTTGCAGGTGCTGGTGCAGTTGGTGTTGCGCTTATGGCCGCAGGTTGTAGCAAAGATAAAGATTATGTCCCACCTGTGGACCCGGTTGTACCAGGTGAAAACAAGGTTAATTTAGGTACGGGTGACACCGGGATTCTTAATTATGCCTTTGCGCTGGAACAATTAGAGGCCGCATTCTACACTAAAGTTGTAGAGTCGTTTTGGTCGGGCATAGACAGTCGAGAAAAAGATTTCCTTACAGATATACAACTGCATGAAATTGCGCACCGCGAGTTCTTAAAGAATGTGTTAGGTGACGCAAAAATTGGTAATCTGGCGTTCGACTTCAGTAAAGTTAATTTTTCTGATCGCAACGCGGTTTTGACTGCAGCAAGGGAAATGGAAGATCTTGGCGTTGCTGCTTATAATGGTGTAGCCCGATTGATTAAATCGAAGGATTACCTGGCAGTTGCTGCTAAGATTGTTTCAGTAGAAGCGCGTCATGCGGCTTACATACGAGAGGTGCTTAAACCGAATAGTTTTGCTGAAGATGTGGTAAATGCAACAGGGAGAGACCGTGCACTTAAGCCTGCTGAGGTATTGTCGGCAATTAAGAAATATGTAACAACCGAAATTAACGCAAGTAATTTACCAACTGCCTAAACAGAACACCCATGAATTTTTTAAATATACTAAACGAAATAGAAAAGGCCGACTCTGAGATTTATGAACGCATAAGTCCACGTAGAGCCGCAATGAAGGATTTCTTCAGCTTTGGAAAGAAAGTGGCTGCGGCTGCTGTGCCATTGGCTGTAGGAACTATGTTTAAAAAGGCATATGGTCAGTCGGCATCTCCAGCTGTGATCAATGCGCTTAATATGGGGCTTGCAATTGAGCATTTCTCACAAAAATTTTATACAAAAGGGTTTACGGATGCGGCTTTTGGCACCGGTGGAACTGCGGCGGTGGATAAAGCCGCAATTGGTATCATCAGGGATCATGAGATTGCCCATGTTAAGTTTTTGCAAGACACAATTACAGCCGCCGGCGGTAAGCCAGTAGTTGCACCTGCAAATTATGACTTTACCGGTAATAAGGAATTCGCTGAACCATTTAAGAACCTGCGGAGCTTTCTTCAAATTGCACAGGGCTTAGAAGATACCGCACTTAGAGCAACTAAGGGTATATCTGGTGACCTGTTAGGTAGTCCGTACCTGGAGTATGCCTTACAAATGCACGCGGTTGAAGCACGTCACTCCTCAAAAATCAGGTTGATCCGAATTTCGCGTGGATTTTCTGGAACCTTACAACCTTGGATTTCACTGAACGACGAAACCGATAACCGTTTAGGTCAAGGTGCTTATGCTGGCGAAGAAAACGTTACACAAGCCGGAATCACGATTACTGGTATAAATTCAAATAGTGGCGTGGATTCTGCCAGGGCTTCTGAAGCCTTCGATGAACCACTTGCAAAGGCAGCTTTAAAAGATATCCTGCAACCTTTTGGGGTAATACTTTAATTCCATACTGCTTTATTACATAAAAAGAGCGGCTGAATTTCAGCCGCTCTTTTTATGTAATAATTACATTGTACGCCGCATTCAAATGCTGCGGTATTAAAATTAGTAGGTAATTACCTGTTCTTCCATTTCCTTCGGTAGTTCACGGTAGTTGTATTGCTGCCCACGTAATTGGGGTATAAATCCTGCTTCAATGATTGCTTGCTGAATGCCTTTGGCAGTGAAGCGATGTGGTGCGCCAGCTGCGGAGACAACGTTTTCCTCAATCATAATTGAACCAAAATCATTCGCGCCCGAGTGCAGGCAGATTTGGGCTACAGACTTACCAACAGTGAGCCAGCTTGCCTGAATGTTCTTTATATTCGGTAGCATGATCCGGCTTAATGCGAGCATACGAATGTATTCATCACCAGAAACATTGTTACTAATTCCACGTAGGCGCTTAAGCAGGGTACCATCATCCTGGAATGGCCATGGTATAAAGGCTAAAAACCCTTTTGCATTTTCAGGTTTTTCGGACTGTACTTGACGGATCCAAACCAGATGCTCAAAGCGTTCTTCAATGGTTTCCACATGTCCGAACATCATAGTTGCTGAAGTTGTAATATCAAGCTGGTGGGCTGCCCGCATGACATCAAGCCATTCTTGCCCCCCACATTTGCCTTTTGAAATCAGTCGTCTAACGCGATCATTCAGGATTTCTGCGCCTGCACCAGGTAAGGAGTCCATGCCAGCTGCCTTCAAAGTGCTCAGTACCTCGGTGTGACTGATGCCTTCCAGTTTTGCAACGTGCGCAATCTCGGGTGGACCTAAAGCATGAAGCTTGAGGTCTGGATACAGTTCCTTAAGTTTTTTGAAGAGATCTGCATAGAATTGAAGTCCCAGATCTGGATGGTGTCCCCCTTGCAGCAGGAGCTGATCTCCGCCTAATCGGAAGGTCTCTTCAATCTTACGTTTGTAGGTTTCAATATCAGTGATGTAGCTTTCTTCATGACCTGGCCTTCTGAAGAAGTTACAGAACTTGCAGTTTGCGATGCAAACATTGGTCGTGTTTACATTCCTGTCGATCTGCCAGGTGACTTTACCGCTTGGAACCTGCTTTTTTCGCAGTTCATTGGCGACATAGGCCAGCTCTGCTGTGCCTGCATGTCGGTAAAGATAGACGCCTTCTTCTTGAGACAGGAAGTCAAAGTTTAAGGCCCGTTCCAGTAAATTAGCAGTATTCATACGGCAAATATACCATTACCCGGCAGATTTTTATTTCACAAGAATATCACATTTCCCCCGACTTCGATGCCTATATTTGCCGGAACTTTTTTAAACTATATGGTAGATTTCAACCGTTTTACATTATCAAACGGCCTGCGGGTCTTGGTTCATGAAGATGACACAACGCCAATGGCGGTCCTAAATATACTTTACGACGTTGGAGCCAGAGATGAAGAGGAAGGTAAAACAGGCTTTGCCCATTTGTTCGAACACCTCATGTTTGGAGGTTCTATTAATATTCCAAGCTACGATGAACCCTTGCAGAGGGTTGGCGGCGAAAATAATGCTTTTACGAGTAATGACATTACCAACTATTACATTACTTTACCTGCCACGAACCTGGAAACTGCTTTCTGGCTTGAAAGTGACAGGATGCTAAGTCTCGCTTTCTCTGAAAAGAGTTTGGAAACACAACGAAATGTGGTTTGCGAAGAATTTAAACAACGCTACTTGAATCAGCCTTATGGTGACGTTTGGTTGAAACTTCGGCCACTTGCGTATAAGGTACATCCTTACCGCTGGGCAACTATAGGGCAGGATCTCTCACAAATTGAAGAAGCAAAAATGGAAGATGTAAAAGCTTTTTTTAAAAAGCATTACAGTCCGAAGAATGCAATTATGGTTGTGGGTGGGCATGTAAAAACAGAAGATGTTAAAAGACTTGCAGAAAAGTGGTTTGAACCCATCCCTTCAGGTGAAAAGTATGTGCGGAACCTTCCAAAGGAACCAGAACAAACTGCGGCCAGAAAAGAAGTTGTTCAAGCAGACGTTCCCTTAAATGCGATCTACATGGCGTTTAAGATGCCCAGCAGAAGAGATCCGGCATACCAAACTTTCGACCTTATGTCTGATGTTTTGTCGCAGGGGCAATCTTCGCGATTGTACAACAGCCTGTTGAAAGAACAACAGCTTTTTAGTGATATCCATGCCTACATTACAAGCAGTATGGATGAAGGTTTGTTTGTGATCGAAGGAAAGCTGATTGAAGGGGTAAAGGTTGAAACTGCGGAAGCAGCAATCTGGACGGAGCTTCAAAAGCTTCAGGAACAACCCGTACTTGAAGCTGAAATTGTTAAGGTTAAAAACAAGACTGAGTCGATTATGGTCTTCGCTGAGCTGAACTTGCTTGATAAGGCGATGAACCTGGCGTACTATGAACTACTTGGCGATGGCGCATTGTTGAATGCGGAAATCGACAAGTACCTGGCGGTAAGTCCTGAAACAATTCAGCAGGCTGCACAGCAGACGTTCCAGCCCGAAAAATGTTCTACATTGTATTATTTGATCAAAACAGATGCTTAACCGAACCCTAACACCTGAGTTTAGACAGGTAAACGAAATAAATTTCCTTGAGCCAATAAAGCAACACTTAGATAATGGAATCCCCGTATTTACCATTAATGCTGGTAAACAATCTCTTATAAGGCTTGAATTCATATTTGAAAATGTGAACTACGATGCCAGCAAGCCATTGCAGGGTATAGCGGTGAATCAACTTATCAATAACGGTACGCCTACATTAACCGCTAAGGAAATCGCAGAACGCGTAGACTACTATGGCGCTTTTCTACAGACTGAATATGGAGCAGATCAAAGTAGTATTCGTGTCTATACACTTAATAAGCACCTGGCCTCGGTATTACCAATACTAAAGTCAATCGTAACAGAAAGTATTTTCCCAGAACAGGAAATTTCGATCTTTGTGCAGAATCAGAAGCAATCTTTGCAGGTCAGCTTGCAGAAGAACGACTATCTGGCACGTAAGCACTTTGCCAATGCGATTTTTGGAGAGACTAGTTATGGTTCTAACATTGAACCCGAGCACTATGATGCAATTTCGCGCGCGGATCTACTTGCCTACTTTGATGCTGCATATCAGCCAGAGAACTGCACCATATTTGCTGCGGGAAAATTTGATGATGACGCCTATAGGGTGTTAAATACCTGTTTTGGTGGAGCATGGGGAAAGGAAAGTTCTGCAGCAGTAAATAAATTCAACTTCAAACTTCAAGAGCGTAAAGAGATCTTCATCGAACGACCTGAGGCGGTACAATCTGCAATCCGCATGGGAAGACTAGCAATAAACAGGAGTCATTCTGACTTTGCCGGCTTACAGGTTCTAAACACTTTGCTTGGTGGCTACTTTGGATCGCGTCTGATGGCGAACATTCGGGAAGATAAGGGTTATACTTATGGTATTGGTTCTGCCGTAGTCTCACTGCGTGATGCCGGATACTTCTTTATTGCTACCGAGGTTGGAGCGGAGGTATGTGATGCGGCTGTAAGTGAGATCATGTTAGAGCTTGAATTACTAAAGAGTGATCTTGTCAGCGACGCTGAGCTTGATCTTGTCAGGAACTATATGCTCGGCTCTATGCTAGGTAGCCTTGAAAACGCATTTTCCCATGCAGATAAATTTAAAAATCTGTACTTTTCAAAGCTGGATTATGGTTACTACGACCGTTACATTCAGATTGTGAAAACCATAACTCCAGAGGAGATTAAAACCCTGGCTAATACTTACCTTCAGAAAGCACACCTTACCAGTGTGATTGTTGGCAAAAAATAACCATTGATATAAATCGCTATGCACCAAACGCCCTTAAACAAGCAAGACCTTGTTTACACCTTTAATCCAGATCTGGAAACAATAGACTGGAAGCATATCTGTGAAATGTTTTATAAAGTTAACTGGCGTACGCGTGTTGAGGAAGAGATTAAACTCGCTTTCACAAAGAGCACGGTTACGCTTTTTGTATATCATGGTTCTAAGATCATTGCCTTTGGGCGGACAATCGACGACGGGCGTTACTACGCCCAACTCGGTGATATTATTGTTGACCCTGAATTTCAGGGCAATGGTCTGGGCAAGAGCCTGGTGACAAAGATTAACGAGAAGCTGGAGAATTATCATTTCGTAACATTAACGGCTGCACCAGGGAAAGGCGACTTTTACAAGAGTCTGGGTTGGAAAAAACAAACCACGGCATTCATTTGGCCCCAAGGGCCAAAACAGCTGCGACAGCATACTGAACCTGAATCAGAGTGATTGTCAGTTTAGGGTTAAAAGAAGGGATAAAGCTTTTAAGGCTTGTGTATTCTGGAATATTAATGTAGTTTTGCCCGGCAAATAATAACTCCTAAATTATTTGCTATGCAACTCGATCCCCAAAAATTTATTGCTGAAGGACTAACCTACGACGACGTATTGTTGGTTCCCGCATACTCAGAAGTGCTTCCACGTGATGTGGATACGCAAACATATCTGACAAAAAAAATCCGCTTAAATGTTCCTGTTGTCTCTGCTGCCATGGATACGGTTACCGAATCCGGGTTAGCCATTGCGATTGCACAGGCAGGTGGTATCGGGATGCTGCATAAGAACATGAGCATTGAACGCCAGGCTGACGAAGTAAGAAAGGTTAAGCGTTCTGAGAGCGGTATGATCCAGGATCCGGTTACACTTAGCCTGGATGCTAAGGTTGCTGACGCTTTTCAGATCATGACAAAATACAGGATAGGTGGTATTCCGGTTATAGATGCAGCGCATAAGCTGGTTGGTATAATTACCAACCGCGATCTAAGATTTCAAAAGAATATGCAGCGTCCTATTGCTGAGGTGATGACCAAGGATAATTTGATTACTGCACCTGAGGGCACTACATTATTACAAGCAGAAGAGATTCTTCAGGATTATAAAATTGAGAAGCTTCCCGTTGTTGATGAGCATGGTCGCCTTGCTGGCCTGATCACCTTTAAGGATATTCAGAAGTATAAGAATTTTCCACAGGCATGTAAGGATGAACACGGCAGGCTTCGTGTTGGTGCCGCAGTTGGCGTGGCAGCTGATAATATTGAACGGGTAGCAGCTTTGGTTCAAGCTGGCGTGGATGTGGTAACAGTAGATACCGCACATGGTCACTCTAAAGGTGTTATTGACATGGTTATAGCCATTAAGAAACGCTTTCCGGAGTTGCAGGTAATTGCCGGCAACATTGCAACAGCCGATGCGGCCCGTGCACTTGCTGCTGCAGGAGCTGATGCTGTTAAAGTTGGTATTGGACCGGGTTCAATTTGTACCACCCGTATTATTGCGGGTGTGGGTGTACCACAACTTTATGCTGTTTACGAATGTGCACAAGCGCTAAAAGGTACTGGCATACCTGTGATTGCAGACGGCGGTATTAAACAGACCGGAGATATCGTGAAAGCAATTGCCGCAGGTGCGAGTACAATTATGGCGGGTTCCCTGTTTGCAGGTGTTGAAGAATCTCCAGGCGAGACCATTATCTATGAAGGACGTAAGTTCAAGTCTTATCGCGGTATGGGTTCTGTTGAAGCGATGCAGCAAGGATCTAAAGACCGTTATTTCCAGGACGAAGAAGATGTAGTAACCAAACTCGTTCCGGAAGGTATTGTTGGTCGTGTTCCTTACAAAGGTACCTTGTCTGAAGTGATCTACCAGTACATTGGAGGTTTGCGTGCCGGAATGCACTATTGCGGTGCTGCTACAATCGAAAATCTCCAAAATGCGAGATTTGTTCGCATTACTGCTGCAGGTATGCGTGAAAGTCATCCACATGATGTTTCAATCACTAAAGAAGCTCCAAACTATTCCAGGTAATAGCTGGATTAACAGGCTTGTTTATTATAATAGTATAAAGCTCCGACAGGTAAGTTCCAGTCGGAGCTTTTTTGTTGCGGTTTATTTTTCATAACAATTGCATACATTAGCCGATTTATATGTAATTATGAAAGCATTATGTATTTATTGTGGCGCTAATTTTAATGGGGATCCGGTCCTGACTACAGCGGTGACGAACCTGACAGCAGCGTTGGCACGCAGGCAGATCAAAATGGTATACGGTGGCGGGAGAGTAGGCGTGATGGGGATGCTGGCTGATGAGATGTTGCGGAATGGTGGTGAAGTTACCGGCATTATACCACGCTTTTTGCTTGATAAAGAGGTAGGTCATACGGATTTGACCGAGCTTATTGTTACTGAGAATATGCATGAACGGAAGCAGAGAATGGCCGATCTTGCCGAAGGGTTTATGATCTTACCTGGTGGATTTGGGACATTGGAAGAGTTTTTTGAAGTGCTCACCTGGCTTCAACTCGGCCTTCACAACAAACCCATCGGTGTACTTAATATCGGGGGGTATTATGATAACTTATTTGCACAACTGGACGTTATGGTCAGTGAAAGATATTTGAAACCGGCTAACCGGGCGCTTGTTTTGAATGAAGCTGACCCGGAGGTTCTTCTGGAGAAAATGATGAGTTTTACAGCCAGTCCTGATGAAGTCTGGTTTAAAGACAGAAACCTGACCTGAGTGTCAAAGCTCGTTCCCTGTAAAACTTACTGCTATTAAGATTGTATTTAATTTAGGACTAACCCTTAAAAAGATACTTACATGGAAAAGATGATTCAAGCAGTTTTCAACTCTGAGGTTGAGGCATTCAAAGGTTTACAAGCAATCCAACAGCTGGGGGCAAACAAGGACATCTCTGTTGGCGAGACTTACGTGCTTAGCAAGGATGAAGATGGTAAAACGTCCATTCGTTCAGCTGTTGACAAAGATGCGGGTGCCGGTACTTTAGGCGGTGGTGTACTTGGTGGATTAATTGGCTTGCTGGCCGGACCTTTGGGTTTGTTGGTTGGTGTTGCTGGCGGCCTGATTGCAGGTAATGCTTCTGAAACCCTGCGGGCGGAAAGTGTGTCTGACTACCTGGACGTGGTGTCTGCGAATATTCCGAGCGGAAAGTCTGTGCTTGTTGCGCACATATGGGAGGATTGGGAAGTGCCTGTAAATACTGCTCTTCTGGCCTTAACAGACGATATCAGCCGGTATAATCTGGACGAGCAAGTTTATGTGCCCGCGAGAACCGAGCTTTCTAAGGTGTCAGAAGATATTAAAGAAGCAGAAATCAAGTTTTTGGAAGCGGACGGGCCAACAAAGGCAGACTGGAACAATACTTTACAAGAGCTGCGGTTGAAGCGACAGAACTTACAGAAAAAGTTAAACATCAATGTTGATCATCAGGAGAAGCAATATCAAGCATGGATCGAGCATCACACTGAAGAGTTGGAACAGGATGAGGAGCTGAAGGAAAGACTTCGACACCGCGCTGCTGCACAACGTGCCTGGCTGGAACAACTCAGACAAAACCGGAATGAATATTAATTCATAGGATTGATGTTAAAATATATAGATGTAATAAAGTTTGTTAATCATGGCAACCCTGAACCAGACTTTGTTATAAGTAAAACCGAAGAAGCCTGGAAAACTCAGCTTAGTCGCGAGACCTATGAGGTAACCAGGCTTAAAGGTACAGAACGGGCTTTTAGTTCTGAGCTATGCAGCCTTTTTGAACCAGGTTTGTATGCTTGTGCATGCTGCGATTGCTTGTTGTTTGATGGCCGGGAGAAGTTCGATTCCGGTACAGGTTGGCCATCCTTCACACAACCGATAAAGCAAAACGCCGTGGGGTATGTCAGTGATCGTTCTTATGGTATGCGTCGTGTTGAAGCAATTTGCAATAGCTGCAAAGCACATTTAGGTCATGTATTTCCTGATGGTCCGCCACCAAGCGGCCTCAGGTACTGTATGAATGCTTTGTCCCTTAGAAAGATTGAAGCAAGTTTCGAGAAGGCCGTCTTTGGTGGCGGATGTTTCTGGTGCACTGAAGCAATTTTCGCTGAACTCAAGGGGATTGAATCCGTTGAAAGCGGGTATGCTGGTGGCAAAATTGCAAACCCGACCTATCGCGAAGTTTGCTCAGGGAAGACCGGACATGCAGAAGTGGTGCAGGTAACATTTAATCCTGCAGAGATTTCTTACGAAGATTTAATAAGGATACACTTGTCCACACATAATCCAACGACGCCGGATCAACAGGGCGCTGACGTCGGTACTCAATATCGCAGTATAATTCTGGTTTCCGATGACCATCAATTTGAGCTTGCGCAAAAGATCATCGCCGAAATGCAGGTGGTCTATAAACATCTTATAGTTTCCGAGATTAAAAGACTTGAAGGTTTTTACATTGCTGAAAAGGAGCACCAAAAGTATTATTTGAACAATCCGCATGAAGGATATTGCGCGGTTGTTATTGACCCGAAATTAGCAAATTTCAGAAAGCAGTTTGCTGCTCTGCGGAAATAAGGCTGTTATACTTTGGTTTTTTAGCTGATAAAATCATTATTTTAGGCAGATAAGCCTTAAACCAAATATAATATAATATGAAAAAAAAAACGATCGGGATTCTGCTATTAGTCGGATGTTTCTTCGCCGTCAAAGCGCAGGTAAATATTGTTCCAAAGCCAGCGGAACTTCAAACGCAGCAGGGTGCGTTTATCATAACTCCTAAGACTAAGCTGGTAGTAAAAGATGCATCGGTACAACCTTCAGCTGACTTTCTAAACGAGTTTCTTCAGGATGTATATGGATTTAAGTTAGCGACGACAAAGGTAGCTTCTGCAAATTCAATTGACCTGGCTTTAGTCCGTAGTAGTGCTGCCACAAAAGGCGCCTATCAATTACAGTCTAATAAAAGTGGTGTAAAGATTAATGGTGCAAATCCGGAAGGGGTGTTTTATGGTGTACAGACTTTAATCCAGTTACTTCCAACGGCAAAAGCATCTTCTTTATCTATCCCATTAGTCCAGGTTAAAGATGAACCAAGGTTTGGCTATCGGGGTATGCACCTTGATGTTGGCCGCCACTTCTTCCCGGTTTCCTATATCAAGAAATACATTGATTACATTGCTTTGCACAAGATGAACTACTTTCACTGGCACCTTACTGAAGATCAGGGCTGGAGAATTGAGATCAAGAAATACCCAAAGCTAACCAGTGTAGGTGCATATAGAAACGGAACCATCATCGGACGTTTTCCAGGTACCGGCAACGATAATCAACGCTATGGTGGGTTTTATACACAAGAAGACATTAAAGATGTGGTGCGTTACGCTGCCAGCCGGTATGTAACCATTATCCCGGAAATCGAAATGCCAGGGCATGCTTCTGCAGCTATTGCGGCCTATCCGGAGCTAAGTGCCTTTCCTGAAGAATCTACAACTTTCTCGCCTAAGGCAGTTTGGTCGGGTTCAACAACCGGTAAGCAAGTTCAACAAACCTGGGGTGTGTTCCCCGATGTTTTTAGTCCATCAGAAAAAACCTTTAAGTTCCTTGAAGATGTAATTGATGAAGTTGTTGCGCTTTTTCCTGCACCTTATATCCATATTGGAGGGGACGAGAGTCCAAAAGATAACTGGAAACGCTCTGCGTTCGCCCAGCAGCTGATTAAGGAGAAAGGTTTGAAAGATGAGCATGAACTACAAAGCTACTTTATACAACGTATGGAGAAATACATAAATTCCAAAGGCAAAAAGATCATTGGATGGGATGAGATTCTTGAAGGCGGGCTGGCCCCAAATGCCACGGTAATGAGCTGGAGGGGTGAGACGGGAGGCATTGAAGCCGCGAAGCAAAAGCATGATGTCATTATGACGCCGACTACATATGTTTATTTCGACTATTCGCAGACAAAAGCGGAGGACTCGGTTACCATTGGAGGCTATATCCCATTAGAAAAGGTATATAAATATGAACCTATTCCTGCGGAATTAAGTGCTGATGAGCATAAATATGTATTAGGTGCACAAGCAAACTTGTGGACAGAATATATTGACAACGGAAAAAAAGTGGAGTATATGATCTTTCCAAGGATGACTGCACTGAGTGAAGTGCTCTGGAGTAAAAAAGATCAGAAAAACTGGGAAGAATTCCAGCCAAGGTTAAAAACACAACTTAAACGTTATGATTTATGGAAGATAAATTATAGCACAGCAGACTGGAACTCAATAGAAGAAGTTAAAAGCACCAAATAAATGAATTACAAAGCATCGGCAGAACGATACGAAAAGATGGAGTACCGGAGATCGGGTAGAAGTGGTATAAAGCTCCCATTGCTATCGCTGGGTCTATGGCACAACTTCGGCGACGTAGACGTGCCAGAAAACTACAGAAAGATCCTTCATCTCGCATTTGACAATGGTATAACCCACTTTGACCTTGCGAACAACTATGGACCACCGTATGGTACGGCAGAAAGCAATTTTGGTAAGATCCTTAAGCAGGATCTTTTACCATATCGCGACGAATTAATTATATCGAGCAAGGCAGGTTATGATATGTGGCCTGGTCCATACGGGAACTTTGGGTCCAAAAAATATCTGGTTGCAAGTCTGGACCAGAGTTTAAAACGAATGGGATTGGACTATGTAGACATATTTTATCATCACCGTCCAGACCCGGATACGCCGCTCGAAGAAACCATGGCCGCATTGGACCTGATTGTTCGACAAGGAAAGGCGCTTTACGTTGGGATTTCGAATTACCCCGCTGACTTGGCAGCGAAAGCTTTTGATATTTTGAACGCGCTAGGTACCCCATGTTTAATTCATCAGCCCAAATATTCTATGATGGAACGGTGGGTTGAAGATGGATTGCTGCATCTGCTTGAAGCGCGTGGTGTGGGATGTATTCCATTTTCTCCGCTTGCGCAGGGACTGCTGACCGACAAGTACCTGCACGAAATTCCTAAAGATTCCAGAGCCGCAAAAACTACTGGTCATTTGCAATCGACTGAGATTACAACTGAAAAAATACAGCAAGTACGGAAATTGAATGAGATTGCAAGGGCAAGGGACCAGTCTTTAGCGCAGATGTCGCTTTCCTGGTTATTGAAAGATCCAAGAATAACATCTGTACTGGTAGGGGCAAGCAGACCAGAGCAGCTGGCCGATTCTCTTAAATGCATGGATAAGCTCGAATTTACTTCTGAAGAATTGATGCAGATTGAAGCAATTCTCAAGGCATCCTAATAAGGTTAAATGGATATAACATTCAACAAAAACGAAGACATCAACAAGCAACTATCTTTCTCGGTTAAAAGCAGGTTGAAGGAAATATATAGTGGCGGGGGTGCGAAGAATGCCTTAAAGCAGAAGGAAAAAGGGAAGCTGCTGGCCAGGGAGCGGATTGCGTATTTAATTGATAAAGGGAGTGAGTTCCTTGAAATTGGAGCTTTTGCTGCAGAAGGCATGTACAAGGAACAAGGGGGCTGCCCCTCGGCCGGCGTAGTATGTGGAATCGGATATGTGTCTGGCCGGCAATGTGTGATCGTTGCAAACGATGCTACAGTGAAGGCAGGTGCATGGTTTCCGATGACTGCCAAGAAGAACCTGCGGGCCCAGGAAATTGCCATGGAAAATAGATTGCCGGTCATCTATCTTGTTGATAGTGCCGGTGTGTATTTGCCAATGCAGGATGAAATATTCCCGGACAAGGAGCACTTTGGAAGGATGTTCAGAAACAATGCGATTATGTCTGCAGAAGGGATTGTTCAAATTTCAGCAATTATGGGCTCATGCGTTGCCGGGGGTGCCTATCTGCCCATTATGAGCGATGAGGCAATGATTGTTGAGGGCACCGGATCTGTCTTTTTAGCCGGATCCTATCTGGTGAAGTCCGCTATCGGCGAAGAGATCGACAATGAAACTTTGGGTGGCGCAAGCACCCATTGTGAAATTTCTGGGGTGACTGATTATAAGCATCCTAATGATGAAGCGTGCCTGGATAGTATCAGGAAGATTATGAGCATGCTAGGCGCTCCGGAACATGCCGGATTTGATAGAATTGCAGCCGCCGTACCGAAGCTGGACCCGAAGGAGCTATATGGGATTCTGCCCGAGAACCGGGAAAAGCCCTATGACATGCTGGATGTTATACATCGGCTGGTAGATAGTTCTGATTTCGAGGAATATAAACAGCTATATGGCCAAAGCATAATCTGTGGATTAGCCAGGATTGATGGATGGGCCGTCGGGATTGTTGCCAATCAACGGAAGGTCGTAAAGTCAAAAAAGGGTGAAATGCAATTTGGAGGAGTCATCTATTCAGATAGTGCTGACAAAGCCGCTCGGTTCATCATGAATTGTAATCAAAAGAAAATACCATTGGTGTTTTTACAGGACGTTACAGGGTTTATGGTCGGAAGCCGTTCCGAACATGGCGGCATAATTAAGGATGGTGCGAAGATGGTGAATGCCGTCGCGAATTCTGTGGTTCCAAAGTTTACGATAATAATTGGAAATTCTTACGGTGCCGGCAATTACGCAATGTGCGGTAAGGCGTATGATCCACGTCTTATTTTCGCTTGGCCAACTGCAAAGATCGCGGTAATGGGAGGGGCACAAGCAGCCAAAACATTATTGCAAATTCAGGTTGCTTCCTTAAAAGCAAAAGGCGAGGAGATAACTCCAGAGAAAGAGGCTGAATTATTGAGGGAGACCACCGAAAGGTATGATAGTCAGACAACACCTTTTTACGCTGCTTCAAGGTTATGGGTGGATGGTATTATAGATCCGTTGGAGACCAGGAAGATGATCTCAATGGGTATAGAAGCAGCTAACCAATCACCTATAAAAAAGACGTTTAATGTGGGTGTAATTCAGACCTGACGGTTTAATTAATGACAATGAAAAGAATATTGATTTTGCTGGTTCTTTTAACTGGCGCGCTATCGGGCTATGGTCAGGTAAAAACGGTTTATTTTGATGAAGAAGATCACATTGTAGAAGACTCAACGAAGGCAATGTCTTATGCGCTTGTAGGCAAGCTTACCGGAGACAGTGTGTACACCGTAAAAAAGTTTGATGCCGAGGGGTATATGATGATGACGGGTGCTTACAAAGATGACGCTTTTAAAGTTCCACATGGAGATTTTGTGTATTACGATTGGGTAGAGGCAATTTCGCCGATGGGTAATTACATAGTTCCTGCAAATGGTAAAGAGCGATTTATAAATCTACGTGGAAGCTACAGGGAAGGATTGAAAGAAGGTCGATGGATCACCTATTATCAGACTGGAAGCATTGAAAACGTGGTGAACTACAAGCATAACTTGTTGCACGGAGCCTACCGAAGGTTCGACTATAAAGGAAATTTGGAGGTTTCTGGTAATTTCTTAAACAACAAGAAGGAAGGCCCCTGGGTAACAAAAAGTGGACGTGTAATATATGAGTTTAAGAATGACAAGGTTGTGAGCACCGTTAAAAAGTCAAAGAAACAGTTAGAGGCGGAAGCGGCCGCTGCTAAACAGTAAATAATCTGGACATCAAAATTCAGGTTGCATGATTTGCAAATTTGTACATGCTGATGTGAAAGCGTAATTTTGCATCTCAAATTCAATACTATGTCTCAAGAAATAGAACACGTTCAATGTTTGATTATCGGATCAGGTCCTGCAGGTTATACAGCGGCAATTTATGCTGCCCGTGCAGATCTTAAACCTGTATTATATACCGGAATGGAAGCAGGGGGACAACTTACACAAACTACAGAAGTAGATAACTTTCCTGGCTATCCCAACGGCATTACAGGTCCGGAAATGATGGATGACTTCCGTAAGCAGGCAGAACGCTTTGGTACTGACATTCGCTTTGGATATGTAAGTTCTGTTGATTTCTCAACATTACCTCACAAGGTTGTTGTAGATGAGGTGAAAACCATCACTGCTGATACTGTGATCATTTCTACTGGTGCAACTGCCAAATGGCTGGGTCTGCCTAGTGAACAACAATATAACGGCTTTGGTGTTTCCGCTTGTGCGGTGTGTGACGGTTTCTTTTTTAAGGGACAGGACGTTGCCATCGTAGGCGCGGGAGATACTGCAGCTGAAGAAGCAACCTATTTAGCAAAGCTTTGTAAAAAAGTTTATATGCTTGTTCGCCGTGGCGAATTCCGCGCATCTAAGGCAATGGTTCACCGGGTTCTAAATACGCCTAATATCGAGGTTATTTATAATACCGAAGCTCAGGAGGTATTAGGAAATGGTAAAAATGTCACTGGCTTACGCGTTGTTAACAACGAGACTGGACAAGAATCTGAACTTGCAGTTGAAGGTTTTTTTGTGGCTATAGGCCATAAGCCAAATACAGACATCTTCAAAGGCTGGTTGGAAATGGATGAAACCGGCTATCTGAAAACCATTCCTGGAACTACTAAAACAAATGTAGAAGGAGTATTTGCGTGTGGTGATGTTCAGGATCACTATTATCGCCAAGCCATAACTGCAGCGGGCTCCGGATGTATGGCAGCTTTAGATGCAGAACGTTATCTTGCTGCCAAAGAGGATGAAGTAAAGGTTGGCGTTTAAGATATTGTTTTTTTGCTTAGATTGCCTTCTAAAAGCAATCTAAGCAAATGAAACATACAAATTCCATACTGCGTCAATCTGCATTATTTCTAGGCTTACTTTCATTATTTTCCTGTACCAACGATGCTTCCGAGATGAAAAAGCCGGCAGCGGACAGCAAGGTGTCGAAGGCTTCATCTATGCCATTTCCCTTTTACAAAGAACTAACTGTTACTCCGGGTTTTGGCTTTGAAGTACTTAGCTGGGGCAAAGGCGTCGACAGCATTGGTGGATATCTGATTTTGATGTCCGACTCTGCTCGTAACAACTATAAATCTTTTGCAGTTGAACGGGAAGGCGTTATTACAGATGCCTGGAATATGGATTTAGACAATGATGGTAATCCTGAAATCTACGTAGAGTTGAAGAGTGAGCAGGATAAGTCTGATCTAAATGTTTTTGAATATTCACGTGGTAATTTCCAAAAGATTAGCTTTCCCGGACTTCCATCAAAATTGAAGAAGCTTTATGATGGAAGTGATAAGTATTTTATCAAAGAAGGAGAATTGTTTCGCTCTTTTCCTGTAGCAAATCCTCAGGACACTACAGAAAAAGCAGGAGACATAAAAGTGGTTCGGTATACTTTGCGGAGCAACCAGTTTTCAACATCTGAGATTGAAAAGGAGGTTGCCCAGCCTTAATCCTTAAATTGGGTGCTCAGGCGCTCAAACTTTTCAATAAGGAGTGCGATGCGCTCCTTTTCGCGTTTCATAGCAACCTTTCTAACCATTGCGGAACAGAAGATTACCCAGGCGAAACTAAAAAGTACAACTAGGTACTGGATCCAAATGTCTAATCTTGCAAGCATCTCGAAGAAGCACAGAATTAACCCAATGCTTAAGGCAACAGTGTAGATCCAGTATAGTTTGTTGTATAAACTAAACCTGTTTATCTGATATAGCTTGAGGTTCTCCAGGAAGGCTTTTGGATGTATGGTGAAATCATTATTGGAAATCAGGCGATGTCCCTGGTACATCAGGAAAGTATATACGCCAATTGAGATGATTATAATGGTTAAGCCTGCATGTGTTGCCCAGGACTGTACGTCGTAGAAGGTCCAGATAGAGGCGATGGCCAAAAAGGAGACCACCATGCCGGCGATATTCAAAAGGGATTTAAGCTTTATGCCGTTAACCTCCTTCTTCGCCTGCCGGAGCATGTCGTCTGATGAAATTTTCACTTCAACCTTATGCGTATCCCAGATCGATTGTATATGCTCAAATTCTTGCATGCTGATTGTATATTTCGGTGAGACGTTGTTTAATACGATGAATTTTTACTCTTAGATTTCCTTCTGAGATGCCGGAAATGTCGGCGATCTCAGCATAAGGTAATTCGTCCAGTACCATGGTGATGATCAGCCTGTCATTTTCCTCGAGTTTGGAAATTGACTTATATAATAATGCTATTTGTTCGTTTTTTTCTGAAAACTCTTCGGCTCTACTTTCAATAATATTGTCCGTGAGTTCATCTTTAGCCTGGCGCTTTTCTGATCTTAAGTAGGTTAAGCAAGTGTTTACTGCAATGCGATAAATCCAAGTGGATATTAGGGACTTATTTTTAAACTTATCCAGGTTCTGCCAGACCTTCATAAATGTTTCCTGAAGAAGGTCATTTGCTGAATCAGCATCTCCAGTATAACCGTAACAAAGATGAAATATCTTTTTTGAATTGGTATCGAAGATCTGTTTGAAAAGCTGGTCTTTTTGTGCCACTTACGCTAGTTTGATTTGTTTTTAGACCCTGTTAACGGGCTAATGTTACAACTTAGTTGATATTTCTTGCTTCCAAAGTAAATTTTAAGAATAACATATAAATCGTAGTTTTACGGAATTTATAAGCTTAAACTAAAGTGGATGTCGAAACAAAATAGATTAACTTTTTTCATTTTCTTAGCATTAGTGTTGGGGGTGGCACTTGGATATTATCTGAACGTAAACTCTTTTAATACCTATAATGAAACAATCTATGCTGCCGATGTAAAAGTTAAACAGCTTGATGGCGAGTTACTTAAGGTCAAGGATAGCAGTTCTGTTGCATTTAAAAATATTGAACTGGAAAAAGCGCAGGTAATTGCTGCAAGCAGGGATGCAGAAAAAACACGCGAAAAGGCACTTGAGCCCCTCACGCTGTTGAGCGATATCTTCCTTAGGCTAATTAAGATGATTGTCGCCCCCTTGGTTTTTACAACCTTAGTTGTTGGTGTTGCAAAAGTTGGGGACATAAGTGCAGTTGGCAGAATTGGAGGTAAAACAATGCTGTGGTTCATCAGTGCTTCTTTTCTGTCTTTGATGCTCGGCATGATCATGGTAAACATCTTCCGACCTGGAGAGGCGATGAACTTGCCACTGCCACCAAGCAATGTCGAAACAGGCGTGAAAGGGGTAGCAGTTTCTATGAAAGACTTTATATCTCATATTGTACCAAAAAGCTTTGCTGAAGCTATGGCGACCAATGAGATCTTACAGATTGTTGTCTTTTCATTGTTTTTTGGTGTAGCCACTGCAGCCATCGGTGAGAAAGGACACGTTGTAATCAACTTTTTCGATGCCGTTGCTCATGTAATTTTGAAGATCACCGGGTACGTAATGAACTTTGCCCCATTTGCAGTATTTGGAGCAATGGCTGCAATCGTAGCTAAACAGGGGCTTGGCGTGTTATCTACCTATGCCGTTTTTGTTGGGGAATTCTATTCGAGTATGCTAATTCTCTGGGTGCTTTTGATCGCCATTGGATATTTGATTTTGAAACGAAGGGTATTCAACTTAATGGGCCGGATGAAAGAGCCTGTACTTCTTGCATTTAGCACAGCAAGTAGTGAAGCTGCATATCCTAAAACGATGTTACAGCTGGAGCGTTTTGGTTGCAAAGATAAGATTGTTAGTTTTGTACTTCCTTTGGGGTATTCCTTCAACCTGGATGGTTCAATGTTGTATATGACCTTCGCATCATTGTTTATTGCTCAGTCTTACGGTATACACTTATCATTCGAACAACAAATCACCATGTTGCTTATCCTTATGCTTACCAGTAAGGGCATTGCAGGCGTACCACGTGCTTCATTAGTAGTGATTGCTGGTACCATCGCAACCTTTAACATTCCGGAAGCGGGAATTGCCCTTCTGATTGGTATTGATCCTTTACTGGATATGGGCAGGTCTGCTACAAACGTAATTGGAAACAGTTTAGCTACAGCGGTAGTGAGTAAGTGGGAAGGGGAGTTGACAGAAGCAAATGACTAAACTAATTAAACAATTTTATGAGTAACCGGGCCAGAAAAATCTTTATTCTCGTTTCAGTAATAATACCGTTCTTAATCTATTGCGTTGTCTATTATACACCAATGTTAAAGAACGCACCGTTTAAATCAGCTGAGTTTGTGTCTTTGAATTATAAATGGGGTGTTGGTAAAACCTTGGACAATTCCTACGATTCTGCTACAGGTGATTATCAATATCTTAATGACAAGGATTCTTTGGTAAAGACAAATGTAAAGCTTAGAAAGGACGATATAATCTATCTTCACAATAAAGCAACTGAAATTGGCTTTTGGAATTTTCCAGAGCTCATTGCAAATAATGCTGCAGATACAACTAGCGCTACCATTTTGCGCTATGAACTGGAATTTAAGTATAAGCGTGTATCTAAGAAAGTAATTTATCTAAGTGATTACAGTGAGACGCCAAAACTGCGCGACCTTGCTGTGCAAATGAAGACTTTAGTAGAGCAGACCATTAATCAGGCAGATGAGCGGTATGGAAAGAAAAACTAATCTCTTATGATTTTAGAGAAAATAGTTCTATATTTGCACCTCAATAAATAAAACAATTTAAAATAATAATTATTAAACAATGTACGCAATAGTAAATATAGCAGGGCAGCAATTCAAAGTTGCAAAAGACCAGCATCTTTTTGTACACCGTTTGCAGGGAGATGAAGGCGCTAGTATTGAATTTGACAATGTATTGTTGGTTGAAGATGGTGGTAACATTTCTGTAGGAGCTCCTGCACTTAATGGCGCAATCGTATCAGCTAAAATCGTGTCTCATTTAAAAGGTGATAAAGTTATCGTTTTCAAAAAGAAACGTAGAAAAGGTTACAAAAAGAAAAACGGACACCGTCAGTATTTCACCAAGATCCAGATTGAAAATATCAGTTTGTAATTAATATTTGTTAAATTAAAAGGTTAGGTTTCTAATCTTTAAAATATAAGTAAAATGGCACATAAAAAAGGAGCCGGTAGTTCCAGAAACGGACGTGAATCGCATAGCAAGCGCCTTGGTATCAAAGTATTTGGTGGTCAAGTTGCAATTGCTGGAAACATCTTAGTACGTCAGCGTGGTACCAAACACCATCCTGATAAAGGCGTAGGTATTGGTAAAGATCATACTTTATTCGCTTTAGTTGATGGTACAGTAGTATTCAAAAAGAAACGTGATAACAAATCTTATGTTTCCATCCTTCCATTAGAAGTTGAGAACGAAGTAGTTGCTGAAACTGCAGAATAGTTATTATTAATAGCATAAAAAAAGGTCATCGTATTTACGATGACCTTTTTTTATGACCTGGAATTTAACTTTCCCGGTTCATTAATTCATTCGCAAGCTGAATAAGCTGGGATTTCTGTGATTGTGGAATATCTATTTGTGCTAATGCGGTAAATGCTTTCTCCAGATAGCGCTGCATCTCTGCCGTAGCAAGTTCTTTAATTTCGTATTGATTATACAAGTCTGTTACGTTTTGAACCTTCGAGTCTGTCTCATTACTAAACTGCTCCTGTAAGATAAGTTTATCCTCACTTGAAAGTCTTTGCTTAAGTGAGAGCAGGAGAAAGGTCTTCTTGTTTGACTTGATGTCACCGCCAACTTGTTTGCCAAACTTAAGTGGATCTCCATAAACATCCAGAATATCATCCTGTAGTTGAAAAGCAATACCGAGGCTTTCACCGAACTGGTAGATCATATCTGCATGTGTTGCTGTAGCTCGGGCAATAATTGCACCCAATTTCATTGCACCGCCTACAAGCACAGCCGTTTTAAGGCGGATCATGTCGATATATTCTTCAATGCTGACGTTATCACGGGTCTCGAACTCCATATCCAATTGCTGCCCCTCACAAACACCCTGTGCAGTCGCGTTGAAGGTGTTTAGAACGTCTTTTAGGATACTGCTATGGACCTGTGCAAGTTGTTTGTTAGCTTCAACCATCATGACGTCGCCGCTTAAAATCGCATTGTTCGTTCCCCATTTTTCATGTACCGTTAACTTTCCTCTTCTCAGTGGGGCATTGTCCATGATATCATCATGAATGAGCGTAAAGTTGTGAAAGGTCTCAATGGCTAGTGCCGCAGGCATGGCCTGCATGATATCACCATTGAACATCTCCGTCGCAATTAGCACCAACGCCGGTCTTAATCGCTTCCCCCCGAGATTCATGATATAACTTATCGGGTCATATAGGTTTTTGGGATGGCTAGGGTATTGAATATTTGGTATTGCTTTTTCAATGAGCTGTTGCAGTTCAAAGACCGTGTGCATCTGTTCTTTAGTATTTAATAGCATCTTATTTTAATCTTGTACGAGCGAGAAGTCGATTTGGCGGCGGGAGAGATCAACCTTTTTAACCTTTACCTTTACTTCATCACCTAACTGATATACCTTCTTTTTACGTTGACCAATGATACAATAGTTCTTTTCATCTAAAACATAGAAGTCGTCTGCTATGTCACGTAATCGAATCATACCTTCACACTTGTTTTCATTTAACTCGACGTACATACCCCATTCTGTTACACCAGAAATAATACCCATGAAAAGCTTACCAACATTCTCCTCCAGGTATTCAACTTGTTTGTATTTAATGGATGCACGTTCCGCATCTGCAGCCCGTTTCTCCATAGCAGAAGAGTGACTTGATGCTTCTTCATACTCGTTTTCGTTAGCAGATTTCTCTTTGCCTAAATAGGCGGCAAGCAGACGATGTACCATCACATCTGGGTATCTTCTTATAGGTGAGGTAAAATGGGTATAGTGATCGAAAGCCAAGCCATAATGACTGGTCTTTTTGGTGGTATAGATCGCTTTAGCCATAGACCTGATGGCGAGTTGGGTTAGCACGTTTTGTTCCTTTTTGCCCTCAACATCTTCCATAAGGTAATTCAACGATTTCGCAATCTCCTTATCAGATTTCATGTTTATCTTATACCCAAAGCGTGCTGCGAATAGCGCAAAATTGCCAAGATTCTCCAGATTAGGGGAGTCATGAGAACGATATACGAAAGTATACTTTTGTTTACCCTTACCTTTCTTTGCAGCGTATTCAGCAACCTTTCGGTTTGCGAGCAGCATGAAATCCTCGATGAGTTTATGTGCATCTTTACGTTCTTTAACGTACACACCAACCGGCTTACCTTTCTCGTCCAGCTGGAACTTAACCTCAGTACTTTCGAAACTGATGGCACCATTTTTAAATTTCCTGTCGCGTAAGATATATGCAAGCTCGTTCAACTTCAGTAGCTCTTCAGCATAATCTCCAGACTTATTTTCAATAACCTCCTGGGCTTCTTCATAACTGAAGCGTCGGTTTGAGTGTATTACAGTTCTGCCAAACCATTCGGTAATTACATTCGCTTCCTGATCAAGCTCGAATACAGCTGCAAAACACAACTTATCTTCATTTGGGCGGAGGGAACAAACGCCGTTACTCAATCTTTCAGGTAACATCGGAATTACGCGGTCAACCAGGTACACGGAGGTTGCCCGTGAATATGCCTCTTTGTCAAGCGCCGAGCCAGGTTTCACATAGTGGGAAACATCGGCAATGTGAATGCCTACTTCATAGTTCCCGTTATCGAGCGTCTTGAAGGAAATTGCATCATCAAAGTCTTTAGCATCTGCTGGATCGATCGTGAAAGTAATTGTATCGCGAAAATCCTTTCTACCCTTAAGGTCTTCATCTGTGATTTCCTCAGGAATTGCATTTGCTTCCTTTTCAACTTCCTCAGGGAAGTTCAAAGGAAAGCCAAATTGTGCAAGGATGGAGTTCATTTCCGTATCATTCTCACCCTGTTCGCCCAGGATGTTTGTGATCTTTCCAATTGGATTCTTTGCACCTTCCGGCCAGTCTGTGATTGCTACCTGAACCTTTTGTCCGTTTTTTGCGCCATTCAGATCTGTTAGCGGCACAAAGATGTCATGAAGCATTTTGCGGTCGTCACTCATCACAAAAGCAAAACGTTCGGAGATTTTGATCACGCCAATGAATTCGGTCTTCAAGCGTTCAATTATTTCAACAACTTCACCCTCATTTTTTCTACCGCTTTTCTTGGCAAAGATGTAGACCTTCACCTTATCACCATGAAGCGCCGTGTGTAATTTTCGTGCAGACACAAACACATCTTTCTCCAGGTCATCATCAGAAATGATGAAGGCAGCACCATCGGCGGTCATGTCTACCTTGCCAATGATGAATGTCTTAAGTTCCTTAAGGCGGAATTTACCTCGCTCAGGTTGTTCGAATACACCCCTTGTAGTTTGTTCTTCTAATATTTCTAGGATCGTTTCTTTAGATTCGATATCAACTAAATTCAGTTTAGCAGAAACCTGTTTATAATTCAATGCTTCGTTCTTGTTCTTGGTAAAAACATCGCTGATCAGTTGTGTTAAAACTTGTTTTAACTGCTGTGATTTCTTTTTTGCCATAATAGGTTAGTGTATCACCCGAAGGTAACACTTTGTTGTGATTTACATGTTCAGACGCTATAAAAATGACTTTGAACCGGGTATGGCGGCAATCAAATTGCGGGTGTATAGTGTCTTCGGATTGTTGTATATTTCTTCTGGAAAGCCCGCCTCTTCAATCTTCCCTTTATTCATAACAATCATTCTGTCGGAAATGTGTTTCACGACGGCCAGATCGTGTGATATAAAGATGTAACTAAGACCAAAGTCAGACTGTAGTTCTTTGAGGAGGTTTAAGACCTGAGCTTGTACCGACACATCCAATGCAGATACAGACTCATCACAGATGATGAATTTTGGCTGCAGTGCTAAAGCCCTTGCGATGACAATACGTTGTCGTTGGCCGCCAGAAAACTCGTGTGGGAAACGATTGAAATGTTCAGGTCGAAGGTCTACACGTTCAAGCAGTTCCAAGACAATCTTTTTCCTTTTTGAATAGCTCTCATGCAAGTTATGCACTTCAAGAGGTTCAAGAATAGCCCTACCGACACTCACCCTAGGGTTCAGTGCTGAATATGGATCCTGAAAAATGATTTGAATGTCTCTTCTGGCTTTGCGCATCTCAATCCTGTTAAGCGTTCGTAAATCCCGCTGCTCGAACAGCAATTTACCAGATGTGGGCTCCACGAGCCTGAGTATACTTCTGCCCAGGGTAGTCTTTCCACAGCCAGATTCACCCACTAGGCCAAGTGTTTCTCCGGGATAGACTTCAAGCGAAATGTCGTTAACCGCTTTGACATAGTCTTTCGTCCTGCCAAACATGCCTTGTTTAACAGGAAACCATGTATTTAGATTGCTGACCTGAAGAATGGGCGACTGGCTATATAGCTTTGTTCTTCTTGCTTCTACCTCTTTGCTTGAATATGCTTCCAGTTCAATAGTGGGTTGCTGTATTCCTTGCTTTAAGAAATCAGCTACAATTGGGAGCTTCTTAACTTGTCTCTCTGGATTGGGCCTACAAGCCAGCAATCCACGTGTATAGGGATGTTGAGGATTAGTAAAAATAGTTGAAGCAGAACTTTTTTCAACAATAGCCCCTTTATACATTACAGCAACCTCATCTGCAATGTCCCTAATTACCGCAAGATCGTGTGAAATGAAGATCATGGCCATATGGCGTTCTTCTTTGATCCGTAAAAGCAAATCCAGAATTGTTTTCTGAACCGTAACATCTAATGCGGTCGTCGGTTCATCAGCAATAAGCAGGTCCGGATTGCAACTTAATGCCATCGCTATCATGACGCGTTGCTTTTGTCCGCCTGATAGCTGATGCGGGTAACTTTCATAGATGTGCTCGGGGCGAGGTAGCTGTACCTCCCGAAACAAGGAAAGCGTTCTTTCTCGCGCCTCATGTGTGGTAGTATGCTGATGGAGTAATATCGCCTCCTTCACTTGTTCACCGCAGGTAAAAACGGGATTTAATGAGGTCATCGGCTCCTGAAAAATGATCGCAATATTATTGCCCCGGTAGCTACGCATTTCTTCGCTGTTGAGGCTAAGCAGGTCAACATTGTTAAACTCGATTTTACCACTAATAACAGCAGCTGATTCATCGAGCAAACGCATGAGTGAAAAGGAGGTGACAGACTTTCCAGAACCCGATTCCCCAACAATTCCGAGCACTTTTCCTTTGTTAATTGTTAAATTAACATCTTTTACAGCATCGATCAGCGACTTATCCACCTGATTCAGAAACTGTATATTTAAATTTTCTACGTTTACCATCAGAATCACCAAGATAGAAAATATAATGGTTACAAATTCGGCAGTTTCTGTTAATTTTGCGCCATGGAAAGAGAGATTCTGGATACAAAACGTAAGGCGCTAAAGATAAACTTGAACCCCAATATCTACGGCACATTTGCGGAAATCGGGGCGGGACAGGAGGTTGCCAGAAACTTTTTTACTGCCGGTGCTGCATCGGGCACAGTTGCGAAAACAATGTCTGCTTATGATATGACTTTCAGCGATGCCATTTATGGCGCTGAAGAGACCGGGAGATATGTAAGCCAGTCAAGACTACGAAAAATGTTGCGCTATGAGTTTGGACTTTTGCAACAGCGTCTGCTTGGCGCCAAGTACGATTCCCGCACCTTTTTTGCTTTTGCAAATACCGTTACCACCTTAAACTATAACAAATCTAATGATCCACATGGCTGGGTTGGTATTCAATTCCAGTCACAGCCAGGGGGAGAGCCTAACGAAATATTCTTTCACGTTCGATTACTCGATACCGACGCTGCTTTACAGCAGAATGTGTTAGGAATTATTGGCGTGAACCTCGTTTATGCTGCTTACTTCTACAATCAGGACCCAAAAACGATGATTGAATCTCTGGCTGATAACCTAACCATAGGCTCAGTAGAAATTGATCTCATATCCGTTAAAGGCCCGGCTTTCAAAGACATAAATAACATTCTTCTTAACTTGTACCTGATTGTCAAAGACTTTTCAAGTGCTGCAATTTTTGATGCTGCCGGAAGTCCGGTCTTGCCAAAAGATTTATTGTACAAGAAAGATATCATGATCCTCAGGACCAAGTTTGCACAGAAGTCGCTCCCTAACTTCAGTATGTTAAACAAGGCTGTAGATCAGTTCAAAAGAACTGAAAACGTAAAGGAAGATAATCTGAGCGTACTCATCGAAGTACTTTTATCAAACGTATTATCTCCTGAAGCTCCGAATACCGACATTGACCTTGCTGCTATTGCTGCACGTGCAGAGGAAATGTGCAAAACAGGCAATACTGTAATCGTATCCAACTTTGCCCGCCATAATAAACTTGCGAAATATCTGGATCGCTGTAAACCAAAAAGTGTAGGAATATCTACAAACATCAACAACCTTAAATTCGTATTCAATTCCCGAAATTTCGGAGAGAATTATACAAGCCTTTTACTGAGTTATGTCAGTGACATGTTCAGTAAGAATGTGAAACTTTTTGCATATCCTTTTCTAGACAAGAAAACCAATGAGGTTATTACTTCGGCAAATATGCCTGTAACTCCAGATGCGAAACCGCTTTTTGACTTTCTGATCCTAAATGGTTACATCACAGATATCAAGGAGTACAGTGAAGAAGATGTACGTACAGCTTAGCTAAACCGAGGATTACAAATCCGCCTTGTAAGCATCTTTTATGACCACTGCCATAAAGTTATCAGGGTTTTCGATTGCTTTGAATCCAAATTGCTCATAAAGGCTATGTGCGTCGCTTGTGGAAAGCATGTATCGTCTTAGGCCTTGCAAATCTTCGTGAAATAACATTAAGGACATAAGCTTCTTCATCAGTCCTCGTCCACGGTACTTCGGCATAACATAAACATCTGCCAGGTAGGCGAAGGTTGCTTTATCGGTTATCCACCGTGCAAATCCAATTTGCACGGTGTTTTTATATATTCCAAAACATAATGAGCCATTAATGGCACGCTGCACTGTATTCAGAGGAATGCCCGCCGCCCAATAAGACTGATTACTCAGGAAGTCATGAATCGCATTTACATCAAGCTTGTTGAAGTCGTCTGAAAAAATGAAGCCCTCTTCTGAAATTTCCATGTTCTGCTTTTAGCTGCGCATATTGATAAACTGCAGTGGTTGGCCGAAGTCCTCTTTTCTGCACAAAGCAATCACAGCTTGCAGATCGTCTATATTCTTGCCTTGCACACGTACCTGATCTTCCATAATCGAGCCCTGTACCTTCAAGCCGCTGCTCTTAATCTTCGCTACGATCTTTTTGGCAATCTCCTTATCCAATCCTTCTTTAATCGATATCTCTTTACGGATCATGTCGCCGGATGCATATTGTTCCTTCCCAAAATCAAGGCTGGCTGCATCAAGGCTTTGTTTGATCATCTTGGAAATAATGGTATCCTGGATGGCTTTCAACTTCATGTCATCCTCTGTGACAATGGTAATCACATTAGTCTTTTTATCATGATCAATTGTACTTTTAGAAGTACTGAAGTCATAGCGGTTTAAAATCTCTTTCTTGGCATTGTTCATTGCATTGTCGAATGTTTGGCCATCAACTTTACTTACAATATCGAAACTAGGCATGATTATAGCTTTTAAATGAAAATAATATTAGATTTAATGAAAATCTTTATTGTCTTACAAATCAACGAAAAATAACATTAGTATCGCGTCGGTCGGCTAATTTAGTGCTAAGACACACAACTAATTTCCAAACCCCAGGGTCATCATGAAAACAAATAAAACTGAAAGTCAGAAGAAATCGGCTAAGAAAGCTGATAAGAAAGCACTCGAGAAGAATCTTACTGAAAAGTTGTTTGAAGCCGTAAAAAGCCTGGGTCACGACGCTGAACGAATCGGGGAAGATCTTGTACTGGTAAGCAAGTTTGTTGCAAAGAAGATTTCTAAGCGCATGCAATCTGCTAAGGTGAAAGAACAAGGTCAGAAAACGGGGAATAACAAACCGGATGAAACACCTAAGAAAACGAAAAATGCGAGTAAGAAGTCCAAAGTTACACAGGAGGAAGTCTTACCAGCAACCACAGTGACGGCAGAAGAACCCCCTGTGGTTAAGCCGACGAAGAAGCTTAACAAACAAGCAAATTCACCTGCTACTCCGGCAAAGAAAACCGCCGTCAAAGCTCCTGGCGCCGCTGGTTCCAAAGAATTAAAAACTGTGAAATCCAGCTCCGCAAAGAAGCCGAGTGCTTCAGGTAACGGTGGGGACAAGGAACCTGTAAATTAGCTTTTCGCTCAGTACTCATTAAAGTTAATATTGTTTTAACATTAGAATAGGCAGTTTTGTTATTCATGGGTGTACTTGGGTGATTAAGATTAATATATGAATAAAAAGAAAGTTCCTTTCTTAAACCGGGAGATCAGCTGGTTGTACTTTAACGAACGGGTGTTACAAGAAGCGGCAGATGAAACTGTACCTTTAATTGAAAGGATAAGGTTTTTATCCATATTTTCCTCAAACCTCGAAGAGTTCTATCGCGTCAGGGTCGCCACAATGTCGCGTCTTTCTAACCTAAATGAGAAGGCTAAAGAGCTCTTGGGCTTCAATCCCAAAAAGGTTTTGAATGAAATCAAAAACATAGTTGTAAAGCAGGAAAGAAAGTTCGAAGATCTATTTCAGGAAACCTTGATAAATGGCCTGGCTAAAAACAGGATCTTTATTCTTAACGATGCACAACTCAACGTATCCCGTGGTGCATTCGTGCGGAAGCACTTTCAGGATAAAATTCTTTCAAACCTTGTGCCTATCATTATTGATCCGGAAAAGCCTTTTCCCGAACTTAAGGACCGTTCTTTATATTTCTTCGTGCGACTTCTTAAAACGGGTACCAAGATCACCGAAAAGTTTGCACTAATTGAAATTCCAAGTACACTGCCACGGTTCCTGGTGCTGCCGGAAACCAATGATCTCAAGTTTATTATTCTTGTTGAAGACATCATTAAATATTGTTTGAATGATATCTTCTATGTGTTTACTTATAATGAACTCGAAGCTTATACCATTCAAATTACCCGAGACGCCGAGCTGGACATTGATAAACGTATCAGTGACAAATTCATCGAAGAATTAAAGGCCAGTTTAGATAAACGTAAAAAGGGAAAGCTCATCCGCCTGCTCTACGATACGGCAATGCCTTTCGATATGCTCTCTGTATTGGTGTCGAAGATGAAACTTGAAGCAGAAGGTTTGATTCCAGGAAACCGGTACCATCGCTTCGGTGACTTCATAAACTTCCCGAATGTCGGACCGGAGTCGCTCGAATATCCTCCAGTAGCTCCTCTGAAAGTGAAAGGGCTTTTTCCTACAGAAAGCATTATCAATAAGCTTGCAGAAAGGGATTACCTTATTAACCTACCTTATCAATCTTATGATTACATCATCCTGTTCTTACGGGAAGCTGCTATTGACCCAAAGGTCACAGAAATACATATTACCTTGTATCGTCTTGCAGAGAACTCTAAGGTCATTAATGCGCTGATTAACGCAGCAAGGAACGGTAAGAAAGTACATTGCCTGGTTGAACTGAAAGCACGCTTTGATGAACAAGCGAATATTTACTGGTCTGGTCGCTTGCTTGAAGAAGGTGTGAATGTGAACTATGGTCTTACCGACTATAAAGTGCATTCCAAAATATGCTTGGTTAAACGAATGGAGAAGGCTAGAGCCGTTTACTATGCAAACCTTGCCACTGGAAATTACAATGAAAAAACCGCCAGGATTTATTGCGACCATAGCATTTTCACTTCGAAAAAGGAGATCACCAAAGACCTGCTTAAACTTTTTACGGCACTTAATAAGAAAACTATAGCCAAAGGATTCAAACACCTTATCGTTTCCCCGCTGGAAAGCAGGAACAAGCTCTATCAACTGATTCACCGCGAGATTCGTATTGCGAAGAGTGGCAAACCGGCATATTTGATTTTCAAGGTAAATAGTCTTGCTGATGAGGGCATTGTAGAGAAACTTTATGAAGCAAGCAATGCGGGTGTTAAAATAAAAATGATTGTCCGGGGTATCTGTTGCTTGATTCCAGGTGTTAAAGGTTACAGCGAAAACATAACTGTCATCAGCATTGTTGACAAATTTCTTGAACATGCTCGTGTGTTCATTTATGGTAATGAGGGTAATGAGGAGATGTACCTATCCTCGGCCGACCTGATGACCAGAAATTTTGAACATCGTGTAGAAGTAGGATTTCCGGTGTTAGATAAGGAAGTAAGAAGGGAGATCCGTGACATTATAGACTTTCAATTACAAGACAATGTGAAATCGCGGGACATCACCAAATTAAACAACAATAAATACCATAAAAACCGCTCTGCAATAAAAGTCAGGGCACAGGTTCAAACATATAACTACTTGAAGAACAAGCATCATTAATTATGTTAAGATACGCCGCTATAGATATAGGATCCAATGCTGTTCGATTACTTATCGCAGATATCAGCCTTGGAAATCAACAATATGAATTCAAAAAGAACACGCTGATCCGGGTTCCACTCCGTCTGGGTGATGATGCATTCCTGAATAACCAGATCTCCGACAAGAAGATTGACGACATGGTAAAGACCATGACTGCATTCAGGAACTTAATGGATGTTTACCAGGTTACGCATTACATTGCTTGTGCAACTTCAGCCATGCGTGAAGCAAATAACGGCAAAGAGATTGTTAAGATCATCAAGAAAAAAGCAAATATTAACCTGGAGATTATCGAGGGACATCGCGAAGCAAGCATCATTGCAGCGAACCATATTGAAGAAATTCTTGATGAAAACAGAGGATACCTTTACATCGATGTGGGTGGCGGAAGTACCGAACTCACCGTATTTGTAAATCGGAAGCTCGTCGCCTCTAAATCTTTCAATATCGGCACGATCCGGATCCTGGATAATCAGGACAAACCTGAAACCTGGGAGGACATGAAAGAATGGGTAAAAGGTAATACAAAAAATTATAAAGACCTGGCTGCAATCGGAACAGGTGGTAATATCAATAAGCTCTTTCGAATGTCTCAGGAGAAGGAAGGCCATCCAATGTCGATCAATAAGCTAAAGAGTCTTTATAATGACCTGAATAGTTACTCACTTAAAGAGCGTATCAAGGTATTCAAACTGAATGCCGATCGCGCGGACGTTATCATACCGGCATCGGAGATCTACCTTACCTTGATGAAATGGACAGGAATTAAACAGATTTATGTTCCCCGGGTTGGTATGGTCGACGGTATCATTAACTTGTTGATAGAAGAGAATCTGCCTAAAATATAAGTGCGAGATACCTGCCATGGTGGCTCCGGCATGCTGCCGATGTTTTTTGGTGTTTATCGGCAAGAGAAGGGGAGCTGACTATCGATGTTATCGACTGCAAGGCTTCATAGCTGCATGCTGCCAAGGTGTGAACATGATCATCTGATTGAATGTCGCTCCGGGTGAAATAGACATGGTCACCCGTGGTAACCTGACCTTCAGAACTGCCTACACCAAGCATCGTTAGCTTGCAGGCCAATTTCAATGGTGCAAATTCACGTAACCCGCTGCGTTTGTTGTCGATCTTGTAAGCAGCCTCCTTCATGCTCCAAAGCAGCCAGATCATTTCATGTGTTTTGGCGGCAAGTATAATATATTGCTGCTCCCGTGCATTGAAAAGCTTGCTCAGAAAGCCCTTTCGCATCCAGTTGCTCTCCCTGGCAGCCTGCCGCAGATCCACCAGGTCATTACCGATCATTTCTGGCCGATCTTTTCCCTGATAATATCCACCGAGGCTTGCACCGTCAACATCTTCTCCATCGCAGCATTATCTATCTCAATATCGAAAGCCTCTTCTACGTCCAGAACTACATCTACCAGGTTTGCGGAGTTAATCTTTAGATCCTTAATGAAATCCGTCTCAGGTGTCATCATCTCAAGTGCGACTTTATCTTGCGCATATACCGCAACGATAGGTTTGAGGCGGCCAATTAATTCTTCATTTTCCATCACGGTATTTCTTAAACACGATGCATGCATTTACATCGCCAAAGCCAAAGCTTGCCTTTACTAAAATATCAAATTCTTTTACAACCATCGCCTGTGGAATACAAGAAGAATCGATAATCTCAATTACGTCTGTATTCAAGTCCTCGCAATTTACATTGGGGAACACAAATCCTTCTTGCAGCTGTAAGACCGATGCTACACATTCAATACTTCCAGCCGCACTTAAGGCATGACCAATCATGCCCTTCAGCGAATTGATGACGGGAAAGTTACCGCCGCTACGTCCAAGGGCTGTACTCCAGTTTTGGATTTCCAGCGCATCCATTGCCGTTGCAGTTAAGTGCCCATTAATTACATCTACCGCTGCGGCCTCAGTTCCGGCGCTTTTAAGTGCCGTCTGGATACAACGTTGTACTGCCACCGGATTCGGTGCTGTCATGGTACCACGGTCACGTTGTCCTCCGGAATTGCTGTTCCCACCAAGTATTTCCGCATAGATACGTGCACCACGTGCCAGGGCATGATCCAGTGATTCCACTACAAATGCCGCAGCTCCACTTGAGGGGACAAAGCCGCTGGCAGAAGCACTCAAAGGCCGGGATCCCAGTTGCGGGGCGGCGTTGTGTTTAAAAGTGCAGACCTTCATCGCATCAAATCCACCCCAGATATAAGGCCCACTGTCGCTGGTAGCACCTGAAAGCATAATGCTCGCACGTCCCGACTTCACCCGATCATAACACATCAATAAACTTTCAGTACCCGTGCAGCAGGCTGAAGAATTGCTGAATACCTGATTTCCTAGACCAAGTTTCCCAGATAAATACGCACTTACGCCGCTATTCATTGTTTGCACCACAACAGTGCTTCCCAAGCGCCGCGTTTGAAGCTCATCTATCTTATAGATCGCTTCTCTGAATCGATCGATTCCTGAGGTGCCTGCGCCAAAGATCAGCCCATAATCCCAATAGGGTTCCTCGGCTGAAGCAGTTGTGAGACCGGCATCTGCCCAGGCGTCCATTCCGGCTATCACCCCGTAAAGTATGCCGGAACTATTAAAATTCCGAAGCTCAAGCGGACTGAAATAACGGGTAATAAGCTCCTCGTCAAGCACCGGCTTGCCGGCAATTTGACAGGAAAATTGTAAGGCTTCCAACTGGCTATCGAATCTTATACCCGACCGGCCAGCTTTTATGGCTTTACCGAAATCGTTCAGACCAACTCCATTTGGTGACACTACACCCATACCCGTTATCACAACCCTGTTATCCATTGAGCTTCTTGGTCACCATTCCAGATAATGTTCCTTTACATACGATCTCACCGGCATCATTCTTCATCTGTACATTGCAATGCAATTTCTTAAACCGGAAATATACTTTTTCAGAAATTACAGTTACCCTTTCACCTGGAAACACAGGTTTCATGAAGTCGATGGCAGTTGCAGTAAGCATTACGTGCCCAGAGGCGGCAACCTCAGCATCGCCCAAGAGGTATAGTCCCAAACAAACGAGCCCAATTTGAGCCATGGTTTCCGTGAGGATCACGCCAGGGGTTACTGGATGATCTTTGAAGTGTCCCTTGTAAAAGTCAAGCTCAGGTTTAAACGTAAAGGTTCCTTCAACCCCGTTTTCATCTATACGGTCAAGGCTGTCAACGAAGTGAAACGGTGCCGAGTAGGGCAGTAGTTTCAGTATTTCTTCTTTATTCATAATCATTGTATATGTTCACCGCCATCAACGGGCAAAATCACGCCATTTATCCAAGCTGCTTCTTCTTTACAGAGCAGATAAACCGACGCCGCTACGTCTTCTGGTGTTGTTAATCTTTTAAATGGATTTCTGTTTGTCGTATGTGAAATCAAAGTGGCAATACCTGGTATCCGGCGTAATGAGGCTGTGTCTGTTACACCCGCCTGTATGCAGTTGGCGCGTATTCCAAAAGCTGAATATTCGAGAGCTATGCTTCGGGTTATTGCTTCAAGCGCGGCTTTTGCAGCAGAAACGGCAGCATAGTATTTCCAGGCTTTGGATGAACCTTCGCTCGTAAAGGAGAGTACTCGTGCATCACTAGCAAATAAACCAGCTTCGTGTAGATCCCGGGTCCAGTCGCTTAGGCTAATCGCCATGTTCTGCATCGTTAGTAAAAAATCGTCCATTCCCAACAGCGATTCATCAGCAATCAACGCTTTAAGATTGCCTTTAGCAATGCTGTGCAACAAGCAGCGGATCCGGCCATGAGCACCGAGCTTTTCAGTCAGCGCCTCAATTACCTGGCGGCGACTTTCAGGACGAACAACATCGACATTGAAGCTCAGTAGTCTTATCCCAAGTGCCTCAAGTTGATCAAATGAATGTTCTACGTCGGCAAGTTCAATCCGGCTATTCCGGTGCACTATACAAAGGTTCATCCCGTGTTCCGCAAGTTTGCGGGCAGATGCCAGGCCAAGCCCGCTGCTGCCGCCCAGAATCAATGCCCAATACCCGGTACCTTCAAAATCCTTTACCATTTTAGTAATATCCGTTGTGCAGAGAAGCCCGGTCCAAAACTTAACATCAATCCGAGATCTCCTTTTTCTGTCCGTCCAGACTCCATGAAGCGTTCTAGTACATAAAGTACCGTAGCGCTCGACATGTTACCAAACATCCGCAAAATTTCTTTTGTATCATCTATATTTTTACCCATGTTTCCAAATAAGCCCTCTACCAATTGTACGATCTTCTTGCCACCAGGATGGAAAACCAGATGCTTGATCTGTTCTATCTGCACATGCTGTTTAGCCAGAAATGGATGTATTATGGTTGGAAAATGGGATTCAATAGTATCCGGAACTGCGACATCTAAAACCATCTTTAAGCCCCCGTTTGTTAGGTCGAAGCCCATCATGGTCTCTGCTTCATAAAAATGGTACATCTCTTCCGCAACAATTTCTGGCCCTTCCTCCAGTTCATGTGAAGATAATAATACACATGCCGCACCATCTCCGAAAATAGCTGCACTGATGATGTTTGTCATTGAGTAGTCCTCCAACTGAAATGTTGCTGAAGGTGATTCTACCGCAACCACCGCCGCTCGTTTTCCCGGGTTTGCCTTCAGAAAGTTTTTTGCATAAATTATTCCAGACACACCTGCCGCACAACCCATTTCAGTTACCGGCAACCTTACTACATCCTGCCGGAATTGCAATCTGTTGATAAGATAAGCATCTAACGACGGGATCATGATACCGGTGCAGCTTACCGTAATCAGAAAATCAATATCCTTTGCATCCCAGCGCGCCTTTTCTATTGCATCCGCTAAACACCGGGAACCGAGTTTAACACTCTCGCGCATGTAGATCCTGTTCTTTTCTTCAAAGGAGGTCTTTGTGAAAACCTCTTCAGGGGACATAATGGAATATCGTTGATCAACGGCGGCGTTTTCGAAAATCTTTTTTACTTTCCTAATGAAGCGCTCGTCCTGACCGTCAAGCCAGATGTCCAGAAAAGGTATGATTTCGGCCGTTGTTCTTGAGAATTCAGGAACGGCTTTGCTAACTGCTATAATTTTTACACTCATAGAGAAGATATAATCCATTGATAACGAAAAGCCCAGCGCCACTTGATGCTCACTTTCCTAAATTGAAGTTGCTTGGAATAGTACACCAGATCCTTTTTCTTAAATCCCCTTAGGATAGAAACCAGTCCATCTTCTCTAGACATGTCGTTAAGGCCAAACACGTAACATATGGCCTTAAAAAGATAGTAAGCGAGTTTGCTACGATGTAAGTCGTTTATAACAACACCAAGCTTAGCTTGCGAATGGAAGTAACGAAGCAGACGAAGAATTTCCTGATCTTTAAAATGGTGGAGCGTCAGTGTACAAAGAATGATATCAATTTCTTGACTTGGAAGATCCTCCTGGAAAATGTCTGTACAAAGATAGCTGATATTATTAAAATTGACTGAGCAGGCCCTGGCATGTTCAATAGTAAATGCGTTAGCATCTATTCCATATAATGTAAAGGTATATCCCTTGCCTGAGGCATATGCTGCAAGGCTACGTAGCATATCACCATTACCACAACCCACATCAAGGATTCGAATGTTTGTCGATTTATCCACCCCACGCAAGAGCTTTTTAACGCCATCCAACGTAACCTGATTGCCACCTAGTAGCTTGTTAATACTCGCAATTTTGTCCAGTGCATCCCGCAGTATCTCACCCTCCATGCTGAAGTCGTCCATTAGTTCGGCTGCATCACTTCTATAAGTTGTGTCTATCATACTACATTGCTATTGGACGTCCGTGCGTAAGTGAGATAATTGGGTTAAATAGTCCCGGAAACTTTACCAGCACTTTCATAACCAAATTAGCAGCTGCTGGTTTTAACAATATTCCCGATAGCAGTCTGCCCATTTGTATTCTGCTTTTAAACTGAGCGTTCCATTGCGCCACGTAGCGGCCCTCCAACTCTTTTCTGGAAGTAATTGCACCATTCAGGAAATCCAACACGAGGGTAGAAGCAATGGCAGCGGCATGGATTGCCATACTCATGCCATTACCACAAAGTGGATGAATTAAGCCAGCAGTATCACCCACCATCAATATATGGCCCTTGACCTTCTCCTTGTCTTCGAAAGATATTTGACTGATCGTCATCGGCTGGTCGAAGAGCAGCTCGGATTGGCTAAACATCGCTTTAAGATGAGGATTCTTAAACATCACTTGTTCTTGGTGTGCGCTTAGGTTTTTACATCCTTTGAAAGAATCATAGTTAACCAGATAGCAGACGTTCATGATATCGCGTTCTACTTTAGACACCCCGCAATAGCCACCATGAAAATTGTGAAGTGCCACAAGGTCGGAAGGATGTTCAGCTTTGTAGTGTGCTTTAACAGCAAGCCATCCCGAGCGTTTTTGAATGAAGGGGCGCTCGAGCGCATGGTCTAATTGCGCTCTTTTACCATAAGCACCGAGAACAATTTTGGCGCGGTAAGTATCCCCGGAGGTATGAACTTCAAACACATCATTTTGAAAGGTTATAGAATCTACTTTTTGATGAACAATCGTACATCCTGCGGCAATAGCTCGCTCATACAAAAAATGGTCGAAGCAGTACCTGCTCAGCCCGAAGCCCCCAGCGCCTAGCTTCGTTTCACAGTGAGATCCATCTACGTTGCTGATCTGAAGTTTGGTGATTTGAGTCGGAAACAGAACTGCCGGATCTGCTTTAAGATAACGCAGATACGGCAGCACTTCATTCGATATGTATTCTCCACAAACTTTGTGGTGGGGGTAGGTACGTTTTTCAATTAAAACGACCTGTTTTCCTGCACTGCTTAAATGGATCGCACTGCTTAGTCCGGCAAGGCCTCCGCCAATGATGAGTACTTCAGTACGGAGCTCCATAAGTAATGATCAGCTATTAAGTAGTTCTGCTGCTTCCTGGTCCAGAAACCAGGTCACATGACCGCTATGCGGCTTGATCAACTGTGTGGGATAGAGGCTGGTATTTTCTTCTTCGCTTTCTATGACATTTTTTACCGCATGGGCTTTGGACTTTCCAAAAACCAGAAACGCGATGTTCTTTGCATTGTTAATCAGACCTGCGGTCATACTAATCCGGTAGGTATTCAGCTTTTCTACAAACACGGCCTCGACGCCAACTTCTGAACTCTCGAGGATTTCCGTTTCCGGAAATAACGATGCGGTGTGTGCATCCTCGCCCATTCCAAGCAAAATCAGGTCAAATGTAGGCTGGGCGCCGTTGAAGTGAATGTTGATCGCATTCTGATAAGCCGCTGCCGCCTCTACCGGAGCTAGACTCGTATTGATGTAAAATATGTGATCTTTCTGAATGCCCAGTGGATTCAACAAGGATTCTGCCGCCATCAGCCCATTATAATCCCTGTCCGTAGAGCATACGTTTCGCTCATCTCCAAAAAAGAAATAAACCTTCTGCCAGTCAAGTTGATCTTTGTATGTTGTAGATAGTTGCTGATAAAGCGACTTGGGCGAGCTACCCCCAGTAAGCACAAAATTAAAGCGCCCCTGGTTTGCAATGGCTTCATTACCAACTTTAAGTATAAAGCCTGCTAAGTCTTCCAGTAGCTCTTCCTTTGCGTGATATATAAGTAAATTCATTATTCTTTATTTAAAGGTAGGGTAAACCAGTGGAAGCCATCGCGTGCGATTAATGCTTCTGCATCCTCAGGTCCCCATGAATCGGCAGAATAGTTAGGAAAGCTCAATGACTTTTTGTTTTCCCAGGCATTAATTACTGGCATTAAAAGTTCCCAGGCACTTTCAACCTGGTCCGCACGCATAAACTGTGTCTGATCACCGGTCATAACATCCAGTAATAAAGTCTCATACGCCTCAGGTGCAGCATTGTTATAAGTTCCTTTATAATCAAACACCATGTCAACTGGATTCAATACCATATCCAGTCCAGGTCGTTTTGCCTGGACCTGAAGTCGGATACTCATCTCTGGCTGAATGCTTATGATCAGTCTGTTTTGTTGCCAGTGTTCAGAAACACCTGAGGGGAATATATGGTGTGGTACATCTTTGAACTGTATGGAGATCACTGAAGAAGTCTGGAACAAACGTTTACCTGTTCTGACATAGAACGGTATGCCTTGCCAGCGCCAGTTGTCAACAAAGAATTTCAGCGCTGCAAAGGTCTCCGTGTTGGAATCGGAATCAACATCTTTTTCATGCCTGTAACCAGGAACTTCTTTTCCTTCTACCCAGCCCTTAGTATACTGTCCCCTCACAGTGGCAAAACGGATTGCCTCTGCATTGAAGGGGCGCATGGCTTTTAGTACATCAACTTTCTTGTTTCGAATTTCGTCAGCGTCAAAGTTTACAGGTGTTTCCATGCCAATCAGGCAAAGCAGCTGCAAAATGTGATTTTGAATCATATCCCGGAGAGCACCTGCGCCGTCATAGTATCCGCCTCGATCGCCAACACCGAGTTGCTCGGTAACAGAGATCTGCACATGGTCTATATAAGTGCGGTTCCAAAGTGGCTCCAGTAAGGAATTCGCGAATCGAAATGCCATGATGTTTTGTACCGTTTCCTTACCCAGATAATGGTCGATACGGTAGATCTGCTTTTCCGTGAAAATGCCGGTGAGCAATTTGTTTAGCGCCCGTGCACTATCCAGATCCCGGCCAAATGGCTTTTCAATTACTATTCTACAGGTATCTTCGTTGCCCGCGAGGTCATATCTTGAAATACATTCCGCAATCAGCGGGAATAGATCAGGGGCTACAGCAAGGTAGTAGAGTACTTGTGTTTGAGGTCCGAATTCGTTTTTATATTCTTGGATCAGGTCTTTCAAACTGCTAAAAGTCTCCGGAGCTGAAACATCCACTGGGGTATATCGTACATGCGCTGCAAATACGTCCCATTTGGCATCATCAACTTTTCCGTTTCTTGAAAAGCTGTTTACACCATCTTTCAGCATATCGCGAAATTTAGCATCTTCCAGCTTTTTACGCGAATTGCCGATGATGGCAAATTGTTGCGGCATGTAGTTGTCGCTATAGAGATTGTAAAGGGCAGGCGCGAGCTTACGCATATTTAAGTCACCCGTACCACCAAAAATTACAACAATGGTCGGTTTAAGATTGATAGCTGTCTTCATAATATTTGATCAATTTGCGGCATTCCAGTTTGCGTGAAAAATGCCTTCTTCATCCGTACGTTCAAATGTATGTGCACCAAAGAAATCTCTTTGGGCTTGGGTAAGATTGCTCGGAAGATTGGCTGTTCTTAGCGAGTCAAAATAGGTTAAAGCGGAGGCAAAAGCCGGTATGCCTATGCCGTGGTTAATGGCAGTACTGCAAACCTGACGAATGCCACTTAAGGTGCCGGCAATCTTCTCCTGGATATTCCTATCCTCAAACAGGTGCGCTAAATCTGGCTTAGACTGGTATGCCGCATAAATATCCTGCAGCAATTCTGCCCTGATGATACATCCACCGCGCCATATTTTTGCAATCTCGTCTAATTTAAGTTCGTATTTGTAGGTTTCAGAGGCTTGAGTCAATAGATGTAAGCCTTGTGCATACGAAACAATCATTGAAAAGTACAGGGCATTCTCCAGATCTTCAATAAACTGATCGGGATTATCAACTTTCGCATCAGGCTTTTCAAATGCTTCCGCAAGTGCCACACGCAGCTTTTTAAGTTTTGACAGATCTCGTGTACTTACTGCTTCATTTATGGTAGGGATAGGTAGGTAAAGATCCATAGACACTTGAGATGTCCATTTACCGGTACCCTTTGATTTTGCCTCATCTTTAATGAGGTCGATCAGCAATCTACCGGTCTTTTCGTCTTTAAATTTAAAGACCTCGGCAGTCACTTCCATCAAGAAGGATTTCATGCGTCCGCCGTTCCATTTTTTGAACGTTGCCTCAATTTGCTCATTGTCATACCCGAGGCTATTTTTCATGATGTCATAGCTTTCAGCAAGCAACTGCATCATCGCATATTCAATACCATTATGAACCATCTTAACGAAGTGACCTGCGGCACCCGGACCAATATAGGTTACACAAGGCTCTCCATTTACCTTGGCGGATACAGCTTCCAAAATCTCTTTCATGGCACTGTAGGCCTCTTTATCACCTCCTGGCATCATACTTGGCCCGAAGCGGGCACCTTCTTCACCTCCGGAAATTCCCATTCCGAAAAAGTGGATATTTGTTTCAGAAAGCGCTTCAGCTCTGCGGCTGGTGTCAGTAAAGTGGGAGTTACCGCTATCAATAATCATGTCGCCAGCTTCTAACAGCGGCTGTAGTTCGGCAATGACGCTATCTACAATCGGACCGGCTGGAACCAGAAGCACAATACGGCGGGGAAGTTCCAGGCTCTGTACAAACTCATCAAGAGCGGCAAAGCCTTTTAGGTTCTTGTCTTTGCCATCCTCTTCCAGTTTGGCGAGCATTTTAGGGTCTTTATCATAACCGGTGACGTCGAAGCCATGATCGGCCATGTTTAGCAATAAATTTCGGCCCATGGTTCCAAGGCCAATCATTCCTAAGGTGTATTTTTTCATTTGAATTATTTTATAATGAAATGCCTGTATTAAGCAGACTGCTGATTGCTGTTATTTATAGCGATGGGTGTACGGTTCTGATTTGATATTGTTCACTGGTTGACCAAAGCTTGGCACCGCCTTTAATACCCTCACGGTTGTTTACCAGGCGAATATTATCCTCAAGTTCAAAGTCGATCTCCTTCGCATTGCCGCCGCTAATATAAAGCCGATCATAGTTGAATACCGTTTTGTACGTGTCAATTACACGTCTGACACGTTCATTCCAATCTTTTTTCCCTACTTTATTAAAAGCGCGGTCGCCCACATAATCATCATAATCTTTGTCTTTAGTGACCGGAAAATGTGCAAGTTCCAGATGTGGAAGCAACTGTCCGTCAAAAAGTAGAGCCGTACCCATCCCGGTACCTAAGGTAATAACAATTTCAAATCCTTGCCCGTCAACAACGCCTAAACCTTGCTGATCCGCATCATTTACCAGCCGCACCGGCTTTTTGAAAGTATTACTGATATCTTGCGCAAAGGGTATATGCTTCCAGCGCTTCTTTGCAAGATTAGGTGCAGTTTCCACCACACCAAATCGCACATAGCCGGGGAAGCCAACGGAGATGACATCGAATTGGCCCATAGTACTGGCAAGGATTTTAATGACCTCCAGCACAGCTTCTGGTGTGGATTCTTCTGGTGTTGGAAGTTTTGTATATTCTGATAACACTTGTCCATCTGCTGTCAACAAGCAGGCTTTCACACTACTTCCTCCTATATCTATCGATAAGATCTTCTCAATGGTAACTGTTTCCTGGCTGCTGGGCATAGTGGGTATATTAAGCACGTAAAAATTTTATATTAAGGAATATTTCTTTATTAGCTAAGAACAACTCCTGTATGTTAATGTTTGTAAAACTAATCTAATCTTGAGGTTTATGCTTCCATCTTCTGTGGCTCCAAAGCCAGTAGGCAGGTTCCTCCTTTATGATCTGTTCCAGATAGTTAACATGTAGGTTCGTAATCTCGTAAGGGCTGGTTTCAGTGGGATTCATGCATAAGGGTACACACTCCACTTCATAGTATCCACGTTTCAGCCGGCGAACTCGCATATAGAACACCGGTCTGTTCGTCCGCACCGCAATTTTTTCAAGCCCAAGTAGAATGGCTGTTGGTTGATTTAGAAAATTAACCCAATAAGTGGATTCCTCCCGTAAAGGCGTTTGGTCATTACCAAAGCAGAAAATTGTAGGTCTGTCTTTACTAGCTTGTAATGCGCGCAGTGTCTGGCGCATTGGGATCAGCTGGTTTCCGAAACGGCTGCGGATATTGGTAAACCATTCCCCAAAGGCTGCATTAGACACTGGTTTGTAGATCGGGTATACTATTGCAGTCGTATTCAGTCCCAGCGCGAGTGTACCCCATTCCCAGTTCCCATAATGGGCAGAACAAATCAGGGTGCTGCGACCCTGTTCATGATAGTTGTTAATCAGGTGCAGATTCTTAAAAGTGAATCGCCTTTTTAATTCAGCAGGAGAGATGCTCGCCATCTTGATGATCTCCACGATCAGACAAGATAAGTGTTTATAGTAGGTCTTTGCAATCTGCTTGCGAGTGCCCTCGTCTTTCTCTGGAAATGCATTACCCAGATTTCCATACACCACATTCCTGCGGTAACGCACAACATAATATAAGATCACGTAAGCAAAATCTGCCAGTACATAGAGTACACGAAGCGGCAACAGCGACAAGCTGTTTAAGAAAAATATACCCGCTTTTGACAGTATTTGTTTCAGCATTACTTACCCGTTTATCTCGCTAAAATAGGCTTTGATAGCCATTTTCTCCTATAAAATTCTTTATTTAGCCTGTTCAACCATTTAACTAATGAAATTTAAACACTTTATTCCCTGCTTCCTTGGCCTAGGCTTGGCCTTCACTGGAAGCAGCATTGCACAAGTTAAAACGAAGACTATCAAGCCTGCAGCTGTAAACTTTACCCAATTTGTGGATCCATATATTGGTACCGGCGGCCACGGCCATGTTTTTCTTGGTGCCAGCGTTCCTTTTGGTGCAGTACAACTCGGACCAACAAATAAATCAGAGGGCTGGGACTGGTGTTCAGGATATCACTATTCTGATTCCACTATCGTCGGCTTTTCTCATACACATCTCAGCGGTACGGGCATTGGTGATCTGGGAGACATCACTTTCCTTCCTGCTATTGATGACCGTCAGGCCTTATATACCCATGACAAAGAAGTTGTAAAGCCTGGATATTATGGTGTACAAATGTCTCCAAGTAACATTCACGCAGAACTTACGGCTTCCGAAAGGGTCGGTTTTCATCGCTACACTTTCCCTGCATCTTCAAACGCTAAAATCAGCATCAACCTGCGTAAAGGTATTGGCTGGGACATTGCGACCGACACCTATATTAAACAGGTTAATGACACCACTATCGTAGGGTACCGGTACTCAAAAGGCTGGGCAAATGACCAACGCATCTTCTTCACTGCTATCTTTTCTAAACCATTCCAAAAATTTGTCGCTGCGGATTCTTCTGCAATACTGTCTGGTTCTGAATTCCGAGGAAAGAAACTCGTAGCCACGGCTTTCTTCAAAACTAATGACAAGGAACAAATTCAGATACGTGTTGGAATTTCGCCGGTAAGCATCGAGAATGCGGCAATGAACATAAAGGCAGAAATCCCGGGCTGGAACTTCGATGAGATTGTCGCCAAGGCAGATGCTTCCTGGAATAAAGAATTAGGAAAATTGGAAGTTAAGTCTTCAAATGAAAAGGATAAACGTAAGTTCTATACTGCACTTTATCACACCATGATTGCACCTTCGATATTCAACGATCATAATGGAGACTATCGTGGAACCGACAAAGAGGTTTATAAACAGGCAAACTTCACCAATCTAACTACTTTCTCGTTATGGGACACTTACCGTGCAGCGCATCCGCTATATACCATAATCCAGCCGAAGCGTGTAAACGACATGATGAATACGATGCTCGCAATTTACAAGCAGCAAGGTAAGCTACCAGTGTGGCACCTTATGGGTAATGAAACCAACACCATGGTAGGAAATCCTGGTATTATCGTCGTGGCTGATGCCGTACTTAAAGGCTTCAAATCTTTTGATCATGAACTTGCTTTTGAGGCAATGAAGAATACGGCAATGCTGGATGAACGGGGTTTAAACTTTGTTAAAAAATTAGGTTATATCCCTGCAGATAGCACCGTTGAATCTGTTGCCATGGGACTTGAATATAGCATCGCAGACTGGAGTGTTGGAGAGGTTGCTAAGAAGCTAAACAAAACTGAGGACTATAAATATTTCCATAAACGTGGTCTTAACTATCAAAACTACTATGATAAGGCGAGCGGATTTATGCGTGCGAAGGTAGCTCAGGATAAATGGAGAACACCATTTGATCCAATCCGCTCCATTCACCGGGCAGATGATTATACAGAAGGTAATGCATGGCAATATACCTGGCTTGTGCCACAAGATCCTGAAGGCTTAATTAAACTCATGGGCGGTACCAAACCGTTCACCACTAAACTCGATTCTCTATTTTTAGTTGAGGGTCATCTTGGGGATGATGCTTCGCCGGATATAAGTGGTCTGATTGGTCAGTATGCACATGGGAATGAACCGAGTCATCACATCACGTACCTTTATACCTTCGCAAAGCAGCCATGGAAGACTGCAAAACATGTACGCCATATCCTTAATGACCTGTACACCGATGCACCTGATGGCCTGTCTGGCAATGAAGACGTTGGACAGATGTCATCATGGTATATCTTTTCAGCGCTTGGTTTTTATCCAGCAAATCCAATCGCCGGCGAATATGTATTTGGAAGTCCATTGTTCGATGAAGCCACCATTAACCTGGAAAGTGGCAAGAAGTTCAATGTGAAGGTTCAGAATAACTCAGCCTCGAACATATACATTCAAAGCATCACATTAAACGGCAAAGCATATTTCAAGACATTCATCAAGCACCAGGATATCACCAACGGCGGTAACCTTGTGATTAAAATGGGTAGTCAGCCTTCAAAAACCTGGGGGGTTAAATAATAGAACAGTTAAATAAAAAAAGCGGCACTTGCCGCTTTTTTTATTGATCTAAACATGCTGGACTATTTTAAGCTAGACTGAATTTCAGTAGCTTTTTTAGCATGACCTTCAATAATAGGAAGGGTTTTGCTCGCAAATCCACTCACCTCAGCGTCTGCATTTTTACTACCCGCCTGAAACAAGGAAACGGTCTTGTCGTGGTCTTCGACCATCATTCCGATGTAATGCTTATCGAACTCAGCACCCGACATTTTTTTCATGGCATCAAGGTGTTGTTGTTCAGCAGCAGGAAGGCTGGTTGGAAGCGTTACTGATTTCTGCTCAGCGATACCCATTAACTCTTTATTTGCGGCAGTATGATCCTTAACCATCAAAGCGGCGAAATCTTTAACACTTTGGCTGGATGCTTGAGTTTGGGCTACCTTGCCTGCTTCAACTTCCATCAAGCCGCCTACAGCGGCTTTTTCCATGAAAGCTTTAGGATCATCTGAAGCAGGGTTCATTCCGCTTGTGTCGGTTGCCATGTCGGCAGTGCTACTCATCGTAGATGAATCCATACTTGTTGAATCCGTAGCGCCGTCTGTACTGCTGCCAGAACTACATGCCTGGATCATTAAGCCGGCAACTAAGGTTGCTGCTAAAAAAACTTTTTTCATAACAATAGATTTTGTTTTAGGTTAGATGTCTGTTAATTAACAAACATCAGCCTGCTCTTGTTTAGAAAACCAGCGTATGGGGTAGAAAAATTAATTAAGGATGTAAGGTTGAAGGTAATATTCCGGGTCAACCTTCTCAAAATACAAGGTCCTGATAGAACGCTTAAGCTCAGCAAATTCGGCACGGGTAATCGAAAGAGATGTTCTGTATATTTCTTCAGGTACATCATATTTGTTGTAAGTTTCAAATATAACATTGAAGTATTCAAGACCATTACGATCTCGGGAAGGTGCCAAGGAGATGTTCAGCGCCTTCTTAATGGGTTGTGTCTGTAACTTGGTGGTATAAAACCCATACTGATACTGATAGCTAATCGACTTGGTATTAATAACCAGCTTTTCTCTGCCGAACCCATACCACAACGTCAACCCCGTAAACATCGCCGTCAGTAAAATGCCAATCACAAACAACGCGAGCAGCCAGTCTACAATAGCAATCGCCACAATTGCCAGGGTGAAGACATTGAATAATATTAGAATGCCCTTCACGAGCTTGGATGTCTCGGCTTCAATCAAAACATGCAAATTCACGTAATCTTTCTTAAGCTCTACTTTCATTTGCAGGCTGCTGATTTATTGCCATATCTTAAATACCCGAATCAAGTGCTTTGTCTTCGTCGCTAATGTTGTCTTTGGAATCTTCCGGTACCTCGTGGAAGCTTTCAGATGAACTCCCTGTCCCCGTTTGAGGCCCCTCTTTATTACTGCGACTGCCCGTATATCCGGCGTCTTGTAAAGAATCATACCCTTGTGTGCCGGTATTGTCAAAGCCGTCTCTAGCTTGTTTCTGTTCTTCGTTTTGCTCAGCCATACTATTAAGTTTCATCTATAACAGATGAGGTATATTGAAGTTTTAAAAGAAATATTAATTCTCAATATCCGAAATTGTCTGCTCAAACCTTCATATTGTACCAATGTTTATTTAGCTAAAAGAATGACCTTATGAAAGCTGTAATTATTTCAAATCCCGGAGCACCGGAGGTATTGAAGCTTATGGATCGACCGGCACCGAAACCTGAAGCAAATGAGGTACTGGTCCATGTTCAAGCAGCAGGCCTGAACCGCCCAGATGTTGCCCAGCGTCAGGGAAAGTATCCAGCTCCACCGGGAGTGCCGGCCGACATACCCGGACTTGAGATTGCCGGCTTCATCACTGCTTGTGGACCCGAGGTATCGCGTTGGCATCCTGGAGATAAAGTGTGTGCACTTGTTTCTGGAGGGGGCTATGCAGAATACGTCACCGTAGACGCGGGGCAGTGTCTACCAGTGCCTGTGTCCATGGATTTTGTGGCTGCGGCTGGCCTGCCTGAGACTGTCTTTACCGTGTGGCACAATGTATTTCAACGTGGCGTATTGAAGGCGGGTGAAACTTTACTTGTGCATGGGGGGAGCAGCGGCATTGGAATCACCGCGATCCAACTCGCGAAAGCTTTTGGCGCAAAGGTCATTGTCACCGTTGGAAGTCAGGAGAAAGGCGAGGCCTGCCTTCAACTCGGTGCAGACCAGTACATCAACTACAAAGAACAAGACTTTGAAACCCTCTTGAGAAATAGTGGAATTGACGTGATTTTAGATATGATCGGTGGCTCGTATTTTCGCAAGAACATCAATTTGCTGAATTCTGAAGGCCGACTGGTTTACATCAATGCCATGGAGCGCAGTGATGTTGATCTCGACATTTGGAAAATTATGCAGAAGCGCCTCACGATAACTGGAAGTACACTCCGGGCAAGAGATTCTGGCTTCAAAATTGCACTTGCCGCGGAGATTGAAAGAGAAGTATGGCCGATAATTTCTGCCGGTGCTTTTAAGCCGGTAATTTACAAGACCTTTCCCTTTTCGATGGCAGCTGCAGCGCATGAACTTATGGAAAGCAGTACGCACATAGGGAAAATTATTTTGGTCAATGATATCGGTTCCATACCATCAGAATAATATAACATGTCAGACTTTACACCTCAGAATAAAACTATAGGCGGGTATATGGGCCTTCAACTTCCAGAAGGTAAACCTTACTACCCCGACCTCATCTCACTAAATACCGCAAGAAACAGCCTCGAGTATATCTTGGTCTGCAAGGGTTATAAAATTATCTATGTTCCATACTTCACCTGTGAGGTACTGCTGGAACCAATACGTAGATTAAAGCTGGAATATCGCTTTTACCACATAGATGCTGATCTTAATCCCATAATCGACTTCCAGGTCGATGACGAGTCATGCATGCTTTACACCAATTACTTCGGGGTGAAAACTGATACCGTTAAGACACTTAGTAAAACGCAGAAAAACCTGATCATCGACAATGCACAAGCATTTTATGCAACGCCGGTTACAGGTATAGATACGTTCTACTCCTGCAGGAAATTCTTCGGCGTACCAGATGGCGCCTACCTTTATACCAATAGTGAAAGGCGCCTTGAACTTGAAGCTGATCATTCAATTGACCGTGTTTCACATCTTGTAAAAGCGATAGACTTCAATATTGAAGCAGGCTATTCAGATTACGTCCGGAACAACGATGTCCTTATCGACAACGAGATGAGAACCATGTCGAAGTTTACACAGAAAGTGCTCAGTGGAATAGACTATGAATACTGTGCTGCAAAGCGAAGAGAAAACTTCGCATTTCTACATGAACATTTAGCTGCAGTAAATGAATTTAAATTCCGCTATTCGGTGGACGATGTACCTATGGTTTATCCATTATTAGTGAAGCAGGCGGACCTGAAAGCCAGGCTTATTGCACGCAAGATATTTGTGCCTACCTACTGGCCCAACGTTTACCAGTGGACTAAACCTGATTTCTTTGAATACCAGCTTACAGAAAATATGGTGTCACTGCCAATAGATCAGCGGTATAATTTAGAGGACATGAAATACATGCTCGAGATTGTTAAGGAAGTTTGCACACAATTATAGCGCTGAAGATGCTTACAACATTAACTATAGAAGATAAAGCTCGGTGGACCGAAATTATAGAACGCGCAGCAGCTTATGATTTCTATCATACCTGGTATTACCACAATCTTGATAGTCCCGAAGGTTCGAGGCTGTTTCTTTACGAAGAAGGTGTCGATTTCATCGCATTACCGCTGGTTAAACGTGAAATTCCTGGAACGGATCTTTATGATCTTACTTGCGTTTATGGTTACACTGGTCCGATTTCTAACCGGGCATTTGCTGACCATAATGCGGAATTTCTTACCCGCTTCAAAAACGCATTTTTGGAAGTTCTGTCGGGAGAGAAAATCGTCTCGGTCTTTTCAAGACTACATCCATTTGCAGATCAAAATCACCTGCTGCAGCATTTTGGAGGGCTCTTTCCGAACGGCAAAACTGTAGCTATAGACCTGCGTCAATCGCTTGACGAACAACGTGCAGCATACCACAAAAGCTACCGCCAGCAAATCAGGATCCTGCGTGAAAGAGGATACGAGGTCCGGGAATCGAATGATCTAGAAGCCATCCGGACCTATTCGGAAATTTACACTGAAAATATGAAACGTGTAGGGGCAAGTGATTACTATATGTTTACACCTGCCTACTTTGAGCAGTTACTTGCTTCAACAGAATATGTAAGTAAGTTAATGCTGGTGTATTTAGGTGAGGAAATTGTAAGTGGCGGTGTTGTTATTTGCAGTAACAAGATTATGCAGATGCACCTGATGAGTACACGGACAGAACATCTCAATTTATCACCACCAAAACTGGTAGTTGAAGAAACCAGCATTTTGGGTCGGGAACTTGGATACGAATTCATTAACCTTGGCGGTGGTTTAAATTTTAAAGAAGACAGTCTGTTCAAATGGAAAGCTGGATTTACGAAGATGTTCCTGGACTATTACAGTTGGCGGTTTGTCGTTGATCAGGAAAGTTATGAGCATCTTATCAGGAACAAAGGAATAGATCCAGCTGTAGAAGTCGACTTTTTCCCACTTTATCGCTTCCATCCAGTCCAGGCCTAAATGGGTTATTCAGCAGGTGACATCGCCACCAGAACTGCTCCCGCGATCATAATGCTTACACCTAATATCAGTTGCCAGCTTACCTTTTCTTTAAGGAATATTACCGATAATACAACGGCAATAACCAGGGATGTTCGCTCAATCGTGGTTACATAGGACGCGGGTCCCATGGAAAGTGCTTTATAAGAGAAGACTGTAGACAGTGTTGTTGCAACACCAGCAAGGATAAGTAATATCCAGGCCTTCTGACTAATTTCTTTAACCGCGCCAATATTCCCCTGGTAGGTAACGATGCCCCAGGTAATACAAAAAATGAAAATTGCCTGAATGGCAAACGCGAGGTTGGAGTCAACATTTTTTAACCCGGCTTTCGTGAGAACAACAACTAATGCTGCAGAACATGCGGCTGCAAGCGCCCAAACTATCCACATATAATTTTTTCCAATGATAACAGCGAAAGCACTGAAAAAGATTGCATTAATAGTTATTTTACCGTTTTAAGTTTAACTAACCAAAAGTATTAGCTTATGAGCAAACATGCTGTTCTCGCCTGGTCGATTGTTGTGGCCCTGGGCGGATTTCTCTTTGGCTTTGATACGGCCGTTATCTCAGGTGCAGAAAAATCTATTCAAGCCTTTTGGAATTTGACCGTCTTTGAACATGGACTTACAGTTTCCATCGCCTTGATAGGTACGGTGCTGGGATCGCTGATCGGCTCTAAGCCTTCAGATCTGTTTGGACGTAAAAATACCTTATACTTCGTGGCTGCCGCCTACCTGCTTTCGTCGCTCGGCACAGCGCTTGCACAAGACTGGTATGTTTTCCTGGCCTTTCGTCTGCTGGGCGGCTTAGGTGTAGGTATCTCATCGGTCACTGCCCCCATATACATTTCTGAGATTGCACCAGCCAACAAAAGAGGACGTTTGGTCGGCTTGTTTCAGTTTAATGTAGTGCTGGGTATCCTCATATCGTACCTGTCCAACTATTTGATCGGGAATGAAGGTGAAGGGTCGTGGCGATGGATGCTGGGTGTACAGGCACTTCCATCCTTAATATTTCTAGTATTAATCTATTTCATCCCTGAAAGCCCACGTTGGCTGATTCTCAAAAGAGGCGCAGAAAGGGAAGCCTTACGGATACTACAAATTATCAATCCTCTGAACTACGAACAGGAACTCGTTTCAATCAGAAACTCCGTGCGTACGGGTGAGCACAATAAACATCATGATAATCTATTTTCGGGGCAATATAGGAAACCAGTGATCCTGGCGATGCTTTTTGCCTTCTTTAATCAGGTGTCTGGAATAAATGCAATTATCTACTATGCACCCCGAATCTTCGAGATGGCAGGCCTGGGCGCACATTCATCACTCATGTCCACTGTAGGGGTGGGCATTATCAACTTTGCATTCACACTTATCGCTATAAATTTTATTGACAAGGTAGGTCGCCGGAAGCTTATGTTGATTGGTTCATTTGGCCTCATTGCCGCTTTGTTCCTGGTAGGTTACACCTTTTACAAAGCGGATTTCAGTGGCTATGCGGTGCCGGTATATATGATGATTTTCATTGCTTTCTTTGCCTTTTCGCAAGGCGCCGTGATCTGGGTTTTTATTTCGGAAATCTTTCCAAATCAAGTCCGTGCCAAGGGACAGACCTTTGGTAGTTCTACACATTGGGTTATGGCTGCACTGGTAGCATTTGGTTTTCCATATTTTGCAGAAACACTTGGAGGCGCAACTACGTTCTTCTTTTTCGCAGCCATGATGGTACTACAGCTCATATTCGTATGGAGATGGATGCCGGAAACGAAGGGACGGTCGCTTGAACAGATCGAAGACAATATAATTTTACATTAAACCTCTTAAGCGCATGAGTAAGTCTGTGGTATGTTTTGGCGAAATTTTATGGGATGTTCTACCGGATGCAAAAAGGCCAGGTGGAGCCCCAATGAATGTGGCTTATCACCTTCAAAAATTAGGACTCGATAGTACCTTGATCAGTAGCATTGGTGATGATGAACAAGGAGCGGCATTGCTTCACTTTGCAGGAGAGATTGGACTGCCGACAGCGGCGATACAGGTAACGAGAGCAGCAGCTACAAGCGAGGTTATTGCTGTTGTTGATGAACAACAGCAGGTGAGCTACGAAATTATATTCCCTGTAGCCTGGGACTTTATACAGTGGGAGGAAGGTTACGCTGCCCTGCTGGAAAATAGCAGTGCACTGGTTTATGGAAGCCTCGCTTCTCGTCATGAGCATTCCGCGACTACCCTTTTACGCCTGCTGAAGTGCGATTGCCTGAAGGTTTTTGATGTAAATCTGCGCCCGCCGCATTACAACTTTAAAACCATAAATCGCTTATTAAGCGCCACAAATCTGCTGAAGCTCAATGTAGAGGAACTGGAGATCATTAGTGCCTGGTACAGTTCAAATCTGTACACCGAGGCAGATCGCGTGGCAAGTCTTTTCAATCTGTTTGATATAGGGGAAATTCTGGTCACCAAAGGTGCAAGTGGTGCAAGCTATTATACCAGGGACAAACGAGTGGATAGCCCAGCCTTCAATGTTGCCGTTAAAGATACTATTGGCAGTGGCGACTCTTTCCTGGCCGCATTTCTGAGCAAGAAATTTCAAAATGAAGTTCCGGAAAGCGCCCTGGAGTATGCAGTTACAATGGGTGCCTTTATAACTTCGCAATCTGGAGCATGTCCGCCCTATGAAAAGGATGAGTTTGAAACCTTTTTTCGCCAGAGGCGAGGGAAAAGTGAAAATTAATCAAACCAATTGGGACTTTGTGTTATTAATTAGATACAAAACGCATTGCTTACCTTGAAAATTGGAAGATTATGGCGCACAATGAATCGAAAAGTACGCAGGATCCATCAAAAATGTATCCGACACCACCTTTTGAGGAACAACAAGCCGAGCCCGGTCTTGAAGCTCCTCTTAATCCCGCCGCCGACCATGGCGAAGAAAGCTACAAAGGCTCTGGTAAGCTTATGGGCAGAAAGGCGATCATCACCGGTGGAGATTCTGGAATCGGCCGTGCTGTTGCAATTGCCTTTGCACGGGAGGGGGCAGACGTACTTATTTCTTACCTGAACGAACATGAAGATGCACGTGAGACCGCCAGACATGTAGAAGCCGCTGGTAAACGAGCCTTGCTTGTACCTGGAGATATTTGTGAAGAAGCACACTGTAAGGCGATTGTTCAGAAAGCAATAGCGGAATTTGGTCAGATCGACGTGCTTGTGAATAATGCTGCCTTCCAGATGTCCAGGGACTCTCTTCAAGATGTCTCTAGTGAGGAGTGGGATAAGACCTTTAAAACAAATATCTACCCTTTATTCTACTTGTGCAAAGCTGCCGAGCAGTACCTGAAACCAGGAAGTACTGTAGTGAATACAACCTCTGTGAATGCCTATAAAGCGCCGCCACAGCTTGTTGCGTACTCAGCAACGAAAGCAGCTATTCAGAATTTTACCGCAAGCATGGCACAACTTTGGGCAGAAAAGGGTATTAGGGTGAACTGTGTAGCTCCAGGACCCATCTGGACACCATTGATCCCGGCAACCATGCCACCGGAAAAAGTGAAAACCTTCGGACAAGATGTGCCGCTAAAGAGAGCGGGCCAGCCGGCTGAACTTGCAGCTGCATTCGTGTTGCTTGCCTCACAAGACTCAAGTTATATGACAGGGTCGACAGTCCAGGTTACCGGTGGTTATCCGACAATTTAAATTATGATAAAAAATATAGGAGCTGCAATTTTTAATAAAAACCAACGTTTGAACTTCAGAATACCTAAGGTATGTATTGCTAATATCTTAATCAGGAGAAAATCCTGAACCGGACTGAAGTCTGGAGATCATCAGCATGTCTTTTAAGAACAAGACATATGACACCATTGAAGGTCTAATACCTTTCAGGTGTCTTTAAGAAAAACCCGTTCATACAGGTTTATATTTGGTTAGAAAAGGGATTGCATCTGGATGGAGCAACCCTTTCTTTTTCTAAAGCTAATTTTATTTTCCGAACCTGCATAATTTCTATTGCAGAATATTGCCTTAATATTTAATAATTGAAGAAATTGGGTATTAATACCAAGAATTCTTACGTAAATACCATATTCCTTGCGCTGTTCTTTGCGAGGTAACACAATGTTGGGCGTATTTTTAGCAGCACTTGTCCTTTATTAAGCATTCGACAGCCAACCCTTGAGATTAATTAAGAGGGTGTGAAAGCAATAAGTTGGGAAGTATTTCTTGTCCGATCTTGTTCAGCAGCAATTCTCATTGCAATGTTAAAATTGTGTTAAAATCTTAGTGTACGTTGTACACTAAGAATATTAAGCCTATATTTGAATCATCAAAGGCAACGGAGCAGTTGCAATAAATAAAGATTCAAAGTTCCTTGCTTTATTATAGGCAGTGGAAATAAAGAAAAACCCGTTCATACAGGTTTATATTTGGTTAGAAAAGGGATGCGTCTGGATGGAGCAACCCTTTCTTTTTTTGTGCCCTCTTCGAATTTTTCGGGCGTTCTACTTGCGCCTTCCCCTTTAGCCCTACATTTCACTTTTCTCTCCGCATCAGATTAAATCCGGTTTATATATACTCACTTCTTGGTAACTCCATGTCCGTACAAGTACGCAGCTTGCAACGTAGTTGCTAGGGAGTTGCAAGGGGGTTGCTACGTACTTCCTTCGTATGGACACGTTCTAAGTGCGGCACAACCCCCGAACAACTGCCGGTCAATCTTCATTGTGCTTTGCTGTTGATTTGCAACTTGTTTGTTTGAACTTAAGTTTAGTATAATTGTCTTAAGGGGAATTCATGTAGACGGGTTCTAATTCTTATGAAAGAAATCAAGGACATTATTTTGGCTCATAAACGGGCGGTAGCTGAAGGTAAAAGGACTGCACTTGCAACAGTAGTAAAGGTGGAGGGATCTTCTTACCGCAGGCCGGGTGCACGTATGCTTGTGACTGAAGATGGACAGATGATCGGAGCGATCAGTGGAGGATGCCTGGAAGGTGATGCCTTAAAGAAAGCGCTGTTAGTAATAAATCAACAGAGGATAAAACTCGTGACATACGATACCACGGACGAGGACGATGCCAGGCTTGGTGTGCAGCTCGGCTGTAATGGCATTGTTCACATCTTATTTGAGCCTATTGATCCCGGAAATCCCGGTAACCCAATCTATCTGTTGGCGAAATTTTGGTCGCTGAAGCAGGTGATGGTTTTATCGATTTTATTTGTTGTTGACCAACAGGCATTCCAGCCAGGAACGCAACTTTTATATAGCGGTTCTGCTGATGAGATGAAGCTTTTTGCTCCCTGGCTTAAAGAGAATGCTTCAGACGCCTTTCTAGCGGCAACTCGTAGCGCCTGGGCAAGTGGCAAGTCAGTGTTTGAAACATTTCGCTTAAAAGATGTTGAATATACCGCGTTTATCGAAGTGCTTAGACCCGCTATAAAGCTTTTTGTATTTGGTGCAGGCAATGATGCTATGCCGCTAGTGAATATGGCAACACTACTTGGCTGGCAGGTGCATGTGGCGGATGGAAGAGCAACACATTTGCGTGCTGACCGCTTCCCTGATGCGGAATCATTACATTTACAAAAAGCGGATACTGCGCTCACTGACCTGGTATTTGATTCACGTAGTGCTGCAGTGCTGATGACGCATAATTACAATTACGACATTGAAGTATTAAGTCAGCTATCCAAAACCTCGTGTCCCTATATTGGGGTGCTTGGTCCGAGAAAAAAAATGGATCGTATGCTCAGCGAGCTCTCGGAAGCTGGACGAGCGATAGACGAAGCTGCACTTGCAAGAATATACAGCCCGGTAGGACTCGATCTGGGCGCGGAAACTGCAGAAGAAATAGCCTTGTCTATTCTCTCTGAGATTCAGGCAAAGTTGTCCGGGAAGTCCGCGCATGCATTGAGGGAGAAAAATAACCCAATACATAGCTAATGGTGAAGTATGGCGTGCTTGTACTTGCAGCTGGCTCTTCCTCCAGACTCGGACGGCCAAAACAGTTGCTAAAGATCGGAAACACAACGCTGATTGATCATGTTATAAAGCAAACCCTGGTACTACCTTCCAGCTGTACCATGATGATTACAGGCGCTGCAGATATGGAAATCAGGAATGCCGTTAAGGATGAAGGCGTGGCGATCTATTATAATGCCGATTGGGCGACAGGCATGGGCAGTTCGATCGCAGCAGGAGTACAGAGGCTCCTGGACGTGGTGCCTACAATGGAAGCATGTATTATTTTGGTCTCAGACCAACCTTTCGTGAATTCGGAACTGCTGAACCTTATAATTAATACTTTCGAAGCTGGAAACGCCAGCATTGTGGCAAGTCATTATGGGAATACACTGGGAACCCCCGTGCTGTTTGATCGGCAGCATTTCCATGAGCTAAAAACATTAAATGGAAAAGGTGGTGCAAAAAGGATTATACAAAAATATCAAACAAATGTTACTGCAATAGACTTCCCTAAAGGTGAGATTGATATCGATACTGAAGCAGATTACCTTACATTTATATCCGGACAATAACGCCGGATTCAAAGGCTGAATATGATAGTTGATAATTTTAACAGGGTACACGATTATCTGCGCATTTCGCTGACGGACAATTGCAACCTGCGTTGTTTTTATTGCATGCCGGATGAGGACTATAACTTTAGTCCTGCTTCCAGACTCATGCAGGCTGATGAGGTTCTGGCATTGGCCCAGACCTTTGTGTCTGAAGGTGTGCGGAAGATCAGGCTAACCGGCGGTGAGCCGCTTGTGCGTAAAGATGCAGCGAAAATCATCATTGGATTGGCCAAATTACCCGTTGAATTAAGTATCACAACCAATGGCACCAGGATTCATGAATTTTTAGAGATTCTGGAAAATGCAGGGCTGAAGTCAATCAACTTAAGTCTGGATACCCTGGATGCGGAAAAATTCAAGGTAATTACACGCCGGGATCTGTTTGCCTTGGTGAAAAAGAATATAGAATTACTACTGGTCCGCGGATTTCAGGTTAAAATTAACGTTGTGTTGATGAAGGGTCTTAATGATTCAGAGATCAATGACTTTATTGCCTGGACAGCACTTAGTCCTCTCCAGGTTCGATTTATAGAGTTTATGCCTTTTAGCGGAAATCGATGGACGAGCAACAAAGTTGTGTCCTCCGCAGAGATCCTTGAAACTATAGCTGGCACTTATAAATATCAATGGGTACCCGGTACTGTGAATGATACGGCAAGACATTATTCCATCCAGGGGCACCAGGGAGATTTTGCAATTATCAGTACGATGACTGCGCCTTTTTGCAGTGGATGTAACCGCATGCGACTTACAGCTGATGGAAAGCTTAAGAACTGCCTGTTTTCAAATTCGGAAGTTGATCTCTTGGGGCCACTTCGTTCCGGAGAATCCGTGTTGCCAATCATCCACCAGCACATCAAATCGAAAGCGGAGGCCTTAGGTGGCCAATTTACCACGGCTATTCAGGAAATCGAAGCGATAAATATTGAGAACAGGAGTATGATCAGCATTGGAGGTTAGCGAAAATGATTTCAGTAAATGAGGCCAAAAACATCATTGAAAATACGGTAACGCCACTCCCGTCAAAAAGGCTTCCATTAAAATCAGCGGCGGGATGTGTACTGGCTCAGGAGGTCTATGCCATAGCAGACATTCCAAATTTCAGACAGTCCTCTATGGATGGTTATGCCATCATTTACGAGGAGGGTAGGTCTGATTACTCGTTAGCGGGAGAGATGGCGGCTGGCGCTACTGCGCAGATGAATATCGAGCGCGGAGCCGCTATACGGATTTTTACCGGTGCACCTTTGCCACTGGGCGCCGATACTGTAGTAATGCAGGAGAAAGTTGAGTTTGACAACGGCCGCATTGTGCTTCGGGATGCAGGTTTGCGACGCTTCCAGAATGTTCGTGAGCAGGGTTCGGAAATAAAAAGGGCCGACTTAGGCATGTCATCCGGTACAATCCTCAGTCCTGCAGCAATTGGGTTTTTAGGTACGATTGGGATTGCGGAAGTAAGCGTTATCCCCCCGCCTAAAGTTTGTTTGATCCTCACCGGCAATGAGTTACAGGACCCTGGAAAGACGCTAGAATTTGGTCAGGTTTATGAAGCTAATTCGGTAATGTTGACGGCTGCGATGCAGCAATATGGCGTTACGGAGTTAAAGGTCATTCGTGCGCCTGATGACCTTGAATATTTACAGCAGCTCCTGAATACCAGCTTACAGGAAGCCGATCTGGTGTTGTTAACCGGAGGAGTGAGTGTGGGCGATTATGATTTTGTAGTGGCTGCCGCCAGAAATGCAGGCGTTAAACAGGCATTCCACAGGATCAAACAGAAACCCGGTAAGCCGTTGTATTTTGGATTAAAGTACCAGAAAGTCGTATTTGGTTTACCGGGGAATCCTTCATCTGTACTTACCTGTTTTTACGAATATGTGCTGCCGGCCATTGGAAAGATGATGGGTAAAAAGCTCCGTTTGCAAACGAGCACGGCGAAGTTAACCAAGAGCTATGTTAAGTTTCCGGGCCTCACCCATTTCTTGAAGGGGCATGTTGTGCAGGGTATCGTAATGCCGCTCCATGCACAGGAATCTTACCGCCTGCATTCATTTGCAGCGGCAAATTGCCTCATTGTGCTGGAGGAGGAAAAAGGATCGTATGCGGCCGATGCTAGTGTTGAAATTCATTTGTTACCGGACTTGTAGCATGGAGTTGTTTTACATGATCTTATTTATTGTTGCCTTCTTATATGCGGCTGTAGGTCATGGCGGCGCCAGTGGATATCTGGCACTCATGGCAATCTATGGCATTGCACCGGAAGTTATGAAGCCCACAGCCTTACTATTAAATCTGTTTGTGTCAGGATCCGCTTTCATCCAGTTTTACCGGGGAAGGCATTTTATACAAAAGATATTTCTTCCCCTTGCTGCGGCTTCCATACCCATGTCTTTTGTAGGTGGAATGCTGGTGATTGAGGATCATTTATATAAGAAGATTTTAGCAGTTTTGCTTTTGCTTCCGGTGGTCAGGCTTTTTTTCTTTGCTAACACTTCAGGTGCGGCGTTGAAACCATCAAATACTGGATTTTCTTTGTTGGTAGGGGGCAGTATTGGTTTACTGTCTGGTATGATCGGTATCGGAGGTGGTATTATCCTTTCTCCGGCATTACTGTTATTGAAATGGACTGATCAAAAGCAGACGGCAGCAATCAGCGCGCTCTTTATATTTGTAAATTCGGTAGCGGGGCTTGCAGGTCAGCTTACAAAAGGTATAACATTTAACAGCCATATGCTACTGTATGTTGCGGTTGCCTTTACTGGTGGACTGTTTGGAGCTTACTACGGTGCTTCAAAGTTCAATCAAAATGTATTAAAAAACGTGTTGGGCCTTGTTTTGTTTATGGCAGCATTTAAGCTTTGGTTTGTGTAGCAATCCAAGTGCTCGACTTAGTAGAAATTAAATGAATATAATAGAAGTTATTCCTTTCGGGCAGATCACAGAGATTACAGGTGATAAAAGCTTTCAACTGGAAGCAGTTGATACCGCTCAGGTTCAGCAGCTCCTTGCAGCTAAATTTCCTGCAATGGCCCAATTGCAATATGCAATTGCTGTAAATAAAGTTGTTGTTAAAAGCAATGTCACTTTGCCGAATAGGGCAGTAGTTGCGCTTTTGCCACCATTTTCAGGAGGTTAAGATGGGGGGACAGGATTTTGATATCCGGTATAGCCGGCAGCTTAGCTTGAAAGGATTTGGACCAATTGCGCAGGAGCAGTTGGCAAAAGCACGCGTACTTGTGGTTGGTGCCGGCGGACTGGGTTGTCCTGCGTTGCAGTATTTGGCCGCTGCCGGTCTGGGCGAAATAGGCATCGTGGATGACGACACCATCGACTTAAGTAATCTTCAACGGCAAGTGCTCTATACAACGGCCGACGTCGGTAAAAAGAAGGCCGCTGTGGCTGCTTTACGGCTGTTAGCCATTAATCCGGAAATCAAGGTCACTCCATATGAACTAAGAGTTGATAATGGGAATGCATTGAAACTTTTCAATAGCTACGACATCATTGTTGATGGGACAGACAATTTCGCCACGAGGTATTTAATAAATGATGCTTGCGTGCTGTTAAAGAAGCCACTGGTATTTGCTGCTGTGTTCCAGTACGAGGGACAGCTAGCAGTCTTCAATGTTGCAGGTGTGGGTGGAACCAGTACAAATTACCGGCATTTGTTTTCGAAGCCACCATCACCGGATGCTGCCCCGGACTGCAATGCTGCCGGGGTATTGGGCGTACTCCCAGGGATCATGGGCAACATGCAGGCTGCAGAGGTTATTAAACTTATTACTGGCCTGGGTGAACCTCTTGTTAACAAGCTATTGGTATTCAATCTTTTATCGGCTCAAAGTTATACGCTGACGATTAATCAGCATCCAGGGGACGGAAATGAGGGTCCACAAGATGTAAATACCTTCCTTAAAACCGATTATGACTTTTTTTGTGGCGTCATTGATCAGCAAATCATAGAACTAGATGCGGAAGCATTTGAGGAGATGATGGAGGAGGAGCATGTAACCGTCATCGACGTTCGTGAAGTTGGGGAGTCGCCAAAGGTGAACTTTGAGCATATAAAGCTCCCACTTTCCAGTCTACCCGATGAAATGCCCGAATTTAACGGGCAAAAGATTCTTGTATTTTGTCAGACCGGTAGGCGCAGTATGCAGGCAGCCCTGCTTATTAAGGAAAAGCTGAATACACAACAGGAAGTTTATAGTCTTAAAGGTGGGATTCGCAGTCTATAATTTAAATTATGAAAGAGACAAACATCAAGGACATTTTTGTACAAGGGCCCATATCAAGCGCTTTTGTTGCGGAATGTTTGCAGCAACACAGCACGAAGACAGCTATTGGAGCCCACAGCATGTTTTTAGGTCAAGTTAGAAATGAAGAACATAAGGGCTGGATGGTGAGGGGCATTGAATATACCACTTACCAGGAAATGGCCTTGGAAAAGATGCATGAAATCAGGGAGATGATGTTTGAGAAATATGATCTCATTTGCATGCATGTTTATCATAGTCTGGGCTTTGTAGCGGCGGGTGAACTTTGTCTTTTTGTTTTTACCTCTTCAAGGCACCGAAAGATGGCGATAGAAGCCTGTACAGAACTGGTTGAAATGATCAAAGCTGAGCTTCCGGTATGGGGTAAAGAGCTGTTGGATGACCAAGGTTATGTTTGGAAAGTAAATAAGTAAGGATGGTTAATATTACAAATAAAAATTCTACGTTACGGAAGGCTGTTGCGACGGCAAGGGTAAAAGCCTCTGCGCTGGCAACCATCAACGCTGTAGAACAAAAGCAGGTTCCAAAGGGAGATGTATTTGAATTTGCTCGTGCAGCAGCATTGCTAGGCATCAAGAAGACCAGTGACTTGATACCAGATTGTCATCCGCTACCGATTGAATTTGCTTCCATAACCTACAGTATCGAAGGGATGGAAATTATAATCAGGGTAGAGGTACATACGATCTACAAAACTGGCGTAGAGGTCGAAGCTATGCACGGGGCTTCCGTGGCAGCTTTGGTAATCTACGATATGCTGAAGCCGATTGATAAATTTGTGGTAATTGGACAGATTCAGCTGGAGCAGAAAAACGGCGGCAAATCGGATTTTAAACTTCCTGAAAAAACATTGAAGGTTGCTGTGGTGGTTTGCTCCGACCGGGTATCAAAAGGAGAACGTGTGGATACGGCAGGCAGGTATCTGGTCGATGCCATTCAGCAGTTTCAGCTGGAATGTACATCTTACCAAATTATCGAGGATGATTTAGCAATCATTCAGCAGACCGGGAAAGACTTGATTCAGGAGCAATTTGACCTGGTAATGTTTACCGGGGGTACAGGATTATCAAATCGCGATGTGAGTCCCGAGGCTTTAAAGCCTTTGATTGATCGGGATATACCTGGTATTATGGAAACTGCAAGAAGTTTTGGTCAGGCTCGAATGCCATATGCAATGCTTTCGCGAAGTATTGCTGGTTTCGCAGGTAAGACATTGATTTTAACCTTTCCAGGCTCGGAAAATGCAGTAAGAGAATATATTTTCGCCCTATTTCCGCATGTTCTTCATGTATTTGATCTAAAAGGTGAGTTTACTCACCAGAATACAGCGTAATAGTTGTATTTTATTTAGATTTCAGTGGATTAAATGTAGCGATTGTCTAATTTTTCTATGTTATAGGTGATTTCGGCAGGATTTTAGTTTATTAAAATTGATGTTTAATGTTATTTTCTTCCCTGTTTTGTTAATTTCGTATTAATTTTATGTAAAAAGTTATTAGTGTATGCACTACACTAAGATTTGTTTTATATATTTGTTTCATTAAATCGAAACGCGGGACGGTTCGGAATTATAGTAAAAAATAATAAGATTGTTGTTTAAGTTTGTTAACAACATTGTTTAAGAGTTAACCCGTTCATACAGGTTTATATTTGGTTAGAAAAGGGATGTGTCTGGATGGAGCAACCCTTTTTTTAATGATCAGCATTCTCAGGAGGATTTTTTTTCCGAAATGACTGCAAAAATAAAATTTCGTCCTATTTAGCAGAGTGACTTACCCTATTTATAAAGCAGTAAAAAACTCTTACGTGCCAACAAAAACTTAATTTCTCTTTAATGTCAAGCCAACTTACTTTGCCTGATTTACTTTCTGTAAATGGTAATGTACGTAACCGTCTGTCATCCGTTTGTAATTTACAGGTAGTTAACGCGATAAATACTTTAATATTCAAGTAGTTAACACATATCTTTGTTCGCTTGTCTGATAAATAGATAACCGACATGAACATGAATTTAGAAAAAAACACATTAGCTGTTGTGTTGAACGGGAGTTCGGCACAGGGCATGACTGCTGCTAAAGACCTTATACATCAATATAACCGCGTGCTATTGGTAGGCGCTGATCGACATGAACTTAAAGCCGCAGTGCTGGATCTGGGGAAACAGTGTCCGGCAGAAAAAATTTTGTATGTTGAGGCTAATTTGACCAGCAAGTCTGAGCTTGCGAAGTTTATATGCCTGGTGAAGGATAAATTTGGCGGTGCAGACTATGTTGAGAATTGCATGCAGATTGAAGATCTTGATGCCCGTTTAAATTTTGAGGTGGCTTTAAAAGTATTCGAGAACGCTGCTGTTAATTCAATGGTCCTGGTTTAATCTTTAATTTCCAGTTTGGGTACGAATGATCCATAGCATGCTCTGCCCTTAGCTAAGCATGCTATGGATTAATTTTTTAAGCTGAATTAGAAAGCCTCCCCAAGGTTTAGGAAAATTGAGCTAAAGCCCTTACTCACGCCATAATCAATTCCGATGTTGGTGTTTGAAGCTTTGTTAAACTTCAGACGTAAACCCGTGCCCGCTGCCGGATGCCAGGAAGTTATAAAGCTTTTGCTGCCACTAACGGTCGTAGCATTCGCGAATACCACAAAGCCGAGAAGGCCATTGTTAGTGATGTCTCGACGGTACTCAGATTCAAGATAGAGGATGCTTTTACCACGATATCTATTTTGATCTATGCCCCGGCCTGAGCGGTTATTAGGATCCCAGCCAATGCTTGGCAGGTCAAGGTATGGTGCATTCCCATCAAATACTGTCCAGAAGTAAGACCAGAAGGCTAAGGTATTTTGTTGGTTCTTTTTGTCAGGATTCATGTACATGTACTTTCTAGCATCCAGATATAGGGAACGCCAACTTTGATTACTACCCAGGAAAGTAGGGTTGATACGGTAGATCCCGTTAAAGTAGGCTCCCGGCAAAGGGTTTATGGCATTGTTCCGGGTGTCGTAAAGTAGATTTAAGCTGATGCCCGAGGCGAAGGAGTTTCCATCAGTACCATAGGCATAATTAGTGAAAGTGGGTAGGTTGATGTCGGGCTCGTCACTTTTTATGTTAAAGTGATAATCCAGGTTGTAGCCGAGGCCGGCATAAAAATAGGGTTTGATGCGTTTCAGCGCCGTTTGGTAGAACCGGATATATTTATAATTCACAAAAGATCTACGGTCAGATCGCCCGGTACCGAGTCCCCAGGTATATTGGGGATAGACCAGAAATCTTGTGTCGCCTTGTATCGTCCATGTGTTTTCGGGAAGCCAGATGCTCGTTCTTAAAGGTAGTCCGAATCTCTGCCCAAAATTCCAGTAAGGTGCGAAAGAGGCCGTAGAGATATTTGTGGTTCGCCTTGGTCCAAGATATATACCGGCAGTTGTACTGGTGACCAGCGCACGTCCTGTACCTCCGGGCACGTTAGTTCCGAAGGGAAGAAAGGAGAATGTGACCCGTTTGTCGGTGCGTGTTTCTATATTATTCGGCTTAATATGGAACAAGGATTTGGCAATGTCAATCAGGTCTGTCTGTCTTGCGGTGTCTTTAAGTTCCTGTTCTTTTGGAGGAATGATGGTATTGGCATTTTGAGCAATGCAAATACCAGGAGCGAGTATCAGCGCGCTTAAGATTAAGCTTCGAAGTTGTTTCATGTGTGTGTGCCGGATCTCATAGCCGGTTTATATTAAACAGCAAAAAGCCCAAAAAGTTAGGGTCGAATAACTTTCCGGGCTTTTGTATATTATGATTGTCTTAAGCTTACTACTTCGGAGACGTTGGTCTGATCTCAACCTTGCTTGGTAGGGTGCGCGGATGCATGTTCAGCATGTCCAGTACAAGTTCACCAATATCCTCTGGTTGTATTTTCCATGCGTCTTTTTCCTGATCAGGTTCATGTTCGTTAAAGAATGTTGCTACTGATCCCGGCATGATGGTGCTTACCTTGACGTTGTATTTACGAAGATCAAGCATTATGGCTTGTGAAAAGCCGGTAAGACCAAACTTACTCGCGTTATAGGCTGCTCCATTAGCAAAGAAATTCGTGCCGGCAAGGCTTGATATCGTGAAGATATATCCCTGAGTTTTTTTGATATGCTCTACTGCTGCTTTTACACTGTAAAATACGCCGGTCAGGTTCGTGTCGATGGTTTCCTGCCAAAGGCTTACATCCAATTCGTCGATGGCTGCGAAGTGGCCTACGCCGGCATTTGCAACAAGAACGTCTAGCTTTCCCCATTTGTCAATTACTTGTTGTACCGCTTTTAGCTGGGATTCAAAGCTTTTAACATCTGCTTCAAGTGGTAAAACATCTCCATGAACCTTAAGTTCGTCGACTGCCTTGTTTGCTGCCGCTGCTGTGCGGCTTGTGATCGCAACCTGGTGCCCTGCTTTAAGTAATGCTTCTGCAATGCCAAAACCGATGCCTTTGCTGCCTCCGGTAATTAATATAACTTTCTTTTCTTGCGTCTTCATATTTGTATAACCACGTAAACTGTTTTTATGTTTTGCTGAAGAATATCTTCGCCAAGTATAGAATGCCTTTTTGAACAGGCACAAAAAAAAGGGCCGGAGCCCTATTATTATTTTTTAGCAATCTTGTAAAGCCTCCCTGCATCTGTTACCGCGTATAAAGCGCCGTCTTTGCCTGCAGTGAGTGCACGGAATCGTTGGCCTTCATTTGCCAACAGGCGTTCTTCGCCCACAACTTTGTTAGCTTCAATTACAAGGCGTACAATATGCATGCTGCTTAATCCGCCCACAAAGAGGTTGTTTTTCCATTCTGGAATTACATCGCTGGAATAAAATGTAATGCCGGCTGGCGAAACTACAGGATCCCAGTAGTAGATGGGTTGTTCCATTCCTTCTTTCTGTTGTATGCCGCTGAGGACTTTTCCACCTGCATACTCAATGCCATAAGTGATAACCGGCCACCCATAATTTTTCCCTGGTCGGATAAGGTTGATCTCGTCTCCGCCGCGGGGGCCGAATTCCGATTCCCACAGGTCACCAGTTACCGGATTGAAGGCAAGACCATTCGGATTCCGATGTCCGAGCGAGTAGATTTCAGGTCGTGCATTTGCAGTCTTAGCGAAAGGTCCATTTGGCACCGCTTTACCATCAGTGGTGATATGGAGGATCTTACCCAGGGATGAATTGAGTTGTTGCGCTTGTTCGCGTGTTTCATTTGAAGACCGTTCTCCGGCACTAAGGAAGATGTTGCCTTCTTTGTCGAATACGATCCGTGAGCCGTAATGCAGTGTGCCGTCGAAAGCCGGTGTTACGCGATAGATCACTTTTACATCCTCAACCTTGCTTTCATCCGCTGACAGTTTTCCTTTACCAACCGCAGTTAAATTGCCTCCAGGGTTCTTTTCTGAAAAGGTCCAGTAGATCATTTTATTATTAGCAAATTGCAGATCGATGGTCACGTCCTGTAAACCGCCTTGTCCTTCTGAATTGACCGTAGGAAAGCCAGTAACTTTCTTTTTGGTTTTGCCGTCTGCTGTTAAAATGCTCATGCTCCCCGTTTTTTCTGAAATGAGGAAGCGGCCATCAGGAAGGATTGTTATGCCCCATGGGTGATCTAACGCTGAATTTAAAACTGTAAAGCTATAGGGTGTAGTTGTTTTAACACCTGAAATTCGGGTTTGTCCCTTAAATCCAGGCTTATAATTGCTGTTTGGTTCTTTGGTTTCTACGGGTGCATAGCTGCTGTCCTGGCCTGCTTTATTCTCTGTAGAGTTTTCTGTCTGACCTGAGCCGTTTTTGCAAGCCGGAACGGCTGTACTTAGCGCCGCTCCGATGAGTAATGCTGTAAAATTATTCTTTATCATAACTATGGATTTATCTTTAGGTTCGTCTTTGAAGGTGAAATTAGAAAAATAGCCCTACGATCAGTAAGGCTTTTATAAAAACTATAATTTTCCCAGGATGTTGCTGAGTCCGCCCCCCAAGCCGCCGGTACTGCCACCAAGGCTCTTCGTTATGGATTCCAGGCTGATACCGTTGTCATTCGGATCTGAGGCCTTATGTGCAAACTTCTGTAGTATTCCAGGTAGTGCGCCAGCAATTGCGCCTGCCACTGAAGGAGGGAGCCCGAATTTACTTGCCAGGGAAGAAACAAGTCCGCCCTCGATTGCTCCTGTAACCGGACTTCCGGATGCGTTTCCACTGGTTAAAGAGGAGAGAAAGCCTCCAATTCCACCTTCAGCGCCAGTCTGGCCTTTAATGCCGTTTTCGATATGGCTAGCAAGCTCTTTGTGAACCTCATCTGCTTTGTCGGAAGGTATGGCAGCTGCTGCCTGTGGGTTATTTGCTAATTGTTCTTTTACGACACTTAGAATTTGATCAAACATCTCTTTTTGGTTTAGGTTTCTAAAGTTTATATAACTGGTTTTAACATTAACACCTGATTTGACTTCCTGTTTAGATAAGTTGTTGTAGCATGGTTGTATACAGGTGATTTCGCTGAAAATCTGTAGCTTGTGAGATTTAGTTTGGCTTCTGGCAGGCATCTTGCTTCAGATCAGAAAATGATCAACCATGAAAAAAGGCGACAAAGTTGAATGGAACTGGGGAAAATCTACGGCCAAGGGAACCATCGAGAAAAAGCACGAAGAACCTGTAAAAAGAACCATCAAAGGAACTGAGGTTAAGCGTAATGCCACGAAGGAAAATCCTGCATATGAGATAACGATGGAAGACAAAAAGCGGGTGTTGAAATCTGAATCAGAATTAGAAAAGAAGAAGTAATACGACTGGAAGGCAGTGGAATTCATCTGTCAAATGGTACTTTTTAAGCAGGTGCTAATGGAATTTCTTTGCTGCTGTATTTTGGTGCGGAACTTTACTAATTTGGCGACCGAAAATTCAAGCATAGTACTTCATCAAACATTCATGAAAAAAGGATCCTCCCTGCTATTCATGGCCATCTGTATCACGCAGCTTGGTTGTGTAACCCTAAAAACCCAACCGAAGACTGAAAGGCTCGATGCCGACGACTTACAACCTCTTGGAAGGTACAAGTTGCATCGTGATAAAGGTCTTGAACTTATAACCGGTGCTTTGCAGTTCGGCTTTACCTTTGAAGGTACTACCTTTAGTTTAAGTGCAAGTGTTCCCGATACAAAAGCGCATAATTACTTACAGTATGAAGTTGATGGCGTTTATCAGCGGCGCATCAGGGTTAATGGATCTGATCAGTCGCCAATAGTGATCACCTTACCAGAAGGAAAGCATGAAGTGAAGGTCTTTAAAGCAACGGAGGCACATACCGGACCCATTTTCATTACAAAAGTTGAGGCCAGTCATATTAAATCATTACCTGTGCGTAAGGCAGCAATGATTGAATTCATTGGGAATAGTATCACCTGTGGTGCGGCGGCTGATGCATCAGAGGTGGCGTGTGGTACTGCTGACTACCATGATCAGCATAACGCATATATGGCTTATGGACCGAGGTTAGCTAGGATGCTGAAAGTCAACTTCATGTTAAGCAGCGTAAGTGGGATTGGTATTTACCGGAACTGGAATAGCGAGGGACCAACTATGCCGCAGGTTTATGAGAAGTTGGATTTTCAGGAAAACCGGTCTGAAAATTGGGATTTCAAAACCTATACGCCTGCTGTGGTCAGCATTGCATTAGGTACAAACGACTTCAGTAATGGTGATGGAAAGAGCCTCAGAAAACCTTTTGACGACAGTGTATTTGTAGCCAATTACATTAAGTTTGTTCAATTGATTAAAGGCAAATATCCTAAAGCCAAGATCGCATTGTTGAGTAGTCCTATGGTAAAGGGTGAATCCAGATTGAAGTTGCAGAACTGCATCGATCGAGTTCAGGCTGAAATCGACGAGCTATATCCCGCTCAGAAAGTTGCTAAGTTCTTTTTTGAGCCTATGGACGCCCGGGGATGTACCGGGCATCCGAGTGTTGAGGATCATCTGATCCTGGCTGAACAGCTGCGCCCTTTTTTCGAAACATTGCTGAGGTAAAAATTGGTGCTTCGCACTGAAACTGAGCTTTTCATAAAAAAAGAACAAGCCTGCCGGATTATTCCAGTAGGCTTGTTCTTTTCTTATGCATTGTACTTAAATGTTGTCTGTCATTAATTTATTATACAGCAGTTCTGTTCCAGATATTGGCCATATGTATTGTGGTGAACTTGGTGTAACCGCAGGCACCTCAGCTTTTCCAGGGATTGTAAGTCCGAGACGTAGAAGGTCGGGGCTGCGAAGACCCTCGCCCAGAAATTCTATGCTACGTTCCCTTAAAAAGGCGTCCGCAAGTGCTTGAGATGAATTAAAGTTTGCCGCGGTAAAGGTGGTCGAAGAATCGGATCTGCCGCGTACAGCATTAAGTAACGCAATAGCCTGCGGATCCACACTATTGCTGCTTCTAACACGTGCCTCGCCCAGATTAAGCAATACTTCTGCATAACGAATCACCGGTACGTAATCAGAATAGCCTTGAGCAGCACCAGCTGGGAACTTAGACAGGTATGGAAGTCCACCGGACAAGGTTATAAATGATCTTCTTTTGTCGTTGACCCCCAGACTTGGGTCGCCGATCGCACCATCCGGATTTAAAGAGTATAATTTAACCCCGAAGAAGTAGGAGCTTATTGCGCTCTGTCCACCACCGGTTTCCGTGCCAGCAACAAATGGCATTGAGAAAATGGATTCCGAAGTAAGGTATGGGCTGGCAAAGACTGCGGTAATGTCTGGTGCTAAGGAATGTGGAACGCCGGTACTTGCTGTGAAAGTAGGACTGACAATCTTCTGTGCTTCCGTAATCACGTCAGCATATCGCTGCATGGAAAGATATACGCGTGTTTTAAAAGCTATGGCAGTGTTGCGATGGGCTCTGATCACGTTATTTGCAGCTGCGGTATAGTTTAATGGAAGGTCTGCATCTGCTTCATTGAGGTCTTTCAATACTTGTGCATAAACTTCAGCCACGGTACTTCTTGCTAGATCGTAGTTGCCTGCCACTGAATTTCCAGTAAGGCGCAATGGTAATCCTGGTTTGCTACCGTTTCCATCCCAGTAGGGTCTCGCATAAAGTTGCAGCAGGCTGTAGTAGGATATTGCACGAAGCACCTTGGCTTCAGCAACATAGTTTTTTGCTAAGGCTTCGCCAGTTACGGAGGCGCCTTTGGCAGCCATACCGTCTATGAAAAGGTTACAACGATTGATGGTGTTGTATGCAGAAGCCCAAAAGTCTGTGACTTCCTGTGCGCCGTTCCCGGCAGTGAAGTTGTATGTCTGGTACGCTGTTACTGCATTGGTAGATTGTGCAATGAAGTTGTCGGCACGGACCTCGTTGTACACTGGATAGCGGCCGCCATAGAAGTTGGTACTGCGCATACCTGCATAAAGGCCGAGTACTTGTGCATAGACACGCTCCTTAGTTGAAAATTGGGCAAGATCAAGTGTAGAGACTGCGGTTTTTGAATCTGGGCTTAAGAGGTCCTTTTTGCAGCTTGCTAATATGCTAGCCGCAAAGAATGTGATATATATGAGATTTTTTTTCATGGTTATGGATATTTAAAATTTAACTGAGATACCTGCTGTAAAAGCTCTTCCGTTAGCAACGGAGTTTCTGTCAATACCGGGTGCGGAAGAGGTGTTTCCGTTGGATGATACTTCAGGGTCTGAACCTGGGTAGTCTGTAAGGATCCAAAGGTTATTTCCGCTAACATATATTCTAGCGCTTGCAATTTTGGCTTTGTTCACGAAGCTTGTAGGAAGTGTATACCCAAAGGTGGCGCTTCTTAGTTTCAGGAAATCGCCTTTAAAAACGTTTGCATCAATCGGAAAGGATGATCCGTTCGAGACGTTATCACCTGCAATGATCTTAGGGATGTCGGTTTCCTGACCAGGAGTTGTCCATCTCCTAAGCATATCGGTGGAGTTGTTCCAGAAGCGCTGATCACGAAGACCTGCATTAGTGCCATAGTAAACATAAAAGCCCAGTTGATAGGTGAAGGTTAGTCCGAGGTCAAATTGTTTGTATCTGAAATTATTGTCGAATCCACCCACAAACTTAGGCTGTGTATTTTTGTAAGCTACGCCGTCCTTGCTAAGCGAGATAGCTGGGGCCTGGGTTCCATCTTCGTAGGTATATCTGAACTGACCAGCAGGGGCGACTTGCTGATAAAGCACGCTTTTACCGGTTGCCTGCTCAACGAAAATCCGTCGGCCTGATGCTGCATCTACACCATTGGTGCGAACAGCATATAACATGCCTAAGGGTTCACCAACTCTGGAGATGTTCGCAGATTCCAGGGAGGAAGTTGCGGTAATGAATTGTGTAAGACCTTCGGAAAGGGAAATGACTTTGTTCTTGTTGTAGGAGATGTTGAAACTTGGGGACCAGCTGAAGTTTTTACCACGTACGGCGTCGGCATTGATTGCAAACTCAAATCCTTTGTTGCTCATGGAGGCAATGTTGAGCATTGGATCTGTTGGTAGACCTGCAGAAGGTACCTGTGGTACATTGTAAATAAGTCCATCAAGTGTATTTTTGTAGTAAGCAGCTTCGACGGTAATTCTGTCGTCCATGATGCCGAAGTTAAAACCGAGGTCTAGTTTTTTGCTTGATTCCCATCCCAGGTTGAAATTTCCGGTTTGATTGGGTACCAATGTAGATCCACCATTATAAAGACCATTGGCATAGAAAGTATAAGAAGCAAAATCTCCTAATCCTGCAGTATTTCCAACTGTACCATAACTTCCGCGAAGTTTAAAGCTGGAGAAGGCTTTGTCTAAGCCGGCATCTGCCCAGAAGTTTTCTTTCGTGATTTCCCATCCAAGTCCAATACCGTAGAATATACCACGCTTGTTATCAAGGCCGAATGCGGAGTACTCATCCTGACGCACATTTGCACTTAGAAAATATTTTTTGCTGAAGTCGTAGTTAAACTGGGTAAAAAATGAAACGAGGTAGTTTTCGCCAAGTGTACCTGAGTTTGTGGGCGTTGCAAATCCTGCTGCATATTGATCGAAAGCCTGGTCGGAGAGGGTTGTTCTTGTCGCCCCGAAGCCGAAAGCTGAGCTTCGTTGCTGCTCGTTTCCGATCAATAAAGAGAAGTCGTGTTTCCCGAAGGTACGGTTTGCTTGTGCAATATTGGTCCAAACCCATCTTTTGCCTTTGTTGTACGATACGGAGGCAGAGCCGCCGGCTGCGGCGGATCCTCCGTTGATGGGATTGAAGAAACTGTCATTGTCTGAGAAAATGTAGTCAATGCCATAAGTAGATTTCAAAAAGAACCAATCCGTAATATTTGCCTGCAGGTATACGTTCGATTGCAGGTGATTAATTTCGTTATTTGATCTATCGAGTTCCAGTACCGCTAAGGGGTTGTAGAAGCCTACATCTGACCCTACGTTTGCACCGCGGCCGATCGTTGATGGTGTTTGTACACTGTAAGTGCCGTCGGGGTTCTTTGGTGCTACGTTTGGTGCAGTAACGATAGCAAGGCGGCCTAAACCGCCGGTGCCGAAGGCTTCGCCGTCTAAGGAGCCAGACGACGTGGCTGCTTTATTTTCTTCGTTCGAGTAGTTAACCTTACCTCCGAAGCTGAAGATCTTGCCTTCCTTATGGTCAATTTTAGCAAGGATTGCTTTTCTGTTATAGTCGTTTGCAGTAAGTATACCTTTCTGTGCAGTGTAATTAGCGGAGATATAGAAGTTTGTGCTTTCTGAGCCGCCTGAAACACTGATGGCATTACTGTGTGATGTACCGCGGCGATAAATGTAATCGTACCAGTTGGTATTGATTACATTTCCATTTGCATCATTAGACAGGGCGAAGTAGCGGCGTCTTGCCGGATCAGCATTTGAGTCATCATAGGTTCCTGCGTTGCGAAGTCCCTCGTTCTTCAGATCTGTGTACTGGTAAGCATCAAGTAAGTCAGGAAGTCCGCGGGCAGTAACAGTTCCCGCCCATGCATCATAATTTACAACTGCTTTCCCTGGTTTACCGCGTTTGGTTGTGATTACGATTACCCCGTTTGCAGCCCTACTACCATAAATGGCGGATGCGGCGGCATCTTTAAGTACTTCGACACGTTCAATGTCGTTAGGGTTGATACTCGAGAGCGCATTTCCTGCTGCACTCGAACCACTTTGGTTCCCTGTATAAGTTGCTACGCCATCAATGATGATCAATGGGTAGGAACTAAGGGAGATGGAGTTTGTTCCCCGGATACGGATAACCGGCGGGTTGTTAAGGACGCCATTGGGAATAGTCACTTGCACCCCGGCAGCTTTTCCTCCCAAAGCCTGGTCAAAGCTTTGAACGGGTTTGTTTTCAAAGGCTTTACCTGAAATGCTGGAAATGGACCCGATGTTGTCGGCTTTTCGTTGTGTAGTGTAGCCTGTAACTACGATCTCATCAAGTGCTTCAGAATCTTCCTTCATAGTGACATTAATGCTGCTGCCTGTAATGGGTACTACTTTGGATACGTAGCCTACATACGTAAATCGGAGTGATTTTGCTCCCGCATTGGGAATAGCAATCGTGTAAGATCCGGCAGCATCGGTTTGTGTGGATGTTTTAGTGCCCGTGACAATGATGGAAACGCCGGGAATTGGCAATCCGTCACTCTCATTTGTGACTTTTCCCTTGATAATTCTTGTTTGTGCATCCACATGTATGGAAAAACACCATAATAGGAGTAGCGTGGCGAGTAATTTTCTTTTCATGTTAGGTTTTTTAGTTAAGATTTCCTAAATATTATAAATTATTCGCGTAAAATGGGTTTTTATATCTGTTTTTTGTTGTGTATAGTTAATTATATGTTATAAATGATAGATAATCGTCTTATTAATGCTATTATTTACTGGTAATTAGTGGTTTTTAATAAAAAAACAATCTATTTCCTGTCATTTTGGATGATTTATGGTGTTCATAGTGATATCATACGAGAAATAGCTGACTATAACAAAGAAATACGACTTATTGCGCACAGTAAAGCCGTTTAATTCGATTCGACGCGCGGAAAATAGCTAATAAGGTGGGAGGTATTGAATTTTTGGTAATGAAGTTCGGTTTGTACCTTCATAGAATGTGACTATTCAGGATTAATTCCTAAGGCATAAAGAATGATGTTTACTCCAAATTTGGTATTATCTTCAGCGAGAAACCTTTTATTCCGAAAGTCGTAGTCCCACTCACAGCCATAATCCTTATTGCTATATAGTACACCGATGCGGCCTTTAACGTGAATGGCTTTAAGGTAATCATGTACCAGGTCATCTCCCCAACCGTTAAGCTCGAAAGATGTTGTTGGTGGTCCCTTTTCAAACTTAAAAAAGGTAGAGTAGAGTGGATGGTTGTTCTGGATTTTTTTAAGTGCAGAGGCTCCAAATAATGCTGACATCTGAGTTTCGAAAGATTTCGCAAAGAGGCCATCGATATCATGATTACAATCGTCTACGAATACAAAGCCACCTTGTTCAATGTATTTTCTGAAATTTGCAGCCTCCTGTTTATTGAATTGTACCAACTTGTGACCGCTCAGGTAGCAAAATGGATAGTTGAAAATGTCTGCGGTGCTAAGGTCTATGATCTTCTCCTCCGGATCCAGGGGGATTGTAGTATATTCCAAGAGTGAATTCAGGATATTAGCAGGCATTCTTTGGTCGGTATCCCAATCGCCGGAACTATATTTAATGCGCGCAAAGACAAACTTATTCCTTAACATTTTTCTAAAATAGGGGATTATTCTTCAATGTTGTACTATTTACACTATCCTCAGTGTAATTTTCCTGATATTCTTTGGCTTTTTTAATCATTTATTGGGGAAACCATCTATATTGAGAACGTAAAACATGGTTTCATCTCTTAAAAATCCTATTTAGCTTGGAAATTTCATCAAATAATGTAGAAATTCTTATCGGGAAGCTGTCGCTGCTTAAAAAAGAAATACAGAAAGTAATCGTGGGACAGGATGTGGTGATTGAAGAAATGCTCATTGCATTGGTGGCTGGCGGGCACTGCTTGCTTGAAGGCGTGCCTGGATTGGCTAAGACGCTTATGGTGCGTACCATGTCGCAGGCGCTGGATTTATCTTTTAGAAGGATTCAGTTTACTCCGGATTTGATGCCTACTGATATTTTGGGAACTGAGATTCTGGAGGAAGATCATGTTACTGGTAAACGATTTTTTAAGTTTAACAAAGGGCCGATCTTCGCAAATATTATCCTTGCAGACGAGATAAACCGTACGCCACCAAAGACACAGTCGGCACTTTTGGAAGCTATGCAGGAGTTTGAAGTTACCTATGGTGGGCAGACGTATCCTCTAGATAGACCCTTTTTTATATTAGCTACACAGAACCCTATAGAGCAGGCGGGCACGTATCCACTACCTGAGGCACAACTTGACCGCTTCTTGTTGTATGTGAAAATAGGTTATCCTTCTGCCGCCGAAGAAGTTGATGTTTTAAAGAGTACCACCGGGCTGAAGAAAGCGCCGGTGCATGCCGTAATCGGATCTGACGATATCAAACAGTTACAGGCACTTGTGCGGGAGGTAACCATTAGTGATGATCTTGTTAAATATGTTACCGAGGTTATCCGCGCAACCCGCCCGGATTCCACCGCTTACAATTATGTGAAAGAGTGGGTGCGTTGGGGTGCGGGACCCCGGGCTGGACAGGCGCTGATATTAACTGCAAAGGCTCGGGCACTGTTTCTTGGCAGGTATGCTGTTATTCCGGAAGATATTCGAACCATGGCCTATCCGGTGCTGAGGCATCGTATTCTGATGAACTTCAAGGCCGAAGCCGAGCAGGTGAGTTCAGATCGGGTTACGGAAGAACTAATAAAGCTAATCGCTATCCCCAGCTGGAAATGAGTAAACTGTTAGACCCGAAAGTGATGATGGCTATAAATGAGCTTTCACTCGCCGCAAAGACGACGATAGAAGGCTTTATGCAAGGTATCAACAAAAGTGCGGTAAAAGGCCCGGGCATGGAGTTTAGTCAGTACAGAAGTTATCAGCCGGGAGATGATTTGCGTTTGCTTGACTGGAAGATGTTTGCACGATCAGACCGGTATTACATCCGGGAGTCCGAAATTGAAACAAACATTACGGTACGTCTTGTAATTGACGCCAGTGCTTCTATGAATCATGAGGATGGCAAGTTCCGTAAAATAGACTACGCACGTTATCTTGCTGCCTCTCTGGCTTACCTTGCAAACTTACAAGGAGACCTTATTGGTTTAAATATATTTAAAGAGCACGTTGTCACGGTATTACCTGCTAAGCAGGATTTTCAGCATCTCTCACGACTATTTTACCAGTTAGAGCAGATCGCACCCTCCGGCGGGTTTACGCCTGCTGACATTTATCGGCCTTTGTACACTGCCGGAGGAACAAAAGAATTAACAATTTTCATATCAGATCTGTATCAGAATGCTGATGAAATCTTTGAACTGCTCGATGCTGCTGGCACCATGAAGCATGAAGTGATCGTCTTCCATATCATGTCTGGTAATGAGCTGTCTTTGAATTTCGAAGGCTATTCAAACTTTGAAGATCTGGAGACCGGAGAAACCATACAGATTGATCAAGCTGCGGTTCGGAAATCATACCTGGTAAAGCTTGAGCAATATCTGGAGCATGTAAAGCAGCGTGCACTGGATAAGCGTATTTATTACCGGATGCTGCGTACCGACGAGCCATTAGATCTGGCCATTAGAGATTTTCTGAACCAGAGAAAGAAATTAAAAGTGTAGCAATAAGAATTATAAAGTATGTTCCAAATTTTATATCCTTTAGGTCTTCTTGCTGCACTTGGTATCCTCATACCGGTTCTGATTCATCTATGGAATGTAAAAACAGGTAAGACATTGAAGATAGGAAGTGTTTTTTTGCTGGGTACCCCCAGTAATCAAAGATCCCGGAGTTTTCGTGTACAAGATTGGCCGCTTTTACTGCTTCGATGTTTAATTATCTTTCTGGCAGCTTTAGTGCTTTCGGTTCCGGTAATGCATACCAGAGAAAAAGTGACAAAAGCGCCTGGCTGGATTCTTGTCGAAAAGTCCGGACTTTCCGAACTCTGGAAATCCCATCGCTTCAGTATGGACTCGCTGATCAAAGCAGGCTATGAGATCCATGATCTTGCTCAGAATTTCGAAAAGATTGATTTGAACGATACTACAACCGTTTTTTCCAGATCTTCCGAACTTCGATTACCTTACTACTCGCTTTTTCGCCAATTGGAAGTTTTGCTGCCGAATGGCACAAGCGTCTATTTTTTTGCTAAAGGTAATCGCAGTGATTTTGATGGTCCTCAAGTAGATAGTAAACTTGATCTGCATTGGAAGATTCTTCCACCAGATTCAAGCCAGTTAAACTGGACAGCAGCTACCTACCAACTTGCAAATGGTCGTGTAAGAAAAATGGAAGCAAATGCTTCAAGTAATGGAACTTACTATACGATTAAAGACTTGCTTTCTCCAGCGGCAAAAGAGCGTTCCGTAGATACCTCTACAGTACTGATACAGATCTACGCAGGAAAGAATGCCGAGGATGCTACTTACGTGAGGGCGGCCACGGCAGCCATCTCTGCGTATACTCAACGTAAAATTAAGATCAGAAATGTATCAAGTGTTAATGCCGTGACCAGAGCGCCCGGTGTGCTGTTCTGGTTATCGGAGGAAAAACTATCTCCTGCAGTACTTCGCGACCTTAACGAGAACACAACCGTTTTTTACTATGCAGGAACTAAGGTGCAGTCGCTCGGCTCTGTAATACGTGATAACTCGAGCTTGACTACCCAGCCAGCAGAACTTTATCAAAGAACAGTCCTCGAATCTGCAACAACTATTGGGCAGTGGGAAGATGGGACTGGAACGCCATTGCTCCTGCATTCTGTACAAACCGGGGTTAACTGCCTGGGTTTCTACAGCAGATTTAAGCCGGAATGGACTGATATGGTCTGGTCGAATGAGCTTGTACGATACCTGTTGCCGATAATTTTGCCCGACAGCGAACCCGAAAAAGGATTTGAAGATGCCGCTAAACTGCCTGTTTCAGCAGACGAACTCAATTACGCGGGTAACAGGGTAAAAAGCACTTCCTTATCGTATAAGGTTGTGGAGTATGCCTTGGATAGCTGGATCTGGTACGCTTTGCTAATGGCATTCTTGATTGAACGTGTGGTAACCCATAATAGAAAGAAGGCGTCATTATGAGTGTGTATGCAGGAAAAAACTGGTTAGAAAATCTAAGACAACGTTGGATATTAAGTGCTGCACTGAAAACATTGGTGTATGCGCTTGTTATTAGTTGTGTTGTTGAGGCGATCGTCAGATACTTGCTGGATGTTCGCTATTTAAGCTTTTTGATTACATTGATTGTAAGTACGGTTATCCAGGCTTTGCTGAAACATTACTGGACACTTGGGTTAAGTCAGGTGTCAAGTTATGCAGACCGGAAGTTCCCTGAGCTTGAAGATAGCTCAGGACTGTTGATTGTTCCTGAAGAGACACTTTCGCCGCTTCAACATATTCAGCGAACCAAAATTGATAAAGTGCTTAGCGCACAAAAAGTGCCTATGGAGCCCTTTTATCAGTTGCGCCTGCCCACGGTGCTATTGCTATTCAGCCTGGCAGGACTGTATTTTTCCGCCGGACTTAAAAAGCAAAGTGTAGCTGGTATAACACAAAGCTCAGACGCAACGACTCACTCAGTCCGGGTGAAGGAACAGATTCCTGCGCAGATGAAAGGCTATGCGCTTACGATTTCACCGCCTGCTTATACCGGCAGAAAGCAACGCAATCAGGAGCAGTTCACGCTGAGGGTTGAATCTGGTTCTGTAGTAACCTGGAGGCTTAGTACATCTATTCCCGTGCAGAATCTCTCGTTGATATGGAACGATAAGGAGCAGCTTCGTCTTCGGAAAATTGATGCGGATGGTACAACCTGGGCGATGAGTAAGATACTCGATAAACCTGGTTTTTACCAAGTGGTGCTTGATGGTAAGAAATCCGATTTTTACCAGGTGGATATTATTCCGGATCAACCTGTAGGAATAAACATTTTAACACCAGCCCAGCATAGTACCATTGATTTCGGACAACCACACCAAGTTAACCTGAAGATGATGATGACTGATGATTATGGAATTAAAGATGCTGTCATTCATGCGACCACCGCAAGTGGTAAGGGCGAAGCAGTATCATTTAAGTCGCACAAGATTAAATTCAACGTCAACTTTAATAATCAGCGGACGATGAATATCCATCAGCAGCTGAGGCTCGACGAAATGGGTATGAAGGCTGGCGATGAGCTGTACTTCTACATCAATGCGACGGATAATCACGGGCAGCAAAGCCGTTCCGATATGTATTTTGTATCTATTCAGGACACGGCTGCACTGATGAGTCTTGCGGGTATAGATAACGGTGTAAACTTGGTTCCTGAGTATTTCAGGAGTCAGCGGCAAATCATCATCGATACGGAAAAGCTGCTTCGTGAGCGCAGCAGCATCAGCGATGCTGATTTCAAAAAACGAAGCAATGACCTTGGGATTGATCAGAAAATGCTACGGCTTCGCTACGGAAAATTCCTTGGTGAGGAGGAAGAGACAAATATTGGCGGGGGTGCCGAAGCTCATGATGAACATCATGATGAGGACGGGCACGGTCATTCCGAAGGGGAAAAAGCACCTGCTTACGGCGATGTACAAGGGCTTATGGATCAGTATGCGCACAAGCATGATCAGGCGGAAGATGCTACTTTCTTTGAACCAGCACTTAAGACTCAACTTAAAGCAACTTTGAATGAAATGTGGAGCGCCGAGTTGAAACTCAGGGTCTATGAACCTGTAAAAGCGCTTCCCTTCGAATATAAAGCCCTGCGATTGCTAAAAGATTTACAGCAAAAATCGCGTGCATACGTTGCAAAAACAGTTGTGAAAACGACACCATTGAAAGCAGAAAAGCGATTATCGGGAGAACTTGCTGAGATTGCACAGCCTCTTGCGGTGAATAAAGCTGCCGATGGTGAGGAAAAGCTTAAAACATTGAAGGCTGCCTTATCTATAATCGAAAACCGCAAGTTAAAGGTAAGTGGAGATCCGGCAGAAATGAACACCTTGCGTGCCGCGGAACAGCTATTATTGAAGGCTGCGTCGACTGCTCCCTCGAAGTACCTGCCTTCACTTGCAGCCATGAAGCGCAGCATTAGCCTGTGGACGAGCCGCGAAAGTATTGTTTCTGAACTTGGTACTTCACAAAAAGGAGTGAGAGCACTGATCGGTAATATTGAGCCGCGACCTTACCGATCCCAGGGTAGTGTGAATGACCTGAGTGCAGCCTACTTCAACCAACTAAATCGAACCAAGCGTTAGTATGCAGAATCACTACTTCTATATCATTGTTGTTGTTGTATTATCTATATTCCTGGTTTATCAGGAAGTAAAAAGATCGAACAGAAAAAGATTAGGTCTGCGTATTGGTGCGAGCCTGATTGCCGTCGCAAGTCTGTTGTTCTTAATCGTGCCAATTAAATACCATGAGAAACGTACGATAGATGCAAAGGTCATCAACTTTCTTACGCCTGGGAGCGAAAGCTTAAGCCGCGGGGAAGGAACGTATTTTACGTCTGATAGTGCCGTGCTTAACGCTGGCAAGAAAGCACAGGTGACCTACATCCCGGACCTTTTATACTATTTGTCAACACATCCGGAGATTACAGGCGTTAATGTTTTTGGTTATGGTCTTTCTGAAGCCGAACTTCATCGCCTTAAAAACATACAGTTGCGGTTTAATTCTCCGGAGTTACCTTCAGGTATACTTGCCTGTTCATGGCCATCATTGCTTCCGGCTTCGGAGCGCCTTCAGGTTCAGGGGATCTACAATAATAACAGTGATAAGGCAGTTAAGTTATCCCTCCTGGGTGTAGGAAGTCAGCAAGATTCCATCAGCATTCCTGCAAAAACAAAACGGCAGTTCACCCTGAGTGCTCAGCCGGCACAGCAGGGAAGGGCAATCTATCAGCTACGAGCCACACTCGCTGGTAAAGTTGTAAACAGCGAAAAAATACCCTTCCAGGTTAATGAGTTGCCTAAGCCACGCATACTCGTCCTTGCTGCCTTTCCAGATTTTGAATATAAGTTTTTGAGAAACTGGCTATTCGAACATCAATATCCAGCATTTATCCGCGTGCGCATCAGTAAAGACAAGTTTAGTACCGAACAACTTAATTTCGATAGACCGGAAAGTTCTGGCATCACTGCGGAGCAATTTAAAAAATTTGACCTCGTGATTGCAGATGATGATGAGCTTGCCAGTTTAGGCTCGCTCGGTTTAGCGTTGCACCGCAGTATTGACGCCGGGACCGGTCTTATCCTGCGGCTTAACGAATCGGAAGCAGCCTCTAATTTTGGCAGGGCATTCAGTGTTACTACGCGGGTCGACAGCATCACTAAGTCAGTCCGGCCAGTGCTTAACCGTGCCAACAGACCTTTAGCTGAACTTCCGGTTATTCAGCCGCTCTACCTTGCTTCGCAAGAGACCAAACTGGCCTTGTTGAAAGACCTGAAAGGCAGGTGGCTTGCAGCCACTGCTCTGAAAGGGAGGGGCAGGATCACAGCAACTACGCTCCCTGCAACGTTCCGTTGGGTGATGAATGGTTCGAAAGGCGACTATGGTGCGTATTGGTCGGAGCTGATCACGCAGACATCGAGAAAGTCAGACCAGGGGTTTTTCTGGAACGTTGTACCGGAATTCCCTCGGGTGACTGAGCAACTAAAAATCAACTTTCAACATGAAATTAATACGGGACTTGCACCATTGAAGGTTAACGACGAGCGAGTGGCTGTACAACAGCATTTGGTATTGCCTTTTTTCTGGCAAGCCAGCTATCGGGCTGAAAATGTAGGTTGGAATGAGTTGGAAATCGACAATGCTGCGACACAGAGATTCTATGTTTATGGAAAGAACGAATGGAAGGCTGAAAAATTCAATAAACTAGTTCAGCAAAATACTGCGTTTTCTAAAAAGCAGCATTTAGATGCTGAAAAATTTCCAAAAGAAGGTCAGATTGTAGATAAAAGTATATCAAGGTGGGTGTTTGTTGCATTTTTTCTGCTCTCAGCTGGCTTTTTATGGTTTGAAACGAAAATATTGCAATAGCGAATTGCAATAAACCCTAAATTGAGAATATAAACTAAACGACAAACTACATTGAAAAGAAAAGATTTTATCAAACTATCGGGCATGGGGATTGGAGCAATGCTCCTGCCGGATGTTTCGGCCTATGGAAGGCCCATAGATCCGCTACAAGCCCTGGATCGTGTTGATCCGAAGGTTAAAAAAGACCTTGCGGATGTAGCGTTAAATGCTTCGCGGTCAAAAGGTGCAAGCTATGCCGATGTACGGATTGGACGTTATCTTAACCAATTTGTGGCCACACGCGAAAAGCGGGTGCAAGGTGTTGCAAATACAGAATCGTACGGGATCGGTATTCGTGTGATTGCAAATGGCTGCTGGGGTTTTGCCGCAACAAACAATGTTACACGTGACGGTATTGCGAAAGCTGCTGAACAAGCAGTGGCGGTAGCAAAGGCTAATGCTAAAATACAGGGTGAGCCGGTGAAGCTTGCTCCTCAGAAAGGATATGGCGAGGTGAGCTGGAAAACCCCTTTGGAAATCAATGCTTTTGAAGTCCCTGTTAAAGAAAAGGTGGATCTCCTACTGAACGTGAATGACATTGCTATGCAGAATGGTGCCAGCTTTGTAAACTCCGTGATCTTCGCCGTTAATGAACAGAAATATTTTGCCTCTACAGACGGTTCTTACATAGACCAGGATGTACACCGTATCTATCCTTCGTTCAACGTAACAAGGATTGACCGCACTTCAGGTAAATTCCAGACCAGAACCTCCTTAAGCTCACCCATGGGCATGGGTTACGAATACCTCCACCCACGTGCAGAAGATAAGCTGCCTGGAATTGTACCTCGATATAAATCCCGCTACGACATTCTCGAAGATGTAAAAGCCGCAGCAATGCATGCTGCTGAAAAGGTAAAAGCAAAGAGTGTTGAGCCAGGCAAGTATGACTTGGTGCTTGATCCTTCCCATTTATGGCTTACCATTCACGAATCTGTTGGCCACCCGACTGAACTTGATCGTGTACTTGGCTATGAAGCTAACTATGCGGGTACCAGTTTTCTGACGTTGGATAAATGGAAGAGTAAGAAGTTTCAATTTGGAAGCAACAAAGTGAATGTTGTTGCTGACAAAACACAGGTTGGATCTCTCGGTGCTGTTGGTTATGATGATGAAGGTGTAAAATGTAAAAAGTGGGACCTGATTAAGGACGGCGTTCTTGTAAATTACCAGGCGATTCGTGATCAGGCACACATTATCGGCCTGGAAGAATCTCAGGGTTGTTGCTATGCACAGGGCTGGGACGACGTACAATTCCAGCGTATGGCCAACGTGTCACTGCAACCGGGCAAGGAAAAGCTTAGTGTTGATGAAATGATTAAGGATGTTGAGAAAGGCATCTATATCAACGGAAATGGAAGTTTTTCGATCGATCAGCAACGTTATAACTTCCAGTTTGGTGGGCAGACCTTCCATGAGATTAAAGATGGAAAGATCGTGGGGATGCTGAATGATGTAGCTTACCAGGCTAATACCCAGGAGTTTTGGAATTCCTGTGCAGCGGTTTGTGACGCAAGTGACTACCGTCTTGGTGGTTCTTTCAATGATGGAAAAGGACAGCCTTCACAAAGCTCTGCAGTTTCACATGGCAGTGCGACAACCAGGTTCAATGGAATTAATGTTATTAATACAGCAAGAAAAATATAATTATGGCGATATTAAGTAAAGAAGAGGCTCAAGCAATCTTAAAAAAGGTGATCTCTTTTTCCAAGGCTGATGCCTGTGAAGTGAGCTTGAATGGCTCCGATGGCGGTAATATCCGCTATGCTCGAAATGCAGTATCTACGGCAGGGCAAATCAGTGTAATGAGTCTTGGCGTAAGTTCAACCTTTGGTAAACGTACAGGAACAGCTACCATCAATGAGTTTGATGATGCATCCCTGCAAAAGGTCGTTCAAAGAGCTGAAGAGCTGGCAAAGTTGGCTCCTGAAAATCCGGAATACATGCCACCATTGGGTCCTCAGACTTATGCGGAATCTACAACCTTCAATGAGGCAACTGCGGCAATGACTCCAGATACCCGGGCAGAAATGGTCGGTAAAAGCTTATCCGTTTCTAAAGCCAGTAATCTTGAAGCTGCAGGATTCCTTGAAAACTCTACCCGTTTTAGTTCAATCATGAACTCGAAAGGGCTGTTTGCCTATAACAAGGGAACAGACGTTTCTTTCTCTGTCACGGTGAGGAATCAGGAAGGAACCGGCTCTGGATATGTAGATCAGAGCTTCAACGATCTGAATAAAATGGATACCCTGGCATTAAGCAAGATTGCCGCCTCTAAGGCGACCAAATCGGCCGGAGCAAAGGCAATTGAACCTGGTAAATATACCGTGATACTGGAGCCGCTTGCAGCGAGTGATATCATCGGTAACATGTTCAGAGGTTTTGATGCCCGGAGCGCTGATGAAGGACGTAGCTTCATGAGCAAAAAAGGCGGCGGAACCCGCCTTGGGGAGCAGCTTTTCTCTGAAAATGTGAACATTTACTCTGATCCTTCTCATCCAGAGCTTCCTTCTTCAACATGGGACGGAGATGGACTTCCGGTGAAAAAAACCCAGTGGGTGCAGAATGGGGTAGTTAAGAATCTAGCTTATTCGAGATACTGGGCTGCTCAAAAGGGTGCTCAACCGCTTTCCATGAGTAGAAGTATCGTTATTGAAGGTGGTAACCAGTCGCTTGAAGATCTGATTAAGGGCACTGAAAAAGGGATTCTGGTAACTCGTTTCTGGTACATCAGATCTGTAGATCCTCAAACCTTGCTACTAACCGGATTAACGCGTGATGGTACTTTCTATATTGAGAATGGTGAGATTAAGTTTCCACTGAAGAACTTCAGGTTTAATGAAAGCCCGGTCATCATGTTGAACAATGTTGAAGCACTTGGCAAGCCTGTGCGCACAGGTTCAGGAATGATACCACCGATGAAAATTCGTGACTTCACCTTTACCTCGCTTTCAGATGCCGTCTAAGCTTCGATGAGATTACATTAGCAATGAGTTCTTCATTGCTAATTTTTTTACCCTAATTTTTAAGCAATTGAGAAGAAGAGATTTTTTATATATGACAGGTATGGGGGCTGCGGCTGGGCTGCTGCCATCGATGCCAGCGTTTAGCCGGGAGATCAGTGTTGATGAAGCATTGACGCCTGTTGATGTGCAACTCAAAAAGCGAATGGCTGATATAGCACTTAATGCAGCGAAGTCGAAAGGTGCTACCTATACCGATGTGCGTATTGGCCGGTATTTACGGCAGGTTGTTGCCACAAGGGAGAATCGTGTGGACAACATCGCTAATGCCGAATCCTATGGCATCGGAATCCGTGTAATTGCTGCCGGAAGTTGGGGCTTCGCGGCCACCGACAATCTTGATGATGCAAGCATTGCAAGAACAGCCGAGATGGCGGTGGCGATCGCAAAAGGGAATGCTAAGCTGATGACGGAGCCTGTGAAACTTGCACCACAGAAAGGTTATGGAGCGGTAAGCTGGAAGACCCCAATCGAAGTGAATGCCTTTGAAGTCCCGATTGCAGAAAAGGTGGACTTGTTACTTGGGGTGAATGCTGCTGCAATGCACTTAGGCGCGAAGTATGTGAACTCCAATGTTTTCACGGTAAATGAGCAAAAGTACTTTGCATCTAGTGATGGCTCCTATATTGATCAGGATATTCATAGGATATGGCCAACTTTCACGGTCACGAAGGTCGATTCCGCCGGTGGGAAGTTCGAAACCCGCAATGCATTGAGTGCACCTATGGGGATGGGCTACGAGTATCTGAAGCCAAAGGACGAGCAGAAGATTAAAGGTGGACCAGTGACGATGTATAAGAATAACTACGACATGCTAGAAGATATAAAGGAAGCCACAGCACATGTCGATGAAAAGTTAAAGGCAAAGCCGGTACAACCGGGCAAGTACGACCTGGTACTTGATCCCTCACATTTATTTTTAACCATTCATGAGTCTGTAGGGCACCCGACGGAACTGGACCGTGTACTTGGATACGAGGCAAACTACGCAGGTACCAGCTTTCTTACCCTTGATAAATGGGAGAGCAAAAAGTTTAACTTCGGAAGCAAGGAAGTGAACATTGTAGCGGATAAAACTACGCCTGGTTCACTAGGTGCAGTTGGATACGATGATGAAGGTGTGAAATCCGGTAAGTGGGATATTGTTAAGGATGGTATCTTAGTTAATTACCAGACGATACGTGATCAAGCGCATATCCTTGGACTGAAAGCTTCGCAGGGCTGTTGTTATGCGGACAGTTGGGATAGTATCCAATTCCAACGTATGCCAAACGTTTCCCTGGAACCAGGCGCTGTTCCGCGAAGCGCAGCAGATATGGTGAAAAATGTGGAGAAGGGCATATACATGTTCGGACGCAATTCTTATTCAATAGATCAGCAGCGATATAATTTCCAATTTAGTGCACAGTTGGCTTATGAGATTAAGAATGGTAAGATCGTCGGGATGCTTAAAGATGCAGCATACCAAGCCAATACACAGGAGTTCTGGAATTCCTGTGCTCAACGATGTGATAACAATGATTACCGGTTGGGCGGAACATTCTCCGATGGTAAAGGTCAACCAAGCCAAGCCAGTGCGGTGTCCCATGGCAGTCCAACCACGCGGTTTAATGGCGTAAATGTCATTAATACCGGACGAAAGTTGGGCTAATCACCAAGTCGATCGCGGGTATTCTCTAGTGAATATTCGCGATCGAATTTGTATCAATTTAGACTGCCTAGGTAAACACTATCCGAAGCATTGAGTCTGTCATCACCTACAAAGGATATGTAGAGTTCCATTGTTTTGCCTAAAAAGGACTTAGGCAAAACAAGCAGATCCTTGCCCGTATTTCTCCTGGCGCCGCTCACCTGGTAAAAGGCGGTATCTTCCTGCGGGAAATAGGCTAACATCATTACCTGGTCATTCTGGGTGACCCAACTAAGTTCCGGTTCTATAAGCCAGGTAAAGGCTAAACCTTCAAGCGTAAGTGTTGCCTTGGCATCTTTAGCACTCCTGGCGAGACCTGAGCTTAGCTTGACTAGTGAGAAGTCCAGCACTTTGTTTCCGTTTTCAATTTTGAGCGCATGACGCATATTGTAAGACAGGGCCATGTTGAAGTAGGAACTGGTAGTTCCGCGGCTTTGGTTTATATAGCCTACTTTAAGGAATGGCTTTATGCGTGTAAAAAAGTTCATGATAACGCTCATGCCAGCCCGTGTACGAAGCTGCGCCGCGGTGGGTGCATCTTTGTATTTCGATTTTTTGCGGACTATATTCTGTCCATTCAGTTTGTAGTAGGTTAAGTTTCCAACGCTTCCTTGGACCGGACCTAATATCCCGTTCGGTGTTTTGCCCATTTTTTAAGAGGTTAATTTACCTTACAATATAGCAATTGTTATTTACTATGAATAAGGGTATGTTTCAAAAGACCTTTTGCCTGAAATCTTTTTTTACAATTTAGTTCTTTGTGTCTACGAGCATTAAAACGCGTATCAGGTCCCAGGCGCATCTGTGTAGTAGCTTTTTTCAGGGTGAGACAACGTAAATAATCGCTCATTATTTTACATAAAAAAATAAAACAAAATAAAAGTTTTATTTTCAGGAATATAAGATATAATTTGGCTAAAAAAAATAACGCTCATGTATAACGCTTTCAAGGGGGTCCTGATACTCCTCGTGTTACCATTCGTCAGCACCTATGCCCAGTCTGACGCCCAGGAACTAAAAACCTTCAAGTTTGGGAAAGTAGATGTTGAGGAGTTCAACACTACCGTAAAAGGTCCCGATTCTGCAGCAGCAGCTATCAAACTATTCGATGTTGGAAAAGGACAATTCGAAATCAGCCGTCGCAACGGTCAGTTTGTTTATGTCTTCACAAGGCATGTACGCTACAAAGTTGTCAATAAGAGCGCCTATGATTTGGCGGATATTGACATAAACCTGTACAACTCCAGTTCAAGTGGTTCGAGAGAAGATCTGCTTTCGATTAAGGCGGCCACTTACAATCTGGTAAATGGTAAGGTTGAGGTCAGCAAGATGACCAGTGATGCAAAATTTACCAATCGTGTTGATAAGAATCACGTTCTGAGGAAGTTCACATTGCCGAACGTAAAGGAAGGTTCAATTATTGAATACACTTACAACACGCAATCGGACTTTATCTTTGCGCTTGATGACTGGTATTTTCAGGGTCATTATCCCTCGAAGTACACTGGACTTAGTTTTTCAGTTCCCGAGTATTTTAAATACAAAGTGTCTACCTACGGTTATCTGGACTTGCATTCGCCTAAGCCGATGTCAGTTAATCAGGCATTCAATATCCCTGCAACTTCTGAATCTCGAGCGGAGATCCTGAACGTAAACGTTACCCGTTCCATTTATTATGCAACCGACGTACCCGCAATCAAAACGGAAAGCTTCATCACAACGCTGGATGACTACGTAAGTAAGATGACTTTTGAGCTTACAGCTACCAATTACCCGGGAAGCGGGTACAAAGATTTTGGATCTACCTGGCCTAAATTAATCAATGAACTTTCGGAGGAAGAAACTTTTGGAAAGTTCATTAAACGCAACAATGTGCCGAAAGGTTATCTGGCAAGCATTTTAAAGGAAGAGAAAGACTCTCTGAAAGTACTGCACCTGATCTATGATCATGTAAAAAAAGGCATTAAGTGGAACGGTAAAAATAATTTCTATACTTCGGAGACTTCACCGGGTGCTGTGTTAACTAAAAAGGCGGGTAACAGTGCAGATGTAAACCTAACGTTGCTCGCGTTGTTAAAAAATGCAGGGATAAAAGCCTACCCGGTCCTGTTGAGTACCCGCAGCAATGGCTATCACCCTGGATATCCAATGATTTCAAAATTCAACAACGTTATTGTTGAAGCAGACCTATCCGGGAAACAAGTTTTGTTGGACGCAACCGACGAGGATAACATTGAAGGTGTCATCAGCTTTCATAACCTTAGCCACGAGGGCTTGAAGGTAGATGTTTCAGGTAATGAAGCTGCTTGGACCTCCTTGGATCCCTTGAATATGAGCAGATCTACCATTACCTATGTACTTTCGTTAACGCCAGATAACCAGTTCAAAGGAAATCTATACCAGTCGTCCAACAACTATGAAGGTATTAATCGTCGCGGTAGCTACAAGTCGGCAGCAAGTGAAGCCGAGTTCCTTAAAAACTATAAGGCAAAGAAGCCAGGCTTAGACATCGTCTCTTACAAGGCTGACAATCTTAATGTTCCCGAAACTGATCTGATTGAATCATTAGAGGTAACCATTGACGACCAGGTTGAAAGTGCAGGTGATATGCTTTACTTTTCGCCCTTGTTTTATGAACGCACTAAAGAAAACCCCTTCACTTTAGAAGAGCGGAAATTTCCAGTAGATTTTGGATACCCCTTTGAGGAGAACTTCAGATTGACTTTAGCCTATCCTACCAACTATAAGTTAGATAAGCTACCAAAAAACGAAGCTTTCGGCCTGCCTGAGGATGGAGGTACATTTTCTATTCTTTACACGGCTGAAGAAAACAAAATTGCCATCAGAAGCAGGATTCAGATTAAGCGTTCGGTATATTCTGCAGAAGAATATCACGCTTTGAAAGAGTTATTCAAAAACATTGTGCGCAAGCAGGCAGAACAGATCGTCTTCAAGAAAATATGAAATTAAGGAGTTGTTTGCTTGTTGCATTAAGCTTTGCAGCAAGCCTTGCCCAAGCGCAGAACGCATATGATGTAGCGAATATTCCCGCTGAATTAATGAAAGGTGCTACGGCGGTGATACGGAACGAACATTACGGTATGGCCGTAAAAAGTGAGTCTTCAGCAACGATGACTTATAGCACAGCAATCACAATACTTTCCCGCAATTCTGAAGGACTTGCCGCCATGTCTGAATATTATGACCGGTTTTCTTCAGTATACAACCTTAAGGCTACGATGTATGATGCAAAAGGTCAAAAAATTAAAACCTATAAGTCTACCGACTTTAAAGATCGAAGTATAACCTCTGAAGGTACGCTATTTGATGATAACCGGATAAAAGAATTAACCTTCTACAATTCAACTTATCCTTTCACAGTAGAGTACAGCTACGAAAAAGACTTTAAGGGATATCTTAGCTTCCCCTCCTGGACGCCAGTGCCCTTCTATGACCTCTCCGTTGAGCAGTCTGATTTCAAGCTGACTGTACCAGAAGCTTTGAAGGTGAAGTTCCTTACTTCCTTCAACATGAAAACAGATTCTACTAAAGCAAACAAACAGGTCACGTACAGTTGGGCCGCGAAAAACCTTCAGGCACTGGAGTTTGAGCCCATGTCTGTGGGCCTGCGGGAAATTACGCCTTGGGTAAACGCTTCACCAAACAGGTTTGAATACGATAGCTCGAGAGGTAGCGTAGAAAGCTGGAAAGCACTTGGTGCCTGGATCTATGATTTGAGCAAGGACGTACAAGAACTTCCAGAGCCTATGAAGATTAAGGTAAGGGAACTTGTTGCATCGGCTAAGACTGATCGTGAAAAGATCAATTTGTTGTACAAATATCTCCAGGCAAATACCCGTTATGTAAGTGTTCAGCTCGGAATCGGAGGCTTCAAACCCATCGCCGCGAATAAAGTTGCGGCAGTGAATTATGGAGATTGCAAAGCCTTATCCAACTACATGAAATCTATGCTTGATGCCGTGGATATTAAATCTAATCTGGTAATGCTTGGTTCCGATATGCCATCTTTAAATCCAACATACTCCAGCTTTGGGCAGGCAAACCACATGATACTTTGTGTGCCGTCTGCGAAAGATACCGTCTGGCTTGAATGTACAAGTCAGTTTATGCCGACTGGCTTTTTGGGTAATAGTACCTCCGCAAAAAACGTTCTCTTGGTCACAGATGAAGGTGGTAAATTGGTAAGAACGCCTGTTTACAAACCCGCGGATAATTTTCAGAAGCGGAAGGCGAGCGTGTTACTTACTGAAGCAGGTCAGGCTGAATTAATGATACAGACTAACTTTGGTGCTTGCCAGTATGAGGACCATCTGGCTATGTTGCTTAAAGACCCAACTGAACAACGTAAGACCATCATGAATAATCTTGGTTTGCCGAACATGGAGATCATTTCAGCAAGTTATGTGCAGCCAGACCGGGATCAACCGCAACTTGAAGAAAAGTTAAAGCTCACGAGTAGCCAAATGCTGACCCAAGGCGGAGACAAAATCTTTCTCATGCTGAATTTGCTTAATAGAAGGGAAGGTGTTCCTAGAAAAGTTGAAGGACGGAAGACATCATTTTCTGTTAACTTCGGTTATGAAGATACAGATGAGATTACCTATACACTGCCAAAGGGCTATAAAGCTTCCTATATTCCCGAGGCTGTGACTATAGAATCTGAATTCGGTAAGTATACAGCAAAGACTGAGATTAAAGATGACAAGCTTGTTTATACGCGCACAGAGCAGATGAACAGCAAGCGTTACCCGCCTGAAAAGTATGCTGCCGCTGTAGACTTTTACAAAAAGATCTATCTTGCTGACAGGCAGAAAGCCGTATTAGCGAAAGCTGAGTAGTTCTACTTCTTTATTCTGATCTCAATGGTTTTATCACCGACCAACCTTTCAATAAAATGGGTTTGGGAGTCGATGTAAAGAATAAGACCAAGGATTACAATGATAGCAATCATAATGAATTTACGCTTCATGTACTTCCTTGACGAAGGTTGAACGACAGCTTCGGACTTTTTGTTTCTTCCTTTTGACATTGGACAAATATCGTATTTCGTAGAAAAAACCGCCATATTGAAACTTTATTTTAATATGGCGGTTTTTCTGTTTGATCTCTATCTTAGCAGAGCTAACCAGATTCTATGAAAAGACGTTCCTTCGTTAAAACAACGATATTAAGTTCAGCTGCAGCTGCAGTACTACCGAAGTCGGGCTTTGCATCCTCAAACCTCAAAAACCCAAGCCAGATGTATTATGAACTCCGGACATATACACTTAAAGATGCCAACCAGCAATCACTTGTTGAGGGCTATTTTGAAAAAGCCTTAATTCCAGGCTTAAATCGCCTTGGTGTGAAAAACATAGGTGTATTTACCGAACTCGAGGCAAAAGGGCAATCGACATTGATTGCACTCATTCCTTTTCAATCACTTGCGGAATTCGAAGGCGTTTACACCAAACTAGATCAGGATAAAACTTATATCAGCAATGGAGCAGCGTACTTAAACGCGCCTGCTACGCGTCCAGCTTACGAACGAATAGAGAGTTCGTTATTGAAAGCTTTCACGCACATGCCCGGACTGGAATTGCCTGCCAAAGGCAAGCGAATTTTCGAGCTTCGAAGATACGAGCATGCCAGTGAAGCGGCAGGGCTAAAGAAACGTGAGATGTTTAATGATGCAGGTGAGATCGACATCTTCAAGCGTCTGGGCTTTAAGCCTGTTTTCTTTGGAGAGACGATCATTGGTGAATTTCGGCCAAACCTGATTTATATGGTAACCTTTGATGACATGGCCAGCCATGATCAACATTGGAAAGCATTTGGATCTGATCCTGAATGGAAGAAGATCAGTGCGATACCTGAGTATGCAGATGCAAAGTTGGTTTCAAAAATAACGGCTACATTTCTGCAGCCGGCTTCGTTTTCTCAAATATAAATCTAAAGCGGGTTAGACTTTAACAACCATTTTACCTTCGTTTTTACCTTCGAACAGATCAAGGAAAGCTTGAGGGATCTGATCAAATCCTTCAACGATCGTTTCACGATGTTGTAGCTTGCCTGCTTTTAACCACTCCGATAGCTGTTTGACCCCCTCAGGGAATTTATCAGCATAGTTACTTACGATGAAACCCTGCATTAACATACTGTTTTTTAGCAGGTATGGTTGTAGCCTGGGCCCTGATGCTGCCTCAGTATCATTGTAGGAAGAAATGGTTCCACATAAGGCTATACGGGCATACTTGTTCATATTAAAGATCACCGCATCGGAAATGTCGCCACCAACATTGTCGAAGTAGATATCTACGCCGTCAGGAGCAGCAGCCGCAATTGCCTTTTGCATATCCTTTGTTGTTTTATAGTTAATGCCTTCATCAAAGCTGAATTTAGACTTTAACGTTGCGACCTTCTCATCAGATCCGGCGATGCCGATGACCTTGCATCCAAATATTTTGCCGATCTGACCGACAATGCTTCCAACAGCACCTGCTGCCCCGGATACAACCAACGTTTCCCCTTGTTTAGGCTTGCCAATTTCCTGTAGCCCCATCAGCGCAGTTAAGCCGGTCATACCAAGTACACCCAGGTACGCGGAAAGATCTATGGATGTATCAACCTTGGTGAGTCCTTTCCCATTAGCGGTTTGGAACTCCTTCCATTCTAAGGCTCCATGTACAAATTCGCCCACTTCGAAATCCTGGTTTCTGGATTCAACAACTTCGGCGATAATGGCCGAACTCATTGGTTTGTTCAATTCGAATGGAGGAACATAGGACTTCGCGTCGCTCATTCGTCCTCGCAGGTACGGATCTACTGATACGTAAGTTGTTCTTAAGAGCACTTCTCCTTCCACAGGTTCCGGTTTTTCAATCTCTTCGAATCTGAAGTCGCTGGAAGAAGGCTTTCCGACAGGTCTGTTAGCAAGTACAATCACTTTATTCATCATGTTGCAGTTTTAAGGTGATAGATATTTAGGAGATGATATCTTGTATGTCTAAACTAACATTTGCATGGTCTATTTGTTTATTCCCGTTGATTTGGAATTGTTGGAACGGCGTCATTATGTTGCTGGTTCATCGGCTTGTAGGGTCAGGCTGGCATGATATTAATGTTGATTTAACATGTATACACTATCTTTGAATAACATTATGTATAAACTAACAATCTCCGATATAAAGTACAAAACGCCCGTTTTCAAAAAGAATGTACCTGATGACAGCTTCAAATATCAACCCCTACCCAAGCCATCAGGTACGTATCCCTATCATCTCAACCTCCATAAGATCGTAAGCGATCCGGACCCAGACAAGCTGGTTTTTCATATGGTGGGCGATACTGGCAGTGTGAGAAACCCTTCTTTTCAAAAGTTGGTTGTGGCACAGATGATCCGTCACTTCGAGGTGAATGGAGGAGCCGAGAACGAGCCACAGTTCCTTTATCATTTGGGTGATGTAGTTTATAACTTCGGTGAGGCAGATGCTTATCCGAGTCAATTTTTCGTGCCCTACGCAAAGTACCCTGCGCCAATAGTCGCAATTGCCGGCAACCATGACAGTGAAGTAAATCCAGATAGCAAGCCGTACCGGAGTCTTGACGCCTTCAGTGCTGTGTTCTGCGACATCGAAAGCAAGGTTATTCCGTTTAGCGGGAATGCTGAAAGAGAAAGCATGACTCAGCCGAATATTTACTGGACATTGGAAACGCCGCTGGCGACGTTCATTGGCTTACACAGTAACACGCCAAAGTTTGGGATCGTTACCGAGGAGCAACGGGAATGGTTCCGCAAGGAGCTCATCGCTGCCGATAAGTTAAGACCAGGAAAGGCATTGATTGTTTGTATTCACCACTCGCCCTATTCGGCGGATATCAACCATGGTTCTAGTATCCCGATGATAGAATTTTTGGAAGGTGCTTTTACAGAAACCGGCGTGAAGCCTGATGTTGTTTTTAGCGGACACGTACATAACTACCAGCGAATGGAAAAGCACTATCCTGACGGTGATAAAGTGTTGTTTATTGTAGCTGGTGGTGGAGGATATGATGAACTTCACCCGATAGCATCTGAGGATGATGATCGCTTTGCGAATGACAATCCCTTGTTTAAGGACGTAATATTGAAACAGTTCTGTGATGATAAACACGGATTTTTAAAGGTGAGCATTAGTCGTAAAGGGCAGGGGCTTCAGTTGTGCGGTTCATACTACAGCATTCCACATGAAGAGGAGATTGACAGCGATGAACCTGCTGTTTTGGCGGATACTTTTTGCATAAAGATTTAAATTCTTTAAACCCAGACAAGTGGCCGTTGTTACGTAATAACTAAACGTGTCTGATATGAATGCGAAGATTGTGGTTTGGCTGCTTACGCTTTTTCTGGTATCATTTTTTGTGCTAATGGCAAGCAGCATTTCCGATAGTTGGAAAAATGCTTTAATCATGATCACACCAGTCATCATGGTAACTGGTGTGATCATTGTACTTCGTGATCGGGCTTTCACTTATCCGGAGCTGAAAGATGATGAAGACTTTGGCTATCTTGACCGCCCAGATTTGAATCCCTGATTAGTTCTTCTTGGTAGCCTTCAGGTATTTAGAAGGAATTACTATGTCCTTGTTTTCTTCGTTCCAAATTAAACTTAAGATCCACCATCGCTCACCTTCTTTAATTAGCTGCAAGCTGTTTATTCCCCTTTTTGAGCTTGGCTGTTTAGTGGCGAGGGTATACTCGTATGTGCTAAATACCTGAGCGATATTTCCGAAGTCATTTACGGTTCTGCTTAGTTCTTTTTCTATAAAAGCATATTGTTTGAATGCATCTTTGTTAGATGCAACATAGTCTGCCGGATTAAACTTGTTGAGCTTGCCAGATTGGCCATTTTGTCTAATTGCACCCATCTGGGCTCCAGGGTAAAACAAGCTTTCAAATCGTTTCCAATCTCTTTCGCCTGCCGGACCTGAGATTACCTCATACAGGGTATTTAACAATTGATCAATGCTGCTCACGTCATCCTTAGCAGCTGTGTTAATGGCTGGGTTCGGGTGATTTGTATTAAGCCAGGCATTGCGGATGCTGATCTGTTCTGCGTTAGCATTTGCATCCAGGATGATGGAAACAGACTTGGTTTTATCATCCGCAGCAGGAGGTAGTATCTTCAAACCCGCATAGCCAAAAAAGACTTCATACGGGATAGCCTTATCACCTTCTACATAGTCGGCAAAAAATTGTCTTACCTCCGGGAAAGTGATGCTGGCGATGGTGTCAAAAAGCTGGTTGTCGTTAAAGTATTTATCTTTCCCGTATTTGATGCCAAGGTCATGCTTGAGGTTGTTGAGACTATATTGTCCCCCGGAAAGTTTTAGCAGATAAACGTCGAGGCATGCAGAGATGAGTGCACCCTTGAGGTACACGTTGCCGTATTGATCCTGCCATTTTCCAGCACTTTCCTGGCTGAGTTCGGTAAAGGGCAGGTTGTCTTTGAAATAGTTTCTGGAATAACTTATTTTCTGAGCAAGCTTCTGAAGAAACTCCTTAGGGGTATTCATGCCAGCTCTAACCTGTACCAGGTGTGAGTCGTATTCTGTAGACCCTTCATACAACCATAGGTGTCTTGACATCACCGGGTTGTTGAAGTCGAACTGCTTTACCTCTTTTGAGCTGATTGTAAGTGGGGTTACAATGTGGAAGAACTCATGAGAAGAGACGTCTACCCATTGTGCTATTGCAGTTTCCTGAGGTTCCTCCTTCAAACTGTAGAATGAGGAGTAGGAATGTTCCCAGGCACCTGAGGTGGCAAATGGTGCTTGCTCGCCGTTGAAATAATAAATGAATGCGTATTTATCTACTGGTAACTTACCGCCCAGGTGGCTATTTGTCGCTTGTAGCAAAGTTTCAAGATGCTTTGCTATGACTGCGGAAGTGGCCAGCTTATTCGGTGAGTAAACCGAGATTAACACGGAAGCATTGCCAACCTTAATGCTCGTGGTATCCGGAATGCAGAACATGATCGGTGAATCATATAGATGATCAGCATTCTGCGTTTGATAAACATCTACTGTGTTACTGGAACGCAGTGGAATAAGGCCCGTGCTGCCGTAAAAGCCCTCGGGCTTTGTAATGTTAAGCTGGAAAGGAATATTCTTTTTGCCTTCGAGGTAACCGAAAATCCCGCATGTATTTAACACGAAGTTTTTGTTAGGTTCGAAGTTTGTTCCCGCCATAGAATAAACTTCATGTTTGATCTTAGAATCCCAGGTATCCTCAACATCATACATAATCTTCGCGAGCGTATTTGCTTTCTTGATCTGCCAGCTGTTTTCTGAAGTTTGTTTTACCTGCAGCGCTTTGCCCTTACCGTCATAGGCTTTAAGGTTGCTCACAAATTTGCCAAAATCACTGTTGCGGTAAGTGCCGGGTACAATTTTCGGCATGTAAAAGGTGATTTCTGATGTGCTCACTTTGGGCGTAACTAAGGTCACGTTCAGTTTGTCGTCTTTTACCTCTGTGAGGTTGAGGCTGTAGTTGTAACTTGTTTGTGCCTGCAGCATGGAAATGCCTGCAAAAGCAATCATCCACAGTGTAGTTAGACATCTCTTTTTCAGATTCATATTTTAGAAAATTTCTCAAAGTTAGTAAAACTGCTAACCGGCTAAAAAAAGAAACGCCTTCCAGGGGAAGGCGTTTTGATATTAAATAAAAGAAAATGGGTTAGTGATTGATACTCTTTGCATATTCTAGCAGAATATTCCTGAATGCGAGATATTTTTCATTGAATTCTATGAAGTCACCCTTGGTGGTATCATAGATACATGCAATCGGCAGTGGCAGTTTAATTGATTTCAAAGCAGCTTTTACGCTATGTAAATCTGAAGCTATCTTATGCCAGATGTCGTTGGCATGGTCGTCGTAAATGATTCCTATACACATACCGTAAAAATATTTTAAATACCCGAATTGTTCGAGAAAGTACGGCACAGAATAGTCCACAAAACACTGTGAATTTTTGGAAAGAATGTGAAAATACTGCTATTATTCCTCGTAATCGAACTCTTCGCTTTCGAACCAAGTTGAACCAACACAAACAACTAACGCAAAAGCAACGATCAGCGCCAGACAAAGTTCGCCGAGTATGATCAATATTTGTAATACATTCATAAGGATCTGAATTTGGACATGAAGTTTAATTTACTGATGCCAAATTAGCTTGCTCATGTAAAGATAACGTTACCCCGGTATTATCATAAATGTTCCATGTTGGCATATCCCGTAAAATTAAGCAGCTGAAGACTTGCAAAATCCGGATACAGGTCAAGAACACTTATGGAGGCTGGGCTGATTTCAAGCCGTTGCATCATATCGAGCGGAATGCCAATGTAATAGGCCAGGGCCGCCTTAATTAAATCCGAATGACTTACTAAAGCAATGGTTTCCTTAGGATGCTTCTCTGCCAATCGCTGCATTGCCTGCAGAATTCTGGTTTGCGCCTCCAGCATCATTTCTCCACCGGGAATGCGTGTACCACTGCGAAAAGTGTTAAAACGTAAAAAACGCTGATCATTCGAGAGTTCATCAAACGACTTATCTGTCCAGTCCCCGAAGTCAAGTTCCTGGAGGCCTTCTTCAATTTGAACGGGGAGCTTTAACGTTTCGGCGATGTGTTCAGCAGTCTTCGCAGCGCGCTCTAGTGGGCTGGTGTATATCGCGGAAACTTTGGAATTAGCCAGCATTGTAGCGAGGGCTGTTGCCTGCTCAATCCCTTTGTCATTCAGGGGTACGGCCGGTTTTCTGCCAGAGAGGTTTTTGCCTAGGGCATCGGTGCTTGCGTGACGGATCAGGAGAAATTTAGTCATGCTTTGTTAAACTTAATCATCACATTTTTGTTTTGTTCAGGTCAATCCAGTTCATTAAAGATTAAACACATTCATTTGGAAAATACAAAGACTCAAAGTTTAAAAATCGGCGTTCTCACTTTTCATCGTTGTATCAATTATGGTAGTTATTGGCAAGCCAAAGGTCTTGTTGAGGGTTTAAGAGAAAGGGGTCACGATGCGGTCATACTGGATCATCAATCCAGAAGAGTAAATTTTTCGGAATGGAAATGTGCTTTGCAACCCGTTCTGCCTACACACGTTCCGGAGTCCGACCGACCATTATACCGGGAGAAGATGGAGAAATTCTTCAGGTTATTTGACGGGCTTCCGATGTCTGCACAATTCGACCTAGATAATCCTTCGGAAATGGATACCTATGACCTTGTAGTGGTAGGTAGTGACGAGGTATGGAATCTTTCTCATCCCTGGTATGGCTATTGTCCGTTGTTCTATGGCGATGGCTTACGTACGAAGCGCATAATTTCCTATGCGGCAAGTTTTGGAAATTTCCAGGCTGGCTGGGGCTTGGATAAAGACTGGGCGAACAAGCTGTTGAAGTTTGATCACATTTCAGTACGCGATGACAATTCAAGTGCAATTATCATTGAAGGGTTAGGCATCAAGCCGGAGATGGTCCTGGATCCATGTTTGCAATTCCCGATCAGGTATGAAAAGCGTGAGTTAAAGCATATTAAACGGCCCTATTTGGCAGTGTACGGGCACAATTTCTCTCCCTTTTTCATCAAGGAAGTACGCGCTTGGGCTGAACAGCAACAACTACCTTTAATAAGTATTGGTTACCGGAATGATTGGGCAGATGAGAACTGGATAACGGCAGATCCGCATGACTTTGCAAACTTCATGGCAAATTCGCAGGCCGCAGTTACAAATTTTTTTCATGGCTGCGTATTTTCTGTAATTAATGCAAAACCATTTGTCTGTGAGACGTCTGAATACAGAAGCATTAAGGTGCAGGGCCTCATGAAAAAGCTTGGCGCTGATAACCACCTGATCATGGAACATACCCCTGCAGAAGTCTATCATGCACGATTGTCGGAGCCGTTAAATCCCCAGGTTCAGGCAAAAATCGAAGCCTTAAGGATGCAATCAAATGCTTATCTGGATATGGCATTAGCCCCTAAATCGATGGAACTATCATGACGGACACGCGCGTATTAAAGAAGGATCAAGCAGTATTTAGTCCAAAGGATATTGTGACATCTGACCTGTGTATTGGCTGCGGGAGTTGTGTTGCACAGGCACAACTGCATGGAACGGACAGTCGGATGAAGTTTGACGACTATGGCCTGTACAAACCCTTCGGACCATCAGATTGGTACACTAAGCCAACAGCGCAGTTTAGTAACACTTGCCCATTTTCGCCCCTGGCCAAAAAGGAAGATGAGTTGGCGCTGAGGAATTATCCCGAGGCTGCGCAACAGAGTGCTACGGTTGGTCGTTTCCAATCAGCATATGTGGGCCATGTTCTGGAAAGCGACTTCAGACTACAGGGAAGTTCAGGTGGGATGGTTACCTGGGTAGCTTCTGAGCTTTTGCGCAAGGGGCTCATTGACGGGGTTGCTCATGTCGTTGCGGTAGCTGAGCCTGATCAAGAGGGCCGCTTTTTTAAATACCGTATTTCAAGGTCGCAGCAGGAGCTAAATGAAGGTGCCAAGTCCAGGTATTATCCTGTGGAGCTTTCCACCATGTTAAAGTTGATTCGAGAAACACCAGGCAGGTATGCTGTTGTGGCACTTCCTTGTATGATTAAGGCAATTCAATTGCTCAGGGAGCATGATCTTATATTCAGGGAGCGGATCAGTTTCACGCTCGGCCTATTTTGCGGACACATGAAAAGTGCACATTTTGCAGAAAGCTTCGCCTGGCAAATGGGATTGCCGTTTAAAGCTGTGAAAGAGGTTGAGTACAGATATAAGTATCCCGATAGACCAGCAAACTGGTACAATGCCATGTTGCGTTTAGATAATGGGCAGCAGTATAATAAAGATTGGTGGCACCTGGCCGACGGTGACTGGGGCGCTGGGTTCTTTATGAGCGCGGCCTGTAACTTCTGCGATGACGTTGTCTCAGAAACCGCTGATGTTGCTTTTGGGGACGCCTGGGTCGAACCATATTCGTCTGACGGCAAAGGTACCAACGTAGTTGTTGCACGTTCGGTATTAGTGAATGAATTAATTCAGAAGGCTATTGAAGAGGGTAGACTGCAACTAGCAACGGTAGATGCAGATTTTATTGAAAATACGCAGGCTGCAGGATTTAGGCAACGCCGGGAAGGGCTTGCCTACCGTTTAACCTGGGCCACAAAAAATGTCCAGCCCGAGAAGCGGGTGAAACCAGATAAAGATCGGCCGGAGAAAGCCCGAAAGTTGATCTATAAAACCAGGTACCGGATATCAAAGTGGAGTCATAGAATGTTCTGGCTTGCAAAAAGAAGCGGAATGCCAGGAATTTACTTATCCTGGGCAAGGCTCGCTGCTTCTTTCTACCATGGTATTGCGTACCATAAAGGAAATTTTGCCGAAATGAAAAATCGCTATAAAGAATTTAAGAAGTAAGTTGCTGCAGGGGAGCGGCAAGTGTTTGTAGCTCCCTTGCCACTTCTTCCACCAGGGCTGTCCAATTATCTTGTTCAGTTTGGCGGAACAGTCGCATGGAAGGGTACCATGGGCTGTCATTACGATCTTCCATCCACCGCCAGTCGGGCTGGTGGTGTAGTAAGGTCCATACCGGTACGTTTAATGCCCCTGCCAGGTGCACAGGCATTGAATCAACACTGATCAGGAGATCCAGTCCCCGTAACACACGAGCGTAGTTGTATAAGCTAAATTCTCCCGGGTGTATCCCGACCCCTTCGTTCCAGCCTGCGCCTTCCGCATTAGCTTGAAGGATATATAGATTTACATTAGCAATGCTTGCCAGTGGTGCCAATGCATCGAAGGGCATGCAACGCGCTTGGTTCCAATCTCCCGATTGCCATACAAGTCCTACATTGAATTTGTTTTCATCTGAAAGTGGCAAAGGGGTAACATCAAGATAGGGGATATGTGCGGGAATGGTATCCAAAGTAGTTCTGAAGATATATGGAAGTTCCATAACCTCAAGGTCTATATCGTAGTCAGCTTCTGGTTGCCCATCATGCAGGGGCAGAAGCCTGTCAATATCCGGAAATACTTCCAGAAGGGAAATCAAGGGTTCCTGTGCCCATACAATAACTTCCCTAGCCACCTTTTTAAGCATTGGGATGTACCTGATGAATTGTATAGTATCTCCAAGGCCGTGGTAACAACGGACCAGCACGCGCTTGTTAGTTAGTGGGCTCCCGTTCCATATACACTGATAATGCCGGGGCAGGCGGGGATCCCGGTTAACCCCCGCAGCCAAAACTTTATCGCTTAATTTCCAAGCTTCATCGAATGCGCCGGCGCGCATACATTGCATCCAGGCATTTGGGATTTGTTTGAGCTCGTTTTTTTCTTGCTCGTTTTCGTGATGAGACTTTCTGTCGTACATAAGCTAAGCGTAACGGCGCATCATTCGAGCGCAGAAATCTGCATATTCCTCAATGTTGTGTGGTGGACTGGTATGATGTGCTTCAATACCTTTTTCTTCCGGTGTAAAGCAGAAAGTAATGGTGAGGTCGAATTCGTCAAGTGCGGTCATCATCTTGTCGAACCATTGATCTGCACCTGGACGTAGCGAATCTGCCCAGCTTAAACCTGTACGGAGACGCTTAACACCAAGTTTTCTTAACCAGTCCACTGCCTGCTCCAGTCGATGGTCTTCGAAATGAAACCACTGGCAAAGGCCGAACTCTGGTGTGTAGTCAGAGAAATGTTTCAATGCAAGTTTAGGGCTGCCATCCTCGTGTAGCAATCCCATGTAGAAGTGACGATAGTAAGAGGATCCCTCTGCTTCCCGGTGACGGGTTGTCGCTCCCCAGGCTTGTGGCAGATCATATAAACTGTACCAATGAACACGATCCACGAGTCCTGTCAAAAGCTCTGCTGTTCTACGGAAACCAAATTCCTGTACTTCTTCCGCACCAAACGTAGAAACGCCCACTTCGGTTACCCAGACAGGGAGGTCGGTTACGGCACGTATTTCCGCGATCTTGGCTGGCCATTCATTGATGTTCCATAAATTCCAATCCAGCGGAAAGCCATGTACCGCCACAGCGTTTAAGTCCTGCAGAGTGCCAAGATCTTTCAGGTGCTGTACATACCCAGGGTCTATTGGTGAAATACCCCCAAGCACGCGGGTAATAGCAGGCTTTTCTGCTTTGGCAGCAATCGCTGCTAACTTGACCATATCTGAAAATATTTTCCAGTCCTGATCAATCTCAAAATTCCAATGTGATTTGTTGTTCGGTTCGTTCCAGAACTTTACGGCTTCGATCATATTTATATTATTTCTTATTCGGGTAAACTGCTCTTACCTGGTCATCAATAAGTTGACCGCGTCTGCATATGTAAACTTCAAGTTCAGGATGTTGTATAATTTCGAAACCGGCGCTTCTAAGCATGGATTCCATACCCGCCCGGTTTGGTATCCACCAGTTGGTGGGGTCGTTAGCGTATCGATGCTCGATAAAGTACATTTGCGGAAAGTCCGCTTGTTTAAAGATATCTGTGTTCCAGAAGTCATAGTTTGCTTCAACAGGACCGACCTGATCACTACCACGTTGCATAGACTGAAAGATCAACATATCTTTCACGACATTATCGTAAAGAATATCCAAAGCCAAAAGTGGATGACGCAGATGATATAATACCCCCATGAAAATTACTACGTCAAACTTTTCTCCTAAGGATCCCACATCGTATACAGACATGTTCCTGAATTCGATGTCCATACCTGATACCTGTGCAGCATAGCGGGCCTGATTCAGATAAACATCATCAGAGTCGATGCCGAGCACCCTTTCTGCACCGCGTCTTTTCATCTCAATCGAATAAAAACCTGCATTGCAGCCAATGTCGAGTACGGTCTTTCCTGTAAGATCTTTAGGTATTGAATCAGCGAACATTTGGAACTTTACGTTCGGATAGTCGCCCAAAAAGTGATCTGGTGCAGTTTTAACACCATTGAGTTCCATGTTGTGAAACCATTTTCCAAGTTTCTGGATGTTCGCTCTGATCTCTGCCGAGCTCATTTCGAATGTTGAAGGTATTTTATTATCCATTAAGGTAATTGATTATTTGGTTAAATGCATAAACCCCGGCTGCCCGGTGCATAAAGGTTTCAACCGCCAGTTTGTAGACAAAAAAAAGATTTATTTGTTTTCTGTTTTTACTTTTTTGAGGATAATAAAATAAAACACAAATGCTAAGTTGTTAATGCTCAGTGATATTAAGTTTTCTTCAAGAAATTCATTGCTAAGTAAACCTTTTTAATTAACCATTGTTTTAAATACGGTTTTAACAGTTAAATAGCAGACCATACGCTTACTTTCTTAATCGGAATACGAGGAACAACGCGATTTCTACTCCGGAAATTCAGGTAGGTAGCAAGTGTAGAAAGGAATTAAACCGCTTTAAGCAGTTAATTAACTTAGACCGCTTATAAAAATTGAAAGATTTATCGCAGGTAGTTTAGCGAGTTATTTTGCAGCATTGAAGAAGCTAGGTTCCTTATTGGCCAGCTTCTTTGCTCAAGAACCGTAAACTACAGCTGTTGTTGCAGCAACTTAGATGTACCTAAATGAACCAAATTGTAATACATTAACTATGAATAAAATTTTAATTACAGGAGGAGCGGGTTTTATCGGTTCCCATTTATGTGATGAACTAATTAGTAAAGGTTACTCAGTAAGAGTGCTGGACAGTCTGATTGCACAGGTTCATGGTCCAGACGCGGAGCGCCCGGAGTACCTACATCCTGAGGTTGACTTGATTGTTGGCGACGTACGCGATAAGGTTGCCGTACTGAATGCGCTTGAAGGCGTGGATGCGGTGTACCATTTCGCTGCACGTGTGGGGGTAGGACAGAGTATGTACGAAGTTAACGAATATACTGATGTGAATAATAGAGGTACTGCAGTGCTGTTGGAAGCATTAATTGAGAAACCAGTACAGCGCCTGATCGTGGCTTCCAGTATGAGTATCTACGGCGAAGGCCTGTATGAGTCTGAAAGCGGCGGGGTTGTAGAAGATGCAAGCCGTTCTTTGCAACAGCTTAAACAAAGCCAGTGGGAGCTTTCAAGTAACGGTTCCGCACTAAGCCCAATCGCTACTCCTGAGTCTAAGAAACCATCACTAGCTTCCGTGTACGCATTATCTAAGTACGACCAGGAGGTAATGAGCCTGATCTGCGGAAAAGCATATAACATTCCAACCGTTGCACTTCGTTTCTTCAATGTCTACGGTACTCGTCAGGCATTATCAAATCCATACACCGGGGTACTTGCAATCTTTGCATCCAGATACCTGAACAACAAAGCGCCGCTTATCTTTGAAGATGGCGAACAAAAAAGAGATTTCGTGAGTGTGAAAGATGTTGCTAAAGCTTGCCGTCTGGCCTTGGAAGTAGAGGAAGCTGCTTATGAAGTGTTTAACATTGGTAGTGGAAAAAGCTACACTGTAAATGAAATTGCACGTAAACTATCTGCTACTATGGGCGTAGATGTTGAGCAGAACGTTACCGGAGAATACCGGGTAGGTGACATCAGACATTGCTTTGGCGACATCAGCAAAGCAAAGCGAATTCTTGGTTTCGAACCTGAAATCAACTTTGAAGAAGGCTTAAAAGAGCTTGCGGAGTGGCTGGAAGAGCAGGTTGCCGTAGACAATGTTGACCAAGCCAAAGAAGAGCTGGTAGCAAGGGGATTAACAGTTTAACTTACACACTTTAATACAGGCTATATGAATAGCAAATCAACAACTGACCGCCTTAACCACACAACTTTAATAACAGGAGGTGCCGGATTTATTGGTACGAACCTGGCAGACGCATTGTTGTCGGAAGGTAAGTCTGTGATTATCTACGATAACCTATCCCGCAGTGGTGTAGAAAAAAACTTAAACTGGTTGCGTGAGAAACATAAATCGAACCTGAGAATAGAAATTGCTGATATCAGAGATCAGCCAGCTTTAACCGAGGCAGTAAATGCTGCAGACGCGGTATATCATTTTGCAGCCCAAGTAGCAGTAACCACGAGCTGCACCGACCCTTTGATGGACTTTGAGGTAAATGCACGCGGAACGATAAACCTTCTGGAAGCCATCCGGCAATCGGAGAAACAACCGCCACTGGTATTTACCTCTACCAATAAGGTGTATGGTGACCTCGAAGATCTTAAAGTTATCCTTAAAGGCGATCGCTATGAGCCAGAAGATGCAGTAATTGCCGCGTCCGGTGTTTCGGAGAACAGGAGCATAGATTTCCACAGCCCTTATGGCTGCTCGAAAGGTGCTGCAGATGCTTATATTCTTGATTATGCAAGAACTTATGGATTGAAAGCTGTAGTTTTTAGAATGAGTTGCATCTATGGTCCGCACCAGTTTGGTACGGAAGACCAGGGTTGGATAGCACACTTTCTGATAAGCGCACTTGAAGGAAAGCCACTCACCATATATGGCGATGGTAAGCAGGTGCGGGATATCTTGTATGTTGAAGATCTTGTGCGTGCCATGAAAATTGCTCAGGAACAAATGGGAACACTGACTGGTAAGGCCTTTAATATCGGCGGTGGCGTAAACAACACCATTAGCTTGCTTGAATTGCTGAAATTAATCGAGCAGATGCATGGTGAGTCCCTTGATGTAGACTTTGGCGACTGGCGCCCAGGCGATCAACGCTATTACGTTTCAGACATTCGAAAATTTAGTCAGTCTGGAAGCTGGAATCCGCAAGTTACAGCAAAACAAGGCATCGAAAGCCTGTACCACTGGCTGGTCGCTTTCAGGAATATCTCCATAACAAATAATGAATACTCGCGCGAATCGATCTAAATGAAAGCTGAAATCGAAGAAAATAATACCACAATAACGAATAATGCGCTTATGGACGCGCTGGAAATTACTGCGCCAAAGACCATAACCAAAATACAAATTACAAAGCCGGAGCCGGCTGCTGATGAGGTAAGGATTAAGATGGAAGGCTGCGGCCTTTGTGCTTCAAACCTGCCGGTCTGGGAGGGTAGGGAATGGTTCCAATATCCAATCCCCGCTGGAAATCCTGGCCATGAAGGATGGGGACGCATCGATGCGTTAGGGGAGCATGTTAAGGGTTTTGAAGTCGGCGAACGTGTCGCAGCAATAACCTACAATGCCTTTGCTGAATACGATATTACCAAAGCCGCTAACCTGATTAAGTTACCCGCTGCATTAGATGGCATGCCTTTTCCAGGGGAGCCATTAGGATGTGCCATGAATATCTTTGAACGCAGCGATATCCGCGAAGGCCAAATAGTTGCTATTCTCGGTATCGGATTTCTAGGTGCGCTACTCATCCAGCTCGCAGATCATGCAGGTGCGAAGGTAATTGCGATTTCCCGTAAAAATTCTTCGCTTGAGCTTGCACGTAAGCTTGGTGCTGACGAGGTTATTGCCATGGATGACCATTGGAAGATCATCGAACAGGTGAAACAGCTTACCAACGAGAAGTTCTGTGATCGTGTGATAGAAGCTACGGGTAAGCAATGGCCACTTGATCTTGCCGGCGAACTTACCGCAGTGCGGGGAAGGCTGATAATTGCAGGGTACCATCAGGATGGCAGCCGTCAGGTTAACATGCAACTTTGGAACTGGAGAGGTATAGATGTAATAAATGCTCATGAGCGTGATCCGGAAGAATACCTGCAAGGCATGCGTAATGCTGTGCAAGCGGTTGAAGCGGGTAGGATAGACCCCCAACCTTTGTTCACCCATGTGTTTGATGCAGATGATCTGCAGCAAGCATTCGAACTTCACCACAACAATCCGGAAGGATTTACAAAAGCATTGATAACCTTTAAGGATTAGCAGCGATGGACGAAATTATAGTAGAACAAAAACCTAAGCTAGGTTTTATAGGTGTTGGCTGGATTGGCCGCAATCGTCTTCAAGCCATAGCAGAAAGTAATCTTGGGAACATAACTGCGGTATCAGATCCCAACCAGCAATATGCAGAAGAGGCACTACAATTTGCTTCAGGCGCTAAGGTCTTAGGCTCTTTTGCTGAGATCAACAACTCGGATGTCGAGGGTGTGATTATTGCAACACCAAGTGCAATGCATGCTTCACAGTCTATTGAAGCACTTAACGCAGGAAAAGCAGTTTTCTGCCAAAAGCCCCTTGGACGCAATGCAGAAGAAGTGAAAGCCGTCGTAGAGAAAGCGAAAGAAAAAGACTTACGTCTGTCTGTAGACTTTTCTTATCGCTTTACAAATGGTATTAAGGCACTTAAGCAGGTTCTGGACTCCGCAGAACTAGGTGATATTTATGGTGTGAACCTGGTCTTCCACAATGCCTATGGGCCAGATAAACCTTGGTATTTCGATCCTGAACTTGCTGGCGGTGGCTGCGTAATGGATCTTGGCGTTCATTTGGTTGATCTGCTCGTCTGGTTGTTCAACAACCCCGATGTAAATGAAGTTAGCAGTCAGCTGTTTTCGAAAGGTAAGAAGATTGACAACATTGAAGCCCAGGTAGAAGATTACGCAGTAGCACAGTTGTTACTTAATAACAGCATTGCCGTTCAACTAGCCTGTTCCTGGAACTTGCCGGCGGGCGTAGATGCAGTGATAGAGGTGAGTATATACGGCACTAAAGGTGGTGTATCGTTTAAGAACCTGAATGGATCGTTTTACGACTTCAGTACGGAGCGCTTCCATGGTACATCAAGGGAAGTGATCAGTACGCCGGGTGAAAGCTGGGGCGGACTGGCTGCCATCGACTGGGTCGATGCACTATCGAAAGGCGGCAATAAGTTCAATCCAGATGCCTATCAGTACCTGAAAGCGGCGGAGATTTTGGATAAAATATACAAAAGAAAATAGTGCACTGCGCCTATGACTAAACAGGAGCAACAGGTCCGTAAAGTACTTATGACTGCAGATCCAATTGGCGGCGTCTGGACCTACACTATGGATCTCTGCAGGGCATTTCAAACTGCCGGCGTTAGCGTAGAACTGGCCACGATGGGCAGTGCGCTTTCGCCGCATCAGCATAAAGAAGTAAACGAAATTTCTACTGTTACGCTACACGAAAGCAACTTCAAGCTGGAATGGATGGACAAGCCCTGGGGGGACGTGGAGGCTGCAGGAAGCTGGCTTCTGGAACTTGAGAGAGAAACGAAGCCTGATGTTATTCACCTGAATGGTTATACGCATGGTACCCTGATCTGGAAAGCGCCCGTGCTTGTTGTTGCACACTCTTGTGTGCTATCCTGGTGGCAAGGTGTCTTAAACGAGCCTGCACCGCCATCATGGGAGACTTACAAACAACGGGTAGCAGCGGGGCTACAAGCAGCAGATGCTGTCGTTGCAATTTCAAACACATACGCTTCGATGCTTAACGAACTTTATGGTCGGATAGGAGATATCCAGGTCATCTACAACGGTCGTGATCCAGGTTGCTTTTACGAGATTAAAAAGCGGCAACAGCTATTTGCCATGGGCAGGATATGGGATGAAGCAAAGAACCTGAACATCTTAAGTAAACTTCAGCATTCCATAGAATTGCCAGTTTACGTGGCCGGCGATAACATCGATCCCAACACCGCTGAAATGGTGCAAATCGAAAATGTTAAACTTCTTGGCAAAATAAGTCAGCAAGAAGTGCGTGCGTACCTGGCTGCCTCCGCCTATTATGTGCTGCCTGCTAAGTACGAACCCTTTGGTCTGTCTGCGCTGGAAGCTGCGCTATCCGGCTGTGTCCTCATCCTCGCTGAAAATCCTACCCTAAGAGAACTTTGGCAGGATGCAGCATTATACTTCGAAGCCGATGATGCCGCAGCCATCGATACCATCTTACTCGATCTGAAAAATAATCCGGGGAAAGCCACTGAAATGGCTATCCGGGCCAAAGTGCGTGCAAAGTTCTTTTCATTGGAACGTATGGCTCAAAGCTATTTGGAACTTTACCAGCATCTGGTACAAACTCAAGTAATATCTTAACTAATTACGCAGAATATATGAAAATAAGCATGTTTTACCACTCGCTACTGTCCGATTGGAACCACGGTAACGCGCACTTCCTCAGAGGAGTGGTTGCAGAACTGATCAAGAGGGGACACGAGGTAAAAGTGTATGAACCGACGGGGAACTGGAGCCTGACCAACCTGATCGAAGGATATGGTGAATCGTACCTGGAGGAATTCAAGCAAACTTATCCAGCACTGAAATCAATCTTTTATGAGGCGAACAACATAGATCTGGATGCGCTTTTAAAGGATCAGGACCTGGTAATTGTACATGAGTGGAACGAACACGGCCTTGTGAAAGCCATTGGGGAATACCGCTCAAAATCTGACCATTTCAAGTTGTTGTTCCATGATACCCACCACCGTGCCGTAACAGAACGGGCAAGTATGGAACAGTATGACTTACGTCATTATGATGGTGTACTAGCCTTCGGCAATGTGATTCGCGACCTGTACCTAAAGGAAGGCTGGACACAGAATGCCTGGACCTGGCATGAAGCAGCCGATACGGCGATCTTTCATCCGGTAGAAAGTACAGAAAAGATAGGAGACCTGGTTTGGATCGGCAACTGGGGTGATGACGAGCGGACCAGGGAGCTGCAGACTTATCTGATCGATCCTGTAAAGGAGCTTGGACTTAAGGCTAAGATCTATGGGGTACGGTACCCGGAATCCGCGCTTAAGGCACTTGCTGATGCAGGTATTGAGTACGGAAACTGGCTTCCAAACTACAAAGCGCCTGAAGTTTTCGCAAAGTACAAGGTTACCGTGCATGTGCCACGCAGACCCTATGTGGAATCGCTGCCAGGTATTCCAACCATTCGCCCCTTCGAAGCTATGGCATGTGGCATCCCACTCGTCTGCTCGCCTTGGAATGACGCTGAAAAGCTCTTCAGCCCTGGGGAAGATTACCTGGTCGCCGAAAATAAGGAAGATATGAAAATGCACCTGACCAATATTCTTCAGGATGGTGTAACCGCTGAAAAAATCGCCAACCATGGATTGAATACTATAGAGGCAAGACATACCTGTGCCCACCGCGTGGATGAGTTGCTACAGATCGTTGACACTCTTATTCCGAACTCCTCTGCATTGTAGGCAACCAAACTAAACACAAAGAAACATGAAGAACCAATTGAAAATCGCTTTTTATGGCTCCAGTCTTGTCTCCGCCTATTGGAACGGAGCAGCAACCTATTACCGGGGCATCATCAAGGAACTAAGTCGCTTAGGGTACGAAGTTACTTTCTACGAACCAGATGCATATGAGCGTCAACAGCATCGTGACATTCCTGATCCGGATTGGGCGAAAGTAGTGGTGTACGAAAACAACGAAAACAGCGCACATCAGGTATTAGCCGAAGCAGCAGCAGCAGATATTGTTATTAAGGCCAGCGGCGTTGGTGTTTTTGATGAGTTGCTTGAAGAACAGGTCCTCAAACTGCGCAAGCCTCACCAACTCGTAATTTTCTGGGATGTAGACGCACCTGCTACTTTGGAGCGTATGCACAATAACCCCGAGGATCCTTTCCGCGCCCTGGTACCGCAATATGATATGATCCTTACTTATGGTGGCGGTCAGCCTGTTATTGACGCCTACACGGAGTTTGGAGCAACACGCTGTATTCCGATTTATAATGCCTTGGATCCAGAAACCCATTATCCGGTGCCAGAAGAAGAGAAGTTCAGATGTGATCTTGCTTTTCTGGGTAATCGCTTGCCAGACAGAGAAGCACGTGTTGAGGAATTCTTCCTAAAGGCCGCTGCAAAGCTACCGGAACAAACATTCAAGATTGGTGGCAGTGGTTGGGGCGACAAACACATGCCTTCTAATATCGAGTATATCGGACATGTTTATACCAAGGAACACAATGCCTTTAATTGCACACCAAAAGCAGTGTTGAACATCAGTCGCGACAGTATGGCAAAAATGGGCTTTTCGCCGGCAACACGGGTTTTCGAAGCAGCAGGGGCTGGTGCATGTATCATCACCGACTATTGGACGGGTATCGACTTCTTTTTCGAACCCGGCAAGGAGATCCTTGTTGCAGCCAGTGGGGATGAAGTTGCAGAAATTCTAAGTAAACTTTCAACTGAAGAAGCTCGGGCGATTGGCGAAGCAGCCAAAGAGCGGGTTTTGAAAAACCATACCTACGCACACCGTGCACTCGAAGCCGACAAGTTGTTTAAGACACATTTTCAACTTACCAATTCTGATGCGGTATGAATAGAAAACCTTTAAACATCACCATTCTCGGGCTTTCAATCACATCCTCCTGGGGAAATGGACATGCAACAACTTTCCGGGCCCTGGTGAAAGAGCTCGACAAGGCAGGGCACAAGGTCACCTTTCTGGAGCGGGATGTACCCTGGTACGCGGATAACCGCGACCTTCCTAATCCGGAGTATTGTAAAACCTTTCTGTATAAAGACCTTGAGGAACTAAAGCTAAGCTACCAGGAAGAGGTTAAAACCGCTGACTTCGTGATCGTAGGTTCCTATGTTCCTGAAGGTGTCGACGTCGGGAATTGGGTTTGTGAAACAGCCAGAGGAATCCGCGCTTTTTATGATATCGACACGCCGGTAACGCTGGCAAAGCTGGAACGTAAGGACTATGAATACCTCAACCCTGAACTTATTGCAAGGTATGATCTGTATCTTTCTTTCACGGGTGGTCCAACACTCAAGCTGCTCGAAGATCATTATGGCTCACCATGTGCCAGAGCTTTGTATTGCTCCGTTGACCCTGCACTATATTACCCGGAAGCAGTAGAGAAAACTATGGACCTGGGTTATTTGGGTACATACAGTGATGATCGTCAACCGCCACTAGAAAAGTTAATGTTCGATGCTGCCAAGGCATGGCCTGATGGGCGGTTCACAGTTGCTGGACCGCAGTATCCGGAAAGCATTTTCTGGCCGCAGAACGTGAAGCATATCCATCACCTTCCACCTGCTGAGCATAGAGCTTTTTACAACGCGCAGCGTTTCGCACTGAACATTACACGTGCAGATATGATTAAGGCAGGCTATTCGCCAAGTGTCCGCCTGTTTGAAGCAGCAGCCTGCGGTGTTCCAATCATCAGTGATTTTTGGGAAGGTTTGGACTCGGTATTTGAGATCGGCACGGAAATACTCGTTTCAGGCAGCGGAGCAGAAACACTAAACTTCCTCCAAGCAATGGACGAAGAAAGCCGCTTAGCCATTGGCGAACGTGCCAGAGCCAAAATCCGGGACGCACATACTGCCACGCACCGCGCCGCCGAACTCGCTAATTATGCTTATGAACTCATTGGCGAGCAGCCACTCGAAAAGGTGGAAAATACCTGAACTTCAAAGAGCGAAACTTTTAATGTAATTGAAACGTTTTTTCAGTAACTTGAAGTTCAAAGACAAAAGCAAAAAAGTCCTAGGAGCGGGTGATCCGCGAGGGCTAGGCAACACATAGCAAAAGCCCCGGTTATCCGGGGCTTTTGTATTTACCTCAAGTTTATCTATCCTGATATACAATCCTTCCAATCAATTAACTCCGGAAAATGTTTATATGTAGTAATCCTTGTTTATGAAGAAACTTATTTTTTCATTTTTTACGTCCCTGTTCATTAGTCTCTGCTTCTTTGCCTGCAAGCAAAAATCTGAAAAACATACCGATGTCGTATTTGCTAAAGACGATCTTCCCAGAACCGACGACACCATCCGCAATGCAAAAGTGATCTGGGATAGAGCAGAACGTAAGCTGTCACATGACGAATATTTTGCTGAATACGGCAGGGCCCGCCGGTATAATGGGGATACAATTGTAATGGTTTACCATTGTGGTCCTAAAGGTCACGAATGGGATAACATAGCAATGAGAAAGAGTTCCGACAATGGAAAAAGCTGGTCTAGAGCGCGGATCATTGTCAAGGATGACCAGCAAGCCCGGTATGCAGGGTTCTCAACGCCTGATCTGCTGGTGCTTCAGAATAAATGGTTGATGCTAGCCTATACCGGAAGAGGCATTCCTGATGATAGTACACATAACAACCTGCAGATCCGTATCAGTAAAGATGCTGGTGAAACCTGGAGCAAACCGAGTATTGTAGCACTAGGCAGATCCTGGGAGCCTGGAATGACACAGCTGCCGACCGGCGAAATCCAGCTGTTCTTCTCAAATGAACTTGTCAGTTCAAAAGGCGCGAAAGGTCGTCATGAACAAAAGGTCTTACTGATCCGCTCCACCGATAATGGTAGTAACTGGACCAGCCCCAAAATGGTGGCTTTTACACCGGGTACCCGTGACGGGATGCCTGTTCCGTTGGTGCTCAAGGACAATAAAGGAATCATCATTCCTGTAGAAGCCGTTGAAAACATGACTTCTCCTGAAATTATATGGACATCGATGAAAGCTAACTGGAACTACGCCAGTGTTGGTACCAAAGAGAATGGCCGGCGCTGGATCGGGTCCGTTGATCCGGTCTGGGGCGGTGCACCAACCGTCGTTCAAATGCCGTCCGGCGAAACCATCATTTCCATGCAGACTGAACTCGGGCGTAAACTGGATCGATACAAGGGATGGAAAAAGAACGCTGTCGTCGTGATGGTTGGCAACAGCATGGCCAAAAACTTTGGGAATCTAAGCTTCCCATACCCGAACCTGCCAGAAAATGAGGGTCGTTACTTTTGTTCACTCTTCGTATTAGACGCAAACAGGATTGCACTTCTCAGCACGAGGAATTATCCCGACAGTAGAAGTGCCGTTTTCTGGAAAGAGGGAAGGGTAATCAGATAGGCAACTAGAAGATGTCTACAGACCAGGTGCGCTGCCAGGATTCTTCAGCAGACAAAATAATGATGCCCTCTTTTTCACTCAGTTGTCCGCTGGCATTTACACCATCGGCAATGCCGCACCAAGGCTCCAGGCACACAAAGTTTGCGTCTTTTGCAGACCAGATTCCGAGATAGGGAAAACCATCAAAGTTAAAATGCAGCCCATGGCTGTTCACCTTGTTTTGCAAGCTGATCTTTTTGCTCTTCAGTGATTTTATTACAAGCGCGTCCTGGTAGAACAGTTCGTGGCTAAGCGGCAGCATTTTATCCCGCAGGGGAATGCTGATTACTTCATCCGAGATGAGGTTATCAGCAATTTTATTCAAGATAATTTCTTCATCCTCGCTGAAGCGCAGGAAGTAGTCTTCATACTTTATGTTTTCATTGACGGGGGTTGCAAATGCAGGGTGGCCACCTACGGAGAACAATAAATCTTCATCTGAAGGATTATAAACCCGGTAGCTGCAGCCCAAGCCGTGTGTCGTTAAGGTATAGATTAAGCTGAGGCTGAACTCGAAGGGGAAAACAGCCCTGGTCTCTGGGGAAGCCTTCAAGGTGAAAACGATTTCATCGGCCGACTTTGATTCAAGCTCAAATTCCATGTCGCGCGCAAAGCCGTGACGTGACAAATTAAAGGCGCGATCCTGATACACGTATTTATTGTCCTTCAAAGCGCCTACAATAGGAAATAGCACAGGGCTGTGTTTAGCCCAGTCTTTTGGATTGGCATCCCAGATGTATTCCAATCCGGAGGTTTTGCTTATCAGCGATTGCAGTTCCGCGCCTTTTTGTACAAAGCTTGCTTTCAGTAGTTCGTTCTCCAGTGTAATCATGATCTTATTCTTGCCTAAATATTCAACTTTAAAACGAACATTGTTCTGGCAAGTTTTAAAATACCGCCACTTGTCAGAACTATTGCTTCATACTGACATTATCTATGAACAACAGTTGACAAACAACCGTTAAGGCCTTTATTGATGCAAGTGCAGTTGGTTCCTTAACATCTTTATTTCATGTTCCAACCGGTTTACTTTATTGAGTAAATGCCTTATTGCATCTATGCCCTCAATGTTGATGTCCAGGTCGTAATGAAACCGGATATAACGTTCAAGTTCTCCAAGTTGCTCCTCGGAGATGTATTTCTCGTCACCCTCTTCCTGGAAGTAAATGATCCCACAAGCCTCAAGTTCCAACAGGAAGGTAGGTTCAATGTTATACTGAACGCTGTATTCTCTTAAAGTTATTAAAGTTGCCATGGTGTTTAAGCTTAGGATTTAGCCAATTCTTCAAAAAGTTCTTTTTGCCGGTCATTCAGATGTGTCGGTATTTTAACCTGATAGGTAACATACAGGTGTCCAAATTCCCCCTCCTTTTTATAGATGGGGAAACCTTTACCTTTCAACCGCACCTTGGTGCCATTCTGCGTCCCCGGACTTACTTTCAATTTAACCTTACCACCAACGGTGTCTACCATGGTATCTCCACCTAAAACTGCAGTATACAAGTCAATCTCCTGGTTAATGTAGAGATCGTTATCCAGCCGTTTAAATAGTGGATGTTCAGTAATGTTGAAGGTAATATACAAGTCGCCTGCAGGGCCGTTGTTCATACCTGGCATGCCCTGACCTTTAAGTTTGATCACCTGTCCGTTTGAAATTCCCGCCGGGATGGTGATCCGTAGGTTCTTTCCGTTTACGGTAATGGTCTGTTTATGGGTGGTATATGCGTCAAGCATCGAAAGGTCCAGCTCAGCATGTAGATCCTGTCCTTTGTAACGGCTGCTCCTGGAGGAAGAACGGCCAGCACCACCAAACATAGATTCAAAAAAGTCAGAGAAGTCTTCAGCCCCAAACGGACTTTGTTGGTTCTGCGACCTTTGTCCGGCGCCACTGGCTTGTTGCTGCTGCTCGGCGAAGGCTTCGGCATGTTGCCAGTTTTCACCATACTGATCGTACTTCTTACGCTTTTCGGGGTCACTGAGCACCTCATTAGCTTCATTCACCTCCTGAAAGCGCTTGTTTGCATCTTTGTCGTTGGGGTTCAGATCAGGGTGATATTTGCGGGCAAGTTTACGGTAAGCCTTCTTGATGTCATCCGCGCTTGCATCTTTAGCAAGGCCGAGAATGTTGTAGTAGTCAATGTATGCCATTATGATTTACATTAAAACTAAAAACCCGGACACGCAATGCGTCCGGGCTAAATAAAAATTAACTAATAAGCTTTTTACTCCTCAGACGCAGGCTCGTTGATCGACGAAACCGCTACTTCCGTTAAGAGTACATCGGTAGCTTTCTCATTCTCCAAAGTTTGGTCAAGCAAGTCCACCACTTCAGTGTGACCCATGATTTCTGCAAAAGTTCTAAGTGTACCGTAGGAAGCGATTTCATAATGCTCAACTTTCTGTGCTGCCATAATCAAACCTGCGTCACGGATCATGGTACCTTTGTCGGTCTCTTCAACAATGCTCTCTGCTTCTTTTACCAAGCCTTCCATTGCTTCACATTTTTTAGCAACAGCTTTCTCTTCTAATAGTTCAAAAACTTGTTCTAAGCGTGCAATATGTTCTTTTGTTTCTTCAGTATGTTTCTCAAAAGCCTGTGCAAGTTCCTCGCTTGTCGCTGCTTTCTTCAGCTTTGGTAAAGCTTTAGCCAGGTGCTTTTCAGCCCAATAAATATCCTTAAGGCCGTCTACAAAAAACTCATGAAATTCTGAGTCTTTCATTTTTCCGGTCATTCCGGAAGCTTTCTTTGTTGATGATTTCTTGGTGTCAGCTGATTTCTTTGTTTCAGCTGCTGATTCGGTTTTTTTAGTCGTTGCCATAGGTTAGCTATTTTAAGTTTTTTTATTCTGGTTGGTTGATTATTACAACTGTATGCGCAATGAAATGTTTGGAAAAAATAAATTTTTGTTGTATATGTCGGCTACTACTTCCCGGCCTGCAGCCTTTTAAAACTTTTGATATTTATAGCTGTTGTTAGCATGTTACTAAACCAAAAACCAAGACTATGAAAAATAGAAACCTCATCGCTGCTTTAATGATCTCTGGATTAGCCTTTCAGGCATGCTCCTCTGGTTCAAACCAGGAAAACAACACTGGAACGGCAACAACTCTTTCAGCAGATACCGCACTTGATACCATAGGAGAGGCTGCAACCAAGAAAGAAACAAAGCTGATGCCTACAGAGACTGAATTTGTGAATCAGGCAGGTATCGGAGGGATGATGGAGGTCGAAGCAGGCAACCTGGCCTTACAAAGATCCAAAAGCCCAATGGTTAAAGAATTTGCAAACATGATGATTAAGGATCATACTGTAGCTAACAAGGAACTTGAAGGTATTGCAAAGGCTAAAGGCTTACAACTTGCGAACACCTTTCCACAAAAGGAAAAAGCACATATGGATGCTATGCAGGCCTTACAAGGCGACGGATTTGACAGGCATTATATGAAGATGATGGTCACCGACCATGTTGCCACCCTGGAACTGTTTCGTACAGCCAGCCGTGCGGAAGACCCCGCAATCAAAGGGTTCGCCACCAAAACACTGCCTATCTTAGAAAATCACTACAAACAGGCAAAACAACTTAGCGACAAACTAGAGGGACAAAAAGCAAACAACGGTGATGACATCCTGAGCATCAGCCCTACGAAAGAAGAAAACAAGAAACCGGCGAAATAAGAGTGCGGTTCTGGAATTTAGCATGGAAAGCGGGCTTAAGCCCGCTTTTTTTATGGCTATTAGTTCGCGCGCAGCTTCAATCAATTTAACCAAGTCCTACTTCTCGTAGTGGTGATACAAAAAAAGCCCGGAACGTTAGTCCCGGACTTTAAACATAGGTAGATGAAAACACTATGTCTCTACAACCCGCCCCCGGCGGTTTTGTTTTATGGAATTCGATTTCTGTAATATTTTACGAAAAAGACGTATTTACCGTAATCTGATCCTGCATCTTTACCCTGTGGTTGAAGTATTTGCTATCTTTACTTCCATAAGATAAAACATGAAAACTGTTTTATGATCTTATTGTTTTTTATTTTAAAGAAATTTTATGGAAACCAGTAAAGTAAAAAGAATACATGATTTTGGTCAAAGCATCTGGCTTGACTTTATTGATAGAGATATCATCAAATCCGGTAAGCTGAAAGAATTAATTGACAATGACGGTGTGAGAGGGGTTACCTCTAATCCTGCAATCTTTGAGAAAGCAATCAGCAGCTCTTCAGATTATGATGCCGATATTCAGCGTATCGCAGATCAGTCTAAGGACTTTGAAGATGTTTTCTATCAATTGGCCGTTAGTGATATCCAGCAAGCTGCCGATGTATTTAAACCTTTATATAACCATGAAGACGTGCGTGGTGCAGATGGATATGTGAGTCTGGAAGTCTCCCCACGTTTAGCTATGGATACGGAAGGTACCTACGTACAGGCTGTAGATCTTTGGAAAAAAGTGGCAAGACACAACGTAATGATCAAAATTCCAGGTACTGAACCTGGACTTGAAGCGATCCGCAGATCTATTGCTGATGGCATAAACATCAATGTGACCTTGCTTTTTGGTCTGGACAGATACCGTGCCGTAGCTGAAGCATATATCGCTGGATTAGAAGAGCGACTGGAAAAAGATCAACCAATTGCTGACATTGCTTCGGTAGCCAGTTTCTTCTTAAGCCGTATTGACGTGATGGTGGATCCACTCTTAGATGAGAAAGGTCTGGGTGAGTTAAAAGGAGAGGTCGCCATTGCCTCCGCGAAAAAAGCATACGAAATCTACCAGGAAGTATTTAGTTCCGAGCGTTGGAAAAAACTTGAAGCTGAAGGTGCTAAACCACAGCGTTTACTTTGGGCAAGTACCAGCAGCAAGAACCCTGCTTTTAAAGCAACGAAATATGTAGATGCCTTAATTGGTAAAAATACAGTAGATACGGTTCCTATGGAGACACTTGAAGCTTACCGCACTGAAGGTGAACCAGCAGACCGCTTAACCGAGGACCTGGACACAGCAACAGAAATCCTGGCGAAAATTAAATCAGCAGGTATTAATCTGGATGAAATTACCCAGAAGCTTGAAGACGAAGGTGTAGAGAAATTTATTGCACCTTATGATAAGTTGTTGAAAGCAATTGAAGACCAGACTAAGAAATAGTCCCGGCCTATGCTAAATAAAAAAGGGTTGTATCATTTGATACAACCCTTTTTTATTTATAATAAAATAGACTACGCTTGTAAGTCGGCCATCAAAGTGGCGATCTTTCCACTTAATTGTCCTTCAACTTCCTTGTATTGTGCCTTATCTGCAAGTGCTGCATTTACGCTGCAATAAAACTTGATCTTTGGCTCTGTACCGGATGGTCTGGCAGAAACAATGCTGCCATCTTCAGTGATGAATTGCAACACGTCCGACTTAGGTAATTCTAATGGCTTACTAGTATTAGTAGTCAGATCTGTTTCTGTACGAAGTTCGTAATCTTTAAGCGTCGTTACTTTCGAACCGCCTAGTTGCGCAGGTGGATTGTTTCTGAATTTCTCCATCATCGCTTTGATTTCTTCTGCACCGGTCTTACCTTTTTTGGTCAGCGAAACTAGCTCCTCTTTATACACTCCGTATTCTACGTACATATCCAATAGGGCATTGTATAAACTGGTACCTTTATCTTTATAATAGGCAGTCATCTCTGCGATAAATGCACAAGAGATGATCGCATCTTTATCACGCACCAATTCGCCTACAGAGTAGCCGTAGCTCTCTTCACCACCACCAATAAAAGTTTTCTGACCTTGTAATTGCGTAATCAGCTGGCCAATCCATTTAAAGCCTGTTAAGGTATTGTAGCAGGTAACGTTTTTAGACGCTGCAATAGCATCAATTAAATTACTGGTTACAATGGTTTTAACAATGTATTGGTTACCATCCAGTTTTCCTTTTTCTTCCCATGCATTTAACAGGTAGTGGATCAGCAAACTTCCGGTTTGATTACCATTAAGCAATACAAACTCGCCGTCGTTATTTTTCACTGCAATACCTACACGGTCCGCATCCGGATCAGTCGCAAGTACCAGGTCCGCATCAATTTCCTCTGCCTTTTGAAGAGCAAGGGTCATTGCTTCCTTCTCTTCCGGGTTCGGATAAACTACAGTTGGGAAGTTACCATCCGGTTCACTCTGTTCCTCAACAATGGTTACGTTGGTGAAACCAAACTGTGCAAGTGCCTTCGGTGCAAGCGTGATACCTGTTCCGTGAATAGGGGAGTATACGATCTTAAGATCTTTCTGACGAAGGATTGCCTCTGGTGACACCGATAATTTGGTGATTTCATCCAGGTACAACTTATCCATCTCCGTACCGATCATCTCAATGTTTTCCTCGATGCGGTCAAACTTCACTTCACTGATATCGCTGATTGCAGCAACTTCCTGCATCACCTCTTTATCATCCGGAGCAGTAAACTGCCCGCCATCTGCGCCGTATGCCTTGTAACCATTATATTCTTTAGGGTTGTGTGAAGCCGTTAGCATTACACCACTTTTACAGTTCAATTGTCTGATCGCAAAGGAAAGCTCTGGTGTCGGTCTAAGACCTTCGAAAAAATATACATGGATTCCATTAGCAGAAAATACATCTGCCGTAACCTTGGAAAATACGTCCGAGTTGTTGCGGCTATCATGTGCAATGGCAACACTGATCTTTTCTCCAGGATATTTCTTCAACAGGTAGTTGCTTAATCCCTGAGTTGCTGTACCGATGGTGTATTTATTGATGCGGTTAGAACCGGCACCCATTATGCCGCGCAAGCCCCCGGTTCCAAATTCAAGATCCCTGTAGAATGCGTCAGTTAAGGCTGTGGTCTCGTTCCTGTCCAAAAGATCCTGGATCTCTGCCTTCGTGGACTCATCATAACTGCCGTTTAGCCACTTATTTATTGTGTCTAATGTTGTTGGTTCTAGCTGCATTTTGTTATTCGTTGTTGTTTTTAAATTTGATATTAAACAATTATACCCGTCCATTGTTTGTAGATGCTCAATAATTGCCTTGCTTTCGCTTGTCCGGCGCTAATCAATAATCTATTCTGTTTGGCCTTTAAATGAGATCTTCATCCCAAATATTATTTTGAAATGTGCTAAATCATGACGGTTTTTTCTATTTTCACCCGTTCGTAGCGCATTCAGGAGGTAAATTAATTAAAAGCTTTCGGGATTTCGTCGCTAATTAACAAACAAAATGGTATACAATTTTTTTTTAACCGGAATTTAATACATAAATATACAAACCATCATCTTCGATCGTCAGCAATGCTGCCCGGTGATGATGAATACACACTTCAAAACAATAACACCGAAAAAAATGAAAATATTAAAGTTTGGAGGAACTTCTGTAGGAAGCCCTGAGCGTATGACTAAACTGCTGGATATCATTAATCCTGCAGAAAAACAGATCGTCGTTCTATCAGCTGTGTCTGGTACAACAAATAGTTTAGTTGAAATAGCTGCCAAACTTTTGAAGGATGATAAGCAGGGCGGTCTTACCTTAATTGATAAACTAAAGCAAAGCTATCAGTCTTTCGTGGTAGAACTTCTGCCAGAAGGTCCTCACCGACTGGAAGGACAGGAACTTGTAGAATACCACTTCAACTTCCTTACAGCCTTAGCAAATGATCTTTTCACCTCAATTGAAGAAAAGGTTGTGCTTGCACAAGGTGAATTGTTGTCGACTACCTTATTTCACATTTACCTGAAGTCCATTAACGTACCGTCGGTACTGCTACCTGCGCTCGACTTCATGAAAATTGATGAGGATAACGAACCAGACATTGCATTTATCACCAGCCATCTTCAGCCATTAATTGATGCTGCGGCAGATCAAAGCTTATTTATTACCCAGGGATTTATTTGCAGAAATTCCTTTGGTGAAGTGGATAACCTCCGACGTGGTGGTAGCGACTATACCGCTTCATTAATCGGTGCTGCAATACTTGCTGAGGAAGTTCAAATCTGGACCGACATTGATGGCATGCACAATAATGATCCACGGATCGTAAAAGGCACAAAGCCAATTGCAAAGCTGTCCTTTGATGAAGCAGCCGAGTTGGCCTATTTTGGTGCTAAAATCCTTCACCCACAGTCCGTATTTCCTGCACAGCGTTATAAAATCCCGGTGCGTTTACTAAATACCATGGAGCCACAGGCAGCAGGTACACTCATCTCTGCAGAAAGTGAAGCTGGCAAAATTAAATCCATCGCAGCTAAGGATGGTATCACAGCAATTAAGATCCATTCCAGCAGAATGCTGTTGGCATATGGCTTTTTAAGGAAGGTGTTTGAAATTTTTGAACGCTATAGAACGCCGATCGACATGATCACCACATCTGAGGTAGCTGTATCGCTGACGGTTGATTACACAGAGAACCTGGATAGTATTGTTGAGGAATTACATGCCTTCGGTACGGTAGAGCTTGATAAAGATCAATCGATAGTATGTGTTGTAGGTGATTTCGGACCGGAGAAACATGGTTATGCTTCGAGGGTGCTTGATTCACTGAAACATATTCCGATCCGGATGATCTCTTATGGTGGTAGTAATTATAACATATCATTACTGATCAATACTTCAGATAAAACTGAAGCATTGCGGAGTTTACATAACCGGTTATTTTAAATACTAATACCGCTTTCTCAGGTAGAGCAGAATGGCAATTACGACCAGCACCAGAATATAGGTGAAGCGAAATCGTCGGTTGTATTCTGCATGGTTTATCCTTCCCCGTTTAAGGTCGAAGTAGTTGCCCATGTAGATCAGTGTCAGCCCTACCAAACAACAAATAATAAGATATTTCAAAATGAATTTTTCTGATAAAGATATAGCCCAGTTTGCAGATTTAGAAACGCCCTTCTATTATTATGATCTGAATCTGCTGCAAAGAACGCTGGACAGCTGTGCAACACACGCAAACGCTTACAATTTCCACGTGCATTACGCTATGAAAGCAAACTTCAACCCGAAGGTGGTTGGTAGAATTCAGGCCGCGGACTTTGGCGCGGATGCGGTTAGTGGCGGCGAAGTACGTCAGGCCATAGAACTTGGCTTTCCGGCATCTAAGATCGTGTTTGCCGGCGTTGGAAAATCCGACCGGGAGATCAACTATGCCCTCGACCAGGATATTTTCTGCTTTAACGTAGAGTCTATCCAGGAACTTGAAGTAATTGACGCCTTAGCGGCAAAGAAAGGTAAGATCGCGAAAGTTGCGATCAGGATCAACCCCAACGTGGATGCACATACGCACCATAACATTACCACCGGCCTGGATGAAAATAAGTTCGGTATCAACAGCTGGGACCTGCCAGATTGCGCCACAGTATTAAAAAATTCGGCATACCTGGAATTTATCGGTATTCACTTCCATATCGGTTCACAAATTACCAATCTGGACGTTTACAAGAACCTTTGCGTCCGTGTTAATGAGTTCTCGACCTGGTTTGCAGACCGCGGCTTCAGCGTTAAGGTGCTCAATGTTGGCGGTGGATTGGGTATTGACTACCACAACCCGGATCAACAGATTCCTGACTTTGAACAGTACTTTAAGATCTTCAATGATTTCCTGGAAGTGAAACATGGACAGGAAGTACATTTCGAATTGGGACGTGCGCTGGTTGGGCAGTGCGCCTCAGTGGTAAGCCAGGTACTATATGTAAAGAACGGTAAGAAAAAGAATTTTATCGTCCTGGATGTCGGTATGACTGAACTGATGCGTCCTGCGCTTTATCAGGCATTTCATAAAATAGAAAACATCAGTAAACCGGCTGCTGTGAATGCTGAAACCAATACCGGTGCTATAGTAAAATATGATGTGGTGGGCCCGATCTGCGAAAGCACAGACTGCTTTGGAAAGGAAGTAGAGCTTCCGGAGACCTCCCGTGGCGACTTAATCGCAATCCGAAGCACTGGTGCTTACGGAGAGGTTATGGCATCCAATTATAACTTACGTGAGCATGTCCGTGTCGCCTTCGGCGAATAACATAAAAAAGCCCCGGCGTATTTCACTCCGGGGCTTTTTCGTAATATAAACTTCAACTATTCTTCTTCGAAGAAGTCTTGCAATCCGCCCAGGTAATGTTCCTGTATTCCTACGGTAAACTCTTCATAGTCTTCGTCTGGAATGTTCGTTTGCACAAACTCCAGTGAAGTTCCTTTTTTATCTTCATGCAGTTTAATGGTCACTATAGAAGGTTCATTTTCCTCCCCGAAATACCACTGCTGAACAATTTTCTTTCCGTACTCAAACTCGAGGTTTTTACCGACGATATCTCCATCCCAGAAGGAAAATTCTGTGCCCGGCTCTTCTGTAAATTCAACTTCTGCGCCGGTCCACAACTGTATACTTAGTGCTTTAGTGAGTGCCAGGTAAACCTCGTCAGGAGGCGCAGGCAGGTATTCATATTTTTTAAACGTTTTCATATTTTCTATTTAAATGCATTAATGCCGGTAACATCCATGCCAGTGATCAGCAGGTGAATGTCGTGGGTGCCTTCATAGGTTACTACAGATTCCAGGTTCATCATGTGGCGCATGATGGAAAATTCGCCGGTAATGCCCATGCCGCCAAGCATCTGCCTGGCATTACGCGCCACGTTAAGTGCAACTTCAACACTGTTCCTTTTACCCATAGAGATTTGCTCCGCGGTTGCACGACCGTCATTTTTGAGTACACCCAGTCTCCAGACCAGTAATTGTGCTTTTGTGATCTCGGTGATCATCTCTGCAAGCTTTTTCTGCTGCAGTTGAAAGCCGCCGATCGGCTTGCCGAACTGAACCCTTTCCTTTGCATAACGTAGTGCCGTATCGTAGCAGTCCATCGCGGCGCCCAAAGCACCCCATGCAATACCATACCGTGCCTGGTTAAGGCAACCCAGGGGGCCTTTCAATCCGGAAACACCGGGGAGGACGTTGTCTTTCGGCACCTTAACATTATCGAAGACCAGCTCACCAGTTGCTGAAGCCCGGAGGCTCCACTTGTTGTGTGTTTCAGGTGTACTGAAACCTTCCATCCCGCGCTCCAGGATCATCCCGCGGATCTTCCCCTGTTCATCTTTAGCCCAAACAATGGCGATGTCTGCAAATGGCGCATTAGAGATCCACATCTTAGCACCATTAAGCAGGTAATGATCGCCCATATCTTTAATGTTGCTCAACATGCCGCCGGGATTGGAGCCATGATCAGGTTCGGTTAAGCCAAAGCAGCCCATGATCTTGCCACTGGCAAGTGCAGGCAGGTATTGCTTACGCTGTGCTTCCGAACCATATGCAAAGATCGGGTACATCACCAATGATCCCTGAACAGAGGCAGTAGAGCGGATACCGGAGTCGCCACGCTCAATCTCCTGCATCAGAATGCCATAAGAGATGTAGTCGAGGCCCGCTCCGCCATATTCCGTGGGGATGGTAGGACCGAAGGCACCAAGATCTGCCAATCCCGGAATAAGTTGCTTGGGAAAGGCGGCGCGCTGTGCGTAGTCTTCAATGATCGGACTTACAGCGGCCTTCACCCAAGACCGGGCGGTAGATCGGATCAGCTTATGTTCATCTGACAAGAGCTCGTCAAGTAGAAAATAGTCGGGCGACTCATAAAGGTCTTGCTTTCCTGATGTATTCATCGTCTGTCGGATATGGTTTTCGGCTGTGAAAGTTCATTCAAATATATAACTTTACCCTTCATATGCTTATACAAACGGTTGCTTTAAGAGATGTAAAATGTTTTGCCTATCACGGCTTCTACGAAGAGGAACGAATACTCGGTACACAGTTCCTGGTCACAATTGAAGTGAAATTTAAACATGAAGGCGACACAGAAAACCTGCAGCATACCGTTAACTATGAGGTGCTGAACAACATTATCCTTGAAACTATGAGACGTACACAGCAATTGCTTGAAACTGTAGTCAAAGATATGCTGGAGCAGGTCAAAGCTGCTTTCCCTTTCGTGTTCAACGTGACTGTAGCCATTAAAAAGCTTCATCCGCCAATGCCGGGGCAGATCGACCACTCCTTCGTTCAGCTGGAATACAGCGCCGACCCAAATTCATAACCGGAATCTTAGAAGAAAATGAACTTTAACAAAATTAACCCTGATATATTAACCCGCATCCGATCCGCTGTGGGCGCAGAAAATGTCTTTGTGGATGAAGAATCACTAGCCAGGTATGGCCATGATGAGACTGAAGATCTGCAATACTTTCCTGAAGTGGTTGTTAAACCTGTAGATACGGATGGGGTGTCAGCCTTAATGAAGGTTTGTAACGCGGAGCAGGTGCCGGTTACGCCAAGAGGCGGCGGTACAGGTTTAAGTGGTGCGGCATTGCCTGTTTACGGTGGTGTATTGCTTTCAATGGAGCGATTTAAAAAAGTGCTCGAGATTGACACGGAAAACCTGCAAGCTACGGTGGAGCCCGGGGTAATTACCCAGGAATTTATGGATGCCGTAGGCGAGAAGGGGCTCCTGTACCCGGTAGATCCCTCAAGTAAAGGAAGCTGTTTCCTGGGCGGCAACGTTGCTCATTGTAGCGGTGGCCCCCGGGTGGTGAAATATGGTACCATTCGCGAGTACATTCTTAACCTGGAAGTTGTGCTGCCGGATGGCACCGTGATCTGGACCGGGGCCAACACGCTGAAGTATGCTTCTGGCTACAACCTCACGCAATTGATGATCGGTTCGGAAGGTACCTTAGGTATCGTGACCAAGATCGTGACCAAGCTTATTCCGGTGAGCAGCCACACAGTGCTCATGCTTGCTTCATTTGAGCAGAATGAAACTGCTTGTGCTGCCGTGTCTGCAATCTTCCGCGCGGGCATAACACCATCTGCACTCGAATTCATGGAACGCAAAGGCGTGGAGTGGGTAATCAAGTATGATGATATCCAGTTCGACCTGAAAGATAATGTAAATGCCTTCCTGATGCTTGAGTTTGACGGTGACGATATGGATACCATCTTCAAGGATTGTGAGAAAGCCAATATCGTGCTTGAGGCACATGGTTGTACGGATGTCCTTTTTGCAGATACTGCGGCCCAGAAGGAAGAGCTCTGGAAAATGCGCAGGGTTATGGCCGAATCCGTTAAATCAAACTCTGTGTACAAGGAAGAAGATACCGTAGTTCCAAGGGCAGCATTACCAAAACTCATCAGCGGCATTAAAGCGATTGGTTCAAGATATGGTTTTGAGAGCGTCTGCTATGGACATGCTGGTGATGGCAACTTGCATGTTAACATCATCAAAGGTAGTATGAGCGATGAAGATTGGAAATCAAAGCTTAAAGGCGGAATCAAAGAAATTTTTGAGTTAACTGCAGCACTTGGTGGCACCATATCTGGAGAACATGGTATCGGCCTGGTACAGCGGGAATTCATGCCCATTAAATATGCTGAGATCAACCTGAACCTTATGCGCGGCATAAAGCAGGTCTTTGATCCCAATGGCATTTTGAACCCTGGAAAGATCTTCTAATACTCCGCACTTAGTTCAGCGGCCACAAGCTGCTCAAATAAGATCATTTTGTTACGTTCCCGGTCGGGAATAGGTATGGCGCGTTTGTTCTGGTTGTCGTAAGCCACACAAGCCGTCATACCCTTACTGCAAACAATCTCCTTCCCATCTTTCTTCTTCACCAGCAGGTACTCCAGGTCAAAGCTGCTGCGGCCAATACGTGAGGTCCTCACATACATATGAATCTGATCTTCCGGAAAGATCGGCACAATATATTTCAAAGCCGCCTGCCCGATTACAACGCCCGTCTTGCTCCAGTCCCAGTGTATCGCATGCTTCCAATACTTTACCCTGGCAATCTCCATATAGGTGAAGTAAACAGAATTATTCACGTGACCCATCATATCGAAGTCAGCAAACCGGGTTTCAATAACGGTCTTGTACTTAAAGCTGTCGATATCGTTAACGTGTTCGGTCTTTTTGTCTGCTTCAATTGATTTCGACTGCCACAATGTCTTAATATTCATATTTTTCTGCGTTGGTATGGGAGTTGAATAATGGGAAATGTATTTAAAAATAAAAAAATTAATCAGAACAAGATATGACCCTAGTAAATTTCAACAACAGAACCAGGAACAGTGCACCTCATTTCAACAATGTATTTGATTCATTGTTCAGTGAAGCCTTAAACAAAAACTACAGCATCACCAAAATGCCTGCCGTAAACATTTCAGAAAGTGCCGAAGCTTACGTGATCGAAGTTGCTGCACCGGGCTTAAACAAGGAAGATTTTCAACTTAAGGTGAAGAAAGACACTTTATCTTTATGGGTAGAGCAAAAAGCTGCTGATGCTGGAGTTAAAAAAGAATTCAGCCGCAGAGAGTTCGACTTCAGTTCATTTGCAAGATCATTTATGTTACCCGAAAGTGTAGATGCCGACAAGATCGCTGCGGAGTACAGCAATGGCATACTGTACATCACCGTAGGTAAAAAAGATGAGTCGCAAAATGCACCTAAAACCATTACCGTAGCCTAAGCTCAGGTATGCAGCAGCGACTCCGCTGTTAAGTTTAGATGTAGCGTTATATAAGAAAAGCCCGGCTGGATTACCAGCCGGGCTTTTCTTATATAAGGTTCTGAAATCCTAGGTATAACCCAGGATCTTTAATACCTGTTTGCTGTTTTGTTCCTCGCCAAATACCTCAAAGTTAAAGGTCTCATCACGGTTACGGCGAATGATCACGTGTTTCGGACTAGGAAGCAGGCAGTGGTGGATACCGCCGTAGCCACTCAATACCTCCTGGTATGCACCGGTATTGAAGAAACCCAAATACTGCACCTTACGTGTTTTCGGCATAAACACGGAGTTCATGTGTGCTTCCTGATTGTAGTAATCCTGACCATCACAGGTTATTCCGCCCAGGTTCACGCGCTCGTACTCCGCATCCCAGTTATTTATTGGCAGAAGGATGTATTTCTGATTCAATGCCCATACATCAGGAAGATTGGTGATAAATGATCCATCCAGCATCAGCCATTTTTCGCGGTCATTTTGCTGCTTACGGCCCAGTACTTTGTATAAAATGCCTGAAGCTTCAGCTACCGTGTATTTACCAAACTCAGTGATAATATCCGGCTCCATAACATCGTGTTCCGCACAAATTTCTTTGATACGTTTTACGATCTCATTGACCATGTATTCGTAATCAAAGTCAAATACCAGTGAGTCTTTGAATGGCATACCACCACCAATATCCAGGGTATCCAACTCCGGGTTGATCTTTTTAAATTTACAGTATAGGGTTACGTATTTTTCAAGCTCGTTCCAGTAGTATGGAGAATCTGTAATACCGGAGTTGATGAAAAAGTGCAACAATTTAACCCGGAAGTTCGGGTTTGAAGAAATTTTGTTATTATAGAAATCGATCACGTCTTCCATACGAACGCCCAGACGGGAAGTATAGAACTGCGAATCCGGCTGTTCCTCAGCTGCAATCCGGATACCCAGGTTACAAGGTGATTCCAGCTCAACCTCATCATCAAAAAGGTTAAACTCTTCTTTGTTGTCTAATACAGGAATAATGTTCTTATAACCGTCATGCAGCATATCAATGATGTACTGCTTGTACTGGTAGGTTTTGAAGCCGTTACAGATTACGGTAATGTCTTTGGTTAAAACACCTTTTTTCTCCAGGGCTTCAATCATCGGCATGTCGAAAGCTGAGGAGGTCTCCAGGTGAATGTTGTTCTTCAGTGCTTCTTCAACGATGTGACGGAAGTGAGAACTTTTAGTGCAGTAACAGTATTTATAATCGCCGCGGTAGTTATTATTAATGATTGCGGTTTGAAAAAGGATCTTTGCTTGTTGGATCTTTTTGCTGATCATGGGTAGATAAGTGAAGCGCAATGGTGTGCCGTAGGTTTCAATCATCTCCATCAAATTCAGATCCTGGAAATATAACTCGTCGTCTATAACGCTGTAGCCTTCTTGTGGGAATCCAACGCTTAGATCAAGAAATTCGGAGTAACTCTGCATTTTTTATATTTTTGAACGATATTTATTTAGGGTGGCTATAAAATGAGTTATTTTGGGCTCAAAGATAATCTAAACGCGTTATAAAACAGACGGCTATTTAATTTATGACTAAATCGTTAAAAATCATTGAAGTTAAGTCAGAAATTGGTGCCGGAACCAGGGGTGCGAGCCTCGGTGTAGATGCCATAAAAATCGCGGCGCTGGACTATGGTAGCCGCTTTTTCAAAAAGCATAAGTGTGTGGAGGTGCCTAATGAAAATCACCTTTTACTCGAAAGTTCAGGTAGCGCCTACGCCAAACGCATCTCCGGTATTTTAACGATGACAGAGCGCCTTAGCGAGATGGTTCGAGATACGTTACAGGAAAAACATTTCCCGGTAGTGCTCGGTGGTGATCATAGCTGTGCCGCTGGTACCATCGCCGGCATAAAAGCTGCATTTCCGAAAAGCCGGCTCGGCGTAATCTGGATTGATGCACACGCAGACATGCATTCCCCGTACACAACGCCTTCGGGTAACATGCATGGCATGCCACTCGCCATCTCCCTTGATGAAGATAATCTGAATTCCAAAGTGAACCAGCTGGACCAGGAAACCATAAATTATTGGTATCAGCTGAAAAATGTCGGTAATATTGCACCGAAAATCAAATATGAAGACCTGGTGCTGATTTCGGTCCGCGATACTGAAAAGCCCGAAGACTACCTGTTGCGCAAGCACAACGTCAAGATGTTCAGCACGGCCGAGGTGCGAAAAAGAGGTGTTGAACGTGTGGTGATCGAAACCATGATGTATCTCGATCATTGTGATCTGATCCTGCTGTCCTTCGACGTTGATGCGCTAGACCCGACATCATCACGCGGTACCGGAACTCCGGTAACCGGAGGGCTCACCGAACGTGAGGCCGGCATCATGCTCTCCAGAATGGTAACCAGTCCAAAGGTATGCTGCTTTGAGGTTGTAGAGGTAAATCCTACACTCGACCGCGAAAACCAGATGGCCGAGCATGCCTTTGAAATATTAGTGAAAGTGACCAACGCTTTCAGAAACGATTAGAATTATGAATATAGAACAACATATAATTTCTGCAACGCTTGCTGCAGTAAAAGCACTATACAACCAGGACCTGCCCGAAAACCAGATTTCGCTGCAGGATACCCGTCCGGAATTTGAAGGCCAGCTAACCATCGTCGTATTCCCGATTGTACGGTTCTCTAAGAAGTCGCCCGAAGTTACCGCTAATGAACTGGGTGCCTACCTGCAGCAACATGTAACAGATATTACCGGTTTCAACGTGATCAAAGGCTTCCTCAACCTAAGCATTAGCGAAACCTACTGGTTAGATCTGTTTAACACAGAAGTGCTAAAGCCCGACTTCGGTATCATACCGTCAACAGGTAAAAAGGTGATGGTTGAATATTCATCCCCAAATACCAACAAGCCCCTGCACCTTGGCCACGTCCGTAATAATTTATTGGGCTATTCTGTTTCCGAATTGTTGAAAGCAAATGGGGCAGAGGTCTTCAAAGTAAATCTGGTGAACGACCGCGGAATACACATTTGCAAATCCATGCTCGCCTGGAAAAACTGGAGCAATGGCGAAACGCCGGAAAGTTCGGGCATGAAAGGCGATCACCTGGTTGGTAAATACTATGTGATCTTCGACAAAGAATACAAAAAAGAAATCGATGCGCTGAAAGCTGAAGGACAAACGGAAGACGAAGCGAAAAAGAACGCGCCGCTGATCAAAGAAGCGCAAGCGATGCTGCTGGCCTGGGAGAATGGCGATCCTGAAGTAAAGGCACTCTGGAGCAAAATGAACGGATGGGTTTATGACGGCTTCGCGGTAAGCTATAAAAATCTGGGTGTCGACTTCGACAAATACTATTATGAAAGTAATACGTACCTGCTTGGTAAAGACACGGTAGAAGAAGGTCTGGCGAAAGGCGTATTCTTTAAGAAAGCGGATGGTTCTGTATGGATAGACCTTACCGAAGATGGCTTAGATCAGAAATTGGTGCTAAGGGCTGATGGCACGTCAGTGTACATCACCCAGGATCTTGGTACGGCACAAATGAAATATGACGATTACGAAATGGACGAATCCATTTATGTAGTCGGTAATGAGCAAGACTACCACTTTAAAGTTTTATTCCTGATCCTGGAGAAACTTGGAAAGACCTGGGCCAAAGGCTTGCATCACCTTTCGTACGGGATGGTGGATCTTCCCAATGGCAAGATGAAATCCAGGGAGGGAACGGTAGTAGATGCCGATGATCTGGTAAAGGAGATGATCGAAACGGCGAAGCAGAAAACTGAAGCCCTGGGTAAGATCAACGATTTCTCCGATGAAGAGAAAGAAGCCTTATACCACAACATTGGTCTTGGTGCCTTGAAATACTTCCTCCTTAAAGTGGAACCTAAAAAACGCCTGTTGTTTGATCCTGCTGAATCTATAGATTTCCAGGGTAATACAGGTCCGTTCATCCAGTATACACATGCGAGGATAAAATCGCTGCTGAGTAAAGCAGGTTATCAGTCTGCAGCAACAACCGACCCTGCACTGCCAATTACAGGCACGGAGTTGGAGATGATCATGCTGCTTGCAAAATATCCTGCTGAAATCGCAATTGCTGCCAAAGGTTTCAGCCCCGCCAGCCTCGCAAATTACCTTTATGAGGTTGCTAAAATGTTTAACAAGTTTTATCACGAGGTGCCGCCAATCGTCAAAGAAGAAAATGAAGATCTAAGACAACTCCGCTTAAACCTTAGTGCCGTAGTAGCAAACATCCTCAAAGCCGGCATGCGCCTGCTGGGCATCACCGTTCCGGAAAGAATGTAATAGCCAACATCATTGTTGTTTCCCAATTTAAAAGCCTGCTTCAGTTCCTGTAGCAGGCTTTTTTACTTTAAAGTAATTTCCTAATTGGGCTTTAAGGTGGTTTAATGATGGTGATCCTTGCAATAAATCCGCTTCTTCATTGAAATACTATCACGTTTTTTCCGTTTTGCTATATCAATTTAGTCTATCGTAACGAAATTATTATGAAAATGTTATTCGTAATATTTATAATTTACGGTTCAGCAGACAAAAGTTAATCTACTTGGCAGAAAAAAGGTAATTTCTGGGTTCGATCATGTAAAAATGATCGTCAAGGGTGTATAATGACTACGAAAGTAGCGCATATGGAAGAGATTTGCGCTAAATTCTGAACTTCTAAGTCGAAATTTTAGTCTGTATTTGAAATATACCGCTCAAAGCTGTCCGACCAACAGCATCTACTTTAAACTTAAACTTAATGCCTATGTAAATACCTGTAACAAGAACAGACACGACGTGAATTAACACCAAACAACAAATTAAATCAACCCCCCTTTAATCTAAAATGTATGAATCTAAAAACGCCTTACTCAAGGTTATTCTGCTGTAACTGGCATCAAAAAGTTACGCCCACCTTTAAACTTAAATATTCAAAAAACAAATTACTATTTGCATTAACTTTTACACTCTTTCAAACCAATGCTGGTGCAAGTCCAATTATCATTACGTCAGCGCACCCAGGCAATGCCGGCTCGCCAGCATCTAATGCTGTTGCTTACCTGAAAAGACCGCCGATCGATGTACGCGGTCGCGTGCTCGACGAGCAGGGGAAACCCTTGCCAGGCGCTTCCGTAAAGGTGAAGGGCAGTACACAGGGTACCATGACCGACACCAATGGTAACTTCAGCCTCAAAGGTGTGCCTTCGGAGGCTGTGTTGGTTGTTTCCTTTATCGGCTATGATGCACGTGAGGTTAAAGCCTCAGCAACCCTGAATGTTTCCCTGCAGCCCAACAAATCCGACCTCGCGGAGGTCACCGTTATCGGCTATGGTACGCAAAAGCGTTCAGAGGTCACCGGAAGTATTTCAAGTGTTAAAGGCTCAACACTCGCAGAGCAGCCGGTAACCAGCTTCGAAGGTGCCCTGGGCGGAAGAGCCTCCGGGGTGAATGTAACCGTAAACTCCGGCAACCTGAATGAACCACCAGTGTTCCGTATCCGCGGTACAAACTCGCTCTCCTTGAGTTCCTATCCATTGATTGTCATAGATGGGGTCCCGAGTTTTACAGGTGAGGAGGATGCCGGCATCGGTAATGCTTCCAACAATCCGCTATCCTCCATAAATCCGGCCGACATCGAGAGCATTGACATCGCCAAGGATGCTGCTGCAACCAGTATTTATGGTAGCCGGGCAGCCAACGGCGTGGTTTTCGTGACAACAAAAAAGGGACGTATGGGAAAAGCAAAAGTCAACTTCTCCAGCACTGTAAACTTTAATACCGCACGCAACCTCCCAAAACTCCTGAATGCGGATCAATACATTGAACTTAAAAACGAAGGCCTTCGCAATGAAGGTACCTACAATGCAACAACCAACTATTACGATTATTCCCTTGATGCCAACGGCAACCGCATCGATACCAGGTGGTACGATCATATTTACCGCACAGGAATATCGACCTTCAATAACGTAAACATCTCCGGAGCAACCGAATCTACCAAGTACTACGGCTCTATAGGCTATACCGATCAGGAAGGTATCTTCAAGGCCACAGACTTCAACCGCAAATCAGCACTCTTCAACATCGACAATAAAACCACCAAATGGCTGAGCATCGGCGCGAAGATCAACTATAACAATGAGCTGAACGCTTCCGCAATGTCCAACGGTTCACGTGGAAACCAGAGTGCCTCTGGAGGTATGGCCCGCCTTGCTTTGATCAATGCACCGATTGTAGGGCCGTTTAACGCCGATGGTACATTTAATAGCACCACTGCCGGATTCCTCGGTTTGCAGGATAACGCAAGTCACCTTTCCGGCCAGTCCCGTCTGGGCTTTTACAACCCGGTATTGTCCATGAGCAAAAACAGCTCCAGCAACAAGGTCAATAGTATCCAATCTAATGCCTACGTACAGATCAATCCACTTTCATGGTTGTCATTGAAGTCGATCTATGGAATCGACTACCGCTATGTGACCTTTGAAAACTACTTCAGTCCACTTACCGGTGAAGCCATATCTACTAACGGAGCTGCAGCAAGTGTTCAATCTACCCGTGAGCGTTGGGTTTGGACAAACACGCTGTCTGCCGACAAGACCTTTGGTGATCACAGCTTAAGTTTCTTACTCGGGGAGGAAGAGCAAAAAACAAATGGTAACCAGTTTGGTGTACGTGTAACCGGACAAACGGACCCGCTGTATACCAATATTCAGGGTGGATGGCAGAACGTAACCTTGAACAACACCGCAAATAATGTGTTCGATAACTACCTGTTCTCATTATTCACCAGGCTTCAATACAACTACCAGCAAAAGTATTTTTTAACCGGTAACTACCGTGTGGACGAGTACTCTGCATTGGGTGCGAACAACAAAAAAGGTACTTTCTGGGGCTTCTCTGCCGGCTGGGATGCTGCTAAAGAAGGCTTCTGGGCACAAGCAGGCTTAAATGAAGTGGTTAACAGCCTTAAGTTCCGTGCAAGTTATGGTAAAGTGGGTAATGTGGGTGGCCTGAGCGACTTCGGCGCCATCAACACGTATTCGGCGGCATTATATGGCGGACAGTCAGGATTGATTTACTCCGGAACGGGTAATGCAGACCTGCAATGGGAAACCAGTAAGAAAACGGATGTTGGGGTAAACTTTGGTTTATTCGGCAACAAGATCACCGGTGAGCTTGCTTATTACCGCAATAATATAGATGGATTGATCTTTGGCGTACCGCTGCCTCCTTCTGTGGGTATCCCGAATTCAAACAACAACTCCATCATGCAGAACGTCGGCAGAATGTACAACCAGGGTATAGAATTCTCCATTGGTGGTGCACCGATCCGCAAAGAGACGTTCAGCTGGAACACCAATTTCAATTTAACAACCAACAAAAATCAGGTATTGGAACTTGCTGAAGGCGTGCCAAGCATCATCACCGGTACCAATGATGCACTTACCATTACCTTGCCGGGCTATTCTGCCGGTATGCTTTACGCGGTACGTACCGGTGGCGTTGATGCCGCAACGGGCCGCCGGATCTTCCTGGATCAGTCGGGCAGAAAGGTGTTCTACCAGCATGTGGCACCTGCGGGCGCAGCATCCCGGTTCCAGTGGTCGTACGAAGACAATACCCAGGCACCAGCCATCACCCCATCAGATGATGCCATAATTTACAAACAGTCCGCACCAAAGATCTTCGGGGGACTCTCCAACGTTTTCAACTACAAAGGTTTCGAGCTGAATGTCTTGCTAACCTACCAGCTAGGTGGAAACATGATCAATGGTACACAGGCCTCCCTGCGTGATAACAGGTTCTGGAACAATGAGGTAGGTATGCTAAACAGATGGCAGACACCCGGACAACAAACTGACATTCCAAGGGTGATCAATGGCGATAACGTTTCAAATGGTAACACCATGCCGCTGGATATTAACGTAAGTTCAACCGACTTCCTGCGCCTGAAAAGTGCACAGCTGTCCTACAACCTTCCAGCCACCTTCATCAGCAAGTTCAAGTTAAGCAACACCCGCGTATTCATCAGCGGACAGAATCTTGCTTTGCTGACAAAGTACTCTGGTGTTGACCCGGAAGTGACAACAAACGCAAACAGCGCAATTGCGCAAGGTATTGACAAGAACCAAAGTCCGAATGCGCGAACCATCGTGTTAGGCTTAAACTTCGGTTTCTAGACGGCTATTTAAAAACATTTATAAATTAAAAAAGATGATCAGAACATCCTCACTATATAAATACGGCATCTCCATGATGCTGCTTGCAGGCGGCGGTTTAACCCTGCTATCTTCCTGCAAAAAGAATGAATACCTGAATCCACAGGCCAGCACACTTATCACTGACGTGGATGCCTTCTCTACAGCCGAGCGCATCCAGGCCCAGGTAAACGGCATCTACTTCCGCCTTAAGGCCGGAGACTTCCTTGGTTCTTACTATTACATCATGAGTGATGCCAGGGCAGGGGATCTTATCTCCACAAACCTCAATGCGGCCGTAGGCGCAACAACTTACCAGCTGTTGACGGGCACCACGACAAATGAGGTGCAGGACATCTGGGAAGCTGGCTACCAGGCCATCAACGCTGCAAACGTCTTCATCGATGGAATGAACAAAGGCGGTGCGGCTGTAGTAGGCGATGCCCTGGCATCTAATTATATTGCAGAGGCCCGGCTCGTTCGCGCAGTTGCATATTACGAGTTATTGCAGCTCTATGCACAGCCATATGCAAATGGTGCAGGCTCCAAGCCGGGACTACCTTTACGACTTACCGGAAACAACAACTCCGGGAACTATGACCTGAAGCGGAGCAGCGTAAAGGAAACTTACCAGCAGATACTTGAAGATCTTAATTTTGCTGAGCAGAACCTGCCAGATAAGTACAGCTCAGCCTTGTTAAATACCACCCGTGCGCACAAGAATACGGCTATTGCTTTCAAGACACGCGTGTACTTAAGCATGCAGGACTATGCCCAGGTAATTGCTGAGGCAAACAAGATCGTTTCTGCAAGCGCGCCCTTTAGTTCAACAGCAAGGGTGGCAAATGCCTTAAATCCAAGCATTCTCACAGTCTTCAATCCACCATACACCACTACAGAGTCGATCCTGTCCATGCCTTTCAGCAGCAATGATGCACCTGGAAACGCGATGGGTTCCTACTACCTGCCTGGTACCGGCGATGGTGGTTCCCCAACCAGCAACGGTGCCGGAAACTTCAACCTTAACCCCGAGGGGCTGCCTGCCGACCCTAGCTGGACTGCTGCCGATGACCGTCGCCAGTTCCTGCTTACCGGTACCAAGACCGGCAAGTTGTGGCTAACCAAGTTCAAGCAGGCTTCACCATACCTGGACTTCGTACCGGTGATCCGCTATTCGGAAGTACTCTTGAACCTGTCGGAAGCACTTGCACGCAGCAGCGGCGTTGATGAACGGGCAGTAGCGCTTTTATCCGCTGTACGCAACCGCTCCGACAAAACCACCAGCTATACCACCGCAAGCTTTGCTGATAATGCTGCGCTGATTGCTGCCATCATCAAAGAAAGGCATATCGAATTTCTTGGTGAAGGCATGCGCAATGCAGATATCATGCGCCTGCAGCTGGACATTCCGGCAAAGCCAGCGCACTCCGTGCCGGCTGCATCGCCATCCTCACCAAACTATATCTTTCCAATTCCAAGCAACGAGCTGCTGCTAAATAAACTTATCGAGAATAATTAACGCTAAGGGATAAACTTATGATTGCTAGAAACATTATCTACGGACTGCTTTTTACGGCAGCCACCAGTTATACCCCGCTTGCTGCACAGGTGCCGGTACCGAGTCCGGCATCGCACTTCGGCTTCAATATCGGCGACGATTACCAACTGGCCACCTACACGCAGACCGAAGCGTATTTCAAGAAGCTTGGTGCCTCAGACCGCTGTAAGCTGATCGATATTGGCACAACCGAGGAGGGCCGTCACCAGTATATGCTGGTGGTTTCTTCACCGGAAAACATCAAAAACCTGGAGCGATACAAGAAGATCGCTCAGCAGCTGGCCCGTGCCGAAGGGCTGGATGATGCAGGTGCCCGCGCGCTCGCTGCGCAGGGTAAACCTGTGATCTGGATCGACGGCGGATTACATGCGACCGAGACTGTGGGCGCCCACCAGCTGATCGAGACGGCTTACCAACTGGTGAGTCGCACAGACGCGGAAACGAAGCGAATTCTTGACAATACCATCATCCTGCTGGTGCATTGCAATCCTGACGGACAGGAGCTGGTCTCCAACTGGTACATGCGTAACAAGGATCCGAAAAAGCGCGATACCCGGGTACCGGTATTATACCAGAAGTACATTGGCCACGACAACAACCGTGATTTCTACATGATGAACATGAAGGAAACACAGAACATGAGCAGGCAACAGTACATTGAATGGATGCCGCAGATCGTTTACAACCACCACCAGACCGGTCCTGCAGGCACCGTGCTTGCCGGTCCGCCATACCGCGATCCCTTCAACTTCAACTACGACCCACTGGTGATCACCAGCCTTGATGCCGTAGGCGCAGCCATGAACAACCGCCTCAATGCGGAGGGTAAACCTGGCTACACCCAGCGTGCCGGGTCGGGGTATTCGACCTGGTGGAACGGCGGACTGCGTACCACCCCGTACTTCCATAACATGGTGGGTATCCTGACCGAGATCATCGGCGGACCTACGCCGACCAATATTCCCCTGGTGCCCGATCGCCTCATTCCGAATGGTGCAACACCAAATCCGGTAGCCCCGCAGGAATGGCACTTCCGCCAGTCGATCGACTACTCGGTGTCGCTTAACTATGCGGTGCTGAATCATGCGGTAAATGAATCGCAGAACCTCCTGTTTAATTTCTATAAAATGGGACAGCAAGCGATTGCCCGCGGGCAGCGCAACAACTGGACCTTATCACCGAAACGTGTAGCCAGCCTCAAGGCTGCGGTACAGGCAGATCAGAAAGCGAACGAAGCGAAGTCGGACGCTGAGGAACCTGCAGCTGCCGGGCGGAGCGCCGGTGTACCAATGAAGTATTATGACGCAATCTTTAAAAACCCGGAACTCCGGGATGCACGTGCCTATGTGTTGCCAGCCAACCAGGCCGATTTTCCAACGGCGGTAAAGTTCATTAATGCGCTGATCCGCTCAGGCATCCTGGTACACCAGGCAACGGCAGATTTCAGCATCGGTGCTAAGCAGTACCCTAAGGGTTCCTATGTGGTAAAAACCGATCAGGCCTTCCGGCCACATGTGCTCGATATGTTTGAGCCCCAGGATCATCCGAACGACTTCCAATATCCTGGTGGTCCGCCGGTACGCCCTTACGACATGGCAGGTTGGACGCTTGCGTTTCAGATGGGCGTTAAGTTCGACAGGATCCTTGAGGGCTTTGAAGCGCCACTACGGCGCATTGAACCAGGGAAGCTTCAAATCGCGGTTGCTACAGCACCAGCAGCTTCCGCAAACGGGTATTACCTGACTGCGGCAGCGAATAATTCCTTCCTTGCGGTGAATGATCTGCTTAAAGCAGGCATTCCGGTTACCAGGATCACCAAAACAGAAGGCGAGCTGCTTGCCGGGAGTTTTTATGTGCCCGCAAAGGCGCTGAGCGTACTTAAAGAAAACAGCAGCAAGTATGGTACGAAGGTGCTGGCGGCAAAACGTAAACCTGGTTCAACCACAAAGGTTACTGCAGCACGTATTGCTTTATACGACCAGTATGGTGGTTCTATCCCTTCGGGATGGGCACGCTGGATCATGGAGCAGTTCCATTACAACTTTGATGTGGTGTTTGCCAAAGACATCGACAAAGGCGATTTAAATACAAAGTACGATGTGATCCTCTTTATCGATGGCGGTATCCCCGCACTTGCCGAAACCACCACAAATGCCAGGAACCAGCAGCCAAAGCCGGAGGAAGTACCTGCGCAATACCAGGGCATGCTGGGCAGCATCACAGCCAAGACCTCAATTCCGCAACTTAAAACTTTCCTGGAGAAAGGGGGCAAGATCCTGACCGTAGGCACAAGTACCAACCTGGTCTATCACCTTAACCTGCCGGTGCAGAATGCACTGCTGGAGCAAAAAGCCGGTAAGGAACAGCCACTGCCGGGCGACAAGTTCTACATTCCGGGCAGTATCCTGAGGGTAAATGTCGACAATACGCAGCAAAGCACCTGGGGCATGGAACAGGTAGCAGATGTGGTGTTCGATCATAGCCCGGTGTTTCGACTGGGCGATGAAGCTGGCAAACAGCAGATTAAGGCACTTGCCTGGTATGGCGAAGCAGATGCACTGCGCAGCGGCTGGGCATGGGGGCAATCGTACCTCAAGAACGGTGTTGCTGCCTTTGTAGCCCCTGTAGGTAAGGGCAAACTCTTCGCCTTCGGACCAGAGATCACCTTCCGTGCACAGTCGCATGGCACCTTTAAAATGCTGTTCAATGAATTATATCGCAGCAAATAGATTTAGATTAGCGCACAAAACAGTCTTTATACCCTATAATACGCAGTAAATACAATTATGAAAGCAAAAATATTAGGCTTATTTCTTATTGGTGGATTAAGCTACACGGTTTCCGCACAGGAAAACCTGAAGTATCAGCTACCGCCCCAAAGTATCGTCGACCTTGTCGATGCACCTTCCAATCCCGTGATATTGTTTAACAAAAGCGGAAACCTGATGCTCATCCTGCAGGCGCCGGGCTTCGCTTCAATGGAGGAAGTGGCCCAGCCCGTGGTCGGTGTAGCCGGGCTGAAGGTTACACCAAACAATAACTCCACTGCCGCGGAAGTTGCAGGCGTGTACGACAAGATCATGGTCAGGGATGTGAAGACCGGCAAGGAAAGTCAGCTTAGCGGACTGCCCGCAAAATACCGGGTCACCAACATCAGCTGGAGCCCCGATGGCAATTACATCGCTTTCAGTAATAACGACCTGAAAGGGGTGGAGCTCTGGCTCGCCGACATCCGGACCTTACAAGCAAAGCGTCTTGGCAGCGAATTACTCAACGACGCTGTTGGGCTTACCCTGCAGTGGAATCCGGATGGCAAACACATCCTTGCCCAGTTCATTGATCCTGCACGCGGTCAAAAACCCCAGGAACCTTTAGTGCCTACCGGACCGGTGGTGCAGGAAAACCTTGGTGTGGTTACCCCTTCGAGAACCTACCAGTACCTGTTGAAGAATGCTTATGACGAGCAGCTCATGGACTATTACCTGACTTCACAATTGAAGTCGGTAGACCTGGAGGGTAACGCGACAAATATCGGTAAACCGCAGATATACATGAAGGCATCTTACTCGCCAAACGGTAAGTACCTGATGGTGCAAACCGTGCAGAAGCCATACTCTTACCTGGTGCCAATCAACTACTTTCCTTTGAATACCGATGTGCTCGACGCTTCAGGTAAGCTGGTGAAGGAACTGTTCCGAGCACCACTTGCCGATAAGCTGCCTACCGGATTCGATGTTGTTGCCGCTGGTCCACGCAGCTACGAATGGCGTGCAGATGCCCCGGAAACCCTGGTATGGGCAGAGGCGCAGGATGAAGGTAACCCGAAAAATGACGTTCCTTTCCGGGATGCCTTGTTCGCCTTATCCGCACCTTTCGACAAACAGCCGCAGAAATTATTCGCTATGGCTACCCGCTTCGGTGGTGTAGAATGGGGTAACGCCTCCTATGCCATTGTTAAAGAACGCTGGCGCAAAACAAGAACTTCAAGATTGACGGTGATCAATCCCTCATCAGGTAAGATCGTGAAAGCCATGCCGAGCGTATCCTCTGAGAACACCTATATCGATCCGGGACGCTTCGTACATGGCAAAGCGGTCAATGGCGACAACCTGCTGGTTTTCGATAAAGGCAGTCAGCCGGTTGTGTATACCATTGGTAGCGGTGCATCTGCGCAGGGCGACAGACCTTTTGTAATGCGCTGGAACCTGATCAGTAACCAGCAGGACACTTTATTCAAGTCGCGGGCACCTTACTATGAAGAGCCCATCTATTTCGATAAAGGTGGTTCCTTGTTCATCTCCCGCGAATCTGCGGAAGAAACACCGAACGTATTCTCGGTTGACCTGAAAACCAGGAAAGCACAGCAGGTGACGAACTTTGCGGATCCCTATCCTTCGTTGAAAGGGGTACAGAAGTCCCTGCTTTCTTATCCAAGGAAAGATGGGGTGAGATTATCTGCAACTTTATACCTGCCTAAGGGCTATAAGAAAGAAGACGGACCACTGCCGGTACTGATCTGGGCGTACCCAAGGGAGTTTAAATCCCTGAGTGCTGCCGGAGAGGTTAAAGGTTCTCCCTACCGCTTTACCCGCTTAGCTTTCCGTTCGCCGGTGTTCTGGGTTACCCGCGGTTATGCGGTGCTGGATAATGCAGATATGCCAATCGTAGGTGTAGGCAAAAATGAGCCGAACGACACTTTCCTGGAGCAGATCGAAGATAACGCAACTTCCCTGATCAACTATGTTGCTGGTATGGGTGTTGCAGATCGTAACCGCATCGCCGTAGGCGGACACTCTTATGGTGCATTTATGACCGCCAACTTGCTGGCACATACAAAGCTCTTTGCTGCCGGTATTGCCAGAAGCGGTGCCTACAACAGGACGCTTACCCCATTCGGATTTCAGGGTGAAGAGCGGACCTACTGGCAGGCGCCTGATGTTTATAATCGTATGGCACCATTCAACTATGCCGACAAGATCAAGACGCCATTACTAATTACCCATGGTATCGATGATGATAACTCCGGAACCTTCCCGATCCAGAGCGAGCGCCTCTACAGTGCCGTTAAAGGTCACGGCGGTACCGTGCGACTGGTGATGTTACCTAAAGAGTTTCATGGCTACAGAAGTCGCGAGTCTGTGCTGCATACCTTCTGGGAGCAGGATAGCTGGCTGGAGAAGTATGTGAAGAACAAGAAATAGGCATAACAGCTTATTGAAAAAGGGTTGCCCGTTTACCGGTGCAACCCTTTTTTATGTCCTTTACTTTTAGTTTCCTACCCGTCGTTCCTCGGTTTCAGAACTTTTACTCCGATCACGCACCGCTTTAACTTTATTGTTCCCGATCTTGTAGGAAACTCCAAACCTGAAGATCTGCGTATCATACTTCTGGTATATCCGGTAGTCCTGTCCGGGTATCACGCTGTTTAGCCGTTCTCTGTAGGTGTTCAGCAGGTCATTCGCGGCAAGGGCTAAGGTCACCCGATCCCCGGCAAATGTCTTCTTAAAGCCCAGGTCAAGGCTGTACATCGGTTTAAAGTAGTAGGTGCCACGCTCAATTGCGGAGCGGTAGTTAAAGGACAGGTCCAGACTTGTGCTGGCATTTATCTTAATGGCATTGCCGATGTTGAAGTCAAATGCAGTCCGCCCGCTTTCAAATGCGATGCCCATCAGATCAGGGGTACTGAACTTGTTTTTGTAGATGTTGATGCTGTTATTCATCCGCCAGAAGCTCAGCAGCTGCAGTGGAATGTTCACATTCAGGTAATAGCCGGTTCGCTTTGCAAGATTCTGGTTGCTCACGGTAAGCGTTTTATCTTCCGGATTCAGCAAGGTCACCTCCGTTATGGCATCCTCAGTATTGCGATAGCCAAGGGAGATATAGAGCTTATTGCTGTAAACGTAGGAGAACTCGAAAACATCAGTAAACTCAGGTCTCAGATAGGGGTTACCCACCGCAAAGGTATAAAGGTCAAAGTTGTAGCGAAATGGATTAAGCGTCACATAATTCGGCCGGTCCACACGTCTTGAATAGGCAAGTCCCACACTATGCCGCTCCGAAAGCTTGCGACGTAAGAAGATGCTCGGGAACAGGTTCAGATAATCTGTCTTCAGCACCTCATTGAGTGTGATCGAGTTTCCTTCTGCATTGGTATGTTCGGCTCTTAGACCTGCTTGCAGCTCCAGGGCCTTCATGTTCCATTGCAGGTTCAGGTATGCCGCATTGATCTTTTCGGTATACTGAAAGCGATTGCTTCTTCCCGCATCATACTGCCAGTTGCCAGCATCCAGGTTCTCGAAAATGATATCGTTATCCGTCTTCACGTAGCTGCTTTTCAGTCCCGCAGAAAGCTTTGCTGCGCTGCTGAGCGGGTAGGTGTAATCCAGTTTTGCTGAGCGGATGTCGACCTTCACCGGCGCATCAGACCGGAAGCCCAGGGATGGCTTCAGCTCATTTCCCGCAGGATCCAGGAAGCGATTGTCGTAGCTGTTTTCTGTCCCGTTCCGGTATAAAGCATAATCAAGGTCTACATTCAACTCCTGCCCGAGCGTATCTATGCTGGACTTGTAGTTAACATTCAATGCAGAATAGTTGTAGTTCCGATGTGTGGGGTTATTCGAAAAAACTGAGGAATCGGGGATCAGGTCCTGGTCGCTGATGCGGGTATCGTTCCGGGTCTGGTCGCTGCCGGAATTTGCATGTCCGTTGAACATAAAACCAATTACATTTCGCTCGTTAAGATAGTAGTCCAGGCCAGCCTTGTAGTAATGATTCTTGTCGTCGATATCTGCTCGTGTATTTTGGTTGAAGTAAGTGTCTCCGGTTGCGGCAGGACTCACCCGGTTGATTTCGAGCTGTCGTAAACGTTTATTATAATCCAGGTAGAAGTCGCCATAGAGGTTTACCTTCCCGCTGCGGAAGTTCAAATTCGTACCTGCATTATGTTTCCAGGCCTTACCGTAGCTTGTACCCAGGTTAACATTGCCGTTGAAACCGGCCCTGGTGTTTTTCTTCATCCTGATGTTGATGATGCCGCCGGTACCGGCCGCATCATATTTTGCACCGGGATTGCTGATCAGCTCAATATTCCGCACGGCACTGCTTTGCATGGAACGGAGCAAGGCCACCAGTTGTTCTCCCGCAAGGTATGCCGGCTTGCCATCAATCATGATCGTGGCGCCCGGACGGCCTTTAAGATCAATCTTCCCGTCGTTGGAGACATACACACCCGGAGCACGCTGCAGAAGATCTAAGATGGAGTTCCCTACAGCCATACTGCTGTTCTCCACGTTCAGCACGGTCATGTCAATCCGCTGTTCTATATAGGGCTTGCTTCCTTGTACTTTCACCTCATCGAGTGTTTTGATCTGGCTACTGTCCTGACTTGCAGCGGTCTGGGTCTTCTGGGCAATCAGCTGCACTGGATAGTTGATAGCCACTAACAGCAACATTAGCAGTCTAATCGATCGCTTCTCAGTTCTCATGATTTTGGCGGATTAAGCGGTAATAGATCAGGAAGCCAATGGCGATAAACACCATCTCCAGGCCGTAGGGCAGGGGCGACTCCTCGGCACGGTAGGGGATAAACTGCAGCACCATAAGTCCAATGCCGGCACTCATCAAAATGACACCCCATTTTAGAGACTCACTGCCCCCGCTGGCGAGCGCCTTTAAAAAACGAAGGCCCATATCATCCAGCGGACCGGCGTCGAGTACCCGCTTTTTCAAGCGATAGTTATATAGGGCTAAAATGAATATCGCCACCAGGATGAAAAAGACAATCACGACGATAAATGGCATTAACTGTTTCATAATCTTCAATTATTGATTTTGACACAGTAGTCAGGAGAACTTAGGTTCCGGTTGCAAATATTTTTATTAATTTTCTGCAACCATAAATGTTATAACCAGACTACTTCGATATGTTTGATGAAAAGGAGATCGTATCGAGGATATTGAAGGGAGAGCTCCGGGCATTTGAGTTGCTGGTGAAACAGTATGAGAAATTAGTGTTCTTCGTTATCAACCGCCTGGTACAGGGACTGGAAGATAAGGAAGATCTTTGTCAGGATGTGTTCCTGAAGTTACACCAGCAGTTGCCGGGCTTTCGTTTTCAGTCGAAACTGTCTACCTGGATTGCCCGCATTGCTTATCTGACAGCAGTAGACCACCTTAAGAAACGTAAGCTTACAACTTTGCAGGACCATCCTGAAGATCTTGAACAATATCACTTCACTGAAGATAGCCCGGAGGCCGTGCTTTTGCGTAAGGATACTTCAGCCTACCTTAACCTGCTTATTGAAAGAATGCCAATACAATATCGAACCATATTAACCTTATACCATTTGAATGAATTCAGCTGTGGAGAAATTGCCGAGATCATGACCATGCCGGAGGGAACGGTTAAAAGTCATCTTTTCCGCGCACGAAAGCTGCTGAAGGAGAAATTTGAACGGGAATTTAATGGATAATGATCATGAAGAAACTTACAGATGAACAAATACAGGCAATGTTAGACGATCATTTACAGTTGCCCGGCGCTTCACTTACAGACCCGGAAACTCAGGATGATATCGAACATTACCAACTTGTCTTTAAAGCACTTAGTACGGAACCTGCTGCCGGGCTCCCTTTTGATTTTGCCGCAAAAGTAAGCCGCAGGCTCAAGCTAAAGCTGAAAAGAAAAAGCGACATCAGATTCAACCTGCTCGTGGCAGGCCTCTTTCTGATATCGCTCATCGCCGCTTACGGCGCCTTAATGCTTGTCGATGCTGCAGCTGCTGCACAGTTCCTGCAGGTTATCTTGAGGTTTAAATTTCCGCTACTTATTGCCGTCGCGGTGCTGATCGGCAGTATGGTTTTGGATCAGCGCATTTCAGAAAAGGAAAGACCTGCAGCCGCAGCCGCCACTTCATGATCCTGCTCTACTGAACCGCCGGATACGCCGACTGCACCAATGATCCTGCCTGTGCTGTCTTTCAGTATCACGCCACCGGGAAAGGTGATCAGTCCCTGGTTGGAATGTTCAATGCCATACAAAGGGCCGCCGGGCTGCGATAACTTTCCCAGTTCACCGGTATTCATGTCAAAAAACCGCGCGGTCTTGGCCTTTTTAATGGAAATATCCACTGATCCCAGCCAGGCATTGTCCATCCTGTGGAAGGAAACAAGATTTGCACCTTCATCAACAATGGCGATGTTCATCGGTACGCCAATTTCCTTTGCTTTGGCTTTTGCTGCTTCAGATAACTGTTCTGCCTGTTCTAGATTAATACTCATGTTTTTGGGTTTTAGGTTTACAGTTGTCAAGTTACAACATCTGGTGTGTAAAGCATAACAAATTGCTGTAGAACAGCAGGTTCTGCGCTACCAGGGACAGCTTGCCGGCTCGGGGAAGTATTCTTCGCTGATGAACTTTCCTGTCGGACCATGTGCATCGATCAATGCATACTTTACAATGCGCTGCGCCGCCTCCTGAACAGTGCTTGTTCCCTGGTGTGCGGTGAAGTCGGTCTGCGTATAACCCGGACAGACCATGTTCACCTTAAATGCGGTATCGCGCAGCTCATAGGCCAGGTTGATGGTATACATGTTCAGGGCCGCTTTACTGGATTGATATACCGCAAGTTTGTTGTGGTAGGCCGGGCCGCTGGTGTCGGCAGCAAGGCTAAGTGATGCCATTGCGGTGCTTACATTTACAATACGCGGCGCCGCCGAGGCACGCATGAGGTCTACAAAGGCTTGCGTTACCCTAATCACACCGAACACGTTGGTGTCGAAAACGTTACTGTACTGCCTTGCATCTGATGTAAGTGCAGACTGCTGAAAGCCACCGGAAATACCGGCATTGTTCAGCAATACGTCCAGTACATCAACCCTGCTGCCTATGGTCTTGCGTGCCTGATCAACGCTCCCCGGGTCGGTTACGTCCAGTTGTACCGCTTCCACATTTTCAATCCCTTCGCTGTTCAGTTTCGCTGCTGCCGCTTTACCGTTCTCCAGGCTGCGGACGCCCATAAAAACATGAAAACCTTTTGTAGCAAGTACCCTTGCCACCTCAAAGCCAATCCCTTTGTTTGCCCCTGTAACTAATACTGATTTCATATGTCTTGTTATATTTTGTTGTGCTAATGCAGCAAATATAGCGGGGCAGCAAAGGGCAGGGTTAGGACAAATCTTCCTATTTGTTGGACAAATCCCTGCTGGTTTTAAGAAAGGCACTGATGTTCATGCCGGTACTCTTCCGGAAAAGGCGGGAGAAATAAGCAGGGTCGTTAAAGCCGAGTTCATAGGCCAGTGCCTTGACTGAAATATCAGAATATTGCAGTTTGCGCTGTGCTTCAAGCATGATCCGCTTGGTGATCCAGGCTTTCGGAGACAAGCCTGACTGCTCTTTTACGATGCTGTAAAGCTTACCAGCGGTCATGTTCAACTGCTCGGCTAGCTGCTGGATATCATGCTGTTCACTCAAATCTGCTTCTACAGCAAGCTTGAATGCAACATAGTCATTAAGCTTCGGGTTAACCGGTTGAAACTGGTCGGCCTGACTAAAATAGGCGCTGTTGATTTCTGTCAGCAGGGTATGCAAATGCGCCAGGATAATGTCGGCGTGCTGGGGCTTGTCGCCGGCATGCAGCAGTTGAAAAAGGTTGGAAAAGACCGACTTAACGCGCGCTTTTGCGGATGGTTCAAAGCGGATCACGTTCGTATGCAGCGGGTTTAGCAGAAAAGGAAAGCTACCCGGCAGCATTGCAAGGGTATGCTCGTCGAAACCCAGCTTATAATTATTGTTATGCACAAGCTTCAAAGGGTTCCGGAAGATCTGGTTGGGCAGGCCAAATACCATTTCATTACCAGAAATGGTGACATCCTCCATGTCTATTGTATAGGTCTCTGATCCCTGATCTACATAAACAAAGTAGTAAAATGATAAGCGGTGCGGACGTAAAAGCGTCGCCAATGCAGGTTCCGGTATATTGATCTGGCAGTTTTCATTCAGCATAATCGGTAAGCGATCATGATGTTTCATCTGTTCCAGCAAGCCTGTGGTATCGAGCATGGCATTTTGCCCGGTCCTTAGTGTGCCTTTAGCTTTCATTATGTTCCTGTTTGCCCTTGATGCAAGCAAATCTACAAAGAATTCTTTTCAACTGTCCACAGCAAAACCAGTGTCCCAGATGTATTGATTTTCTTAACTTTGCCCGATGGAGCACAAGAACTATCGCCCGGTATCTGCGTTCAATACTGAACTGAAGCTGAAGGGTTTCAATGTCTTTGAACTTGAGTCTGACCGCGAGGCTACCCGGACCTACAGCCGCAAAGACTTCTATAAGATATGTATCACCACCGGGAAAAGCATCATTCACTATGCCGACCGGAGTTTTGAAGCGGAGGGGACGGTACTCTTTTTCGGTAATCCGCACATTCCATATTCCTGGGAAACCGTATCTACAACGTACACTGGCTATACCTGTCTTTTTTCCGAAGATTTCTTAAACAGCTTTGAACGGGAAAACATCCTGCATCAATCGCCCTTTTTCAAGATTGGCGGCACCCCGATCCTCAACATCACGGAAGCGCAGCGGGTGTTCCTGAGCAGTATGTTCCAGCATATGATTGCGGAACAGAACAGCGACTACAGTCTCAAGGACGACCTGATCCGCAGTTATATCAACCTCATCATGCATGAGGCGATGAAGCTGCAACCCTCGGGAAACTTCGACCCGCAGAAGAACGCCGCTTCCAGGATAACGGCTGTTTTCCTTGAACTGCTGGAGCGGCAGTTTCCTATTGAAAGTCCCGAAAAGCCGCTGCGGCTTAAGACCGCGCAAGACTACGCGAAGAACCTCTCGCTGCACGTCAACTACCTTAACCGCGCCGTGAAGGAGGTAACCGGCAAGCCCACAACGGCACATATTGCAGAGCGCATCATCAGCGAAGCCCGTGCTTTGCTGCAACATACTGACTGGAACATCGCCGACATTGCCTATGCACTGGGATTCGACTACCCAAGCTATTTTAACAATTACTTCAAGCGTATGACGGGTACCAACCCCACAGCACATCGCTCCATGCAGGTTTGAAATCCTTAATCATTGGTTTGAAACTCTTAATTAAAGTAAGGCAAAGGCAGCGATATTTGCTGACACTCCCGCTGAATGGGATAAAGAACATTTAATCAAAACATTGCAGGCTGTCATTTGCTTATTCTATGGTGAATAAAATGTTAACATTCATTGATCCATTTCAGAAGTATCCTGAGCTAAACAATCCAATTAACCAGTAATATGAGTACAACACAAGTAAAAGCTTATGGCAACGAAGCTGCCGAAGCGCCTTTAAACCAACTTAACATCAGCCGCAGAACCCCAACTGCGCACGACGTGGAGATTGATATCCTTTTCTGTGGTGTTTGCCACTCTGATGTGCACACTGCGAGAAACGAATGGCACAATACCATGTATCCCTGCGTTCCAGGACACGAAATTGTGGGCCGCGTGGTAAGCGTTGGTGGTCACGTTTCGAAATTCAAAGCTGGCGACCTTGTAGGTGTTGGCTGTATCGTAGATTCATGCCGCGATTGTCAGTACTGCCAGGAAGGTCTGGAGCAATACTGCGAGCCAGGTATGACCGGTACCTACAACTCACCCGACACACACATTGAGGGTCAGGCAACCTATGGCGGTTATTCAGAGCGCGTTGTTGTAGATGAAAACTATGTGCTGCGTGTTCCTGAGAACCTTGATCTTGCTGCTACCGCACCGTTATTGTGTGCTGGTATCACTACCTATTCACCACTTCGTCACTGGAACGTTGGTCCAGGGCAGAAAGTAGGTGTTGTAGGTATCGGTGGTTTAGGTCACATGGCCATTAAAATTGCAAATGCAATGGGCGCAGAAGTTGTGGCATTCACCACCTCAGAGTCCAAATTTGCAGAAGCAAAACGTTTGGGTGCCCACGAAGTGGTACTTTCAAAAGATCCTGAGCAGATGGCTGCTTACCAGGGTAAACTACACTTTATCCTTGACGCTGTTTCTGCGGAGCACGACATCAATGCATTCCTTGCATTGCTACGTGTAGATGGTTCGTTGGCATTGGTAGGTGCACCGGAGCAACCGCTTCCGGTAGCCGCTTTCAGCCTGATCCCCGGACGTAAGAGCTTTGCCGGTTCTATGATCGGCGGTATCGCTGAAACCCAGGAGATGCTGGATTTCTGTGGGGAGCACAACATCACTGCCGACATCGAAATGATCGACATGAAGGATATCAACAACGCCTACGAACGTATGATCAAAGGTGATGTAAAATACCGCTTTGTTATCGACATGGCGACGTTAAAAGGATAATTCAAAGATCCCTAAACTTCCGAACACCCGCTACGCCCATAAAGCATAGCGGGTGTTTTGTTTTAAGATTTTCCGGTGCCTGCTGCTTTATTGAAGCTTCTGCGTAAATTGCTTTTCTAATTCGCTTAAATATCATATGGAATCACTATCACCAAACATCTACGTAAACGACCTCCCGGCAACCATCCGCTTCTATCAAAATCTGGGCTTCAACACCATCGCCAGTGTTCCTGATGACGGAACGGAGCCGGTCTGGACGATGATGCAGCATGGAAACGTAACGATGATGTTCGAAAGCTTCAAAAGCATCGAAGGGCGTTTGCCGGAGGTGAAGCGGGAAAACGGCGGCTCCCTGATGCTTTACATTAAGGTTGCCGATGTAGAAGCTTTTTACGAGCAGATCAAAGACCAGGTAACGGTACTGCATGGTCTTGAAAAGACCTTCTATGGTGCAACGGAGTTTGCCATCAAAGACTGCAATGATTATGTCCTGACATTCGCAAGCTAAGTTGTAAATTGCTGGCAGTGTGGCGAGGAGATCAGCTTAAAAACCACCATCGGCATCTATGCCTGACACTGCCGTCATCACCTGGCACATGTGCAGCAGGCAAAGCAATAACACCAGGTTGTTGTGCAGGCTGGCCTTACTTTGCCTGCACAACAATTACATCTTCTAGGCGGGTGGTAAACTTACGCGAGAGGAAGGCCTGCTTCATGAACCAGCGCTTTTCAAAACCCATCGCTGCATAGCGGATGGTGTCTTTGCCATATTGCTGATTTAGCTGGTCGATCACCTGCAAGGCTTTTTGCAGCTTGCTGTGCCGCTCGGTATTGGCAGGCGCAAACATCGAAGTTTGCACCTGGCTGTCCGGGCGCAGGTCGCGCAGCTCTATACCAACCTTCTGGTATCTCGGACCTTTCCGGTAGATTTTCCGCAAAGCGCTGATCGCTGCAGCGATCAATGCGCCGGTGTCGTTTGTAGGGGCATCAAGTTTAATCTCCAGTTCTGCGGAATACCTGTTCTCGACTACGGCGAAGCGGCTGGTGTGGCAGAAGACAAAGATGCAGGCGCAGACCGACTGCTGCAAACGCAGTTTCAGCGCTGCATTCGCCACATAGCTTGCCAGAGCTTCCTCCATAGGCTCCAGCGCAGTTTCCATCTTCCCGAAGGAGCGCGCGGTAGATATCCCTTCCTTATCCGGGCGGTCATATTCCATGGGTATGCAGCGTAGTCCATGCAGTTCGCGGTAGGTCCGCCGACCTTGTATGGTCATCAGCTTCAGCACGAAGTCTTCCGGCAATTGGCTGAAATCGTATGCGGTGTACACGCCTTTGCGGATCAGCTTGATCGCATAGCGTGGGCCAATGCCCCAGACATCATCGATCTCCGTTTGCCGCATTGCCGCTTCAATGTCCAGCGGACTTTCCATCACGAATACCCCGCTGGCGCGATGCTGCTTTTTGGCAATCTTGTTCGCCAGCTTGGCAAGCGTTTTTGTAGCGCCGATGCCAATGCAGACCGGAACGCCGGTATACTGCAGGATGCGTGCGCGCAGCTCTTCCGCCAGCTGCTGCAGGTTATGATATTTATAGCCCTGCAGATCGCAGAAGCATTCATCAATGGAGTAGATCTCCTGGTCGGGAAAGGTCTTACGCACAATCGCGGTGATCCTGCGCATCATGTCCTGGTACAGCGTGTAGTTGGAGGAGCGCCACCAAAGTACGCCACTTTCCTGTTGTTCGCGCATTTCGAAATAGGGAGTACCCATCTTTATGCCCAGTACCTCCTTGGCTTCATTGGAACGGGAGATGGCGCAACCATCATTATTGGAGAGTACACAGCCCGCTTTTCCGCGCAGCTCGGGTTGAAACACCCTTTCGGCACTAACGTAAAAGTTGTTCGAATCGATTAATGCGAGCACCGTTCCTCCTCCTTTGATCTAAAATACTATGTGGTACCACACCCCAGATTTCGAAGTGTGTGCTTTCATTCCGCTCAATAGGTTTGAAATAGGGATTGTCTGGCATCAGGTATTCTTTGCTGCCTTTTTTGAAATAAGCCCGTAGGATGAACTCATTGTCGATGATGCCGACTACAATGTCCCCGGAGGTTGGGATGAGGGACTTGTCGACAACCAGCAGGTCGTCGGGATAGATGCCTGAACCCACCATGCATTCGCCCGTAACACGGGCAAAGAAAGTTGCCTCGGGATATTTGGTCACATAATCGTTCAGGTCAATTCTTGCCTCTTCATAGTCTGCCGCCGGACTTTCGAAGCCGGCATGTATCTTTTCAGCAAAGAGCGGGATCAGCGTACTTTTTTCAGATTCCCGCTGGTAGATCAGTAATTCCTTCATAAACTCACAATTAACGCTGCAAATATTGCTAAATAAATTAGTAATATTTGCAGCTTGTTGATAATTAATTTGGAATTACGGTTAAAGAAGCTAAAAATATTAGTTAGTTAGAGGCTACTGTAATCTTTAATTCCGGTGTTTCCGGCAGGTTGCTTACACCGCCACCCGTGTATTTAAGGTTGTACTCGCCGGCTTTAAGCACATAGTTTCTGGCCAGGTTGAACTCGGTACGCAGGCTGTCGTGGGCCGGAACTTCAAGATATGCTTCTGCTGGTGGCGGCATTACGCGGCGGGCCATGGCACCGGTAAACTGGGCTTCTTCACCCTGTGCATCCATCACGGCTATGTATTTACCAATATGCGGTTCAAAGGGCGTTTCCCATTTCACAAAGCGTTGTACGGAGTCACTGTTATTCACTATGGTAAAGGAAAGCAGCACCGAGTCGCTGGTCATTGTCTGCGCTGCAGGACGAAGAAAGACCTGCAGACCCGCAGTATTGCTGCTGTCGGCCGTATTCTTGGTTGTAGGAAGTGTAGATTTCACATTCTGGCAAGCTGTAAAAGCAGCAGCAAGCAGGATTAAGGTTGTGCATTTGCGGATCATAGCAGTATATTTTCAGGCAATGTACCAATATTTATGCCTGTGTTTACCGCTTAAGGATTTTCCCTGGGGATCTTCATTCCGCAAATCTTCTGTTATATTTAGAAAAATTTAATTCAATTCCAGGAGGAAGCACGAGCCATTCGCACGGTGTCATTCCTTGTTTAAAAGCAGATACACTTGCAGGGCAGGTAAGTTGGGAGGAGCGCAATTCAATGAGAGAAATTTATCAGGCTTTAAAAAACTTTATGGTTTACCGCTTCAATCTTCATGAAGATGCTGAAGATAATGCGCTAACCATAGAGGCGATCAAGAAAAATGTTGAGTTCAGGGGCGCGAATTTATGGACGCTGATCTTTGCGATCTTTATTGCCTCCATTGGGCTGAATGTAAATTCGACTGCCGTGATCATCGGTGCCATGCTGGTGTCCCCATTGATGGGACCGATCATGGGTGTAGGACTGGGCATTGGCATCAACGATTTTGACCTGGTAAAAAAGGGGCTCCGAAACCTGGGTATCGCCACGATCATCAGCATTGCCACTTCTTCATTGTATTTCTGGGTTACGCCGCTGCATCAGGCTTCTTCTGAACTTCTGGCGCGGACCTCGCCTTCGATCTGGGATGTTTTCATTGCCGGACTGGGTGGTCTTGCCGGTATTGTCGCTGCCACGCGAAAGGAAAAGAGCAACGCCATCCCCGGTGTGGCCATTGCCACTGCATTGATGCCACCTTTATGTACGGCGGGTTTTGGTATTGCCTCTGGGAACATCTATTTCTTTTTTGGTGCGCTTTATCTTTATTTCATCAACAGTATTTTCATCTGTGTGGCAACCTTCGTGATCGTGCGTTTCCTGCATTTTCCAAAGAAAGCGTTCCAGGATAAGGCCTATGAGCGGAAGGTGAGACGTTACATCTGGCTGATCGTACTCATCACCACAGCACCAAGTGTTTACCTGGCCTACCGGATCGTCGACAAGAGTATTTTCGAGAACAATGCCGAAGCATTCGTAAAAAACGAACTTAATTTTACCGCCACGCAGGTCCTTGATAAGAGCTACAGATACAGCAGCAGCAACATGCATGAGATAGACCTCTTGCTGCTCGGTGCTGAACTCAGTAAATCCCAGCTCGATACTTTAAAAAGCAAGCTGCCTGCGTACAAGCTGGACCATACCGAGCTCAAGATCCGTCAGGGGCTGAATGCAAAAAATGAGATTGACCTTTCCCAGATCAAAGCAAGTATCCTGGAGACGGTTTACCAGAGCCAGTCGCAGGGATCGAAAAATGCCACAACTTATACCAAAATGGACCAGCCTATTCCAGACCTCAGGGCTGAGTTTAAATCCTTGTATCCACAAATGAAAGCATACAGCATTTCCCATGTTGAAGTGCACAGAACGGACACTTCCCGGCTGGACACGGTGACTGTGCTGATTGCGAATTTCAAGGGATCGCTGTCTGCCGCTGAGCAGCGCCGTATGAAGGTCTGGCTGAAAAACAGGCTTCAGGTTGATTCACTTAGCGTCATTTTGCAGACCGATTAGCCCGGTTGTCACCAAGCTCATACGCAGCAGGAAATACCTGAATGATAACCGTAGCAGAATTAAAATCTTGTATTATATTTAAGAAATTTAATTACGCTCTTATGAAGAAAGCACTATGCGTTATCGCAATGATCCTGTGCATGAGCCAGGCAGGGTTCAGTCAGGACAAGGGAACCTACAAGCAGACCTTGACGAAGTTAATGGAGGTTACCGGATCCTTCACAAACTACAAGGTGGTTGTCACGAATATGCTTGATATGTACAAGAAACAGTCCGCTGATGTGCCACCTGAGGCATGGATGCAGCTAGAGGCTAAGATAACCGGTGTTGCCGGACCGATGCTTGTAGACCTTCTGCTGCCCATCTATCAGAAATATGTCTCTGAGGCAGATCTTAAAAGCGTCATTGCCTTCTACGAATCTCCTGCAGGCAAACGCTTCATCGCAAGTAATCCGCAGATTTTAAAGGAATCGATGGACGCAGGCCAGCAACTTGGGGCTAAGATCGGTGCTGAGGTGGAGAAGTCTATGCTACTGGAAGGTAAAGGAGCCCAAACACAGCAGAATTAAGCTGATTGGATAGCGAATGTTTAAATGCCCGTATGCGAACAGCATTTCGGGCATTTGATTTTAAGATAATGCCTTTTGAATTTCCTCGCGCACTTCTTCGATGAAGGCCGTTTCCCGCAATATCTTATAATGCCCTGCGCCGTTGAAGGCTTGGCGGTGTATCGCTGGCTGTTGCTCCAGGAACTGCGTAAGTTGTGCATAGGGCAACATTTCATCCTGCTCATCATATAGCACCAGATGCCTGGTATCCGGCAATGGTTCATACAGGGTCTTCATATCAAAATAACTTACCGGAAATTTATAGAAATCTTCAAAGTCCTGGAACCATGCCGCCTGATCGCTTTCAGCAACCGCTGCATGGTTCATCATGCCCTTAAAATTATCCGCCAGCTCAACCACGGGCGTGATGCTGATCAGCAGATCCGGTGTGGTCTCAAAATCTTTCAGGGCAACTACATTTGCCATTGCACCCAGGGAGTGACCGACCAAGACCTCCGGCATACCGTATTTCCTGATGATCTCTTGCAGCGGATTCACATACAACATCAGGTTGCTCAACTCGCCTTCTGAGGCACCATTGCCAAGGGCATCGAAGGCGATGATCTGTACATCTTCAATAGCCTTCAAGGAAAGGATCAGCTCGGCAAAGTCGGCAGCTTTAGAACTCCAGCCATGCGTCAGGTAGATCTTCCTGCTGCCTTCGCCCCAGCGGTAAGCCTGGAAACTGAGCTTCTGTTTACTAAAGTAGGGATCTTCTGCCGGCATGGTAAAGGCTGTTGACTGATTCAGCAGTTCCTGCTGGTGCGGGCGGTTTGGAAGGCGGATAGGAAAGGAGATGTAGTTCCACAGTGTGGATACGCGTTCCTTTGGATCTTCCGCCCGCTTCACTGCAAGTAGTCGTTGTTTATATGTTTTCATTCCGGATGTTAAAGCTGCAAGGCCGGCAAAGATAGTTCTTCTACCTTTTCTTCCCATTTACTTTTCTCCAGAAAGGCTTTATAATCCTGGATATGCAGCATGTCGTAGATCGCCTGCTTCTTGTCTTTACTTTGCTCATAGTAAGCTTTGCATATTTCGTAGCCGATCCAGTAACCCTGATCCGGTAAGTTGTCCGGACCTGATATTTTAGAATTTGCTATCCAGTTATCGTAGCGGTCGTAATACATATCTGCTTTGAACTTCTCCCAAATACGCTTTTCTTTTCCTTTTGTCCAGTCGAAGAGTACCTGATTTGCGGGCTTACCGCTGATCAGCTCGCCGATGAAGTCGCCCATACCTTCCCGGATCGCATAACTCAGGGTTGTGGTATCATTCTTCATGCCGTCCTGCTGGTAGTGGACCAGCTCATGTGCCAATACATTGGGCAGCAAGCTGATTTCGCTCAGTCTGCTGCGTCTCTTGACGCTAAGTTCATTCAGAGGTACGCCAGGATCGCTTGCAATCTGGTTTATGCCGAGCAGGAGTCCGATGTCTGAAACGGTTCCGGCACTGGTAAAGGCACCCACGACGAAGTAAACATCAGGAAATTTTGCACTGCGATATAGCGATTTCATTTTGAGGTAAGCGGAGGAGAAAGCTGGTTTGTAGGCGTCGGTCTTAAAAGTATTGTTGCGGATGCCTGCATAGAAAGCAGGCGCAGAACGGATATGCTCGACAAAAGCATCGATGCTGCTCACTTTGGAAACCATATAGTCGTTCATGCCCGGACTGGCTTTGTCGAAATACATTTTTTTCATGATCGACTTAAAGTTGGCGGTGTCTTTCATTGCCTGGTCGTAAGCTGCCCAGAAGTGATGTATATCTGAAGTCACAACTGCAGCCTTTTTCGGGTCAGCGTTCAGCACCTTTTTACGTTCCGGCACACGCTTGATCAATGCGGCCCAGCGGGCATCACCATGTAATGCTTTAAGATCCTCGTCTGCCAGCATGTTTGATTTATTTCCATAACCCGCCTTAAGGGCTTTGCCAAGCATGTTTAATGCAGAATCGGCTTTACCCTGAAGACTAAGGCAGCAAGCCATGTTATAGTAGGCGCCTGCCCGTTTCCCATTAAAATCAATTTGTTCCGCGGCCATACCATAATACGTTGTTGCCGCTCCGAATTGTTTTGCCTGGTACAGGCTATCTGCACGCGTTGTTAGTTCAGAAGGGGTTAAGCGCTGCTGACTAAAGGCAGGACAAGTGAAAGCAGCGATGCTGAGGGAGAGCGTGATGGATTTAAGTAAGGCTTTATGCATAAAGGAACAAGTGTTTCCAGTAAGACGTCACACAAGAAATTTCGTTACAAAAGAAGTTCGTAAAAAAGGAGGATAAAAGCAAGGCAGCTCGCAGAATAACAGTGACCAAACAAAGACCTGACAAACAGCTTAGACACAGATTACGTGGGCGAGGTGTGGGTGAGGTGTGGGTCAGGTGTGGGCCAGGTGTGTCTGAGGCCACAAGCTGATTTTCATTTGATCCTACTCAAATAGGTACCTGATTGTGGGCGAAAGGATTCTTATTGAGCTGGAAAACAAAGTATATTTGAGCTTCACAGCAAACCTAATATCTATGCTGATGCCTGATCTTTGTTTGCAGCAATCAGCAGCTATAAACCAATATGAAACAAGATTACAGTACCACATCGATCGACAACCTGCTTTATGCCTGTGCGTTGAAAACGCAGCGCAGCATGGAGCACTTTGTGGAGTCGCATGTGCTGGGTTATTTGCTCTCCGGCGAGATGCAGTTTACCACCGTTGCGGGCACAAGGACGCTGAAAGCGGGGACGCTCATGCTCGCACGGCGCAATCAGCTGGTAAAAGCAATCAAAGGTCCCGGGGCGGATGCCGAGTTCCGTTCGGTGAACATCTTCCTGGATCAGAAAACTTTGATGGAATATGCTGCCGCACATCAGCTGGAATCTTCCGGCATGTCGACAGCAGAAGCCCTGTTTGAGCTGCCTTCCGATGCTTTCATTGAGGGCTACTTCCGCTCGCTGCTGCCATACTTTGAGATGCCGGAAAGGATGACCACCGCACTTACCGCGCTAAAGACCAGGGAAGTGCTGGAGCTGGTGCTTGCCATTGAGCCCGGGCTTAAGGATGTGCTGTTCGACTTTAGTGAGCCGCACAAGATGGACCTGCAGTCGGTAATGCTGCAGCACTACAAGTTCAATGTGCCAATGGAAACCTTCGCGCGACTGGCGGGGCGGAGTCTTGCGAGTTTCAAGCGGGATTTCATGAAGGTCTTCAAGACCTCTCCCGGGCAATGGCTGAAGCAGAAACGCCTGGAAGAAGCCTACCGCCTCATCCGCTACAAGGGGGTGAAGCCATCCGAAGCCTACCTGGATGTTGGCTTCGAAAACTTGTCCCATTTTTCCTATGTATTTAAGCAGACCTTCGGTGTTAATCCCTCCGCCGTCTAAATCAGAAACACCGGCCGCAGGCCATTAACCATGAAAAAAGCAGTGTATATAACTTTAGCTATTATCGCCATCCTGTTGGTTGGCACTATGATCGTATTACAAATGGAAGTCTTTGGCGCGAAACCTTCGGGTGCGCGGCTTGAGCGCATCCAACAATCGAAAAACTACCGCGATGGGGAATTTCAGAACCTGAGCGTAACGCCGTCACTCGCAGAAGGGTATAACTATGCGGGGGTCTTGTACGACTTCCTCATCAAGAAAAAGGACAACGTGATCCCGGCGAAGCCGCTGCCTTCGGTGGGTACAGATTTGAAGCACTTGCCTGCAGGCGCGAATGTGCTAGTCTGGTTTGGACACTCTTCCTACCTGATCCAGCTGGATGGCAAGACCTACCTGATCGATCCGGTGATGAATGGCTATGCAGCGCCTTTCAGGTGGATGAACAAGGCTTTCCCCGGTACAGACCGGTACCATGTTGCGGACCTGCCGAAGATCGATTACCTGCTGATCACGCACGATCATTATGATCACCTGGACATGGAGACCATCAAGCAGCTGAAAGGGAAGGTGGGAAAAGTTGTCTGCGCGCTTGGTGTAGGTGCGCACCTGGAGCGCTGGGGTTATCCGGCGGAGATGCTTATTGAGCAGGACTGGGACGACAGCGTTGCGCTGGACAGCAGTACCACGCTGCATTTCACGCCGGCAAGGCATTTCTCCGGCAGGGGATTAAAGCGAAACAATACGCTATGGACGTCGTATGTGCTGGAAAGCAGGTCGAAGCGACTATTCCTCGGCGGCGACAGCGGTTATGATAAACATTTTGAAAAGATCGGCGAGCAGTTCGGGGGCTTTGACCTTGCGATCCTGGAAAACGGGCAGTATAATGAAGCATGGCGCTACATCCATACACTGCCGGATGAATTTTTGAAGGTGAGTAAGGCCCTGCATGCAAAAAGGGTGTTCCCGGTGCACTCGAGTAAGTTTGATCTGGGTGGTCATCCCTGGGATGAGCCGCTGAAGAAAGTGACAGCGCTGAATGGAGATGGGGAGCAGGACTTGGTGACGCCGATGATCGGTGAAGTTTTAGACCTGGACAATGAAGCCCAGGTCTTTAGTAAATGGTGGCAGGGGCTGTAGTTATTTTTCTACGCCCGGTACGGTAGGTGTGTCTTTCCGCTTGCGGAACACGGGGAAGGTCATCGGACTTCTTGCCGGGCGCTGATCGCCAAGCAGGATTCCCCATTGTTTAAACTGAACGGTATGGTCAAAGATGATCTTCATCACGGCAATGATCGGCATGGAGAGGAACATCCCGGAAATACCGGCGATGCTGCCACCGATGATCACACCCAGGATGGCCATAAGTGCATTGATTTTGATCTTGGAACCCACGATGCGCGGCATTAAGATGTTGTTATCGAGGAACTGTACAGCAGCGATCACGACCAGTACGGTGATCACCGGGCCAAGTTCGGTAGAGGAAGTCAGCGTTAACACCACGGCAATGATGTTGCCCAGCAATGCACCCACATAGGGTATAAGGTTGAGGATGGCGAAGATAACCCCGATAAGCAGGGCATGTTTGATACCGAAGAGGATCATCAGTCCGCCGAGTAATATGGTCATGTAGGTCACCTGTATCAGCAATCCAACAAGGTAGTTCTTGATGATGGCTTCCGTTTCGTATATGGTATCTTTCACTTTAGGATGATCTTCCTGGTGAAACCACATGAAAATGAAACGCAGCAGGATGCCTTTGTAAAACAGCATCAGGTAAATGTAAATGGGCAATAATCCAACAAAGACGAATACGGAGGAAAGGGTAACGGCAGCCCCGCTGGCCATACCGCCGGCATAGGTCATCAGGGCATCGCTCTTTTTAGAGAGGAAGTCCATCTGTTCCTTGGTCGAGATGTGTGTAAGTCCGCCGACCCAGTCGCTCAGGGATTTAATGTGCAGGGCAACGTTGGATTTGATCTGCGGGAAATCTTTGATGAGCATCCCCATTTGGTTGACGAAGAAGAAGCCAATGGCGCCGACTACAATGACCAGCACGAGCAGACAGAGGACGATGGCAAGGGTTTCAGGTATTTTATATTTCCGGAAAAAGCGGAAGATTGGCAGCAGGACCAGGCTGATGAAGAAGGCCATGAGCACAGGCATGATGATATCGCGGCCCACAACGAGCACAGCAATGACAAGTACGATACCGAGCAATTCAATAGAACGCTTTACCGTTAGCGGTAATTCCTTCATAAGTTTAGCTTATTTTGTTGGTTAACATCATGAGGTGTGAAATGTTTGGGTAAATTTGGCGAATATAAACCAGAAGGAAGCTGTTATGACCTCAGAACATACGATAGTTGCATTGTCCACCCCAACGGGTATTGGCGCCATAGGCGTAATCCGCTTATCGGGCAAGGATGCCATTGAAATTGCGAATTCGGTATTTGCAGGTAAGGACCTGACCAATCAGGAGAGCCATACCCTGCATTTCGGGATGATCAAGGATGGGGATATCGTGATCGATGAGGTTGTGGTCAGCTTGTTTGTCGCGCCAAAATCCTATACCAAGGAAAACGTGGTGGAGATCTCCTGCCACGGTTCGAATTATATCATCCAGCAGATCATTTCTTTATTGATCCGCAAGGGTGCCCATGCGGCCAAGCCAGGGGAGTTTACTTTACGCGCTTTCCTGAATGGTTCATTGGATCTTTCACAGGCGGAAGCTGTTGCCGATCTGATTGCTTCGGATTCGCAGGCGGCACACCAGGTGGCGATGAACCAACTGCGTGGCGGTTTCGGTAATGAGCTGAATGCCCTGCGGGAGCAGCTGATCCATTTTGCGTCGATGATTGAGCTGGAGCTGGATTTTGCGGAGGAAGATGTGGAGTTTGCCAACCGTGATCAGCTACAGGCTTTGATCACCAGGATCAAGCTGGTGATTGGGAAGCTGATCCGTTCTTTCGAGTTGGGTAACGTGATTAAGCAGGGGATCAATACGGTGATTGCCGGTCGTCCGAATGCGGGGAAGTCTACTTTGCTGAATGCTTTACTTAACGAGGAGCGCGCCATCGTAAGTTCTATCGCCGGTACCACCCGCGATACCATTGAAGAATTGCTGAACATCAATGGCATCAACTTCAGGCTGATTGATACGGCAGGGATCCGTGAAGCGCAGGATGCGATTGAGGTGATCGGAGTGGAGAAGACTATGGAGAAGATTAGTCAGTCGGCATTGCTGGTTTATCTGTTTGATGCTTCGACGCTTTCAGCTGAAGAAGTTGCTTCGGATATTCAGCGCTTGCAGAAACCTGGGGTGCCATTTATTGCCGTGGCTAACAAGATGGACTTACTTTCATTGGATCAGCTTGCGCTGTTTTTACCTGCAGAGGTTCGCTTTGTGTCCATTTCTGCGAAGGAGAAAAGTCACATTGAGGAGCTGAAGGATTTGTTGTACGAGGTGGCGGTTGGTGATCAGTTAACGGACAACCACACCATGGTGACAAATATTCGTCACGTGGAAGCGCTGCAGCGTACGCAAGAAGCACTGGCGCAGGTAGAGCAGGGATTGGTGAATCCGGTTACTTCGGACTTTTTAGCTATGGATATTAAGCAGGCGCTTCATTACCTTGGGGAGATTACGGGACAGGTTACGACAGATGATTTGCTGGAGAATATTTTTAGTAAGTTTTGTATTGGGAAGTAACTAGCCATAAACAACGATAAGTAACGCGTAGTAAAATATGCTAAAACCCTGGTAAACATGATTTACCAGGGTTTTTTCTTGCCTTATGATTTTTGGTGTTTGCTGATATTTTGTATTTATTTGTATCTTGTTTTGTATCTTTTCCATGAGATACAAAAAGATACAAATTTTTGGTGCTTTGGGGGGAGATGATGAAACACAGGGAAACACACAGAAACATAGGGAAACATAAGGAAACATGAGCTCGAATATTTTAGTTAAGCGGATTTGCGAAGAGTGTGGTGCGGTGTTTTTAGCGAAAACAACCATGACCCGTTTCTGCGGTATGAGATGCAATCGAAAGAATTACAAGGGAAGAGTAAGGCAAAAAAAGGTGGCTGCTAGCGACAAAGAGACTGCACAAAAAGTGGCGCCTAAAAAAGCGACACTTCAGCAGGAATTTTTATCAATTAAAGATGTTTGCTTACTTTTAAGTATCAGTAGGACAACTTTATGGCGGCTAGCGAAAGAAAAAAAGATTAAAGTTAACAAGATTGGTGATCGCTCGATTATCAGTCGTAGGGAAATAGATAATTTATTTTAAGCGTATGGACCAAAGAACATCAGTCAACCTGAGAGAGAAGAAACTCGCCAATGGCATGTTAGGCTTGTATCTCGATTTCTATCCGCCAGTCTTAATTCCGGAAACTGGCAAAACCACTCGTAGGGAACATTTGAAAATCCGTATTTATGAAAAGCCAAAAACTGCTCATGAGAAAGAGGTTAACAGACTAGGTAGAGCCAAAGCTGATAGCCTTCGCTCTCAGCGGGAAATCCAGTTCATGAACAAGAGTTTTGATTTTAAGGACAAGCTATCTTCGAAGATGGATTTCTTGGCTTATTTTTTAGCTAAGGCTCGGAAGCGAAATCAATCAAAAGGAAATTATGACAATTGGTATGGTGCTTACAAGTACCTGAGTTTATATACTGGTGGGCAATGTAAGTTTGGCGATGTAGATGAAAGGTTCTGTGAAGGCTTTAAATCGTTCTTGAGTACGGTAAAGTCTATTAAGTCAGATACTGTCGGGTTGGCTCAAAATTCCCAAGTAAGTTATTTTAATAAGTTCAAGGCGGCAGTAAAAGAAGCATTTGAAGATCGCTTATTTTCCATAAATCCGATTTTCCGGGTAAAGGGTGTTCCTCAGGCTGAAACGCAACGAGAGTATTTAACACTTGAGGAATTGAAGGCCATCAACGAAACGGAATGTGATCCACCCGTGTTGAAACGTGCAGCTATCTTTTCCGCCTTAACAGGTTTACGTTGGTCGGACATGATTAACTTAACCTGGAGAGATGTGCAACATTCAGAGCAGGATGGTTACTTCATCAGGTTTATTCAGCAAAAAACGCGCGGAATCGAAACCTTACCCATACCAGAACAAGCTTATGAGCAATTTGGGAAGCGTGGAGATCCTGATGATCGCATTTTTACCGGTCTCAAATATTCCGCTTACACCAATGTGCAATTATCAAGGTGGATTCTAAGTGCCGGAATAACCAAGAAAATAACCTTCCATTGTTTCAGACATACGTATGCTACATTGCAGTTGACGATGGGAACTGATATTTACACTGTTTCTAAGCTGCTAGGACATAGACATATCAAAACTACTGAGGTCTATGGTAAAGTAATCGACAAAAAGAAAATAGATGCCGCTAACCGAATAAAACTATAGCTCTCATGGAAATTTTAAGACCTGATCCATCCAGATTATGCAATGAAGGTTTAAATATAAACGTCTATAAATTATTGGAAAACGTAGGCGCTTATGATGTTTTAAGCATCGAATACCGATTAAGAAGTCTTCAAATTGGCTATCGTATATTTTATAACAACGGCCTTTCCACCAGCCAGTTTAAAGACTTTCATCATCAAAAAAGCAGGGTTAAATATTTAAGCGCTCTGATATATCTGTTTTGCATTGGTATGAGTATACCCTTATGGATGATCGATTCGTCTTATTACTTATTTCTACTGCCTTTACTCGGAGGGGTTTTAGTAAATAGGTTATATTTTAGCCAAAGGTGGAAGGCCAATGTTTTGCATGTCAAGGAGATATTGGCCAATCCTGAAAACCTAAGAGCGCTAATGTTAATAGATCCAGATGATATGGAAGGTTTTAGACTTTTTGCTAAAAAGTTATTCTGGATTGATTTAGACGTAGCTGATGAAGATGAATTGTTAATTCGTGAAGAACCGGAGATTGATTCCTTTGAGAAGATAGATGCCGCTACTACGGAGCCGCTCACCTTTAAAAGCATCTTTTTGAATGAAGACTTGTATTACGTAGCCATCGAAAAACTTTCAGAGTATTTCACCGTCGAAGGGAAGTTCATCATGAATAAAAGAGGTAAGGCTTACCTCATTGCCATTTTATACGCCCTTGAATACCGAGGATATTTAAGGAAGAAGAATCATTCTGTATTAGAAATTCAAGAGATTGCGTCTATCACTATAGGTACTCCAGTAAGCGTTGAAACTGCTAAATTTACCGAAAGGGTAATCAAGGGTAAGTATAATGAAATTTTGACGTTGCTGCCAAAAGTTTAATTAATTAGTGGTTAGGTTAGGATATGAGAAAACCCAATTTATTGTAACATATTGATATAGTTGTTAAAGTTGAATGCAGGTCTTCAGTATGTACATTTACTGTGTCAAAGTTTAACTACTAAGTATTTAGTCTATTCCGATCTGCAATTTTGGACAGATATCAATCATCGGTAGCTATTAACGGTTTATTTACCCTTTATATTGCGTTATCGTTTATATATAGAAACATAAGAGAATAATATTGACCTTCGAATAAATTTGATTAATTCAGATTTCTTAAAACTGTTGTTTGAGATAACGTCACTGATAGCAATGCAATAATTGGTCGAAACTGGTAAAGAAAAAACAAAGTCGTCTTTAAACCAATTCCAATTTAAGGGCCTAATACATCCGCACCCTGAAAGTTGGCTACGGCTGCGATTATCGAGCAGTTTTGCTTTATTTGATTTGCATAATTTTCGTCAAGTAGACATATTTTACTACTTGTTTGTATCTATGATTGCAAATCTAAGTTTTATGTGGTATTTAAGGTAGTAGATCGTTCGTTTAATTTGGCACCCTTATTTTCCTGGATTGATGCTAATGTAAGTACCAAAGGCTATCGATCAAGCGTTCGTACTTACCTTTTCTAAATTTCATTCATATCCTATGTTTTTTTGAATCTTCAAAATAGAAATACTAAATAAATTAGCAAATCTTGATATTATTTCTTAGTTTTATCTATTAAGTATATTCCATTTTTATAATTTTACCATCTATGGGAAAACCATTCGCAAAAGAACTCGAAAAACTATCTGACACTGTAATTTGGAGTTTAGGACAGGAGACCGATGCACTACGAAAAGCATTAATTAACAACAAGAAACCATTGATAATTGTGGGCTCTGGGGGTTCGCTAAGCGCTTGTTATTTTGTGGCACTTCTCTACCAACAGTTCGGAATGATGGCTAAAGCTGTTACTCCTCTTGAACTCCATTATTCTCAGCAGATATTAAGGGAATCTAATGTATTGTTCATCAGCGCAAGTGGCAGAAATAATGATATCATTTTCGCCTATAAAACTGCGGTTAGTTGTGAGCCTAATGCGATAATAAGTGTCTCCATGAAAAATGATACTCCGCTTGGAGATCTGGCCAATACTATCTGCAATAGCGCCCACTTTTCTTTTGAATTACCGACAGGGGGAGATGGATTCTTGGCAACCAACAGCCTGGTAGCATTTTTCGGTGTGGTAGCCAAAGCCTTAAGCCTGGACAAATTCGAGTATGGTTTTCAAGACGAGATACCAACATTTAAACGCTATTTGCCGGATTTTATCAAGAGGATAGATCAAAACTATACATTTATGGTACTTCATGCCGGATGGGGCCAACCTGTTGCCTACGATTTGGAATCCAAGCTGGCAGAAGCAGCTTTGGGAGACATTCTGGTTTCAGATTACCGAAATTTTGGACACGGCAGACATCACTGGTTAGACAAGCGGGGCGCAAATGCCTGTATTATCGCGCTTATCACACCCCAAGAGAAGCAAATTGCGCTGAAGACATTCGGCTTTCTACCCGTTGAGGTCCCAATACTCTTTATTGAGTCGGAGAAAAATGGCCCAGCTGCCAGTTTGGAGCTTTTGATAAAATCTTTTTTATTTGTGGAGCAATTAGGTCGAATGCAGGGCATTGACCCAGGTCGCCCCGGTGTACCCGGGTATGGGAGTGATCTTTACCACTTGAATTATCAAAAACTCTACCTTACATCAAAAAAGAAATATGAACAACGTAAGGAAATAGCTATAGTCCGGAAATCAAAGTCTTCTGTTTTTCATGATTTATCCAAAAAAAGCCAAGAATACTGGAGTACAGCCTACGATGAATTTTTGTCCAACTTGGAAAAGGCAAAGTTTGGGAGTGTGATATTCGATTATGACGGCACGCTTTCTTCTGCAAAAAACAGGTTTACAGGACTAGATGCTGAGGTGGTTCCGTACCTTGTCAACCTATTATCGAAGGGTTTTATTCTAGGGATTGCAACCGGTCGTGGAAAATCCGTCAAAAAAGCTCTTCAGGATGCCATACCAGAATTATATTGGTCCCAGGTTTTGGTTGGATATTATAATTGTAGTGAAATTGCATTGTTAGGTGACATAAACACCCCAAATAAATCTCTAGCCTTGAATGTAAAACTCGAGGAAATTTATAATGTGCTCTTGGATTATAAATTTTCGGTAGAGGTAAAGTTCGATTTCAAACCCTCACAACTTACCATTCAGATCCAAGATCCTATGGAGTGGCCCATGGTTAGAAATTCAATAATCCAATTAATTATGCTAAAAGGCCTTCCTCATGTTCAAATTCTGGAATCAAGTCATTCGATGGACATAATTGATCAGGGGATTACTAATAAATTAAATATCAAAAGCCACTGTCAAGCCTTAGCACAAGAAAAAAATATAGAAAAAGATTGCCTCTTTATTGGTGATAAGGGTCAGTGGCCTGGGAATGATTATCAATTATTGTCTGAGAAATATTCCTTGAGCGTAGATGAGGTGTCAACGCTAACTAAAAATTGTTGGAATTTGGCTATGCCAGGTGTAAGAAATATAGATGCTACAACATATTACTTATCTTGTTTCACATTTAAAGATAACTTCTTGAAATTCAAATTGAAATGAGGACAGTATTAGCAGAAAGTCTTTTAGTAAAAATCATGGAGTGGAGCTCGGACGAAATCTCCAAACAACGTCCTATGCTCCAGGCAATGGCAAATTTCAAATATGATGAATACCAACAGTTTTCTCCGGGAATAAGGTTTATGGAAAGCCTTGTTAAATGGCTAAATCAATTTGAGCTGGTCGAAGAGAAAAGGGTCGCATATGAATTTATTACCTCCCAACTGATTTTTCTATCCAGTAATCAGATACAACATCTCGTCAATATCACTTTTGCCGATAAGATTAACCCCATTCTTATCGAGAAGACAGCTAATCAAGCTAACTTCAGCAAATACAAGCTAAAAAAAATAGTACGGAGCAGCAGTTATGGCTTTTTCCTAAGACGGTCTTTGTTCATTGGCCTGAGTGATGGTTCAAAAATTGACCTTCTGAGACGGAGTTATCCTAAAATAAGTAATGAGCAAGTGCTTGCGACCTATTCAGTCTCCAAAGACAAGGTCATTGATATGCTTGAAGAACTTAAAAAGTCCAAGATATCCACCAAGAAGTTCAACACAGCTTTTTTGGTAGATGATTTTACAGCAAGTGGCACCAGTTATTTTCGAAAAAAGGGGAATGATTGGGGGGGCAAGATCTTTAAATTCATCAATTCAATTTTCGATGAGCAAAGTAAAAAAAACTCCCCAATTCATGAACTCATACAAGAAGATGAGCCTTTGGACATACATATCATATTCTATGTTGCAACCTCAGAGGCGATCGAAAAGTTGAAAAACAATATTTTAGAGTATAAACAAGAACATCCAACCTATTCGTTTCAATTCAGTATCCATGCAATACAAATACTTTCTGAGGAAATAAAAGATAAAATATTGTCGAATGCCCCTTTCATGGACTTGCTCAAAAAGTATTTTGACGATAAAATCATAGATAGCCATTATGAAGTTGGTAAACACAATGAGCCTTACCTAGGTTTTAATGAATGCTCTCTGCCTTTAGTCCTAAACCATAACACACCTAACAACTCCTTACCAATCTTGTGGTTTCCTGAGGACAAAGTTGTCCTTGGTCTATTTCCACGAGTAACACGACACAAAGATGAGTAAGCTAAGAAATCCCTTTAGGTTACGCGCCTCAGAAAAGATTGAATCAGATAGCAACTTCCTTAAACTTTACAACCCAAGTGTGTTGGAGGCACTACAGGAGTTTGATAAGAATGAGAAATTATGGAAGAACGTAGTTTACATCCACAGTTCGCCTGGTGCTGGAAAATCATCGCTTCTTCGGATTTTTGAGCCAAATACGCTTTTAGCACTTCTAAACAATCGCACTGCGGCAGAATATAAGACTTTGTACTCCATTATTAGGAAACTCGGTGTCATCAGTGAAGACGAAATTCGGATAATGGGGGTTTCTTTGGTATGCACTAGAAATTACGAAGTATTAGAAGAGCTGGATGTTTCAGCGGCACAAAAGAAACGTTATTTTTTTTCTTTGTTAAATGCAAGGATCGTATTGTCAACCCTTAAAACACTGGTAGCCATTAGTAAATATAACCGATCGTTTTCGGATACGCTTGAGACAATAACCTACAATTTCGAGGATGAGGATAATCATTTCCGTGGTCTTTCCTTTCCATGCAGCGGCAGGGATTTATATAATTGGGCATCAGAAATTGAAAAAAGCGTTTATGAAGCCATAGATAGTTTTTTGCCGCCTTCGGAAATAAGGCCTACCGGTCATGATGAATTATTTTCGATGGGCATTTTGAAACCAGAACATTTTGAGATTAAAGGGAAAAAACTCAAGGGGGAGTTTTTATTTATGCTAGATGATGCACATAAACTTTCGTTCAACCAAAGGCTGTCCCTAAAAAAGTACCTGCTCGAAAAAAGAGGCAACTTTAGTATCTGGGTATCTGAACGCCTTGAAGCGCTCGAGCCAGTAGATAACCTCAGGTCATTTGAGGAACGCGATTATCAAGAATTGAATATCGAAAGGTTTTGGAGTGAAAAACCTGAAAAATTCGAAAAACTACTCAATAGTATTGCAGAAAAAAGAGCTGCCACCTCCACAGAGGAAGTAACGTCATTCAGTGATTATTTGGGAGAACGTTTGGAAGAAGGGGATTATCAGGCAGATCTTATGGCTGCCATAGCTAAGTCAAGCGCATATTTTGACCAGGTAATGCAGGCAACATCAAAGTTTGACAGGTGGATCAGTTATGCGCAAGAACAAGAGCTATCGGTGCTCGAGCGGGCAATTCTGTTCAAAAAACTGGAAATTGTAATCGTGAGGGCGATGAACAAACAACAACTTGCCCTAGATTTCCCTTTAGCAGAACAGGAATTATTCGACAAGATTAAAGGTGAAATGGATGGTATTTCGAAACTATTTCTATCTAATGAGAACTCTATACCCTATTATTTTGGGTTTAATGATCTGGCCAGGCTGGCTTCCAACAATATCGAACAGTTTCTAAACTTCTCAGCTAATTTATTTGAGGAAATGCTTTCGAACAAAATATCTGGTTATCAGACCAATCTGGATTCAGGAGATCAGCAACGGATCTTAAAAGAGGTTGCAGATAGCAAGTGGGCCGAATTGGGAAAGCTCTTACCCTATTCAGACAAGATTCTCAGATTTTTAACGAAACTTGGAGAATTTTGTTATCGTGAAACCTATAGGCCGAGCGCGCCTTACAGGGAAGGTGTTACGGGGTTTGCCGTTAAAGACCTTCAACAGCTATTCAGTGAAACAGCTGGGTGGTATGAAGATTCTGCAAAACAACCCCTAATAGACATCTTGTCCACCTGTGTTGCATTTAACCTGCTTGAGATCAAAAAAGTCAAGCAAGGTACCGCAGGGAATCTAAATGATGTTTTTTATCTGAACAGGTGGTTATGTCTCAAATTCAATCTCTCATTTGCTTATGGCGGGTGGCGTCATAAATCCTCTGATGAGCTTTATAAATGGACTAAAATATGAATAAATTACGCTGGAATCCTTCAATGTTGATTCAAGGCACAGAAACCTCTCAATTCTGGAAAGATCATTTTTTGCCATCAAACGCCAAGTTGCTTTTTATACTGGGCAAGGGCTTTGATGTAAGGATGAACATTGCATTGGAAAGCCTGCTCACCAATAGTCCCAATGTTGATCTAATCTGCTGGATGATCGACTTTGAAGAAGGCGCTGATTCAAATTCCCACAAATACCAGCAATATGTCGATGTTAATTATAACGAGTTAAAAATCCTGCTGAAATCCAAAACCCTGATCGAAAAAAAGATATCTTTGTGGAGCGATAAAAAAGGAGGAAAGAAGCAAAGGATAGGCGATAGACAAGCTGCTGGAATTTTATCTGATTTTAGTCAAATAGCAGAATTTACCGATATTATTGTTGATATTAGTTCTTTACCAAGGGGTGTATACTTTTCGCTGGTTGGAAAGTTTTTAACGTACATTGATAAATACAAACCAGAGACGCCCCCTAACTTTTTCATTGCGGTATCTGAAAATGCAGAAATAGATATTCGCATAAAAGAAAAAGGTATTGATGAAGATATTGGTTATCTGCATGGATTTGGTGGGGGAATTGAACTGGCATCAGACAGAGAAGAACCTGTGGTATGGTTTCCGATTCTTGGTGAAGATAAAATGGAACATTTAGAAAAAGCACACGTTCAGATTCGTCCGAACGAAATATGTCCAGTTTTGCCATTTCCATCAAAGGATCCCAGGCGCTCAGATCAGTTAATACAGACATATTATCAGTTTTTATTTGAACGTTTAAATATCGAATCGCAAAATTTAATGTATGTGCCAGAACGAAATCCCTTTGAAGCATACATCAGGTTGACCAACGCAATTTATAATTATCATAATTCGTTGAATATACTTGGAGGCTGCAAGGCGGTAATTTCTACGTTCTCAAGCAAATTATTATCAATTGGCACTTTGCTTTGTGCTTACGAATTATTAGGCAAAATTGGGGTTGGTGTCCTGAATGTCGATTCTCAAGGGTATGAGATAGATAGTTATGATGAAATGAAAAAACTTAAGGGTCAAAGTGAGCTATTCGTGATATGGCTTACTGGTGAACCTTATACAGACAACTAAAATATGAATTTAACAGAAAATCCAACTTGCATTGGTACAGGTTTGGTTGCCTTAGATGTGGTTGTTACTGGTAAGCTTATGAATGATGGACAATTCTTAGCGGGTGGATCCTGCGGGAATGTGCTTACGATCTTATCTTATCTTGGATGGACCTCTTATCCAATAGCACGTCTTTCCAATAATGTTGCCACGGAGTTATTACTGGAAGACATGGCACGTTGGAATATACGGGATGATCTGATTTCTGTTAGTGATAGTGGAAGTACCCCTGTTATCATCCACAGAATAATCACAGATAAACTCGGCACACCAAGACACAGGTTTGAATTTAAGAATCCTGAAAACGGTAAGTATTTGCCAGCATATAAACCTGCACTGGCTAAAGAGGCTTCACAGACTTTTGCAACAAAACCACATACTGATGTATTCTATTTTGACCGGATGAATCGCGGTGCAATAGACCTAGCTAAGTTATATAAGGCTAATAATGCTTCAATATTCTTCGAGCCGTCAAGCATGAAAGACCTGAAGGCGTTTGATGAATGTATCCATCTATCGGATGTCGTGAAATTCTCAGATGAAAGAATATCTGACTTTGACCTCATGTACCCAACTGCAGTTGCTGGCCTTGAGATTATGACCATGGGCAAGTCTGGGCTTAAATATAGGCTAAAAGGAGAATCCTTTTGGAAAGAAGTCTTAGGTTATAAAGTTGACAACGTCGTTGACGCGGCAGGTGCCGGCGATTGGTGCACAGCTGCTATCATTAACACCCTTTTTAGGAATAAGAAACTAATAGAATCGACAAAAGAGGAGATTGAGTATTCTCTAAGGTTTGGACAGGCATTGAGCGCTTTAAATTGCACCTTTGAGGGGGCAAGGGGGTTAATGTATTATTTACGTCGTTCTGATTTGTTAGTATATATCCAACATTTTGTGGACAGCAATGCTACCAAGATTGGCCAAAAGAAAAGTGCTGATCCCGTTAAAAAGGCATCAAGCCAAATTTCGATAAGCTCGCTATTCAAAAAAACAAATTAAATTGTATATCTAGTCCCACTAACTTTGGGACGTTTCATCCTGATGGCACAAGATCAACGGGCTGTGTTAGCAGTGGTTAGTTATTAAACTAAATTCAAAAAAACCCGGGATTTTATTCTAAAAATTACTAAGGTGAAATTAAAAGAGGAACTAATAGCCGGGAACAATTTTACATCTGCAGGAAGACCTGATAGACAATTTGGTTATATTGAAAAAAAAGAGATCGTTGAGAGATGTACGTGATGTTCAATTCTGAAAAGAATTACTTTTACGGCTCGTTGACGGAATGGCTAAAAAGAGCATAATAAATACCCGGTTTTATCCCATGCTATAACTCTCGAAATCGTTGGGTCGAGCTTTTGAAAGCATTTGACATATATTATTTCAATTTTGTCCTTTTTTAAAGACTGAATGCTCATTAGGTAACAACTATTCTAAGGAATTTTAGGTATTCAAAACAACGCCAAGACGTCTTATGTCGACAGAAAGCCCGTATTAAGCTGGGCCACCGAAGCCAACAATTTTTTTAATAAACTATACTGTTTAGGTTTTATCCTATTATGTTCGTCGAATACGTTTGTAAATTGACTTAGATTGGGAAAGTCGAGCCGGTACCCGACCTCTGACATTAATAATTTATCATCTTCTAGTCGGCCAGCAACTTTCTTGATCCTAAATTCCTGATAGTAACACTATACTAATATCGAATATTTGCTAAAATAACCGTTTCAGCTTAGTTGCACTCATGTCTGCAATCCTTACCAGATCCTTAATTGTGAGAAGACTTCCCGGATTTTCAAGTATCTGCTCTCTGATCCGGTACAAAGTCTGTACATCACACATGTTCAAAGCAGATGGCTGCCTTTCATCTCGCTTTTCAGATTCCACTTACAGCCTACAGATCAGTTCTTCTTCCTTAACAGGTGAAAAGAAAAGGTTAAAAGTTTAACTGATAGATTCTGTAACTACTTCGCTCACGATTTTTTGCAAAGAAGGATAAATTACTTGTTCGAATAGCAAGGGCTGTTGGATCTTTATAAACACCAATACCCGAACAAGCACACAAAGTTTTCCATCCTTGATTAAGTTTTTCAAGTAACATATTGACACAAAGTGATGGTTTTTTGGTTGTTGATTTTTTTCATCTTATTGGTTAGTGTTTTCAATGGAAAACTATGTTGATAGAAACTGAACTAGACCATTTATAGAACTATATTCCTCTTCACCACGGCTAACTAAGTCTATGATTTCGAATGCGGAGTCTCGGTTTAACCGTGGAAATATTTGTTAGACCTCCTTCGAATTTGACCGTGAAAGTCTTTGTAACTGGAATTTATTCGGTGTCTGATCATAGTTACTTTGCTGTAAATGCTTAGTGTTGGCTCAATCTTATGCAATTAAAAATATGAATAAGAATTTAGGGGAGAGAATTTTAAAAATCTTGTAATCTTCCCCGGATACACTTTTTACTCTTTCATTTACTGTACAAAGTGTAATAGAATCCGTCGATATCCTCTGTTATTTGCCTTTGTTAATCAAATACTTAGCAATATGGAAGATCTAATGTTCACATCACTAAAAAAAGAGGAATTATCTACAATCATCGAGCATAGCATAAGAAAAGTGCTAGCTGAAAACCCTCCCTCAAAATCCGCAAACAATCCACCTGACCTACTGAATATTGAAGAAGCATCTTCTCTATTAAATCTAGCAAAGGCAACGGTCTATGCTTTAAGTTCCTCAGGTCGAATTCCGGTTTTCAAAAAATCTAAGCGGCTTTATTTCTCCAGGAGTCAACTATTGGACTGGGTTAAAACCGGGCGTAAAAAAACTATTGATGAGATAGAAGTGGAAGCTCAGGAGTATTCCCTAAAAAACAGGTATACCAAGTACAAGTGAAATAAAAAAGGCGAAAACACAGCCATGTTTCCGCCTCATATTTTCACAGATGGGTACCTGCTGCTTACAACTTAAAGGTACCGTTTTAAATTATTCATTCAAAATTGATTTAAATGGAAACCAACCCCCAACATGCAAAGACTAACCATTCGATGTTTGAGGTCAGGACAGCAAATCAAGTCTTAAAAGACGCTGCCAACCTGCCTGATCCCATCGAGCTTTTTTCACCGCTCATCATCCAGGGCGAATTAATCATCCTTTTTGCAGATACTGGCATCGGGAAAACTGCACTCATTGTTCAAGTCGGGATTCAAATTGCTAAGGCTGATTGGATTGTATTATACATTGACCTGGAGTTATCAGACAAACAGTTTGAAAAACGCTACCGAAATCCAGATGGTGTTCACTTTCAGTTTCCAGAGACCTTTTTCAGAGCAAGTTACGCTTCATTAAGAATGATGCCTGAAATGGAGTATGAGAAGTTCTTCATTAAATCATTAAAGGATAGCATCAATCAAACGCAAGCTAGTGTAATCATTATTGATAATATGACCAAGGTGGTCTCTGGTGATACCGATTCTGCCAAAAATACTATTCCCATCATGAACAGCCTGAGTGAATTGAAATCAAATCAGGGGCTAACCTTCATTATACTCGAGCACAATAAAAAAGTAGATGATTGGCGACCAATCAGTCTCAATGATCTACAAGGGTCAAAGATGAAGTCAAATTTTGCAGATTCTGTCTTCACCATTGGTAGGAGTGCAAATGATAAAAACATCCGGTACATCAAGCAACTCAAAGTAAGAAGTGCAGAGCTAGAATATGATGCTGAGAATGTATTGATCTGTGAGCTTTCCAAAGACAAAGGCTTTTTGGGCTTCAAAGAAATCGGGAAGGGAAATGAATATGAGCTGATCAGAGCCATCACGGACGAAAATAAGAATACTAAAATTGAAAAGGTGCTAAGTCTTAAAGCACAAGGACTTTCCAATGTCGCCATCGCTAGGGAACTAGGTGTTAGTGAAGGTGCCATCCGAAAATGGACTAAAAATAATTAGCATCCGTACGCTCGTACGATTCGTACACCTCGAACGCTGTACGGGAAGTACGAGGTGTACGAATCGTACGAGAAAACAATCTAAATAAAACGACTATGAAGACTGCAACCGAAATCAACCAAATCCAGATTCATGATTATTTAAAAACTAGAGGAATATATCCTGCAAGACACTTTTGTGGTTATTCCATGTACCATTCTCCATTTAGGGAAGAAAGAACGCCATCCTTCAAAGTGAGTGAGGTTAAAAACCTCTGGATAGATTACGGCACCGGCGATGGTGGGACGTTAATCGACCTGGTTCTAAAAATGAATCCCGAATTTAATGTGTCCAGAGCAATGGCAGAAATTGAAGCAGCGATGCTGACCGATCGGATCTTTTCTTTTCATCAGCCGATGCAAGTGGCATCCGCAGAGAATCCAACTTCAGTTAATGAACCGAATAGGATTAATATTTATAAAATCAAAAATTTAGGCTCCAACTCCGCGCTTTCCGATTATATCAAGTCACGGGGAATTGGATTGAAAACAGCCAGCAAGTACTGCAAGGAGCTGTACTTTAAGATCGGTGATAAGGATTTCTTTGGTATCGGTTGCGAGAATGATAATGGAGGCTGGGCCATACGTAATAAATTCTGGAAGGGATGCTCAGCCCAAGGAGTAAGTTATTATAAGAAAGGACATGCACAATTGGCGGTTTTTGAAGGTGTCTTTGACCTGTTAAGTTACCTTGAAATTGAGGGAGAAAAGAACTTGGCTCAAGACTTCATCGTCCTGAATTCTCTTACAAATTTACAGAAAGCGATGGCTACTTTAAGTGTTTACGATGCCGTATTATTGTTTCTAGATCGTGACGCTTCCGGCCAAAAAGCTACGGATTTTCTAAAGGCAAATTTGAACAAGTGCTATGACCTTTCTGACTGGTATGCACCCTTTAAGGATATTAATGACTACCTGGTCTCCGGCAATGCTTACGGAATGAAAAGGTCTGCTCGTTGTAAATAGCAAGTATATGTTAAAGGATGCCATTAAATCGTGAACCTGATTTATGACATCCCTTAACTGGGGCATTTTCTCCTGGTAGTCGCAAATCTTGTCACATTAATTCTGTGCATATGGAAACAAAAATCAAAAGGAAGCTTCCGAAAGGTAGACCAGTACAACTCGTAAAAAAAATCTATAGAAGAACGGTACGCTACAGTGAAAGTGAATACCAATTAATGTTAAGCAATGCCAAACTTTCAGGCCGTAAACCTGCTGAATGGATCAGAGAATCTTCGACAAATAAAACTGTGAAAGCTAGGTTTAATCAGGAGGACAGAAAGGTACTTCATGTACTGGCGGGTGCTGCGAACAATTTGAATCAGATAACTGCCTTATCGCATAAAGCAGGGTTGAACAATGTCCAGCAAGAATGCCTGAAAGTAATATCGGAAATCAATGGTTATTTAAAAATTCTGAATCAAGATGGTGGGTAAAATAAAAGAGGGGAAAAGCTTTGGGGGCTGTGTAGCTTATAACCTTGATCGTGAGAAAGCAACAGTTCTATATGCGCAAGGAGTGAGGACATTAAACTCTTCGACCATTACTCAAGACTTCAATATGCAGCGTAAAATGAACCCGAAACTAAAGAATGCTGTGGGTCATATTATTTTATCCTGGAGCCCAAATGATAAAGACAAAATAAATTCAGACATCATGATGAAAGATGCTAAAACATATCTGGACAAACTGGATATCCGAAATACGCAAATGCTTATTGTAGAACATGCTGACAGGAGCCACCCACATTTGCATGTCATTTATAATCGCGTAAATAATGAGGGGAGGACCATTTCAAATAACAATCTGTGGAGACGCAATATTCAAGTGACTCAATCCATCACCAGGGAAAATGGGTATTATTTCGCACCAGGTAAGCAGGATGTTAACCGGGGCAGGCTAAAGGGAAAGGATAAGGTGAAGCTTGAAATATTCGATGCTGTGAAATCCGCCCTGAAAACTGCGGATAGCTGGCAGTCGTTAAGAGCCCAACTGAAATTCAAGGGAATTAGTATGCAATACAAGTTCGCCAAAGGTTCATTAGGCGTTCAGGGCATATCTTTTTCTAAAAATGGAATTATTTTGAAAGGCAGCCAGGTTGATCGCTCCTTATCGTATGCAAAAATTGACAAGGTATTAACCAGTAATGCTAAACAGCAGGATGTATTCCCAGGCTTTGGTGAAAGAAAAGAACATGCTAGCGAGTCAAGAGCAATAGACAGTCCTGCTATTGAAACAGAAAAAAATATAGTTGCTGAGGTAAGCATTGTTGGGATGGAGGTAATGGCTTCTCTTTTATCAAGTTTTGGAAATATCGCTCCAGATGAGGACGATGAAAAAAATAAACGTAGGCGTAGAAAATTAAACAGATAACACCATGGAAAATCAAACTGAGAATCAAAACCAGCGTATAGAAGTCATAGAAGATTCTATACAGCGGATCATCAAAACATTAACGACTGATTATAAGGTCCTTCATGAGAATCTTGCGGACTATAAAGCACAAAAGGAGAGAGATACCGAAGAGAACAAAAAGTTTCTTGAATTCTTAGAGCAAAACAATAGGGAAATGGAAAGTGCCCAAAGAATTAACCAATCACATTTCGAGGCGCAGGATTATATTAAGGAACAGACAGAAGTTTTAAAGAAGATACTTGATAAAGCCTACCAATCATTTGTCGGAAGCATGAATGTTTGGGGTGCTTCTATCGAAGAGTTAAACCAACAACTGGAGGAAATACCTAAATCATTTGCGGTTGAGCATCATCATCATATCGTGCCTAAGTCAAAAGGGTTGATGATTATGTTGATTGTTCTGGTTTTTCTCTCAGTAGCAGGATTAGCATGGGGATTTGGAAATTATGAGATTAGCCAGAATTTAAAAGCAGATCAAGTTAAGTACAGAATATTTAGACAACAGCTTCCTGACTTGAATCGGCGTATCGACTCTTTATATTATGAAAATCCGGAAAGGGCTGCAGCAGTTGTATCAAAATTGGAGGCTGAAACCGAATTGAGGAAGGCAGCAGAAGCTAAGAGGAGAGAGGCTGAGCAAGTTGCTAAGGAAGCGGCTATTTTGCAGCAAAAAGAAAGACCATATTAAAGGGGTTGACCGGGATGTTCTTATTTATAGGACGATATACTCGTGATCTTGCTGAAAGTTAGCAGAATATAACTGTCAAAATCACAGGAAATGTCCATAGAACTGGGAATGCTAGCCAAGAAGTTAAAGCCAAGCGTGGATTTGTAACAATGATGAACATTTGCCTATTTACCTCAGATAATCGTCGTAAACTTTCTTAAATATTGAAGCTTGGAACACCAATAATATCGGTTGTTTCTACAACAAGACGGAAAGAGCGTTCTAAGGTGAACTTTACAGGTTTGGGTGAGGCTGGTTCAGGGAGGATGACGTATATGGAATAATTCTATAGATGATCATGCTTTTCAGCAAGTAATATGTAGATTTATCGACATCTAATGCAGATAATATGAGTGTTAAAGCAATAAATAGGCTTAAGGCAGTCTTAGCAGAACAAGGCAGAACTAACAAATGGCTTGCTAATAAGCTCAAAAAAAATGAGACAACTATTTCTCGTTGGTGTACAAATGAAGTTCAACCTAGTTTGGATACGCTATTGGAGATTTCTGAGCTTTTAGATGTAGATATAAAACAACTATTGATGTCAAATAGATAATGAGTAACAAAACTAAAATATCACTGTCCCAACTCGAACAATATTTATCAAAGGCCGCCTGGATTTTAAAAGGTCCGGTAGATGCTTCTGATTTCAAGGTTTATATTTTCCCGCTATTGTTTTTTAAGCGCATTTCTGACGTGTACGACGAAGAGTTCAAAAACGCATTGGAAGAATCGGGTGGTGATGCAGAATATGCCTCCCTTTCGGAATTTCATCGTTTTGTAATTCCCGATGGTTGCCATTGGACTAGTGTGAGAGAAACGACTTCTAATGTGGGTTTGGCTATCGAGCAGGCTTTACGTGGCATAGAAACTGCGAATCAGGAATATTTGTACGGCATCTTTGGTGATGCCCAATGGAGCAATAAAAACAAACTCAGCGACCGCTTATTGATTGATCTAATCGAGCATTTTTCTCAATACCCCTTGTCCAATTCGAATGTCGAACCTGATATGCTGGGTAATGCCTATGAGTACCTTATTAAGCATTTTGCAGATTTAACAAATAAAAAAGCAGGAGAATTTTACACCCCTCGTTCAGTAGTCCATTTACTGGGATTAATTCTTGACCCGCAGGAGGGCGAATCGGTTTATGACCCTGCCTGTGGCACAGGTGGAATGTTGCTGGAAAGTGTAGATCATTTGCAGCATAACAATAAAGACTATCGTACCTTGAAGTTATTCGGTCAGGAAAAAAACCTCACATCCAGCGCCATTGCGAGGATGAATATGTTTTTACACGGTATAGAAGATTTTAAAATCGTTCGCGAAGACACTTTGAAAAATCCTGCTTTTTTTGATTCCGATGGGTTGAAAAAATTTGATTGTGTGATTGCCAATCCTCCTTTTTCATTAAAAGACTGGGGAGCAGAAAACTGGGCAGCCGACCCGTACGGAAGAAATATTGCTGGAGTGCCACCTGCTGGAAATGGCGATATGGCTTGGGTTCAGCATATGATTTCTTCGTTGAACGATCACGGTAGAATGACCGTTATATTACCACATGGCGTATTATTCCGCAAAGCGTCTGAACAAAAAATACGAAAAGCCCTTCTGGAAATGGATTTGCTGGAAGCGGTGATTGGCCTTGGTGCTAATATTTTCTACGGTACTCAATTGGCTGCCTGTATTTTGGTATTTAAAAAACAGAAATCGGCCCGAAAGAAAAATAAGGTGCTATTTATTGATGGTTCTGCTCAAATACGTGTGGGGCGGGCCCAAAATTTCTTGGAAAAAGAAGATGTAACACAGCTTTTTAACTGGTACACAGCTTTTGAAGATGTAGAAAATTATGTTAAAGTGGTCCCAATGGCGCAAATTATAGAAAGCGATTACAACCTGAATATTCCGCTATACATTGATAAAGCTGTTGAAGACAATTTGCCTTCGTTAGATGAAGCAATGATACACTTAAAAACAGCTTGGGAAGAAAGCCAAAAGGCAGAAACAAAATTCAAAACTATTTTATCTCAATATTTAAATTAACGCTACATGGCTTACGAAAAACCAATTGCAATTAAGGACGCAATAAAATCAATACAAGAACAAGAATTTATATTACCCGCAATTCAAAGGGAGTTTGTTTGGAATACCACCCAGATAGAAGTCTTATTCGATTCTATTTTAAGAGATTATCCTATTAGCACTTTTCTATTTTGGAAGGTAAAAGCTGAAAATGTACAGAAGTTTAAATTTTATCGGTTTTTGCCCTTTTATCATCAAAGGGACAAAAGACATAATGAACTGGCAGAGCTTTCGGGAGACAAAGATCGTCTTGCAGTTTTAGATGGTCAACAAAGGTTGACTTCATTATATCTAGGTCTAAAAGGAAGTTACGCTTTTAAGCTAAATAAATATGGCTGGAAAAGCGACCATGCATTTCCTAAAAGACTTTTATATATCAATTTACTGGAAGAGGCAGAGGGAAATGAAAAACTATTCGATTTTAGATTTTTATCAAAAGTTGAGGTTGATCATCTTTCTTTAAAATTCCCACAGAAGTATCACTGGTTTAAGGTTGGCGACATTTTAGAATTTAATGACTTTCCAGACATATTTTCCTATATCGGTCGATATAGCTTAATGGACACATCAAAATACACCATAGAACAAACCAAGTTTGCTTCCGAAACTTTGTCAAGGTTGTTTCAATATTTTACTCAAAAAGAATTGATTAATTTCTATTTGGAGAAATCGGAAGAACTTGATAAGGTATTGCATATATTCATCCGAGTAAATAGTGGTGGAACGAAATTAAGTTACTCAGACTTATTGCTATCAATTGCCACCGCACAGTGGAAAGATAAAGATGCCCGCGAAATAATTCATGGCTTTGTCGATAACATCAATAAGATAAATCCCGGATTCAATGTTCATAAGGATTTAGTTCTCAAAGCGTGCTTGGTTTTGACAGACATTAAGGACATCAAATTTAAAGTCGACAATTTTTCTTCCCAGAACATGAGTTTGATCGAGCGAGAATGGGACACTATTTCTTCTTGTTTATATAATACGGTTCAATTAGTCGCTTCCTTCGGTTTTAGCGACAAGACATTAACGGCATACAATGCGATAATACCAATCGCTTACTTTTTAAAAAAGAATAGTATTGGCGAAGAGATCTTGAGCAGCTCTTCACACAGTGAGAATAGGAGTCTCATTAAGGAATGGTTATTAAGGGCGCTACTTAAAAAGGTTTTCGGAGGTTCGCCAGATAATTTATATCCAACCTACAGAGAAGTAGTTTCTGAGCATTTAGGGCGTTTTCCGTTATCTCAACTTATAGAGAAGTATAAGGGTGGCAACAAATCCTTGAGTTTTAACGAGGAGACCATAGATAGCTTAATGAATACGCAATACGGAAGTGCGTTTGCTTTTATGGTACTAAGCTTGGTTTATCCACTAAATCATCACTATGTTTTTCATCAAGACCATATTCATCCGAAAAAGCTATTCACCGACAAGGAACTGATTAAAATGGGAATCGGGGATGACAGGTTGAGAAATGAATTTAAGAAATCATTCAACAGTATTGGCAATCTCCAATTAATTCAAGAAACCGAAAATCTGGAAAAAAATGCTAGTCTATTTAAAAGTTGGGTGGAGACAAAATATCTTGGTGATGCTTTAGCAAATTATAAAAATCTGCACCTCATTCCTTTAGACAATGATCTTACAATGACAACGTTTCTTGATTTCTATCAGAAAAGGAGGAATACCTTGAAAACAAAACTAATGTCATTAGTAGATGTGAAGGGAATAAACATTGAGATTGAAGATTTACAAGAAGAAGTAGAGGTAGAAACTGTAGACTAAATGACCCAACAACAACTAGAAAAATACCTCTGGGGTGCTGCCACTGCTTTACGGGGCACCATTGATGCCGGAGATTATAAGCAATATATCTTTCCACTACTTTTCTTTAAGCGCATTTGCGATGTTTATGATGAAGAGTTTGAAAAAGCTCTTGAAGAATCAGGCGGCGACTTAGAGTATGCCGCTTTCGCAGAACACCATCATTTTATAGTTCCCGAAAAAGCACATTGGAAAGCCGTACGTGAAACCACTACCAACGTGGGACTGGCTTTGCAAAATGCGATGCGTGAAATTGAAAAAGCCAATCCCGAAACTTTGGACGGTATTTTTGGTGATGCAAGCTGGACGAACAAGAACCGCTTGTCCGATGCAACCTTGCTGAACCTTATTGAGCACTTTTCGCAGCACCAGCTCAACCTCTCTAACGTGGCTGATGACAGACTTGGTAATGCTTATGAGTACCTGATAAAAGAATTCGCCGACGACAGCGGACACACCGCTGCCGAATTTTACACCAACCGCACCGTAGTAAAGCTGATGACCAAGATAATGGACCCGCAACCAGGCGAATCGGTTTACGATCCTACCTGCGGATCGGGTGGGTTGTTGCTCAATTGTGCTTTGCACCTGAAGGAAGAAGGGAAAGAATACCGAAACCTCAAATTATACGGACAGGAAATAAACCTGATCACCTCAGCCATTGCACGAATGAATATGTTTATGCATGGCATCGAAGAATTTAAGATTGTGCGGGGCGATACCCTGGCTGAACCAGGATTGTTGCAAAACGACGAACTTAAAACCTTCAACGTTATTCTCGCCAATCCACCGTACTCTATTAAAAGTTGGGACAGATACGCTTTTGTAAACGACTCTTGGGGCAGAAACATGTGGGGAACGCCACCGCAAGGCTGTGCCGATTATGCCTTCCAGCAACACATTCAAAAGTCGTTGGATAAAAAGAACGGGCGCTCTATCTCACTATGGCCGCATGGTATCTTATTTAGAGACAGCGAAGCCGACATGAGGCGCAAAATGATTGAAAGCGACGTGGTAGAGGCAGTGATTGGCCTTGGGCCCAATTTGTTTTACAATTCGCCGATGGAAGCTTGTTTACTCATTACAAACAACAATAAAACCCCAGAAAAAAAAGGAAAAATTTTGATCGTGAATGCGGTAAAAGATGTAAAGCAGCAAAAAAGCATGTCTTTTTTGGAAACGCAACATATTGAGAAAATTTACAGAACATATCTTGAGTTTAAAACTGTTGACGGTTATGCTGTGATTGTAGATAAGGTTGACGTTTTACAGCGCAAAGCAAGTTTGAACATTGCTCAATATGTTTCTAATGTTAACCTTTCAAGTCAACAAATCAATTTAAAGGAAGCGGTAGCTATATGGGAGAATAATGCTAACAGCGTAGCTGAAAGCATGAGTGCCTTATTTGAAAATAATAACGCTGGTAGATGAAGAATTTAACCTTAGAAAACATCGACAAATCAAATTGGAAAGCTTTTCCATTTGAAAAAATTGCGAGAAGAATTGCCGAAGCGGTTGACCCTAACAACACCGATTTGAACATCTATTATGGTTTGGAACATCTGGATGCAGACAATATTCACATTCGCAGAAACGGAATGCCATCTGACGTAAGTGGAGGCAAATTGAAATGTTACCCTGGGGATGTGATTTTTGGGAAAAGACGAGCCTACCAGCGTAAAGCAGGAATTGTAACCCAAGCAGCAATTTGTTCGGCGCATTCTTTCGTCCTTAGGGCAAATGAAGAGATTATGGATGCAGGGCTGTTTCCTTTTTTTTTGCATTCCGACCAATTTATGCACCGAATGGTAGATATTTCGGTAGGTGGGCTTTCACCAACTATCAACTGGTCCGATTTAAAACATCAGGAATTCCTACTACCCCCTAAAGCACAACAGGCCGAATTAGCTAAATTATTTTGGGCATTAGATGATGTGATTGAAAAGGATTCGGTGTTAAAATGTAAGTATGATATCTTTTTTAGAAAAGAAATCGATATGAAAACCTCTGCGAAAAACGATTATTGTAAAAATAAATACTTGCTTAGAGAATTGGGCGATACTTTTAATGGATTGAGTGGCAAGAGTAAGGAAGATTTTGGACAAGGAGAGCGCTTTATTACCTATATGAATGTTTACAAAAATTTTGAAATTAGAGAGGATATTTTTGATTTAGTACGTATCTCAGAAACTGATAAACAAAATAAAGTAAAATATGGTGATATAATATTTACAGGTTCTTCTGAAACACCTAATGAGGTTGGCATTACTTCAGTAGTCTTAAAAAACATTGATTACTATTTAAACTCTTTTTGTTTTGGATTTAGACTTTTGGACTTCACAAAGCTTCATCCATTGTATGCTAAATTTCTATTTAGAAATATCGAAATAAGGCATTTTCTAAATTTAAGAGCTCAGGGATCAACTAGATTCAATTTGTCAAAAACAGATTTAAAAAACAAACTCTTTCTAACTGTTCCCGATATCACTCAGCAACTAAAAGTTGCTGAGTATTTAAATGATTTAAAAGCGAAATCAGGTATCTTAGAATCGAAAATAGCATCTTCCAGGGCTATGCAAAAGGGCTTAATCAATCAGTTATTTTAGAATTGACCGAAATGAGATTTGAAGTTTACTGTGACGAAAGCGGCTTGGAAGCTTTAAGCAATAAAGATGCTCATGCTTTTACTGGTATTGGTGGCATCTGGATTCCCGCAGACAAACGGACCTCCTTAAAGGAGGGATTGAATGCGATCAGAGGTAAATATGACATAAAAGGAGAACTTAAATGGCAAAAAATATCGCCTGCATATCTATCTCTATATAAGGAGGTACTGGACTTTTTTTATAACGCAGGATATATTCGGTTCCGGGTAATTTTAATTGATGCCCAAAAGGTTGATCATATTCATTTTAACAGCGCAGATGCTGAATTGGGGTTTTATAAATTTTATTATCAATTACTACAACACTGGATTTTTGATTTCAATGAATATCAAGTCTTTACTGACTTAAAAACAAATAGAAATAAGGGGCGATTAAAAGAACTGGAGCAAGCCCTTGATAATTCGAATTATACATCTAATATTACACAAGTGCAGGGTTTACCGTCCCAGCAATCTTTAGGGATACAATTAGCCGATATTTTGACTGGTATGGTGACCGCTAAATTTAATAAGCAGTACAAGCCAGATTCTGCCAAAGCCCAACTAATAAAGTATATTGAAGATAAATATCTGAGCCGAGAAATAGCACCAACAGCTAAATGGGAGGAAAAATTCAACGTCTTTAGAATTAATCTTCAAGGAGGCTGGTGATGAGCTATAAGAAAATCAAGCCTCATAAAATGACGGAAGATGACCTTCGAGAAATATGGCGCATTGAATACTGCGAGCAGCAGATCAAGACTTTTGATGATATCTTAGTCCAGTTTTATTCCTCTATGTTCGATCATTGCTTTTTTGAAAGCGCTAATAGACATACCAAAGATAAATCATTATTATCGTTCAACAGACTTAAAAAAATTTATTGGATTAAAGAAGCGCTTCAAGATCCAGATGCTAAACTAAAGATAGGCTGGGATAGCAAATCAAAGGCTTATAATGATAAAAGACGGGTTGCTTTGGTTAAAGGAAATTACATAGTAGTCATCGTGATTTTTGCCCTAAAAAGAGCAAGATTTATTACAGCTTACGAAGTAAACGATGATGGTAATTTACAAAAGATTATGGATGGACCTGACTTTAAAGCATAAAAAAAACGTTGATTAGCTGGTTCAACGTTTAAGACCTTTGTAGATTCCATACCAAGGGTAAAGAACAGTACAAAGGTATGAGCTTTAATTGTAAAAAGCAATAGACGAATAAAAATAGTATTTTAGCTAAACATGATATTTAACGAAAGCAATACAGTAGAAGCTTATGTAATTGGTCAGCTTGCTGGTGCCAGATTGCGTATTTCCAATATTCTCCAAGAACCTGGACCAATATATGAGAAAGCTTGGAAATATGTTGCTCCTCAAGATTTAAAGCGTAATACCAATGACGTATTGTTGGAAAGCAGGCTCTGCGAAGCATTGCGACGATTAAATCCTGCTATTGCCGCCAATCCTGCTTTGGCTGATGAGGTGATTTACAAACTGCGGGCCATTTTGCTTTCGGTAAACCAAATTGGATTGGTGCGTGCCAACCAAGGGTTTCAAAAATGGATGTGTGGAGATGAGTCAATGCCTTTTGGCGAAAACAACCAGCACATTCCTGTACATTTAATAGATTTTGAAAATCCCGTCAATAATGAATGCATCATTACTAATCAGTTGCGGGTACATGCCCGGGAAACTAAAATTCCCGATGTTGTATTGTACATCAACGGCATGCCAGTAGTGGTAGGTGAACTTAAAACACCTATTCGTCCGTCTATTTCCTGGTTAGATGGCGCGAACGAAATTGTGGAAGTGTATGAAAATGCCGTTCCCGCTTTGTTCGTTCCCAATATTTTAAACTTTGCTACTGAAGGAAAAACCTTTGGTTATGGCGGCATTCGTACACCCCTGCAATTTTGGGGGCCGTGGAGAATGGATTTGGATGAAAGCAGCGTAATAAAATATTTAGGCCTCAATGATGTCGGCATAGAAATGAACGACTTGCTGAAACCCGCACGCTTGCTGGATATTCTTAAAAACTTTAGTCTTTTCAGTACCAACAAAAAGAAACAGCTTGTAAAAATATTGCCCCGTTTCCAGCAATACGAAGGCGCCAACAAAATTGTAGAAAGAGTGCAACAAGGCCAAGTTAAAAAAGGATTAATCTGGCATTTTCAGGGTTCAGGGAAATCATTTTTGATGGTGTATGCCGCACAGAAGCTACGGAATACGTCTGCGCTCAAAAGCCCGACTGTAATTATTCTGGTTGACCGTACAGATTTGGACACTCAGATCTCGGGCACCTTCAACGCCGCAGATATTGCCAATGTGGTGACTACCGACAGCATTGGCGAATTACAGACTTTGTTGGAAAGAGATACCCGGAAAATCATTGTCTCGATGATACATAAATTCAGGGATGCCAAACCCAACATGAATATACGAGACAATGTTATTGTACTGGTAGATGAAGCCCACCGGACGCAGGAAGGCGATTTAGGGCGACAAATGCGTGCGGCATTGCCCAATGCTTTTTTATTTGGATTAACAGGAACACCGGTTAATCGTGCTGATAAGAATACGTTTTGGGCTTTCGGTTCCGAAACCGACGCTGGTGGTTATTTATCGCGTTATACTTTTCAGGATTCCATCAGAGACGGTGCTACCTTGCCCTTACATTTTGAGCCAAGGTTAATAGATGTGCACCTGAATAAGGAGTTGATGGACGAAGCCTTTGATGCGCTGAAATCAACCGCAGAACTTACTGATGAAGATGCAGATCTACTTAATAAAAAATCCGCGAGAATGGCGGCATTTCTCAAAGCACCGGAAAGGGTGGAGAAAATTGTAGCCGACATTGTCAAGCATTTTACGGAAAAAGTAGAACCACACGGCTTTAAAGCATTGATAGTAACGCCCGATCGCCATGCCTGTGTGCAATATAAAGTCGAGCTGGACAAATATTATCCTGTAGAAGCTAGTAAAATTGTGATTTCCACGACAGCCAACGATACGAAAGATTTCAAGGACAAATGGGCGGTAGATAAATCAGAGCAGGAGAAAATTGTAGATATTTTTAATGATGCCAATTCACCTTTAAAATTCATTATTGTTACGGCCAAATTACTGACGGGATTTGATGCGCCCATTTTGCAGACTTTATATCTGGATAAATCTATAAAGGATGTGACCTTGCTGCAAGCCATTTGTCGCACCAACCGTTTATATCCCAACAAAAACTTTGGCCGCATTGTAGATTATTTTGGCATTTTCGATGATGCAGCAAAAGCTTTGCAGTTTGATGATAAAACAATGCAATCCATTGTAACGAACCTTAATGAACTGAAAGGTAAGTTGCCGGAATTGATGCAAAATGCCCTGGCACATTTTGAACGGGTAGATAAAATGGTGGAAGGTTTCGAAGGATTGGAGCTGGCGCAAGACGCTATTAAAACTGACGCTTTGAAGGATGCATTTGCAAAAGATTTTAAGCTGCTGATGAAGGTGTGGGAATCGCTATCACCCGACAGGATTTTAGACCCTTTTCAAATGGATTATCGCTGGCTCTCGCAAATTTATACATCGGTAAAACCATCGTCGGACCATACAGGAAAACTGTTGTGGCTAACATTGGGAGCTGAAACCACAAGGTTGATGCACGAGCATATTACAGTAGGTGAAGTGCATGATTTGGAGGAATTTGTGTTGGATGCGGATGCCATAGAAAGTATTTTCAAGAATCCTGACGCTAAAGAAGCCCGTAAAATTGAAGACATCTTAACCAAGCGATTTAAAAAGCACGGTGGTGATCCAAAATTTAGAAAATTAAGTGAACGCCTTGAAGATCTACGTACCAAAGCTGAACAAGGTTTAATCACCTCAATTGAGTTTGTAAAAGAATTGTGCAAACTAGCGAAAGATACCTTGCAAGCGGAAAAAGAATTGGAAGACGAGATCATTTCTAAATCGCCACAAGCCGCACTTACAGAACTTTTCACAGAATTAAAAACGGATGAAACTCCCGCAGTGGTAGAACGTATCGTAAAAGACATCGACGATATTGTGAGGTTGGTGCGTTTCCCAGGATGGCAAACTACTGCGGCAGGTGAACGTGAAATACAAAAATCATTGCGTAAAGCCTTATTGAAATACCAGCTGCATAAAAATGAGATGTTGTTTCAGAGAGCATATGAATATATTAAGGAGTATTATTAGATGGTAATAGGTTATATGAAATAATACTTGTATACAAATTAAAAGAAATGGTCAATTATACTCAACTGCTAAAAGAAATTTGGAAATCTGACGATTTATCTTTCTTCTCAAGATTTTCGAAATACAAAGAAAAAGAAGGCTTTTTTAATGATTTTGTTAATCCTTACACCCAGCACAAAATATTCTATCCGGATACTGAACATGTACAAGTAGTGGATAGGCGCATCTCCTTTTATCATCCAAATTGTGCTAATTATATTGATGGTGATTATTACAAAGTAGAACTGCAATATACTACCACCCCTAAAGGTAAAAACAATCCCTTTTCACTGGAGATCAAAAAAGTTACTGCGGTTGATCAGCCGTTGTCTAGCCACTTTTTAAAAAGTAGGGATAAAGAAAATTTATTAGTAAATAACTTCAGCTTAAACAAATCTGATCAAAAACCAAAAGGCAGAATGCTTTACGGACAATATTATAAACAAAGTGAGAGGTTCGCCTACTTTACCAACGTGATGTTTGCTGACACTGGTGAGATATTAATGTTCCAAGGAGAATCTCAAAAAGTATTCGTAACGCCAAATCTTGAATTGATTGAAGGAGGTTACCATTCCTTCACAATGGTTAAAAACGAAGGGAAATTACCAAGTGCAATCCCTAACTCAATTTTATCCTTGGAAACAAACCCCTATCAAGAATATATTCGCTTACGCTTTGAAAGACTGAATAACCCTGAAGCTAATAAGATGATTGCAAATCTTATGCGTGAAATAGGCAAGGGTATGTATTCATCCAAGCAACGAATGATTTTTGAATTACTTCAAAACGCAGACGATGCCCCAGGAAAAGAAAAGGTTGAATTTCATATCGACATTAATAAAGATTATTTCTTTATTATGCACGATGGAGCGCCGTTTAATAAGGATGATGTCGAAGCAATTACCAGTGCAGCTGAAAGTACAAAACGTGGGGATAATAAAAAAACCGGATATAAAGGGATAGGTTTTAAATCAGTATTTACGGATAGTAATGAAGTTTGGTTAAAATCAGGTGGCTATCAATTTGCATTCCTCCGAAACAGTCCATTATTCAATGAATTTGACGCATTTTATTTTAGCAGTAAAAGGTATAAAGACCACCCTGAGTTTGTAAAGGAGGATAAATTAAAATTCAGAAATCAAATGCTACGATTTAATGGGACTACAGATCTACCTTGGCAAGTACTTCCCATTTGGCAAGACAATTTACCTATTGAATTTAATGATAGCAACTTCAATAATTTTGATAATCCGGTTCAATTCGCATTAAGACTTGGTGAAAATAACATAGAAGATTACAAAATTGCAATCGACAATATTACAAAACGTCCCCAATTTTTATTGTTTCTAAGAAACACTTCAAAATTTAGTGCTCGAAGAAACGGGGTAATGGTTCTTAGAAAGGACACAAAAGGCGTTATTGAGATATTGAAACTCAAAGGTGAGGATAAGCAGACTTTTTACTATATCAAAAAGACATTTGCAAATATTGAGGTGTCTGATCAAGCATTTGAACAATTAAATATAGGGTTAAAAAAGCAATCTAGAGAAAATAGCTATGGTGAGATAAACTATTATTTCACAGATTTAGATGGGAGGGAGATAGAAACTATACCACCTAAATTAGCGTCAGCCACTCTAACTGAAATATCTTTTGGTATCTCATTGTCTAATAATAAAATATCTCCGGAAAAAGAATATACAAAGGGGCTTCCTAAATATTCAAGTCTATTTACATATTTACCAATGGAGGATACCAGATTTCAGCTTCCTTTCTTAGTTAATGCCGATTTTGTGCCCTCTTCGGATAGACAACGTATCCAAGGCGATAATCTTTGGAATAAGTATGTAATAATAAAGGTGGCCGAGAAACACGTGGAAACGTTGGCATACTATGCTCAGGAATTTCTCAAAGACAATCCAACTCATAGTTCCTACCTGTCATTACTCCTAAATAAGCTATTGCCAGAAGATGATACAGCTCAACAAATCATAAATAGTTACAACAATAAATATCAAGAACAGCTTGAAATAAATCATATTGTTGTGAACGACATAAATCAAACACAGCTGTTATCTAACACCTTAATCGACAACTCGGGTCTGATAGAATTATTTGGTCAGGAAATGTTTTATGAAATTATAGAAACAGAAAAAAGACTTCCACATTTTAATCTTGATAATAGTTACTTAAAAAATTACCATTACTTAAACATTGAAGTAGTCAACATAGAATTATTGGCTGACAAAATCACTCCAGAAACTTGTGAAAGTTTAGGTATTGTTATTGCTGAAAAATCGCTATATGGCAAACCTGAGCTGTTAGAATGGCTGAATAGGCTCGCTACCTATATTCCAGATAAATTCGGGAAAATTCCTTTTATATTCCACAACAATTCTGTGTTTTCTTTGGAGGCCCTATTAGATGAGTCTAATGCTTGGTTAATAAATGAGAATACATCACAATACCAAGCTCTCATCAAAGACCTGGGATACCATACTATCAATATAAACCTCGATAAGTACTCTAACATAAAGGAATATCTTCATACCTTAAAGGGCTACATAAATGATAAAAACTCAGCCTACGAACGAATAGCTTCAAATTCTAAGCTATCAAATCTATCTATCACTGTAAAGCTCTCCCTTATTGATTTTTTTCAAAACAGCCTCTTTATGGAGGGCATTGGTAAAACAAAATACTTTGGCGAATTAGACCTGTTTGTTGATGAAAGTGGCAAAGCTAAACCATTGCGACAATTGCTTAGCCGTGGAGAAGCTTTAGATGTATACAGTATTACTAAGTTTAGAATTGTAGAGGCGGAGTTCAATAGTCTTCCAGTCGCCTTAAAAAAAGAGTTAATAACTAAGGATGAAATATTCACATCATTTATACTTGACGAAGATTTATTTGAAGAATGGTCTCAACTGTTTACTTCTGATAATATCAGTGCTTATGTCAATGATTTAAAGAGTATTTATAGTTGGGTCATAAATAAAGATGAAATCTCAGGTGCTGATTGGGCTTCAATTCCTTGGTTATATATAAATGATGAAGATAGATTTGTAGCCACAGATAAAATCTATTGGTCGAATGCTTTTAATGGGCTGTCCTCTGATCAGTATGAAACAATTAAGTCTATACTTCATACCACAGGGATCAAAACGCTTCCCCTTCAGGTTTGTGGTGAAATAATCAAAGCTTTCAAGCTTAATGTTGATGATGGTTCTGATATATGCTGGGCAGATGTCGCAGAGCTTGAAATGATTTCGGCAAACACATTACTAGACTGGATGGAAAATGATGGAAGTTTTGGTGACTTCTTCGAATCTTATACGCTAGAGGCCAATGAAAGGGGGTTATACACTATTATAGAAATCGAAACGGCGCACATATTTGACGGTTCAGATAAAGAATTGAGTGCTTATATTCAATCCAATGAAAAGCTAGCTTTAATATTCGATGTGCTCGATAAAAACCTATCCAAAGAAAGCCGATACAAGATTGGCTTACTTCAAGGTGATAAGTTATTCAAGGCTATAATAGACTCTGGTGTTTATGACCAAAACTTAGCAGTTCATCTTCCAACAAACGCATCATCAGAATTGCTCCATAGGTTTATCGGTGGTTTAGACGTTTTTAAACTTAATACGGGTCTCGAATATGGCAGTGATTCACCGGAACATTTCATTATCAACCACCTTTTAAAAAATATTGAAAATATTATTGCAATACCTCCCGAGTTTCAGAAAACGATTGAAGAGATACGTAATAAAATTACAATTAATGATAGTCCCCTTTCAAATTACACGATTAGCGACCGAGTATCTTTTGGAACAAAAGAAGATAGAAAAGTATTAAAGCTATCAGATATTTTGGCCGAGTTTCTAGGCGAATCCGACGTGTTAGACGCCGTTAAAGAATCATTTACGGCAATAAGTCAAAAAGCGAAATTAAGAGAGCTGATTTTTAGAACAATCCCCTTAAAGCCAGAACAGATTCACGCCAAAATAGAGGAAGAAAAAAATTCCCATTATACTGTTCACCAAGTCGTTTTTCAATTACTGGACAAAAATTATGGAGGTAAACGAACTTGGGCAAAGCAACGTTTTGACGATTATTTTAAAAAAAATGGGAATGAAGAGCGACTCCATGGTTCCTATCAGGAGTTTTTAGATATTTTAATAGAACTACCTTTTACTCATTTATTAGATTTCAAGTTTTACGGTTTAGTTTTGAGCAATTGTGTAGATAAGAATTTTGCTATCGAATCTGAGCGCATTCCTAATTGGCTTGAAGAGTGGATTGTTAAAGACCAGACAAAAAGATTAGAGTTTCTACCCAAGCTTGGCTATAATGGTAGTGGAAGTGCCATTGTAAACCTTCGAAAATCGATGATAGCTAAAGACTATGATCAAAACTCAGTCATTAGGTACTTCGAAGAATCAAAACCGAATATGCAGAATATTTGGAACACCATTGTTTGGCTATCCGATTTCAACCCAAGTATTGTTTCGATAAACATTTCAGTCATAAAACAGGTTAATAATTATATCAGATTCCAACCTCACGGTATAAAGCAAATTACTGTACCCCTAGTGAAATTCATAAATGCAGAAGGTGAGAGGACTTATCACCTACAGGCCCTTAATACGGAATCTGAATTGTTAAAAATAGATACCCAAAGTGAGTTCTCCGATTCAATATTTAGTTCTTTAAACAACATGTTTAATAATCCGCTTATTGTTGATGAAAGCATTGGTAAACTATCAGATTACCTAAATATCACAGTTGTTCAACTAGAAGAATCTATTGACTTAGAAAGTTTAGAAGCAAAATCAAAACTTTGGACAGAGCCATTTTACAAAAAGTGGGAATACAACAGTGCATACCCTATATACATATACGATGGCGATGAAATACCTTACCGAAGGACATTCAAAGGAATCACAATTACCAAATTTACAAGTGATTTAAAAGTTGTAAATGACGGGACGTTTTATGTTTCTAAGGTTCTAATAAAGGATGTTTTGAACAATTTACCTTCAAGTTTCCCAGCAAATATGTTGGCTGATTTGAAGGATTGGCATTACAAAACGCTTCAAAATGAGTCCCTCCTTGATGAAGATTCTTTCGATTATCAGGAAGAGATAGATAGACTGCTACAAGATCGGTTGGGTATATCGAAAGAAGATCAAAAACGGGAAAGTGGTAACGCTAAAACACACGCAATTTATTTTTTAGCTGAGAATGGCTACGATGTTTCTAACGTAAACAATGCAGGTGCAGCCCTTACTGACATCATTGATTCTGACGGTATTCAAATTAAATGCATTGTCCGGAGTGCCAAAGGAGGTCTGTTGTATCTGGATAAAGAACATTGGGATATGCTTGAGGCCGAACACATGTTTTTAATTGTAATTTATCCTGGTAATAGTCCAAGACTATTTAAAAATAGGCTTGAGCTATTAGAGGATGAGTTGGCAGAAAATGTATTGTTTAGGGTTTTCAACAATAAGTTAACATCGGAGATTGACGGAGTTTTTAATGCCTTAAAATCAGAATCTCATTTAATTCTTGTAACAAGTGAGAAAATGAAAGAGAGCTTGTTTTCTAAGCTCAAACAAAAAAATGGATTTTACAAGGAAGAAAATGCAGCGATTGGTGGTGATGATTTTATGCTCTAGTTTATGGTAACAAAAAAGGATCAAGTCCAGTTTTATTCAGAAGAACTTAAAGAATTGGAGTTCTCTGTAAAAAAATTGTTTAACGATACAGGTATCTCCTTATTTCAGAATGGAGATATTTACATTGGTCAATATCGAGGGTTTGACGAAAAAAGAGGTAATATTTTTATCGATATACCAACTGGTACGCAATACCACGCTCCACGTCTTGACCAAAAACTAGCTTGCTTTACATTGCAAGTAGGGTTGGAGCGTCCTTCAAATTGGGGAGATCTTACATATTCTGATTTACTGAAAGGCCGCAATCGCACCGATACCAAAATTGTAGGCTATATTCCATCAAAACGAGAAGGTTGGATTACAATGCTGATTAGAGAAATGGATGCCGCATTTGTTGAAAGTCTCGAGTATAATCAAATATTAGCATTTGGTCCAACAATCCCACCTTTCGAGTATTTGCAAAATCTTAAAAATTTTAGCGAAGCGTCAAATGAAGGGGGTACAGAACTTTGGGAGAAAATATTAGGTTTTAAATACGTATTGAAAACTGATGTAAGCCCTAAACTTCTTACAGAAGACATAGATATTGCAGGCGAGATTATTCAAGAGGTAGAAAAATCAACAATTTATGTTTTGCAAGGCCCTCCAGGTACAGGAAAAACACATCAGGTGGCTGATTTAGTATCTCGGTTGGTCTTGAAAAATCACTCTGTTCTTATTACCGCATTAACAAATAAAGCGGCAGTTGAAGTTTGTGAAAAACGGTTTTTTAATAAGCTCTTCGATGAACAGCGAGTTTCTAAGTTGCCCATTTCTATTGATGAAAGGAAGAAATTTCCAAAACTAATCAATGCCAAAGATCTTCTACCTACCAAAGGACATCTTACTTTGACAACATTTTATCAATTTTCAAAAATTTGGGAAGAACAGACTTATTCATATGACTATGTAATTGTAGAAGAAGCTTCTCAGGCATACTTAACAACTATTGCAGCTGCTTGTAAAGTGGGTAAGAAGGTAATCGTCGTTGGTGACCCCAAACAAATTGTACCGATTGTCACTAACAGAAATTACAAGATATTTCCTAATATTGACACAGTCATTCATGGGATGAATACGCTAAGCCAGATCGAAGCCTTTTCGTTTAATAGAAAAACGGAAACGCGAAGACTTACCAAACGTTCAACGGTATTTACTAATAGCTTTTACGGGAATACTATCCAATCAAAATCCATATATGAAAATATTAATGCCGACATAAATAATCTAACGGAACTAGCATCAGCTACTCATTCGGAAGGTGGCCCTACCTTAATTCAATTTTCAATAAAGCAGGAAGATGTTTTAGATCGAATGATGGATTTTTTAATAAAGGCAATAAATGAGTTAACTGGCTTAAAAGGAAATGAGTTAGCAGTCTTAACACCTTACATTGAAACGCTTAGCTATTTACAACAGAATTTGAAATCAAAGACAAATTCAAGGAACTATCTTATTGAGTCGGTAGATAAAGTACAAGGATTAGATGTTGATTATTGTTTCTATGTTGTTCCAAAATCAAGCACTTTTTCTTTTGATTTAAATCGCTTTAATGTTGCTACGAGCCGAGCAAAAAAAAGCACTTACATACTCTTGGAAGAAAATTTCGATCGTCTCCTAAATGTTCCTAATGAGGTGAATAATTATTTATCAAAGCTTAAAGCGGAATTTGCGTTTAGCGTAAATCCTATAACCGCTGAAATTACACGAATATAGTTTTGGAATCGTAAACATGTTTGTATTCATTTTGTATCTGTGCCCTTGTAAGTGATTGTTAATCACTGCTGTTAAATATTTTGTATTGGAAAGTAAATCCGGTAAAGATTCTTGAATGTCCTTAATATTAAAAACTGAATACAAAAATAGGAAGTCTCTCGGCAAAGCCATTCGGCTCTTCCTAATGGACGGAGCAACTAATTGAATGATAACTGCAGAGCTTTCCACTCAGGCCTGTAGACAATTTAACCTTCAAGAAGACGAGCCAAATACAAGTCAACATCGTCTTCTTTATAAAGCCGGTGAGTCTGTCCGATCCTCTGACAGACTCACCAACCTTTTATGAAAGCATCGCGCGCAGCTGGTCATCTGCCGCCTTACGGTACGCTGCACGTTTGGTATGATCTGCGTTTTCCAATGCATCCTTCAAAGCTTCTTTATCCAGATCGTGGCAATACGCCAAAGAACCTGGCTCTTGTCTCCAGGATTCCGAAAGGGAACCAGTATCGATTACATCAAAACCAATTTCATCGATCAGCTCCATGACCACCTGCTTTTGTGATTCATTATCACCCGCTACAGAAAGTGCGATGCGATTCGGACTTCCGGCCGGAACACCATTCTCAGCAAGGCTCGCTGCGTAGATGTTGTTAAAGGCTTTAATCACAGGATGCCCAATAACACTTGCTACCCAAGCGCTATCGGGCATGCCAGCTACGATTTCTTTTAGTTCGCCATCTCGGACAGGATAGTAGTTTCCGGTATCTACAATGACAGCCTTTGAGGCGGTAAGAACATCAATTGGCAGCTCTGGTATCGCTTTCTGCGGAATAGTGATGATCACAAGATCTTCTGCAGCGGCGGCTTCATCAGCAGTAGTTGCAGTTGCACCCGTTTCTGTTGCGAGATCTTTCAAGGTTTCCGGTCCCCGTGAGTTGGCAATTTTAACTTCATGGCCTAGTTTTGTCAGGTGGCGTACAAGTGCACTACCAATATTCCCTGATCCAATAATTCCTATTTTCATACTTATATGGATTTGTTGAGTTATCAATTAAATTATGGTAACTCGCAGTGACGCTTAAAAGTTTTGCAAACGGCCTGTTCTACATCATAGAACAACCCTAATGACGGTTTTTTTACTATATTCGGATATTTCGTTGTTATACATCCACTTTGCCATTTCATTCCGTATGATCAAATCGCTCCGATTACTTGCTTTCAGTATGTTCTTTCTATTTTTCCTATCGTCATGCAAATCTATTCCTGATCCGCCAAAAGAATCCTCTGTAATCCGCCACGGTACATCTAAACTGACCGGCAACATTACCTTCAAAAATGAAATCGGTGTAGACAGCGTATTTGTAAAACTATTTGTTCCAAATCCGGTGACCGGAGCGCATGTACAATACAGCACGCTAGTTGATAGATCAGGAAATTTCGATATCAATGTTAATCTTGAACTTGATACCTCGCTGATTGGACTGTACACCAGTTTGGACCCTTATAAAACACTCTTTATTCAGCTGACCAATGGTGGGGTTACGAATGTAAAAATCGATTACGGCGGGAGGTCTAAAATTAACCACATTGATGTATCTCCCAAAATGAATGTAAATGATGTAACGAAAGGCATCGACCTCATGACGGAGATGACGGAGTATAAATCTGCCAGGAAACCGGAAGCACTATATACCAGGAGTACTGACTACTTCTTAGATTATGCTAAAACTATACTCGCGGAAAGGTTGAAGCTTGTTGATAATTATTCGTCTTTATCGGATGACCTACGAAGCTTGTTGTCTAAGGATATGCGCTTGTTTTTATACACTACACATGTCCTTGACTATCAAAAAGCAATGGCGCTTAACTACCACGGGATAAACGGCCAACAAAGTGATACGCTTAACCTGAAGGGAATAGATCGGTCTTACTTTCGTTTCTTAAAGGACTTCAAGCTTAATGATCCACAGTATCTGAAATGCTTTACATTCTCAGAATTCCAGATGGAATTACTTCAGAATGAAACCTTAGGTTTGCCAGTGATTGCTGAGCAGGATATTTCCTCCTGGTTGGCGAAGGTGAAGTCAATCTTAGGTCCTCTGGTTGGGTTTAAAAGTGGTATTTACTACGAGGTTTTAGCTGCCAACGCTTATGGAAGACAGCTTAAGGAAGAGGCAAAACCACTTACTGAAAAACAGCTCAGGAACATTTCCAAGTACTGGAAGACTGGGGAGATCGCGAAGATATTGCTTCGCAAAAACGAGGAGGTCATTGCAGATAATAAACGGAAATCTCCTCCTGTGGTTAACGAAATTTCTTCCGTTCCGGAAGATAAAGTCATAGAAACCATCCTTTCTAAATATAAGAACAAGGTGATCCTTATTGATCTCTGGGCAACCTGGTGTCAACCCTGCTTAAATGCCATGGACCGCTTTAAGGCTGCCAAAGGTACTTACCTCGATAAAGATGTCGTGTTTGTCTATGTTACAAATACTTCTTCTCCGTACAAGCTTTGGAACGAGAAGATCAAAGGGATCGGCAATGAGCATTACTATTTATCGGGGCCGCAGTGGGTCTACTTGATGGAACAATTTCAATTTGATGCTATACCGTCATACCTCTTGTATAACAAGAAAGGGGAGCTTGTAAATAAGTTCACTGCCTTTCCGGAGAATAAGGAGGTGACGGACATGATTGATGAGCTGCTGTAATATAATTTTAAGTTTTTTCAGTTTAGTAGAATCTAAGGCTTATGGCTCTCTGACATTGCAAGTTGTCGAGACCGAGTATATATACACCCTTCTCAATTGGGGGGAAATTCAGCTAGTAGTTAAGGGGGTGAGCTACGGAGCTTTTGACAGCCGGTTAGATGTTTTCTTACACTTTCTTTGGGTTGAATACTTGTAGATAATTTAAGTTGCCTTTATTCTCCAAAAGTTTGATGTTAGCTAATAACGATGCGCGCCAGCTGTTCCGAAGGAGCCAAGTCTAAATGGACATACTTGCTGAGTTCTGCTTCTAAAATCGCCTCCGTTTTCATTTCTTTTCATTAAAATATTTCCAAATGATACTGCTCAATTTCTATTTATCGCTCTTCCATGTAGAGGAGCCAATTTGTTTAAGTTTAACAGGGTAATAATCTTACGGGTTCCATAGAATGGCTTGGAACAGCACACGACTAATAGAATAGCTACTATTAGGTATTTACACAAGATTTCGCATGAGTTAACTTCATGATTAAGACGAATGGTGAATACAATACCTAAAATTAAATAATCATGACCAGAGTAAGACTTGAACTCAACAGGATAAAGATTATCCGCCCAAAAAAGCGATGGAAATTATACTTCGTAATCGTTGCTGAACATCCAGATGATCAAGACAAAATGGTGATTTCTACAATCCCGGACATGCCAATTAGGGTTGTTCCAGAACAAGACAATGAAATAAATTTTGGTGGAGATGGTGATACTGAAGGCCTGCTACTCCTTAGACGAGAAATGCCGGAGACGAGAGAGCTCAATGTTCATTGTTATGTCCGACACTCCAGACACAGTGCTCATACAATAGGTGAGATATTGTCAAACATAGAAACCGAACTCGGGAATGACGCCATAGGTATAATAACAAATATTCTAGGGACAACCAATCCTTGGCTTGTAATTGGTAAGGCTGCGCTTCCACTTGTTGGAAAGATTCTTCAAAAGCTACCGGATCGTGATATGGGCTTTGTTAGCATGTTTGAAAGGTTTGGACCAGAATTCGAGTTGGATGAAGAAATTGATTATGTACGAAAGGGAGGATTTGCCACAGTTGTTTATAGTTGGTCAATAGATACTTAGAGAGGTTTAACTTCTTTGATTATTAGGTTTAAAGCAGCGTATCTAAAAAGGAATATCTAAATGCGCTGCTCTAAATGAATTTTGATGTAATACCGCTTTGCATAATTTCAGGCTAGCCCCAAAAGAGAATACATCACTTCAGTTAACGAAGCAAAGTAATGTAAATAGATGGTTAAAGTCTTACCGGCCCAGCGCAGCAAGGAATCTGTCCGGATATCTTGTGCCCGAAATACTGCCCCGGGGCATAATGGATTCTATCAGCGCAAGTTCTTCCTGGCTTAGTCTCACATTTTCTGCAGCAATATTTTCTTCCAGGTATTTAATGTGTTTAGTACCAGGTATGGTAACAATATCGTCGCCTTGCGCTAACACCCAAGCGAGGGCGAACTGTGTGGCTGTGCAACCCTTATCAGCAGCCAGGTCTTTGATCTTCTTCACCAATTCCAGGTTTTTATAGAAGTTTTCACCCTGGTAACGTGGCATATGTGTACGACTGTCTTTAATATCTTCCGGCTTTTGAAATTCTCCGCTTAGGAAGCCGCGGCTGAGCGGGGCATAGGCAACCAGGCCGGTCCCCAGTTCCCGGATGGTGGGCAGGACTTCCGCTTCGATGTCGCGACTCCATAAGGAATATTCTATTTGCAGGGCCGTAATCGGATGAATGCTGGCCGCTTTTCTGATGCTCTCCGCGGATGCTTCTGAAAGGCCGATGTACCTGATCAGCCCTTTTTGAACGAGTTCCGCCAAAGCGCCGACGGTCTCTTCCACGGGTGGTCTATCCGAGCAGGGGTATACAGGTCAATATAATCTGTCTTTAAGCGCCTTAGGCTATAGAAGATTGCGTTTTTGAAATGATGGGGATGGCCGTTTACTTTGCCTGGTCCCATTGCACCATTTGGTTCTGGTTCAACCATTTGACCCAATTTAACCGACAGGAAGGCTTTGTCGCGCTTACCTTTAATGGCCCGGCCGATCAGTTCTTCATTATGACCCACAGCGTAGTAGTCGGCAGTATCTAAAAAGTTATGCCCCATTGCCAGGGCGCGCTCAATAACAGCGATCGAGGTCGTATCATCGCTTTGCCCGTAGGCACCTGACATGCTCATGCAGCCCAGGCCGATGGCTGATACAAGTGGTCCATCTTTTCCAAGTGTTCTGTTCATTTTCTTTCGATTTTATAGGTCAAAGTTCGCTGCTGCCTACCTTAAAGAACTGGACGGAACAAATTACTTCCCGGACAAATCCTGAAGAAACGCGGCGCCTGACTCGCCGGTCTCTTTTTTGAACAAGCGGGATGAATACCTCGATCTGGAGCCATTTTTAAGGAGTTGATGATCAATAACTAAATACCCATGATTAGGTATTGTAATCCGAAGAGTTGATGCCGAAATTCACAATTGCTGAAATGACGGTAATTAGCTAAGCTTTACTATGAAAGATTCCGGCCCCTTAACACCATTACCTCTAAAAGCAAACTTTTGGATTGGAGTTTTAGGTTCCATGGTTACAATAGTGCTGACCATTTGGAATACCTATACAAAGTCCCAAATAGATAGAAGTGAGGCGGAGTTAAAGAAATTGGAAATCAGGCTTGACAACAGAAAGGCTGATTTTGAAGAATCGAAAGATCGGGTGGAACGTTATAAGTGGGTATTAAGCCTATTTCCAGTATTAACAAGCGCGGACAAAGAACAGCGAACGTTTACCCTTAATCTCGCGAGGCTCGCTTTGTCAAAAGAGGATGCTGCGCAGCTTTTTGCCGGCTTGCAATCATCGTCTGACACGACACTACGAAAACTTGGAAATGCTGCAGTATCTGCAATTGAGAGCGAACCGATTGCGAAGTTGGTTTCTCAAATGAACGCTCAAACCGCTTCAGTACGCAAGCAGGCTGTTGCCGCCTTAGTTAAAAAATATTCATCTGCTCCGCAAGCGATAACGCTAACTTTAAGGCCCTTAGACGAAAGGAACATAGATAATTTGTCATCTAGTGCAATCATCAATAGCCTATACTTTTTAAGTGCTACTGAACCTTCATCCTGGAACAGCGTTCAATATCTTGCCGCCCAAAATGCCTGTATTTACCTGGAAAGAAGAGGCGTAGGAAAGCAAACACGAGCAGCTTTAGACATTTTCAATGTAAATCTCAAGAAGATAGCGACTGCTGTTCAGCCATAAGCGGTTACTTCCCTGAAACATTCTGAAGAAACCCGCCAACCGACACGCCAGTTTCCTTCTTGAACAAGCGGGAAAAATAATCAGGATCATTAAAGCCGAGATCAAAGGCTAAAGATTTAATCGAGGTATGCTCGCCATATTAGATGCGCCGTTTAGCCTCAAGGATGAGGCGATTTGTTATGAAGGTTTTCGGCGAAAGACCGGAATAGTGTTTAACGAGCTGATACAGCCCATTGGTGTTCATGGCAAGTGACTCGGCTACGGTTTCGATGTTGGGCTGTTCGGTAAATTGTCCTTCTATGTACAGTTTGAAATCGATGTATTTTGCCAGCTTATCATCTGCAGGATTTCGCTCGCCCGCGAAATAGACCAGGTTGATCTCCGTTAGCAGTGTATTGAGGTGCGCTATAATGAGTTCAGGTTCGGTATCCCAATCGCTTAAAAGATGAAATACGCAGTGTCTAGTGGTGAGAATAGAAACTGCTCCAAGAATAGCTTCATTTCTTAGCTTCTAGTATAACACGCATGGTAGAGGTTATTATGAAGTCGTCTCGAATCTCGGTGGTTTGTCGATCTCGTTGCGGCAATACTTTAATATTCCAAAGACTTCGCTCAAACTTGCATATTTCTAATAGCTTTGCCAGTGTCGGTGATTCTTCTAGGGTGATTGTAAAACTGTCTTTAACTCCCCTGGCATCTATAGTTTCTATCCTGTGTGAACTTATATCGGAGGTTAAAAGTACCTCAATGGATATTTTAGATGACATCAACGTAGCCCAGGTTGCTGGGTTAACGATATATAAATTTACTTGGTTGATGTTACTAATTTCATTTTCCTTGAGGAACCTTCTGACTCCCTTTAAGGTCTGAGCTAATGAATGAATTGGATGCCAGGGTCGCCCTTTTCCTGCTGCTACTGCACCTAAGTTGATGATTTCATATCCACATTCGTCTACCGTTTTTAATACCTCAGCTACAGCATCAGGAATATTCTTTAATTCGCTAACATCATCAAAGTGAATATCAGCAGATTTACTTCTGGCTGCCACACCGAACACTGGCATATTGTTGTATTTGAACACGTAGGATGGATTCGCACCTACACTACGCCAATCTTCCACAACAGCATATGAGCTCGCTTGTAAACCAATTTTGGGGCGATTGCCCGAACGGCCAAGACTAACAATTATACACTCCTTCAAACTTAAGTTATCTATAGGGAGCGCTTTTCTATAAATGTTTAATTTGATAGGAATGGTTCCCTTAGATGAGTTTGCCGACAGGCTGTAACCGAGTACATCTTGAAAAATTACAGGTGAAATTGGTTGATATCCGGTGCATTCCGGCCTAAGCCAGTATTTTACATGTTTCGTGAATTGCTCTATGAACTTTGGTACTTCCTCATGATCCTCATAAAAAATCGGTACAATGCCCAGCCTTCGCTGCATGAAAAGATTGCTGTATTGGCTCTTTGTGTTTCTTTTTAACAAAGCGAAATGTGGATGTGGGCCACAACCCTGATGATGTAAGATTTCACCGAAAAGGTTAATTAAATAATCTTCTTGAATTCCTGATCCTAAAAATAATATTGAGCGCCGCCTATATACTTCCGCAAACGCTCTTCGGAAATGAAGCGCAGCGTTTATTGTCGTTTGATACTGTTGATGACCTAAAACTATTTGTAATGCTAAGTCAATGCGTCTCGCAGGATCTTTTATCAGCTGTTCTACCGCAGCTGTTAGCTGACCTCCTAAGAATCCCTGTATCGCCCAGTATTTTGGCTCGCTAATTTGATCCAAAGAATGTAATACCTCGTGGCAATCATCAACGCTTCTGCCCAAAACGTCAGGAATAGGACTCGTTGCCTCCGATCCAAGCTTGGCTGACAAATAGGTGTCATCATAGTTGGTACTAATAACCAAGGGCCAGTAAAGTTCTGCCAAAGCAGACATTTGCCTTGGAATCGACTTTGAACTGTTTTTTTCCAGTAAGGCAACTTTCAAGATCTCAGCTTGTTTTTCGATATTATATGCCCTAAGGCAACTCACGATTTCATCAGCAGCCCTGATCATTTCAGCAGAACTCAGTTGATAGGTGTTCGGGTTGTTAGAAATACTAATTTGAAAATGTGACGCCAAGTTTTCTAATAATTGTTGCCATCCACAACATACCCCTCGGCTCATGCCTGCCCCGAGAAATGGCACAAGTACTCCGCGACGATAGAGGCTTGTTAAATTTGGGATAATTTGAGGTAGAGCTAACTCCCGTTGTACGTTCATAATAGTAGGTGTTAAATTAACAGAGACATTTGCAAACTATTAAGTAATTCAAGTTTTGGACGAGGTGGTGCAAAAGGTTTAAGGTGTAATGATATATGACTAATGATTATACATCCGTTGCTTTACCGCTCTATATGTATCACCTTGTACGTTCTTAACAGCTCCTGCTATTGTATTCAGTGAGATCAAAGTCACCATTTAGGGGGCTTTTCACAATACCTACTAATGGCTGTTATGCTTGGCTACGCTCGGTCGCATATATTAAGCTTCTTTTCTGATGGTTTTCGTCGTTTTTTCTTGCCGAGCATAGTAAGTCATAAGGCGGCCATTACAACAGTTGCAAAATTAGATATTCATTTTCTTTAGCTCACCGCGGAATTCTATCTTAAACCAGTGGGATAAAAAATGTACCCAATTGCCTAAGTGTGGGGTTATGGGTGAATACCTGATCTTCAATAAATTGTAATATTACGGTCTCCCGGTTCTTGAGTCTTTATGGTATAAGCTAAAAAGGTTGTATCAGAGCGTAGACGATCACGAACTTGCTGGTTCATGCTCAAACAGGTAAATTATGGTCTTGAGGCAGGGAGCAAGCATCATGCACGATTCGATTTCCTAATTAGGTGAAAATTAGAACCCATAAGCATTGCTTATGGATTTGCTAGATCGTGGTGAAGCTTGTAAAGATGTATGGAAGTTATCAAGACCATTAATAATCAACGTTTTGTGACAATGCTGTACCTTCATGGTCATCTGCTAAAACGAAACGATTGTCTAGCCATCTGCTTAGAAATGCATCTGTTTTATATAAGCAGTATGATGTAACGATTAAAGTTAATTCTTGTCTTAAGTGAAATTAACTGTTTATGAACAAGTATTTTAGGCGCACAATACTCATTTTCCTCTTCGCATGTTCGATAGGATCCAGGGCGGTTGCACAAAGAGATAAGACGGTATTGATAAACACTCTTTTAAATGAAGCAAATCAATCAGGTGTTTTCAATGGAAATGTATTAGTTGCTGATCGTGGAAAAGTAATCGTAAGAAAGGCAATCGGATACGCAGATGCATCAAAAAGAACTAGCCTAACTACACAATATCGTTTTCATATCGGGTCTGTGGCAAAGGAATTTGATGCAGTAGGGATCATGATGCTTCATGAACAAGGCAAGCTAAGTATAGATGATAAGGTATCGAAATTTTTTCCAGCGTTACCTGCTTGGGCAAAAAGTATAAGCGTCAAAAACTTACTGCAGTATACTAGCGGCTTACCGGAGGTAAAATACAAAACTGTTCATAGTGATTCAGATAACTGGAAGGACCTGCAATCCTTAGAAAAACTGGATTTCGAACCCGGGACTACTTATGCTTATAATAACAATAACACCTTTTTACGCCGCCGGATCATTGAAAAAGTAACAGGTATATCCTTTAACCAGTTTGTACAGAACAATATACTGAAAGTTGCAGGTGTAAGAAATGGGGTAGTCGATCCTTCTCAGATCGACTCATTGGTTGCCAGATCTTTCAATAATGATTTTAAAGAGGACGGTTTAGAAGTGCCAATTTCAGGTTGGACCTGCTTAAATCTCGATGACTTTTATAAGTGGTCGCAATGCATTGATAACTTTTACTTGATTAACCCAAAATCAACAGCTGTAATTCTCACTCCTGTTGCTGTTGACAAGCAGGCTGGACTGGGTGATGGGAAAATGAAAGGGGACAAGGTGATTACACATACCCACGATGGCAGCGCCTTACATTACCAGGCATTGCTGTCAACCGACGCCACTAAAGGCAGAACGATAGTTATTCTCACAAATCAACGGCAGGGGAATGTATATGACATTGCCGCTGCAATAGAAGCAATTTTAGATGATAAGCCTTACACAGCACTGTCCAACACGATGTCTAAATAATGAATGGATGCCACACCATTGCAACCTTTTGTAATGATCATACGTCATTACAATATGAGAAGAATCATGTTTGTTGCCTTATTAACATTCGTTGGCGCCACCCATGGCTATGCGCAGAATGCCAGATTGAAGGATAAAACATCAGGCAGCTTAACCGCTGGCAGCATTAATGTGTTCTATAAAGCACTTTTTAAGGCGTTTAAAGTTGCATATCTGCACCGTGGAACCATTGACTGGAAAACTGTAGAAGCTGAAACATACGAGCATCTTAGACAATACAACAGCTTCGATTCTTCATTGACAGAAATCACTAACCTGTTTGATAGGATAAATGCTACACATTGTTTGGTGTACCGCGCGGACTCTAAATTCACCGTAACCAGAAAGATCATTCCTAAAGAACGATATTCTACTCAATGGAAGGAAAAGTATAATAGCAAACCTTCATTCGAAGTAAAGTTACTCGGCGGAAGTACGGCTACATTTTAGTTCCCCAGATGGTTCTTTTCGATAATTCTGCAGTGAACATGCGTAAAACCGCCCAACCTTTGTATGACCAAATTGCAAAGCTCAAATCTGATCACAAGGTTGAGGGCTGGATAATAGATTTACGGTTTAATACCGGTGGAAATGCGACACCTATGCTTTTAGCGTTATATGATTTTTTAGCGAACCAGGAGATCTGGAGCGAACTGGATGAGGATAAAAAAATTGTGAGGACATACAGAATGGCAAATGGAAGCTACCTTCAGAAATCGCGAAAGATAGCTTCCATTAAACCTACCGGTGAATTACTTGACAAAGCCAGAGTCGCCCTGATTACGGGGATATTTACAGGAAGCTCAGGAGAAGTCACTGCCCTGGCATTCAAAGGCAGGCCGGGCAGCATCTTCATTGGTGAAAATACCGCTGGATTTACCACGAGTAACATGTCAGTTCCTTTGCCATTTAATACTACGCTGGCACTCACAAGCGGCTACGATGGCAATCGGGACGGAATATATTACCCCCACATCAGCCCTGATGTAGTTGTCTCCAAACAAGACAATTTTGAAGATCTAATGAAAGACCTTAATGTCAAAGAAGCAATAAGGTTTATAGATACTAAATGAAAAGCACCGGTTTGTATTGTTGGGTGTACAAAAACTCAGCTTCTAAATGTGATTTGTCTAAGCAATTGTATTACTTTTAATTCGGAAAGCGAATTATAGATCCTACATATGAGAAAAGAAATTCTGATCATCATTTTCCTGATCGAGGTATTTGCTAAGGCGACAATGGGCCAGAGCCGACTGAGCAATGATAATAAAACTTATACTAATCCACTCCATGTACAGTTAGGGGATCCATTCGTATTGTACACCAAAGGTACGTATTACATGTACGGAACAGGGAAAGCTTCAGACCGGGGTTTTTCTACATACTCCTCAAAAGACCTGATCAACTGGAAGCCAGAAGGGCAGGTGTACTTCTATAATAATAAAAATGGGTGGAGCGACCCAAATACCGCATGGGATGGTGCTTACTGGGCGCCCGAAGTTTATGAGGTGAAAGGTAAGTTCTACCTTTTTTACAGTGCGCAATGGAAAGTTAATCCCGCTAAAGAAATGGAGAACTTTAAAATCGGGGTGGCCGTTTCCGATAAGCCTACGGGTCCATTTACTGATCTGAAGCCAGAACCACTCTTTGACCCTGGATATCCGATCCTGGATGCAAACGTCTTTTTTGATACAAACGGCAAGGCATATCTATATTACTCGCGTGCAGCTTATAAACACCCGGTGGAGAGTGAAGTTGCAGCACAGGCGCGGAAGAAGGGCATGTACAAGGAAATTGAAGAAAGCTGGGTTTATGGTGTTGAGTTGAAGCCTGACTTTTCTGGTGTGATCGGTAAACCAGTCCTGCTGCTTCGGCCTCCGGTAAAGTTAAATGATAAGCAGTCAGCCTGGGAAAGCCTTTCTGTAACCTCCGGCGAAGTAAACCGTCGCTGGACGGAAGGTTCGGTGACTTTTAAAAAAGAGGGTGTCTACTACATCATGTATTCTGCTAATCACTTCGGCGGAGCGCATTATGCTGTGGGTTATGCAACGGGCTCGTCGCCGTTAGGACCCTTCAAAAAGTCGGAGGATAACCCGGTGTTACATAAGAATACGGACAGGAACGGCATTGTATCTGGTACTGGACACAATAGCATCATCTATACGCCGGATGGCAAGGAGATGTTCTGCGTTTATCATGGAAGAACAAAGGCTACCGGCGATGAGCGGGTGGTATTCATCGATAGAATGGAGGTCAAAAATGATAAGATCAAAGTCTATGGTCCTACAACTGAACCGCAAAAGAAGCCTGAGGTTTCCAAGTGATTTTTTGGTCAGTAAGTATCTGATATCAATTTAGCTAGAGACTGATTATTCGAATAATTGCTGGTCTTTAGTGAAATACGTCATGCGCTTATTGATCTCAGCTTTGAGAATTTCCTCTCCTGCGAGTGTGTGCGTTTGCTTTGGTCGATGAACCTGGAGGAAATCACGTTCTTTTTCTGATATGGTGTCAGGAAAGTTCTTCATGATGTGATGTTCGGCATGTGTTAAAACCGATCTGATAGCGTCTACAAGTTCCGTCACTTTGTTTTCCGGGATTTTATTGGACTTTGAATAAGGGGAGATTTTAGCTTCATACAGGATTTCATCCACGTAAGCATTTCCAATGCCTCCGACTGTCTTTCCATCAGTCAGAACCGTTTTAATCGGCCCGGACTTTTTAACTAATGCAGTGCGCAGATTATCGGTCTTAATCTCTAATGCATCGGGTACCTTAGTTGGTTCAGGATCAAGTTTTATGATTACTGCTTTTTGCCAGTCGGTAATGGCCAATCCAGTACCGTCTTCAAATAGCAACTCGGCAATGGTGAAGCGGTTTTCATTTTCTTCCTCAAACCAGTGCATGGTTCCATGAAGCATAAGATGCAGACCGAGTACATGTCCATTGCTAAAATTGAAGTGCAATTCCTTTCCGCTTCGCTCAATAGACTTCAGTGTTTGACCTTCCAGTGCCTTTTTGATCTCTTTTTCCGGGTCTTTAAGTCGCCGGTCGATGATCACGGTGACACGCTTAAGTTTCTTACCTGCAAGTTGCTTGGAAAGGTTCTTTTTAAATATGTTTAAATCCGGTATTTCAGGCATGTGGATAGGGTGTTTATGTTCAATTTCATGAATTTACATAATCCTTTGGAAAGATTTCTATTTAGACACAAAACACCATTGTCGAGTGATGCTACTATAGCCTTTTGAACCAAAGATCTTGACGCTAAACGCGGTCCTGGGCAGAAACAATTCCCGACGGATGGCGTCGCTGATACAAAGAGAAAATCACTATTAATAGTGATTGTGTTCATGTTGCATTTTCTTAACATTTGTTGTGCAGAAAGATCCATTTCTTTAAGTTAATAAATGTGACATGGCAAACTCATTCAAGGAGCTTAAGAAAGCAGTCGATTCAAATAACTTGGTAATTTTTTGCGGCTCTGGAACGTCTAAAGACCTGGGACTGCCGTCCTGGAGTGGATTGCTGAAGTTTGTCATACAGCGTTTGAGCACTGATAAGCCACAATACCTCCCGTTTATAAAGTTGCTTGATGACGGTTTAATTGATCCCTTATTGGTTCTAGATCTCCTCCAATCGGAACACAGAGATACCATTCTTTCTGTCTTAGAACAAAGGCTGCAGGTCAATAAAGCACACTCTTTTCAGCTGCACAGAAAAATACTAAAGTTATCGAAACAGGTGATAACAACTAATTACGATAAGGCTTTTGAATATGCATGCGAAAATCCAAATGTCATCTTAAATAACGGTAAGTACAAGATTGCAAGAATCATGGATAGTAAGCAGTTTATTTTTAAAATTCATGGAGACATCGATAGTCCACAGGATTGTATCCTTTTTACTAATCAATACAAAGCGCTTTATGACAAAGAAAGTGCGTTTTACTTAGGTCTGAACATGCTATTTATAAACAGAACCGTTTTATTCATAGGGTTTAGCATGGATGACCCATATATCGCTAAATTGATAAACACTTTAACAACTACTTTTGATAAATTTAACCGAAAACACTTCATAATCACGACTGATAGCAGATTTAATGAAAGCAAGTTTAAAGGAAAAATCAACGCGTATATCCTTAAAGATTATGCTGACCTAAATATCTTTCTTGAACACCTAATTAGTTATCGAAAGGAGAAAAAGAACTTAGCGCCGAATCACAACATAAGGTATCCATTATACCCTCTATCACTATGGAATCTTGAGCACATCCAAGGAGTGATGGATACCTTATCATCCTCAAGAAACATCACGGTAATTCAGGGCCCACCCGGCTCAGGGAAAACAAGTTTGGCGAATGCTTTTGCAAATCATAGTTTAGGTATTTCTGATCCTAGTTTCGAGTATAATTTCGACTATGTTGTATGGTTTTCCATAGGCAGTGCACCAGATAGAACAAAGCTTCTAAGCAACCTGTTGGACGAAATAGGCCGTGTTACCGGATATGTGAGAATCATTTATTTTCCGAGTAGCCAATTAGAGTTAAAACGATCCGAAGTAGATACAATCCTGAATGAAAATTCGGTTTTAATAATCCTAGACGGCTTTCATCTATCCAAAGACAAGGCACTCGAAGACTGGTTGAAGGATATAACTGGACTAAGCAGAGTTTTACTTACATCCAGTTCACCTGTCGCATTTGAGCATTCGTTGTATAAGCTACCTGAAATTGATGAAAGAACGCTCCGGCGAATCTTAGATCAAGAATGTGAAGCACGAGGAATTTCTTTTTGGCCTGATAACAGAAGTGACAAGATGCTCCATTTTATTTCGGAGATCACCTGCGGAAATCCTGAGGCAATAATTATTGTGCTAGGGATAATGAGGAATTTCCCAACTTTCTTTAAGAGCTCGTTCAAAGTTAATAAAGCGTTAGACACTGCCTTCAACACTCTCTATCAAATTATTTTAGACCGCCTTTCACCAGACGCTAGAAAGTTATTAACCTATTTTCCGCTGGTAGCTGAGAAGAACCAATTAGAACGAGAAGCACTACTATCGTTTAGTGAACTAAACTTAGATACGTTCAATCTTGCGTTAGATGAGCTAGCGAATTGGAACATACTGAGATATGATGTTGAGGAAAAATTCTGTAAGATACCATCCTCTTTCATTGACTATCTAAAAAAATTGAGCATAACTGAAGAGACGAAAACTGCTATTAAAATTAAGTTTATTGACTATTACTGTAAATTAACAGTAGAACACACAAAACGGAAGTATCCAGATCAGGAGTATTGGAACAGTTTGGTATCATCGAAGATGGATGGTTTGGATGATAAGAAATCTTCTATTTTCAAAGCTATAGAATGGGCGGGAAAAACAGTTGGCCAGGAAGAGAAGCTATTGACCTTCGCAAATTACATCGTTCATTATCTTGATAGCAGATTATACAATCAACAAAGGATAGAGTTAGTTGAAAAAGCAATTTCGATCTGTAGAAAACTTAAAAAGGATTACTTAGCAGCATTGTTTAAAATCGATGCATTAGGATGGACATTAGTCGAGGAGGGGGATCTGATACGGGCTCAGGAAAATATAACTACTGGACTACGAATTGCCGATACTTTACATGAAAATGATCCGCACCGAAAAGATTTGATCGCGCTAGGACAAGCATGGCTAGCTAGAGTGAGAGTTGAACAAGAAAATTGGGATGAAGCTGAAAGCCTCGTTCAACAAGCATTAACTTATCATGGAGAACCTTGGATTCAGTATCGGGTTTATATGGCGGCGGGAGATGTTTTTTTTAAGATGAATAAGTTGAATGAGACGCTCAGACAATATCAACTGGCGAAATTCGAAATCAAGAACTACGATGGAGAAGGATCTAATTATCAAATCAATCCAAGATTGGGGTTAGCATATTTAAGGATTGGTAACAATCGATACTTAAATGAAGCGGAGAAAATCTTTAATCTTTTGCAAAATAACGATCACATCTTGATTGGTAAATTGTATGGCGAATTTGGATTAGCTATGGTAAAATATATGAGAGGACATGTTGAGCATGTTAAAGAACTAGTATGTAGTGTAGAACTAGAAATTAGTAAGCGTAGTCCAAATAACCTGCTTTTAAAATTAATTCGTAAGTATAAATCAGAGATTTTTGATGATTGCATTGATCCCATAGCATAAATCATTTGAATGGATTGAAGATCTCTCTACCGTAGCTTCAACACTGTTTTACGTAAATGGTTTATTGATATTGGCTCTGGCGTTTTTAAGAAGTAGTCTAAGTGGTTTCAGAAGAGCTTGGTTAATAACATTCCACATAAAAGAGACTAAAAAGCTGAGGCAAGAGGACACAATCTTCTAATACCAAAAATTTCAAGGAGCCGATTTACTTTACCCGTATTTGTCTGACCAGTTTCTCAGGGTTAAAGAAGTGGTTTACGGCGCCGAAGCCTTCCCCGGTTTTGACATCTTTGCCATGTTCAATTGCCGAATGTATATACTGCTTACTGTTCGCTATGGCGTGGCTTAGACAATTACCGAGAGCTAGGAAGGAAGCGATAGCTGATGATAGCGTACAGCCTGTGCCATGGGTATTCCTAGTCTCGATCTTGGGACTTTTTAAAACCCGAAAATCGCCATCTTTATGCAGGTACACGTCACTAAGCTCCTGACCCACCAGATGTCCGCCCTTGACCAACAGGGAACTACTTCCATATTGCAAAAGCGATTGGGCCGCTGATTTCATATTGTCAACGTTGTTGATTTTCATCCCTGTGAGTACCATAGCCTCGTCCAGGTTAGGAGTGATGAGTGTTGCCAGCGGAAACAGCTGTTCCTTTAAGGCTTTGATCGTAAGATGTTCAATAAGCCGGTCGCCGCTGCTAGCCACCATCACCGGGTCAACAACGACAGGTACATCCGGGTAATGCTTCAAGGTATCTGCAATGCCCTGTACGAGCGCCGTGCTGTGAACCATTCCGATCTTAATAGCGGATGGTTTTAGGTCGTCCATGACAGCGCGGATCTGGCCTATGACAAAGTCAACAGGAACCGGGTGGATTCCAGTTACACCGAGGGTGTTTTGAACTGTTATCGCCGTGATTGCTGTGGTGCCAAAGCAGCCAAGTGCACTCATGGTTTTCAAGTCGGCCTGTATGCCTGCACCGCCACCGCTGTCTGAGCCAGCAATGCTCAGTACTACTGGGTATTTATGATTAAGCATACCGATCACACTAAACTATTATCCCAATCCTTCCACACGGGTTCGTAGCCCTGCGACCTAATCATGTTTGCGATCTCCTGCGGACTCCGTTCGTCACTGATCTCGAATTGCTCGAGCGAGTCCTGCGCAGTTGCATACCCTCCGGGGTTTGTTTTCGAGCCGGCGCTAATGGAGGTGATACCAAGTTTGATCATATGGTTACGGAAGTTTTCTGACTCGCGTGTGGAAAGCGATAGTTCTATTTCCTGATTGAAGATCCGGTAAGCACAGATCAGTTGAACCAATTCGCGGTCACTCATCTCTACTTTCGGGCTCAAGCCACCGCTGAAAGGCCTAAGGCGCGGGAAGGAGAGGCTATACTTGGTTCTCCAATACCGCTTCTCCAGGTAATTCAGGTGAAGTGCAGTATAGAAAGCGTCGGTACGCCAATCCTCCAGGCCGAACAATACCCCCAAGCCCATCTTGTGTATTCCGGCCTGCCCAAGTCTGTCAGGCGTCTCCAGGCGGTACAGGAAGTTTGACTTCTTTCCTTTTGGATGATGCTTTTTATAATCTTCCTGATGATAGGTTTCCTGATACACCAGCACCGTGTTTAATCCATAGGGAATCAGTTGCTGGTATTCATGAAGGTCCAGCGGTTGCACTTCCATGGATATGTGTGCGAAGTGTGGCCTGATCAGCTTCAGTACTTTTTTGAAGTATTCTACATGTACCGTCAGGTTATCTTCTCCGGTGACAAGCAGTACATGATCATAGCCCATGTCCTTGATCACTGCAACCTCCTGCATGATTTCCATTGGATTAAGCGTCTTCCGTTTTAGCTTGTTGTCGTAACTAAAGCCGCAATAAGTGCAGATATTCTTGCACTCGTTTGAGAGGTAAAGTGGTACGTACATCTGGATTACCTTTCCGAAGCGCCGCAGGGTATGCTGTTGACTCAGGTCCGCCATCTGCTCCAGGTAAGGTGCCGCGGCAGGGGAGATCAAGGCTTTAAAATCTTCTAGGCTGCATGTACCGGCAGATAATGCTTTCTCAACATCGCCGCTTGTCTTAGCGTAAATGGATGCTTTTACCTGGTCCCATTCCAGGGACTGGAAAAGCTCGTTGAAACTATTAGTCATAAAGAAATGAGGTTAGTGGACTGCTTGCCACGGCCTGACTTTCGCCTGCGGCCAACTTTGCTTCAAAGGCCAGGCGGCCGGCTTCAACAGCCAATTTAAAGGCTTTACCCATCTGCGCTGGATCGCCCGCAACGGCAATTGCGGTGTTTACCAGTACAGCATCAACACCGATCTCCATTGCCCAGGCTGCGTCCGAAGGTGCCCCAATGCCAGCATCTACAATTACCGGGACGCTGCTCTGGCTGACGATGATCTTTAGGAAGTCTATAGTTCGCAGGCCCATGTTACTGCCAATTGGAGCACCCAATGGCATTACTGCTGCAGTGCCCGCATCTTCCAGTCGTTTACAAAGGACCGGATCCGCATGAATATAGGGCAGGACCACGAAGCCTAACCTGGCCAACTCTTCTGTGGCCAGTAAGGTTTCTACAGGATCGGGCATCAGGTATTTAGGGTCTGGATGAATTTCCAATTTGATCCAGTTGGTTTCCAAAGCTTCGCGTGCGAGTTGCGCCGCAAATACCGCTTCCTTTGCATTCCGCACGCCAGAGGTGTTCGGTAAAAGATTGAGCTGCGGATGATTCAGGCGCAACAGCAGGTCGTCCTGCTCACTGTTTTTCAAATCCATCCGTTTCATGGCAACGGTTACCAGTTCGGAGCCGGAGGCGAGGATTGCTTCCTCCATAACGCTGGAAGAACTGAACTTGCCGGTTCCGGTGAATAAACGGGAGCTAAAGGTTTTATCGGCTATTTTTAGCATAAGTATTAGGTTTATTGGTTTAGGTTTTTGTTGTAGCACCCTCAAGGTCCTTGTATAATCGGGAGACGAGCGCCTCCTGGTTTGTCGCCTGGGTAATTGCTCCCGAAAGGGCTACGCCATGCACCCCGGTTTGCATGATCATCAGGATGTCTTCAGGTCTGATACCTCCAATGGCAATGACCGGAACACCCGGTTTGGAGAGCTGCTGCATGATGTTTTTGATACCTTCGTAACCCAAGATCGGGCTTAGGTTTTTTTTTGTGGTCGTGAACCGGTAAGGGCCCAGTCCAACATAATCGGCACCTTCGGCAATCCGTTGCTCCACATCTTCAATCGTATTTGCTGTTCCACCAATGATCATAGTATGGCCGACGATTTTCCTGGCATCCTGGATCCGCATATCCTGTAAACCGAGGTGCAAGCCGTAAGCGCCGGCTTTTAAGGCAATTCCGGGATAATCATTAACGATCAGTTTGGCACCATGATGCTTGCACAAGCTGTTGGCGGCTCTCGCATACTCCAGGACTACTTCCTCGGATTGATCTTTTATGCGGAGCTGGATCCACTTGCAGCCAGCTTCAAGGGCACACTTAATAGAAGTCAGGTGATCGCCATCTGGCTGTGCCTGTGATATGTAATGCAGTTTGTCAATCATTATTTGATCCTGAAAGTTGTTTTAAAAGTTCATCAAACCGGCTAAGTGCCTGTTCGGGTTGGGTCCACAGACTACCTAAAACGGCTGCACCGTCAAATCCCATTGTCGTTAAAGAATTCAGGTTGGATGCCTGTATGCCACCCAGTGCAAAGACTTTGGCCCTTGAAATTCCTTTATCCACGCGGAAGCTCTTAGGCAGGCTGCCCCGATATCCGGTCTTGGAAATGCTATCGAATACCGGTCCGTAGAAGGTATACTGGAAGTGCCTAAGTTGTACTAACCTTTCAATGTTGTGTATTGAAGTGCTCAGGACGAAACCATTCGCTTCTTGATCCACTAAAGTGCTTGGCTCGGCTGACTTGCGAGCGAGTTCGGGGTAATGAAGTCTTTTGATCCCGAATTCAGTCGCGAGTTCATGAAACTGATGCAGTGCTATGCGGTCATAGAAACGAGGATCGATTTCCTTTAACAGCGCAGTCAATTCTTTAAGTTCGTATGTGGGTTTACGTAAATGAAAACAGCCCAATCCTGCAGCAAACAGATCGTTGATGTGCTTAGCTTCGAATGCAAGAGGGTTGGGGCTTGAAATGACGAGCAGTTCCATACTAAATATAGATCTGACTACCTTTCTGTAAAAACTCCTTCGATTTCTCTTCCATACCTTTCAGCAGCACATCTTCCTCTGCAACTGCATTTTCGCTGGCATAGGTACGAACGTCCTGCGTAATTTTCATGGAGCAGAAATTGGGGCCACACATGGAGCAGAAATGTGCGATTTTGGCACCTTCCGCTGGTAAAGTCTCGTCATGGTAGGCCCGGGCGGTATCAGGGTCCAGCGACAAGTTAAACTGGTCTTCCCATCGAAACTCAAACCGTGCCTTGCTTAATGCATTATCCCGGTACTGTGCACCAGGATGTCCTTTAGCAAGATCGGCAGCATGGGCCGCGATCTTATAGGCAATTACTCCGTCTTTGACATCTTGTTTATTGGGTAGTCCTAAGTGCTCCTTTGGTGTAACATAGCAAAGCATAGCTGTACCGAACCAGCCGATCATTGCCGCACCAATAGCTGAGGTGATGTGGTCGTAGCCTGGCGCGATGTCTGTTGTAAGCGGACCCAAGGTATAGAAGGGGGCTTCACCGCAGTGGGCGAGTTGCTTATCCATGTTCTCCTTGATCAGATGCATTGGTATATGTCCCGGACCTTCGATAATGGTCTGTATGTCGTGCTTCCAGGCGATCTTGGTTAGCTCGCCCAAGGTTTCCAGCTCTCCAAACTGAGCTGCGTCATTCGCGTCTGCGATACAGCCCGGCCGCAGTCCGTCGCCGAGTGAGAAAGCCACATCGTAGGCCTTCATAATTTCACAGATCTCTTCGAAATGGGTATAAAGAAAGTTTTCCTTATGATGAGCCAGGCACCACTTCGCCATGATCGAGCCACCACGGGACACAATCCCGGTAATCCGCTTTGCGGTGAGTGGCACATATCGCAGCAACACACCCGCATGGATTGTAAAATAATCCACACCCTGTTCCGCTTGCTCGATCAGTGTATCTCTGAAAAGTTCCCAGGTAAGGTCTTCAGCTTTACCATTTACCTTCTCCAGGGCCTGGTATATGGGAACTGTACCTACAGGTACAGGGGAGTTGCGTATGATCCATTCCCGTGTTTCATGGATGTTCTTTCCCGTCGACAGATCCATGATCGTATCGGCGCCCCAGCGACAAGCCCATACGGTTTTTTCCACCTCCTCTTCGATGCTTGAACTCACCGCTGAGTTGCCGATGTTTGCGTTGACCTTGACCAGGAAGTTACGGCCGATGATCATCGGCTCCGCTTCCGGGTGGTTGATGTTCGCCGGCAGTACTGCACGCCCTGCCGCAATTTCCTGACGAACAAACTCCGGACTGATGTATCCCTTTGGGGTATTCGCGCCGAAACTAAAGCCTGGGTGCTGGTGTAGCATCACTTTGTCCTGACCCTGCAATTGTTCTTTTAAGATGTCAATCCGTTGGTTTTCACGAATAGCAACATACTCCATCTCCGGCGTGATGATTCCTTTTCTAGCGTAATGCATTTGGGACACATTCTGACCTGGCTTCGCCCGGTATGGCGTACTAAGGTGTGAAAACCTTAAGGACTCCAAAGTCTGGTCTTCTGCACGTTGCTTACCATAGGCAGAGGAAATGCCATCTAATTGTTCCACATCGTCCCGATCAATGATCCATTGGGCACGCAGGGGCGGCAAGCCCTTTCTCACATCAATTTCGATATCCGGATCCGTAAATGGACCACTGGTGTCATAGAGCGTAACGGCTGCGTTGGGTTCAGTTTCTCCAAACCTTCCATGAAGCTGAGTAGGGCTGAGCTGCACCTCACGCATGGCTACTTTGATGTTATGTAATTTACCCGGAACGTACACTTTAGATGAAGCCGGGAGTGGCGACCTGCTGATCGCTTGTCCTGCTGGAATTCTTTCTGTTTTCATGAGTTGGTGATTTATCCGCCTTGAGTGGCTTTGATGATGGTAATGTTATCGCCTGGTTGGAGGGTGTAGGTATCCCATTGTGCTTTAGGGATGATGACCTGATTGACGGCTACGGCAATGCCATTAGCCTGCGGTTGGATGCCTGAAGAAAGCATCTGCTGCAAAGAGCAAGCGGGTAAAACAGAATAACTTTGTTGATTTACGGTAATGTCCATATGTCTAAATTTTTAAACAATAGGAATGGACCCGTAGGAGGAATGTAAACAACCAGAATGTCGTTCTACTTTTCCCTTCGGCAGTACTAACTGCATCAGGTTCAAAGGGTATTTCTCAGCACTAGGCACCCCTAAAGTTTTTTTGTAAATCTATAGACTCCGGAATGAAATAGCAATCCTAAAAAAAATAAATTCCTGTTTTGCAGCTTATGGAAGATACCGCTAAATGTAAAAAAGGCCGTTCATCACTAGATGAACGGCCTTTTTTGCTGGTTTAAAGAAGGATATTATTGTTGTATTATTTTTGGTAACTGCGCTTCGAACCTTCGTGTAAACTCTTCGGCAGTCAGAATATGACCTTGTTTTTGTGCAGCGTCTGCAACTTCATAACCCCATCTTGCTGCGGCCATACGCTGTGTTGGCGTACCATGATGTCCGTTGCTTGTGAAAGAACAATCGCCAATATTGAAGAACACGTTCAAGAACAACTGTACCCTTTTCCATTGCATGGAAGCACCACGTGCATGTGAAAGGTAGTATGCAGAATAGGCGTCTGCCATAAGCTCTGTTCTTCTTGTTGCCTCAGGGCCGGATGCATCACCGAAGAGGTTAAGGTCGAATTGAATGTGGTGTCCAAACTCATGTGCAAGGATGGCTTGTGGCGCAACGTCTGCGTAACCGATTGCAGAAAACGCATCCATGATGCCATCGCCCATAATGATCTTATCCGGAATTACGCCATAAGGTGGAAAGTTGAATGAAGCTTGCGCAAAAGCATTGAAGGTAAATATCGGATGATCACCACCACGAAGTTGTGGGAAGGCCTCGACAATAGCGATTACGAAATCGGCATAATAGTTTGCACTGGCATCATCAAGGCCAAACGCTGCTTTGTACGTTCTTACCAATTTGGCCCGGTCGGTAAGCATGGTTCCGTGCATTGCTGCGAGCACAATATTTTCGGAGTCGATGTTCCAGAAACGCTTCAGGTCTTTGAAAGTCTTGGTTAGCTTTTGGGTGTACTGTCCCTGAGACCCAAAACTTTGATTTGCACTGCTATTTTCGAAAAGCAAGGCATCATATGTTGGCAGATCAAGCATCGCGGTAGTCACCACATAATTGATGATCACATTGTTCCAATCTGCAAGTTGCTGATCTAACCATTGATTTGCAGCTGTGTTGTCATTACATGCAGCTTCAGCCAGCTTTAGTCTTTTCCGTACAATGTCCCGGTACTCCGGGTGCAATTTCAGTTGCACCTTAGCTTCTGCGTTGACCTTTGCTTTAGCTGCGGCGGGAATTTTGGCGTACAATGCTTCGAGTTTTTGTTGCAGCACAGCGGAGGTGTTTGTTGATTGTTTTGCGGCAAGCTCAGCGGTTTTAGCGTCATTTAAGGTAGCTGTTGTCGTTTCTTTTTTACAGCCGATAGAAAAGGCAAATGCAAGCGCGACAGCCAGGGTAAGGAGTTTGGTTGTTTTCATAAGATTTAGGTTAATGATTAATTATCAGTAAGATAGTTAAATATATGCTGAATAGAAGATGCGAATCGAGAAATAACTAAGTCAACACCGGTAAGAACTACCAAATGCGGTTCCACATCGCCCGACGCAAGTCTAGCAATCCTGGTTCCTGGCAGGACAGAACAGGATGGTACCGCGAGAAAGATACTTTATATTCAGGTAGCCAAATATTACCTGACCAATTAACGCCATGCATTTCAATGCCACATCTAAGTAATGCACCTAATAGCTGCTATGCTGAAAAGTCTGAACAGGAACTGCTGTCGCTGTTGAAGCATGATGATGCGCTGGCATTTAAAGAAATTTATAATAAATATTGGAAGTTACTCTATGTAATTGCAGCAAATCGAGTTGCGCAGGAACAGGATGCCGAAGAAATTGTACAGGATATATTTACTTCCTTATGGATGAGGCGTAACGAAATCTCCATTACAGATGAGGGACTTGGCAAATACCTTAGTGTTTCCGTGAAATACAGGGTGATAAAAACCCTTGGAAAGTACGCCATAAAACAAAAATATTTGAATGCGCTTCCGATGAATAATGCTATCGATGATTCTACCCAGCAATGGCTTGCGTTTGAGGAGCTGAAGGATCAACTCGCTAAGTATGTTGAACAACTTCCTGAAAAATGTAAGGTAGTATTCAAGCTGAGTCGGGAGTTAGGTTATTCGCAAAAGAGGATCGCTGTGGAACTAGCTATATCAGAAAAGACCGTTGAGGCTCATCTCCAAAAAGCTTTTAAGGTGCTTCGGTCCAAACTAGCCTGCCTGGTCTTGACCCTGCTGTAGTCCTGCTGCAGCCAAATATGAGGACTACGACCCCTTCCGAAAAAAAGTTCAAAAAAATGTATTCGGGACTAAGGGATTATGCCGGTCAAAGAGATATATAAGTAAGACCGGGTATAATGGACGAAAAACGAATACAAAACTTAGCTGTGAAATGGCTTGATGGTACGATTACCGAGCAAGAAAAACAAGAGTTTGCACGCTGGTACAACAATCATAACGATACCGCATTTCATTCAGCTGCTGAAGATGAGACTTTACTGAAACAAAAAATGTTTATTCGCATCTTGGCGGATACTCAGCGCATAACCACGCCAGCACAAAGTCGTCGAAGCTCAAACTGGAGATGGCAGCTCGGTGTCGCCGCTTCCCTGATGCTTATCTTTTCTTTAATCTATTACAAAACCTATAATACCAAAGAAGTTGTAATCACAAGGGAAAGCAAAGCGCCAACATTAACTTTTGCTGATGGCCGTACCATTCAGCTCAATGCAGATCAAAAGGGTATTGTTGTTGACTCGGAGATTAGGTATTTAGACGGACGCTCCCTGGCATCAAACAGTAAGGATACAGCTGAGCTGCTTAGACTTACTACACCAAAAGGGCTCATGTACGTTGTTACACTCCCAGATGGTTCAAAGGTTACGATGAATGCAGGTTCTACATTGACCTATCCGGCAGCCTTTGCAGCACATGCACGGATCGTACAACTTGAAGGAGAAGCCTTTTTTGAAATAACAAAGGTCAGTTGCAAAGACGGTGTCCGTGCTACAGGGAAACGTGTACCCTTCCTTGTGAAAACCAGCGGGCAAGATATCGAGGTACTTGGTACCAAATTCAATGTTAGTGCCTATAAGGCGGAACAGATTACACAAACTACACTTCTTGAAGGCTCGGTGAGTGTCTCAGCCAGGCTCCAAAGTACTGCCGGGAGTCTGCAAACCGTTATCCTCACGCCTGGCCAACAGGCACAAACAACATCCAAGGCCATTTCCGTCGTCGCAGTTGATGCGGAGTCATTTACGGCATGGAAGGAAGGATATTTCTACTTTGAGAATGCGAGTGTACCGACCGTTATGTTGCAATTGAAGCGCTGGTACGATTTCGAGTTCAGTTACCAATCAGGTATTCCCGATAACGTGTTTTCTGGAAAAATCCCTCGGGATATCACGCTTTATAATGCCTTGAAGATTCTAAACAAGGCTGGTATAAAAGCGACGCTGACCGCCGAAAATAATGTATTCATTGCTGCTCCTGAACAAAGTCATAAATAACCTTAAACCTCAATTATGAAAAATTGATACCTACGAAAAGCAAAGCGCTCTGGATAAACTCCGCCCCAGAGGCCGCTACATACCTTGGAGTTCTAACTAAATATAGCCTCATAAATGCAATAACTATGCACTGGAAATCATCATTTAATTACCTGATCGAAAAGCAGCCCAGAAGTCCGAAAATCCTTTGTCAATGCCTCCTGGTTGTAATTTTCTGTTCTGTGTTATCCCTTGAACTATCTGCAAAAGCTTTCGGCCAGCAGATCTCACTTAAAGTTAAACATCAACCTTTAAGTGCTGTACTAAAGTTAATCGAGCAACAGAGTAAATACACATTTTTCTACAATGCCAAAGATGTGGATGTGAAGAGCGATGTCTCCATCATTGCACAAGATAAAGACCTCACACAGATATTAAACACCTTGTTTGCAGAAACAGCATACAACTATGAGTTGCAGGGAGGGGTGGTTATCCTGACAAAAAAGAGCGTGACTGCAACTGCAGCTGCTACACGAAAGCTCAACAAACAACTTGCCCAGCAAATCAGCGGACGCGTTACCGACACATTGGGGAAGCCTCTGCCGGGCGTATCAGTACTGATTAAGGGAACCACGCGTGGCACCTCCACGGATACCAATGGTGACTACCATATTGAGGCAAATACCGGCGACGTCCTTGTGTACAGGTTGGTTGGCTATTTGACCAGAGAACAGACACTAGGTCGGGAGACCAGGGTTGATCTTGTTCTCAAAGAGGAGCCTTCTAACCTTAATGAAGTGGTGGTTGTGGCTTTCGGTGCACAAAAGAAACTGACAACCATTGGCGCACAAAGTACCATTAAGGTCGAAGATCTGAAGCAGCCTGTTGCCAACCTGTCTAATGTTATTGCAGGTAAAGTAGCAGGCGTTGTAGGGGTACAGCGTAGTGGTGAACCAGGATACGATAATGCAGAGATCTACATTCGTGGGATTTCTACTTTTACCAGTAGTTCTCCACTCATTTTAGTAGATGGTGTTGAGCGATCGTTTAATAACATCGATCCTGAGGATATTGCAAGCTTCAGTGTATTGAAAGACGCCTCGGCTACTGCCCTTTATGGCGTAAGAGGTGCAAATGGGGTGATTGTCATTCAGACTAAAAAAGGGAGGGCAGGCAAAACATCCATAAACTTTCAGTATGACCAAGGTATGACCGCTTTCACCCGTTTGCCTGAATTTGCAGACGGAGTGACCTACATGGAAATTGCTAATGAAGCTTACAGGAACAGTTTTCCGAATGATCCCAATCCCCGCTACCCAGCAGAACGAATTTCGGCTACCCGTGATCAAACGGACCCGGATCTCTATCCAGATGTAAATTGGTTTTCAACAATTCTTAATGACTATGGACATAATCAAAGGGCGAGGGTAAATGCAAATGGCGGTTCCGATAAGGCTCAATATTATTTATCTGTCGGTTATTACGATGAGACTGGGATGTTTAAAACCGATGAACTTGCAAATTATAATTCCACCATGAAGTTTAGCAGGTTTAATTTTACATCTAATTTATCGCTTGATGTTACCAAGACCACAAAGGTTGATTTCGGAGTTTCTGGCTGGGTAAGTAACGGTAACTATCCTGGTTCCGGAACTTCAAGTATCTTTAATGCGGCTTACGTGCTTACACCAGTAACCATTCCTACGCGCTATTCAAATGGCCTTTTCTCTAAAATTAGAACAGGAGATGTCTCGAACCCATACACCATCCTCACCCAGTCTGGGTATGCGACGGAGTTCCGCAGTCAACTGTGGAGCAACCTACGCCTTACACAAAGCCTAGACTTCTGGGTAAAGGGACTCTCGCTTACGGGCATGTTCTCCTTTGATAATTACAATACGCACCAGATTACCAGAACTAAAACAGTTGATGGCTATCTAGCCACTGGGAGAGGCGACGATGGAGCATTGAAATTCGATCAGACACAAATTGGTACCAACTACCTGGGATACGGTAGGAACAATGGCGGCACCAGACAAAGCTATATGGAGGGTGCAATTAACTATGCGAAAAAAATTGACGAGCACGACTTTACCGGTATGTTGCTATACAATCAATCTGATCGGGTAGAAGCATTTGCAGGTGATTTCATAACCTCAATTCCTTATCGTTACATGGGATTGGCAGGTAGGCTTACATATGCATACGCAGACAAATACCTGTCTGAGATAAACTTTGGCTACAACGGTTCAGAGACTTTCGCACCGAAGAAAAGGTTTGGATTTTTCCCATCGTTTGGATTAGGATGGGTAGTGTCTCAGGAAAAGTTTTTTGAACCTTTAAAAGAAGCGATCTCTTTTCTAAAATTCAGATTCTCATACGGAACTGTTGGAAACAGTAACATCGGCGGGCGTCGTTTTGCTTACATTAGTACGATTACAAATCAGAATGGCTACAGCTACGGGCAAAATAACACCGATAACAGTATCGGTGGACTGAATTTTGGTGACTATGCTGTGGATGTATCCTGGGAACGCGCTACCAAGTCAAATCTCGGAATTGAGTTTAAGACACTCAAAGATGCATTGTCCGTTACTGCTGATGTATTCCGTGAACAGCGAACAGGTATTTTCAGGCAAAGAGGTGATGTGCCGCTGATTGAGGGTATTGCAAGTTTACCTTATGCTAACCTCGGAGAGGTGAATAACATTGGTGTCGATGCCACAATTGATTATCAAAAGAAGCTGGGTGATTTTACGCTTGGTTTCAGAGGCAATATAAACTGGAACCGTGCAAAAGTTATCGATGATGCTAATGCCCCGTGGCCATATCCCTGGCAGCAACGTATAGGTCGGAAACTGGGTCAGCGTTTCGGGTACATTGCGGAAGGTCTTTATCAATCTGATGAAGAGGTGCTGAACAGTCCTTATCAAACTGGAATAAACAAGCCGGGTGACATCAAGTATAAAGATCTGAATGGCGATGGAAAAATAGATTCCTACGATCAGGCTTCGATTGGTTACGGGAGCATGCCGGAAATTGTCTATGGATTTGGTCCGACAATTAGATGGAAGAATTGGTCTGTTGCAGCTTGGTTCAAAGGCATAAGCAATGTAGATATCCTCTTGAATGGAGATGGTTTCCAGCCATTTAGATTGGGTGGAGAGCGGGGAAACCTTTTCAGTGAAATCACAAACCGATGGACACCTGAGAATCCGAGTTCCAATGTATTATACCCCCGCATTACTTACGGTAATGATAATATGAATTATGCCACGAGTTCGTGGTGGACTAAGAACGGCTCCTTCCTGCGGCTGCAAACTGCAGAGTTAAACTACAATTTCTCTGATCGGAAGTGGTTGTCGAAAGTTGGCATTTCCAACCTTAGTATTTATTTCATTGGTTATAATCTACTAACCGTGAGTGACTTTAAGTTGTGGGATGTAGAGTTGGGCGACGGAAGAGGTGCCCAATATCCTCTGCTTAAAACCTATAATCTGGGCCTAAGATGCATGTTTTAATTTACCACCCATTTATTTATCAAAAGATGAAAAGACAGATAAAATATTTACTACCCTTGCTGCTGTTCTTCTGTATTCCGAGCGGAGGATGTAAAAAGTTTTTAGATCAGGTGCCAAACGATCGGATCACCATTGAGGAGGTTTTTCGGAAGAAAGCATCTTCAGAGCAGTTTCTTGCTAATGTTTATAATTTTATTCCAGACGAATCCAATGCTATTGATGGCTATCCAATGGTTGGGACCGCCGACGAGGCAGACCTGACCTGGGCAGGAGGGCCAAACTATCCGGTAAACATTGGAAATCTAAATCCGGCTAATATTTCTTTCAACCGTTGGGGAGATTATTATCAAGGCATAAGATCGGCTACATATTTTATTAATCACATTAATGAAAACATTGAGATTCGCTCGCTGAACGGGCAACAACTCATAGATCAATATCAGGCAGAGGCTCGCTTTCTGAGAGCTTACTTTTACTTCCTTCTTATGCGTCAATATGGACCAGTTGTGATTATGGGAGAGGACGTTACTCAGCCAGATGCACCGGCAGCCGACATGCAGATCCCTCGTAGCACATACGATGACTGCGTGAACTATGTTGTCTCTGAGCTTGACAAGGCAGCTGAAGGCTTGCCTTCGCAGCCCCAACGTAATGGTCAGACCAGCGATGCTGAATTTGGTCGCATTACCAAGGGTATTGCCCTTGCTGTTAAATCGCGACTTTTACTTTACGCGGCAAGTCCTCAGTTTAACGGAAACAAGGACTTCTCGTCACTTGTAAATTTAGACGGAACGAACTTAATTTCTCAAACCTATGATCCTGAAAAGTGGAAAAGGGCTGCGGATGCGGCGAAAGCTGTTATTGATCTAGGCTTATACAGGCTATACGAGGATCCTTCGGGGGATCCTATAAAGTCACTTGATGGTATATTTTTTAACAGCTGGAATGCAGAACAAATCTTTGTTCGCAAATCGAATGATTTGGCCAGGTGGGATGTTCATTGTACCCCTAGGCAAGCTGGTGGCTGGAGCGGCATCGGTCCGACTCAGGAAATGGTTGACAGCTACTTCATGTCGGACGGCCTTCTACGTTCTGAATCTGCGCTATATTCAGAAAATGGATTTACGGATGTAAATGGTGTTCAAGTTTACAATATGTACATGAATCGTGAACCCAGGTTCTACCATGGCGTGACCTACAATAACAGCATATGGCAGGGAGGAACAATGTCCTCACCAGCACCCATTACTTTTTATGTTTCTGGTCCTAACGGCAGGAATGGTCATCCGACAGATTTTTCAAAAACTGGCTATCTCGTGCGCAAGAATGTTGGTCGACAAACCAACGTAGGTGCTGGTGGTAATGGGCAGGTGCAATCCAGAGTGCTGATCCTTTTTCGTTTAGGCGAGATATACTTAAACTATGCTGAAGCATTAAATGAATATCAAGCGGGTTCGCCTGAAATTCTTACTTACTTGAATGCTATTCGTAGGCGGGCAGGTATACGGAGCTACGGCGTTGGAGCTGATAACATTGCTACTCCTTCCGGTCAGGCTGAGATGCGTGAAAAAATTCGGGCAGAGCGTCGTATTGAACTTGCTTATGAGGGGCATCGCTTTTTCGATATTCGTCGCTGGAAAATAGCACCTCAGGTGATGGGTATACTACATGGAATGGATGTAAGTAAAGATGGAAACGACTTTTATAAAAGGGTAGCTATAGCCACACCGCATCTTTTCAGACCTTCTTATTACTTATGGCCAATAGAACAATATGAATTGGACAGGAATAGGGCAATTGTTCAAAATCCTTTCTGGTAATCAAAATCCTTTTAAAATGAAGAAAATCACATACAAACAACTGTTTAGTGTAGCAGTCTTATTTTTGCTGTTACCAGGCTGCAAGGATGAGGTAAATCTCCCTGACCAGGACGAATCGAAATACAGCCAACTCTACATGCCCCAAGCGGTTAATGGACTAGTTAGCACGAAACTTGAAATTAAAATGGAAGATCAGTTCCTGATCTATGGTGCAAATATTGGAGGAACAGGTTATCCCGAGCAGGATATAAAAGTTGATTTTCGCGTTGACACCACCTTAGTTGCTGCCTACAATACTGCGAATAATACTGCATATAAGTTGCTTCCGGCTAACTCCTACGAGCTTAGTAGTGCTGACGCAGTGATTAAAAAGGGTTCAACATCAACCGAACCCTTAAAGGTCAATGTCAAAACATCAGGTCCAAATGCCATTGAAATGTTTAAAAGCTATCTCCTACCTATAAGCATTCATTCAAATCATTTGATTAATGAAAATCTCAAAACCACATATTTCCTGATAACTTCTGAACCTAATCTGGCGGATTATCCAGATTACAGTCGCACGGCCTGGAAAATAGTAGATTTTTCATCTGAGGAAGCTCAAGGCGAAGGTCCCAACAATGGTAAAGCAGATTTTGCGATCGATGATGATATACAAACCTTTTGGCATTCTCAATGGGCGGGTGCTAATCCAGGTCCTCCACATCATATTACCATTGACATGGGAGAAGAGCTAACTGTTCATGGTGTTAAAATTACTGCCAGACAAGTTGATGGTTCCGGTGGTAAACCAGATCACGTACAGATTGAAAGTAGTACTGATAATCTAACCTGGCACAAAGTAGGTGCATTTGGACTTGCCAGCGTTCGCAGCCAGCAAATAAAGTGGCTACCTGCCTTTGTAAAAGCCCGGTTTATCAGATACGTAGTACTGTCAAGTTTCAATTCAACAAGTACCCACTTAGGTGACTTTGGTGTATATTAACAAAAAATCATCGATATGCTCGGCATATTTAAGGTTAGTATACGCTTTAATTTCAAAAATGATGCATAACAAAAAACAACTATTTTTTCTAATATCCTTTTTCAGTCTTCTATCCATACTTGCTGCTTTCAGCAGCAAGGTTCACGCTGTTCCCACAGGAGTAGCTGGCGAAGAGCCAAAGATTGTAAATATTGTAAATTTCATCAGACTGCTAGAACCCAGGGATGCTCAGATCACAAAAGATGTGCTCTATGAGACGGTGGTTAAGCAGGTAGAGATCATGAAAAAGTACAAGCTACCTGGTACCTTCCTGCTTCAGTATGACGCGCTAATAGATCCAAGATATCAAAAGCTGCTCGCCCAATTACCAAAAGGGACTTTCGAGATTGGGGCTTGGTGGGAATTACCACAGCCGTTAATAGAAAAGGCGGGGATCAAGTGGCGGGGGAAGTATGCCTGGGATTGGCATTCTGACGTTGGATTCTCTGTTGGCTACACGCCTAAGGAGCGGGAGAAGATAATTGATGTCTATTTTGCTGATTTCAAAAAATATTCGGATACTACCCCAAGTCAGTCGCTGCCTGGGTTATCGATGCACACTCCCTCAATTATATGTATGATAAGTATAAAATTGTAGCCACAGCCAACTGTAAGGACCAGGTAGGGACCGATGGGTTCACCCTTTGGGGTGGCTATTGGAACCAGGCTTATTACCCGAGTCGTGTCAATTCCTATATGCCTGCGCAAACTGCCGAGCAGCAGCTACCAGTGCCGGTTTTCAGAATGCTTGGCAGCGATCCGATCCGCCAATATGCAGATGGTAGAAGCGTAACCACCCTTGAGCCTGTTTATACGCATGCGGGCGGAAATGAAGAATGGATCAACTGGTTTTTTCAAACGTTCTCCAGTGATCCTTCGCTTGGCTTCAATTATACCCAGGCAGGGCAGGAAAACTCCTTTACCTGGGACGCCATGAAAAAGGGTTTGGAACTACAAATGCCGCTTATTGCTAAGCTCCGCGCCAATGGTGACGTACGTGTGGAAACCATGTCGCGGTCCGGACGTTGGTTCAAAAAGAAATATAAGCTTACACCTGCTACGACATTCACCGTCACGAAAGATCTAGGGGAGAGCGATAAGAAAACCATCTGGTACAATAGCCGGTTTTATAGAGCAAACCTGCTATGGGAAGGGGGGACCCTCCGTATTGCCGATATTCATATGTTCAACGAAAACATACCCGATAAATATTTAACTGGTGTAACAACCATCAACCAAAGCTTTTTCTACACACTGCCTGTGGTAGACGGGTTTTTATGGGGCAAAGCTGGTACGCCAGCAGGCTTGCAGCTGATGGAAAGTTCTGGTGGAAAGAACGTGAACATCAAAGGAGGAGACCCGGTATTTACGAATGCTGAAAAGGGAACTGCTCATGTTTCCTGGCCTGTTGAAAACGGCAGCTTCGAAATAGACTTTCAGGAGCAAGCTTTAACAATAATATATAAGGGTGCACCAAGAACAGACTGGTACTTCGATTTGAAGGTTACAAATGCAACTGAGTTGCCATTTTTGGATGTTCAAGCAAGACACCTCGTTTTTTCCTTTGATAAACATCCATACAAGCTTGAGGCAAGTACCGGAAGTTTTGAAAAACCTGGAGATGCCACTGTGTTTCGCGTTAAACCCGAAGGAGATAGAATTGTGCTTAAGCTGAAAGATGAGTAGAGTTTATAGATTTTGATAGCTTTGCATAAGCGTTTATCTTCAAATCCAATTATGAAAACCATTCAGAATACATTAATCGTTCTAAGTTTGCTTGCTCTTAGCTCCTGTAGCCTTTTTCAAAAATCTAAGGTAGACATACCCAGCAGTGAAACAATCACTGATCGCCGATGGAAACTCATAGAATTGGACGGAAAGCCTGTTGCCGACTCTATAAATGGCAAAGAACCTTTCCTGTTACTTCTTGCGACTGAGGGTCGCTACACTGGCTCTGGTGGCTGCAACGGCATTGGCGGCACCTTTGCCTTAGCTGGTAAGGGTAGAATAACCTTTTCTCAAGGTATGTCAACAAAGATGGCCTGTGAAGATATGGAAGTTGAAAATGGCCTTACAAAGGTGCTGGTTGCAGCAGATAATTACAGCCTGAAGGGTGATAGTCTATCCTTGAACAAAGCAAGAATGGCTCCACTTGCCCGTTTTAAGGCCCTCCAGTAAGCTTGCTGGAAAGCCGTAGAAGAAAGTTTTGTTTTACATTGTAGCATATTAATAATCAGCAAGCCTGGAATTGGCTTGCTGATTCTTTGCTAACGTTAGGGCGTAAGGGTAACCTGCTGCTTCCTCGTAATGAAGGCTTGCTTAAGTACCCGAAGTTTTTCATTTTTTGATGCTTTAGCGCTGCTACCGGTCATTTCTGCTGGGAAGTAAACGGCAAGGAAGCCGACACCATCTGAAAAGCCAAGGCCAATAGTCGTTTTTGAATCCTGAAAGTAAAAGACCTCTTCAAACTCCCCAACGAACTCGTAGCGTTCGGAAAAAAACTTCACGGTTTCCTCTACAACCGCTGAAGTAGGGGACAGGATTAACGCTGACGATTCCAAGCCGCCATTGTTAAAGATATAGAAGATGTTTTGAACCTTTGCATTTTCACCCTTATACACCAATTCGGCCGTGTTCTGCGCAAGTAACACACGTTTTTCCTTCGCTTTTACATTTGTTAAGCTTGTGCCGAATTCGATGACCGGTTCTACGCAAAGTTGGCTATAAGGTACTACGGTGATCTCTGAAGTAAAGGATTCGCCATTTGCTGTTGCTTTGATGGTGGTAGTTCCGATACGTTTTGCAGAAAAAAGTCCCGCGGAGTTGATCGTTCCCACCAGCTGGTCACTAGAACTCCAGTTTACCTTGACGTTGTCCAATTTCGTTCCGCCCGTGCGAAGCTCAAATTGATGGGTCTGGTCGTAGTTTAAGGAAACTTTGTCCTGATCGATGCTTGTCTTCGGTTTGTCATCATTTTTGCTGCATGACAGCAACAGCAAGACTGGCATCAAGAGCGTTAATAGGTGTTTTTTCATTTTGTAATTCTGTTTTAATTTTTAAATGTCTGAATATAATGGATTTTCATCAATTACAATCTTTAACTTCAAATTAAAGTTGACCCTTCCTCAATTTCTAGATACCCCCGGTTCATTCAAACCTTTGCACGCGCTTGTTGTTAACCTTTCATGATCTTAAAACCTCGAAAATATCAGATCGCCTTGGTACTGGGGATCGGCGCCGTGGTTATTGCTAGCCTTGCTTCATGTGTATCCATACCGAAAGGTGCAAGGGCCGTGAGTCCGTTTAATAAAGACCGTTATCTTGGAAAATGGTACGAGATTGCCCGCATGGATTTTAAATTTGAGAAAAATTTAGAACAGGTTACAGCTGAATACTCCTTAAAGTCAAATGGTTTAATACGCGTGGATAATCGCGGCTTTGACTATAAAAAGCAGGTGTGGAAGGAGAGTATTGGTAAAGCAAAATTCGTAAAGGATCCGCAGATAGCACGGTTGAAGGTGTCCTTTTTTGGACCATTTTACGCTGGGTACAACGTCATCGCCATTGATCCCGATTACAAATATGCCCTTGTAGTCGGTAACAATCTGAAGTACATGTGGATCCTTTCCAGGGAAAAAACCATGCCGGAGAGAATTAAAACGGATTACCTAAAGCAGGCAGAAAATTTGGGTTACAAAACTGACAAGCTCGTCTGGACCAAGCAAGAATAGTTAGCCTAGGATAGGGCAATAGATCGTTTAATGTTTAACCCGACGAACAGTAGCAATGAATTTGACAGCAAGTGCGCAAACCCCGGAGATAACAAAAAAACTACTACCGATCATTCTGGCAACCGCAATTTTCATGCAGATGCTTGATTCTACCATTCTGAACACCTCTCTGCCATCCATTGCTAAAGACTTGAACGAATCGCCTTTGAACATGCAGAACGCGATCATCAGCTATGTACTCACGCTGGCTGTTTTCATGCCGGTAAGTGGATTTTTGGCAGATAAGTTTGGTACTCGTCGTATATTTATTTTCTCCTTAATTCTGTTTAGCCTGGGTTCACTTTTTTGTTCCATGGCCGAAAATTTAACATCTCTTGTTATTGCCAGGATGATTCAGGGGGTAGGAGGTAGTTTAATGACTCCTGTGGGGAAGCTCGCCCTGATCAGAACCTTTCCTAAGCATGAGCTGCTAAAGGCGATGAATTATGCAATCATCCCTGCTTTGATCGGCCCGGTTCTGGGACCGCTAGTCGGCGGCTATATGGTAGACTACCTCTCCTGGCATTGGATCTTTCTGATCAATCTACCTATTGGATTGTTAGGTATTGTACTGAGCCTGAAATATATGCCGGACTATAAATCGCCGATTATCGATTTTGACCTGAAAGGATTTCTGATCTTCGCAGCCGCATCTTTACTGCTTTCTATAGCCCTGGAACTTTTCGGTAATACGATACATGTAACACCTGTGTTGGCAGTACTGCTTTTTGGTTTCCTTATGTTATACTTTTATTACCAACATGCTAAGCGGGACAATAACCCCATATTTCCACTGGACCTATTTCAGGTTCGAACATTCCGGGTCGGAATTCTGGGTAATCTTGCGACGCGACTTGGCATTAGCGCTATTCCCTTGCTGTTGCCGATGATGATTCAAATTGCCTATGGCAGATCAGCTGTAACTTCTGGATGGATCGTTGCGCCCATGGCGATAACTGCAATGTTTGGGAAATCAGCAGTAATTGGTATACTGGATCGGTTTGGTTATCGGGCAACGCTTATGACGAACACTTTTGTGATTGGAATACTGATATGCAGCATGGCCATACCGCAAGTAAATTCCTCAATTTACTGGTACATGCCCATCATTGCAATCCTGGGATTCTTCAACTCTATCCAATTTACCGCCATGAACACTATATCCATTGCAGACCTGAGACAATATCATACCAGCAGTGGAAATTCACTAGTTTCTGTTAATCAGCAGCTGGCTATTGGCTTCGGGGTTGCATTTGGCCTGATCGTGTTGAAGATTTTCCAGGGAGACCTGAAGCTAATCCATGATGAAATTCACAATGCCTTCAGATACACTTTTCTAGTGGTGGGCAGCCTAACCGTACTTTCAGGATTCATTTTTCGAAGGCTGCACTTTAAGGATGGCGATAATATGAAATCGGAAGATCTATAAGATTGACCAGCCTATTGCTCTATTTACCGTATTCTGAATCACGCTTATCGCTGCATTTATCGCGTTTTCGACCGCGAGTATCCCAATACCTTCAATCGAAAGTAATACAATTTGGATGGAGTTTTTTTGAATATTTATGTGGAGCCTCGCGCGTTCCTCATCAATTGTGCCTTCCAATTTAAGCTTTTCTATTAACCTAATGTTTTCAGCAAACGCCTTGAACTCACTTTCAGCGTATGGCTTTGCTTCTTTCCAGCTGGCACTTAGCGGTCCCTTAGCGGCAGTAAGCATGTCTTTGACGAGTTGGTTAAAATTTATGGTTGACATAAAGGAGATTATTGTAATTAGTTCTTACTTTCACCACGTTTCAAGGCCATTTGCAGTTTTACCAATGCCGTAAATGATTGATTGAATGCGCTTTGTAATATCGGAATTTCGGCTTTCTGCAGCCCTTTTCTGTGCAAGCTATCTAACGTTTGTATGTTCCGGTCGAGCAAAACAAGTTGATTCTGTACGATGGTATTTTTATCTATCGCATTGGCTCGGATCTTTAACGTGTTCAAGTCTACTTTCACATCCTCGTAGGAGCTGCGGTAATTTGGATAATCTGCCGCAGAAGTGCCCACGTCATTTTCAAGTTTAAGGAGCATCTTTGTAACTTTTTCTTGCAGGCTATTGATGCTTCGATCGGTAATTTCGTCGTACTTACTAATGAGTTGAACTTTGCAGCTAAATAATAACAATAAGCAAAGGGCTAGCGGACCAATCTTGTGTCGTAGAAGGCTTAGGTTCATTTTGCTAAGATGTTGAAGATTAGTAGTTAAGTCTCTAATATCGTGAATAATATTATTTGAAAGAATAGCTATCAATAGCTATTTAAGCTTGCTTGTTTTTAGCCTAAATTGCTTAAAGCTTCCAGAGATTTATATCAGGAATCAGATCTATGAAAACTCACCAATTAACTTTGCTAAAATTCCTTCTGCTTGTGCCATTCTTGATTATTGCGCTTGAAGGGAAAGGACAAAAGTCCACATCAGGTTCGCAGCCTGATTCAGCAATAGTAAATTCTGCTATAACATTAAAGAATTTGTCCGTACCGGACAGTAATCTCAGGTATAAAGTTGGAGAAATTGTAGAGATCACGATTCCTGCGACTGATAAATTAAGCAACTGGAGGGCAGTTGACCTGCTACTGTACATCAACGGTTTACCAATGAACGGGCTACATCCTGAAGGACCACCAGTTTTGTGGAAGGATGGTTCTAAGAAACTTGTTTTTGTGTTAGCGCGCAAGCGTAGCAATCAAGATGCATTTGAAGCCTGGAACCGATTTTATAAATTACCGGCTAAAAAAGAATTTCCTGTCGAGTTTAGCGTCGGCACGGCTACACAAGAGTTGAGCTCACGCAGCAAGGATACGAAGTTAGAGCTTGTTAAACAAGATAAGCTCCCTTATATCTGGCTCACCGCGGCTGTGGTTACTGGATTGGTGGTTTATCTGGCATGGAAGTCAAACCTTTTACAGGAGGGAAGCCCTGAACAGGGGTATCTATATAGTCTCTCGCGCACGCAAATTGCCTGGTGGACTATTATTGTGGTTGCCTGTTTTATCCATTTATACTATTATACTAATGAGTTGACTGATATAAGTTCCTCGACCTTGATCCTGCTGGGGGTAAGTGCGGCGACATTGGTTGGTGCTAAAGTTGCAGATGAAACTAAGCCGGAAAATTCGGTCAGTAAACAAACAAAATTTAACAGTCGCGGCTTTATCACGGACATCTTGACCGATGGTGTAAATGGTGTGAGTATACACCGCTTCCAGTTTGTATTATGGACATTGGCCCTAACCGTCGTGTTTTTTACCGAAGTATTTAACAACTATGCCATGCCCGATTTTCCACCCAACCTGCTGTTATTGATGGGCATCAGTAATGGAACTTACATGTTGTTGAAGTTGCCGGAAAATAGCAGTCCAGACCCAGGTCCGGCTGAGGCCCCGCAGGATGCTGATGAGCGGGCTGAAGAACCCAAGGCTCCAGCAGAAGCAGCGGCGCCAGAAGGAGCGAGTAGCAGGAGCAGTGTTACGCCAGAAGGAGATGTGATCTCCCGAGAGGAGGAAGATATGAGTATGGATCCGACATCTGATCAAGTGACCGGGGCGAACACTCCAAATCCCAATCATGCTTTAGGATAGTCTAACCAAATAAGTAAATGAAGCCTTTTTCAAATAACCTGCTAGAGCAGGAATATGCGGTAACTCCAAGCTACTTAACTGCTGGCAGCAAACGCAGGTCTGGTGTACTGATACATCCCGCTGTGAAATTTATCGTTGCGCACGATACTGGAAATTCAGGATCAACAGCGAATGGGAATGTCAGGTATTATCAGGACAGCCGAAATGAGATCAGTGCATCTGCGCACATCTTTGTTGATGATAATCAGATATTAGAATGCATTCCGGCATTAACCGGACCAGCTGAAAAGGCCTGGCACGTGAGGTACAAACGTCAGGAAGACAACATACTTTTTGGCTTCCACTCAAATGATGCGGCAATAGGTGTGGAATACTGTTTCGGCGGTAATATCAATGCCGACGAGGCTTACCTGAAGTATGTGTGGGTAATCGCATATCTTTGCTGGAGGTTCGGACTCGATCCTTCGAAGTCTATCGTTGGCCATCATGTACTTGATCCTGGGAGGAAGATTGATCCGGTAAATGGACTGGCAAAAAGTCGCAGATCCTATACGCAGCTTCTACTCGATGTGCCCGCCATCTATCAGCAATGCGGCGGATTGATACCTGCAGAAGTAAATACGAATTTTCCGGCGAATATACGTGCAAATGGCCTGTTGAATATTCGCAGCGGTGAGCCTTACAGGAGAGCCCCCATTCTGAGGAAAGTACAGCAAGGAACCATGTTGACTGCAGTGGGAAGCCTGCCCGGTGAACGAGTTAATGGTATTGACAAGTGGTATGATTTGGGCGGACAAAGCTATTGCTGGAGCGGGGCGACGAGTGAGATTTAAGTAGGTACCATATCATAGACCTTCGGCAATATGCAGACCTAACTTACGGTAACTTTCAAATTGAGCTTCATCAAAAAACTGGTCGGCGGTACTTTGATGTGGAAATTTCGCATTTTTTATAGCATATTCCCGGATGTCAACGGGCTCATCACCGTGGATGGTTGACTTAATATAGATTAGCCAGGCTGGTCCATCTGCAGAACCCGGGTATATGATTTTCCCCACACGGTAGTGGCATTGAGCGTGCTTGGTTGTGGGATCTGGAATTATTTTATCAAAATTTTGGAATTCAATTTCTACACCAAAGTCAATTCTACATCGTCTGACGGCATTTGCCAGACCTTCACAGCTAAAACATTCATCCTGTTCACCGTCGCAGAGTACAATATACTTACAGCGCCTGCGTATAAGTTCATATAAGCCCATGTTATCAAAATGGCCGCCATCAGAGAGACATACATAGTCTTTCCGAACATCCGTTTTTCCAATAAGATTAAGAATGGTGTATGGTAATCCAATACGGGGATCTGAACGCTTCCATCTACTTTGTCGTGGATTGCCGATCCACCAGCCTAATCGTATATTAAAGATAGTCATCAGGAAAGCGGTTGCAGCGTTGGAGTGATAGCCCTGGTTTGGGTTTGCAGCGGCACCTGAGATCGCCATTGCTGTGCCAACTGTAGGTCCTCCCGGGTACGCGTACGCATGGGTGGGGCGATAAGCATAGTCGTACGATTTCTTGAAACGGTTTGCTGCTGCTCGCGTACGGCTGAAGTCAAAACCGCAGTATTCTGGTGAAAATATAAAGGACTCTGCTTGACGATCCTGACGATCCAGGTCTGTGTCACTGGTTGCATTTAGCGTTGTATTGATCAGATAATATGGTCCAAAATAGCCCATTTCAGTTTTCAGCGTCGAGATTTTAAGGTCATCTTGCTGATCGAAGCCAGTGAAGGGGTTCGCCGATCTAAGGCGATCGTGCCGCAAACGCGTGGCACCAAGGAAAGCTCGTGCCAGGCGGTTCTTATAAAAGAAGTGCAATGAAAATTGATTCACGCCGATGCGATGTCCTAATAAATAGGTCATAAGTGTAAGGAGAACAGTAATCAGGATTGAGATAGCCAGGCTATTTGACGCAGCTTCTCTAAGGGGCATAGAATCGGAACCAATACCCTCGGTAACCGCATCTGTAATGTACTTTAAAAATATCGGGACTAAAATGAAGAGCCCAATACCGAATATATAAGGTGCTATCAGCGCTAAGATCTCAAGGATTTTAGTGGAGCTACCTTTTTTGGTGTTTTCGCCCGAGGTCTTGAATGTGTAAGCCGCTCTTAATCCGGTTAGGAGTAATGCGCCCCAACCTGCTGCGAAAGTGGTTTGTAATTCTTCAATATTGCGCTGGTCGATCAGTTGGGTTCCAAGGTATATGATGCCTATTGCTAAAAGCCAGACCAAAGAAACACGATGCAGCCGGCCACCTATCCGGCCCCACCATTCGCGGCGCTCGTCAGGAAAGTTTGCGCCGAGTAGCGCCATACGCAGAACAATGGTGATTGCGAAGATTTCAAGAACCAGCGGTGGAAGGATGGTGAAGCATAAGTTGGACGGCAGAAAGAAGTCATCTCGGGCAGGGGACAGGGACAGTTCCCGTGTATGGTCTGTCAAAAGAACAAAAAGGTACACGCCGGTAAGTGATGCGAGCGCAGAGCCGAACATGTCTATGGAAATGTGTATAAAACTCTGCTTTACACCGCTGCTATTTTTATAATAGTGGCCAAGTATGTACACGATGAGCAAGGCTGTGAATATGACGATCGTAGGGAGGACAAGTCTATGTGTTAAGTTCAGGGGCATGGAAGCGAATTTCTCAGGCCAGCTATTGTGGTACATCCAGGAGCTCATCATCAGAGCGGCTAGGCAAGCTATAACTGTTAAGGCGTCAGTGACCTTAACCTTGAGTAAGGGGTTAGTGATTGACGGCTTCTCTTTTATATAAGATCGCATACCGGAACCGGCAATGACTGCAGCAATTAACAATAATAGAGCTCCAATATTATAGTAGCCTATGGACTCAACGATGGCAGAGAGTATTGTTGGAGGGTCGCTCCACAATAAGAATACTACATTTACAAAAGAAATCAGGCTTAGTAGGATAGCGGCAATGACAATCTGATTGATCAACATATTACGAATAACGGTCATCCCGACAGTCCAGGAATCTGTGGACATGAGACCGGTGGTGGGTGTCAGATAGTTGCTGTACATTCTTAACCATCTGATCGGTCTTACTTCTTCCGCCATAGGATCAGATGATTTTTCAGGATTTAGTCGATTGCTGATCTTTATTACAGACTTATTTCGGGCGATCCAGGAAACCAGCCAGCTACCAATATAACCTCCGCCGGAAACCGTAGAGAGATAATCGAAGTTATGCAGAACACCCTTTTTTGCCAGTCCCTGTAATATACCCAAACTGAAAGTGGCAGACCTAATCCCGCCTCCTGACAATGCTAATCCCCACAGCCGCATGTCAGTGGCAGATTTCACTGCATCCAGATTAAAGGTATGTGACGTAGCAGTTTCTACTGCATCTATTGGATGTGCTAGTTCCTGCTCTTCCCAGGTACTTAACGATCGGCTAAATGCAACTTCAAAGCTCTTGTGGTAAACCATGTTCTCGTCAGGCTTTGTCGCAGTATGGGTTTGACAAGCTGAAAGTTCATTTTGACGGTACTGACGTGCAGCACATATTTCTATCAGCTCCTTATCGAATATATATTGAAAGGTTAATGGTACCTCCTCAAATTCCAGGCATTTGATCAGGAGTTCTTCATTTTCAAGTAAGCATTGTTGAGGGTTATTAGCGAATGTGGAATGATCTTTAAGAATATCATTTGTCGCTATTTCTACAATGTGTTTTTGAATAGATGCATTTAAACTCCTGTAAGCATTTAAATCATTTTCCGAAATTATTACAGTTAAATTGTTGGTATTAAACTCGAACTCCCAGATCTGCAGCAATCGTTGTTGATGTGCATTGTAGTGCTTTGCACCAAGGGCGAGGATGACCTGAAGCGGAAGATACTGCAAGGCCTTGGCGAGTGAAGGCCGCATCTCCTTGTGAAGATATAAGATTTCCCGTATAGATTCGCGCCAGGCATCCGGAGCAGGAATAGTAGGTGAACATTCGAATCGTTTATTGAAAACTTCAAAGTCTTTGGTGTTCCTGATCCAGGCTATAAGTTGGACGGACAGCGTGTAGCAATAGCTGGTTTGCGCTATTTTGTAAGTGGATTCATCTGCATTGATGTTTACATAGCTTGAGCCGTTATCAAAGAAGATGCTGGCGATCAGAATGTCATCTTTTCGGGTAATGAATTCGCTGAAGACCTGCTCATCAACCTGAAAGGGGAAATTTGAAAACGGTTTAGGTGCGGCTATTTTTACCAGCGTTTCCTGAATTATCGTGATGAGGGCAACGGCTCGCGACGTTAGATCAATGATTGCATCCATATCAATGCGCCATTTAATTCGGTACCTGAATATATCTACTTCTTTAAGCGACAACAATCACTATTAGTAGTGATTTGGTAAGTGCCTGGAATTGCAACAATAAAACAGACATTTAGTTAAGCTGCAATATTGCGTTTGTTTAAGGTTCTTTCAAACTCTTCTGGGGACATAAACCCCAGGGCAGAGTGCATTCTTTTTCGGTTGTACCAGGCTTCTATGTATTCAAACACCACGATTGCTGCTTGGGTTTGATTTGCAAACTTGTTCTGGTATATACATTCGGCTTTCAATGTTTTAAAGAAGCTCTCAGCCACCGCATTGTCCCAGCAATTTCCTTTTCTGCTCATGCTTCTTATAATTAAGGGATTGCTTTCAAGTAATGTTCTGAACTCATTGCAGGCGTACTGAACACCCTGGTCAGAATGGAAGATTAGTTCCTGTGTAATTGGCCTATTTCTTTGCGCCATTCTAAATGCCGGGACGACCGAATCATTGGTTTTCATTGTTGCGCTCAGCGCCCAACCGATTACTTTCCTGTCACCAATATCTATGACTGTCGTCAGGTACAACCATCCCTGCTTTGTTTTTATATAGGTTATATCCGATACCCAGGCAGCCCCTAAAGTACCTGGCTTGAAATTCCGGTCTAACTTATTCTCAGGTACCGTAAATTTATGGTTAGCGTCTGTAGTAACCTTGAACTTCTTCTTGACAACACTTCGTAAATGCCTCTTTTTCATAATCCTGGCTACGCGAGGCCTGGACACCTTAATCATCTTTTTATTCAAGGCCTTGGTAATTCTAGGACTTCCATATCTGCTTTTACTGTTCTGAAAAGCTTCCAGTATTTCTTGCTCAAGCATCTGGTTTTCTGCACTGCGCTTTGAAGGCACGCGCTTCAACCAGGTATAATAGCCGCCTCTGCTTACATTAAATACCGAACACATCTTCCCGACAGAAAACATTCTAGTGTGATTCTTTATGAACCCGAATATTTGCCGTCGCTCTTGGAGAAGATGCTTACAGCCTTTTTTAAGATGTCGCGCTCCATCTGCGTTTCACGCAGTTCCTTCTTCAGTCTAGCTACTTCCTGCTCGGCCTCCGTCAATACCACTTTACCATTGCCGGGAAAACTAGTGCCTGGCTTACTCGAATATTCCTTACGCCACCGATAAAGGAGCGAGGGCTTGATGTCCAATTCTTTTGCCAGAGCCGTCAAATCGCTTCTGGTATTACTCAGTTCAACGCTCATCAGCTTGAACTCTTTCGGGTACGCTTTTCTCTCTCTTGACATGTCGTTAAGTTATTAAATTCCCTTAACTAAATGTCTGTTTTATTGTTGCAAGTCCAGCCGGCGCGTTGTGCCGGAGCTGAGTAAGGTGCCATGTAATACCTAGTTATAGCTATTGAGTACATCATTTTTAGAAGTTACTTTTACCAAATCAGTAGTTATTGTTCTGGCTAGTTTATTTTGATCGCTTGTTTATCAGATCGTTAATGAAGTTTCGCGGTATTACTGATCCTTAAATCCTCCCTTAATAGTTTTCCTCAATTTGCGTCGTGTGGGAAGTCATTCCTCCAATTAGACTGAACTCGTGCAATGGATTGTTTTATTATTGATACACTTAAATCTGAACCTGAAAATGAAAGTTTTAAAAGTGCTTCTTGTCATATTTGGAATTGCGATCGTGTTGGTGATTGCCGCTGGAGCATATATAAAGATCGCCTTGCCAAACACCGGAAAACCAGAGGTACTTACCGTTGTACCTAGCCCAGTTCGGATAGAACATGGACGTTACCTCGCTAATCACGTTACGGTTTGTATGGATTGCCATAGTTCCAGAGATTGGGCCCGATTTGCAGGTCCGATTAAAAAGCTAGGATTTGGCGCAGGTGGAGAGGTGTTCAATCGGCAAATGGGGTTTCCCGGAACCTTCTATGCGCCAAACATCACCCCATATGCGTTAAAAAGATGGACGGACGGCGAAATACTACATGCAATTACGACCGGCGTGAACAAGGATGGAAAAGCATTATTTCCGCTAATGGCTGCCCATCGGTTCGGGAGAATGGACAAAGAAGATATTTATGACATTATAGCTTATCTAAGAACGTTAGAAGCTGTTGAAAAGCAAGTTCCGGAATCTGACGTAGATTTCCCGGTAAATTTTATCATCAATACCATGCCGCAAAAAGCTGCTTTTCAAAAAAAGCCCAGTCCAAAAGATACCATTTTGTATGGAGCTTATCTGGTGAATGCAGCGGGTTGTGTGGAGTGTCACAGTCAGACAGAAAAAGGGACTGTTATTAAAGAAACTGAACTCGGAGGGGGTATGCAATTTCGAATGCCAAATGGTACCGTAAGTTCAGCGAACATCACAGCCGATGCTACTGGAATACGACATTGGACAAAAACAGCCTTCATCTCCCGTTTTAAAGCTTATGCGGATACCGCCTATTCTTCGAAAGTTGTACAAAAGGGTGAGATGAATACACCGATGCCTTGGACAATGTATGCCGGCATGACACAAGCTGATCTTGAAGCTATTTATCACTATCTAAGAAGTGTAAAACCAATTCAGAACCGGGTAATTAAGTTCGTCCCTAATCCATAACTCCCGTCAGCCTTCTGCGTACTTGGATATAACGTTGATCTTGTGAATACTGGAATGAATAAGATACAATATGCATAATATATGATACGATTTGTATAACTGACTCAGATAAAAAAAGATAATATTTGGATGTAACATCTCGAAGCCACTGGGTATGTTTATAACCATATATGAAATCTATATCTAAGTGAACAAAGCTATAAGTCATTACGTTATGAATTCTTGTAATCTTTCATTGGAGAGAATGCCAATCTTTTATTTTCAGGACAACAGGGGTTAATGGACATTCAAAAATGATTTAAGCACCCCTATGTTGAAGGTGACAACACCAAAGTATTTTGTATCATAAATAATACAAATAAAATTTTTCCACATTATATTTAAGATGTAAATTGTGATTAGCAATGTAAAATTGCAAACTAACCAAATATTTAAATTAACCTATGCTAATGAACGAAATGTACCTACTAAGGTTTGTCACCTAGGGCTGAAGCGCCTGTATAAAGTACTTCTCATCTTTATACGATTACATACGAATCAGGAAAATTACTGGTTCAATCAATAAGCCAATTTTAACTAATTAATAAATAGGAATGGTAATTTCTACTCGCATTTAAACCTCCATAAATTCTTTCTCGTATTCATCCGGTTTGTTATCCGGACTTTATTCGGTGACCTCGTTAAAACGTTTTAGCACAGATCAGGACATCGAAAGGGGAGTGTTATGTCTTGTTTAATGGCGGGTAATTTACCAGGCTATAACTGAAAAATATGCGTATTTTATTACTAGCTGGTTTCTTTTTGTTGGCGGGTGGCGGCAAAACAGTTGCGAAAAGTTATTATTCAGGAGCGTCGGTGTCTATATTCCTGCAAGAGAATGCACAAATGCAGGATACTACTAATACCGACAGCCTTAAGAAGGTTCAACTTTTGATGCTCAAAGAAAAAGCCTTTACAAAGGATCTACGCCCACGCTCGGTCACCAAAGATCCTGATCAGCTTGCGCTGTATCCGGCCATTTCATTACAACAATCATTAAAAGCACAAGCGCCAGGGCTTTTTATACAGGAGTCCAGCGGGGAACCCGGAACGGTGCAACAAATGTACGTTCGGGGCATAAGCACGCCGCTGCTTTCCAAGCGCGACGTTTACCAGTCACAGCCTCTGGTGGTGTTGGACGGTATGCCTTTAATTACAGATGAACACCCTTTCGCTTACGACTTACAGCGCTATGATTATAACCGAATGGGTCCTGCTACGAACCTGCTTGCTTCGATAGACATTAATAACATTGAACGTATCGAAATTCTGAAGGATATGGCTGGACTCGCTTATTACGGTCCCAGGGCTGCGAACGGTGTAATTTTACTTACTTCGAAAAAGTCATCTAAAAAGAGCAAGATTAGCTTCAATTCCTATGTAGGTATGGCACAACGTCCATCAGTTACAACGATTAATGGAGAGTACGAAAATAACTTTCGCAAGCAATTTTATGACCGCTATACTCCAGATGGTACCTATAATGACGATGACGTTTATCCACTCTACTTGAGTGACTCTCTAAGCAATGCTTATTACGGTCCATCAAATTGGACAGATAGCTATTACAAGAATGCATTAGTGTATGGTATTCATGCTGATATCTCCGGTGGCTCTGATCGTGCAGGGTTCCGCTTTGCCGCAGGAAATACAAAAAGTGACGGGGTGGCCGATGATACTGGTATGGACCGTTACAATGCCTTTTTCAGCGTGAACATCAAACCATTAAAGTGGATGCAGTTTACGGCAATGGTAAATGGCACTCGGCTCAACAGAATGAGAAATCGCAGCTTAAGGGATCGTTTCGCTCAAATGAACTATATTCCTGAACTATCGGCGCCACTTGCACCAAATAAAGAAGCGTACAATAATTATCTAAGCCAGTTTGATAAAGGGTTCGATAACAACTTTAATAACGTTGTGCAGGGACAAGGTAGGCTGGTTATCGACTTTGGAGACCTTAAATTTGTTTCCAAGTTAGGCCTTGACTATAGCGAAGGCTTTCGTGACCTATTTTTTCCACGCACCTTAATGGATGAAATTAGTTATGCATCAAATTACTATGGGTTCAATCAACGACTTCTTTTTGATAACACTGTTTCATATACAAGGCTGTTTAACGACAAACACCTGCTTAATTTCGAAGCTGGCACATCAACGCAGTGGGATACTTATAAGTATAACAATGGTTATGCTTATAAAGGTATAAACGATTTCATCAAGCTCAACCTTCTTGAGACCGATCCAAACAATGGTAGTTACCTTTTGCCACTTGCATTTCCAAGGGAGCTAGTGTACAAGTTCCTAGATCGAACTAAACAGAATCTTCTTGCTTTTTATGCTAAAGCGGAGTACAGCTTTGATGATAAGTATAATGTGTCACTGTTGCTGAGAACTGATGGGTCCTCTAATGCCCAGCCAACAAGCCGATGGCTGTTTACACCTGCTGTAGCTGCGAGCTGGAACATTAAACAAGATCTGCTAGCGGATCGAAAGTTCATATCAGAATTAAACTTTCGGGTGAGCGCGGGACGCGCTGGAAGGTTAAATACCTTCGACAATTTCTCGCAGGGGCCGCAATATACTGCTGAAGCAGGATATACCGGCAATCTCACTGCTCCTGGTTTCAATGGTTTCGCCGTTCTCAACAGGCCATATAGTTTCGGTTGGGTGGGTTATGGAATTCCATGGGCTTACACGGATCAATTGAACGTAGGGCTTGACTTCAGCTTTGCTGATCATCGCTTCCGCGCTAGTGTTGATGCCTATACCAAGAATGATAAAAATCAGCTTCTTGGCATCCCAACCTACGCAGAATATGGTTACGAACAGGCATATGAAACAGGTCTGAATGTGAATAACAAGGGAATCGACTTGATTCTAAGCGCAGATGTCTTGAAGTCTGGTAAGCGGGCGCTTTCCTGGACAAGTACCCTGAATTTTAACGTAAACCGGAACCGCTTAACGTCGCTGCCCGGACAACGTTCAGAAATCGTGATCGGGAATCGTTTGTTGCAGGTAGGCAAACCAATTGATCAATACTGGTTACTTACAAACAATGGTATCTACGAGTCAGATAGCCAGGTTCCTGGTACGAATGGACAAAAAATGACTTACAATGGTATCGCGTTAAGTGGAGGTGATCCAATGTGGAAAGATCTGAACAATGATAACCGCATAGACTATAATGATAAATCCTTAATGGGGCACATTATGCCGAAGCTTGCCGGAGGTTTTAATAACCAGTTTAGGTACAAAAACTGGGATTTGGGAATTGATCTTTACTTCAATTTAGGCCGTAAGTTGATCAATGAAGAGATGGCAAATCGCTTCAATTTCATAAACAGGGAAGGAACACTTGCTATTACCTCTGTAAAAGAAATTACCTTTTGGGAGAAAAGAGGAGATTACAGCAAATATCCTTTATACAATCCTTGGAGCACCGTGATCCCTTACCGCAGTGATCAAAGTTTGTTTCTTGAAAATGCCTCCTTCCTCAAGTTGCGTACGGTTTCAGTCGGCTATGATTTAAGTGCTTTAGTGAAAAGTAAAAAAATCGAGCGTCTCTATTTGTACGGTTCAGCCAACAATGTCTTTACCATAACACCATACACTGGTCAAGATCCAGAGCTTGTTGATTATACAGGATATGACACGGGTTATGGCTTACCGATCCCAAGAACATACACGCTTGGTGTACGCATGAATCTTTAATGAAATGACAATGTCTGGAGCTTTTAAAATAAAGAAAATGAGAAGAAATACCGTTCTGTCCGCGTTGTTTGTGCTGCTCGCACTTTTTGCAAGCGGATGTAAAAAAATATTAGAGATCGACTCTACCCGCACGGTAGGCGAAAAGAATATGTGGAATAAACTGGAAGATACCAGAGCCGCTTTACTGGGTACTTATGCGCTGACCCGGGCTGCACTTGCCGACAATAACGCACACTGGATCTATGGTGACGTTAGAAGCGGGGAATTTGCCAGTCCAATTCGTCAAGATCTGAAAGCTGTGATCAGTAATGATTTGAATGCTTCTTATCCGGTACTTGATGCTTTATCCAACTGGCGACGCTGGTATGCCGTAATTAACTCTGCTAACATATTTCTGGAGCGTGTAAAAGATGTTAAGTCCGCGGACCCACGCTACACAGAAAGCAATATGACTGTTGACGTTGCACAAGCACGTTTCTTGCGTGCATTTGCATACTTCTACATGGTTCGTATCTGGGGTGATGTCCCTTTCATAATCAGTTCTCACGATGGAAGTTTTGAAAACAAAGCTCGCGAGGACAAAGATAAAATTCTTGCATGGGCAGAGCAGGAGATCCTGGCTGCTGCACAAGATCTTCCTTACAAGTTTAGTGCAAATGATGTGCAGCAACCTGGTGACTACTATAATGAAAATGAAACGCGTTGGGAAGGTGTATTGGCCAGAAAGATTACATGCTATGCAATATTGTCGCATATAGCCGCCTGGAGAGGTGACTATCCTGAAGTAGCAAACTATACCAAGTTTGTGATGGATAACTATCAAAAAGGTGGTAACGATTACATTAGTACAGCACACCTTTGCGAGCCTAACGGCTTCTTCAGCTTTAAGCGCAGTAACCATATTCTGGGTTTTAACTTTGACTATGGCCATCAGGATGGTTCCTTCACTGGTCATCTGGAAGAATTGACGCTTGCTGAGCCAATCGTAAATAAGAATGTTCCGGATATATTTATGACCAAGGATTCAATTCTTTCCATTTTCAATGAAGACAAGGATGAACGCTTTAGCCTGGACACCCTAGGAAAGCCAGGTCCAGAACGCTATTTCTCAAACTTCAATGGTAAATATCCAATATTTAGCAAGGTGAAGGTCATTATGGGAGGTGTGACCGATCCCACTTTCCGTTTGTTCTCCAGTGCAATCGTAATTACAAGACTTGAGGACGTCACCCTTTTACGGGCCGAAGCATTAGCAGTGCTTGGTGAGAACCAAGGCGCCATCGATAATCTAAACCAAATCCGTGAGCTTCGTAAGCTTAAAGATTATGATCCTTCGGTCAACGGCGACTTGCTGACAGCGATTTTCCATGAAAGGCAACGAGAGCTGATGGGTGAAGGACATCGTTGGTATGATCTGATTCGGTTTAATAGACTGCGTCCCCAAAATCCAAAGCTTACTGCGTTGATTGCGAATGGAGGTATCTTCTGGCCTGTGTCCTCAGCTATTATCGGACAAAACCCTGCTGTTAAACAAAACCCTTACTGGAATTAAATCGACGTAACGCCATGAAAAAGTTAAATATCAATATTGCTTTATCCGCCTTGCTGCTCTTCATTCTGTCTTGCTCTAAGGATGGCGGATACTACGAACCGCCTAAAATTGATAAAGAATTTAAAGGTAGCATATATGAATATCTACAAAGCAAACCCAATGTATACGACTCCTTGCTCGTAGCGATAGATCGTATAGGAGCTGAAGGATTACTGCGCGATAGCAATGTCACATTATTCGCTGTCACAAATCCGGGCTTCCAGATCGCCTTTACGAACCTGAACAATGTGTATGCTTTAACCGAAAAACCACCACAATTTCTTTCCTCGGTGCGCTTTAATCAATTGGATACAATGATTAATCAATACATCATAAAGGGACAGTACAGTACTGACAGCCTTCGTCAACAGGACGGCCTGGATGTAAAAACAGCGCGTTTCGGTTATCCAATGCATGCACGGCTTGCGAAATCGACATCGTCAGGCTATACAGGTGGAGGACCTGAATACATTGAGCTGAGCGACACCCGCAGGAGCCAGTTCAACCGTGATTGGGTTGGTGCCAGCACTGGTTCCGTGAATATCAAAACGAAAAATGGAATTGTCCATGTAATGTCGCCAGACCATGTATTTGGATTTGATAATTTCATTAGCAGGCTTACCTTCAATCCACCGCCACCAAACCTGTTTCAGTTGATCGGTGGTAAACAGACTGTATCTAGGGAAAGTGATCGGGGGGCAAACGGTGTTGAGGGCTCAAATAACCTTTTAGATGGAGATCCTAAAACAAAGCTATACTTAAACTGGAGCCCGGCAGATTTCTTTGTTGTATACGAATTAGCTACACCGGCTGTAGCAGGTGCATATACTATTACTTCTGCTAATGACTTTGAAGATAGGGACCCAGCAGACTGGACCCTGCAGGGGTCTGTTGATAATGAAAACTGGGTTTATCTTGACCGTAAATCCAATCAGGTATTCGAAGAACGTATTCAACAAAAGGTCTTTCGTTTTCCAAACCGTACAGCATACAAGTTCTACAAGTTACACATCACAAGAAATAATGGAAGCGGCGGTATGCAGTTCGCCGACTGGACTGTGAACCTTCCCAATTAGAAAGATTAAGCAATAAAAGCAATGAAGAATAAAATATTTTCAAATAGGAAGATAAAGTTTCCGCTTTACGTCGGTCTCTTTGTCTCGCTCATCTTTCCTGCATGTAAAAAATTGTATGACCTACCCGACGGGAAAGTATACCTGAGCAAAAATATCGATTATGAGAACAAGGTTATTGAACCTGTAATTGGACGATGGAATCTTCATGGTGGCTTTAAGGCCGACGACTCTAGCTTCCCGTTGAACTTCGAGATCGTCAATGCCAGATATGGAGATGGAAGACCTGTCACCGACATCTTTCAAAAACAGATGACCTACGTTTGGACAGCAACCTATACAGGTCTTGAAAAGAGCCTCGAGGAAATTGAGGCTAAGCGGAAGTTAGAAGAACATCCATTATTTGAAGTTCGCTCCTCGGGTGAATTTATCCTTTGGCCAAGTTCTACGAATGAGCTGATGCAGCCAAGACCAACCGACAGCTCAAATCTTGCGCAGGATACACGCTTTTTTGACTTGAAAGTTTCGAATGGAGGTGGCGAAGTGCTGCTAAAAGATTTTCAACTCCGTCCATGGCGTGAGCGGCCTTATTCACCTGATAATGACATTAATCCTTATTCAGGGGAAATAAACAGGGATCCGAAAGCACCTACTGATCCTACAAAACGTGATTACATCAGACCACGTTTAGATAACGTAATTGGCGCACGCACGCAGAAAGCATTAAGGAGTGACGATGACGTTAAGGATGTAGTTGTTTACATCCGCCCATTTCAAGGGGGTAATGGCCATAGTCTAAGATTCAAAGTATTGAACACGGATAGTATACCAATGAACCCTGCTCTTTTTAATGAGACTAAGTGGGACTTGTTGGTGCATGGTTTTAATCGAACAACCACAAACGAGTATGTACAATACGATGTTGCTTACCCTATTCCATTAACAAGCGTAAACACCATGTACACCAATGGTGGTAATGCCAGAGCAGAGATAAAGTACTCTCGCCGAGGGTTCGGCGGAGGCTTAACCACCGCAATGTTCGGACTTGATTTCAGAATCTTCAGAGCAGGAGATTGGGAAATTGTATTCCATTTCAAGAATGATAATCCAAAGTTTGAAGATGAATAACTACCAAACCTATTTTGTCCGATGAGAAATTTCATTATCGTATTTGTTCTAATGTGCAGTCTGACCAGCTCATTGACTTTCGCACAAACTAAAATAAGACTGACGGGAAAGATCGTTGATAACACCAACCGGGGAGTTCCCGGAGCTACCGTGTATTCGGGTACGCCACTTAAAAGTTTAACAGCTACAAACGGTGACGGAGAGTTCGTGGTTATGGTTGAACCTGGTGCCGAGCTTGTTGTACGTTCTATTGGCTTTAACGAGCAACGTGTTAAATTGACGGCTAAACAGACATCCATTACCATCCGTCTGAAAGACAGCTCCAAAGACATGGATGAGGTTGTTGTAAGGGGATATGTTCCCCGTTCAAAGCAGTTAAGTACTGGTGCTTCCACAACCATCAGTGGAGATGATCTGCAAGGAAGTCCTACTTCCAATATTGAGAGTCTGTTGCAGGGTAAGGTTCCAGGATTGAATATCCAGACGAACACCGGCGCTCCAGGCTTCAGAGGTTCCACAACCATCCGTGGTATTTCATCGCTTTCAGTGACCGGCAATGGTAGCGAATCCTATTTACAGCCAACCTCACCTTTGTATGTTATTGATGGGGTACCATTAGATGCAGATCAGGCTTCACAGTTTGGATTCCAGCAACAAGGTCCAGGGGTAAGCCCAGTATCAATGATACCGCAGGAAGACATTGCTAGCATTGAAATTCTTAAAGATGCACAGGCAACCTCTTTGTATGGTTCGAGAGCGGCTTATGGTGTGATTATCATCACCACCAAGCGTGGTAATTCACCGATCCCGAGGGTGAGATACACCTTAAATACGTTTATGCAAAAACCACCAAAATTACGTGAAACTTTGGGCGGTAATCTTGAACGTCAGCTTAAGATCAGACAGATCATTGAGAATGCCGCAAGTCAGGGTGATCTTGATAAAATCAGCTCAACACCTTTCCTCGCCGACAGCTTAAATGCTTACTTCAACAATTCTACCAACTGGCAAGATGTGTTTTATCGTACCACATTTAACCAGACGCATAACTTGGCAGTAGACGGGGGTAACGAGCGTTTCAACTACAAAACTAACTTCAACTACTACTCTGAGAATGGTGTAATTAAGAATACAGGTTTCGATCGGTACAGCTTAACCATGAGGATGGAATACAAGCCGAATGATAAGTTTAGCTTCGTTGGTTCTGTATTCGGTGGTATAGGTAAGACGAACAAGGGAGAAGGACTTGGCATCATGCAGACGGGCGTTGCCAATAATGGGATGGCTTCCACACTCTTACCCGGCCCATCGTTCTTCCAATCGGCCGCGGGCGTCGTCTCGGCCCTTCAGACAACAAACGATAATAACGCCAGGAACCTTCGGACTAATATTGAAGCCAGTTATCTTATTCTTCCCGGACTTCGGGCATCAACGAATGTTAGTTACAACTTCGATTCCAATACCGAAGATACATTCACGCCTGCAGCGGCAAACGGCCAGTTTGCCAGTGTGTATGCCTTCAATGGCCGTTCCGATCGTTTATATAACAGAAGTGCGATCAATTATTCAAAGACCTTCAATGAGAAGCATAACATATTCATAAATGCTTTTAACGAGATTTATGTAGAAGGTAAACAAAATGGTATCACCAGACAGGTGCGTACCCCGAACGACCAATTTCAGGGACCAATTGGTTATGATGGTTTCTTCTCGAGGGGTGGGGGTGTCTTAACCGACTACCGTGATTTCCGGTCAGCATCATTTGCTGCTTCCGCTTCCTACGACTACATGAGGAAGTATGTTGTGGATTTATCTTACCGTCTGGATGGAACATCCGGTAGTGGTATTGATAATCCATATTCAAAGAATCCTGCGATTGGGTTCCGATGGAATGCCAAAGAGGAGAACTTCCTTACCAATCTGAAATGGTTGGATATGGCTTCTCTCCGTCTAAGCTGGGGTATGAACATTAGTCCGAACTCATCTTTAACCGATATCTATGGACGTTATAACATCTACGGAAATTACAATGGACAGCAGGGCATTGGTATTGACTACGGCCGGATCCCTAATCCAAACTTAAAGCCAACCACGACAACCCAGTACAATCTTGGTCTAGACTTGGGCTTCCTTGCAAATACAATTCAGTTAAGCTATGATACGTATTATAAAAATGTAGAAAACATGATTATAGACAGAAGGCTTTCTAATGTAAGTGCCTTTGATGTACTCAAGAGTAATGATGCCAGCATAGTAAACTACGGTCATGAATTGTCTCTAACTGTTCGACCATTGCAAAAAGGAGATTTTACTTTGTCGTTTTCCGTAAATGGGGCGATTAACAATGATGTACTCACCAAGTTACCGGCAGAGTACAACGGACAGATGATACGCTGGGATGGTGATGAAAGGTATCTGCAACACATTATCTATAGAGTTGGAGCAAACACCCTTTCAAATTATCTAAGAATTAATCAAGGCGTTTATGCCTACAATAAAGATGTACCAGTAGATCCAGTGACAGGTTTGCCATATCGTACTAACGGTGTCGCGTTTGAAGGGGGTGATCCAATCTTCAAGGATTTGAATGGAGATTTTATTCTGGACAGTCGAGACTATCAAATTGCTGGAAATTCTCAGCCTGTATTTACCGGAGGACTTTCGACCAATGTTGGCTACAAGAACTTCAGGCTAGATGTTTATGCCTCTTTTACAGCTAAACGTACGATTCTAAATAATGCGCTTGCAGACCGACTTAATTTATTGCGTGATCCTTTCAGCGACCGTGCGGTGGTACCGCTGGGTAACTTAAATATGTGGTTAAAACCTGGTGACGTGGCAATGTATCCTTATGCTTATGACTACACGCGTTTCGGTTCAATTGAGCCATTTAGAGCTGATCAAAGTCTCTGGGAGGAAAACGGAAGTTATCTGAAAATTAACACTGTAACGCTGTCTTACCGATTCAACAGACAATTTTCAAAACGTTTGGGCCTACAAGATATCAGGCTTCAGGTCTCGGCTGAAAACCTTCACACCTTCACACCATATACAGGTCCGAATCCAGAAAACGTGACCAATATGGGCCGTGATGCTTCTGGTGGATATCCGGTACCACGCAAATACAACTTGGGTCTTAATGTTGAATTTTAATCTACTGACAATGAATATTCAAAATAAAATCAGACTACTCGGGTTTGTCATGATCTTACTATGCGGCGTTTCCTGCAAGAAGTTTCTTAACGTAACACCTAAAGACCAGCTGACTGGAAACAACTATTTTAAAAATAAGGAAGACGTAGAAGCCAATGTTACGAACCTCTACAGCCAGTTCTTTGAAAAGATTAACCAAACAATGGTGATCGGTGCCACAGGTGAATACCGTACCGGTGAAGTTAAGCCCAACCTTGAGCATTTTAAAGTTAATGAGGGTAGAATTGTGGATGCATTAGGTAAGAACAACCTTCTGGACGCCATCAATGGATCAAGCTGGAGGGATCGCTTCCATCTGGCAGATATCACAAACTGGACAACTTACTATAGGGTTATTCAAGGCGTGAATGTATTGATCAGTAAGCTTGACGAAGGCATTCCAGGTGTTTCCGAAGCAGAAAAGCAGCAATATATCGCAGAGGCAACTTTCATAAGATGCTTCACTTACTTCTGGATGGTACGCTTATATGGAGATGTGGCCTACTATACAGATCCTTACCAAGCAGACCCTCTAGGTCGGGAGGACATGGTTTCTGTGATGAAGAAATGTATTGCTGACATGAAAAGCAAAATGGCTAATATGCCATGGGCAAGCAGTGACCCGTCGAAAAGAGGTTCAAGGGCGAGCCGAGGCGCAGCAGTTGCTTTGATAATGCACATGAATATGTGGAACGCCGGTTTTGACAGTGGCAGTAGGAATGCTTATTACACAGAGACAGCTGCGCTGGGGGATGATCTGATTAAAAGTGGTGCTTACAGCTTATTACCAATGTCCAGCTGGGATCAGGTGGTGAAAGGTCGTTCAGCAGAAAGTCTTTTCGAATTTTATAAAAGTATTAATTACGGAGATCAGGTAAATATAAATGCGCCGGTAGCTGCCCAATTCCTTCGTTGGCCTTACAAGTTGCCTCGTTATGACAACCAGGTGAGTCTGTTCTATTATACAACGGAGTTTATGTCTAAGCTGTTCCCTGAAGGTGTAGCGGATAAACGGAAAGATCCTATCGACAATGACGGTTGGTTTGGCGATCAGTATGGCGGAGGAGTTTATTCAGGTGACCAGAAGTTTGTGATGACCAAGTTTGCTCACAACATCCCTGGAACGGACAATAGCGACGTTAATCCCGATAACTCCTTTCTGATTTTCCGCTATGCGGATGCAATATTGCTGCGTGCTGAAGCGCTAGCAGGTTTGGGAAGGGATGCTGAAGCTATAAGTATGGTTAAGATGGTTCGTGACCGTGCAGGCGCGGCACCTTACGACGGCCCTGGAGGGGAAAATCTTAAGGACTTTATCTTTCAGGAGCGTGGAAGAGAACTTATTGGTGAAGGACACCGCTTCTTTGATCTCGTACGTACAGGTAGAATTATGAGTTCACAATGGGCATCGCACCCCCTAAACCGAGATCAGTTCAATCGCCGTGCATGGACCTGGCCAATTGATAAATCATCTTTGAACAATAACCCTAATATGTCTCTCAATGAATACTGGGAAAGTGCATCCAGATAAAAGAACTACTATGAAACACATGAAGAATACATTAAAGCGACTATTCCCAATCTTTGTCATCTTCACCTTATTTGCCGCCTGCAAAGGTGATGAGTACTATACTGACGGTGGACTTGCAAATGGAAAGTTTGAAGGCACGGTTATGCAATATCTGATGTCAAAGCCTAAGGAGTTTGATTCCTTGGTTCAGATCATTAAACTCGCAGGATTGGACGAAACACTGAGCAGTGAGGAGGTGACTTTCTTTGCTCCAACGGATGTAAATATTAAATCACTTATCGGACGCTTGGATCAAGGTGGCGTTAATCGTCGGCTATACAACGAAGGGAAAGACACCATTAAGGTGCTGGGCGATGTAGATTCGGAAATCTGGAGAAAATATCTCTTGCGATATGTATTCCGCGGTAAAAATAAACTGATGGACTACCCTCAGATTGATTTCCAGCAAAAGGTGATCTATCCCGGTCAAATCTATTATTCACTTAATAATTCGGTAGCCAATGTCGGTGTAGTGTACAAAGATGCTAATGGTATTCGGTATATGGGGTATCGCCAACTCAATATATCCTTTATACCTGACGTTTCCCGGCCTAACGACAACTGGGTTACGGTTCCTGTATCCTCTTCTGATATAGAGCCCTCGAACGGCGTAGTTCACGTGCTGCAAGTTAGTGGTAGTCAGCTCGGATTTAATCAACGTGAGATGGAAGATGAAATCTCAGATAGCAAACGATAATATGTATTCTAAAGAAAAATACAAGATGAAGAAGATTTTCAATGCATTTATCATAGCCGCATTTTTAGTGCTGGCGGTGGGATGTGGCAAGGAAGATGAAGTTTTTGAAGAACCATATGGAACAGGGAAGAGTCCTTTGGGCATCGTAATCAATACGACTCAGGTTCCTGTCCCAGCATCAGGTGTTCCAGGAACAGAACTGAGTATCAAAGCTACCGGTCTGGTGCCCTACAAGGATCAACTTGTGTTCCGCATAAATGGAGAAGTTGCTTCAGTAAAAGAAGTAACCGAATCTGGCATTACTGTAACTGTGCCCGATAATGCAAGTTCAGGTGTGATTTCCATTTCTGTGGATGACAAGGTTGTGTTCGGGCCTATATTCAAAGTTACCGGCTATCTCTCGGTAGACCCGACATTCCGTGCTACCTTTGGAACTAATGGAGCCGTGAACAAACGGCTGGTAACCAGTGATGGCAAGGTTATCCTCGTGGGCGGTTTTACCAATTATGACAATAAAGGCTTGTTACGTCCGATTAATCGTATCGTAAGAACTTTTGCAGATGGTACTTACGATGCAAGCTTGCGCACTGGTAAAGGTGCCAATGGTGAGCTTCGAGATATTGTACAAATAGATAATAAGTACTTCATAGCCGGCTCTTTTGGAGGCTATGATCAGCGTACGGAAAATATCAGCAACATCACTATGTTAAATAATAATGGTAGTATCGATACCATGGGGGTGAAAACCTTTCGTAGGCCAACGCAAACAGATACAACAAAGTATTTTCCAAAATTCAACGGTGGAACTGACGGTGCTATAGGGCAGCTTTACACCCATGCCAACAAGTTGCTGGCGGTTGGAAGCTTTAAGTATTACGTCTCAAGAAGGTATGATAAACCAAACCGTTATGAAACCAAGGATACTGTGATCCTCGATAGTATAAATATGCGCCAAATCGCTCGTCTGAATCTTGACGGTACATTGGATAAAACATATCGTTTTAACACCGGAACCAATGAAGGGCTTCCAGGTGGAAATGGCGACATACGCTCTTTGCTCCATACAGATGGTCCGCTAAATGGCCGCTTACTTGTCTACGGTGCCTTTACAAAGTTTGACAATACGACAGCTGGATATATTACCAGGCTTAAAGTAGACGGTACTGTAGATGAAACATTTAACCCGGGTGGCAAAGGTGCGGACTTCAGAATTAACCGCGTAACTTACAATCAGGTCACCCAGAAATATATTATGACTGGCCAGTTTCGTACATACAACGGCACCAGCAGCGCATATATCGCGATGTTAAACCAGGATGGTACACTAGATCAGACTTTTAAGCCGAAGAGTGTTGAAGGTGGGAATCTTTCCGACGCAAAGCAACTGAATGACGGTAAGATTGTGGTCACTGGCGATTTCAAGACCTATGGAGGCGTAACACGGAATGGTTTTATGGTATTAACTAACACCGGAGAACTTGCCACTGGCTATAATGCAACTGGTATTTTCAGCGGCTGGTTGGCAGATGTTGTTGCAACAACATCTGAAGACGCTAAACCCGCTTTATTGATTTTCGGGGGCTTTAACCGATTTGATAACGAACCGGTAAACAACATCCTGAGAATTGTAATCGATAAATAACTTAACGAACTACTACAACATCTTAACCAGAATAATATGAGAGCTCTACTCCAAACATACCCAAAGCTTAGTCCGCTGCTCCTGATCTCAGGATTGCTGACTTTGCTTATGGCCTGCAATAAAGGCTTCGACAGGCTTATCCCTGAAAATGCCTATTCCGATAGTACATCCGTAGCTTTCGGAAATCCAAAAGTATTATATGTCATAGTTGATGGTGCACGTGGGGAGAGTGTTCGTGATGCACGGATGCCCAATATAAGCTCGCTGCTGCCGAAATCTATTTATACATGGGTGTCCCTGAGTGATGTTACAACCCCCGAATCAGGTACCAACTGGGCGGATATGCTAACAGGAGTACAAAAGGCAAAACACAACATTGATGGAAACAACTTCGCGCAAAACAATCTCGCAAGCTTTCCAGTGATCTATAAACGTATTAAAGAATACAGTCCCAACAGTTCTTTAAAGGTTTTTTCTCCTTCTGCTACGTTTATCAGTAACTTAACAGAAGGTGCTGATGTGAAGGAAGTTGTGGCAGACGACAAAGTGGTTGTGCAGAAAGCAGTTGCCAGTCTTGCGGAAGAGCCTATCACCCTTGTAACGGCACACTTTACTTCAGTAGACGCTGCTGGTGCAAAGGATGGATATGACCTTTCAGTGCCTGCTTATAAGAACGCGATCATTAGCTTTGACAACTATCTTGGAGAAATGCTTACAACGCTCAAGAACAGACCCAATTACGCTCAGGAAAACTGGATGGTAGTTGTGGCCTCTAGTCGCGGCGGTGATTACACCATTCCGGCAGAGAACAACGACAATACGGTGTTCAGCAACCCTCAGGTGAATACTTTTACCATTATGTACTCCAGTCGCTATAAAACGCGGTTTATTGGTAAACCTTATTTGGGTAACAAATATCAGGGAGAGTTTGTACGTTTCAATGGTCAGCGCAAGGCACAGGTTACCGCAGGTGATAACGAAGTCTATAACCTCAATACCGGCGAATTTACTGTTGAGCTTAAAGTGAAAAAGAACCCGGGTCCAAATAACAACTATAAGTTCTATTATCCATCAATCCTTGGAAAACGTGATCAATGGTCATCTGGCTGGCCTGGTAACGGATGGGTAATCTTCCTTGAAGACAATTACTGGATGTTTAATGCGAAAGGTCCGGGCGGTGGCGAGCAAGTGAAAGGTACAACATTAGCAGATGCCACATGGAATAGCATAGCTGTTGTTGGTGTGATCAGAGACAACAAGCGTTATGTGCGCACATTCACAAACGGCCGCTTCAACAATGAGCGTGATATATCCGGATGGGGAAGCCTGGATAACTCAGCCTTACTCACCTTGGGTTATCTGAACGGAACGGGTCACGGAGAGCCAGATGCCTATTTAAGTGATGTAAGGATCTGGAAGGCAGCATTGCCGGATTCGGTAGTAGCGCGATTTGCCTGTGACACTTATGTTGATCCAGGACACCCATATTATACCTACCTGGCCGGATACTGGCCGGTGGTTGGAAATAATAGTAACACCATTCTCGATGAAGGTCCGTTTGGCAGTCACATGACTATAACAGGGGATGTATCATGGGATCGGATGTCGGAATATCTGTGTGCGCCGTCACTGGATAACCTTGGTTCATTGGTTCCACGAAACGTGGATATTGCCGCACAGATTTTTACCTGGCTGAAAGTACCGCGACAGGAGAATTGGCAAATAGATGGGCGTGTATGGCTCGACCAGTAATTAACCTCTTTATTGAACTTTAGATCCCATGAATATGAAATTAAAATACTTATCACTGGCCATCTTCGCCATGATCCTCTTGCAGTTTATCTCCTGCAAAGACCATACGCTGGAAGACTTCGAGATACAGAAGACTACGCCAGTGACCGTTTCGGCGGGTGATTTACAAGGTAACATTCAACGTGATAACGAGAAAGTAATTGTAAAAGTTGGAATAGGACTTTCTGCTCCGGCTGCTAAGGCCTTTCAGGTCGGCTTGTCACTAAACGTAGATACAGTAAACAAGTTGATTGCGAACAACACCCTGCAGAATACTGTGCTTTTACCAGGTTCCTATATTAAATTGTCGAACGTGGCGCAGGTTTCTTTTGGTGCGGATAGTGCATTCTTTTCTGTTGATGTTACATTGACCGCCTTTGAACAGTACTATGGCAAAAATGTAGCCTTTGCTGTAGATCTTACCGATCCAACCAAAGGGAATCAAGCGGCTGGCGGCAGGAAGACGAGCATAATTGTACTAAACTCCAAAGAGCTGATACAAGAGGATGAAATCCACTACTTGTCAATAAAAAATGGAGGCGGCGGTATTCTGACCTTAACAAGAGGTAAGAATTATAACATCACCTCGGCAGGTGTGACCATTCCACTTGATATAGCCCTGTCGGGTGTACCGGGGTCTGCATTTGTTGTCAAAACAAAGGTGAATACGGATACCATTGCCGGATTGGTGAACAGTAAAGTGTTGCCGGCGAATACAAAGGCACTGACTACAGGTGAGTATCTTATCGATACCGTTATCAACTTTGGCGGAAATAAAAGTCAGACGGGCTTGGAGATGAGCATACCATGGAGTGTTATGGATGCGAACCTCAACAATCCCACTGCGATTACTGTGAGCATCAAAAGTTCCAATAAGCACGTGCTGCATCCAACAAACAGGACCGTGGTAATTCTGATTGATCCCTCAGTAAGTCTTGATAATAACTCAATGATTATTGGTAACGGTACCGGTCTTAAAGCGGAATACTTCAAGAATACACAAACACTGGATGCAGATGGCAAGAAACCTGACCTGGTACGTATAGATCCACAAATAAACTTTTCAGGTTGGGAACCATTTCCAGATGCAACCGATAATTGGTCATCGCGATGGACGGGTGAATTCTTAGCACCTGTACGCGGGGAATACACCTTTTATCAAACACGCTGGGATGATGGAGCGCGCCTGTATGTAAATGGCGTCGCACTTGTAAATGATTTTACAGCCGAATGGGATAAAGATTCAAGATTCGGTAAAATCTTCCTGGAAAGAGGACAACGGTACAAGATTGAGGCGCATCACCGTGAGAATGTTGGAGGTCAACAAGCCGTTCTGGAGTATGAGGTTTCAAGTGCGGGAATTGGCCGCCAAGTTGTACCAAAATCCCAGCTATACCCTGCACCATAACAACTAATTAAATTTTAAGACAATATAAGATACAGTATAATGAAGAAGAGATGGTATTATACAATGCTGGCGGTGCTCATCCTTTCGTCTTTCTTGCAGGCATGCAAGAAAGACAAGGAAGGTACACCCTTAGAGCCGGAGTCGCCTAAACCCACCGCAAATTTTGAATATGCGTTAATTGACGACAAAGATCCTTTTACCTTCAAGTTTGATAATCTAGCTACCAACTTCAAGGAAGTCCGTTGGGAGTTCGGTGATGACAGTACCACAACTGAGGAGTCTCCTGTACATACTTTCATCAACACTGGAACCTATCAGGTTCGCATGGTTGCTAAGAATGATCAGGGTTATTGGGCGCAGAAAGAAGTTAAAATCAAACTTACCGGAGATGATGTTTTCAGCTTCAGTTCAACTCCTGCTTCAGATGGCGCACTTAAGCTGTTGCTAAGTAGTCCGGTTACTACATCAACGATAAACTGGTTTAAAGGAACAGGCACAACCGCCACGTTGATTACCAGCGGTCCTACAGCGACCATTACAGTTCCCCCGGGTACATACGAAAACTACTCTGTACGCATCACGACCCCTAAGGGATCTAAGGCTGAATTAATCAGAATGGTTGGCGGCGGAGGCGTGTTCAGGGACATCACGGGTCTAGGGGTCTTCACAGTTTCAAGAGATAACGATAGCGGCCGCGAGTCGGGAGAAGGATCCCTTAAACTAATCGATAATAACCTGGGCTCAAAGTTTCTTCAGTTTAACTACAATGGGGAATTCTGGACTCAACTTGATTATAAAGATCAACCGGTAATTATTGGAGCTTACTCACTTACTTCGGGTAACGATGCACCAGAACGAGATCCTAAAAATTTCAAGCTTGAAGGTTCTAATGATTTGTCAAATTGGACTACGGTTGATGAACGTACCGATGAAACATTCTCTGGTCGCGGATTTACAAAAACCTATCTGGTGAATAATAAGCAGGCATTCCGATATTACAGACTTAATATTACTGCAATTAATGGCGCTGGCTTAATTCAAATCGCAGAATGGAGAGTGCTGGCTATTCAATAGCCACAGCACTCTATATACAATAATTTATAGTCCCCTGAGATTCAGGGGACTTTTTTTTGTCATTTCTTTAAACCCGCTTGCCACTTCTAGGGTGACATCTTAAAAGCTACTTTTGTAAGCCTGGAGTGTCATGCTGGAGGCTTTTGGAAGATAAATGATAACCGTATTTAGAGGATAGTTCGTAGTGGGTATGAAATCACTGGTTTTTGCAGGAAATTACAAGAGACTTGGCTTAGTGCATCTCAGGAAGGAGAATGCCGCTGAGGTAACTGAAAAGTATCTGTCATACATTAAGATTCTGCTTTTACCGGCTGGTTACCTTATTCGAGTTGATTTCAATCGTTATGAAACATTAACAGACACCCTTTTTTTTGTAAATGCCAATCAGGTCCTGCATATAGAAGGCGTGGGTCCCGAGCCGGCCCGGCTGATCTTTTACAATCGGGACTTTTACTGTGTACAGATTCACGACGCTGAAGTAGCTTGTGATGGGCTGCTGTTCAACAACCTCTTTGAGGTTCCGAAAGTAGAATTGAGCCAGAGCGAAGCGACAGCTACGCAGGAAATATATCAATCCATCAACGATGAATTGGCTGAGCAGGAAGACTCGTCTGAGGAAATGATACGCATCTACTTGAAGCAACTCATCATCCGGGCAACAAGAAGTTGGAAGAAGCAGAATCTGCAAAATCAGGAGCGCCCTCTTGCTCGTGAAGAACAGGATTTCTTTAGGGAATTTAGCCGCCTGGTGGAACTGCATTTCAGGAAAAAACATGCCGTGGCCGATTACGCTGGCATACTTGGAATTGCACCTAAAACGCTGTCTTCGCGGTTTAATAAACTGAGTATTGACAACCCGAATGAAATTATAAAAAACCGGATTGTACTTGAGGCAAAGCGCCTTCTGACCTACACTTCCTTAAGTATCAAAGAAATTGGCTATCAGCTTGGCTACGATGATCCGGCATACTTTAACAGAATGTTTGCTCAAAAAGTGGGCTGTACGCCT
>JBCLAL010000004.1:0-408383 GCA_038918115.1 Pedobacter sp.
ATCTTTATATTCTTCAGTAGTATTTACTTTGCCTGATGTCCAGTTCTCATCTTTGATGATATTCTTAAACAGCCTCCCTTTACCGTAAAAGGATGATGAGCTTATACCAGTAGAGGTAACTTTAAAGTATCGTACATCAAGACTGTCGTTAACAAGGTACTCCGAAACAATGGTTCTACCTGTTGCGGTGGTTCTGCTTGAACTTGGCTGCCAGTCATGGCCGGGAAATCCCTGCTCCAACACCCGGTTCAAAGGAGAAGCTTCAAACACTGTTTTGCTAAAAGGATAATTCGTCCATTGGATGGATGCAGGGGCCACCCCTTCTTTGTAAAAGTCCGCCTGGTTGGTAATGGCTGTTTCACGATAGCTTCCATTAGCGGTGCCGGGATCAGCATAAGGCTCATATTTTATAGCTTCTCTGCCAAATGCATCATAAGCATAAGGCAGAATAATATCCTTACCTAATGGGCTTGCCTTAACCTGGATAGTTTGCAAGGGCCGTCCAAGTCCATCAAAATACTGGATGGTTTGATTCAACTGACAGTTTGTTAAACCGCTTAGCTGTGATTCAAGTTTTATGGTGTCCTTAAGTATATTAGTGACAATATAGTTGTGACTAGCCGTTGGCACCGAACCTATTGGAGTACATGGACTTTGCTGAGCCATTGCGTGGATAGAACCTCCAAAAAGGAATAACAAAAAAGCAAGAATATTTTTTTTCATAATATGTATAAGGCAAGTTTCTCAGGACAATTTGTGATATTAATCGAAGGATCTTGAGTGTACGTTAGTTGTTTATACGAGCATACAGGAGCTTCAACAATCTTCCTATTCTTAGATACATAATGCAAGGCTGGACACACTCTATATTTGTCCAACGAACCCGCTAATGGAGATACAGGACTAACGTCTTGCATAAGCCCATTCACGATCTTACCTTGCTGAAATTTAGAGAATCGGGAGTCAATATTCATAAAGCGGTTAACAAGAACACACAAAAACGCATCAAGAAAATCCATTGGATATATATCCATTATTTAAGTAGCAAGTATTAGCATAGCTGACAATAATATCCTAAAGTTGAGTGCAGATTAACTGCACTTGATTCTTTTTTTCAGAATAAAGTTCTTTCGCAGAAAAACACTTTAAACCATCTAAATTAAATGACTAATCGCAGCATAATTGAACCACAAATAAATCATCTGCATAATTCAACTTGCACAGCATTGCAGAGGGATGATTATCTGTATTCGATGACTGATTTATTAAATCACCCTCTCCGACTAATACCTAACTTTCAAATTACAGTCCATTACCGATCGTGACCGAATTATTACCATTTGCCGTCAGCGATGCGCTACTTCCATTGATGGTCTCCGAACCATAAGTGAACCTAAACTTGCACGTATTACACGCTGAATTACCAATGCTGATGTATATAGTAGAATATGCAGGGAAGTTAATGCTGGTAGTCCCAGGCGGAATGTTTGTCGACCTTGAGCCCTGGCTGCTTGAGAAGGTAGCTGTGAGTGAATACGATGTCGAATTTGAAATAGAAAAATTTCTTGTCGGCATTAGCGAGCAGGAACTATTCTGATCAGCGTAATTAAACCTATTTGCATTATAATAATCCATTGCCTGCTGGTTTGCGTCATCTTGGCTAATTAAGGATGTATATGCACCCGCATTAACCTTAAAGTATACTTCACTTGGGCTAGGAGCATAGCCAAAGGGACATGACTTTGATGTATAGCCATCAACCATAACACTTTTAAAAGTAGTGGTTAAGCAGGTACCATTTGCATTCGCCCATGTTTGCCCCTGCTGATCAATATATTGCAGAGCTTTTTGATTTGCATCAGCAATGGATATTGATGATGTAAATGTTCCTCGTTGAACTTCAAACTTTACCTCAGAACCAATGCCAATTGTGCAATTATTTTTCTGGATCTGGCGGAACTGGTAATCATTTACAAACTGCAAGCACTCCCCGGTCGTGTTTGCATAATTTTGACCGTTTTTCTGCAATTCAGCCTGCGCCTTTAAATTCGCATCCTCCTTACTGATGTTTGACGTAAATGCTCCCTTGTCAAGTGAATATGTGACCGTTGCCCCATAGTAACCAGTGGGACAATTATTTTTAGTTTTAGTTATACTTACAGGATCACTTTGAAAACCGGGATTAAGGCTATTGTACGACACCTTTTTGATGATTTTATCTTCAAAATCTCGCACGATCGTCAGCCGCTGATAATTATCATATTCATAAAAAGTAATCATCCCCTTTGTGTCCGTCACGCTGGTCACACCCACTAACGGATCATATGTATAGGTAGTCATCTGCGCATCAGCAGGCAGCAAGCGCACATCATCAATTTTGTTTCCATTCGGGTTTATATTAACTGTGCCAGGAGAACTAAGGCTCCAGCTATAAAGCGTCCACTTTGCTGTGATAGCTGTTGTTTTCCCATTAACTGTAATATTACCAACTCCCTTCGCCCACATTGTAACTGTATAATTTCCAGCAGGAATAGTCGCCGAAGTCAAGGTGGACTGGAAGCACCTTTTACCTGTCCGACCCTCTGAAGTATTTACCCCTGCCGAGGAATAGGACCAATTTCCTTTTTGGGCAGATTCAAAGTTTGCGAATGCGATACAACTGAGTGAGGTTGCGTTAGAAACAGCAGCTATAGGCACGGTATTATCATAACCATATAGATAGGCTTCAATTGCTCCTCCTGTTTTAGCGACTGCTGTAGGCATGCTCTGAGAAAGATATGCGCTGTAGATAACTCTGGGTTCAAGAGCGCCAGATCCAGTTTTCGTCGAGATACTTTCCGGAGCAATGATGCCGTTTCCCCAATCTTTATAGTCGGTTTTTAAAAGTGAAAGTGTTTGCTGCCCCTTCCTGACTTCCTGTTCCAGCCCATAGTTGATCATGTTGCGATCTTTCATCTGCAAATTGACTGCTCCAGGCAAGTCAAAAGGATACTTGGTCGTTGTAGTAATGGTATCTCCATTACTTCGCGTCGTCTTTGTCTGGCTGACGAGCTGATTACTGTTATATAAGAATTTAGTTGTCTTCAATATTTGTCTGCCGTTTTCTACCCAAGACTCCATTTGATCATCAAGACGTGATGTTCCTGTAGACATAAAGTAGTCTGCATATCGATATACGGGGAGATTGTCAGGAGCATTATTTCGAACGGCACCTTCGATGACCCTATCAATAACCATCCCGCGGTAGGCAGCAGTTTCCGTGTCAACATAATTGTTATAAACAGATTTTACTGGTACATAGACATTATTAACGTTTATAAAAGACTGCGTGTTAGCCAGACGGATATTTTGTTTAAAATAACTATATTTTCGTATGAAGGGCCGAACAATATTAGGATCTGTTAAAAACGTTGCATTATACATGTTTAATTCAGTGCGTGTGTTGCCAACGCTCATGTTAGGCATGGGAAGATACCCTACTTCGTGTGGAAGGCTGGATCGAAAGGTATAAACCGTCTTCCCAACATTTTGGTTCAACTCTCCATCATAAACGGCAATTTGGCTATAAAACACCGGCTCACTATACAGCTCTGAAATCCGGGGTAGCAGCTCTGACGAATACGTTCTTACCCTGTATCCCTTCATTGAATTTGCTGATCCATTGTATTGACTTGTAATATACCTGGTCTCGAAAGCCATTTCCCTTGAATATGTAGTTTCCCTTGGCAAATTACTAGAGATGAACGTCCCGCGGCCGGTTTCGTTAACACCGTATTTATAGGTCTTGAGCTGAATACCACCATTATTGTCCGTACTCTTTATTTTGGCAATCCTTAAACCAGGCGCATAAAATACATCACCAGAAATGTTCTCACACAAATTACCTTCAAAGAAAAATTCCGTACTGCCGCCGGTTGGGTAGATGATTTTTTTAATCACTCCGGCAGTGTTAGGCGTAGTGTTGCGGTCGCCTCCGCTAAAAGTATAATTAACTAGAGTTCCGTTCCCCCAGCGGTACGGTATACTGGAATAAGATGGAACCATGACCGTATTTCTTTGCGAGCCGCTATTTAAGTATCCCCAGAAGTCTCGATCTTGGCCGCTTATGTTATACGAAGGCTGGTATTCAAACGCATATCTTTCCATAACTGCGCCTGCTGCATCTTTAAAATAGACCAAATCTAACTTTTGAGTGTTCGAATTTCCAGTAAATGTCGGTACATCAAGGATAGATTGAGTCAACTCCACCGTTTTAATAACCTGTCCAAGCTTGTTGTATAATTGTATGCTACTTACCTGATCGGTGGAATTGAGTAAGTTGAAAACAAGCCTTCCCGTCTTAAACCGAATCTCAGTAAGCCTCTGAACTGCGTATTGAGTGTAGTTTGAACTCGTTTGGTAGTTTATTCTCCCCTGATTTGTAGAATTCCGGTTGTCGTCATCAGTGATCTGAAGTGTTGCTGTCATCTTCGCATCGCTACCGTTAAAAGATTTGTAACTAAACGTGATCGTATCCTTTTTATCCGCAGAAACCATCATAGTAAGCAGTTTACTAGTTGTATAGTAAGGAAACACTGATTGATAGCTTTCTTTTTGGTTGAACTGATATTCGGTGCCTTTATCATCTATAATCCTGGAGGGAAAAATATCTTGGTTGGTCCCCGCTTTGATCATTGTTGAAGAAAGTGGCATTTGCACAATTTGAGAAGCGTCATTAATGAAAAATTTACCTGATATCCCTCCGCAAGTATAAGAAAACACATCAAACTCGGTATTTCCTATGCTGTCTAGGGTAGTCATGTATTCGTAATCTTGATAGTTATTTAGATCCACAGAGGCGGCTGTCCGTAGGTTACGTTCAAATAGTCTGTCATCATCCGCCTTCCCGTAAATTGTTCGAGAAATACGTCCCCCCGCCATGAGTGTCCATCCTAACCCTACTGCACCCGTCTGATCAAACACCTGCCTTCCTCCTGCATGATAACTAATGGAAACAGGTAAACTTAACGCACCCGAGCTAATTGAAAAAAGTGGAATACCAATTTCCGGCACTCCGGTTGATGTGCCGACCGGATAGTCCTGGTATCTAAAGAGTGCTGAAGACTCAGGTGAAGGAGGAATCACTCGTGGGAGTTCTGCTTGCCCGAACGATTGTTGACGAATAAACAAGGACAAGAATGAAAAAAGGAAAATGGTCCCGATGTTTGAGCGAAAGGTCATATGAATGAGTGAATTTGTTATAATCTCAGTAAAGCGCCACCCTGCAGCTATCTTTCCTATTGTGATCCCTAATGACATCTTATGATCTGTCTCATATTCCATGTTAATAAATGACAATTAGGAATGATGATTGGCATCAACAACACTAATCTAATCCGCTTCGATGCAATAGCACTGCACCGTATTTTTATTTTCAAAATTTTTATTAGTACAGAAGTACCATCTCAAAAGGACTAGTATTACTCCAAAGGACTATATCAAGTAATTTTCTAATCGCTTCATCGATTTTGTATTTGAAACAGTAACCTGTCACTAGATTGAAGCTAGCATAGGAATTATCATTATTATTACCACCCCTAAAAACCCGGATATGGTTGAGTTTGGAATCATACAACCGGCGATGTTATTCAATCATTAAGAAACCTTTTATTTAGCCTACCCTGCTAAGCTCGCAGCTTCAAGCCAATTCACTGAATGAGAAATAATTTATTATGATTTCTATTATAACGAAACCCTGCCTACAACTTCCTCACATAACAACCTCCTAATGACCCGAAAATAAACAGCGAGCAAGTCAAAACCCGAACCGCCTTCTCTTCGGCTCCTCTTCGCCTTCTCTTCGCCTTTCCTTCGCCTCCAAGGCGAACAGAAGCCGTACCGCAACCGTAAAGAAGACCTCTCAGGTATAACCTTCCTCCATTTCAAATAATTAGCTATATTGAAGCTTAAACCAATTTAACGCAATCATTATGGGAATTATTAAAAAGGGCATACTAGGCCCCGTAGAAGGTTCAGTGGGGCAGGTTGTCGGCTACATTAGAAAAGGAGTACCAGTCATCCGGAAGAAGGGTGATCAAGAGAGACCTGCGCGCAGCGAAAGGCAGAAAGCCGTTAACAAACGCTTCGCATTTGCAATGAGCTTCGTCAAACCCACAAGAAATTTTATAAATGTAAGCTTCTCTTGTAGCACAGAAGGTGGACAAACGGCGCATAATGTTGCGGTATCTAAGACCTTAGAGGCCGTGCGAGGTGACGCCACTGACTACCATTTTGACTATTCAGCGCTTATTGTTGCTGACGGAGAGCTTCCCCCGGCACTTAATGCCCGGGTAGAAATGGCAAGGCCGGGCTTACTTCGCTTCTTATGGGACCAGGATCCCTCCCACAAGTATCAGCGCGGTCAGGACCAGGTAATGCTGCTCGCCTATATGCCTCAACAGGAAAATGCTTTTTACATCCTCAGCGGCGCACGAAGAGCTGCCGGACAAGAAGTGCTTCAGGTGCCAACAGGCGAAGCCGGAAAAGTTCTGGAAACTTATATCGCCTTCATCTCCGACGATCGTAAACAAGTATCCTTAAGCACCTACACAGGACAGATTTCGATAATCTAAACCAAGTATACTATACGCAAAAAGGGCTGCTCAGATGTTCAGAGCAGCCCTTTCATATGTCCGACTAAATGCTTTAACAGCGCTTAGCTACTTATGATTTTACCTTTTTTGCTTTTGAAGCTTTACCTGCTGGTGCTGCTTTCGCTGCAGGAGCCGCTGCTGCTGCAGTGTTGGCACCTAACAGCTCCGCTAATTTCGTTTGTAAAGCCTCTTCCCTGAGGTTCCTGGCAACGATCTTACCGGATGGGTCTACAAGGAAGTTAAATGGAATTGCCTGCACACCGTACATCTTAGAAGCCTCATTGTCGAAGTACTTCAAATCTGAAACATGGCTCCAGGTTAAACCGTCATCTTTGATCGCCTTAACCCATGCTTCTTTGCCATCTGGACGATCCAGAGAAACACCAAGCACAGTGAAGTTTTTGTCTTTGTAGGCATTAAAGGCTTGAACCACATTCGGGTTCTCACGACGGCATGGTCCACACCATGAAGCCCAGAAATCTACCAGCACATACTTTCCTTTGAAATCAGAAAGCTTGATCGGCTTTCCATCCGGATCGTTCTGTGTGAAGTCTGTAGCCATCGTTCCGATCTGCGATTTCTTCGCACCATCAATAGCAGACTGGATGTTCTTGCCTAGCGGTGTTGCCTTTAGTTCGGCCGAAAACTTGTTAAACGCTGGTTCTGCGGTCGTTGGATCAATATCATAGCCTAATACCGATCTGAAAGCAGTTAGCGCTACATACGAATTTGGATTCGCATCAATGAAGGTCTGGCTTAAAGCCTGCATCTCTTTCTCAATTGCACCTGAGCGATCGTACACAGTTTGCATATAACCTTCAGCCTTACGCTCCTCATCTGTTTTAGACTGGAACTCTGCCTGCAAAGCTTCCATCTTGGTCATCGCTGGCTTTAAAATCGCAGCAAGCTTTGTATTATCATCATTCACCGGCGACCCGGTGATCACGGCATTCTTTACGGAATCCTTTGCAGTGATGCTGATGGTTTTATTTTCAATATAAAAACCCAGTACATCGATTGGCGTTTTTGCCGCACTTGTCTGTGGGTGTTTGATCCTGATGTTTGCGTTTACAGGCGTCTCCACCTGTCCTTTGAAGCTGAATGCGCCATTAACAATATTGCTGGAGTCGGCAACCTGTCCGCCTGGTGTTCTGTAGATCAGATATGCTTTTGCCGGTGCATTCAGTGCACCAACTTTACCGTTGATGGTAAAGCCTTGCTGCGCCATTGCAGCAAAGGGCAAGATCATGGCAGCAGATAGAATAAGTTTTTTCATTGATTGTGATTTGGTTGATGTTAATCAGATTGGTTTAGCTTATCAAATATAAAATATTGATAACACCATAACGATTCTTTACCGCTAAAATTACAATCAGGCATTCTGCTGCCCTGGAAGCGTTTAGAGCAGCTTCTGGAAGGTGCGCCACCAAAGGTCGGGCATCTCTCCATTCACCGCCATGGTATAATCTTCATAGCGACAAGGCACCAGGTGGTAACGTTCGTTCTTGGAAACGCCTGTTGGATATGGCACCTGCATCCACCAGCGGTCAGATTTCTTACTCTTCACAAACAACATCTCTCCTGTGCCATCGCTAAGCGTGGTCCGGTAGGTGATGTATTGGGATTTCGGACTTAATGGGAAATCTTTTTTGCGGTTGTAAAAGCCATCTATGAAATACCACACAATCTGCGCAAGCAGAATGGCGGTCTGACTATTATTGTCGTAGGCCGGATTAAACTCGTAGAATCCTATGGAAGTCAGCTTGTCGTTCATCCCCGCATACCGGGCAATCCTGCAGGCCTGCTCTCCGTAGAAACCATTCGGCGTAGCGTTTGCATTTGCCCCTGCATCCGAAGAGCGGATGGCGGAAATATCAAAGCTGATCATATTGGAGTTACGGATAATCGGCTCCGTTAGACTGATATCGCTCGTAAACTCACCCAGGCGATGTGCATCAAAATAAAGCTTGCTCATCACCTTCAGGCTTTCCTGATTTACGAAATAGGTCTGGTAGCCCAGGTTACTGAAGTTAAAAAGATAATTCGGCTGATGCAGGAAGATCTTACTCAGGTAGGTATCTGAGCGGGTTGCAATGCCTTCGTCGTCGTCTTCATCAAGGTCAAACTTATTGTCGACCACCACCAGGTCCACCTTCTGCTCCATGCTTTCGTAAGCCAGGTATTGTGGATACGTGAGGTCTTGTCCCCCGCCAATGATCACTGGCAGGATGTTCAGCTTCATCAGCTCCGCAACGGCCATCTTAAGTGCAACATAGGTATCGGAAATCCGCGCACCTGCTTTGATGTTGCCCAGGTCAATAAGCTTGCATTGAAAATCACCTTCATTCAAGGCGTAAAATTGGGACCTGAACGCATCCGGACCTAAGGAACAGCCACTGTTATTGACCGAAGCACGGTCGTCCTGCACACCAATTATGGCGATATCGTAGGCATTCTCTTCAAGCTCCGGAAACCTGTCAGTATAAAAACTGGCCTTCATACCCAGCTGACTGGTCAGGAAGCCGTTTTTAGGGCTAAGTTCTTCCAAAGATAACGGAGAAAAGAAGTCGGAAAGGCTCATAAATGTCAATATGTGGGCTCAAATATCTATTTTTGAGCCCACATATTGATGCATAACCTTAAATTAATGAAATGATCCTGATCACTGGTGCCACCGGATTTTTAGGCGCTGAACTGGTAAAACAGTTAACATCGCAGGGACTCCAGGTGCGCGCATTAAAACGCGAAAAAGGCAAAATCCCGGAGCTGTTGCAAGGTAATCAGGACATCGAATGGTTTACAGCCGACATCAATGATCTTGCTACCCTGGAAGATGCTTTTGATGGCATTACGCAGGTTTACCATTGTGCCGCGGTGGTCTCTTTTGACCCTAAGGACAAAGCGAAAATGATCCACGTTAACATCGAAGGCACCAGTAATGTGGTAAACCTTTGCGTGGAATATAGCGCACGTTTAATACACGTAAGTTCTGTCGCTGCTTTGGGTGAGCCTAAAAAGGGGGCAGAGATCACAGAAGATGATTACTGGGAATACAGTCCGCACGTGCATACCTACGCCATCTCCAAATATGAAGGTGAGATGGAAGTCTGGCGCGGCATTGCGGAAGGCCTTGATGCGGTTATTGTCAATCCCTCCGTGATCATCGGCGCTAATGCAGGATTCCAGGGCAGTGGCGCCTTATTTAAGCTGGTGAAAGATGGACTTTCCTTTTATACCAACGGTGCTACCGGTCTTGTAGACGTGGTAGATGTGGCCAGATGTATGATCCTTTTAATGAACAGCGAGCACCATAGTGAGCGTTACACCATCTCCGCAGCAAACTGGGACTTCAAGAGGCTTTTCAGCACCATTGCCGAAGGTTTTGCCAGGAAAGCACCCGGCAGGGAAGCAAAACCCTGGATGCTGGGCATTGCCTGGCGCGCGGCAAGGGTCGCCTCCATGTTTACCGGCAGGTCTTTCGGTCTGACCAGCGACACGGTAAAAAGCAGCATCAGCTATAACTACTACAGCAACACAAAAATTAAAGATACTTTAGGCATCGCATTCAAGCCCCTTGAGCAGAGCATCCGCGAGACTTGTGCAGCACTGATAAAAAACAATCCATGACACCTAAAAATTACTACATCATCGATTTCGACAGCACCTTTACACAGGTAGAAGCGCTGGATGAAATGGCTAAAATATCCCTTAAAAATCATCCGCAAAAAGAAGAGATCTTAAAGCAGATTGAGGATTATACCAACCTGGCGATGGAGGGCAAGCTGTCATTTACAGAAAGTTTAGCTGCACGTGTACGCTTGCTGAATGCCAATCAGGATCACCTGAAACAACTGATCACACGTCTGAAGAAAAAGGTTTCTGCCTCATTCTCCCGCAATGCGGAGTTCTTTAAAAATCACGCTGACGAGGTGCTGATCGTTTCCGGTGGATTTAAAGAGTTCATCACGCCTGTGGTGAGCCAATATCACATCAAAAAAGAAAACATCTACGCCAATACTTTCGTGACCGACGAAAATGGTCAAATCATAGACTATGATCACGCTAATCCACTAAGCGAAGAAGGCGGAAAGGTGAAATTGCTGCAGGCCATGAAGCTTGAGGGAAATGTTTATGGCATCGGCGACGGGTACTCAGACTTCCAGTTGCGCGAAAGCGGCCTGATCAAGAAGTTCTTTGCCTTTACGGAAAACATTGCACGTGATAGCATTGTGAGCCGTGCAGATCACGTGACACCAAGCTTTGACGAGTTCTTGTACGTCAATAATCTACCGAGTGCAATCTCTTACCCAAAAAACAGAATTCTATGTCTGATTATCGGTGATGTACCAGAAGAAAGTGTTGCCATGCTGAAAAAGGATGGCTTCTCTGTTCGACATAAGTCGGATTTCGAAGAGAAATATGTGGCAGATGTGCACATGGTCTTACTTGGTGCGGAAGAGAAGATCGACCCTGAAAAGCTCAAACGTGCGAATAAGCTGAAAACAATTGGCCATTTGGGTAAGGCGAAAGCGCTGGATCTAGCTGCTTGTACAGAAATGGGTATCGTGGTTTTTGATAATCCGAGGAACAATCCCAGAAGCTGGTCTTTCATCCCGCAGCGTATGATCGATTTTATGAATACGGGTGCCACCTACCTCAGCGTTAACTTTCCAAATCTGCAGCTCCCAAGAATGGAGAAGTCGCACCGCCTGATCCATATTCACCAGAATATCCCGGGCATTATGGCGCAGATCAACACCATCTTTGCACAGCATGAGATTAATATCGTTGGTCAGTTCCTGATGACGAACCAACAGATCGGCTATGCCATTACGGACATCAACGCGGAGTACGATAAGGAGCTTTTTAAATCCTTGAAGGAAATTGAACAGACAATTAAGTTCAGAGTGTTATATTAGGTTGTAAATGAACAAGTAGTGTCAAGACATGGAACCAAGCGAAGATCCTAAATACTATAAGTGGGGTATTTTCTATTACAATCCTGACGATGACCGGGTCCTGGTACCAAAGCGGGTTCAGGTGCTGGGCTGGACCTTCAATTTTGCCAGACAGGAAGTCTACCAGTTTTTATTTTTGGTTGGAATAGTTATATGGCTAAGCCAGTTTGCCTAGCCATATTAAAACAATTATTGTGCAGATGGTGGCGGAACTTTCGTGCCCCAGCTTTCATTAGGCTTATCGCCCATCACAAAAACAAGTTTGCCTCCCTTCATTAATTCATCTTGATATAGCCAGCAGTTCTCCAAAGGTTTTCCATTAAACACAGCAGATTGGACGTATACATTCACTTTTGAGTTGTTCTTCGTTTGGATGGATAAGGTTTTATGGTTGCCTAGTTTGATCTCGGCATTGTCAAAAAGCGGACTTCCCAACTGTATAATTGGTCTGGCATCGGTTAGCCCTTTTACATCAAATAACCCCAATGCCGTCATAACATACCAGGAGCCTAATTGTCCCTGATCCTCATCTTGTCCGTAGCCATAGCCATGGATCGGTTCTGTACCATAGAATTCTTGTCCAATCATTCGGGTCCATTTTTGCGTCAGCCATGGTTTACCCGAGAAATTAAAAAGCCAGCTGATGTGTAAATTCGGTTGATTGCCATGGTTATAGATGGCATTGATACCGGCAAAAGCATCAATTGTTTTACCGCCACCAAAAGCCAACTGCTCAGAAACGCTAAAAATGCTATCCAAACGCTTGTTGAAGTTTGATTTGCCAATGGCATCAACTAATCCTGCCGGATTTTGAGGTACATAGAAAGTGTATTGTACCGCATTACCTTCCTGAAAACCCCGCCATGGTTGGTAAGGATCAAACTTGTCAATAAACGCACCTGTAGCGGTCTTAGGATGCATAAGTTTGCTTTCCGGATGCAGTAGCGCCCGCCAGCCATTTGAATATTTCAAAAGCTTTTCATAGTCTTCCTGTTTGCCCATATTTTTAGCCATCTGCGCGGTTGCGAAAGCACTGTAACTGTACTCCAGCGTATGTGAGCCCGAGAAGTTAGATCCTGTAGAATCGGACATGAAATCGCGGCCGCTTTGCTCCATATGCGGCACATAGCCATAATCCAGAAATGCCTTGGTATCCATTTTGCCAGCACCTAAGATCCGTCCCTTATAATTCAGGTCATTCGCTTTTACAGCCTCGTAGGCAAGGTTGACATCATAGTTACGGATGCCGGAATTATATCCTGCAGCGATTGCCAAACCAACAAAGTTGGTTCCTACACCGGAGATGTATTCACTGTTGGCAATGCCATCACCAAACCATCCCCGGTCTTTATACAACTGTAACTGCGTGTTGATGAAGCTGCCGTACCATTCCGGATAACTCAGTGCCCAGAGCTGCGTGAGGTTCCAGAAGCCTCCCCAAATTGCATCTGTATTTATGAATTCGGCCTTCATCTGCTGCCCACTTTGATCGGGTAGTTGCCCTATTGCTCCGCGATGTTTCGGATAAGCACCATTAACGTCACTGGCAATGCCCCGGCCAAGCAGCGCGTGGAAAAGCCCGGTATAGAACTTGGTCTTAGCTGCCCCATCCTTGCCTTGTACGGCTATTTTCCCCATTTCTTCTTCCCAGGTTTCCTGTGCTTTCGCCTTAGCCGATTCAAAGCTTAATCCTCTCGCCTCGGCAGTGAAATTAAGCTTTGCATTGGCAATGGAGGTGTATGACAACCCGGTCTTTACCTCAATAACTTCCTTGTCTGCTGTTGTATAATTCAGTACAAGTCCGGCCCCAGGGCCTTTTGCTTCCGTAGTTTGCTGCTTGATGTCGTTCGCGTTGAATGCGGTCACATGGACAGGCTTTTTGCTGATTTCGCCATAAAAGAACATGGAAACCTGGCCCTCCGGATCGTAGATCTTGACATACTTCGGATAGGTCACAACATAACCTTCAAAATGGGTATCATCAATCATCCTGATGCTCGCATCTTTTACAGCACCGCTTTCGCCCTGCGTATTTCCGATATCCAGAATGATGTGCGAGGCTTCGTGTTTCGGAAACCGGTAACGCTGAAAGCCTACCCTTTTCGTCGCGGTAAGCTCGGCAGTAATACCATAATCCTCTAGCAGCACGCTATAGTAGCCAGGCCGTGCCAGCTCCTGATTCCTGTTGAATTTTGAACGGTAACCACTTTCGGTATCTTCGAGTGACCCTGGTTTTACTTTCAAGGGACCTGTGGTAGGCATATAGCTTATCCCACCTACCTGCCACTCATGAAAATGAACAAAACCTTCAATGGAATTCTGACGGGTATCATAGCCTACCGCTTCCCATCCTGATGGATTTCCATAATGCCCGTTTGTTGAGGGCGCGAGTTTAGCCATGCCATATGGCACTGCAGCAGGCGTGTAGAAGAACCACCTGCTGTGTGCGGTACCAATGTTTGGGTCTGCGTACTTCATCACACTTTCCCGCTTAACACTACAGGATCCCAGAGACAGTAACAAGAACGCGATTCCAGCTTTTAAAATTAGTTTCATAGGTTTTATCTATACTTTATTTCTATTCTATTTTTTAATTGAATGTACCCTTACGGCTTTACCGCCGTGTCTTTCCAATGCGCTTCGATGTCTTCTAGCGAACGGCCCTTAGTTTCCGGTATTAGCTTCCAGGTGAGCCATATTGCAGGAGAGCAACATAGTGCAAATAACCAAAACGTCCATGAGGAACCAATTCCTTCTAACATTAGCGGGGTAAGCTGCCCAACGAGAAAATTACCTACCCACAAAGAGAGCGTGGCAAGCGACATGGCTTTACCCCGGATGGCATTCGGAAAGATCTCTCCGATAACGACCCAACAAACTGGTCCAAACGAAAATGCAAAACATGCGATAAAGGCAAGGATGAACAGCAGTATCCATGGACCAGTGGTGATCCCCAGCATAAACAAAGCACCGATAATAAGCAGTGACAGCACTGCACCTCCGATGCCAACAAACAACAATGGCCTTCTACCCCATTTATCTACCGTAAAGATGGCGACAAACGTAAATACAACATTAACCAGTCCGATAGTTACCTGTCCGCCTAAGGCGTTGTTTAAGGTGAAACCTGCCTTTTCCAATATTCGGGGCCCATAATAGATCACGGCGTTTATACCACATACCTGCGATAAGAATGGCAACAACAAACCAATCCAGAGTGCGGTCCGGTATAAGGGTGTAAAGAGTTCTTTGAAAGACGTCTCTTTTTTATTATGCTGGGATTGAATTATATTGATCTCCTTTTCAGCAAACTCCGACCCTTCGATCCTGGATAGGATTTCCATAGCCTCAGGTGCTTTACCCTTTAGCAGCAACCAGCGCGGCGACTCCGGTACCAGAAACAGGCAAACCAGAAATATCGCTGCTGGCAGAGCACCCAAACCCAACATCGCCCGCCAGACTTCCGTAGAGAAAATCTTAGTCATCAAAGCGCTGTCGTAACTTAAGGCGCTGTGATCTGCGAGGTAGGCATTTGAAAAATAAGCCAGCACAATACCAATTGTCAGGGCCAGTTGGTACAGCGATACCATCATGCCACGCAGGCGCGATGGTGCAAATTCGGAAATGTATAACGGCGAAACCATTGATGCGACTCCTATGCCAAGGCCGCCGACTAAACGGAAGATAATCAGGATTGTAAAGGACTGCGCGTACATGCAGCCAATTGCAGAGGCAAGGAATAATATTGCCGACAAGATCAGCACAATCTTTCTTCCATAGGCATCACTTAACCGCCCGGAGAAGCTCACGCCAATAATACAGCCGAGCAACGCGCAACTCACATACCAGCCTTCACTCACAGCGTTCAGATCAAAATTGTGCTTTACAAGGCTAATGGTACCTGAGATCACCGCTGTATCAAAGCCAAAAAGGAATCCGCCCAGGGCAGCGACCAAACAAACCAGATAGAGATACAGGTTTTTCATAGGACTACTTTAAGAATGCTTTAACCACCTTCACTGGACCTTGTCCCAAATTTCTGAGCTTGTATTGGTTTGCAGCGGCCGGCACGATGAAGGTCTCGGCATATGCAAATCGATGAGTCGAGCTGTCGGCAGTTTCAAGGCTCAAGGCCGCTCCCTCTACCAGCATGAGTACGTGACAACTGTCATTTGTCTGAATGCTGATCTCCTGATCGAATATCAGCTGATGGACATCATAGAAATGTTCCTCGTGTGTAGGCAAGTGCCAGATCTGCCAACCAGCATCCTGTTCAAGCAGTTTGGGCTTGGAAATGAGTTCAGTTGCAACCCTTTCGCCTTTGCGTTCGAAATTGAGGTTCTTGAAAGCGTGTTCGATATTGATTGGGCGCGGTTTACCATTGAGGTCGAGCCGCAGCCAATCATACATTTTGAAAGTGAAGATATACGGAGTCGCGCTGATTTCAAGCACCAGGTTGCCGCTGGCGGCACTATGTACCGTACCATTAGGGATCAGGAAGAGATCATGCTTTTTGGCTTTATGCACTTGCACATATTTTTCAATGTCAATCTCCGCTCCTTTCGCCTGACTTGCTTCAAGTACAGACTTAAAAGTATCGGGATCTATATCCTCCTGGAAGCCAAGGTAAACTTGTGCATCCTCATCGCAGTCGAGAATATAATAAGTCTCGTCCTGTGTTATCGTTTCTCCAAAGTTTTCCCGGATGTATTTCTGGGAAGGATGGCATTGGATAGATAGATTACCACCCTGAAAGGTATCAAGAAAGTCAAACCGTATGGGGAACTCCGCACCGAACTTGCCCGCATGCCGACCCATCAGCTGCTGCTCATTATGAAACATCAACGTATCAAAACTGACTTCAAGCAGATTCCCATCACTTTCAAACACCAGACCGTTCTCCGGAGAGATCAATTCAAAAGACCATGCATAATTAACCACATCTTTATTGAGGCCTTCGATTCTGTTCTTCATCCACTGACCACCCCATGCTCCTGGCTCAAACCAAGGTCTTGCACGAATAACAGATTGACTGATAGTATTTAATGCATCTGCGAGGGTAGATTGGTACATCCAGTTGATGGTACCTGGCCACTGCCCATCTGCAATGATTGCAATTTGGTTTAGAATCGCCTTTTTGTGCTTGTTAAGTAAAACCCAGTCTACAAAATAAAAACGCTTGTACATTCTGAAAGGCTCCACAAGTTTACCTGCACCCAGATTATTTATCGATCCTGCACGCATCCGGAACTGTAGTTCATTTTTAGGCAGATCAACATACAATACAGCTGCTTCCCAGTTTGCCAGCGAAGCACCCGGTCCAATAATGATGTTGATATCCGCGTTAACATCCGGCTTTTGCGATGATAGCGCCGGCATGTTATATAGATCTGACAGCGTCAAGGTACATTTAGTGCCCCAAACCGCTTCGTCAGCACCTAAAAAGGGAGAAACGAGCTCATCTACGACTTCCGGAGCTTTCAAATAGTCGCTGGTTTTGATCCAGTTTACCACAAGCCCTTTTTCAGCCATGGAACCATCAATTGATTCCTGTAAACCATCCCAGAAAACACCGACATACCCATCTATAATTACATTTTTCTGATCTATGATCCAGCTTGACAACGAAGTATAGCCACTAAAAATCTTTTGGGTACCCAGCGCTGATACGGGATAAATATTATACCCCGCTGCTACTGCCAGGGTATCTAAACGCGGAGGCATTAAGAACTGAGTCGTTTTACGTGCTGTTCGGGTTAATTCAGGTTGTGTTTTAAGATCAGAAGTCATGTTTTTTATTTTTTGCCCCGACATATTGCACCTCAGCATAACTGCCAATTGCAAGCCAGGAAGTCATTGGATTTACCTAAGATAGATTATTTAATGTACAAACATATGTAAATTAAAAAATATCTAAATATCTGTGTAGTTACTACAATCAGAAGATATTAGCTTGGCACGCATAAAACAAGCGCGATACGGTTATAGGTATATGTATGTACATATATAGATTAGTATTATTATCTTAATTTTGCATATAATTACAATCATGAGCTATAGTATAGATCACAAAAGTGCTGTACCCCTGCACATACAGGCGGAGAACCTGCTTAGACAATTGATTACTGAAGAACAATATCAAAGCGGGAAGAACATTCCTAATGAAGTTGATCTGGCGAATATGTTGGGTATATCCAGGACTACGCTTAGGATTGCGATTAATAAACTCGTGTTTGAAGGGCTGCTGATTCGCAAAAAGCGCGCAGGGACCAAGGTTGCATTGGGCATAGTAAGCTCTAAGTCAAACAACTGGCTGAGCTTTTCGCAAGAGATGAAATTAAGAGGTATTCCAATCAAAAACTTTGAGCTGCATGTGACCTGGGAGCTCCCCGATGCTAGCCTGATGAATTTCTTTGATATCAAAAAGGACCAGCCGGTGCTTAAGATGGAACGCGTTCGTGGCCGTCCCGAAGAACCCTTTGTATATTTTGCTTCTTACTTCCATCCGCGGGTAGGACTAAGCCTGGATGATGATTTCAAACGGCCGCTTTACGAGCTACTCGAGCAGGAGCACCAGGTAATCGCCACCATATCGAAAGAGGAAATCAGCGCAATTGGAGCTGATGCATTTATAGCAGAGAAACTACAGGTCATTCCTGGCAGCCCAATACTATTTCGTAAAAGATTCGTTTACGATCAGGATGAGCGACCGATTGAATTTAATACCGGGCATTACAAAGCAAACAGCTTTATCTATACGGTAGAAAGCACCAGATAAATAAATCTAAAACAGGTTTGAGCGCCATTGGTTGTATAGCTAGCGTTTATATGCCCAAGCTAGTATACCATGGAAAAAAGAAACATCGTCGTAATTGGTGCCTCAGCAGGTGGATTCGAGGTAATAAAGCGTATTGTTCAACTTCTTCCCGCCGATCTGGATGCCTCTATCTTCATTGTCTGGCACATGAGCCCCGAAGTACGTGGGATTTTGCCGAGTCTTTTTAACGGTCTTAGCACCATTCCTGTAGCAAATGCCCGGGATATGGAACCTGTTATGAGCAATAGAATATATGTTGCCGCACCTGATCATCACATGATCATTGAAGAGGGAATCATAAAGCTGACAAGGGGTCCAAAGGAAAATCGCTTTCGTCCCGCAGTTGATCCACTGTTCCGATCGGCGGCATATACTTATGGAGCGCGCGTTATCGGCGTGATCCTGTCAGGAGCACTTGACGATGGAACTGCAGGGCTATGGCGGATTAAGACCAACGGAGGACTGGCGATTGTACAAGATCCTGCAGATGCAGATGTTCCATCGATGCCAGAGAGTGCTTTGCGGGAGGTTGATGTCGATTATTGTGTGTCCGCGCATGAAATACCAGCATTGCTGGTGAAGTTAACAGCTGAGGAAGTAAATGGAGGGGCCATGAAAGATCAAAGAACAAAGATCGAGATTGATATCGCATCACAGAAAAATCCCTTGCTTAATGGTGCTGCAGAAATCGGGGAGTTTTCACCATTTGCCTGCCCCGAATGCCATGGCGTGCTTATGAAAATCAAGGATGGTAAATTCACACGTTTTCGTTGTCACACCGGGCATGCTTATTCTCCGGACACATTGATGATGTCGCTTAGCGAAAGTGTTGAGGATAGCTTGTATAATGCGATAAGAGGCATGGATGAAAGTATCTTCTTACTCAATCATATGGGCGATCATTATGCAGAAGATAATCAGCCTGCAGTTGCGGGGCTCTACTTTAAGAAAGCGAAAGAATTGCTCGAACGGTCAAAACTGATACGTAAAGCCGTTCAGCAGAACGAGCAGCTAAACAATGACCGCCTGCTGTCGGCGTCTGAAAATGATCAATGATCAATGATCAAAAAACAAGCCTTATATTAGTTGCTTTGTTATGGAAAATAAAGGTAAAGGAAAAAAGAAAACGCCCAAAGACATCAGGCAACTACAGGAAAAACCGGCAGGTTTTATGATCGTCGGCATTGGTGCCTCTGCCGGAGGCATACAAGCATTGCAGGAATTTTTCAGAAATGTGCCTGTTGATTCAGGTATCGCCTATGTCGTGATCTTACATCTTTCGCCTGACCACGACAGCCAGTTAGCGCGGGTACTTCAATCGGAGACACCGTTGGCAGTTACGCAGGTTCAGGAACGGACAGCCGTTACCCCGGACCAGATCTATGTTATTCCACCAGCTTGCCACCTGATCATGGAAGAAGGTTACATTGCTGTAGCGCCTAACCTGCATATGGAAGAACGGCGTGCCCCGGTAGACATCTTTTTCCGTACCCTGGCAGATCAGTATGGGCCCAGAGCAATCGCGGTGATTCTTTCCGGTACCGGAGCGAACGGCTCTATGGGTGTAAAGCGGATTAAGGAGCGCGGAGGTGCGGCCTATGTACAAAATCCCAGGCAGGCGGAATTTAACGAAATGCCTCGGAATGCTATTGCAACAGAACTTATTGATGAGGTGCTGAACGTTGCAGAGATCCCTTCCCGCATTATTGGTTACCGCAACGGGACCGGCGCAGCAAAGATCATTGAAGTAAACGACCGCCGTCCGGAGCCTCAGAAAGCCCTGCGCGAGATCTTCATGCAGCTTAAGATCCGTACCGGCCATGACTTTTCCAATTATAAACGCCCAACACTGCTGCGTCGCATAGTGCGCCGCATCAATGTACATAACTTGCCTGACTTGCCTGCATACACCGCTGTGCTGCATGAACATCCGGAAGAAACACATGCCCTGCTCAAGGACCTGCTGATTTCAGTTACGAACTTTTTCCGCGACAAAGAAGCTTTCACATACCTTGAACAACATGTAATTCCAAGAATTTTCGAAGGCAAGACATCTGAAGATCAGATTAGAATATGGATTGCGGGCTGTGCCACGGGAGAGGAAGCCTACTCTGTAGCCATTCTTTGTGCCGAACAACTGATGGGCATACTGGATGCACCAAAGGTGCAGATTTTTGCTACCGATATTGATGAAGCAGCAATCTCGGTGGCACGGGAAGGACTTTATTCCATTAACGATGCCGCCGACGTTTCTCCCGATCGTTTACGACAGTTCTTCACACCCGATGGTGATGATTTCCGTGTTCGTCGGGAAATCCGTGAAATGGTGCTGTTCGCCACGCATAATTTTCTGAAAGACCCACCTTTTTCCAAGCTTGATCTGGTATGCTGCCGTAATGTGCTGATCTATCTGAACAGCACCGCCCAGGAAAGGGTAATTGAAACCTTTCACTTTGCGTTGAAGCCCAAAAAATACCTTTTTCTTGGAACCTCTGAGTCTGTAGACAGCGCCAATGACCTTTATGCAATTCTTAGTCGCGATCACCATATTTTTCAGACCAGGGAAGTTTCCCAGCGCAACTATCCTGTTCCAGACTCGGTACCGCAGTTTCCTTCCTCGGGTACAGGCCTGCTGCATAAAATCGACGAACCGGAGCGCCATAATCAGCGCATTTCATTTGGAGAACTCCATCAGCGAATGCTTGAGCAGTATGCACCGCCCTCGGTGGTGATAAACCAGGACTACGATATTGTCCACATGACTGAGCGTGCCGGAAAATACCTTGAATTTTCAGGTGGCGAACCAACGCAAAACCTGCTTAAACTTATCCGCCCTGAAATGCGTCTGGAGCTACGCTCTGCACTATTCCAGTCGGTACAGAACAATGTGGCCGTAGAGGCCCGCAATATAAAAGTTAACGTGGATAGCCAGCCACTTACTATAGATGTTCATGTCCGGCCGGTGTTGGAAGAGGGCGACACGAACCGCGGTTTTATCCTCGTGATATTTAAGCCCGCCGAAGAATCCAGCGAACTTGGCACCACTACCGTAATGCTGACCTCAGATGAGCCGGTTACCAAGCGGCTGGAGGAAGAACTTATCGGACTGAAAAAGCAGCTTCGGAATTCTATAGAACAACATGAATATCAGGCGGAGGAACTAAAAGCTTCGAATGAAGAGCTGCAGGCGATGAACGAAGAATTGCGCTCGGCCGCTGAAGAACTGGAAACCAGCAAGGAAGAACTACAATCCATCAATGAAGAGCTGCGCACCGTAAATCAGGAGCTCAAGGTGAAAATTGAAGAAACCAGCATAACCAGCAATAACTTCCAGAACCTTATCAATTCCGCCAACCTGGGAACGATCTTCCTTGACCGTACCTTTGCCATTAAACTTTTTACTCCGGCAATCCTTGACATCTTTAATCTGAAGTCCGGCGATTACGGACGGCCAATTACCGACATCACCCATAAGCTTAAGTATAATGACCTGCTCCAAGACGCAAAGAAGGTACTCGGGAAACTTACCGCTGTTGAACAGGAAGTAACGACGACCGATGGCCGATACTTTATGATGCGGCTGCTGCCCTACCGAACCGCTGAGGACCGGATTAACGGTGTAGTAATTACCTTCTTTGATATCACGACCCGGAAGGCCTCAGAAGAAGCCTTGCGGAAATCCGAAGAAAATTATCGCAATGGACTTCAACAAGAAGTAGAAATGCGAACCGCGGAGCTAAATGCCAGCAAGGAACAATATTCTACCCTTGTGGAGAATACCCCGGATGTCATTACCCGCTGGAATAAGGATCTCCAGCTGGTGTTTGCAAACAAAGCCTTCAAACACAAACCCTGGGTGAGCAACATGAATATTGCCGGTAAGGGATTTAACGCCACCGACCAGGCTGACGAATATGATCCGTCGTTTATGCAGAGCCTGCAGCAGGCCTTTGATACCGGTGAAATTGTCGAATATTTTAGTTCCTCGCCTGCTGCTGATGGAGAACTGTACTTCTACTCGCGGTTAACACCAGAGCGTAACGCTGCCGGAGAAGTAGAAACCGTGCTGGCAATTGCCAGGGATATCACCGAGATCAGAAAAGCGGAACAGGCAGTGAATGAAAGCAAGGAACTGTTGCAGGCCACCCTGGACAGCTCCGTGAATATGATCCAGGTTTTTGAAGCGGTAAGAAATGAGCAGGGTAAAATCATTGACTTTAAATGGGTAATTAACAATGCAACCTCCGAAAGAATAAACGGGGAGGTTAAGGGAGAAAGCCTGCTGCAACGCAATCCGGGGGTAATTAAAGCCGGGATCTTCGATCACTTAATCGAAGTTACTGAAACGGGGATCCCACAACAATATGAAAAACACTATACATTTGAGCAGTTTAACGGATGGTACCACCAGTCTGTTGTTAAACTGAATGACGGGGTAGCCACATCTTCCCTTGACATCACCGACCGCAAGCTTGCTGAAATCGCGTTAAAAGAAAGTAAGGATCTTTTACAATCCATTCTGGATAACAGTTTCCTTACCATGTCCGTTTTGACCGCGATACGTGATGAGCACAACAACATTATTGATTTCGAGGTTAAGCTTACCAATGTTGAATTCGACCCTGAGACCGGGCATTCAGAATTGATCGGCAAACGATATGAGGAGCAATTTCCTGGCATAAAGAGCTCCGGTTTATTTGATACCATGCTTCGTGTAATGGATACCGGTCGCTCAGCAGGATTGGAATACTGCCATGACCATGACGGATTTAAAAAATGGTACAACTGCATGTTCGTAAAAATGGATGATGGTCTTGTTGCCACAAACCTGGACATCACCGAGCGTAAGCAGGCCGAGGCACTTGTACGCAAGTCCGAAGAGCGTTTACGCATGTTCGTCAGTGCGAGCTCTGACCTGATTTATCAACTGAGTGCCGACTGGACCCGGATGTATGCCCTTGAAGGTGGAACTTTTCTCAACAAGATCGAAGGGCCAGTAGACCAGTGGATGTCCTATTACATTCCTGCTGATGAGCACCAGAAAATGCAAAAAGCTATTCAGGAAGCGATTACACAGAAAAAAGTTTTTGAATTGGAGCACCGGGTGATCCTGGCTAATGGGGAGATTGGATGGGGTAGCACCCGTGCAGTTCCGCTATTGAATGATCAGGGTGAAATACTGGAATGGTTTGGCGTTGTGAGCGACATCAGCGCAAGCTACCGAACCCAGCAACAATTGCAGCAAATGGCAGCGGAGCAACAACTTGAAATTTTCCGCGTAACCCTGCGTACACAGGAAGAAGAACGCCGGCGCATCTCTGAAAGCCTACACAATGGCCTTGGCCAGATCCTGTTTGCAACAAGAATCAGCATGAGCCATCTTACACATACCAACGCGGTTCAAGATTCTGCCAATTACGATAAGTTCAAGTTATCTACAGAGAAATTGCTTTCCAAGGCCATTCTTGAAAGTCGCAATATTTCACATGAACTCATGCCTTCAACGCTTGAAAAATTCGGTCTGGGATCTGCAATCAGCGACATCTGCAAGGAACTTAATGACAAAGTGATGTTTCACTGCACATTCAATGGTTTAGACATACGTCTTGAACAATACCTCGAACTTGCCATTTTCAGAACCGTACAGGAACTGATGTTAAATGTTGTTAAACATTCAGGAGCGAACATGGCCTTGGTAATGGTCTCGATATCAAATGGTAACGTGAGCGTTATCGTGCGTGATAACGGACGTGGAATAACGAATGCTAAGGAAGCAACGCAAGGTATTGGCCTTCCTTCCATACACAGCAAAATCAAGCTGCTAAATGGCACTGTATTGATCAATTCTTTACCAAAGGGTGGTACGGAAGTTACCGTGTATATTCCAACAGGTACTAATAATTGAGTTGAATTTGTACATTATGTATCAAAACCTGTTTAAGACATGATTAAAATTATAGTAGTCGAAGATAATAGCATTGTTAGGGAAGGCGTTGTAGATCTTCTCAATGCGCACGATGAGATGCAGGTTGTAGCGGAGGTCCCGGACGGATTTCAAGCCCTTGAGCTCCTGGAAACGGGAATCGAGGTCGACATTGTACTGACAGATTTAAACATGATGGAAATGGATGGCCTGACCCTTACAGAAAAAATTGCTGCAGCCCATCCGCAACTGAAGGTTATTATTTTGACAATGCACCTTCGTGACGATTTTATTGGTCGTGCTTTTAAGGCTGGAGCACATGGCTATATTCTCAAAAGCGGAGATATTGATGAAATTTATGATGGCATAATAAGAGTTTTCTCTGGTGAAGAACGGCTGAAATAAACCTGCATTAACATATATTTTTCCCTAATTTTGTAGCGAACTAGATTTTACCACAGTGATAGATACTTTAGATATTAAAATAACCAAAACAAGTCAGTCTAAACTTGCAGAGACCGAGTTGACAGACTTACCTTTTGGTAAAGTTTTCACCGACCACATGTTCGTTGCAGATTACATCGATGGGGAGTGGAAGAACTTTGAAGTTATGCCTTATGGGCCAATTGCAATGAGCCCTGCAATTTCAGCGCTGCACTATGGTCAGGCGATTTTTGAAGGTATGAAGGCCTATCGTCTTCCTGACGGGAGCATCAGTGTTTTCCGTGCAGAGAAGAATTTTGCAAGATTTAATAAGTCGGCAACCAGAATGGCCATGGCAACAATCCCTGAGGAGGTGTTTATGCAGGGTATTGCTGCATTGATCGATCTTGACCGGGACTGGGTACCGGCTGCAGCCAACAACTCCCTTTATATTCGCCCGACCATGTTCGCCATGGATGCGGTACTGGGTGTTAAAGCTTCATCAGACTATAAGTTCGTCGTATTAACTACCCCGGCAGGACCTTATTACAATAAACCATTACGTGTTAAGATCGAAACGCATTATACCCGTGGTGCTGATGGCGGTGTGGGTGCAGCAAAAACAGCTGGTAACTACGCCATGTCTATGCTACCTACCGCTCAGGCACAGGCAGAAGGTTACGACCAGCTGATCTGGACCGATGCCAAAGAACATAAGTATGTTGAAGAATCCGGAACAGCAAACCTGATGTTTGTTATCGACAACAAGATCGTAACACCTGAAGTTCGTGAAACAATTCTGGACGGCGTGACCCGTGATACGGTTTTGCAGGTTGCAAATAGCCTGGGCTACGGTATTGAAGAACGCCGTGTATCCGTTGACGAGGTGCTTGAAAAAATTGGCAGTGGCGCACTTACTGAAGCCTTTGCCGTAGGTACCGCAGCAACCATCACGCAAATTGCGGAAATCGGGTACAATGGTAACATTCATACCCTGAATGATCCTGCAAATCGTCCGGTGTCTGCAGCGATAGCGAAAAAAGTAAATGACATCCGTTATGGCCTGGTGCCTGACGAATTCGGCTGGAACTGGGTTATCTAGTACCACATAGAATGAAATAACATCAGCATTGATGCTTTTCTGAGCGGACTTGTAGCAAAACTACAAGTCCGCTTTTTTATTTTCAGGGCTGTACGGTAACATCTGTTAAACATATTTTGCAGCTCGCCATTAACTTCTTACTTTCAGCCTTTAAACTGTTAAATAATGAACAAAACTCTACTGTTTACCTTAACTGCCGGCATTTTCTGCATGTCTACTGCTCAGGCGCAGCTTAAGCGATTAACGCAGCAGCAAACGTTGGGCGGCCAAGCCTCCCTCACGACGCCGCTGAATCCGGTAACCGGATGGGCAGATGCCCAGCATTACATCGAGATGGATGTAAAAGACCGCAGCCTGAAGTCGGTTGACGTTAAAACCGGCAGCAAGGAAAGCTATACCCCCCCTCCGAAGAGCAACGTTAACGTAATGGTTAAAGATTCGGATGTGTTTATCCAGTATGGTAAAGATGCGGCAAAGCGGCTGACCAACGATAAAGATGAAGAGAAGAACCCAACCTTATCGCCGGACGGCAAATATGTGGCGTTTACCCGTAACAATGACTTGTATGCGGTGGATGTAACCACAGGCAAGGAAATCCGTTATACCAATGACGGTACAGACGTGATCTATAATGGATATTCTTCATGGGTTTATTTTGAGGAGATCCTTGGCCGGGCAACAAAATACAAAGCTTTCTGGTGGTCGCCAGATAGCAAACACATTTCTTTCATGCGCTTTGATGATACAAAAGTACCGATGTTCCCGATCTACGGATCTACCGGTCAGCATGGATATACAGAAAAAACCCGCTACCCGAAAGCAGGTGATTCAAACCCTGAAGTTAAGATCGGATTTGTTGCGGCAACAGGCGGCGCGGTGGTATGGGCAGACTTCGACCCTAAGGAAGATCAGTACTTCGGTACGCCATACTGGAGCTATGATGGCAGCAGCATGATGGTGCAGTGGCTAAACCGTGGGCAGGATAACCTGAAATTCTATTCGGTAAATCCACTTACCGGTACGAAGAAAGAGATCTACGATGAGAAACAGAAATCCTGGGTAGACCTTGATTTTGATGAACGCATCACCTACCTGGGCGACAAAAAACATTACATCCTTAGAAGCGATAAAACGGGCTGGTCGCATTACTACCTGTACACCTTAGCGGGCAAGCTCGTGAATCCGCTTACCAGCGGCAAATGGCAGGTGACCAAGCTGGTGCATGTGGACGAAAAGAGCAAGGTGGTGTATTTCATGGCCCGTAAAGAGGCATCTACCCGCAGCGACTTTTACCGTGTAGACTATAGTGGCAAGAACCTGAAGCGACTGAGCTTCGGCGAATACAGTCACCAGATTGAAATGGCGCCTGATGGCAGCAAGTTCATCAGCACCTACTCAAACGTGTCGACACCGCAAAAGCGCACATTGCTGGATAATACCGGAAAAGTGATCAAGGAGCTTGGCGACAGCAAATCAGCAGATTTTGCGAGCTATGAGTTTGGTAAAACGGAGATGATCACCATCCCTACCGATGATGGCTACAACCTTCCGGCAGTGATCACCTATCCTACCGGCTTTGATAAGAGCAAACAATACCCTGTTGTATTCAGCATATATGGTGGACCAAATGCAGGTACCGTAACCAATACCTGGAAAGGTACTGCGCCACTATACTGGGCGAATGAAGGCGTGATCCAGATTGCGGTAGATCACCGTGCATCAGGTCAGTTTGGTAAGGCGGGTGTAGCATTGATGCACCGCAACCTTGGTAAGTGGGAGATGAAAGATTATATGACTGCAGGAAGATGGTTGAAGTCGCAACCCTGGGTTGATGGCAAGAAGCTATTGATAACCGGTCATAGCTATGGTGGGTACATGACCTGCATGGCACTGACCTATGGTGCTGATGTATTTGACTTCGGCTATGCAGGTGCACCGGTTACCAGCTGGGAGCTTTACGACAGCCACTATACCGAGCGCTTCATGGATACGCCACAGGAGAATCCTGAAGGCTACAAGAATGCCTCGGTGTTAAGCTATGTAGATAAATATAAAGGTTTGCTGCGCGTAATGCACGGCGACATGGACGATAACGTGCATATGCAAAACACCATACAGTTTATTGACAAGCTTCAGAATGCGAATAAACATTTTGAACTGATGATCTACCCGGGTGGCCGTCATGGCTGGGGCGGTGTGAAAACGCCGCACGACAGAGCGGAGCGTTTCCGTTTTTACTATGAGCACCTGTTGAATAAGCCTGTGCCGGCATCATTGGCAAACTAACAAGCATACAGCTTTATGCTGAAGCGGCCCCCGCGATCTTAGATCCGGGGGCCGTTTGCTTTTGCTAGCGCCGCTTCCGCCGCTCGCGACGCTGTTCCCGGTCGGCCTTCATCTGCTCAAACCGTTGTATTTGCCGTTTAATTTCCTTTTCCTTCTCTGGTGTAAAACCGATACTGTAACGTATTCCCTGGAACAAACTTTTATGCAGGTAACTAAAGAAAGCGGCATCTGGCGGACGTTTATAGTTGATGTTGGCGGTAACAAACTGTCCGTTACGGCCAGGATTACTGGAATTGATGATCAGGTTATTGGCCAGGAATGACATCCAGCCTTTGGCCACCAGCCGCTGTGCATCGGCAGATGGCTCCAGTAAACGTACACCCAGGTCATGGTACCTGAACTCGAGCTTGCCTGTAGCCAGACGCTGGTCTGCCTTTATATCAAAGTGCAGTTGATCAATATGTCCACTCTTGATCTGCAGCATTGCAATGGGGCGGGTGATCTTGTTGAGCAATCTGCCTTCCATATTCTTAAGGTCTCCGCTATACTTAAAAAATCCATTCGCTGCCGTAAGGTGGAATTTGAAATCAAGGGTTAGCGCCCCTTGGTCCATAAAGCGACTGTGCAACTTCGCCGACATAATTGGGTTCAGTGCCTTATAGCGGGCCGCATTCGTCAGGTTGGTTATTGTTCCGCCGGTTTTATTGAAAGTGATTGTTCCCTTTTCCTTGCTGAATTTATTGTAGGCCGAATAGCTGAGATCAATATTGTTTACGAGCACCTTTTGCAGCGTTAGCGTGCCGGGTAAGGTCTGCAGCAGCTGATGCGGGAGCTTGCCACCTCCGGGCTTGCCGATGCGCGGGTATTCATTGGTGTTGAAGATGGATACAAAGCCATCATTTACCTGCATTTCCTTTGCGAAGAGTTCCTGCCGGGAGATGTAAAGCGGGAAGTCTATACCTCCCAAGGTGATCTCATTCAGGGATATGTTGAACCGGTCTTTAGCATAACCAGCAGCTTTTGCGAACTCCATTTCGGTATGCTGTGGCGTGATGGTAAACTGTTTAACCTTTAGCCGACCAGTTGAAGCCCGGAAATCAAGCTTGTTCATCCTGATCTGGTATAAACTGTCAGGACTACAATAGAGATAATCGTTCATAGTGAGCACAACATCTTTGAGCAGGTAGATTCGCTTCGGATCGGTGGCGGAATGTGGATCGATAACCCAGTCCTTGAGCGTTACATTGAGGTTTGACAGAGAATCTGAAACAGGCTGCTCGCCATTGTTATTGATGTATTTAAACTTGATGTCACGCAGGTTGATGTTCCTGACATGCAGCTCATGAAGATACTTTGAGATGTACTGGTAGGGATTGTACCGCGGTCTGGGTGGTTTATCTTCATTATAAACCCGCTGCTTATTGGCCATGGTGATGTCTGGCCTGACAAACAGCAACTGATCTATGTGGAGCTTATTTTTGCGGTAAAGTGTAAGGGGATGAAAGCCGCGGATCATCAGTCTTTTTACCCTGATGGTGTAGACGTTGTTCGGGCCCGACTGGCGTAGATGCAGCCGCTTTAGCGACATTGTATCCGGGATGATGTTTACGTCATACAGCGATGCATTACCGGTAATCCAGTTTGTGCGTATGGTTGAAAATTCGATATGGTAAAGGCTGTCAGTTGCCGTAAATACCAGGTCTTTGATCTCCCGGGTAATGCTTGGACGGAGTTTTTCGGAGTAGTACCAGGACAATGCGGTTGCGAAGATGGATACCGGCAGCAAGATGGCAGCGATGTATTTAACAATCCGAAAGTTTTTATGCGCATTGTCTGACATAGGCGGGCAAAAAGCTCGTAACAATATACATCATCCAATGAATGAATTCTACGCTGTAGCTTAGTTTTTACCTGCCTTTTCTTTTTTTTCATCCGCTTTCTTTTTTTCCTCACGTTTCTTTTCGCGGGCCTCACGTCTTTTCTCACGTTTTTCCTGGCGGGATTCCTTACGCTCCTCGAGTTTTTGCTCTATTTTCTCATGTGATTTGGCGGGGCTCTTCGGCTTGATAAAGCCAATGCCTACGGTTTCCCTGATACCGGTGTATACACTCTTCCAGAGTAAGCTGAAGAAAGACTGGGAAGGCGCACGGCTGAACTCGATCTGTGCTACACGTAAGGGCTTGCCAGGTTCAGGATTTTCCGATTTGATGACGATCTTATTGGCAAGGAAGGATAACAGGCCTTTTTTCTTAGGCGCTTCACCATCCTCCCCTTCCTTGAGCAACATAACCTTCAGGTTATTGTAGTACATTTTCATGCTTCCGCTGGAGCCCAGGGAATTACCTTTGACGTCAAATTCTACCTTGCTGATGTGACCACGCTCGAGCTTCACCAGTCCGAGCGCAGATGAAAGCGGGTTTAAGGCCGGCATATTCATCGGACCCACCGTACCCCGGAAGGTAAATGCACCATCTGGCGCATTCAGGTTAAATCGCAGGTGTGCATCCAGATCAGCTGCTTTGATGACCCTGGTCTTCAGGTCGGCAGCCATAAAGGGGTTCTTACTTTTCTGCAGCGAATCATTGGTAACGTTGCGTATGGTACCGCTAAGATTGTCAAGGTACACTGTTCCGCGTTCCTGGGCAATGGGGTTATATTCGGTATAGGCCACATCAACTTTTTGCAGTTTCACGGTATCGATGACCATTGGCAGCTCTACCCTTTGCAGCGCAATGTGCGGGAAGTTCTGGCTTTTATTGCCAGTGGAAGGTGGAAGTTCTCGGTTCATAAAGATCTTCACCTTCGCCGAGGCGATGGTAAGTGCATCGGCATAGAGCCGGCCTTCAACATTAAAGCGTTCCAGATCAAGGCCAGTGAACTGAATGCTTGGAAAGTTCAGGTCGTAACGGTCACGCTGTGTTTTGTACTTCCTGCTGAACTGCAGATCCGGATACATGGGGATCATCTGAAGACCCTTCATACGGATGTCGCCACTGTTGGCGAAACCCCGGAGCGTATCCACCTTGATGGTGTACATCTTGTCTTTACTCTTTGCTTTATAACCAATGAGCTCAAAGGCGACATCCTTGCTATAATAGAACCGTTCTTTGTCGTGCTGTGAGACACTGTCAATCAGCACATCTGTAATGCTGACATTAAGCTCTTTAACGGCGTTCATCACGGTACCGGTCTCCCCACGGATATAGTCAAAATTTGCATTAAGCACCTTGATGCTCCTGATATGCACGGACTCCAGGGACTTTGAAATTTTCTGATAGAGGTTGGTTGCGGTCTTAACGGTGTCAGGCTGTGGCTTAACCTTAAAGCGCAGCATGTTGATGGAGGGATGATCCAGGATAACCGCATTCATATTGATCCGCTTTTTGAAATAAGCATCCATAACGCTGATGCGTGTGAATCTGAGCTCATCGAGTTTAATCTCAAACAAGTGTACGGGTGCCAGGTCCTTCTTTTTGAGCTGATGGAACACGGATGTATCCGGATAAAGCTTAACGCTGTCCATGGTTATGGTACCTGTTAGCACATTGATGCTCAGGTCTGTAAAATCTATGTTGTACAGACGATCAGATGCCTGATTAACACCGGTCTTGATTTTCTCTGTAAGGAAAGGTTTCCACTTTGCGGCAACGTAAATTGCTGTAGCGGCAACGATAACCAGCAGGGTGATAAACGCGCCGGCAATCCACCTCAGGAGTTTTTTCTTCTTTGGGCTTGGCTTGGTCATGAATCAGCATTCTTTGGGTAACCATACAATAAGGAAAATCAGGAGCAAATGTTTGCCGGGTCTTTTTAAATCTGACACTTTGTCATTTTAAAAATTAATTGCTTAATTTTGTATTTCAGTAATAAAGCATACAGCAATGATTGAATTAGAGCTAGCAGATAAGACACATGATGAAGCGCGCCAGGGTGAAGCTTTAATAATTGATACGCCCAAGCTTCAGCATGCACGTAAACTGTATATTGAAAGTTATGGCTGCCAGATGAACTTCGCTGATAGCGAGATTGTGGCTTCAATTTTAGGTGATAACGGTTTTGAGACAACTGCCGATTATAAAGAAGCGGATCTGGTTTTCATCAATACCTGCTCCATCCGGGAGAACGCAGAACAGCGTGTACGTAACCGTTTATCGCAGTTTGGCGTGGAAAAGCGCAGGAATCCAAAGCTCATTGTTGGTGTTTTAGGCTGTATGGCTGAAAGGCTGAAATCTAAGTTTCTGGACGAAGAAAAACTTGTGGATATGGTTGTTGGACCAGACGCTTACCGCGACTTGCCACAACTGATCAACCAGGTTGAAGATGGCCAGAAAGCGATAAATGTGCTGCTATCCCGTGAGGAGACCTATGCGGATATCAGTCCGGTACGTTTAAACGGGAACGGCATTACTGCTTTCATTTCCATCATGCGTGGTTGCGATAACATGTGTTCATTCTGCGTGGTGCCTTTTACCCGCGGTCGTGAGCGCAGCAGGGATCCTTATTCCATTGTTGCGGAAGCACAGGAGCTTTTTGACTGCGGTTATAAGGAAGTGACTTTACTTGGACAGAATGTGGATTCGTACAAGTGGAAAGGGACCGACGGATCGGAAACGGAAAGCATTCAGGTGAATTTTGCGCAATTGCTGGAGATGGTTGCCCTGATCAGTCCGGAGCTGCGTATACGTTTTTCAACTTCGCACCCTAAAGACATTACAGATGAAGTGCTGTATACCATTGCCAGATACGACAATATTTGTAACTACATACACCTGCCGGTACAATCGGGCAGCAGCCGGGTACTGGAACTTATGAACCGTACCTATACACGTGAGTGGTACATGAACCGTGTGGAGGCTATCAGGAATATTATTCCGGATTGTGCAATTTCTACCGACATCATTGCCGGCTTCTGTACCGAAACAGAAGAGGAGCATCAGGAGACTTTAAGTATGATGGACTATGTGGGCTATGACTTTGCCTTTACCTTCAGCTATTCGGAACGACCGGGTACACTTGCGGCCAGGAAGCTGGTTGACGATATACCTGAGGAGGTGAAAAAGCGCCGTTTGGCAGAGATCCTGGTTAAAGCACAGGAAACCTCGCTTTACCGTCTGCAGCAGAATGTTGGTAAAACACTGCGCATCCTGGTTGAAGGTCCGTCTAAGAAATCAAATACCGATTACTGTGGTCGTAATGACCAGAACGCCATGGTGGTTTTCCCTGCACATGGGGAGATTAAGCCTGGCCAATATGTGAATGTATTAATTGAACGTTGTACATCAGCCACCTTATTGGGAAGAATTGCAGATTAATTATGGACGTACAGGATATTAAGAACAGGTTTGGGATTATTGGCGGCTCGCCGCTCCTGAACCGGGCCATAGATATAGCGAGACAAGTTGCGCCGACAGATATGTCGGTTTTAATAACCGGAGAAAGCGGTAGTGGTAAAGAGGTGTTTTCACACATCATCCACCAGATGAGCGCGCGCAAGCACGGGACTTTCATTGCCGTAAACTGTGGTGCCATTCCGGAAGGCACGATAGACTCCGAACTTTTTGGTCATGAGAAGGGATCCTTTACTGGTGCCCATGAAGCACGCAAGGGTTACTTTGAGGTTGCCAATGGGGGAACGATCTTCCTGGATGAGGTGGCGGAGCTACCCCTGGGTACGCAGGCACGCCTGCTGCGGATCCTGGAAAGCGGGGAATACCTGCGTGTGGGTTCTTCCAAGGTACAGAAAACAGATGTGCGCATTATTGCCGCTACAAACGTAGATGTATACAACAGGGTGAAAAACGGCAAATTCCGTGAAGACCTTTACTACAGGTTGAATACTGTTCCATTACGGATACCAGCTTTGCACGAACGTAAGGAAGACATTTATTTGCTCTTCCGGAAGTTTTCTGCAGATTTCAGCGATAAGTACCGCAGTCCGGGCATACAGCTGGAGGCAGATGCCATTCAGGTATTGAGCAATTACAGCTGGCCGGGGAACGTAAGGCAGCTGAAGAACATTGCCGAGCAGATCTGCGTACTGGAGAAAGACCGGAACGTAAATGCTGCAGCTTTGCTGAACTACATTCCTAATGAAAGCGGCGCAAACTTGCCGATGACCATTAATGGCCATCAGAACAAGGAAGATTTTACGGAACGGGACATCTTATACAAGGTACTTTTCGACATGAAAAAGGACATGGTTGACCTGAAGAAGCTTGTGGCAGAAATCATCCAGAGCGGAGGTAATACACAGCATATCATGGAAGACAATCCGCATTATATAAACCAGCTTTATCAGGAAATTGACCGCCCTAAGTTTGAGCCTGCAGCCCTGACCATTAACAAGCCGGCGCCGAATGTACCCATGGAGTACAACTTTGCGCACGAGGCTGAAGAGGTTGAGGAATCATTATCGCTGGTGGATAAGGAAAGTGACCTGATTAAAAAGGCATTGAAAAAGCACAAAGGCAAGCGCAAGTTTGCGGCCCAGGAGCTGGGTATCTCTGAGCGTACACTATACCGCAAGATTAAAGAACTGAACTTAAACTAAGATGAAGAGATTATATATACTGCTGCTGGCAGTTGTTGGATTGTTTAATTCCTGTTCTATTAAATTTAACGGGGCTTCAATTCCGGCAGAGATGAAGACCGTGACGGTAAACTTCTTCGAAAACAATGCGCCGCTGGTAATTCCTTACCTGAGTCAGCAATTCACCGAAGATCTGCGAACCAGGATCAGGAACCAGTCGCGATTGAGTATTGTTCAGAATGATGGACAAGGAATCTTTGAGGGCAGGATCTCGAATTACGAGATCCGTCCGGTGACCTTAACCGATAACAATCAGGCGAACTCACGGACGCAGGGCTCGAACCGACTTTCGATCACGGTGAATGTAAAATACACGAACAACTTAGAGCCTAAACAGAGCTTTGAGGAGTCATTTACACGTTATAAAGATTTCGTGCTATCAGGTGCCAGTTTGCAGTCGCTTGAGCCGCAGCTGATCAAAGACATCAATGCCCAGCTTACTGAGGATATTTTTAACAGGGCTTTTGCTCAATGGTAATAATTGTATCTTAGCAACGTGGAGCAGGAAAACGACCATAAAATACAGCTTAATGCCATCATAAATGATCCAGATAGCCTAAGGCATTCGGACATTCCTATGTTGAAAGAACTGGTTGTGCAGTACCCGTATTTTCAGCCGCTGCGTTTGATCCTGAACAGGCTTTTGATGGAGACTGAGGAAGCAGCGGATAGCCTTACCACAACGGCATTGTACACCAATGGCCTGATGTTGCATCAGTTCCTGCACAGGAAGCCAAAGGCTGGCAGTATCACTGCGCCTGTTGCCGAAGTGCAGCCCATGACAGAAGACATTCCCGTTTTTGAGGATAAGCCTTTTTTTGAAGAAGCGACAGAGCTGGAAGCCGCGAGTATCCTGGAGGAGGTTTATGCTTCCGGCGAAGCTGACCGGGAACAGCCTGAGGAGATCGATTGCGTTGAAGAGGTAAATGATAGCCCGGTTTATGAGGAGATTTCCGAAATCAATATTCACGACTACGATCCTGTTGAGGAAGAAGCTGGTGGTGCTTTCGAGATCTATGAAGAGATTGCGGAGGTAAACAGCAGCGACTATGTCTCAAAAGTTGAACCTTTGCCGCTGGATGTAACCGGGCAATCTGCAGCAACAAAGGAGGTACCCGTAATTGAAACGCTGGAGGACAACTTCGTCGAGAACATTGCGGCAACAGATTTTTTCGCTTTTGAGGAGAATTTCAGTGCCGAGGACAAAGCGAAGGATTCCCGCACAGAAGCTGAAGCGGAAATGATACCAGCTGCCGAAACTTTGGACCCCGGAGTTTTAGCGCAGGGGCTTCAAAGGTTTCAAGAGGCAGACAGCCCGGGTAAGGATACCAATGATCTTACGAATTATGATGACGATACACTGCCTTACACCTTCCTTTGGTGGCTGGCTAAAACCCGTAAGGAGCATTCGTCAATCTTCCAGCCTTATGCGAGCCCGAAAAAGCAGGCGCCTAATGAGCTTCAACAACAGTATGTAGAGCATATTTTTCATATACAAAGTCCTTTTAACGCAGAAGAAATCCTGAACAATGTTTCTGAAGGGGAAGCGGAACCAAAGGATGCAAAGATCATCGACGAGTTCATTAAAAAAGACCCGCAGATCACACCACCAAGGCCCGAGCAAATCGACACTGAAAACAAGGCCAAACGTAGTGCTGAAGACCACAATGATCTGGTTTCAGAGACACTCGCAAAGATCTATATTGAACAAATGCTTTATCACAAGGCCATAGATACTTATGAAAAATTAAGTTTGAAGTTTCCGGAAAAAAGCCGTTACTTTGCCGATCTTATCCAATCTATAAAAAAGAAAATTTAACCATATAACAGACTATGCTTTTTTTAATTATTCTATTGATCATTATTTGTGTCGCTTTAGCAATCTTTGTATTGGTCCAAAACCCTAAAGGTGGAGGATTAGCTGCAGGATCGTCAGCCAGTAACATGTTCGGCGTACAGCGCACAGGAGATGTTCTTGAAAAAGGCACCTGGATACTACTTGCGGTAGTTGTTGTAATTACTTTATCAATTACGACCATCGCTAAAACCGGCAACGGTGGTTCAACCGGAGATTCTAAAATTCAGGAACAACTAAACAGAACTGTTGCGCCTGCTCCAATTGGAAATGCACCGGCAAACAACAATACGACCCCGGCTGCACCAGCACCAGCACCAGCGAAGCCGGCACAATAGTTATTGCGATAAACGATATTACGCCCGTTAAGCTCAGCGCTTAACGGGCTTTTTTATTTCTGACAGTCTGACACGAGTTCCTGACCCTTTCTGAGCGCTTGCTGACAGCAAATGTAAATTTGTCAACCAAAAACCCCTTGGCATAAAAACTGTGTGTAGGCTTGTATAACATTTAAATTTTTACACTAAAAAATAATTAATATTAAGTTATGGCATTAAACCTTAAACCCATTTCAGGCACAGCGAACAGAGTTATCGTTGAACCTGCAGCGGCTGAAGAAAAAACTGCATCGGGTATCTACATTCCTGATACTGCAAAAGAAAAACCATCAAAAGGAACTGTAGTATCTGTTTCGGAAGAAGATGGAGAAGGCAAAAAACCTACTGTAAAAGTTGGTGATGTTGTTCTTTATGGAAAATATGGTGGCACCGAGCTTCCAGTTGACGGTAAGGATTACCTGATCATGCGTGAGAGCGATATTTACGCTATAGTTCAATAATAGTATTTTTTAAAAAATAGATAAAGATGTCAAAACAAGTAAAATATAACGTTGAAGCCCGTGACGCCCTGAAAAGAGGTGTTGATATTTTAGCGAATGCAGTTAAAGTAACTTTAGGACCTAAAGGTCGTAACGTAATTATTGACAAGAAATTCGGTTCACCAGCAATCACCAAAGATGGTGTTACTGTTGCCAAAGAGATCGAGTTAAAAGATCCTATTGAAAACATGGGTGCACAAATGGTTAAAGAAGTTGCTTCTAAAACTGCAGATATCGCAGGTGATGGAACAACTACGGCTACCGTTCTTGCGCAGGCAATTGTTACCGCAGGTATTAAAAACGTTGCTGCCGGTGCAAACCCAATGGACTTAAAACGTGGTATTGATAAAGCAGTTTCAGCGATCGTTGAAAACCTTAGACAACAATCACAAACTGTTGGTGAAGACAACAACAAAATCAAACAAGTTGCTTCTATCTCAGCTAACAACGACGAAGTTATCGGTTCGTTAATCGCTGAAGCAATGGGTAAAGTTGGTAAAGACGGTGTAATTACAGTTGAAGAAGCAAAAGGTACTGAAACTGAAGTAAAAACAGTTGAAGGTATGCAATTTGACCGTGGATACTTATCTCCATACTTCGTAACCAATGCAGATAAAATGGAAGCGGAATTAGAAAACCCTTACATTTTGATCTACGACAAGAAGATCAGCAACATGAAAGAATTGTTACCAGTACTTGAGAAACAAGTTCAAACTGGTAAACCACTTTTAATCATTGCTGAAGATCTTGACGGTGAAGCATTAGCTACTTTGGTAGTGAACAAGATCCGTGGATCTCTGAAAGTAGCTGCTGTTAAAGCACCTGGTTTCGGTGACCGTAGAAAAGCAATGTTAGAAGATATCGCTATCCTGACTGGCGGTACTGTAATTTCTGAAGAAAGAGGTTATAAATTAGAGAATGCTGACCTTTCTTACCTTGGTACTGCTGAGAAAGTAGTTGTTGATAAAGACAATACTACTGTAATCAACGGTGCAGGTTCTCCTGAAGATATCAAATCACGCGTTTCCCAGATTAAAGCGCAGATTGAAACCACAACTTCTGATTACGACAAAGAAAAACTACAAGAGCGTTTAGCTAAACTTGCTGGTGGTGTTGCAGTACTTTACGTAGGTGCAGCTTCTGAAGTTGAAATGAAAGAGAAAAAAGACCGTGTTGATGATGCTTTACATGCAACCCGTGCGGCTGTTGAAGAAGGTATCGTTGCAGGTGGTGGTGTAGCTTTCATCCGTGCGATCGAATCGTTAGAAGGAATGAAAGGTTCAAATGATGATGAGACTACAGGTATCGCTATTGTTAAGCGTGCTGTTGAAGAGCCTCTACGTCAGATCTGCCAGAATGCTGGTATTGAAGGTTCAATCATTGTACAAAAAGTTAAAGAAGGTAGTGCCGATTTCGGTTACAATGCCCGTACTGATGTATATGAGAACCTGATTGCAGCTGGTGTTATTGATCCAACTAAAGTGAGCCGTGTAGCATTGGAAAATGCAGCTTCAATTGCAGCGATGTTGTTAACAACAGAGTGTGTATTGGCTGATGATCCGGAAGAAAATGCTGGTAGCCCTGCAATGCCTCCTATGGGTGGCGGCGGTATGGGTGGTATGATGTAATCACGTCACTGCAACCATATTAAAAAGCCCCGCACCTGCGGGGCTTTTTTTGCGTTATTATTATAAGAAACTGTTTAGCTTTATAAGCTTATGTTACGTGAAGAAATCTCTGTTTTTGACATATTTAAGATTGGTGTAGGTCCTTCTAGCTCCCATACCTTAGGGCCATGGCGTGCTGCCCAACAATTTACGCTTTCGCTTGAAGCACAGGATTACCTCACCAAGGTGGTACAGATCAAGATCCTGTTATATGGCTCGCTGGCGAAGACCGGCAAAGGGCACGGTACCGATGTAGCCATACTTCTGGGCTTAACGGGCGCTGATCCGGTAACCTTTGATGTGGGCGCCATTGACAGCACCATCGCCAACATCAAGGAACAGCAGATTTTAAACCTTGCAGGCATCAAACACTTAGGCTTCGACTACAATGAGGACCTCATCTTCTTGTACAATGAGAGCCTGCCCTATCATCCAAATGCGGTGACCTTCCAGGCCTTCCTGGAGAATGGAAAAGCTTTTTCAGAAACCTACTACTCTATCGGTGGTGGATTTGTAGTGAAAGAAGGCGAAGCCGGTCGTGAAAAGACCCTGGTAGAGCTCCCTTTTCCGGTGGAGAAAGCCGCGGACCTGCTGCACTGGTGTTTAACTACCGGTCTGAAGGTGTCGGGGGTGGTGATGGAAAATGAACTGTCGTGGAGGCCGGAGGAAGAGACCCGAGCGGGCATCCTGCAGCACTTCCACGTGATGAAAGACTGTACCTACCGGGGTTGCCATACCTCAGGATTTCTGCCGGGTGGTTTGAATGTTGGTCGCCGGGCCGCAGCGCTGAATAAAAGACTCCTTAAAGGGCAGCCTTACGAGGATTATGCAAGCTGGCTGGAAGCCATCCGTAATGGCGGCAACAGTTTCAACTATATACTTGACTGGGTAAGCTGCTTTGCGCTTGCTGTGAATGAGGAAAATGCCTCATTCGGGCGTGTTGTAACGGCGCCTACCAACGGTGCTGCAGGGGTGATCCCGGCGGTGCTTCAATATTACATGGTATTTTGCGATGGGTATAAAGAAGACAGGATCATTCAATTTATTGCCTGTGCATCTGAGATCGGCAGCATCTTCAAGAAAGGGGCAACCATTTCGGCAGCGATGGGCGGCTGTCAGGCAGAGATCGGTGTGTCTTCCGCCATGGCAGCAGCAGCACTGACCGAGGTTATGGGTGGCTCACAGCGGCAGGTGCTGATGGCCGCAGAGATTGCCATGGAACACCACTTAGGAATGACCTGTGACCCTATCGGCGGATTGGTACAGATTCCATGCATTGAAAGGAACACCATGGGTGCCATTAAAGCAATTACCGCAAGTCAGCTTGCCTTACAAAGCAACCCGGATCAGGCCAAAGTAAGCCTTGATGCCGTGGTAAGCACCATGTGGGAAACCGCCCAGGATATGAATTCCAAGTACAAGGAAACCTCTGATGGTGGCCTTGCGACAAAGAACATCCCGATCAGTTTACCAGAGTGTTAGGCTGCTAACCCGGCAATTCCATTTTAAATAAAGCAGCGATGTGCATCTTCAGCTGCGCTTTTACAACCTCGATGTCCAGGTCTTTTCCAAGTTCCCTCGCCATCGAGGTTACATCTTTATCATCAATCCCACAGGGCACAATGTTTCCGAAGTAGTCCAGATTGGTATTTACGTTGAAGGCGAAGCCGTGCATGGTAACCCAGCGGCTGCAGCGCACGCCCATTGCACAGATCTTACGTGCTTTGTCATTATCGGGATCCAACCATACACCGGTGTATCCGGGATAACGGCCAGCAATGATCCCATAATCCTTTAGTGTAAGTATTACCGCTTCTTCAAGTGTTCTCAGGTAGAGGTGAATGTCGGTGAAGAAGTTATCCAGATCGAGAATTGGGTAGCCAACGATCTGCCCCGGACCGTGGTAAGTGATGTCACCGCCGCGGTTAATTTTATAGTAGGTGGCGTGTTTTTCTTCCAGGCCAGCCTCATCCAGCAGGAGGTTCTCCGGATGTCCACTTTTCCCGAGGGTATAAACGTGTGGATGCTCACAAAAGATCAGGTAGTTGGGTGTTTCCAGATCGGTATGGTCTGTGCGGTTCTTTCCTTTCAGCGCCACCGTGGCATTAAAGATCTCGTCCTGCTTATCCCAGGCTTCCTGATAATCGATCAGTCCCCAGTCAATAAATTCTACTTTCTTATTCATGCTCTTGAGTTGAAGAACCTGTAAAGGTTCAGATGATGAGACCAATTACAATGCCGCAGCAACGTAGCCGAGCATATAATCTGCCTCAACCTTAAAATATGCGACATCGAGCTGTACCTCCCCTTCGGGTAAAATGGTGCGTGCCTGTACTACGCCCTGGTCTTGCGGTACGAAAGGCAGGATATCGATGTGTTTCTTAAATTCAAGTCCTTTCTTCCCATACCATTTGTAGATAGCTTCCTTGGCACACCAGCAGATGTACAAGGCCAGCGTATTATTCTGCCCAGGCAGGCCGGAGAGTTCCCCCGGTTTCAGGAACTTGTTCTTGATCTTCTGAATTTTGTCTTTTACCAGCTCGATATCAACACCCACCTGCTTGTCTTTGCTGATCATAACCGATGCATAATCGAAAGAATGGCTGAAGGAAACCTGGTAGTCGCCGTTAACGAGGTATGGTTTGCCCTGATCATCCATGCGGCTGTCGATGTAATCGTTGGTCTGGAGCATGGTGCGCAGCAACAGCCTGGTACTTAACCAGTGGAGTAGCCTTTTGCCGTTGTTTAACGAAGCGATAAAGTCAAGTTCATGCTTTTTTAGCTGCAGCCCGCGGAGGAGTTCTTCCTCCGTTTCTTCAATTTTCCATACCGACAGTCTGGTATGTTCGTCAATGATCTTATTCAGAATTACAGGCATCTCTATTTTAGAAAATCAATGTAAAAGTATCTAAATTAACCATAATTTAGCGCAAATCTTAATAAATGATACTATCAGACAAGCGCATACTTGAAGAAATTGAGAAGGGTACAATCATCATTGAGCCGTTTAAACCAGCATGTTTAGGCACCAACTCTTATGATGTGCACTTGGGTAAATACCTGGCCACCTATAAGGACCGGGTACTGGATGCCAAAGCGCATAACACGGTTGTACACTTTGAGATTCCGAAGTCGGGCTTTGTCTTGCAGCCAGGCACCCTCTATCTTGGTGTAACGGTTGAATACACGGAGACCCATGCGCATGTACCCTTTCTGGAGGGAAAATCCAGCACGGGCCGTTTAGGGATTGACATTCACGCGACGGCGGGAAAGGGTGACGTTGGCTTCTGCAACACCTGGACGCTGGAGATCTCCTGTTCACAGCCCGTACGTGTATATGCAGGTATGCCCATCGGGCAGCTGATCTATTTCGCTGTAGAGGGTGATATTGAGACGATGTACAACAGCAAGGAAAACCCTAAATACAGCAATAAGACCACTAAGCCTGTGGAGAGCATGATGTTTAAGAACAGCTTTTAATATCAACAAGGCTGAAGAATGCCTTAAACCCGGCCTTGGTCATATGAATTTAAAGCCTCAATAATTGTATATTGAGGCTTTCTTATTTTAAGCCAAATATCATGAATACCATAAAAGTGACGGTAAAAGAGCGGCTCGCCATCATTACGCTGAACCGCGGCAAGTCTAACGCGCTGAATCGAGAAATGATCAGTGAGCTGAACGACATGATCCTTAACATAGACAGCGACCCGGCGATTGGCGGTGCGATGATCACCGGGACCGGACATTTCTTCTCTGCCGGATTAGACCTGATAGAACTTTACAACTATAACGAATCGGAAAGCCGCAGTTTCTGGGAGCTGTTCTTTAAATTTACGGCAAACCTTTGCCGCTTTAAAAAGCCGCTTGTGGCAGCCATCAATGGTCACAGTCCGGCGGGAGGCTGTGTAATCGGCATTGCCGCTGACGCCCGGATTATGGCCGATGGTAAGTACATCATCGGACTGAACGAGGTTCCTGTGGGCATCATCGTGCCTTTCAGCATCTTCAAGCTTTACGAGTTCTGGCTGGGCAAAGCTAATGCCTCCAGAAGTTTGCTGGAGGGCAAGCTATTCAATCCGCAGGAAGCGCTGGCCATTGGCCTGGTGGATGAAGTGGTGAACCAAGACAGCATCCTTACCGCTGCCGAACGCCGCGTACGCAAGTACATGGCCTTCGAAGCCAACACCTGGCAGCAGAGCAAGCTCAACATCCGTCAGGAAGTGATTGCCACCCTCTCCGCCGACCAGAGCGAAACACTGAACAACATGCTTGAGCAGTGGTGGTCGCCGGCGACGCGCAGCATTTTAAAGACGATCATTGATAACCTTCAAAAGAAATAGCAGATGTACAACCAACCTATGCTTAGGGATGATGCCCTGAAAGGCAAGACAATCGTGATTACCGGCGGTGGCACCGGACTGGGGAAAGCCATGGGCACTTACTTTCTGCAGCTGGGCGCCAATCTGGTGATCACGAGCAGAAAGGATGAGGTGATCCAGAACACTGCAAGGGAGATGGAGCAGGCCACGGGTGGAAAGGTCCTTGCCGTAGCCTGTGATGTACGTGAATACACGCAAGTGGAAAACGTACTTGCCAGGGCACTGGAAACCTTTGGCCGGGTAGACAGCCTGATCAACAATGCTGCAGGCAACTTCATTTCTCCAACAGAGCGGCTTTCTGCGAATGCATTCTCATCCATCATTGATATCGTACTAAAAGGCTCGGTGAACTGTACGCTGGCCTTTGGAAAACACTGGATAAAAGAAAAACAAGCTGCCAGCGTCTTGAACATCGTGACGACCTACGCCTTCACGGGTTCGGCATATGTAGTACCTTCAGCCTGTGCTAAGGGCGGCGTTTTGGCGATGACGCGTTCGCTGGCCGTAGAATGGGGCAAGTATGGTATCAGAACGAATGCCATTGCACCAGGGCCATTCCCGACCAAAGGTGCATGGGAGCGGCTTCTGCCGGGCGACCTTGCGGAAAAGTTCGACTTCAAAAATCGTGTGCCGCTGAAGCGTGTGGGTGAGCATCAGGAACTTGCCAACCTGGCGGCTTTCCTGGTGAGTGACTTCTCCGCATACATCAATGGTGAGGTGATCAGCATAGACGGCGGAGAATGGCTGCAGGGTGCAGGCCAATTTAATGGTCTTGAAGCAATCCCTTCGGATATGTGGGATATGCTGGAGCAAATGACAAGAGCATCAAAAGGAAGTTAACACTTCCTTTTGATCGTTACCAGCGGATCAAAGCGCTTGCCCAGGTAAATCCGGAACCAAATGCAGCAAGGCAGATCAGATCGCCATCCTTGATTCGCCCCGCTTCCCAAGCCTCGCATAGCGCTATCGGCACGGAAGCAGCGGTCGTATTTCCATATTTCTGAATGTTGTTAAAGACCTTTTCATCAGGTAGGCCAAGCAGCTGCTGCACATACTGGCTGATCCTTAAATTTGCCTGGTGCGGCACCAGCAGATCAATATCCTTCGGCTCCAGCTTGTTCGCCGCCAGTGCTTCTTTGATGACTTCCGGAAATTTCACTACGGCCTTTTTGAAAACCGCAGGTCCGTCCATGAAGGGCCGTGCGGCGCCGCTTTCCAATTGTTCTGCAGTCATAAATAAACCACCCAGCTCCTGATCTGGAAAACCGGGCTTATCTGCCATCCATTTATTGGCATGAGCACCGGGGTAGTACATGGCCAGAAGTTCTGCTTCTGTACCATCGCTATGGAGGTGCGTACTCAGGATGCCCTGCCCTTCCTGCTTTGCGGGTTGTAATATTACAGCACCTGCACCATCACCAAAGATTACGGAGACATTGCGGCTGCGTGTTTCGAAGTCCATTGCGAAGGAATGCTTTTCACTACCCACCACCAGGATGTTCTTATACATACCCGTTTTGATGAACTGATCAGCAACAGAAAGCGCGTACAGGAAGCCGGAGCATTGGTTACGGACATCAAGGGCACCCACCTCTTTCATGTTCATTTCACGCTGCAGCAGCACGCCGCAACCGGGAAAGTAATAGTCGGGGGATAGGGTTGCAAAGATGATGAAATCTACGTCCTGGGCGGTGATGCCCGCACGTTCAATAGCGACCTTAGCAGCCTCAACACCCATGGTTGTGGTGGTTTCCGCGTAGCGGTCTGCGAAGCGGCGCTCCTTTATTCCGGTGCGTTCCTGGATCCACTGATCATTGGTATCCATAAACCTGGAAAGGTCATCATTTGTATAAACATTTTTGGGAACATAATACCCGATCCCGGCTATTTTGGAGCTTTGCATTGTAGCGGTTTTTGTTGATATTTATGTTAAAAATACATTAACTGCCACATTAATTCGAATTAACCTTATTTTTGTTTTATGGCTACCGAAACAAAAGAAGAAACATTTACTTTAGAAGAGATCCTGAGCTCGCTAAAAACGACTAACCGGCTCATCTTGTGGAATGACGATGTGAATACTTTTGACCATGTGATTCATTGCATGATGAAATATCTGGACTATACCGAAAGTCAGGCTGAAAAAATTGCTTGGGAAGTGCATACCAAGGGGAAGTGTTCCGTACTTGAAGGTTCTTATACCGAAATGGAGATCTACCGCAAGATCCTGCAGCAAGAAGGCCTTACCGTGACTGTAGATTAAGCCTCACAAGAATATTACCTCTGGAAAGGCTTTTAAGGCTGTAATAAAATAGTTACCCTCCGAATATTAAACTTAACCAACGTTACTTTGTCAACCTTTAAAAAAGACAAGATAAAGTACCGTTTAAATGAAGAAGTTCTTATACAAATTTTTACTATTTACCCTAACGCTTTCAGCGGCAACGCTGCAGACACTCGCACAAACTGGTGGTACTGCACAAATCAACGCCAAAGTAGTTGATGCCAGCAGCAACGAAGCGGTTCCCTTTGCCACTGCCGTGGTACTAAACAGTCAGACTAAAGCTACTGTAAAGGCGGGACAGACCGACGCAGAGGGTAACCTATCCATTAAAAATCTTCCGGCAGGCACCTATACTTTTAAGATCAGCTATGTAGGCTTCCAGACCATGGTTCGCGATGGAATTGCATTGGTAAATAGCCAGGTATACAACCTTGGCACCATCAGGATGAAAGCTGCTAAGGGTACTGAACTTAATGAAGTTGTTATTCAGGGCGAGAAGGCTGCCATGCAGCTGGGCATTGATAAGAAAGTATTTTCCGTAGATAAAAGTCTAGTGAGTGAAGGCGGTACAGCTACGGATCTGCTTGCCAACGTACCTTCTGTACAGACTGATGTGGATGGTAATGTGAGTCTTCGTGGATCAAGCGGTGTGCGCGTGCTGGTTGATGGTAAGCCCTCTCTTATTGGGGGTGGTGATGTATCAGTGATCCTGCAATCTATTCCTGCCAGTTCAATTGAAACGGTAGAGGTAATCACGAACCCAAGCTCCAAGTACGATGCAGAGGGACAATCAGGTATCATTAACATTGTACTTAAGAAAAACAGTAAACTCGGCCTGAATGGTAACGTTGCGCTAACCGCGGGTACCCGCGAAAGCTATAACGCCAACACCAGCCTTAGCTTCCAAAACAAAAAAGTAAACTTATTCGGTAATTACAGCTACCGTTCAGGAAACCGTCCGGGTGGTGGATACAACAACATCGAATACCTTAACGCTTTACCCGAAGGTACCACCTTCGCGAACCAGAACACGGACTCCAGATCGCACGATCAGGGCCATAATGTGAAAGCAGGTTTCGACTATACCCTTGCAGAAAAAAGTGTCATCAGTTTCTCAGGAGGCTTCAATGTCAGAGATAACGATCGTAACGAAAATCTGTTCATTAACCAGTATAACGCTGCCAGTGCACCTGTTAAACTAAGTAACCGACTTAATCAGAATGAAGGTAAAGGCAACAGCTTCGACCTGAACCTGGACTTTGCACAAAAATTTAAAAAGCCTAAAGAAGAGCTAACCTTTAACCTGAACTACGCAGAGGGTAACAATGATAACTTCCAGAACTACAGGACAGATGTTTACTTTCAGACCAACAGTGCTAATAACCTCTTAATGGAGCGTAACCTGAGAGATGGCTGGAATCGTAACTACAACATACAAGCCGATTATGTACGACCTGCAGGTAAGGCGGGCCGCATTGAGGCAGGTTACCGTTCTCAGTTCAGGGATTCTAAAAGCGTAACCGATGCGAGCACCCTGGATTCATTAGATATTTATCAAAAGAACTTCATTGTCTCAAATGCTTTTGAAAGCAGCGAGCAGATCCATGCCTTATACCTGAACTACCAAAACCAGATCGGTAACTTCGGCTACCAATTGGGTTTACGCGGGGAAGATGCGGAGCTAAACACGACTTCCGGCAGGTTCCAGCAAGCTGGTGGCACCATATATAGTCCCGGTAAGATCGATTACACGAGACTTTATCCAAGTGTTTTCGTAAGCCAGAAACTTAAGAACGAACAGCAGGTACAATTAAGTTATACCCGTAGGGTGAACCGTCCGAGAGGCTGGGATACCAACCCCTTCTTAGATGTATCTGATCCATTGACCTGGAACCAGGGTAACCCGAACCTTAAGCCAGAAGATGTGCATGCCTTTGAATTTGGCTACAGCAAATACTTCAAAAAGGTATCCATCATCAGTTCCCTGTATTACCGTCAAACCAACGACATCATACAGCGTGTGCGTTCAGAGCCTAATGCAGAGGGTATCACCATTACGACCCCGCAAAACTTAACCCGTAACCTGGCCACCGGATTGGAATTAATCAGCCGGGTGGATGTTGCTAAACCATGGAACTTCACCGCAAACGTGAACCTCTACCAAAGCAAAATCAATGGTGCACCGGAGTATGGCATTGCTGAGCGCTCGGGCTTTACCTGGAACGCCAACTTAACCAACAACTTCAACCTGCCATACAACATAACCATGCAGCTAAGGGCTGATTACCGTGCAGCAGAAGTTATGGCGCAAGGTAAGCGTAATGCCATGTACGGCGTAGATGCTGGCGCCAAGTATGATTTCCCGGATAAGAAATCCTCACTAAGCTTAAATGTAAGGGACGTTTTCAGCACCAGGAGATGGAGCATGACCACGGAAGCCAACAACTCCATTGTAGACTTCGAAAGATATATGCAGGGTACCATGGCGAATTTGACTTACTCTTACCGCTTTGGTAAAACAACCTTTAACGCCAAGAAGCCAAAAAGAGAACAGGAACAACGTGGCGGCGATGATGAACAGCAGTTCTAATAGAACGTGACGAATTTGTATCTTGCGGCATGGAAGATACAAATCCCTGGATTATAACTGGCGAGCGGCAGGTCTACGACAACAACTGGATTGGCCTGACAGAGTTTGATGTAATAAACGGATCCGGTGGCAAAGGCATTTATGGAAAAGTACATTTCAAGAACCTAGCCATCGGTATTGTTGCCCTTGATGAGGCATATAACACCTGGCTGGTGGGTCAGCATCGTTTCCCCTTAGATGCTTACAGCTGGGAAATTCCGGAAGGTGGTGGTCCTTTAGGGCAAGATCCGCTGGATAGTGCGAAAAGGGAACTGCTGGAAGAAACCGGCATGACGGCAAGCAACTGGTCGGAGATACAACGCATGCACCTCTCCAACTCCGTGAGCGACGAGTGTGCCATTATCTATGTGGCCAAGGGCCTTACTATGGGCACCGCAGCGCCCGAAGAAACTGAACAACTTACTTTACGTAAAATGCCTTTCAAGGATGCCTTCAACATGGTCATGAAGGGCGAAATTACCGACAGTATGAGTGTTGCCGGAATCATGAAAACCTATATTTTAATTCAGGAAGGAAAAGTTTAATACATCTGTAGATACATGAACAAAATAATGGGATATATTCTCTCCCCAATTTTTTACTTGTTTTTTGGTTTAAGCCTGGTAGTTTTCCATCCCATACAATGGATCTGCCACCGCTGGTTCGGATATGAGGCACATAAGAAATCTGTAGACTACTTAAACTTCCTCTTACAGTATTGCCAGATATTTTTGGGTTCTTCCCTGTCTTTCAAAAACGAGCAGGAACTGCCTGCGGGTGTACCCAAGATTTTCATTGCCAATCACCAGAGCATGTATGACATCCCTGCTTTTTTCTGGCACCTGAGAAAACACCATGTAAAGTTTATTTCCAAGATCGAGCTTACCAAGGGTATCCCTTCGATATCTTTTAACCTGAAATATGGCGGTGGTGCAAACATAGATCGTAAGGATACAAAACAAGCGGCCGTAGAGATCATTAAACTTGGGAGGCGCTTGAAGGAGCACAACTGGTCGGCAGTGATTTTCCCGGAAGGCACGCGCGCTAAAGATGGCAGGTTAAAGCCTTTTAAGGTTGGTGGTATTGCTACCCTGCTAAAGGCTGCGCCGCATGCCGTGGTAATACCGGTGGCTATTGAAAACTCCTGGAAGATTGTACAGCATGGTGCATTTCCGCTGAGTGCAGGCGAGCAGCTTCGCTGGACTGTTTTAAAGCCCATAGACACTACAGGCAAAACAGCCGAACAGATTACCCGCGAAGCCGAAGAAGCGATCCATGCGGTCTTAAAACAGCCCTTATTAGATTAAATGTTATTCCCCTCTATACGGCGGAAGAACTCATCCCGGTAAGTGTCACCTACGGGTATCATCTTTCCACAAATGGTGATCCTGCTGCGCTCTATACTTTCGATTTTATCAAGTGAAATGATGTAGCTTTTATGTACGCGGATGAACTGCGTTGAAGGGAGGGTTTCCTCCATCTTTTTCATGTTCTGCAGGGTAATTACACGTTCAGCCTTGGTGAAGATGGATATGTAGTCTTTCAATCCTTCAATATAGAGGATATCGTCAAGCTCAATTTTCTGGATCTTATGCTCTGTTTTTACGAAGATGAAATCCTGTACAGGCTGTACAACCTGGGGCTTTGGTGTTTCCTTTACGACAACAGGTGCTGCCGCGGGGCGTTCCTGCACTTTCACCAGGTTATGGACCTTTTCTACGGCTTTATAAAAGCGATCGAAGGCAATGGGCTTAAGCAGGTAGTCGGAAACATTAAGATCATAACTTTCCAGCGCATATTGCGAGTATGCAGTGGTGAGGATAAAATTGGCCTTACCCCCTGCTATCTTCAGGAACTGGATACCGGTAAGTTCCGGCATTTGGATATCGAGGAAAACAAGGTCTATATCTCCGGCCTGCACAAGCTGCAGTGCTTCAATAGCATTTTCAGTTCGTTTTACGAGTTCCAGGAAAGGCACTTTGGAGACATAATCTTCAATGATATCCAGCGCCAGCGGCTCATCATCAACGGCAATACACTTCAGTTTTATCATATATCAAGCATTAATTCGCTGGTATAATGGGTAGTCGAATTTACAATATTTAATTTATATCTGCCCGGGTAAAGGAGCTGCAAACGCCTTTCAACGTTACTGAGGCCCACCCCGCCCATTTCATCTTTGTTGTGGTTGTGTTTCCTATTGGTGATGCTGAAATGCAGGATCTTCTGGTTGGCAATGATGTTGATCTTAATCGGATCATTTGGATCATTGGCTACGCCGTGTTTAAATGCATTCTCCACAAAAGAGATCAGGATGAGCGGCACAATCTTTTGCCCGTCAATTTCCCCATTAAGGGTGAACTCTACCGCTGCACCATCTTTAAAACGCAGCTTCTGCAGTTCTATATAACTCTGCAGATACTCAATTTCCTTACTCAAAGACACCCAGCCATCATTACTTTCATAAATCATATAACGCATGATTTCCGAAAGCTTTAGCACGGCATCAGCAGTTTTATCAGATTTCTGGTAAGCCAGGGAATAGATGTTATTCAGGGAATTGAACAGGAAATGCGGGTTGAGCTGCGATTTCAGAAACTGCAGCTCCATATCCTTTTTCTCGGTTTCCAGATGGCGATTTACCCGTTCATTAGCAAACCAGTCGACCGCAAACTTTAGCAGACAGCTGATCACCACAAAAAAGCCAGACATAAAGATCGTCCGAATGATGTATTTGGATAAACTTTCGAACACTTTGGTTTTATTGTCGGTATAAGCCAGGACAATGTCGCTGTTGAGGGTCGCAATGATGGTTTTGACGATACACATGACCACGATCAGTACCGTGATGGAAAGGATGTACATCCAGTATTGCTTGCGGATCTTAATGAGCTGCGGAATAAGCAGCGTGTAATTGATGTAAAATATAGAGACGTTTATAATGCCATAGTAACCGAAGGTAACCAGCAGGTAATAGCTGGAGAGGGGTGTTTTGGAGTACAGGATGGGCAGGCTGCACATCGTTAAAATAAATACCCAGAAAAGAACATTGACAATGAATGATCCCTTATTTTCCATTCAGTTTGTATTTAATAATTAGTTCCAAAGTAAAAAATCTATGAGCTGAAGGAATTTACATTCGACGAACAGCCATTTTTTTTCTACCAACTGGCAAAATCCCCTATTTTCTTCAAAACTATTCAATATTGCCATTGATCGAGAATTTATTCCCCTTGGTCTAAAAGATTTTCGCAGCCTGATTTTTATCTGTCAATTTGATTCAACAAAACGATACAGATATGAAAAGGTTATCCAACATTTCGCCATTTATACTTCTACTGGTTCCTGTCTTCTTCATGATGATCTTAACTTTTGCCGCACCAGCAGCATCAGAAAATCACAGCAATGAAGTAGCGGTAAAGGCAAGCAGTGTGAAAGTTGTTGCCGTGTCTAACGTCTTAAGTAAATAAGATGTCTGAACTGGCCATTGAAACCAAAGCACTGAACTACCATTTTGGAAATCAGAAGGTAGTGGACGAGCTGTCTTTACAGGTACCTCGAGGAAGCATTTATGGTTTTTTAGGACCGAATGGTGCGGGCAAAACCACCACCATCAAGATCCTGCTGAACCTGCTGAAATCTCCTGCAGATAGCGTGTTCATCTTTGGCCAGGAAATAAACCGGAACCGGATTGCCAGCTTAAAGCGCATGGGCGCCCTTGTGGAACAGCCTGCGATTTATGGCCACCTGACCGGACGCGAAAATCTATACAACCGGTGTATGCTATTGGGCGTAAAACGCGGCAGGGCAATGGAGCTACTCGAGCTTGTAGGCTTACGGGATGCAGCCGGCAAAAAGGCTTCACAGTACTCGCTGGGCATGAAACAACGCCTGGGTATTGCACTTGCACTACTTGCAGATCCGGAGCTGCTATTGCTGGACGAGCCGACCAACGGACTGGATCCGAATGGCATTATAGAAATAAGGAACCTTATGGTGGAATTAACCACCAAACACGATAAAACAATTCTGGTATCCAGCCATCTTCTGGCAGAAATTGAAAAGACCGCAACACACCTGGGCATCATCAATAAAGGAAAGTTACTTTACCAGGGCCACATGGAAGGCTTACAAGAGTTAAGTAAGCCCGTACTTGAAATACAGGTAGACCCGGTTAATGCTGCTGAAGCTTTTCTGCTGCACAAAGGCATGCCCGTAAAGGCTGGGCTCAATTGCCTGCAACTGCCATACGTATCTGCTGCTGAAAGTGCCGCAGTTAACGCGATGCTGGTTTCTAAAGGTTTCAATGTTTCTGGTCTGCGCTTGCAGAAAAAAGACCTGGAGCACCTCTTCCTCGACATTACAAATCCAAACTAAACATGCAGGGTCTGCTGATATCCTTACAATCTGAATTTTACAAGTCCAGGAAAACACTGGCATTCTGGGCCGCTATCCTGCTTCCCGTACTCATCTGTGGTCTGATAGCCATTTCAACCCTCGTGAAATCGGAAAAGATCCTGTCGATGCACTATCCGCCACAGGTCTTATGGATGAACTATGCCGGAGCAGCTTTAGGTATTATGGGAAGTTTAATCCTGCCATTCTATGTGATCTTTATGGCTTTTTCGGTCAATAACATCGAACATAAGAACGACACCTGGAAAAGCCTGTTTGCGCAGCCACTGCCTAAATTGTCGGTCTACGCCGCCAAGTACCTCTATGCGGTTGTATTAATTTTTCTTTGTCTGGCGCTGTTCCTGCTGTTAACCTATGGTTCGGCCATATTACTGCACCAGCTTGAACCCCGTCTCAGGTTTGATCTGTACGCCCCCTTTGAGTTGCTTGCTAAGGTGTACCTGAAGTTGTTTTTAGGATCCTTGGGCATCTTATCGCTGCAGTTCTTTATCAGCCTGGTATGGTCGGATTTCCTGAAGCCTATGGGGCTTGGCTTTGTAGGGCTGATTGCCGGAGTTATCGCAGCGTCCAAGGGCTGGGAGTATGCATACACCATTCCCTACTGCCACCCGGTAATGGCGCTGTCTTTCCAGAAAACAGGCAACCTGGAGATATTTACGCAGGCTACCTATGCCAGTTTAGGCTATGCAATTTTCTTCTTTGTGACCGGCTATTTCATCGTTGCACGAAAAAGCATCCGGTAAAATTGTCGTGAAGAAAAACTTATCATGAGGTTTTAATTTATCTTCAGCTATAAATTGAAAAACTATGATTAAAAGATTTACAACTACAATTTTTGCAATTGGTTTTAGCTTCGCCGCTCTGGCGCAAGAGCCCGTTGACATGGCTGCAGTGCAGAAGATCAGGAAAGAAGGATTGGATAACTCCAAAGTTATGGACATTGCCTTCCAGATCACTGATGTTGCAGGACCAAGACTCTCAAACTCGCCGGGACTAAAGCGTGCGCAGGAATGGGCTGTAAAGCAATTCACTGAATGGGGCTTGAAGAATGTGCACCTGGAAGCATGGGGCGCTTTTGGTAAGGGCTGGCAGGTAGATAAATACTATGCAGCAACCACCACGCCATACTACAAACCGATCATTGCTTCGCCGAAAGCCTGGACCCCCAGCACGAATGGTGTACTTAAATCTGAAATCGTGCTGATCAAGGCAGACTCCCTGCCGCAACTTGATCAATATAAAGGTAAGCTTGCCGGTAAAATCGTAATGTTCGATAACAGCAACATCAAGGCTTTGGAAAACTCGTATAAAGCGGATGTGATTCGTTATACTGATGAGGAGCTTGATAAAATGGCGAATGAAAAGCCAGCTACCGGTCCGGCGGCCGCCAGAACACCTAACCCGGCCATGATAGCTATGATGAAAATGCGTGCTGCAAGAGTGGCAATGGGCAAGCGGTTACAGGAAGAAAATGCCGGTTTGATCCTTACCTACGCCCGCGGAAGCTATGGTACATTCTTTACCAGCAATGGTGCTTCTTACGCAATGGATGCACCTGCAGTATCTCCAGAACTTGAGGTTTCTTCTGAGGATTTCCTTCGCATTCTGCGTCTGTTAAGAGCAGGCCAGAAAGTGGAAATGGAGGCAGAGATCAAGACCTCTTTCTATGATCAGGATCCACAAGGATACAACGTGATCGCAGAAATTCCAGGTACAGACAAGAAATTAAAAGATGAGGTGGTGATGCTGGGTGGACACTACGACTCCTGGCATGCAGGTACTGGCGCCACCGACAACGCTGCAGGTTCTGCAGTAATGATGGAAGCTATGCGTATCTTAAAAAGCATTGGTTTCAAACCTAAGCGCACCATCCGCATTGCGCTTTGGAGTTCTGAAGAGCAGGGATTATATGGTTCAAGGGGTTATGTAGCTAAACATTTTGGCGATCCAAAGACCATGAAGTTTACTGCAGATCAGAAGAAAGTCTCTGCTTATTATAACCTTGATAATGGTACAGGTGCCATCAGAGGTGTATACTTGCAAGGAAATGAAGGTGTAGGACCGATTTTCCAGGAATGGCTGAAGCCGTTCAATGATATCGAAGCAAAGACAATCACCATCAGCAATACCGGCGGTACTGACCACCTTGCGTTCAATGCAGTAGGTATTCCGGGATTCCAGTTCATCCAGGATCCGATGGATTATGACACCAGAACACACCACAGCAATATGGACACTTACGACCGTTTGGTTGAGCAGGATCTGAAAAGATCAGCTACTATTGTTGCGGCTTTCGTATATCATACCTCTGAGCGTGCTGCGGCATTGCCGAGGGTAGAATTGCCGAAGGCAAATCCAAGTACCAGATAGTATTTAATATATGCGCTGAGGCTTGAAAGCTTTAGCGTGTTTGTGAAGCCTCCTTTTGAGTGGTTCCTCAAGTTTAAACTTGGGAAGCTGCCCGAGAGGAGGCTTTCTTTTTAACGACAGGTTATTGATCTGAGCTGCACTTTATTCTTGAATTAGTTAGGAAACATGCCCAAGGCATGTCTGCTCCTGTTTCCAAGTCTTTCAAGAATATTTAAAACTTTACTTGCAAAACTAAGTTATTAGTTATAACTTGTACTAAAGATTTAGTTACAGCAATAACAAACTGGTTTACAATAGAGTGCAGGGTATAAATCCTCCTTCATCAAGCGACACCTACAACGAAACGCCGGGAAATGTGCCCTAATTAAAACTTTGCTATTGATAGCGCTTCAAAACACAAGACACAAATAAACACAACATAACTAATGGAAATCAAAGACTTAACAAAAGCAGAAGAACAGATCATGCAGATATTATGGCAAATTGAAAAGGGGTTTGTCAAAGATGTGATTGATCATATTCCAGAACCAAAACCTGCTTACAACACCGTATCAACCATCGTCAGGATTCTGGAGACCAAAGGCTTTGTGAGCCATGAAGCATTTGGTAAAGCGCATCAGTACCACCCTTTGATCAGCAAGGAAGATTACAAAAGGTATGCAACAGAGAAACTGTTGGGCAACTACTTTGAAAATTCTGTAGAAAGCATGTTTTCCTTCTTCGTGAAGGAAGAAAAGGTGGATTTAAGTGATGTGGATGAGATCTTAAAAATGATTAAGAAACTTAAAAATAAAGCAAGATGACCTGGTTAAACTTTCTCCTGCAGGCAAACATTTACCTGCTCGTATTCTACGCCTTTTATAAGTTTCTACTCGCTAAGGAGACTTACTTTCAATTGAACAGGCTGTATCTTATCGGTTCGGGACTTTTTGCGGTGTGCATTCCATTCATCCGCCTTGATTGGCTGATGCAGCAACCGCTTAGTCAGCAGCTTTCTGTGACTTTCGGCGAACTGGACATGATGGTGCTGCCGGATGAAAATCAGTCTTCCAACGGCCTGGCTGCTGGCGATATTGTCGCACTGCTTTATACTGCAGGGCTGCTGTTCTTTCTGCTTCGCTTCTGCCTTCAGGTGTTCCTTCTTGGGAGAAGGTTATATGCAGCAGGCATTTCAAAGGATAATGAAGGCTCCGGCACAGCTTACTCCTTCTTAACACGTAAATCTGTAGACCCAGGCTTACCCGGTCAGGAGATCATCAACCATCACGAAGACATCCACCTTAAACAATTGCATAGCCTGGATGTCCTGCTCTTTGAGCTCATTGCCATCATCAACTGGTTCAACCCCGTCGTTTACCTGTATAAACGGGCGCTCAGAGATAACCACGAGTTCCTGGCGGATGAAGCCGCGGCACATTACCAGGGCGACAAAGAAGGGTATTCACTGCTGCTATTAAGTGCAGCCTTTAAGGTTAGTCCGCAGGCATTGACCAACAGTTTCTTCAGCAAACAATCACTCATTAAAAAACGGATCTATATGCTACACAAAGAAAAATCAAAAAGAGCCGCCATATTGAAGTATGGTCTCTACCTACCCCTGTTTTCAAGCATGTTATTGCTTTCATCCGCAAACTTCAGGGAAGATCCCTCGGTGTTAAAAGCAGTAGAAACCATCCCTTTCAATGACCCTATTGATGTGGTGACACAAGCACTGCCAGCGACTGATCGGAACGCAACCATTGCCGCGGCTACCAATGGTACAGTTGCCAGCGGCAATAACCTGCAATCTCCAGAACGCACACTCAAATTCCAGCAGGACTGGGCGCCTTTTTACAAGTTTATTGCGGGCACCATCAAATATCCTGAACAAGCGCGCAAACAGAAGATTCAGGGAAATACCCAACTGAAATTTAGCCTGGAAAATGGCGAAGTAAAAGGCTTGGATGCCTTAACAAAGCTGGGTGCAGGTTTAGACGCAGAGGTGATGAAAGCGATATTAAATTACAAGGGATTTAATGGCGTTACAGATGGCGATTACGTCTTGGGTGTAGCTTTCCGTCTGGTAGATGCAAATACGCCCGTAAAGAACGAAAAGCTGGAAGAAGTAGCTGGCTTCACCAACCTCAAGCTGGTTACGGTAAACGGATTTAGCACCAACCACGCTGTTGCCAATGCAGATGCAACTAACAAGGAAAGGGCATTTGATTTTGTTTCAGTAGATGAGAAACCCGAGTTCCCAGATGGAATTAAGGCTTTCTACAGCTATTTAGGCAAATCAATTAAGTATCCAAAAGAAGCTGTAGAGAAGAACATTCAGGGAAAGGTATTTACACAGTTTGTAATTGAAAAGGACGGTAGTGTATCAAACATCAAAGTCATGAGCGGCCCGGGTTATGGTACCAATGAAGAAGCCCTGAGGGTGCTGGAGCAATCACCAAAATGGAACCCTGGAAAGAAGAACGGAGCGCCGGTAAGGGTAATGTACTTCATGCCGATATCTTTCACCCTCTCCAGCGATAAAGGAGCACCTAAATCGTCCGTCGAAAATACGAATTTAAATAGCGCAGCGGGCAAAGTAGAAAATGTAGTTGTTGTTAGCCAAAATGGCAGCAAAACCAGCAACAGCAATGGCAATACAACCACTAAGGGACCGGAGCCGGTCTACCTTGTCGATGGCGTCGTTGCCAGCAAACAAGCACTGGAATTAATCGATAAAGACAACATTGAACGCATTGATGTAAAGAAAGATGCAGGAACTGGCGCTACAGGTGGAACAATTAACATCACTTTGAAGAAAGATTAACATCTGTAAATCAATAGACACCAACTAAAATACCGCTCAAAAGAAAACCCCGGCCAATACTGGCCGGGGTTTTTATGTTAACCTTGTCTCGATGACTAAATTTACTAAACTTCCTCTTCAGAAACAAATTTAGCATGGTAAAAGTCCCTGTTCATTCTAGCGATGTTTTCAAGCGAAATTCCCTTAGGGCATTCAGCTTCACAAGCGCCGGTATTGGTACAGTTACCGAAGCCCTCAGCATCCATCTGTGCAACCATGCTTTGTGCTCTTCTGTAGCGCTCTGGCTGACCTTGAGGTAACAAGGCAAGTTGAGAGATCTTAGCAGAAGTAAACAGCATTGCAGATGCGTTCTTACAAGTTGCCACACAAGCACCGCAAGCGATACAAGCAGCAGCTTCGAAAGCGGCATCTGATTGTGATTTAGGGATTGGAATAGCATTCGCATCCTGGGCATTACCGGTATTAACGGAAATGAAACCACCCGCTGCAATGATCCTGTCGAAAGCAGTACGGTCTACCGCTAAATCTTTAATCACCGGAAAAGCTTTAGCTCTCCAAGGCTCTACAACGATGGTATCACCATCTTTGAAAGAACGCATGTGCAGCTGGCAGGTAGTTACCAGTTCTTTTGGACCGTGTGGACGGCCATTGATGTACATAGAACATGCACCGCAAATACCTTCACGGCAGTCATGGTCAAAAACGATCGGTTCGTCGCCCTTGGTGATCAGATCCTCATTTAAAACGTCAAACATTTCAAGGAAAGACATGTCTGGGGAGACATCCGATACTTTGTAGTCCACCAAATTACCTTGGGATTTGTTATCTTTTTGACGCCATACTTTCAGCGTCAAATTCATATTTTCTGTACTCATGATATCCGAGTTTTAGTACTTAGCAATTATTTATAACTTCTTTGAGCAACTTTAATGTTCTCAAACTTCAGATCTTCCTTATGTAGCTTAAACTGGGTATCTCCAAAATATTCCCATGCTGCTACATATGAATAGTTCTCGTCATCCCTTAGGGCCTCACCTTCCGGCGTCTGGTACTCTTCTCTGAAGTGACCACCGCAAGACTCGTTCCGGTTCAGTGCATCGATACACATCAACTCACCAAGTTCGATGAAGTCGGCAACGCGACCTGCTTTTTCAAGCTCTGGGTTGAATGAACCAATCGTTCCAGGAACACGAACATCTCTCCAGAACTCTTTACGAAGCTCACGAATTTCTTCAATTGCTTCCGTAAGTCCCTGAGCATTTCTGGCCATACCACATTTCTCCCACATGATCTTTCCAAGTTTCTTATGGAAATGGTCTACAGACTTCGTTCCATTGATAGAGAGGAACTTATCCAATGTTGCTTTAACAGTGTTTTCCGCTTCAACGAAAGCCGGGTGATCTGTTGGGATCGGTTTGGTTGCAAGCTCTTTTGACAAGTATGAACCGATGGTATAAGGAATTACAAAGTAACCGTCGGCAAGTCCCTGCATCAAAGCAGATGCACCTAAGCGGTTTGCACCGTGATCTGAGAAGTTAGCCTCTCCAAGCGCATACAGACCAGGAACAGTAGTCATCAGGTTATAGTCAACCCAAAGACCACCCATGGTGTAGTGTACCGCTGGATAGATACGCATAGGTAGTTCATATGGATCCTCTCCTGTGATCTGTTTGTACATATCGAAAAGGTTACCATATTTCTCCTTGATCACCTCACGGCCTAAGCGCATGCAGGTTGCTTTATCAGGATTGTGGATATTATGCTTGTTAGCCTCAATACGACCGTAACGTTCTGTATTTGCAGTGAAGTCTAGGTATACCGCTAGTTTCGATTTACCCACACCGTAACCTGCATCACAACGTTCTTTTGCAGCTCTGGAAGCTACGTCACGTGGCACAAGGTTACCGAAAGCAGGGTAACGACGCTCCAAATAATAATCTCTTTCCTCTTCAGGAATATCGCTAGGCTTACGGTTATCGTCTTTTTTCTTAGGTACCCAGATACGACCATCGTTACGTAACGACTCCGACATCAGGGTTAACTTAGACTGGTGTTCACCAGATACTGGAATACAGGTCGGGTGAATTTGAGTGTAGCAAGGGTTTCCGAAGAATGCACCTTTTTTGTGTGCTTTCCATGCAGCAGTAACGTTGCTACCCATTGCATTTGTAGAAAGGTAGAATACGTTCCCGTAACCACCACTTGCTATTAATACGGCATGGCCGAAATGTCTTTCCAACTCACCGGTGATCAGGTTACGTGCAATAATACCACGTGCCTTTCCCTCGATGATTACTACGTCTAACATCTCGTGGCGGGTGTACATTTCAACTTTACCCATACCTACCTGGCGCTCAAGTGCACTGTAAGCACCTAAAAGCAACTGCTGACCAGTTTGGCCTGCAGCATAGAAAGTACGTTGAACCTGTGTACCACCAAAAGAACGGTTATCCAAAAGACCACCATATTCCCTTGCCAATGGTACACCCTGTGCAACACACTGGTCAATGATGTTTGTACTTACTTCAGCCAAACGGTGAACGTTGGCTTCACGGGCGCGGTAGTCACCACCCTTTATGGTATCATAAAATAAACGGTAAGTGCTGTCACCGTCATTCTGATAGTTTTTTGCAGCGTTGATACCCCCTTGAGCAGCAATAGAGTGTGCCCTGCGCGGAGAATCCTGGAAACAAAAACATTTAACTTTATAACCCATTTCAGCGAGCGTAGCCGCAGCCGACGCACCTGCCAATCCAGAACCAACAACGATGATCTCGATGCTTCTTTTATTCGATGGATTTACCAAAGGCATAGAGGAACGTAACTTTGTCCATTTCTCTGTCAAATCACCTTCTGGTATATTAGCATTCAATTCTGCCATTTTATTAAGCTTAAACGTTCTAAAATTATTTAATTAAACCTGTATATATTGCCACAGGCATTAATGCGAAAAGCACAGCGATAATGATAGAATACCAAAATCCTATACCTCTGATGATAGGCGAATACTTCTTGTGATTCCAGCCTAAAGTTTGAAATGCAGATGCAAATCCATGTAATAAGTGGTATGCAAGAGATACCATTGCCGCTACATAAAGGATTACCATTCCAAGGTTTTGGAACTTGTTAACCATTACTGCATAAAGATCTTCTTTACCAAGTGCATCCTCAGTTGGGATACCTGTAAAACGTGACACTATCCAGAAGTCATTCAAGTGCACAATCAGGAAGATCAAGATCAATGTTCCCAATAAACCCATAGAACGGGAGTACCATTTGCTGTTTGCCGATCCATTGTAGGCAGCGTATTTCACCGGACGGGCAGCTTTATTTTCATAAACCAATTTCAAGCCCTGGTAAACATGCGCCAGTAAACCAACAAATAGAACGATCTCACCTGCTCTGATAATCCAGTTGTGTGCCATGAAGTCTGCACCCTGGTTAAATGTCTGTCCACCATCATTCAAAAAGATCAATGAATTCAGGAACACATGCACAATTAAAAATAAGATTAGAAACAGGCCGGTAATACCCATTATTAGTTTTTTTCCAATAGAAGAGGAAAAAGCGTTTCCGAAACTAGCCATTTGATATTGTTTTTGTTTTTTGTTAGGCAAAAGTATCTAATAAATGATTTAATTCGGTCCCACCACCTATAAAACTCCTTACAATCTTCAATTTAGAAACATTCTAAGTATTCTAAGTTTAATGTAAAAAAAATGGGAGACAGTTTTCACCGGCTCCCATTATCGAATTAAAAAAACTAATTAAAATCTAAAGGTATAATTGCCATTTGGTCCCACAGCAACCACTGTGGTCATACCGTTCTTAGATGTCGGTAATGCCGCTTTAACATCTGCACTGCTGTTTACCGGCTTACCATTTACCGAGGTAATGATAATGCCTTCAGGCAGATCAAGTGAGTCGAACAGTTTACCAGGGGCAACGGAACTTACAACCACGCCGCTTTTCACGCCGTATTTAGCTTTCAAAGCACTTGAGGCCGGCGCAAATGAAGCTCCCAGTTGGTCAATTGAAGCACCTGTTGCTTTACCGGTAGAAGCTGTTTTAGGTTGCTCAAGACTTTCGTCACCCTTCAACGTAACGGTCACATCTTTAGCTTTGCCTTCTCTCATAATGGTCAATTCTACTTTGTCTCCTGGACTCATACGCCCGATACGCTCTTGAAGGTCTGGTGAGTCAAAAATCTCGACGCCTTGTACCTTTTTGATAATGTCACCAGCTTTGATGCCGGCAGCAGCGCCACCACCATTAGGCACCACATCACTTACGTAAAGTCCGCTGATCTCTTTAACACCAAGTTCTTTTGCATAATCTGCATCAAGTTCCCGGAAGGAAACGCCGATGTATCCACGTTTAACCTTACCATATTTCTTAAAGTCTTCCAAAATCTTTTTAGCAAGGTTAATTGGGATTGCAAATCCATAACCCTCATTACGGCCCGATTGTGAAGCAATAGCAGCATTAATACCGATTAGCTCGCCATTGGCATTTACCAATGCACCGCCGCTGTTTCCAGGGTTAATGGCCGCATCAGTCTGGATGTAAGACTCAATGCTTCTGCTTCCACCGCGGTCTGGAAGTTTCCCAGTCCTTCTGTATTCTTCATATTCTTCACGGGTTGGCTGTTGTGCTTGGTCAAGGATACCGATCTTACGTGCTTTTGCACTTACAATACCTGCAGTAACTGTTGTTTGCAGATCAAGCGGGAAACCTACAGCAAGCACCCATTCACCTACCTGCACTTCATCTGAGTTACCCATTTTAACGACAGGGAGATTAGCACCTTCAACTTTGATCAGCGCAAGATCTGTATTCGGGTCACGCCCTACAACAGTAGCTTCCACCTTTCTTCTATCCGACAGGATCACTTCAATCTTGGAAGAATTTTCAACCACGTGGTTATTGGTTACAATATAACCATCAGGGGTAAGGATTACACCAGAACCTGAAGCCGCCCGCGGAGCACTACTCCTTAAGCCGCCGCCAAAAAATTCTTCCATCATGTCAAACGGTGAAGAACCGCGACTGTCTGAAGCACTAAAGGTTGTTCTTATATGTACTACAGCAGGGGAAACCGCCGCAGCTGCCTGTGTAAAATCTAAAGATCCTGCGGAAGAGATTCTCAGCGGGTTATTTGCAAACAGTACGTTCTGCTTTTCAGCAAGGGTCATTCCTTGCGTATTGCGCTCTAGAAGTTTATAGGCGCCAATTGCTGAAGCACCACCCACAAGCGCAGCGATCAGTATTATTCCTATTTTTTTCATATATGTGTTTTAGTTAATTTTTATTATTTGCCCTCGTAGGTCAAATTTAATACCATATAAACGATATTTGTGCCTGTACAACCTGTCTGGATATGTTAAAAAATGTTAAAGGAAAAACTGCACATGATCAATATACCCTTTTTTAAATACCAGGGTGCTGGTAATGACTTTATTTTAATCGACAACCGTAGTCTGGCCTTTTCAAGTTTAACAGAAAAACAGATAAACAGCCTGTGCAACAGGCGCTTTGGCATTGGTGCCGACGGGCTCATGTTGCTGCAGGACCATCCAAGTTACGACTTTGAAATGCATTATTATAACGCAGACGGTCGCCTTGGCAGCATGTGCGGAAATGGTGGTAGATGCATTGTTGCATTTGCGAAAGCCCTCAGCATTGTTACCGATGAAACGAACTTTCTGGCAGTAGATGGCCCACACTATGCCAAAATTTCAGAAAAAGGCAATTGGATCGAACTTCAAATGATTGATGTTCAGGACATACAAAGAGATGAAAACGCTTTTGTACTCAACACCGGTTCCCCACATTATGTATTGGAAGTACAGGATCTTCCGGAATTAGATGTTTTCGCCGAAGGAAAAAAAATCCGAAACAACGATACCTATAGAGAAAAAGGAATTAACGTAAACTTCGTCGAAGATAAAGGCGATCACCTTTTCATTCGCACCTTTGAACGCGGGGTGGAAGACGAAACCTACGCATGCGGAACCGGCGTCACTGCAGTGGCACTGGCCAAAGCGCATGAACAACAACAAACTGGTCACTTCTCCAAAGCTATAAAAGTACTCGGGGGCGACATGCGCGTTGAGTATGACTATGACGGCCAGGCTTTCAGCAACATATTCCTGTGTGGCCCTGCAGAACTGGTCTTTACCGGACAAATTAAGCTATAAAGCGCCTATTCTGAAGACGCCAGGTGTGCGGCCAGGCCGATTTTAATTTCCCCAAAGCTATAGTCCCTACCCAGGTGCTCCCGGATGGGATTAAGCTGCATTGTCTTCAGCTCACGTATGGCGCCCATGATCTTGCTAAGTTTTCTTTTATCAATCAGTCCGCTAGCCGGAATTTCTTGCGTAGCTACAAAATGCGCCAGGTGCGCTTCAATGGTGCTGGCCACTAACTTACGTTCCCTGGCAATCTCCGCCACCGAAAGTCCTTGGCGGTGCAGCTCCAGCGTAAGCTCTTTGGTATCAACCTTTGGCGCCTTCTCTTTAGGTTCGGCTTTTTTCCGCGTACTCTTGCTTTTCGGCTTTGCCTTAACCTCATAAAAATTTAAGGTATTATTTGGCATGTTTAATACCTTCTGCAGCTGAAAAGCACGGTCGGCTTCATTCAGCAGCTTGCTTACGTCATCTTTGGTAAACTCCTGATTTGCTATGGTGGCCTTTAACAAAGCTGTAGCCTTACGGATAAACTTATATTTTTCGTAAAACAAGGCTTCCATCTCCAGCAGTTCGGTCAGAAATGCAGCAACCTGCTTATCCTGTTTCACCAGCTCCATTCTGGAAAAGATGTTCTTGGACATCTGCTGCAGCAGCGGGTTAAAATAGTGCTCCGCCGCTATCGTACGTTCCAGCAACCGCTCCATGCCTGCCTCACTTCGGTCCTGGTACAAACGCAGGATCTGCGACATGAACTTATTGCCATGCTGCTTAAGCTCCGTCAGCTCCTTTAGCAGCGCCTGTGCCCATTTATGGTGTTTTTGCTTGGCCGACTTGCTCATGTCCATCGTATAGGAATGAACATGCTCATAAACGTAATTATCGAGTGCAGCAAGATCAAAGCACTTCAGCAGGTAGTTTCGCAAAAAGTGCTCACTTTCCGCTTTCACCTGTTCATCCAGGGTGTCTACCTGTTGTTTACGACGGGAGAACAGGTCCACGTTCGGATCCTGCCGGATGCCTGAACCCGCAAGTAGCGAGGTAAGGATCAAGCCATCCAACGAGCGCAACCTAGAAAGCGCCACGTAAATTTGCCCAGGGGCGAAAGCACCACCAATATCGATGATGGCTTTATCAAAGGTTAAGCCCTGACTCTTATGGATCGTAATTGCCCAGGCCAGCTTAACCGGGTACTGGGTAAACTTGCCGACTACCTCTTCCTTAATCTCGTTTGTTACCTTGTCAGTGGTATACCTGATGTTCTTCCAGGTATACTTCTCCAGCACAATCGTCTCTTTAACACCTTCCGTTTGTACGGTTATCGAATCTTTCTGCAAGTCTATAACCGTTGCAATTTTACCATTAAAGTAGCGCTTCTCTGGCGTAGGGTCATTTTTTATGAACATCACCTGTGCGCCAACCTTCAGCTCCAGCACATGTTCGGCAGGGTACGAAGACTCTGAAAACTCATCCTCCACTTCCGAGCGGTAAAACCAGCTTGGTGCATCCAGGGCATCCAGACTGCTGCGATTCATCAGATCCGCCTTTTGGTTATGTGTGGTTAGGGTGATGTATTTGTCATTTAGATCGGGCACAAAGTTCTCGCGGTAATACGACTTAAGCAGCGCCATATCCCTTTCCGTTACTGCATTATTACGAAGGTTGTTAAGTAAACCAATGAATACCTCATCTGCCTGTCTGTAAATTTTTTCCAGCTCAATATAAACCGGTGGGTTCTGTTGTAAAGCCAGGGCATCAAAGAAATAAGCGCTTTTGTAGAACTCACCAAGCAGGTTCCATTCAGTTGATTTAACCACCGGCGGCAACTGGTGCAGGTCGCCAATGAAAAGCACCTGAACGCCTCCGAAACTCTCATTGCTCTTGCGAACATATCGCAACACCATCTCTATGGCATCGAGCAGATCTGCACGAAGCATACTTACCTCATCAATGATCAGCAGCTCGAGGTCAAGGAAGATCTTGCGCTTGGTGCCATTCATCTGAAGATGACGGGTGATGGTTCTTGGGGTATTATATTGCTGATTATAGTGACTGTCGCCCGCAGAAGGCTGCTTTGGCAGGTAAGTACCAAAAGGAAGCTGGAACAAAGAATGTATGGTTACTCCAGCCGCATTGATGGCTGCAATACCTGTTGGCGCCACAATTACAGCCTTCTTATGCGTCACCTGTATCAGGTTTCTCAGAAAGGTTGTCTTACCTGTACCCGCCTTTCCGGTAAGAAAAATATGCCTTGAGGTATAGTTGATGAATTTGGCTGCCAGCTCAGCAGGATTCGAATCAGTCATGCACAAATTTACGAAACTAATCCGTCAACCGGCCAGAATTAAGAATACATCAACTAATATTAACTTCAATAACAGTGCTGCGCCTGAATTACTTGCTGGTTTTCAATCGAAGCAAAAAGTACCCGGCAAAATCGCCTCGCTTAGGCTCTGATGGATCCTTAACGTCTACACTCGTAACGCGAAACACGCCACTAAAGAGCATGTTTTGAAGAGGAATGTCCATACCTGTCAGTGGAAGTTCATACGCAGGAATGTAGCTCTCAGGTTGATCCTCCTTCTTCAGTTTTCCTGCACTTAGTTCCGCCAGCAACCTCTGCGTTATTGGCGAAATATCAATCGTTTGCGTTTCAGTCCCAATACTAACTTCAATTTGAAGTTCTGCAGGTCTGCGAAACATCAAAGTATAACCATGGACATTTAGCGTGTCTTCACTCACATAGGTCTCTACAGGAATCAAGTAATCGTAACCGCTTATAGAAATGGATTTCCCGGCGTGAAAGTACATCTCCTGTGTATTAGGGCGCCTTGGCATATTCTTCTGAACCTTCAAAATAACTAAAGCTGTATCAACCTGTATGCTCAGTAAATCATACTTCCACTTCGCTTTCGACATCTGTTTCGCAAAGCTTAACTGCAGTGGCTGCAGATTCCTTTCTGTAAAGGATTGTAGCGATAATATACCGTGATTTTTCACCAGGTACTCAATAATGTCGGCCCTTTGTTCTTTAGCTGCGGCCGTATTCTGCTTCATCATTTGCTCCAAACGGTTTATCTGTGAGTACTTCGAAACAGAAAAGGCACTCTGCGGACCATAAACGGCAAGCAAGGCCAGTATACACAAGCTCACGGGAATAAACCGGATGTTTTGATGCTTACTCGCCAGGCTGTATACCGTAACAATCGTAAGCCACAAGGCCAGTAAAATCAGAATATATCTCGGCTCGGTAATACCGTAAACAGATACCCGTTTCCAAACCGCGAGTAACAGTAACACAACCAGCGGAATCATCATAACATAGAAAAACCTTGAGAAAACACCCATCCAGCTATTTCCTTCGCGGTTCCGGATCGGGTGAATAAGCAAAAGGGACAATATTCCCGCAACGGCATAGCCCAGTACGAGTGTAGACACATACCCTTTCGGCAGTTGCCATTTAATCAGGATCTTTACCTCATAAACCAACAGAATAGCGAGATAGATACTTAGCAGCGGTATTAACACATATTGGGTAAAAACCTTAAGCCCTTTTGGATAATCCTGTGACTGTTCATCAAGACTCCTTAAATGTTTCGGTATACCCGACAAAAAGAATATAGTCAGAAATCCAACCATAGTCAGTGATGCGATATAAGCATAGGGTCTTTCGTACAGCTCTAAGCCAAATAAAACTTTGCTTGCTGAAACTGCAACAAACAGGCCAGCTGTAAGCACACCAGCAAAGATCACAGCAGTGATCATATGAAGAAATAAACGTTGATTATAGTTCCAAAAACCAATAGTGGTACCTGTTCCAACAAAAGGTGCAAAAGAAACTAGCAAGTGAAATGCAAAAGTAAATAACGCTATCCGTAGTAGATCTGCATCAAAAAGCCTGGGCTCGAGCGTCAGGTATAACAAGCCACAGCAAACCAAAACACCCAAGCGTAAAACCCATTTCCTCTTGCTGCTCCATTCGTGGGATTCGGCAAAGAGATCTGCCGACAATAGTAATGTAAAACTAAAATTTAAAGCAGCAACCAGCTTTCCAAAATCATCGAAGTTCTGATTGTCTATTTGCATCATCAGTATAACAACGGCAGCAATCGTAATGAGTACCTGCAACGGAAAACGGCGGAATACCGCCAAGGTTTCATCCCAAAGGGATTGAAGAGAGGGTAATTTCATGCTTTAGATTTGTACTAATGTACTCTTCAGCTTTTAATTAACCAATAGTTTATAGCCTTTGCCATGAACATTCAGGATTTCCACATTCGGATCTTCCTTCAGGTACTTCCGCAGCTTACTTAAAAAAACATCCATACTGCGCCCGTTGAAGTAGTTGTCATCATGCCAGATGCTTAGCAATGCTTCTTCGCGTGTCAGCACCGAGTTCTTGTTTAAACATAACAACTGCAGTAAAGCCGCTTCCTTAGTTGAAAGCTTCTGCTGCTGACCGTTAAAATAGATCATCTGACTTGTGAAGTCGAAAGTATATTTCCCAATCTCAAACTGCGTCTGCACCGGGCCGCTGCGCTCCGGCTCCTTGGCAGCAACCCGCTTCAACAAAGCATTAATCCGCAGCAGCAACTCCTCTATACGAAAGGGTTTGGTAATGTAGTCGTCACCACCTAGGTTATATGCAGATGCTTTATCTTCCATCATGGCCTTTGCCGTCGCAAAGATGATCGGCACATGTTCATCAACTGCCCTGATGTCCTTGCCGAGCGCAAAACCATCCTTCTTAGGCATCATCACATCCAGAATACACAGATCAAACTGCTGCTTGTTAAAAGCCCTTAATCCCTCTTCACCGTCTGTGGTCAAAACCACATCAAATTTACCTTTAAGCTCCAGGTATTCCTGCAATAAAATTCCAAGGTTCGGATCGTCTTCTACAAGTAAGATTTTTTTCATCTGTCAAAAGGTTTATACTATGTACCTGGCTAGTTTAATTAAACCGAAATCCCAACATACTATTTGATAAGCGGTAAAGTTATGATAAACACGGTTCCTTTGTCTTTTTCACTCTGAACCTTGATTGTTCCATGTAGTTGCTTTACAATATCCTGAACGTAGTTCAAGCCCAACCCAAATCCCTTCACATCATGCAGGTTCCCGGTTGGCACACGGTAAAACTGATCAAAGATGCGTTTCGCATGTTCTTTGGTGATACCTATGCCTTTATCGGCAACTTCCACGATCAGGCTCCTGTCTGTACTGCGGGTGCGGCAGCTGATCTGTGGTGCATCGCTACTATATTTTATAGCATTGTCGATCAGGTTATACATTACGTTTGACAGGTGAAGCTCATCACCCATAATTGTTGATTGTTGCGCATCTAACTGAAGGTTCAGCGTTGCACCGTGTTTCTGAAGCTGCAGACGCATACTTTCGGTTACCGCAACAATCAGTTCATTCATCTCCACCGGATTGCGATCCAGATGCAATTCATTCTTTTCCAGTCTGGCGATACTCAGCACACGCTCAATGTGATTTCCCAGCCGTACATTCTCATCGTAAATAATCCCTGCAAGCCGGCTGATGCGACTGGTATCTTCCACCACTTCCGGATCCTTTAAAGCCTCGCTGGCAATCATGATGGTTGCTACAGGCGTCTTAAACTCGTGAGTCATGTTGTTGATGAAATCATTTTTCATCTCCGAAATTTTCTTCTGCCGCAGTATGGTATAAAGTGTATAGGAGAAGATAAAGAGCAATACCAGCAATAGCACTCCAGAGGAAGCCATTGTTACCCGCATGGTATTAAAGATGGCAACATTCTTATTCGGAAAGCTCAGGTATAACATACCCGGATCCCGGATAATGTCATTAAACAAAGTAGTTTTAAAGGTATTTGCCGGCACCACTTCATCAATGGAATTAGAAGCCTTGCTGTAAAGAACCGAATCCTGGTTAGCAAGCTTCACCCAGAAATCATAGTCCAGCGTTATATTTTTGTTCAGCAGCTCTTTCTTAATCAGTGTATCCAGCACATTCTTTGAGATACGCTGTGTAAGCGGTTCATTAACATTGTGCATTTCCTTGGCCGCTTCCTCCACTACATCCACATCATCGGTATTGTAGAGCCAGGCGGTATCTGATTCCAGTTGTCTGAGGCTCTCCTGATATCTTCGTTCTGCGATTGCCTCTTCACTCCTGAATTTAGCGGCAAGGCCCGCATCTACACTGGGCAGCGAAATTTTATAGGGGCGTCCATCAACCTTGCTGTAGGCGAGGTAGCGGATGCTGTCGGGCAGTTTGCTGAGCCCCATAGTAAAGGTCTTCGCATTTTCCTGCTTGAAAGTGTTTCGCATCTTACCACGAACCATATTAAAGTTTTCATCCAGACCAATACTTACATCGAAGTTCAGGGGTGTTTTCTCCTGGTCGCCCAAGGCGATAAACTCCGCTTCAGATACAATGGTTGGATACAGGAACTCCGCGCGGATTACACTATCCTGAAAGTTCAGGTCGGCCAGGACCCGCTTCTGTTGATTAAAGCGGCGCTCACGTTCATCCTTAAGCTGCTTCTCCTTAAGCTGCGCAATGGCTTTGATCTGGTTGGCACGATCCATACGTCGTTTGTTGCGCCACTCCACATCCTTTTTATTATAATGCTTAAAGGCATAACGACGCTGCACTTTGCTCACCACCTGGCTCAGGGCCTGGTTTACATTCTGCTCAAACAGTTGCGAGTTTAAACCATAGGCCTGCTTAATGTAATACAACTGCATCACAACAACACCCAGCAAGGCTACGGTCATCAGTCCCGTAATAAACCAAAAGTTCCTTTTCTTCATTATGCTCAGGTAAAATTAACGAAGCCCTACCGGAAAGCATTTATTTTAACATTTTTTAACAGCACAAAAAAAGCCGGGACCCGCCCGGCTTTCGCATTAAAATTGTTTCCCTAAAAAGGTCTTAGAAAGGCAAATCATCGTCGTCGCCTGGCTTGCTGCTCAGGTCAACCGGCGGTGCATAGTCAGGTGTAGAACCTGCGCCTGCATTATTGCTTATTGTATTAATTCTCCAAACAACCATACTATTGAAGTATGATGTTTTTCCTGTTTTATCTGTCCAGGCACGTCCACGAAGGTTGAAAGAAACCTCAATTTCATCTCCAACTTTTAAGCCGTCAAACAAAGAGGTTTTATCCTGCATTGCTTCAAATCTTAAATATTCCGGATAGGTCGGGTTTTCTGCATACTCCACAATAAGGTCACGCTTTTTAAACGTTTCACTAATTTGTTGTACCGCTCCGATCTCGTGCACTCTTCCTTTAATTTCCATAACAAATACGCTTTAATTCTTCTTGCAAGTTCAAATGTCTATAATTTTATTGATAACTTCGCGCAATAATTATGCAAGTTTTCCACACCAAAAGTAAGGTTATTATAACCTGTAACAAGAGGCTTTCGAGCTATCTTGCCGATGAAGTTTCCTCCCTGGGTTTCACCATCATCCGGACTTTCCCCACAGGCGTTGAGCTCAACATCACCCTTACGGAGTGTATAAAGCTCAATTTGAACCTTCGCTGTGCAAGTCAGATCCTCTATCACCTGAAAAGTTTCAGGATCAACAGCCCCGAAGAACTTTACCGTGAAGTAGTCGACATGCCCTGGGAAGAGCTGATCGATTTCTCGGGATATTTCTCCGTTACTTCAAATGTGGATAACGCCACCATTACTACCCCGCTCTTCACCAACCTTAAAGTTAAAGATGCGATCGTCGACCGCATAAAGGATAAAAAAGGTATCCGTCCCAACTCCGGTGCTGATGCCAACAAAACCGTGGTGCACCTTTATTGGAAAGATGAAAATGCAGACATCTTTCTTGATACTTCAGGTGAAACGCTTGCAAAACACGGCTACCGTAAGATTCCCGGAAAAGCACCAATGCTTGAAGCGCTGGCTGCCGGAGTGATCATGAGCACCAAATGGGATATGAAATCACCCTTCATAAACCCGATGTGCGGTTCAGGAACCCTGGCTATTGAAGCAGCCTTACTTGCTACCAACCGCCGGCCGGGTCTATACCGCATGAACTATGGCTTCATGCATATCCTCGGGTATGATGAACAGGCATTCTTCGCCGAACGCCGGATCCTGAAAGACCAGGTAATCAAAAACCTGGAGCTGACCATCGTTGCTTCAGACATTTCTGAAGATGCTGTGGAAGTTACCCGCAGAAATGCGAAAACCGCAGGAGTAGATACCCTGATCACTTTCCAGGTGTGCGACTTCGCAGAAACTCCTGTACCGCAGGATGCTGGTGGCGTGGTGGTTTTTAACCCGGAATATGGCGAACGCCTGGGTGTACATTCGCAGCTAGAGCTTACGTATAAGCGTATTGGCGACTACATGAAAAAAGAGTGTAAAAGCTATACCGGATACATTTTCACAGGAAACCCTGACCTGGCTAAAAAGATCGGGTTAAAAGCTTCTCACAAGATTGAATTTTACAATGGTAAGCTCGACTGTCGTATGCTCGAATACGAGTTGTATGGCGGAAGCCGCAGACCTGAAAACGAACGTCCGGTAAAAGACTAATTCTAATGAGCCAGGAAGTGGAAATCATACAGAAGACTATCGAATTTGTAAAACATACGCTGGCGGGGGCAGAAGCCGGGCATGACTGGTTCCATATTGAGCGTGTTTATAAAACAGCACTTAGCATTAATGCAAGCGAAAAGGCTGATACATTGATTGTATCACTGGCCGCTTTGCTGCATGATATTGCCGACAGCAAGTTCCACGGCGGCGATGAAGAGATTGGTCCCCAGATTGCAGGTGAGTTTATGCAAAGCATAAACCTGGAAGAAGAGACCATCACTCATGTACAACAGATCATCCGCAACATGAGCTATAAGGCCAGCCTGGGTAAGGTTACCTTCCACTCCAAAGAGCTGGAAGTGGTACAGGATGCAGACCGGCTGGATGCTATAGGTGCCATAGGTATTGCCCGCGCTTTCACTTACGGCGGATACAAGAACCGCGTCCTGTATGACCCTGCCATTCCACCCGTTGAAAACATGAGCAAGGAAGCCTATAAAAATACCACAGCCCCAACCATTAACCACTTTTACGAAAAGCTGCTCCTGCTCAAAGACCTGATGAAAACCACAAAGGGTAAAGCAATGGCACAGCAAAGGCACGAATTCATGCTCAACTACCTGGAGCAGTTCTACAAAGAGTGGGAAGGAAAACTTTAACAGACTAATATTCTTAGCTTTTATTGCTATCTTTGTTAGCAAATAGTTAAGCTATGTCTGAACGCATTAGAGAAAAGCTGAATATTCTGGCTGACGCGGCAAAGTATGATGTGTCTTGTTCCTCCAGCGGTGGCACCCGCAAAAATGACAATAAAGGACTTGGCAACAGCCACGCCTCCGGCATCTGTCACACCTACACCGAAGATGGCCGCTGTGTATCCCTTTTGAAAATCCTGCTGACCAATCACTGCATTTTCGACTGCGCCTATTGTGTCTCCCGCAAAAGCAACGACATACAGCGTGCAGCCTTCACCGTTGAAGAGGTGGTGCAACTCACCATGAACTTCTACAGGCGGAACTTCATTGAAGGCCTGTTCCTGAGTTCGGGAATCTTTAAAAATGCAGATTTTACGATGGAGCGCCTGGTCCGGGTAGTTAAAAAACTACGTCTGGAAGAACGCTTCAATGGTTACATCCACCTGAAAACCATTCCGGGCGCAAGTGAAGATCTGATCCGTGAAGCCGGGATGTATGCCGACCGGATGAGCATCAACCTGGAGATGCCTACAGAGAGTGGCCTCAAACTGCTGGCACCTGATAAGTCGCACCAGGAAGTGATCGATCCGCTTAACATGGTGCAAAAACAAATTGTACAATTTAAAGAAGAAAGGAAGCTGATCAAGAGTGTTCCCAAGTTTGTACCTGCCGGACAAAGCACGCAAATGGTTATTGGCGCAACACCAGAGACGGACAAGGATATCATGCAAACCGCGGATACCTTCTACCGGAACTTCTCACTTAAGCGGGTTTACTATTCCGGCTATATCCCTATCAGCAACGACAATCGTTTGCCGGTACTTGGCAGTCAGCCACCTTTAATCCGGGAAAATCGCCTATATCAAACAGACTGGCTAATGCGCTTCTATGGCTTTCATGTAAACGAGCTACTGAATGATGCCAATCCGCATCTCGACATTGATATCGACCCAAAGCTTAGCTGGGCATTAAGAAACCTGCATTACTTTCCAATAGACATTAACGTCGCCAATTATAAGATGATCCTTCGCGTGCCGGGCATCGGTGTAGGGTCAGCGAAAAAGATCGTGCAGGCAAGGAAGTTTGGCAAGCTGCGCATAGACCAACTAAAGAAAATTGGTGTCTCCTATAACAGAGCCAGACATTTCATTACTTGTGCAGACACGCCCTACCAGATGAAAGATTACCAAAGCACCCAAATTAAGTCATTCATCCTTGCGGAGAGCCAGAGTAAATACCTGAAGAACGACACGAACCAGCTAATCCTCTTCTAATGCAGACCTACTTGTTTGACGGCAGCATGGAAGGGCTGCTCACGGCGGTTTTCGAGTGGTTCGAGCGTAAGCCTGGAGAAATCTGCCTTCGCAATCAACGTTTGCACCAGCCGAATGCTTTTGAACAAAACACCACCATTATCGCTGATGAAGCGCAGGCGGCGAGGGTCTGGAAAGGCTTGCAAAAACGCCTGGACATGGGCTGGATCCGTCGACTCACCTGCGCCTACCTCTCGGAGCGACCGGAAGTACACGAACACCTGTTCAAGCTGATCTGCTATCTCTTCCAAAACCCAGCGGGTGCGGAAAACAACTACGGCAATGAACACCTGCTTGAGGTTGCACAGATGGCGCGTAAGGTGGAACGCGAGAAGCACCGCATGGAAGCATTCATCCGCTTTCAGCATGCCGCCGACGGCATCTTTTACTGCGCCATCGATCCCGACTTTAATGTCCTGCCACTGCTTGCAAAACACTTCCGGAACCGTTACCAGGACCAGCAATGGATCATTTACGACATCAAACGCCACTATGGGCTCTTCTATGATCTGAATGCTGTGGAGGAGATCAGCATGCAACGTGAAGAAGAAAGCAATCTGATAAACAGCAAGCCCGATCTGTTATCCGAGAAAGAGAACCTTTACGCGGTACTCTGGAAAGACTACTTCAAAAGCACCAACATCCCGGCACGCAAGAATACCAAATTACATGTTCAACATGTGCCTAAAAGATATTGGAAATACCTGACTGAAAAACAGGTAGAAATTTGATGAAATCTAAATGCTACGTTCATTTGAAATATAAATAATACTCGTAGCTTACGCTCATGAAGTTAAGTGTGCTTGTTTTAATTACGGCTTCAGCAGTAGCCATTTCCATTGCTTTAGTGAATTTTCATTTTCAAGGTAGTCTCTATTATATGCTGGTTTCTTTCGGTGTATCTTTTATTACCAGCTTTATTGTATTCTACTATCTGCTGGAAAAGTATATCTACTCTAAGATCAAGCTCATTTACAAACTGATACACAATCTTAAACTTGGAAAAGACCTTAAGGATGCCCTGGGTGAGTACGTGAGCGGCGACCCCATTAACGATGTGGAGCACGAGGTGAAAGAATGGGCACGCGAGAAAAAGAAAGAGATCGATCTCCTTAAAAAACAAGAACAATTCAGACGAGAGTTCCTGTCGAATGTCTCCCACGAGTTTAAAACGCCATTATTCGCCATTCAGGGGTACGTGGAAACTGCATGCGACTGCCTGCATGATGATCCCGAATCTGCTAAGAAGTTCCTCAATAAAGCCGGAAAGAACGTAGAGCGCCTCAGCTACCTGATCAATGACCTGGACTCCATCTCCAAGCTGGAAACCGGTGAAATCCCGATCAACTATGACAACTTCGACTTCGTATTACTTGCCCGTGAGATCATGGACAGTATGGAAGACAAAGCCAGAGCAAAAGGCATTGTACTGAGCTTCAAAGAAAAATACACAACCCCGGCACTGGTGCATGCAGACCGTGAAAAGATCCGCCAGGTAATGATTAACCTCATTCAGAACTCCCTGAAATATGGAAAAGAAAATGGTTCTACAGCCATTAAGATCTTTGAACTGCATGATCAATACCTGATCGAAGTGACTGATGACGGGATTGGTATTGATGAAAAACACCTTCCCAGATTGTTCGAGCGCTTCTACAGGGTCGATTCGCACCGCGCACGTGAGGTAGGCGGCACGGGACTGGGACTAGCCATTGTGAAGCACATCCTGGAGGCACATCAGCAAATTATCTCCGTACGAAGCACCTTAGGCATCGGAACAACTTTCGCCTTTACACTGGAGAAAAAAAGCTAATTCAAGTGCCGCAGCCGAATGCTGCGCATCAACTTAGTATTTCAATTGTCATGATCTTAGGTGTAATCGCAGTCTGGAAGTCTGTGACAGCCTTTCACGTATGTGCCACATGCGACAATCTACACTTATATTCCATTATTGTGAAGTGTTAACATTAACTTAACATTGCAAGCCTACTTTTGCATGGTATTTCAAGTTTTCAAAAACACATACAATGAACAACCTTTTTAAGTTCTTTACCCCGAAAGACAAGAAATTCCAGCCACTCTTTGAGCAGGCAGGAAGCAACATCCTAAGGATCTCAGAGGCTTTACTACTTGCATTAAGCACAACTGATCTTGAAAAAAGAAAAGAACACATCAAAGAAATTGAGCGTCTAGAACACGTTGGTGACGACATTACCCACTCCATTTTCCTTGAACTAAGCAAGAACTTCATCACCCCTTTCGACAGGGAAGATATCCATGCACTAGCAAGTGCCGTTGATGATATCGCAGATTATATCCACGCATCAGCCAGCAACATTGAACTTTACAGCATTACAAACATTGGTGATGCGATGATCAAACTTGCCGAACTACTTGTGGAAATGTGTACCGACCTTGAGAAAGCAATCAAAGAATTGAGAAGCTTCAAAAACATCAGGGTTATTGCAGATGCCTGTGTCAGGATCAACAGTGGCGAAAATCAGGCCGACTACGTTTGTAACCTGGCAATAGCACGTTTATTTGAATTTGAGACCAATGCAATTGAACTGATCAAACAGAAAGAGGTATTGCAGACACTGGAACTTGCAACAGATAAATGTGAGGATGCAGCAAACGTGCTGGAATCCATTTTGGTTAAAAATGCTTAAAACAACGTAAAATGGTATCTACCTTACTGGTTGTAGTAATTATACTTGCTATCGGCTTTGACTACATCAATGGTTTTCATGATGCAGCAAACTCCATCGCAACCATCGTTTCTACCAAGGTGCTCTCTCCTTTTCAGGCTGTACTTTGGGCCGCATTATTCAATATGGCCGCTTATTTTGTGTTTACAGATCATAAAGTAGCCAACACCATTGCAAAAACGGTTTTTGAAGAATTCATCACCCTTGAGGTGATCCTGGCGGGTTTACTTGCTGCAATTGCCTGGAACCTTTTTACCTGGTGGTTCGGCGTACCTTCAAGTTCTTCACACACCCTGATCGGCGGATTTGCCGGTGCAGGTATGGCAAAAGCCTTGACAATGGGCACCAGCGCCTTCGCTGCCGTGAACTTCGCTCCAATTTTAAAAGTTATATCCTTCATCGTGCTTGCACCCGTAATCGGTATGATCATCTCTGTGGTGATATCGATCATCATCATGCACATCTCTAAAAATGCCAGGCCTTCCACTGCTGAAAAGTGGTTTAAACGCCTGCAACTAATATCTTCAGCGGCATTGAGCTTTACACATGGCGGTAACGACGCACAGAAAGTTATGGGTATTATTTACGTGGCCATGATCTCTGCCAATGCCCTTCAACCTGATCAGCCAATGCCTGAATGGATACCGATCAGCTGTTATGCTGCAATCGGACTAGGCACCATGAGCGGCGGCTGGAAAATCGTAAAAACCATGGGTTCAAAAATAACCAAGGTAAATGCATTTGAGGGTGTAGCAGCTGAATCTGCAGGTGCAGTAACACTGGGCATTACAGAACATTTCGGTATTCCGGTTTCTACAACGCACACTATTACCGGATCAATCGTAGGTGTGGGCTTGTTAAAACGGGTATCTGCAGTACGCTGGGGCGTAACCGTAAGCTTGCTTTGGGCTTGGGTGCTTACCATCCCGGTATCAGCCACGCTTGCAGGCATCACTTATGCCTTTGTACACTACGTAATTTTATAATTTACCTGCCAGCATGCTGGCAACTAGAAGTCGATATTCAACTTCATTATATGAGCCGGATCAGCGGGAACTTCCCATGCAGGTCCGGCTTTTATTAGTCTAAGGGCTTCTGCATCATACTTCCCTCCCAGGCTCTTAACTACACGGATGTTTACCGGGCGACCAGTATTATCGATAGAAAAAGAAAGCTCTACAGACTTACCCAACTTCGTTCCGCTGGTTAAGCGGTTGTGTTCACGCAGATAGCTGAAATACCCCGGCCATCCAACTTCCGGCTTAGCCTTGTCCATGGTATGCTGTGGATCTAAATTTACCTCCACGGCTGCTGGTACAGTACTTTTCTGATTGTAATTGTACTTCATCCAGAAGATGATGCTACCCAGAATAAAGATCAATGCTGCAGTGGCTGCAATGCTCAAACGCTGTCCGGTAATTACAGATGCCCGTTTGGTTTCGTCGTAGCCGGCAATACGTGTCTCCAACTGCTTCTGCAGTAAGGATACCGACTGTCGCGCACGTTTAGGCGACTGGCTCAATCCAGCCAACGCTTGCGCAACGAAAGGGTCTTCCAGGGCTTCACGTTCAACCCGGTACATCATCCTGGGATCCAGCTTACCATCCAGGTAATCTTCCAGTACATCAATATCTAACCAGTTATTATCCTCCACTATTTTTCTCAATACAGATCTTTAAATTTCTTTTACCATTCTGAATGTAGCTTTTAACTTTCAACAGGTCATAACCGGTGATAGCAGCTACCTCTTTATAGTTCTTCTCCTGTAAATAAAACAGGTCTACACTGATCCTTTGTTCCGGAGGAAGTTTTTCCATACACTTTCCCATGACACTTAGCTGCGTCTCCTTAGCCTGGTCCATATCAAGATGCACAAAATCAGTATTTTCCATAAGCCCCTCCTCTAAAGGGACAATATTTTGCTTAGATGACTTCCGCAGTACCATTAAACAGTAATTGCGGGTAAGCACATGCAGCCAGCTTTTAAAGTTCTGGATCTGATGCTGCTTCACCTTAAGCACCAGCTCCTCGAATATCTGCATTACTGCATCTTTACTTTGCTCCTCATCTTTAAAGTAGTTCAGGCACACACCGTACACCAGGTGCATGTACCGGTTGTACAATATGCCTAATAGCTCCAGATCACCCGTTTGCTGGTATCTGGCAATCAATTCAGCATCATTCAGCTGTTTTAACCTGGCTGTATCCTTTATAAACTTCAAAGCGTTATCTCTATAAAATCAAGTATAAATATATTTTTCAATCCTTTCATCAGAATCAAAGAGAAAGTAGCCAAAAAAATTACTGGCTGGAATTTTGCAATTTCGCCGGTATGAAAACAATTTTTTTGAGAAATGCATTGATGCTGACCTTTGCTTCATGCTTTCTGTTTATGAGCAGCTGCGATGTACAATCCAGGGCACAGCTGGGTGATATATTGAAACAAGCGGGTGCGAGCGGAACACCGACAACACTGGAAATTGCCGCCGGCATTAAACAAGCACTGGAGATTGGCACTTCGCAAGGTGCAGATAAACTCTCTGCAAAAGATGGTTTCCTTGGAAATCTGGCAGTAAAAATCCTCTTCCCTCCCGAAGCACAGAAAGTAGAAACAGCGCTACGTGGTGTAGGTCTGGGCAGCGTTGCAGATAATGTAATCACAAGCTTAAATCGTGCGGCAGAAGATGCAGCAAAGGAGGCAAAACCGATATTTGTTTCCGCAATTAGACAAATGACCATAACCGATGCAACAAACATCTTGCTTGGCAACAAAGATGCCGCCACACAGTACTTTAAACGAGTAACAACAACAGAACTCACCAGGAAGTTCAGTCCGATCATTGCAAGCAGCATAAACAAAGTGGGCGCTACAAAATACTGGACGGAAGCGGCAAACAGTTACAACAAAATTCCATTGGTAAAACCTGTAAATGCCGACCTTACTGCATATGTAACCCAAAAAGCAATAGAGGGTATGTTTGTACAGGTGGCGCAGGAAGAATTACAAATCAGGCAAAAGATCAACGCACGCTCAACCACCCTGCTTCAAAAGGTGTTTGGTTACGCAGACAAAAACAATAAATAAGCTTCATATATCAGCCGCCTTTTGTTCGCCTCCGCTTCGCCTTTCCTTCGCCTCTCACCCGCCTCGGAGGCGAACGAGAAGCGAAGCGGAAGCGTGTAAAAAACAGCGCAGTTGAGACACTGTTCTTACTTGGATATTTCTCTGGTATTCTGTACTTTTAAGTAAAAACCTGTTTATGTCGGCTGCCTTTATTAACCTCAGCGGAAGCGAAATCCTTTTGCTTCTTTTACCCGTAATCATTCTGATTATTGTACCTGCTTATTTGAGTCCAAGGAGGGAACGCGGACTTACACAAGTCTTATGGCTCGTGGGAATTTTCTTCATTCCACCGTTCATAGGTTGTTGTTACCTTTTGAAGATCTTTTTTTTCGACCGCAGCGATCGGGCGCTTATTAAGGCGGGAAGGCACCCAAGCTCGAGTTAACTCAGGTGATTTTGTATTTTCAACACCAGGTCGTCTACGTCAAATGGCTTGGCAACGAATGCCGTTGCACCTGCATCCTGGGCAATCCTGCTTCCTTCAGTGCTTGCTGAAATCACGATAACGGGGAGCTCCCTTGTTCTTGAATTCTGGCGTAAGGTCTTTAATACCTGGTCGCCAGACAATACAGGCATCCAGAGATCAAGCAGCACCAGGTCGGGCCGCTTTTTCTCAATCAAATTATAGATATTCAAGCTGTTTTGTTCAGGAATGACATCAAAGCCGGCATCTTCCAATATCAGCCCCAACATCTCTAAGATACCCTCGTTATCATCACAAACTAATATTGTTTTATTCGTCATTTCCCTCTTGTTTTATTGGCAATGTAAAACTGAATGTTGAACCCTTACCTTTCTCGCTATCTACCCAGAGTGTACCGCCATGATTTTTAATAATCTGATCACAGAGATAGAGTCCGATACCCATACCAGGGAAACGTTGCTGAATCTCTCCTACCCGGAAGAAGCGTTCAAATATTCTTTTTTGATTCTCGTAACTTATACCCATCCCGGAATCAATTACAGAAACCTTAATGTAATCACTAACAAGCGATAGATAAACAATAACCTCATCCGAATCTGCCGCATACTTCAGTGCATTGGATAATAGATTGGTAACGACCTGAACGATGTGCGGTTCGTCGCCGTAATAGTCTATGCCAATTTTCCCCCTGATAACAATTTTCGGACCTACTGTTGCCAACTGAATAGCTTCAACAGTGTCAGCCACCATCTTGTCGAAATCAAAATTAGCTCTATGCACCTCTATATTACCCGTTTGAATCCTGGAAACGTCCAGCAGCTCTGCAATAAGATTATTTAGCCGGTCTATATAACTAGCTGTTTTAAGCACTACAGATCTGTACTTTTCACTTGAATCCTCGGGCATAAGCCGTTCTAATACCTGTACATAGCCCTTGATTGTAGTCAGGGGCGTTTTAAGCTCATGACTGGCAATAGAAAGAAAATCATCTTTCCGCCGTTCAATCTCCCGGCGGTCGGTAATATCTTCAATAGCCAGCAGGATGCGGTCCTTATACTGCCCTTGTAACTCAATTCGATGGGCATTCAATAACATCAGTTTCTTACCGATATATGGGAAGTCATGCTCAACTTCGAAGTTTTCAACCGGGTTGTTTGTAGGCAGGATGCTGACCAATAGTTCCTTTAGCTTTGGAATGTTCCATTGACCGTTTCCAAGTTCATAAAGGTGTTTACCTACGGTGTCGTCCACGTTAACCTTAAATGTTCGCAGGAAATGGTCGTTGACACTTAGCACATTGAATTTAGGATCAAGTACAATAAGACTTTCACGCACCGTCTGAATAATACTGGCAAGGTAATCTTCGCTGTCTTTCAAACTTTGTGTACGCTCTTCTATGCGCTTTTCCATTAGATCCTGCTGCATTTTGAGCTCTTGCTCAGCCTTTTTCCTTAGGGAGATGTCATTCTGCACGCCGATAAAATGCGTAACTGCACCATTATCATCTCTAATGGCAGACATGTATAGTTCATTCCAGAATAGTTCTCCGTTTTTACGGTAATTTCTGATTTCAACTACACAGTCATGTCCCTTCTGCACAGCTTCACGGAGTATGAAGCGGACTTCCTGATTACGATCGTCGCGCTGCAGAAAACGACAGTTATGACCTATGATCTCAGATCTTTGATAGCCCGTCATCTGCTCAAAAGCAACATTACAATAAATGATTGGATTATCCGGCTGTAAATTATCTGTAAGGATCACACCCGATATGGAAGCATCGAGCGACTTAGAAAGCAGTTCAAAATCTTTGTTCGTGTGCTGGTTGGTTGGCGAAAGCTCGCCTTGATTAAAATTGCTCAAGGTAAAATTATAGTGGTATTCAAAATATCAAAGTAACCTATTATTTCAATAATAACAAAAAAGCCGCCAATGATTTACCCGGCGGCTCATATCAATGCAATATTACTTAGGACTTAGGGCATCAAGGTGTCTTTGATATTCTCGATGATGCCTTTATCTGCACCGCCAGTCATTTGCTGCGCTTGCGCGAAACCTTTAACATCTGGTGGGCCAAGCTGTGGTTCGCCACCAAACGGTTCAGCAGGAACATAGCGGAATTGGCCCTTGCCGTCAATGGATGGTCCGGTTGCCCAACGTGCATCTGGTGCTACTGTCGGTTTTTCAATGTTTGTAGACACAAAAGCATAGTCAAATGCTTCCACGTGGTCTGCCATTGGGAAGGTATTTGGAATCGGAAGATTTACACTTGGACCACCAAGTTCTTCCAGCACAGCAAGCCACTGGTTCTGGTGCATCGCATCACGGGTGATCAAAAAGGAAAGCAGGTCTTTCATTCCCGGATCATCAGTAAGGCCATACAGGCGGGTTGCAAGTACACGACCCGTAGACTCTGCCATTACGTTTGCATACATATCAGCAGCGATGTTGCCGCTACCAACAACCCATGACCCATTAAAGGGTACGCCATTCGCATCAACAGCCATTGCAGCAAGTCCGGAGGAGATCACATGACGTGGATCCATGCCGCCAAGAATGTTGCTTACAATCGGGTTTTCACCTGCAATCTTATCTTTAAGTTCATGTGTGGCACCTTCAAGGTTTAATGCAACAGCTGTACACAACATCTCAATATGCGCCATTTCCTCCGTACCTGTATCCAGCAACATGTCGCGGTATTTATTTGGACCGCGATTTCCCCAGGCCTGGAAAAGATACTGCAGACAGACTCTGATCTCTCCTTCAATACCACCGATGGCTTGTTGGAGCAACTTAGCAAATGCTGGGTTTGGTTTTTCTACGCGTACCTTGTACTGTAGTTTGTTGTCGTGATAAAACATAGTAGAACTTTAATTTTGGTTTTTAATAGGTTGACGAATTTTAAACAGCCCATTATTACTGAAGTTTAAAGAGAGATGTTTTCAGGTAAGTGCCGCCACCTAGGCGCGGTATGCTGTGGGTAGAAAGTGCAGCTAAGCAGGGAGAATACGCAATGTAAAGGTGTGCTCAGATCAAAAAGATAAACCACTGATCAACTGAAGTTTAATTCAGCATGATGCCTTTGTTTATTTTACATCATCAATAACATGAGCTTAATGTTAAGGTTACACTGCGGGGGTAGTTTTGCTCACCAACTAACCGCTAATATATGCTCAGAAAAGTACTACTATTGATGTTGCCGATCTTTATAAGCTTTGCCGCTAATGCACAGAAAAGCGGTATAATATCCGGGAAGATCACTAGCCTTGAAGGCAACCAATCCATGCCAGGCGCCTCCATCCGCATCCTGAATGCGGCGAAGAGATATACTGTGTCTGACCAGACTGGCGACTTCGAGTTCTTGAATGTACCTCCGGGGAGTTACGAGATTGAGGTAGCCTATATTGGTTATGACTCACAAAGACGGCAGGTATTGGTAACGGCAGGCAAAAATACCGCTGTAAATCTGGTGCTGGGCAGCAGTGCCGAGAACCTGAATGACGTGGTGATCCGTGGCGACCGCGCCTTTGGGCAGGCAAGAGCACTGAACCAACAGAAAACAAATCGCAACATCAGCAATGTAATCTCCTCCGACCAGGTGGGGCGCTTTCCTGATCCCAACATCGGTGACGCGCTTAAGCGTGTGCCAGGCATCACCATGCAGAACGACCAAGGTGAAGCAAGGAATATCATCATCCGCGGTCTGGCACCAGCGTTGAACTCGGTAACCTTAAATGGAGACCGCATCCCTTCGGCTGAAGGTGATAACCGCAATGTGCAAATGGACCTGATCCCTTCAGACATGATCGCCACGATAGAGGTAAGTAAGACGCTTACACCAGACATGGACGCCGACGCAATAGGAGGTTCGGTAAACCTGATTACCCGCGCCACGCCCAACGGTGAACGGATCTCTGCAACCCTCGCCGGTGGCTACGGACCTATACGCAAAAGCGGCATCATGACCGGCGGCCTTGTATATGGTAACCGCTACTTCAGCAATAAACTCGGGCTGGTGGCCAGCGGATCGTACAATAACAACGATTTTGGTTCTGACAACATTGAGGCCGTATGGGTCAAAGATGCGTTCAACAACACCTACGTAGAGGAATCTGACATCCGCAAGTATGATGTACAGCGCATACGAAGAAGTGCGGCGCTGGCACTTGATTACAAGTTCAATGAAAACAACAGCATTTCTGCAAACGCTATATACAACTGGCGCGACGATCGTGAAAACAGGTTCAGAACGACTTACGACAACCTGGAACCCGAATACGAAGGACAGACCATCACCGGATTCACAGGCGATATCAAGCGCCAAACAAAAGGAGGAGTTGACAACAGCCGTAATAAAAGCCGAAGACTTGAAGATCAACGGGTACAAAACTATGCGTTGCGTGGAGAGCACCTGCTTAACTCGCGGCTGGATCTGGATTGGTCTCTCAACTACGCCTCAGCAAGGGAGGTAAGGCCGAATGAACGCTATATAGAATTTGAACAGGAAGGACTTGCCTTTAGTCAAGATCTGAACAACCTCCGCCGACCGCTGATCCTGAACAATGATGCCGCGCTAGAAGGTTTTGAGCAGTCGGAATTAACTGAAAACCGCAACTACACCAAAGAAAGTGAACTTGGCGCAAAACTGAACATCAGGCTGCCCTTCTCCTTACTCAATAATCAGAAAGGTCGCCTGCGTGCAGGCCTGCGAACACGCATCAAAGACAAATCCAGAAACAATATCTTTTACAGCTATGAATCCGGAGACGATGTTAATCTGAGTCAGCTTCCAAACAGCTTTTTCAATGGCAAAGGTTTTAACCCAGGTGCAAAGTATATCCCGGGCGCCTTCGCTACGGCAAAATACCTGGGTTCGCTTGACCTGAACAATCCTGCTCTATTTAGCAAGGAACTTGATCCCTCAGAATTCCTGTCACAAAATTATACGGCAAAAGAGCAGATCTATGCCGGCTATCTGAGATGGGACCAGGACTTCAGCGACAAGCTGTCGATGATCGCAGGTGCCAGAATTGAAAATACCTATATCAATTACACAGGAAACCGGGTGTTGGATGAAGAAGAACTGGAGGGACAGATCAACACCAAAAACAACTATACTAATGTGATGCCCAGCCTGTCTTTCAAGTATGATGCAACCGATGATCTTGTTCTGAGAGCGGCCTTTACAACAGCTCTTGCACGTCCAGACTACTACGCACTAGCGCCATTCGTAAACAACAATGCAGCAGACACTGAAATATCCGCCGGAAATCCCGCGTTGAAAGCGACTTATGCATACAACTTCGACCTTATGGCCGAGCAGTATTTTAAGTCAGTAGGTATCATCAGTGCCGGGGCCTTTTACAAACGACTGAACAATTTCATTTACACCTACAGTAACAATCAATATAATACGGCATCGTTTGCCGGCGACTTCCCGAACCAGGACAATCCAATTCCGGCTGGTGAAAACTGGACCTTCCTACAATCCAGAAATGGCGATAACGTGAATGTATATGGCTTTGAATTCGCATTTCAGCGGCAGCTGGACTTCCTGCCAGGGAAATTCCTTAAAGGTTTCGGCATCTATGCGAACTATACCTACACCAGGTCCAAAGCCAGCGGTATTGCCGATGAAGACGGCAATGAGCGGCGCAATGTAACGCTTCCACGCACTGCACCACATATGATAAATGGCTCTTTATTCTGGGAGGACAAGAAGTTCTCTGCACGCATCTCTTCAAACTATACATCCAGCTATCTGGATGAACTTGGATCAGACGCTTTCAATGACAGCTATTACGACAAGCAGTTCTTTCTGGATTTGAATGCCTCGTATAAGATAAAGAAGCAACTCCGCATCTTTGCTGAGGCTACTAACATTACCAACCAGCCCCTGCGGTACTACCAGGGTAATTCGGCGTTGACCAAACAACTGGAATACTACCAGGGACGGTACAACCTGGGACTAAAGTTTGACTTTTAAAAACTTGCAGCGACAATGGCAGCTATATGCCTTGCAGCCTCACATAGACATTAGATATGCAGAAGACAATTTTATACCTTACCCTGATTGCGGCACTGAGTTCCTGTAACACGAGCAAGCTTGCTCCCCTGCAACCCGGCGCCATTAAACCAGTGGTGGTCACCCAGGCTACGCCACATGATACCGATGACCCGGCCATTTGGCTGAACCCTGAAGACCCGGAACAAAGTCTTATCGTTGGTACCGATAAGGATAGCGATGGGGCATTATACCTTTACAACCTTCAGGGTAGGATCATCAGAAAGTCGGAGCCACTAAAGCGACCGAACAACGTTGACATTGCCTATGGCTTTATAATCGGCAACCGCAAGGTCGACATTGCCGTAACAACCGAAAGAGAAACCAATAAGATCCGCATATTTTCATTACCTGACCTTACTCCTCTTGATAACGGTGGCATCAGTGTATTTGAAGGGGAGACACAACGCGACCCCATGGGCATTTCCTTATACACCCGACCTTCAGATCAGGCCATTTTTGCTGTGGTAGGACGCAAGTTTGGCCCGAGCGGAACTTACTTGTGGCAATATAAGCTAGAAGCCGCAGGTACATCGATCTCAGCCCGGCCGGTACGGAAGTTCGGTACGTTCAGTGGAAAAAAGGAGATTGAAGCCATAGCCGTCGATAATGAGCTTGGTTATATCTACTATTCTGATGAACAGGCCGGAGTCAGAAAGTACTACGCCGATCCCGACAAAAAGGATGATACCGAACTGGCCTTCTTTGGTCAGCATGGCTTTAAATCGGATCATGAAGGCATCGCCATCTATAAGAGAACTGCTAAAACCGGTTACCTGTTGGTTTCCAATCAGCAGAAGAACACTTTTATGGTGTATGCCCGTGAAGGTAGCAGTGGAGATCCGCACAAACACCCGCTACTTACAGAGATTCCTGTTTCTACCATAGAGTGTGATGGTGCCGACGTGACCAGTGCCAACCTGGGCGGATCCTTCAGTAAGGGCATGTTTGTCGCCATGAGCAATGGTATGACCTTCCACCTGTACGACTGGAACCACCTGCAGAGGCTGATAGATCAAACTGCCAGATAAGACGCTGCTGTGCCTGTAACTACTTTAAGATACATCTGGATTTTAAATTAATAAAGGTTACTTTTATAGGAGTAATAACAAAAGCTATATTGGATTTTAAAGATTTTAATTTTAACCCTGATCTATACGAGGGTTTACTGGCGATGGGTTTTCGTAATGCCACGCCTATACAGGAGCAAGCCATTCCTTTGATTTTGGCAAACAAAGACCTTATTGCCTGTGCACAGACCGGAACAGGCAAAACCGGTGCTTATCTGCTACCCGTAATGAACATGATTGTTCAACAGGAAACACGACATAATAACACGCTTATACTTGCACCTACACGGGAGCTTGCCCAGCAGATTGACCTGCAGGTAGAGGCCTTATCTTACTTCACAAACATCAGCTCACTTACCGTATATGGCGGTGGCGACGGCATTGCTTATGAACAGCAGAAGCGTTCCATGCGCGAAGGTGTAGACATTATCATTGCAACGCCGGGGCGCTTAATCTCACACCTTTCATCGGGGCTGCTTAAGCTTGATGAACTGCAACACCTGATACTTGATGAAGCCGATCGGATGCTAGATATGGGCTTTTATGATGACATCATGAAGATCATCAGCTTCTTGCCCGAAAAAAGACAAACGGTGCTTTTCTCAGCAACCATGCCACCTAAGATCAGAACATTAGCTGCCAAGTTGCTGCATAACCCTGAACAAATCAGCATTGCCATATCGCAACCGGCAGCGGGTATCAACCAACAGGCTTATTTGATTCACGACAGTCAGAAAGTAAAGCTATTAACCGAACTGATGAACCCTGAAACTTACCCTACGGTGCTCATCTTCGCTTCAACGAAGGAGAAGGTGAAGAACCTTGGTAAAGTGCTTCGCGGGTTGAAGTTTAAAGCGGAGGCTTTCCATTCAGACCTCGATCAGAAAGAACGTGAAGAGATACTCTCAAAGTTTAAGAATAAACGTGTACCCGTATTGATTGGTACCGACGTCCTTTCAAGAGGTATCGACGTAGAAGGCATCTCACTGGTGATCAACTTTGACGTACCTCATGATCCTGAGGATTACGTGCATCGCATAGGCCGTACCGCGCGTGCGGCAACGACCGGAACAGCCATTACACTGGTAAACAGCAAAGACAAGCGTAAATTCGCGAACATAGAAAAGCTAATAGATAAAGAAATTACCCGCATACCGCTGCCGGATCATTTCGAAAAGATCACTGAGCCGGAAGGTGCTGATAAACCAGCTGCCAATAAACCTAGGCGTAAATTCTTTAAGAAAAAACCGCAAGCAAAATAACTATGCCAAACCAAGCGCCTTTAGCTGAGCGCATGCGCCCACAGAACCTGGACGAATATGTTGGCCAGAAACATCTGGTGGGGAAAGATGCAGTGCTTAGAAAAGCTATTCAAAGCGGGCAGCTGCCCTCGATGATCTTTTGGGGACCGCCAGGTGTAGGTAAAACCACCCTGGCATACATAATTTCACAGACGCTTGACCGCCCCTTCTTCAACCTGAGCGCCATAAATTCAGGTGTAAAAGATATTAGGGAGGTGATTGACCGCGCGACTGCGTTAAAGGACAGCTTGCTGGGTTTACCCATCCTGTTTATTGATGAGATCCACCGGTTTAGCAAGTCACAGCAGGACAGCCTGCTTGGTGCCGTTGAACGCGGACTCGTAACCTTGATCGGAGCAACAACCGAGAACCCTTCCTTTGAAGTCATCTCCGCATTGCTCTCCAGAAGTCAGGTTTACATTCTGAAGTCGCTGGATGAAGCGGAACTTAAAGGCCTACTGGAGACCGCAATACGTGAGGATGTAGTCCTGAAACAAAAGAACATTACGCTGAAGGAACATGAGGCACTGATCAGGCTGTCGGGTGGAGATGCCCGCAAACTGCTCAATGTGCTGGAAATTGCCATTAATGGTATTGGTGGCGACAATATTGTGCTCAGCAATGAGAATGTGCTTGCACATGCGCAGCAAAATCTAGCTCTGTACGACAAAGCCGGCGAACAGCACTACGACATCATTTCTGCCTTTATCAAATCTATAAGAGGTTCCGATCCTAATGCCGCGGTATACTGGCTCGCCCGGATGATAGAAGGCGGCGAAGATCCCCTGTTTATTGCACGGCGATTGGTAATCCTGGCTGCAGAAGACATCGGTAATGCCAATCCGAATGCCTTGCTCATGGCCAACAACTGCTTCCAGGCAGTGAACGTGATCGGCTTTCCGGAATCCAGGATCATACTATCACAGGCCGTTACCTATATGGCTTCCTCTGCAAAGAGCAATGCAGCTTATGAAGCCATAAATAAAGCGCAGCAGTTAGTACGCGAAACGGGTAACCTGCCCGTGCCACTACATATCCGAAATGCACCAACCAAGCTGATGAAGAATATTGGTTATGGTAAAGACTATAAATATTCACATGGCTATGAGGGTAACTTCTCCGAGCAGGAGTACATGCCCGAGCAGATCAGCGGCACAAAGCTCTATGACCCGGGTAAAAACCCGGCTGAAGACAAGCTAAGGGAGAAACTAAGACAGAACTGGAAGACAAAATATAACTACTAGCATATGCTGAATACATTCTTGAGCCACCAGTGGAAAGGTTTTTTCAGGTCGAGGGGCAAAGGGACCAATATTGCCGTACAGATCATTTTAGGTCTTCTGATCTTGTACCTGATGGCATGCGCTTTTGCCGTAGGTTTTTTCATGGACAAGATCATTCATGAAATCTATCCTGACCGAATCGTTATGGAAGTTTTTAACGGACTGATTCTATATTACTTCGCCCTGGAATTTTTATCGAGAATGCAACTTCAGGAGTTGCCTACGCTAGCCATTGTGCCCTACCTGCACCTGCGTATTCCCAAGCGTAAGCTGGTAAACTTTCTAAATGTAAGGGCACTGTTCTCCCCTTTCAACATCTTCCCGGTTTTCATTTTTTTTCCCTTCATAAGCATTAACGTTAGCAGTACCTATGGAAGCTTTGCTGCATTGATGTACATGTTAGCCGTGCTCTCCCTTTCCGTATTCAATAATTACCTTGCGCTGTATGTAAAGCGACTTTCAATATCCAGCATACGCTTTGTGATTATTGGCTTTCTGGTGCTGATCACACTTGGATTGCTGGAGTACTTCAAGGTATTTTCTATTGCCGAAGTATCAAATAAGCTCTTTACCGCCATATCCAGGCAGCCACTGCTTGCTTTGATCTTTCCGGTACTCGCATTTTCTATATTCCTTTGGAATGCCAGGTATTTACGTAACAACCTGTATATGGAGGAGCTGCGCGCAGGAGAAGAAAAGAAAAGCAGTACAGACTATCCTTTTCTGGATCGCTTTGGTGCCGCGGGACAGCTTGCAGCACTTGAGATTAAGCTTATCCTGCGAAATAAAAGAAGTAAATCGACCGTTTCCAAAGGAATATTGTTCATCTTCTATGGCCTGCTGTTCTATAAACAGAAAGAACTTGATGAGAACCAATTTGGCCTGATGGTCTTTGCAGCAGTATTCATGACCGGGAATATGGTACTATTATATGGACAATTCATGTTCGGATGGCAAAGTGCCGAGTTCGACGGACTGCTTACAAACAAGATCAGTATCCGTAATTTCTTCAAAGCCAAGCTCCTGCTATTTACGCTTTCTTCTACCGTTTTAACCCTCGTGGTCAGCCTTTATGGCTTTATCAGCTGGAAAATTTTAGTCGTACAAGTCGCGGCATACTTCTTCAGTATCGGGATTGCACCAGTCCTGGTGATGTACATGGCTACCTTTAACTATAAAGCGATAGACATGAAAAAGGGCTCGAGCTTTAACTGGCAGGGTGTAGGAGCAACCTCTATGCTGATGAGCCTGCCCATCTTTTTGCTACCGTACGTATTCTTCGTGCCCTTCAACATGATGGGTAAACCATTCTGGGGACTGGCAGCACTGGGGACCGCGGGCCTGTTGGCGCTGCTTAGCCGCAGCTTCTGGATCAATGTACTGGTGAATGCATTTAACAAGAGAAAATATAAAATTGCCGAAGGCTTCAGAGAAAAATAATGATTGTAGATATTAAAGACCTAAAGAAGACTTACAGCGGCCATACCGTTGTAAACATCCCGCAGCTGCAGATCAATGAAGGTGAAACCATCGGGCTTGTTGGAAATAATGGCGCCGGGAAGACTACGCTCTTCCGGATGTTACTGGATCTGATCCGACCAGATCAGGGCGGTATTTTCTCCCGCGGGCATAATGTGGCGCATTCAGATGAATGGAAGAATTATACCGCCTCTTTCCTGGATGAGAACTTCCTGATCGATTACCTGACACCTGAGGAATATTTCATCTTTATAGGGAGTTTACACAACATGAACCGTACTGATGTAGCGCAGTATCTGCAGCGATATACCGAGTTTTTTAACGGAGAAATCCTAAACAGCGGTAAGTATATCCGCGATTTTTCAAAAGGCAACCAGAATAAAGTTGGTATAGCGGCAGCACTAATGCAAAACCCGGAGTTACTGATACTGGATGAACCCTTCGCTAACCTGGACCCCACAACACAAATTCGGCTTAAGTCGCTCGTAAAAACCTTAGGTATAACACATCAGGTAACTACCATAATCTCCAGTCATGATCTTAACCACGTGACGGATGTTTGTAACAGAATCATCCTGCTTGAAAAAGGTGTTGTAATTAAGGATATTCAAACTACTGAAAACACCTTAAAAGAACTTGAAGAATACTTTTCAGAGTAGTACTGTACAGTAAACAGATCAACTTCACAGTTCTGCTACGCACTTTTTCTCAGTCTTAGCAGCATGTAGAAGCCTTGCAGTTCACCTCAATAGGAACAAAGAAGCATAACTTGGCATTACCTTTGATTTACCAGGGACAAAATACACATTATGAATATTTCAAGATTTAAAACAGCAACTTTAAGTATAGCACTAGCAATTGGTGCAATGGCATTCCAATCATGCGACAGTTTAACTAAAACCCAGAAAGGTGCCGGTATCGGTGCAGCTACCGGTGGTGTAGTTGGTGCAATCATTGGTAAAAAAGCAGGTAACACTGCAGTAGGTGCCGTGTTGGGCGGTGCTATCGGTGGTACTGCGGGTGGTTTCATCGGCAGAAGGATGGATAAACAAGCTGCTGAGATTGAGCAAACTTTACCAAGTGCAGAGGTAATCCGCGAAGGTGAAGGTATCATCGTAAAATTTGATAGTGGAATATTATTCGACTTCGACAGCAGCAACCTTAAAGACGCTTCTAAAGAAAACATCAAGAAGCTTGCGGCATCTTTAAATCAATACCCAGGTACAGACATCAAGATCATTGGTCATACTGATAGCCGTGGTACAGAGACTTACAACATGAGCTTATCTGAGCGTAGAGCGGCAGCTGTGAAAGCCTATGCGGTTTCACAAGGTGTGCCATCAGCAAGGTTAACAACAGTTGGCAAAGGGTTTTCTGAACCAATCGGAGATAATGCAACGGAAGCCGGTAGAGCAAGCAACCGTCGTGTGGAGATCGTAATCGTTGCAAATGATGATTTGAAGAAAGAAGCTAAAGCACAAAGCTAGTTAACATATAATGCTAAAGTCCTTCTGCCCTGAAGGTCTAAACAGTTGAAAAAACAAGAAGCCCCGCTGCATTGCACCGGGGCTTCTTTATGAAAAAGATTCTTGCATTATAAACTGGATTCTGCGCCGTAGATGTCCTCAAAGTAGCTAACTGCTAAAGATTTCAGTAGTAGCTCCTGCTCCATCATAGCGAAAGCCGGTACCGCCTTCACCAATTTCCAGTGTGGCCATCCATCCTGATCGAGACCTTCAAGTTCGTAAAAACCCATCTCACTGAGCAAACGGCAGGTGGCGATGTGCATCAGCTCTTCTTTTTGCCTTTTGCTATACTTTCCTGGACCTTTTCCAAGCTCCTGCACGCCGATCAGGAATAGGATCACCTTCAAATCCGGCACATCAGAATCAAATTCCTTAGCTATCTTTTGCTGCAAAATCTTCCATTTTGCATGAATTTCTGAAGGTTTCATGCCGCAAAGATACGCTTATATGCTTACTTTTAAACTATGGAGAAGATCATCAACACCGGCCTGCTCGCTTATGGAATGTCTGGAAAGCTGTTTCACGCACCTTTTCTTTCTGTACACCCAGGCTTCAAACTACATGCTGTAACCGAACGTAATACGCAAAAAGCACATCTGGATTACCCGGATATCATAAGTTACGACAGTATTGATGAATTGATTGATGATCCTGCAATAGATCTTGTGGTGGTGAACACACCTAATTTTACCCATTTCGACTATACACGCCAGGCACTGCTTAAGGGCAAACATGTGCTTGTTGAAAAGCCTTTTGCAGCAACTGCTGCAGAAGCGCAGACGCTGTTTGAGCTGTCAAGAGAAACTGGTAAGCAGGTGTTTGTGTACCAAAACCGCCGCTGGGACAGCGACTATTTAGCGGTAAAGAAAGTGATAGACAGTGGCGTACTGGGCAAGCTAGTTGAGCTGCATATCCGTTTTGACCGTTACCGCAACACCATTGGCCCGAAGACTTTTAAAGAAGAGTTGGTGCCAGCCACAGGACTGCAGTATGATCTTGCAGCCCACCTGCTGGATCAGGTGATAAACTTGTTCGGACAACCTTTAAGCTTTTACAAGATCCTTGGTAAGAACCGTAAGGGGACCAAGGTTGATGATTACTTTCACTTTCACCTGCAATATCCGGATAGCTTGCAGGTTTTTGTATGCTCCTCCATGCTGGTTCCCGAACCACAGGCGGCCTTTGTCGTACATGCCGAGCAAGGCAGCTTGATAAAGTATCGCGCCGATGTGCAGGAAGTACAATTGCTTCAAAACATTCGCCCCGGATCCGAGGGCTATGGCGAGGAACCAGATGAACTTGCCGCAACCCTGACACGCATGCAACCCGATGGCAGTAAGAAGCAGGAACAACTGCTATCTGACAAGGGAAACTATCTTGCGCTTTTTGACGGCGTATATCATGCCATTGTGAACAATGAATCCTATCCGGTAACAGAAGCACAAGTGCTTATGCAATTGCGTATTCTTGAAGCGCCTGCAGGCTTCCACAACTTTTAGGCAAGCCTATTTAAGACTATAAGTTCTCCAGCAGTGTAAGGTTAAAAGCCGTAGGTATTTCGATGTGAGGGATATGGCCACAGTTTGCAAACTCTATAAGTTTTGCGCCAGGAATCATGTTCGCAGTTCGCTTACCCAAGACTTTGTATTGTCCGTATTGTGCCTGTTGTTCAGGACTGAGGCTACCCTTGCCTACAATGGTTTTATCTTCCAATCCGATAAAGAGCACAGTTGGTACTTTCAGGTTTTTAAACTCATGCAAAACGGGCTGCTCATAGATCATGGTGTAGGTCATGGCAGCAACCTTTGCAAACCTCGGGAATTCTTTGCTATAGCTGATGCCACCAGCAATGCGCACCAACTCGTCATAATCGGACTTCCATTTGGTAAAATACGAGCCCTGGTAGTACTTACGCACACTTTCAGGCGTGGCCTTTAACTCCGTCTGATATTGCTGTTCCGTGTTGATATAGGGCACGAAACTCCGGTAGTCTTCCAAGCCTATAGGATCTTCCAGCAGTAGCTTCTCCGTACGTTCGGGAAACATGAGCGCGTAACGTGTGGCCAGCATACCACCCATAGAGTGCCCCAGGATAACAGACCTGGAAATACCCAGGCTTTCCAGTAAATCCTTATTCCAACTGGCCAATTGATGAAAGCTGTAATGTATATAGGCCTTTGACGATTTCCCGAACCCTATCTGATCAGGCACGACAATCCGAAAGCCCTGGTTGCTAAGCGCTTTTATTACCGATGTCCAGTAATAGCCGGCGAAATTCTTCCCGTGGAACAGCACTACGGTCCTGCCATTGGCCTGCTTTGCAGGCTGCACATCCATATAGGCCATCCTGAGCGACTGCCCTTCAGCGGCTATCGCGAAGTACTTCACAGGATAGGCATATTTTACATTGTCCAGGTTGATAGATATCGAATCGGCCTGCTGGGCAAAACCGCGTATACTGGCAAACAGCAGCAGACTGAACGTAAAGAGTTTCTTAAAGATCATAAAGAAGGGTTGATAAATTGCACGTCAAGCGTGCAGCACCTGTATACTGCAAAATTCATACCTGCAAAAACGACGCCCCTCAGCCCTGCTGCAGCGGCGTCGTTTTTGCAGGTATGAATTAAAATGCCCGCTACAATGCGCTATTTAGCCGTAGATATGCTAAATGGAAGCCTGAAGCCAAAAGTAATGTTTCGTCCGGCATTGTAAATTCCGAATCCCGGATCCTCTTCGCTTAAACATCCAGGCTTAAAGCGACTCAAATGATCGTAATAAGCTTTATTCAGCAGGTTTCTTCCCGCCACATAGATCGTCAACTCTTGCTGCTTACCCAGCTTTAAAGTTGTGCCTATAGCGGCATTAAGCAGCGAATAACCGGAGCTGGCACTTTCAAAGGCATCTACCTTCGACTGCTTGAAGAAGTTATCCAAGCCCACAGCGATGTAAGAATGTGCTGTACCGGCGATTTTTGGTTCAAAACGAAGCTCGTTCCGCAATGTTGCTGCAGGAATAAATGGTAAGGAAGCTTTGGTGCTGCGATTAGTGGCACGGGTAAAGGCAAAAGCATTTTCAAAGTGCAGGAAACTCACCGGATGGAGCGTAAGTGAAGCTTCAAGACCTCTTAACAAAGCGTCATTTTGTACAAAGTTGAACACCGGGTAATCTGTGCCGTCGACATCAATGAACTCACCGCTGGAGTTATAATAGATATAGTTGTTAATGGCATTAACAAAGCCGCCCAGGCTCGCACTCAGGTACTCATTTCCATATTCAAAGGACGCATCCAATTGGTTGCTGCGCTCCTGCTTAAGATTAGGATTACCCACTTCATAGCGGAAAGCACCTTCATGTACCCCATTGGATGACAACTCCGCGATATTTGGTCCACGGAAAGCTGTTCCCGCATTGGCCTTAAAGCTTAGTGCTTCACTAAAGTCGTGCGTATAACCTAATGCTGCACTCAAGTTTGTAAACTCATTATTTATGGGTGCAAAAGTTACCTCTTCGCCTTCAAAAGCATAGGCGTTTAACTTACGGTAATCCAATCGTGCGCCGATGTTGAACGTGTTATGATCCCAGGTTTTCTTCAGGAAGCCGAAAGCACCATAAGCCTGGCTATCGAAATCAGGAATGAGCTGTTCTTCAGCGCTGGTGTTTAAGCTATGGATGAACTCCCCAGAAATACCAATTACAGAGGCCCAGCCATTATATGGCTTGAAGGTGTACTTGAAATCATAGCTATAAGCATAGTTATTCAGGTATAATGCTGGATCTTCGCCTGCGCTTTCCAGCTCACGACGTTGGTTCTGCTGGTAGCCAAGCGTACTACGCAAGCTACCGCTGTTGAACAGGATGTTACTGTTTAACGCAAGTTTGTAGTGGCGCACATCCTGCTTGGGAAACAGCAATGTACGATCGTGGTTTTCAGCTTTTGTAGGTATGAGTCCATCTTCATTTACCAGCTGACCTGCTTCATTACGTGCAGGCTCATAAAAGCCGATGTTATTTCTGAAGCTTGATGCATCCAGATGAGCATAACCCCAGTTCTTATTCAGGCCAATCTGTCCTTCAAAACTGGTCTCATTGAAACCTGAATTGGGAACGTATTCCGTAGCGGTCTTGTACGAATAAGCATTCCGGTAAGAGCCACGGGCGCGGTACACCAATCCATTGCTGTTACCCTGTAACATCAGGGATGTTCCGCTTAAACCATTATTGGTGGCGTAGTTGCTCAGGAATTCACCCCTTAAGGTACCATCAGGTGCCGGCAATGCATCCAGAATGTTGATCACCCCACCGAGTGCGTCGGAGCCATACATCAAGCTTGCCGGTCCACGTAGAATCTCAACCCGCTCTGCGCTATATTGATCGATCTCTATCCCGTGCTCGTCACCCCACTGTTGTCCCTGCTGCTTCACCCCGTTGTTTAATGTCACTACACGGTTTGCACTCAAACCACGGATAACAGGCTTGGAGATCGCCGGACCGGTAGTCACCTGCGATACGCCAGGCACTTTAGATAAAGCATCGATAATATTTGTTGATGGGTTGTAAAGCAGCTCTTCCTTGGTTACCGTCGCAATGGAGGTACTGTTCTGCCGCTTATCGGAGCTGAAGGCAGAGCCAGTGATCACGATTTCCTTCCCTTCGATAACGCTTTCTTCAAGCTCAAATACCATAGATGCAGATTTACTAAAATCCACTGTCTCGGTTTTGGTCTTGTAGCCCATATACCTGATCTGAATCAGGAACTGACCCCTTGTTGGGGCGGTGCTGATGGAGAACTCGCCTTCCGCATCCGTCATCACCGAAACCCGAAGGTCGGGGATGGAAACGCTTGCACCTGCCAGCGGCGCTTTGCTCCTGGCGTCGATGATTTTACCTGTAAAGTTTATGTTTTCTATTGCAAAAAGGTTGGTCGTGCTCATAAAAAGCAGCAACACAGCCATATAAAGTTGTATACGCTTGATCATGTTGTAATTACTTGAAATTAATGCCCGATAGGGCCCTGAAACTTAATTGGAGGTATTAAGCAGCAGGCGGACCCCGTAACGAGGTACTGATTAACTCCGAATACAGCGCAGATTCAACCGGCTGATCTTTGATGTACATACCCGGACTTTGATAAAAATCAAAGAAGGTATGAGACATTACATAGGTCTTTTCGAAATGGGCAGAACAAACCAGACACTGATCTGCATGGGTGCTGATGTGCATCTTATGCGTACAAATCGTTTCATTCTCGCAAGTGTAGCTTATTTCCTGGTGATGGTGGAAGGACGCCCATGGCGTAAGCGCAAGGAAAAACACCCACAGCATTGCTGTAGCGAGCACCTTTTCCATATGTCCGCGTTTGTTGTTCACCTGCAGCAAAATTACATAAATCGCCTTTCCCAGAATGACTTTATCGTAACAATAACGCTGACAAGCGGCTATGTTCACGCATATTCGGCTCAATTACGATAATTATTACGCAAGCATGATGATCTACAGGGAATTAAAAGCAAGATTACAAACCAATACCTGAATTATAACGTTTATAAAAATAAAAACCCATGGTTACAGCGGAGCAAATCAGAAAAGCTTACATCGACTATGTACTTACACATGGCGAAAAACCCAAATCCATATACAGTTTTGTAAAGGGCCTCGACATCCCTGAGTCAGCATTCTATGAGCATTATGCCTCGTTTGAAAGTATAGAAAAGAACACCTGGGCAGAGCTGGTTGCTGAAACGATCGACGCCGTTCAACAACAGGAAGTATGGGTGGATTATTCCTCAAGGGATAAGATCCTTTCTTTCTTCTACAGTTTAACAGAACTGCTGAAAACACAGCGTAGTTTTATTGTTTACAGCTTGAAACAAAATGGTAGCAACCACTACACCAATGCACCACTTTCTGCTGCAAGGGAGCTGTTTGAACAATTCGCCGAAAATGTGCTCAACGAGGGACTGGAAAGCGGTGAGCTTGCCGAGCGCAAGTTCTTTACCAAGCGCTACAAAGATGCGTTGTGGGCGCAGTTTGTCTTCATCGTTAAGTTCTGGATCAATGACGATAGTACAGGATTTGAGAAAACAGATGAAGCGATCGAGAAAGGCGTCAATGTAACATTCGACCTTTTTCAGCGCTCGCCCATCGACAACTTGTTTGAATACGGCAAGTTCCTCAGCCGCAATGGCGCCTTCAAAGAAAAAATGAGATTCTAAATCCTGATGAGAGCACAAGACAGTATCCCTACTACCAAGACACAACGTTCGGCAAAATTTGTAAAAACAGGCTTCCAGATCGGGGGCAACTACATCAAACATTACTCTAAAAAGCTGTTTAATCCAGACCTAGACCGGGAGGAGCTCAATGAAGATAACGCAACGGATATATATAAGTCCTTAAGTGAACTTAAGGGCAGCGCGCTAAAAATTGCGCAAATGCTTAGCATGGATAAAAATGTGCTGCCCCGCTCCTACGTTGATAAATTTACGCAGTCACAGTATAATGCACCGCCTTTATCCGGACCGCTCATTGTACGCACCTTTACGAAACAACTGGGTAAAGCCCCGGAAAAGATTTTCGACAAATTCAATACAACCTCTACACATGCGGCCTCCATCGGACAAGTGCATGAAGCAATGCTCAATGGTAAGAAGCTTGCTGTGAAGATTCAATACCCCGGGGTGGCCGACAGTATCTCTTCCGACCTGAAGCTGGTGAAGCCCTTCGCTTTTCGACTATTAGGAATGAGCGAAAAGGAACTGAACATCTACGTAGCGGAGGTTGAGGAACGCTTGCTGGAGGAAACCGACTACGAACTTGAGGTCCGCCGCTCCATTCAGTTTTCGGAAGCCTGCAAGAACCTGGACAATGTTGTTTTCCCTACATATTACCCCGAGTATTCCGGAAAAAGGATCATAACCATGGACTGGATCCCTGGAAAACACCTGAAGGAATTCCTTCGCACTGATCCCTCTCAGGAATTAAGGAACAAGATCGGTCAGGCACTATGGGATTTCTACAACTTCCAGCAGCACGAACTGCGTGCCGTACACGCAGATCCTCATCCTGGAAATTTCCTGATCACGGAAGATGAAAAGCTGGGTGTCATAGACTTTGGCTGCATCAAAGAACTGCCGGATGATTTTTATGAACCGTTCTTCTCACTGGTATCTGCAGGTATTCTGCAGGACAAGGAAAAGACGATTGATGCCTTCCGTAAGTTGGACATGATCTTTAAAACAGATACGCCTGCACAGGTGGAGTTCTATTATAAAGCTTACCGGGAAATGATCAGCCTTTTTGCCAGGCCTTACCTGGATGAGGTATTTGACTTCAGTAAGCCTGAGTTCTTCAACCAGCTGTATGCCTATGGTGAAAAGATTGCGAAGATGCCTGAGTTCAAGCAGCCACGTGGCGTTAAACACTTCATCTACGTTAACCGCACCAACTTTGGTTTATACACCATACTGCAGGAACTTAAGGCTGTTGTGAACACTGGCACTTACAAGCCACATGTAAAATAAAAGGTACAATCGCCACAATTGTACCTTTTATAAAACCTAAAAACTAATAATAAGACGTACGGCAGATTAAAAGGTTTCATTTACCTGTGAAAATTAATTTTCAGGTACTTGTTGCAGTAACATTTTAGCCAAAGCCTTGATATATTTGCAAATAAATTCCGATTCTGCCTTGAAGAAAGTTGAGACAAATTATAAGAACGTTTTAGTTATTGAAGATAATCACGCCATTCTGGACGTGATCACACTAATTCTGCAAAGTGAGGCATATAAGGTAAACGGCCTTAGTAAGAGTGCGAACTTTATGGATCACATTGATGCCTTCAACCCGGACCTGCTGATTCTGGATATTATGCTTCCCGATGCCGATGGGCGTGTGCTTCTTAAGGAATTGCGTATGAACGAACGCACAAGACAGATCCCAGTGCTGATGATCTCTGCCAGATATACCAAAGAAAGCTTACAGAACATGGAGTTTAAGCCTGATGCCTTTGTAGCCAAACCTTTCGATATTGACGATCTGCTGGATCGAATTGAAGGGCTTATTGCCGGAAAGAATTACATGTAGTTGTGTAATGGATGTTAGCATCGCACAGCTGCATAAACTTCTTGGTGATTTTAAGATCAGGCTTTTTTAGACAAGCTTTGCATCAACTGGCTGTATAGATCAGAACCTCCGTCATCTTCCCTTGGTTTAAGCTTTTTAACGGTCGCACGCTTGCCCTTAGCCTTCGCCTTAATGATCTTCAAGAGCTCCTGGGTGTATTCATCTTTAAAGGCTTCAATATTAAAAGGTGAGGTATACTGCTTGATAAGCGCCAGACCGACGTCAAGTTCCTTTTTGTTGATGGTATCAAGCGAAGGCACTTTGACTTCCTCAGGGGAGCGGATTTCCTCCGAAAAACGGATTTTTGTAACCACAAGCACATCTCCAAGGGGATGGATTACACATAGGTTTTCCGTATTCCGCAGTACAAAGCGCGCTACACCCGCCTTAGCAGATTTCTGAAGTGCTTTCAACAACAGTGCATAGGCCTTTTTGCCCTGGGTTTCGGGTTCGGCATAATAGGAAGTTTCATAGTAGATCGGATTGATTTCATCGATACCTACGAAGTTCTCGAGCTCAATCATCTTGGTCTTCTCCGGACTGGCTTCTTCGAAGTCGTGCTTTTCCAGGATCACATACTTATCATCCAGCTTGTAGCCCTTCACGATCTTGTCAAACTCCACAACCTTCTGCGTGTTTTCATTAATCCGCTGAAACTTAATATGTGAGTGATCCTTCGGATCAAGCATATCCAAATCAAGTCCGCTGTTTTGCACTGCGGAGTAAAGCTTTATAGGTATGTTAACCAGTCCAAAGCCAATTGAACCTTTCCATATTGATCTCATTGCATCCTGCTTTAGTAGCAAGATAACAATGCCGCTTAAGGAATTGTTTATGCAGTGGCCTGAAGCATGCCTATGATCGCATCGATCGCCAGCTTTTCCTGTACACCACTTTTCATATCTTTCAGCGTTAACAGGCCACTTTCCATCTCTTCACTACCAATCAGGACAACATAAGGAATGTTCTTGTCATCAGCATACGACATCTGCTTTTTGAGTTTGGCTGATGATGGATATAGCTCAGCAGCAATCCCTGCCTGACGTAAGGCTTGCAACAAAGGCAAAGCATATGCCTCCGCAGCGGAATCGAAGTTACTAATCAATACCCTGGTTCCTGCAGATGCAGATTCCGGAAACAGGTTAAGTTCCAACAGCACGTCATAAATGCGATCTGCGCCGAAGGATACCCCTACACCCGTTAAGCCTTTCAGGCCAAACATTCCGGTAAGGTCGTCATATCGTCCGCCGCCGCCAATGCTGCCCATAGCCACCTCGTTGGTCTTCACCTCAAAGATACATCCGGTATAATAGTTTAGGCCTCTGGCAAGGGTAATATCAAGCTCCAGCTTAATTGCTGCAAGAGCTTCTGCTCCTGCTAAAGCAGCTACATAACCGAAAACTGTTTCAAGCTCTGCAATACCTTTTAGTCCGGCTGCTGAACTTGCCAGTACAGCCTTCAACTGCGCAATCTTCTCCTCATTGCTGCCTTCGAGCAGGATCACGGGTTTAAGTTTATCAATATCTGCCTCAGTAAAGCCTTTTGATATGAGCTCTTTGGTTACGCCTTCAAAGCCGATCTTATCCAGCTTATCAATAGCTACAGTCATGTCTATGATCAACTCCGGTTTACCAATGATCTCGGCAATACCTGTAAGAATCTTTCGGTTGTTGATCTTAATACTGAAGTCACTAAGCCCTAAGTTGCTTAAAGCTTCCTGATAGATCAGGATAAACTCTGCTTCATTCAGCAGACTGTCTGAACCAACAACATCCACATCGCACTGGTAGAACTCACGGTAACGACCCTTCTGCGGACGGTCAGCGCGCCATACGGGCTGCACCTGGAACCGTTTGAAAGGAAGGGTGATTTCGTTCTGGTGCATCACTACGTAGCGGGCAAAGGGGACAGTAAGGTCATACCTCAAAGCCTTTTCGCTAATCGTGGAGATCATCGCATTGGAATTCTTGCTGCTCAGCAGATCAGCATCTACCTTCGCCAGGTAGTCACCACTGTTCAGAATTTTAAAGATCAGTTTATCACCCTCATCGCCATACTTACCGGTAAGCGTACTCAAATTCTCCATAGATGGGGTTTGAATCTCCGCGTAACCGTACTTCCTGAACACCTTTTTAATGGTGTCATAGATGTAATTACGCTTAACCATTTCAACAGGAGAGAAGTCGCGGGTACCTTTAGCTAAAGAGGGCTTGATGTTTGACATAGCCGCAAAAGTACAAAAAGTAAAAGGCATAAAAAAAGCTGCCGAAGCAGCTTTTAAGTATTTAGTACGGTTGTTAAACCAATAATCTAACAGGTTCTTCCAATAAAGCCTTAACGGTTTGAAGGAATGCAGCACCAGTAGCACCATCTACAACACGGTGGTCACAGCTTAACGTTACTTTCATCACGTTACCTGGAACAACTGCGCCGTTTTTAACAACAGGCACTTGTGAGATACCACCAATTGCAAGGATACATGCATCAGGTGGGTTTATAATTGCAGTGAATTCATCAATACCAAACATACCTAAGTTAGAGATGGTAAATGTTGAACCTTCCCAATCTGCAGGTTGTAATTTCTTCGATTTTGCACGTTGTGCGAAATCTTTAACCTCAGCAGAGATGCGGGATAAAGATTTGCCATCAGCAAAACGAACAACTGGTACTAGTAAGCCATCTTCAACAGCTACCGCAACACCAATGTTTACATGCTCATTGTAACGAATCTTATCACCTAACCATGAAGAGTTAACCGCAGGGTGTTGTTTTAAAGCAACAGCAACCGCCTTTAATACCAGGTCGTTAAAAGATACTTTAGCAGCAGCAAACTCATTGATTTTAGTACGAGCAGCAATTGCGCTGTCCATATCGATAGACATGGTTAAGTAGAAATGCGGTGCAGTGAACAAGCTCTCAGAAAGACGTTTGGCAATAACCTTACGCATCTGGGTAACTGGTTTCTCTGTGAACTTCTCTTCACCAGTATATTGAGGAAGCGGAGCAGCAGCTTTTTCAGATTCTTTAGCCGGAGCTGATGCAGGTGCCGAAGCAGCAGCAGGTTTAAAGTTCTCAATATCTTTTTTAATGATTCTTCCACCGTCGGCAGAACCTGCAACCTGCGAAAGATCAATTCCTTTTTCTTTAGCAATGCGTTTAGCAAGTGGAGAAGCTTTTACGCGGCTACCATCAGATGAGGCACTTTCAGTGCTTGCAGCAGGTGCAGTCTCTTCAGCTTTGGTCTCAGCCGGTTCAGCAGATGCCTGAGCCGCAGCTGCAGGTGCATCACCTTGATTCAAGATGCTACTGATATCGGTACCTTCAGGACCAACAATCGCGATAATGCCGTTTACTTTAGCGGCAGCACCTTTCTCAACACCAATATGTAGTAAAGTTCCGGATGCATAACCCATAACTTCCATTGTTGCCTTATCGGTTTCAACATCAGCAAGGATATCATCATCTTTAACTTTATCACCAACTTTTTTATGCCATTCAGCAATAACACCTTCGGTCATGGTATCGCTCAACAATGGCATTCTTACCACTGTTACGCCCATTTTCTCCAGGTCAGCATCGGTAACTGCAGGTGCAGATGCAGCAGCAGGTGCCGCAGGCGCAGCCTCTTCTGATTTACTTTCTGCAGCCGGAGCAGCAGGTGCAGCTTCATTGTCAAGTAAAGCTTTGTAATCTTCACCTTCTTTTCCTACCACTGCTATTACCGCATCAATAGGAACAGCAGCGCCTTCTTCAACACCTATATATAAAACAGTTCCGTCCCAATATGATTCAAGATCCATGGTCGCCTTATCGGTTTCCACTTCGGCCATAACATCGCCGCTTTTAATTTTATCGCCAACTTTTACATGCCACTTCGCCATCACCCCTTCGGTCATGGTGTCGCTCATTTTGGGCATTCTAACTACTTCAGCCATTCTATATTATAAATTGAAAACTGTTAAATTAATCTACTACGTAAGGATAGTCCGACTGAACATAAACATCGGTGAATAGTTCAGAAGCTTCAGGCCATGGAGACTCTTCAGCGAATTTCACTGAATCATCAACAATCTCTTTAACCTTTTCTTCTATACTTTCAATCCAGGCTTGATCTGCATATTTCTCTTTAAGGATAACCTCGCGAACCAGCTCAATTGGATCTTTAGTTTTATAATCTTCCAGTTCCTCTTTAGTACGGTATTTCGCAGGGTCAGACATAGAGTGACCGCGGTAACGGTATGTACGCATTTCAAGGAAGGTCGGGCCTTCGCCGTTACGTGCACGTTGTGCCGCTTCGTCCATTGCGTTATGTACAGCGACAGGGTCCATACCATCTACAGGCGCACATGGCATATCAAAACCTAATCCGATTTTATAGATATCCGTCATGTTTGTTGTACGTTGTACGGAAGTACCCATAGCATAACCGTTGTTCTCGCAAACAAAGATTACAGGTAATTTCCACAACATAGCCATGTTAAATGCTTCATTTAAAGCACCCTGACGAACTGCGCCGTCACCCATGTAGCAAACATTAACATTTTTTGTTCCTTTATATTTTTCTGCAAATGCAATACCGGCACCCAGTGGAATTTGCCCACCCACGATACCGTGGCCACCATAAAAGTTATGCTCTTTGCTGAACATGTGCATTGAACCACCTTTTCCTTTAGAGCAACCAGTAGCTTTACCATACATCTCGGCCATGATACTTCTTGCGCTAACACCTTTAGCTAAGGCATGAGCGTGATCACGGTAAGCAGTAATCATAGAATCTTCAGGTTGTAAGGCAGAAATAGCACCCGCAACAACGGCTTCCTGTCCAATATATAGGTGGCAGAATCCACGGATCTTTTGTTGTCCGTAAAGTTGCCCTGTTTTTTCTTCGAATTTGCGCATCAGCAACATCGACTCAAACCACTTCAGATAGGTATCTTTATTAATTTCTACTGCACTCATTTTTGGGGTCTTGATTGTTTTTTACGAGAGCAAATCTACTTTTTTATTGTAATATATCGAAAGAAATGCTGTAAATTACACACTAAGGTTACAAGACACGAATATCCACAATGCACATTTATTTATTCACATTTGGATAAACTAAGTTTAATACCTAGTTTTGGTCGTCGAACAATAAGCCATATAACTGGTGTACGTTTAAGTGTAAGTACCTTTTACCCAAACTTATAGTATAACATGATTAAAAAGTTTTTGTTTTCTACCCTGATTGCGCTGTGCAGCATATCCGCAGTAAACGCCCAATCTAAAGCAAAAGAAACCAACAAATTAGAAGATCCCGATAACCTTGCCTCGCAATACTTTTCACAGGTTATGGGTGTTGCCGTAGATGCAACTTCGAACTTAAAGCTATACAAATTTATATATGAATGGATTGGAACTCCTTACCGTTTTGGTGGCAACACTGAGAAAGGTATCGACTGCTCCGCATTCACCAAAGCCATATATGATAAAGTATTTAATACGACGATCCTCCGCAATTCAAGAGACATCTTCAGCATGGTAAACCCATTGCCTAAAGACGAACTCAAAGAAGGAGACCTGGTATTCTTCAAAATTAAAAGCAGAAGCATTACCCACATCGGGATCTATCTTGGAGACAATCGTTTTGCACATGCCTCTTCATCAAGAGGTGTGGTAATCAGCAACCTGAATGAACCATATTACTCGCGTTACTTCTACAAAGGTGGCCGCATTCTCGACTCCGTTAAAGACGAGTTGATCGAAGAATAAAAAAAGAAATTATTGATGAAGCCGATTGCATAAGCATTCGGCTTTTTTTATGTCCTTAGCCCTCGTCCCTGGTATTCTTAACCAGACCAATGCCCGAGAAAAAGAAGATTATACCAATAATACCAAAAACCAGCAGCTGACGGGTAGCAGGGTCTTTCTGGGTGTAGCCATAACCCGCGTAAATCAAGCCAATAATCCCAAGTATAGTCAGGATCGTTCCAAATGTGCGTTTTACGTTCATATCTTATCTTTTCCCGAAATACGCAATATCTGTGCCGCAGATAAAGACCCCGATTAGGACATGTTCCGGATGCGAACACTTCCCGGCAGGGTTAAATATTGCCTCGACCGGTACACAGCTGCAAAAAAAAGCGACCGTACCAGAAAAGGTAAGGCCGCTAATATATTTTGTTAGAGTGTACGACTAGACTTAGAATTTCTTCATTTCAATCATATCTATAATCACACGCATTGCCTCATCTTCAATAAAGTCGTAAGTTTCTTCCTTCTTCACCTTATCGCCTTTTTTAACCGGCGGCAAACCTCTTGAGCTCCGGATTAGATTCGTACGCTCCAGCGATTTTGCCTCCAGACTATCCCTTTCGGCTTTTAGCTTCGCCTGGTTCAACACGACAGAATTCTCTTTATCCCGCTTCTCCATGTCGGCGATATCCTGCACCAGCAGCTTGTAGTCAACAGATTTTGCCATGCGTTCTTTATGGCGGTTTACCAATTGTGTTTTGAGTGCTGAAAGGTCAGCTACAGGCGTAAAGTTCGACTTAGGAATTACATCCCAAGGCAATGCCGATGGTTCTGTATCCTCACCGATCTTGTCTAACGGATAGATGGACGGAAAAACAACATCAGGCATTACACCTTTGTGTTGCGTACTGCTACCATTCACCCTGTAAAACTTAGCCATAGTTAAGTTGATTTGACCCAATGCAGGCTCCTTAGCGTCAGTCTTTACCACTGCATTCTTGTTAATCAGGCTGGCAAGTCTTTGCAGCATGGAAGGATTTAGTAGTTTGTTCAGGTCAATAGATGATTGTACCGTTCCTTTTCCATAGGTCTGCGTACCAATGATAATACCACGACCATAGTCCTGAATGGCACCTGCAAAGATCTCCGAAGCTGAAGCGCTCAGACGATCAACCATTACGCCGAATGGACCATCCCATGCTACACCAGGATTGGTGTCTTCGGAAACGTCTATCCGACCTTTAAGATCCCTTACCTGTACAACAGGTCCGCGATTAATGAACAAACCAGTAAGGTCTATCGCTTCAACCAATGAACCGCCGCCATTAGCACGCAGGTCCATCATAATCGCATCTACTTTATCACGGTTCTTTAAGGTATCAATTAGCAGGCGTACATCACGGGTGGTGCTTTTGTAATTCGGATCACCAGCGCTCGCAGCTTTGAAATCTGCGTAGAAGGCCGGCACAGTTATGACACCAATCTTGTACGGCTTACCATTAGATTGAATCGTTTTCACTGTTTTTTTAGCCGACTGCTCTTCCATTACGATCTTCTCTCTTACCAGGGAGATAATTACTGGTTTAGATGAGAGCTCCTGTCCTGCCGGAATAACCTTCAAACGTACGGTGGTACCCCTTGGACCTTTAATCTTGGAAACGGAATTATCAATCCTCCAGCCGATAATGTCTTCAAATTCGCCATTGCCCTGCGCCACTGCAACAATACGATCGCCCGCATTTAGCTGCTTGCTTTTGAAAGCAGGACCACCGGGAATGATCTCTGCAATTTTGACAACTTCATTTTCAACACCCAGTCTGGCTCCGATACCATCGAACGACCTTGCCATATCCTCGTTAAAGGCTGCGGCATTTGTTGGATTAAAGTAGTTGGTATGCGGATCAATACTTTCGGTAAAGGCATCCATCAAGGTCTGGAAAACATCCTGATTGTTCACTTTAGTTACCTGTGATTTCAGGTTCTGATATCTTTTGGTGAGCGTCTCTACGTTCTTAGCCTCCGATGTACCTGCGATTTGCAAGTTGATCAGCTCGTACTTCAGACGCTTTTGCCAAACCTCGTTTAAAGCTGCCGAGGTTGTTACCCAGGGTAGCTTTTCACGGTCATACACATAGCGGTCGTTACCATTCAGATCGAACTTATTCTTCACATTTTGCAGCGAGTAGCTGATCCATTCATTATATCTTTTCAGGTAAACATTGAAAATGTAGAAAGGAGCACTAAGGTCACCATTTCTGAAATCGTCGTCCAGCGAGTTTCTGAATTGCTCAAATTCCTTGATATCCGAAGCCAGGAAGTAATATTTAGAAGGATCTAAGGCCTTGATATATTTGTCCAATATTACAGAAGAAATGGAATCGTTAAGTCTGATCTTTTTGTAGTTGTAGTTTTCGATGAGCGTAACAACCTCTTTAGCAACCAGGCTCTGCTGCTCATCAGGTTTTATATTGACAACCCCATCTACCTGCTGTTGTGGCTTCGGAGCAGCACTACAGGCCAACACTGCAGCGGTAAAGGTGACCAGTAATATTCTTCTAAGCATCTCTTTGAATAGTTTAAATTCCATTTGTATTTACAAGCATCCAATATGATACCAATTTATTTAATAAACAAAAAAGAGACAGCAATAATACGTCTCTTTTCTGTAAAAGTTATTTAGGTAAAATTTAGCTTATTTCTGCGTATTCTGCCCATCTGCAATCGCCTTGCGGGCCTCACTGATCTGGCCCGAAAAATCTTTGTAGTTGTTGGATCTGGCAAGGTTCTCGGCCCTGTTCAGATCATAATTCGCCAGATTAAATTCCTGTCTCTTAATCTTCACTTGTGCCATACCTAGCAGGGAAGCGATGTAAGCATTTTGATTGCTAAGACGCTGTGCAAGGATACCCTGCTGGGTAGAAAACCATAGTGCCTCGGTAAGTTTATCTGCCGCCAGGTAAATTTTGGCAAGCTGCTGGTAAGCGTTCATCTCGCCCGTGATGTTGCCCGTTTTGGAGTAATTCATTAATGCGCCTTGTAAAACCAGCTTTTCAGCCTCGGTATAATTACTAAGCAACATATGCACATTACTCAAACGGAGTAATGCGGCACTGTACTGCGAAGTTTTACGGGAGCTGTTGAATCCAAAGGCCGCCTTGTCGTACAGGCTCAATGCAAGCTTCAGGTCGCCCTTACGCTCATTCTGATCTGCTTCATAGAAGTAATCATCTGCACTAAGTGTTGCCGGATTATAGTAGGTGATATTGATGGGCCCGCCGGCTACCGGGCGGGAAACGGTTATATCAGGAAGCTGTGCCTTCACCTGAACGGAAAGGAACAGCAGGATGATCACTGCGGTTTTTTGCATGATACAAAGATAACATAAAATTAGTTAAACACCTGTAAACGACCATCAAATGCGGCCCACACCATGTATGGATGAGAGTCTGTGTGGTACACTTCCCCATCTTTGTTAATCGCTATGACACCAGCAAAACCGGATACTGCCTGTAGTTCTTCGAACGACTTATCTGTAGCCTGCTTCAGGGACATGCCGTCACTAACACGGGTAACAATTTTAACTGCCAAAGCCACATTTACGATATCTTCACCAACGCCTGTGCAAGATACCCCGGCAAAGCGATTAGCATAGTTACCAGCAACGGTTGCCGAATCACTTACACGGCAGGGAATTTCAAAACCCTTACCGCCTGTTGACGTCGCTGCAGCGATGTTACCTTGTGCATCAAGCGCAACACAACCTACAGTGCCTTTGTTATTTTGCTGATTACGTTTTTCATCATATTCGAGCTGGCGGGCTGGGATGATGGGATTATAGTACCCAAAGCCATGTGTACGAGCATAGGCCAACGCGCCGGGGCCGCTCAATACGCGGTCTTCCTCATCCAACAACTTCAGGGCAATCTGTATAGGATTCTTCACCTCTTCAATGTTAATTACGCCACTAAAGCGAAGAGACTCGCCATCCATCAGCGAAGCACTCATTCGCAACTTGCCATCACTCTGAATTTGCCCACCAGTCGCGGCATTAAACAGAGGATGGTCTTCCAGTAAACCGACAACGTAGGTAACTGTTTCTAAAGCTGTATGTGTTTGGAGGTACTCGTAACCGCTGGTTACAATTTCTGAAAGCGCCTTTTGCTTGGCAATCTTTGTTTCTTCGCTTGAACTCGACTCATTAAAGAAGCCGCCGTGAATAATCAGTTTCATCATCTCAGGATTCTGGTATTGCTTTGATGTGATGTATCTTAAGTTGGTGCGTCTTCAGATCATAAACATCACCGTCACACATCACATGCACGATCATGTTGTTTATAGATACTGGTTGTCCCATTTGCACATCAGTCAAATTGGTGTCCGACATCTTTCGCCCATCCACCAGAATAACCATGCCAGAGCCGATCGCTTCCATGCGGTTACCCTTGCTAATGAATAATCCCGTATCTTCTCCCAATCCTATGCCTAAAATACCCGGATTGCTTGCCGCAGCATAAAGTAACCTCCCGATACGACCGCGTTGTACGAAGTGCGTATCTACGATCACCCCGTCTATAAATCCGAGTCCTCCGGTAATTTTCACCTCTCCCTTCAGTAAAGCATCTTTACTGTTCCCCTGGTAAATCATGTTTTTGGAACTCGCGGCAGCACCTGCCGATGTACCTGCGATAACCACCTGTTCATTCTGATACTTTTCTAATAATAGGTCGTGAAATGCAGTTCCGCCAAAAATGGAAGATAACCGGAGTTGATCGCCGCCGGTAAAGATGATCACCTCTGCATTACGCAGCCGCGAAGTATTGACCGGATCATTGGCCTGCTCACGACTGGAGATGTTCAGCACGCCAACATCAAGCACATCCAGGTGTGCAAATGCTTTCACATATTCTTCACCTACCCTTTCCGGGATCAGGGATGCTGTGGTGATGATCTCAAATCTCGATTGATTATCCTTAATGGATTCGGTTGTAATCCGTTTTAAGATACCTCTTTCAAAGAAGTTCATGTTATCGGCTTGTCCAAAAGTGGTTTCCGTAAAACTTCCTGTATTTATTGCGCCGCCAATTATTATCAATTTACCTTTCGGAGCCATTCAGATACTTTTAATGAGAAGAAAGCTCAAATATATGGCCGCAATATCTAAAAATCAGGTTTTTACGTGAAAGTTTCAGGTAAAAACCACATTTAACTACCACAAGCGATAATTATTTTAGGAATTGTGTAAAATACTTTACCAAAGTATACGAAAAAAGAACGTCATTGTATATCGTTTAATATTGGCTAAACAATTGCCGTATTATGCTACTTTTACGCCTGCAGCGCAGGTTAACGCATTCCTCAAACTAAGCCATCAGCATTGCGGCATATACAGGCTTATTCAAGAAATTTAAGATTAAATAAACAGATGAAAATATTAGGCATTCAAGTGCTGCGAGGACCAAATATCTGGTCCATTAAACGTAAGAAACTCATTCAGATGCGTCTGGATCTTGAAACGTTGGAACAACAGCCAACCAACCTTATCCCTGGCTTTGCGGAACGCATAGAAGCGTTGTTACCGAGCCTGCACACCCACCGTTGCTCCATTGGAAAACCTGGCGGCTTGTTTGTGCGCATCGCAGAGGGCACCTGGATGGGCCATGTTATCGAACATATTGCACTTGAGATACAAACCCTGGCTGGCATGGACACCGGCTTTGGGCGTACCCGCCAAACCAAGACCGATGGCATCTACAATGTCGTGTTCAGCTACCTTGAAGAAAAAGCTGGCATTTACGCCGCAGAAGCATCCGTAAGGATTGCAGCGGCATTAATTGATGGCAGCCCCTATGATCTGGAGCAGGACATACAGCGTCTCCGTGAGCTGCGTGAACAGGAAAGACTAGGCCCTAGTACCGGATCTATCGTTGATGAGGCCATCTCAAGGCGCATTCCATGGATCAGACTGAACAAAAGTTCGCTGGTGCAGCTGGGTTATGGCAAAAATCAGGTGCGCTTCCGGGCTACCATGACCGAACGCACCAATAGCATTGCCGTAGACATTGCCTGCAACAAGGAAGAAACCAAACGTTTATTACAGGATGCCGCCATTCCGGTGGCTAAGGGTGTGACGATATCCGATCCGGCAGGTGTCAAAGATGCCGTCCGTCATGTTGGTTTCCCATTAGTATTCAAGCCCCTTGACGGGAACCATGGTAAAGGCGCAACCATTAATGTGCAAACCATCGAAGAAGCCGAAGCTGCTTTCGAATACGCACAAAAATATTCCCGCCGGGTGATTATAGAACGCTTTATTACTGGTTACGACTTCCGTATTCTGGTTATTGACCATAAGATGGTTGCTGCAGCACTGCGTGTACCCGCACATGTCACGGGAAATGGCATAAATACCGTTCAGGAGTTAATCGACATCGAGAATCAGGATCCCCGCAGGGGTTATGGCCATGAAAATGTGCTTACCGAAATTATCGTAGATCGCGATACCATGGACCTTCTGGCTAAAAATAACTACACCCTGGAGTCTGTAATACCAAACGGTGAGGTGCTGTATCTGAAATCTACGGCTAACCTGAGCACCGGCGGAACCTCCATCGATGTTACCGATCTTGTACATCCTGAAAATGTATTTACAAGTGAAAGGATCTCGAGGGTCATTGGCCTGGACATTTGTGGTATCGACATTATGGCACCAAACCTGACCCATCCTTTCTCCGAGAATGGTGGTGTGGTGCTGGAAGTTAATGCGGCACCGGGTTTCAGAATGCACCTGGCACCAAGCGAGGGGCTGCCGCGGAATGTCGCCGCTCCGGTAATCGACATGCTTTATCCCCCGGGAAAATCGGCCAGCATACCTATTATTGCGGTGACCGGCACAAACGGTAAGACCACCACAACCCGGTTGGTCGCTCATATTGTAAAAAGTAATGGTACACGGGTAGGATTTACAACTTCCGACGGAGTATACGTTCAAAATAGCCTGCTTATGGAAGGCGATACCACCGGCCCGGTTAGTGCAGAATTCATCCTTCGTGATCCTACAGTAGAATTTGCGGTACTGGAAACGGCAAGAGGTGGTATCCTGCGGGCCGGTCTGGGCTTCAACAGCTGCGATATTGGCATTATAACCAATATACAGGAAGACCACTTGGGCATTGCTGATATTAATACCCTGGATGACCTTACCCGGGTAAAGGGCGTAGTAATTGGCGCAGTAAAAAGAAGCGGCTGGGGCGTGTTGAATGCTGATAACAAGTACTGCATCAGAATTGCAAATAAAGCTGATTGCAACATCGCCTACTTCTCCATGCACGAGGATAACCCCATTATTAAAGAACACTGCAAAAAGGGTGGTACAGCAGCAATTTATGAGAATGGCTACGTTACCATCAAAAAAGGTGACTGGAAGATCCGGGTAACGAAGGTTACGCATGTGCCATTAACATTCGGCGGAAGTCTGGAGTTTATGATCGAGAATGTACTGGCTGCTACACTGGCTACTTTCCTTTACGGCTATAAAATTGAAGATATACGGGTTTCTCTGGAAACCTTTATCCCTTCCGCAGCACAGACTCCTGGTCGTATGAACATCTTTAACTTCAAGGAGTTTAAGGTGCTTGTCGACTTTGCGCATAATCCTGATGGATTTACCGGGATTAAGGGCTATCTGAGTACCATTGAAGCAACAGAGCACGTAGGCGTGATATCAGGAACCGGTGACCGCCGTAATGAGGATATCATCGAAACGGCCAGGATCTCTGCACAGATGTTTGACAGGATCATTATCTGCCAGGAGAAATACTTACGCGGACGTACACAACAGGAGCTTATAGACCTCTTGCTGCAAGGCATACGTGAGGTTAAACCAGACATGAAGGTATTGATCAACAACAGTGGTGATGATGCCTTGAGGTACCTGGTAACCACCGCGCAACCGGGAACGTTTATAACCATCCTGAGCAATACCATCGACGATGCAATTATCAAGGTTGCTGAATACCGCGATAAAGAAGCGGGTGTATAAAAATATCCTTAAAGCAGAAAGCCCCGGACCATTGGTCCGGGGCTTTCTGCTTTAAGGATTAAATTACCAGCCTGGCATCTGATCTAAGGTAATTACATTAGGCGCAGTGTGTAATGCTTTGATCTCTGCCTCCGTGTTTTTAGAGAAGGTAAGCTCCGACCAGCCCATGAAGAAGGTCCATTTAGGCTGTTCCAGCAACTCCTGACGCGTTGGCAACTTCTCACATTCACCAATCGCAATAGGCTTCCCATCCGCTACATTCACCATCGCCTTGTATTTTGCGCTTGTAAAACCATTCGCATCATAGATGTCCAATGCGGCCACATCCCAGTACTCTTTTCCCGGGTTATAACTGCTAAGGTCACTTTCCAAAGTTCCAAAGTCTTGCATATCCCAAACCCAGATCAGGTTCGTTAAACCTTTTGTTTTTTTAAGATAATCATGCGTTAAGCGGTAAAGTTTCGCTGTACCATTAGCGCCCGGACGGCCTCCCCACCAAAATTTACCCTGGTTCATCTCATGTAATGGCCGGAAAAGCACCTCCACTTTAGCATCTTTAAGCTGCTGCAGGTAAACGGATATGTCATCCATCATTTTTTTCCATTTCTTGTTGATCTCAGTTCCGTCAGTCAGAAGGTCATTAAATTGTTGGTCAGACATTGCGCTCAGCACACCCTTTCCATCATCCCAGCCACAAGGTTCAGATAAGGCAGGGTTACATGCATGCCACATAATGTTTACCACAGCACCTTTTTTCCACTGTGCTTTTGCTTCGTCAATCATCACCTGACGATTGTTGATATTGTCTCCCTGGAACAAGAAGTCGCCGCTCCATAGAGCCGGATATTTACCGGTTTTTGCAAAAACTTCATTTGTCCACCTTGCCGGAGTAGCATTCGGCTCCCGGTTGTGTATACCTGCTAAAGTTTTCTTTCCCGAAATAGCATATAAGTAATCCAGGGTTTTAAAGCCGGTTTTTGGCACCTCAGCTACTGGAGGTGTCACTGGAGATTTTACCGGAGGATCTACCTCTGTGGTTCCCGAATTACCCTTGCAGGAAAGAAAGGAGAGGACAATAACGCTTAAGAAAAAAGAATATTTAAAATGTCTCATAGTAGTACTTTGTTGCTGTGAAATTATTGTTTTTTAACATCGATCCAGAATTTTCTTGGGCGCTTAACAAACTTGTCATAGTCCGAATAGATCTTATCCCAGTCATCCACTCCGTTTAAAGTGAATACAAATGCATTGTCTGTGATTGTTTTACTTTGACCATTGCCTAGGTCTTCTGTGCCAGCATTAGCGAAAGTAGCGACAGAAGTTGTACCATCAGCAGCGGTAAAGGTTACCGTATTTGCGGCATAATCTCTCACCCATGTAGATGTGCCCTTTGGTATTTTACGGTACATGCTGTTTACATCCGTCTGTGGATTTGGCGTGAAGGTGAAGTTAGCATATAGCCCGTCCGGACCAGCATCATTAGTTACATTACCAGTAGTCTTTCCGTCGGCTGTTGCCCCGGTGTAGGTAAAAGTAAGTTTGTTGTCTAACTCAGCTGCCGGACCTTCTGCTGCGGGCCAAACTGGCTTATCACTCAGGTTAAGCACTGCGCCACCACCATACTCGGGCCCGGTACCACCATACACAACCAAACCTTTGATACTGAATGTACCAAGCAAGGTTTCGGTAAATGGAACGAGTTCTACGATCCATTGGCGGGTTTGTCCCGACTCAGAGGTAACCGTGTAGGTTGCCTGGTTCTTAGCGTCGAAATTCACAGCTTCACCAGAGGCAGGACTTACCTTACCCTTATAAGAAACCTGAATAGCAGGCTTAAGTCCGGTAAATTGATCGCCATCCTGGCTCAATACATTGACTTTAACGAGGCCTGCCACACGGTCAATTACCGCAGGTCCGATCTGACCTTCCGCAAGGGAAAAAGCCTCTATTGAACGCTCATTGCTGGTTACATCTTTGTAGGGGTCCTTCTTACAGCCCAGCACAAACAGGATGGCTGCGGTAAAGCTCAGAAGGATGAATGCTTTAATATTTTTCATTTGTTTAATTTTATTTTGATGACACATGACCATGACGAATCTTATAATGAGGTTAGATACTTATTTCATTAATGGGTTTGTATCTAGCTCTCTTTGTGGAACCGGGAAAAAGTAAGCACCATTGGTGATTGTCTTTCCATATTGCTGTACCAACACCTTTTCTACTGCATTGGTGCGTCTTAGATCAAACAAACGGTTTCCTTCAAATGCAAGCTCCCATGATCGTTCCTGAACCACCGCGTCTCGGAAAGACTTAAGGTCAAGTGATGGATTAAGCGTACCCAACCCAGCTCTCGCTCTAACCTTGTTAATTGCTGCATAGCCTTCGGATGTGGGTCCGCTTGCTTCAGCATAAATCAGCAGGATATCTGAATACCTGATTACAGGGGAGTTGGTGCTTGCCTTATCACCCACACGAAGCGGATCAATATACTTTCTGCTAAAAGGTCTCGAACTGCCGGCGATATCCAGGTTATAAACTTTGCCGTCATTTTCGTAGCTCGAAACGATCAGTTCAGACTTCCGTTTATCGTTTGTAGGATAGCTGTTATAATGTCCTGCCTCCATTAAAAAGTGGCCCCAGCCCTGACCGATATTGATCTTCCGACTAGATGGGTCATTCTGGTCATAAAGTATAGTCATTGGTCGATCGCCTGCAAGAAACATATTACTTATTTTGGAGTAGTTACCCTCAATTTCACCTGTGCGATCAACTGCTGCATCAAAGATATGCTCCGACGGTCCCTTCTTATAAACCTCCGTATTCCAGATATCAGGAAGGCTTTGTGTAAATACAAAGTTGCTCTGCTCATTGATTACCTTACCGGCATAATCTTTAGCAGCGGCGTACATTCCATTTGCATCGGTCACAAACTCGTATCCTGGTGAATTTGAGGCGGCCGACGAGGCTAAATGCAGATACACTTTCGCCAATAGTGCCTGGGCTGCCGTTTTGTTTGCCCGGCCCTCGTCATTCTTCGTTTGACTCATCTTCTCTTCTCCCGTTTTGAGGTCGCTGATAATTAAATCATACACATCTTTTATAGCTGACTTAGCCACCGGGATTTGCTTCACATCTTCCAATATCTCTGTTCGAAGCGGCACCTCCCCGAATAGACGTACCAGGTTGAAGTAATGCAGTGCTCGCAGGAAGTGACCTTCACCTACGATCTGGTTTTGATCTGCTGCCGGCATATTCGGGATTGTCGGTACATTAATGATAACCGCATTCGCCCTTGAAACGCCCCTGTACATGTAGGTCCAGATATTATCAAGATCTGAGTTGGTTGAAGTGCTGCGTAACTGATCCAATTCAAAGTTGCTTACGCCTGCATCCCCTTTTTGACTAAGATTTTCTGTAGGCAGTTCGGTAATGATGTAAAATCCTCTTGAATAGTAGCCAACTTCCGGCAAGATAGAATAAGCGTAAATGACTGCTGACCTGGCGTCGGCAGCGGTTTTATAAAATGAACCAGTATTGGTTAAGCCATAAGGCTTTTCGTCCAGTTTGGTACAACTGCTTGCACCCATTATGGCGACAACAGCAGTGCAGAGTATATATTTTTTCAATTGCATGATTCTGTTTAATTAAAATCCAACATTAAGACCTAAGGAAATCGCTCTGGTTTTTGGGTAAGAACCTTGATGTATACCAGATTCCCCTACTTCAGGATCGAATCCGGTGTTAAACTTACTGAAGGTATAAAGGTTATTTCCCGACAGGAATACACGTAAGGTCTTTACCCCTTTGATGAGCTCAGGCTTAGCATTGTATCCTAGCGTTACATTCTGAATCCTTAAGAAAGATCCATCGGTAATGAAGAAATCTGATGCTCGATAACCCCGAGTGTTGTTCGCTCTCGGGTACAAAGTGCTTGGATTGTCAGGGGTCCAACGCTGTAGCTGACGGCTTGGAGACATTTTTCTAAAATCAAAAACATCATTTCCTTGTACGCCGTATAATTGAGCAGAGAAGTCAAAATTTTTGTATTTCAAGCTGGTGTTAAAGCTGTAGATGAAATCGGGATTTGGATTACCAATAATTGTTCTGTCAGAACCATCGATCTGCCCGTCTCCATTTAGATCCAGATACTTTATTTCTCCAGGTTGCGCGCTAGCACCGGTAAGACCCGCAGCTACACCCTCTTCCACAGTCTGAATGATGCCGTCTGATTTATATCCATAGTAAGCAAACATCGGTTGACCTACAGTAAAGGTGTTTACACGCTGCCTAACCAGGTCAAACAACGATCCGATTTCTACCCGGTCGCTTTCTCCCATGCTGATAACCTTGTTCCGGTTCCTGGTGAAGTTTGCGTTTACCGTCCAGCTGAAATCGCTCTTCCTGATTACATCTGCATTAATGCCTAGCTCAATCCCTTTGTTACTTACCTCTCCATCATTGATCCACTGTTGGTCGTAACCTGCAGATGGTGCAATAGTTTTTAAGCGTAGCAGGTCATTGGTCTTCTTTTCATAGTAATCTGCCGTTAATGTAATACGTTGATCCATGAAACCGAGGTCGAAACCGATATCCGTAGAACGGGTGGTCTCCCACTTCAGGCTGTTATTTCCAAGTCCACCTACAATGGTCAGACCTTGCTCATTGTTACCACTAGCGAGTCCAGGACCAAATCCGGTCTGGAAGCCGGCACCCGTAAAATACCTTGCCGAGCCAAAGCGATCTAAGGTCTGGTATGGGCTGATGCCTTGATTTCCCGTTAAACCGAAACTTCCTCTAAGTTTCAATTCAGAAAAAAGGTTCAATGATTTGATGAAATCTTCTTCATTCAGCTTCCAGGCTACTGCCGCAGATGGGAAGTATGCCCATTTGTTATTTGCACCGAACTTGGTCGATCCGTCTGCACGTCCGGTTACCGTAAAAAGGTATTTTTCATTAAGCACATAGTTTGCTCTTGCATAGAAGGACGAAAGATCAAATCTTGAAAGCCCGTTAGTTATGCTTTTGCTCGTTGCGGTTGAAAGATCTTCGTTTAGAATGTTGTCGTTTACAAACTGCCGACCAACCAGGCTGCTTGATCTGTTTTCAGTTTTCTGGATAGAATAACCAGCTACGAAGTTCAACTTATGAATGTTTGCAAAGGTCTTGTCTATTGTAAAATAGTTCTCATTTAAAAGTTCAGAATAATTACCATTATCAATAGAACCATATCCTTGTGCTTCGAAGCCTCTTTGGGTTGCACCATTCGGATCATACTGATCGTTTACCGAGTTCCCAAATTTAGAATTCAACTGGGTTCTGAACTGCAACCAGTCGGTTAGCTTTACATTTGCATAAATTGTTCCTAATACATCTACGGTTTTGCTTGTGTTTAGCAAGCTGTTTGCTAATGCTACCGGGTTACCATAGTCTGTAGAACCGGCTCTGAAATAGTTTCCATTTTCATCATAGGCAGGAAATATTGGTGAACGGTCGATGCTCAGCCCAATTCCATTGTTTCTGGTGTGCGCTAAAATAACATTCGTACCTACCGTGATCGCCTGGGATAGCTTTTGATCTAAATTGAGTCTTCCGGTGTATTTTTTGTAACCATTTTTAATGGACAGTCCTTGTTCATCATAATAGTTTCCGGAAATTGCATATTTCGTGTTCTCGGAACCGCCGTCTGCACTTAAGGTATAGCTTTGAGATAGCGGATTGCGGTAAACCAGATCTTTCCAATCTGTATTGTACCCCCACATCGGCTTGTTCGGATCCAATCCACGAAGTTCTGCAATAGAAGGATAGTACACTCCACTTCTGATTTGACCTAAATAAGGCAGCTGGTCTGATGGTGTTCCGCCTGTTAATGCAGCTTCATTCTCATAGGTAGCAAGCTCAACACCATCACGCCAAAGATCCGGCTTTACAGCCATTGTAGATAGAGTATTCAGTGATGAGAAGGTGATGCGGGGCTTTCCGGAAACTCCTTTACGTGTTGTAACAAGAATTACACCATTTGCACCACGTGATCCATAGATCGCAGCGGAAGAAGCATCCTTAAGCACTTCAATGGATTCAATATCTTCAGGGTTGATCTGCTTAAGCTGACCGGCATCACCCCAGGGATAACCGTCGACAACCATAAGTGGGTCCTTTGAACCATTCAGGGAACTTGCACCCCTGATTCTTATGGTTGCACCTGATCCTGGTTGCCCTCCCGGAGAAATAACCTGCACACCGGAGATCTTACCCTGCAACAGTTGTTCTACTGACGATGCAGGTGTACGGTTAAGTTCGCTTCCCTTTAAGGTTGCTACAGAACCTGTTAAATCACTCTTTTTTGTTGTTCCATAACCTACCACCACAACCTGATCCAGGTCCTGGGCATTGCTCCTCATGGATACAGTAATATTAAGGTTGTTTGGGCCAACATTTACCTCTTTAGCTTCCATGCCAAGGTATTGAAAAACCAAGACTTGAGGGCCGGCGGGTACACCTATGATAAACTTTCCATCTTCATTAGTGGAAGCTTTCAATGAGGTGCCTTTAACGGTGACGGTGACGCCCGGTATGGCAGCTCCAAATTCATCGGAGACTCTTCCGGAGGTTGTCCTTTGCTGTGCAAGGAGCATACCAGGGAGTATCAACATCAAAAAGCATAGTGCTATGCGTAAAACTCTTTTCATAACGGTTGTTTATATTTGATGACCAAATCTACCACCGTTATCTATATTGTTTTAGTATTCTTTTAACATTTGATTGTACAATTGTCACTAGAATTGCCACATGCCCGTTACAATAAGAACTATTTTGGCTTCAGTTTCACACTTTATTACACGCTTTGTTAAACAAAGGGGGAACACGTAAAACATGTACTATTTTAACTTGCTTTATACATCGAATAACACATTCAACGCATAATCTCATTGTTGCGTCGCTTACGAAACCAGTTCCACAGATTACCTATATACAAAATGAGCCAGGTTAGTGACCTGGCTCATTTTGTATATAGGTAATTGAATTGATTAAGCTACTGAATCTCTCAATGCTTTAATCTCATCATGAGATACCCGAAGCTGCGCTTTTTGCTTTGTAATAATCGCTTTTACATCTTCAGACAGATTATCCATCTCTAATGCTGTTTTGTAAGCTTTCTGTGCTGCATCTTCGCCGAACTCGCAATTACTTAAAACTGTTTTGCGATCGTGTCCGGTGAATACTGCTTTAAGATCCATCCATGCACGGTAAATTTTACCTGAATTGGTGGTTCCGGTTTCAATATCAGAACCGTAGCGCTGAACCTCAGTGGCAAGCTCCATTTTCAACTTCTGGCTTTCAACGATCATCTGTGCAAATAATGACTTCAGATCGCTGTCTTCCGGGTGCAGCTCTTCAATTGCTTTTTCATAACCTACGATTCGGTCATTATTGATTTCAATAAGGTCGTTTAGGGTCTCGTAGTTTGCTGTTTGATTACTCATAGTTGTAGATGTTTTTTTGATGTAATGAAACAACAGCGAAGGCCTTTAAAAGTTTTAACCCTTATACAGTGGCATATAACCCAGCGTGAACGGATCAGCCTCAAGGTTAGCCGCAGGGCTGATTTCCAACCGGTACATGGCTTTAAGTTCTTCAGACAGGACATCTTCTATTTGAAACGCATCATCTACATCCACACCATATTTATCATCTATATGTGATGGTGCACCTGAAAAACCAGTATGCTTGTAAAACGCAGTCTGCTTAGCCTGTTTTGATGCTTCGGCTTTATCTTTCGCTACAATGAGCAGCTTATAATGCGGCTCGTCGAACTCACCTTCGCGGTACCCACCCAGGTTGATGAAAAACAGTTTTAAATCACCAGAAGCCTCCGTTTGTGATTTAGGCACTACTTTAATCTGGTAACCATCAACAGCCTTCACTTTCCTCCAGGCATCCATGTGCACCCGACCATTGGCTTCCGGCCAGAAGTCGAGTACCGCAGCTTTAGTTTGATCAATGCTATCAGCAATGCTGAAGAAAATATCATGCTGTTCGGTATGTCTGCCTTTAGGCTTGCAGCCCAGCATGATCATAAACAACGTGGGATTGGTTAATACAGGTTCCATTAGCCGTAAATATCGTTAATGATCTTTGCAAGACGAACCCCGCCCTTCAGTAATTGTTCGTTAAGTTGATCTACAAAGTCAAAGTTATAACGGTAGCTCAGTTTGTCATCTGCATGGGTCTTTGCATAAATCTGATCTACCAATTGGTAAGACTCATACACGTTATCTGCCAATGAGGTATTTCTCCAGGCGCTTAGCTGGGCTTTAGTGGGATGGTTAATTGCCACAGCATATTCGGTGTAGCTCAGCTGTTGGTAGTCGATAAGTCCTTCATCCCATACTTTGTGCAGGTTTGATCGTTGGCCGAACCAGGAGACATTAACTTTATTTCCACCCAGATCTTCCTTCCTTGCAGTATGCATGGGTTGGTGTAAATCACCCACCATGTGCACCAATAAACGGAGGGCCATTTTTTTCTGCGCTGCATTGCTTTGCTTATTCTTTAAGACCGCAACCATTTCCTGGATCTTATTGTAAACATTAGGTTGCTTTTCCTGCTCAAGATAGTTCAGCACACCCTGGCGGTCAAGCTGCTCAGGCAAGTTGACATAGTGCCAGGTGTTAAGGTAATTATAGCTGGTATCTGACTTGATGAAATCCGGCCAGTTTGCCGTCATAGCAAGAGTTTCTGAACCGAGGATTTGCTTAACCGCCTTACGTGATTTTGAACTCAGGTAGGTTTCTGCCACCTGACCAACGATACGATGGCCCAACATGCCCCAGGCAGCAGCATTCAAAGGCATATAAGCACAAGCTGCCGCAATAAGGCCAACTTTGAAGAATTTACTAAATTCCATGATTTAAGGATTTGTGGTAATGAAAAGCGCCCCTTGTGCTCCGGAAGGGAATGACATGGGGCGGCTTGAATTTATAAGGGTTTCTGGACGCAAACGATCTTCTCTTTCAGGCTTAGCACAGCTTCGCGCTGGTCGTTTACACTTTGAATAATCAGCTGATCAGGTTTTATGGATGTTATTGAAAAGGATTTCAGGTACTGTCCGGTTTGGTAACAACCTGAAACTTTCTGTTTGTAGTTTGATTTGGTATATGTACCCTGCAGAAACAAGCTATCATTTCTCACCACATAAATGCCTTTGGCGTATTCTCTCCACACCCCATTGTTGTAGCAGGAGTCTTCGTAGTAATTGACCTTTGAATGTGTGGTAAGGTCAACATAGAAAGAATCGCAGGTAAACTTGAACTTGTGTTCAGTGTAGTTTAACAAGGTGCTTGCATAAGGAATACTATCCTGGGTCCAGACACCTTGCATAAAGTCTGCTCCTTTTCCCTGTACATCTGGCAGGCGCTGGCAGGCTGCAGCAAGCAGCGCCAGCAGTAGCACCGGAAAGCAGCGCTGAATTATTCTTTTCAATTGTTCTCGATTATTATTTAAGACTTCCAACCATGTCTTCCGGCTTAACCCACTCGTCGAACTGTTCGCTGGTTAACAAACCAAGTTCTACTGCTGCAGCTCTTAAGGTTTTGTTTTCCTTATGTGCTTTCTTTGCGATCTTAGCCGCATTTTCGTAACCTATATGCGGGTTTAAAGCGGTAACAAGCATCAACGAGTTTTCAAGGTGTTTCTTGATCTCCGGCAGATTTGGCAAGATACCGACAGCACATTTCTCGGTGAAAGATACACAGGCATCACCCAATAGTCTACCTGATTGTAGCAGGTTTGCAGCGATAACAGGCTTGAACACGTTCAGTTCGAAGTGTCCGTTGCTGCCGCCGATACCTACAGTTACATCGTTACCCATAACCTGTGCGCACACCATGGTTAAGGCTTCAGGTTGTGTAGGGTTTACCTTACCTGGCATGATTGACGATCCTGGTTCGTTATCCGGGATGATGATCTCACCGATGCCCGAACGTGGACCAGAGCTCAGCATACGGATATCGTTGGCAATCTTCATCAATGACACGGCTACTCTGCGGTAAGCACCGGAAAGCTCTACCATGGCATCGTGTGCCGCAAGGGCTTCAAATTTGTTTGGAGCAGTTACGAAAGGCAGGCCGGTAAGCGTTGCAATTTTTTCCGCTACCAACACATCATAGCCATTAGGAGTGTTTAAGCCTGTACCTACAGCAGTACCACCCAGCGCAAGCTCTGCGATCATTTGTAAAGCATTGTTGATGGCTCTTAAACCATTATCTAATTGCTGTACATATCCTGAGAACTCCTGACCAAGTGTTAAAGGCGTAGCATCCATGAAGTGGGTACGACCGGTTTTAACGATATCGGCAAATTCCTGTGACTTCTCTGCCAACGCATCTCTTAACTTCTGGATGCCTGGAACTGTAACTTCAATAGCTTGTTTATATGCTGCAATATGCATTGCAGTAGGGTAAGTATCGTTAGATGATTGTGATTTATTCACATCATCATTTGGGTGCAATACCTTTTTTTCATCTTCAAGGGATCCGCCGTTAAGTACGTGTGCGCGGTAAGCAATCACTTCATTTGCGTTCATATTGCTCTGCGTTCCCGATCCCGTTTGCCAGATCACTAATGGAAACTGATCATCCAGTTGACCAGCGATCACTTCATCACAAACCTTAGCGATCATATCCGCTTTATCTTGTGCCAATACACCAAGCTCAGCATTTGCAAGTGCTGCAGCTTTCTTCAGATATCCAAAAGCATGGATAATTTCCTTTGGCATAGATGCCTCAGGACCTATTTTAAAATTATTTCTTGAACGTTCAGTTTGTGCACCCCAGTACTTATCTGCAGGAACCTGCACTTCACCCATGGTATCGTGTTCTGTTCTAAAATTCATATAATTTTCAATTTTCAACAAAAATAGTCTTTATCTCTTTAGATGATTGTAAAGTAACTGATAATGTTTAAAACTCTTTTGCGTTTACAACCATATAAATTTCTAAATTTCCGACTTTTTATAAACCGAGTTCTACCTGTCCATGATCTATCGTTATTCCCTTGTGGTAATCTCCATGATTACCCTGATGTTTGCTGCCTGCTCCAATACTAATAGTGCCAATGAAAACCATAAAGAACGTACACTAAGTGACGACAAAAAAGACAGCTTGCTGTTGGTCTATAATCCCGCGAAAGAAGATAAGTTCATCGCACAATTTGTAGAACGACTGCATAAGCGTTCCGGTTTTAACGGCAATGTGCTGGTGGCGAAAGAAGGTAAGATCATTTATCAAAAAGCCCTTGGTTGGGCAGATTACCTGCACCGCGACAGCCTCAACGTAAATTCAGAATTCGAACTTGCTTCGGTAACCAAAACCTTCACTGGCGTAGCCATTCTGCAGCTGATAGAGGACGGAAAACTGAGCCTTGATGATAACGTAAAGAAGTTTTTCCCCGACTTTCCCTATGAGGGCATCACTGTGCGCCTGTTACTCACCCATCGCAGTGGCATGATGAACTACGTCTACTTTACAGACAACATCTGGAAAGAAAAGATGAAGCCGATGAGCAACATGGATGTAATGCGACTGATCGCTGAGTACAAGCCTGCCCGTTATGCAGCTCCGGATACCCGCTTTCATTATAACAATTCGAACTATATGGTACTGGCCTCAATCATTGAGAAGGTGACTGGAAAGCCTTATGCGGATTATATGATGACTAATGTTTTCAAGCCAGCGGGTATGAAACACACGCACGTTTACTCTACTACGGTTTACAAGAAACCGCCGGTAGATGTGGTAGGTCATGACCGCACCTGGAGGTACTCTGTGGTACAGAATTTCCTGGATGGACCTGTGGGTGATAAAGGTATTTACAGCACCATCCATGACCTTGTACTTTATGACAATGCCTTACGTAATGGTCGACTGCTTAAGAAAGCGAGTTTGGACTCCGCTTATAAAGGTCGCAGCAAGCCAGTGAACGGACACTTTAACTATGGCTACGGCTGGCGGGTGTTTGAAGGCGACAAAGACCGTCGCGTGGTTTACCACACCGGTTGGTGGCATGGTTTCAGACATATCTATGTACGTGATCTGGATAAAAAGATAGTGGTGGTTTTCCTTGGCAACCTGACCAACGGAAGTTTGTTACAGCTCGATGATCTTTATAAATACTTGAAGATGCCTATCATTCGTAAAGGTGCTTATGCAGGTAATGGTTCCTTGCCAGGCAGTGACGAGGATTAAAAACCGGATTTTTTAAAGAATTAAGAGATTTTATCGAAGGTTATACCCTGGTTCTTTTTGTTCAGGTAAGATCTTAACAGACTGTTTTTAGGGAGATCCAGCATCGGGTCTTCCTCAAACAAGGCGATGATGGTATTCCGGGCTTCACTGAGGATTACCTGATCTTGAGCAAGGTCTGCGAGCTTAAGGTCGAGCACACCACTTTGCTGTGTACCCTGAATATCACCAGGGCCCCGAAGCTGCAGGTCGATCTCCGAGATCTCAAACCCATTGTTTGTTTTCACCATTGTTTCCAGGCGAACCTTGCCTTCTTTGCTCAATTTATTACCGGACATTAGTATGCAGAAAGATTGTTCCGCACCGCGCCCCACGCGACCTCTGAGCTGGTGCAGCTGGGAAAGCCCGAATCGCTCGGCATTTTCAATGATCATGATGGAAGCATTCGGTACGTTCACACCAACTTCGATTACAGTTGTGGCAACCATGATCTGGCTTTTACCCTCCACAAACTTCTGCATTTCAAAGTTTTTGTCTGCATTCTTCATTTGCCCGTGTACAATGCTGATCTGATAATCGGGCAGCGGGAACTGGTACCGCAGCTGCTCTATGCCGGCTTCAAGATGGAGTAAATCAAGCTTTTCACTCTCCTTGATTAAAGGATACACCACATATACCTGCCGCCCTTTTTTGATCTCTTCACGCATGAAGCCGAACATACGCAAGCGTTGTCCTTCATAAAGATGCTTTGTGACAATGGGCTTCCGACCTTTTGGCAGTTCGTCTATAACAGAAACATCAAGATCTCCGTATAGTGTCATGGCTAATGTTCGGGGTATCGGTGTAGCTGTCATGACAAGAATATGGGGTGGCACCTGGTTTTTGCGCCAGAGCTTAGCACGCTGCTCCACACCAAAACGGTGCTGTTCATCGATAACCACAAGGCCCAGGTTCTGGAACTGTACTTTATCCTCGATGAGTGCGTGGGTACCTACAAGGATGTGTATTTCGCCACTTTCAAGCTCCTGATGCAGCTGTGTACGCTGCTTTTTAGGCGTGCTTCCCGTAAGAATGGATACTTTCACCAGCTTATCGCCCAGCAAGTCCTTCAGCGACTCATAATGTTGCCTTGCGAGAATTTCAGTGGGTGCCATCATGCAGGCCTGGTAACCGTTGTCATTAGCCAGCAGCATGCTCATCAGCGCGACTACGGTCTTACCGCTACCCACATCCCCCTGTACCAACCGGTTCATCTGTACCCCGCGCTGGGTATCCAGCCGTATTTCCTTGATCACGCGTTTTTGTGCGTTTGTCAGTTCAAAGGGCAGTATTGCATTATAAAAGGTATTTACGTTATGACCAACAACATTGAACAAGGCACCCTTAAACTTCAGGCTACGCAGTTTTTTACTGTTAAGCAGCTGAAGTTGGAGAAAGAACAACTCTTCAAACTTCAGCCGGCGTTGCGCCATCTGCAATGCAGTGGCTGATGATGGAAAATGGATGTTCAGCATTGCCTCCCTTTTACTCGTCAGCCGATACTTATCCAGAATATAGGTGGGCATATTCTCGGGGATGTCACGTGCATGCTGCTCAAGTATGGCACGCTGCAGCTGCTGTATACCTTTGCTGTCTAGAAAGCGCTTCTTCAGCTTCTCCGTGGAATTATAGATAGGCTGCAGACTTAAGTTCCCGGTGAGCGTTTGCGGCCGGGGATAAGTCTCGAGCTCCGGATGTGAGATACTGAACTGTCCGTTGAAGATATTAGGTTTCCCAAATGCAATATAAACCTTCCCGTGCTCAACATTATCATCCACCCATTTTAAACTTTGAAACCATACCAATTCAATGGTGCCACTGTCATCAGTAAATCGGGCTACAATACGCTTTTTGTGCTTTTCTCCAATGGTTTCTTTAGCAGTAATGCGACCCACGATCTGCACCAGGGGAAGGTCTGGCTGAAGTTCAGATATCTTGTAAAATCGGGTTCGATCGATGTACCTGAAGGGGTAATAATGCAGGAGCTGGGCATACGTATGTATACCCAGCTCCTTTTTAAGTAAGTCTGCACGCATAGGCCCAACACCTTTAAGGTATTCAATAGGCGAATCTATGGGGGCAGTATACAATTTTCAGATAAAATTATGCTTTATATGCTGTTGCAGAGATCTCTACATTAACGCCTTTAGGCAGGCCTTTTACAGCAACAGTTTCCCTAGCGGGGAAGTTATTTTTGAAGAAAGAACCATATACTTCATTCACTTCAGTAAACAAGCTCATGTCTGATAAGAAGATGGTTACTTTGATAATATGGGAGAAGTCGTATCCGGCTTCAAGCAGTACCGCATTGATATTTCGCATAACCTGGCGCGTTTCTTCTTTAATTGAACTCTGTTCCAGCTCACCTGTGGTTGGGTTGATAGGAATTTGTCCGGATAGAAATAGAAAACCGTTTACTGCTACTGCCTGACTGTATGGTCCGATAGGCGCAGGGGCCTGGTCTGTGTTTATGATTTTCTTCATTATTTTAATATGATTAGGTCTATAAGTTTCCAGATTACACCTGCCAGAAAGACAATAATGGCCAGGGCATTTATAAAATGCATGATTTTGAGGTTTGTATTCTCAGGCCTGTTTGGATCTTTCTTTCTGAAGAAGTACATAAAACAAATGTATAAAATAAACCAGATAAGCCGCAAAGGGCTGCCGGTAAAAAAACTGCATAAAAAAACAGGGCTCCGGATGGGAGCCCTGTTTTCATGTATGTTGTGCTCTAATTAGTTAGAAGACGACTCAACACGACGGTTTTGGATACGACCTTCTTCAGTATCGTTTGAAGCAATTGGGTTAGCTTCACCATAACCTCTAGCTGCAACTTGGCTAGCGTTAACACCAGAGTTAACTAAGTAAGTTTTTACAGAGTTAGCACGGTCCTTAGATAACTTCATGTTATATGCAGCGGTACCTTCGCTTGAAGCATAACCTTTAAGGGTTACTTTACCGTTGTTTTCACGTAATCTAGAAGATAATGCATCTAAGATTGGGTAAGATTCAGTTTTAAGAACTGAAGAGTTGAATTCGAATTGGATTGGCTCGTAACCAGTAGCAGTACCAGCGCTGTCAACTTGCATTTTTGGAAGTGGACATCCTGAACCATCAACTGCAGTACCAGCAGGAGTTCCTGGGCATTTGTCGAATTGATCAGCTACACCGTCACCATCAGTATCTTTTTTCAAGTCTTCGATTGAACGCTCTACGTTAGATACGCGGTTTTTAAGTGCCTCAACTTCTTGACGTAAAGATGGATCTTTCAATTCATCATACATTAAAGCTAGAGGGTTAACCCACTGAAGATCTGGTTTAGATTTAGAACCTAATGAGAATTCAAGACCAGCATATCCGTAAGAGAATTTATCTTTAGTAGTTGCTTTAGCATAGATACCGTCTAAGTTATCTGCGTCAACGAATGACATGGTGTAACCTAAGTTGAAGGCAACACGGTCAGATACTTTAAACTTAACACCAACACCAACTGGGATATAAGCTTCTTTTACATATTTTTTGTCTCTGTCATCACCAGCTCTATCTTTCCAGTCAAATTCAGCACCGCTAGTTGAAACTGTTTTAGGCGCATAAGCGATTAAACCGTAACCAGCAGAAACGTAGAAGTTAACAGCATTTTCACGACGTAAAAAGTCTACAGTTGCAACGTTAACAACACCGCTTAAATCAGCAGCATAGCCAACTTCAGTTTCGAATGATCTTAGACCGAACTGAGATCCGTTAACCGCATCTTTGTTAGTACCAGAGATCTTTCCACGGAAGATATTTCCTTGCAATGCGAAAGCATGACCTAATTGTTTTTTCAACGAGATACCATAACCCAAGTTAACATCCTGGTTAGTGAAATCATTAGATCCGCCGATTACTACAAATGGAGATAAAACACCTGCATTTACACCGAATGACCAGGTTCTGTACTGGCCTCTTCCGCCAAATACCTTGGCTGAAGAAGAGGTACTTGTAGAATCCTGAGCGCTAGCAAGAGTGGTAGCTCCTACTAAGGCTGCAAAGGATAATGCAAGACCCTTTTTTAAAGTAGAATAATTCATAATTTTCTTTTTTTAAGGTTAACAAATTTAAATAGTAATTCTTTTTTGTACAGCAAAACTAAACAAATATTTAATTTCTCAAAGCATTGTACAAACTCTGTTCCAAACTTCGCTCTGGAGCCTTTTAACGACATGCCGATGGCATTATGCTGGTGATGTGGATAATAAACAGCGTTAAATGTAAAAAGTTATCCTAAGAAATCGGCGATTATAACGCATTAGTGCAAGATTTTAGCCTATTGTGAATTTTGGTTCAGCGTATTATACAGTAAGTCCATTATTTAAGACATAGTTATTAACATTATCTCCATGCATCAATAAAGCGGTAAATATTGAAATTATCGTTCTGAGCTGCCAGCTTGATATCAGCAAGCAATTTACCTTTGTCAATGTCCTTTGTACGATAGTATTGCAGCAGCTTAAACGCCTTTTCGGCGAGCAGATAAGATTTCCTGAAATTATCGATTTGCAATGGGCTGCTTAGCCAGTTGCATAAAGCATTAACACCTGCATTCTTGTCAGCTATTGTTTTAAATACAGGCACTTGAGGTTCGGCCTGACGCAGCAGTTTGGTTAAATTGTTCGCGAACAGATCCGCACCTTCACGATCGGCCTTGTTTACCACGAAGGCTTGCGCGATCTCCATCAGTCCCGACTTAATATTCTGAATCTCATCTCCTGATTCCGGAACAAGCACCACGACGGTTCGTTCTGCCAGTCCGGCTATTTCCAGCTCCGACTGCCCCACACCTACGGTTTCAACGATCACCATGTCAAAGTTCGCAGCCCGCAGCACATCAACCATTTCCATGGTTTTTGTGGAGATACCGCCCAAAGCGCCCCTTGTTGCAACAGAACGGATATATATATTGGGATCATTAAACTGTTGCGACATGCGTATGCGGTCGCCAAGCAATGACCCGAAGTTAAAAGGTGAGGTAGGATCTACTGCCAGAATGGCTACTCGCTTACCTAGAGTCGAGTAATGAGCGGAAATTGCATTGACCAGCGTACTTTTTCCGGCACCCGGGGGGCCGGTAATCCCGATGATGGGCGTACTTTTCCGCACATCAAGGCTTCTCAACAACAGTTCAGCATCGCCCAGGTTATTCTCAACCAGGGTAAGTGCCCGCGCAATACTGATGAAACTGCGTTGTTGTATCCCTTGAAGAAGTGCTTCTATTTTATCCATCCGATCGGCTTGTTTACAAAGAAATATAATTCTCCGGATATTCAGGATGTACTGGTCAACTATTGTGCAGCATGGTTACCTTTGCTGCATATCGCTTAGACTTATATATGGCAATACCAAAGATCATCCATCAGACTTTTAAAACGAATAAGCTCCCGCTGATTACAAGATGGCACATCTCAGGCTTCAGAAGGCGTAACCCTGAATACGCATATGAATTTTATGATGATGAAAGAATCCTTGATTTTCTGGAACAGCACTTTGACCAGGAAACCTGTAACTTATATAAGCGTTTAAACATTGGTGCGGCAAAGGCCGATTTCTTTCGCTATGCCGTATTGCTGAAAGATGGCGGGGTTTATGTCGACCTCGACAGTTCCATTACTGGCAAACTCGCTGATTTTATTAAACCTGATGACGTTGCCATCATCTCTAAGGAACGAAATCCAGGGCTTTATGTACAATGGGCGCTTGTTTATGAAGCTAATCACCCCTTCATGCAAAAAACAATGGAGATGATGATCGACAACCTGCGGGAGAATCGCTACCCGCATGATGTACACAGCATGACCGGTCCACAGGTTTACAGCAATGCCATTAACGCCTGTCTGGCAGAAAACCCACATTATGGTTATCGTGTACTGGGATACGATTACAATGGCCATTTGAAATTTAAGTATCCGCTTAGCAAGCTCATGTACAGCAAACGCTCGGAACACTGGAAAAAAATGCAGAAAACAACGCCAGTTCTTAAGCATTTGTAGCGTTTTCAGTGGTCAACTCGTTAATGCCGGTAAATATTGGCCTACATTTGGGTAATATTTCAAATACTTAATGAAAGTCACTGGTTTTACCTTTATAAGAAATGCTGTAGCAAACGATTACCCTGTTGTTGAATCTATAACTTCTGTACTCCCCCTTTGTGATGAGTTCGTTGTGGCACTTGGCAATTCTGCCGATAACACGGCAGAGTTGATTAGAAACATGAACTCAGATAAGATCAGGATCATTGACACGGTCTGGGATGACACGCTCAAAGCAGGTGGGCAGGTATTTGCAGAAGAAACAAACAAGGCTTTGGATGCGGTAGCAAAAGATTCAGACTGGTTGATCTATATCCAGGGTGATGAATGCATCCATGAGCAATATTTTGACACCCTGAAAAGGGAAATGCAGGAGAACCTCAGTGATGATCGTGTTGAAGCACTGTTACTCAAATATAAACATTTCTATGCCTCTTACGATTACGTGGCAGAATCGCGCAGGTGGTACAGACGGGAAATCAGGGTACTCAAAAATCTGCCTGGTATTCGCTCCTATAGGGACGCTCAGGGATTTAGAATTAATGACAGAAAGCTAAGAGTAAAGTTAGTTGATGCTTTCATATATCATTATGGATGGGTGAAAACACCGGAAGCGCTGCAAGGAAAGGTCAGGAACTTCAACAAATTCTACCAGACCGACGAATGGGTTGAACAGAACTTTCCACCACAGAAATCCTTTGATATGCGTAATGCAGACAGGCTGGTGAAGTTTACAGGAACGCATCCTTCAGCAATAAGCGACAGGGTGAGGGCTACGAACTGGAAGTTTGAAGACGACCTGACGAAGAAGACAGCAAAAATGAACCTTAGACGGCGCTTGCTGCAAAAGATTGAAGATTTGACTGGTATAAGGCTCTTTGAGTACCGCAACTACAGAATAATTAAGTCATAAAACCCTAACATAAGTTATATGTTAAACAACCCAACAATAGCTTTACTGATTTCCACCTACAACTGGCCCGAGGCCCTGGAGCTTGTTTTGAAAAGTATCTTACAACAAAGCAGGATGCCGAACGAGGTTGTGATTGCTGATGATGGCTCGACGGAAGCTACACGCAAGCTAATTGAACGATATCAACGTAACTTTCCCGTCCCTATAAAACACATCTGGCATGAGGATCTCGGATTTCGCAAAAGCATTATCCTGAATAAAGCCGTGAAAGCCGTAACAGCAGAATATATTGTGGAGATTGATGGTGACATCCTGATTCACCAGAACTTTGTGGCCGACCATCTTAAATCTGCTGAGAAAGGATATTTTGTACAGGGCAGTCGCGCCATGCTCAATGAACGCAAAACCAATCAACTGCTTACCAGCAAAGATGTAAATCTTTCTTTTTTTTCTACGGGCGTCAAAAACAGGTTCAATGCCCTGCGTCTACCTTTCATGAAAAAGATTTTCCAACTGGGCTTTTCAGATCCTTTTCATATAAAAGGTTGTAACCTGGCCTTCTGGAAAACAGACTATATTAATGTTAATGGTTATTATAATAGCTTTAATGGCTGGGGTGGTGAAGATTATGAGTTCGGCGCAAGACTGTTGCACGCTGGGATAAAACGTAGACACCTGAAATGGGCAGCGCTTGCATTCCACATCCATCACCAGGAGAATTGCCGGTTGAACACAGACTCAAATGATGTCATTTATAAGAGAACCAGAAAGGAAAGATTATCATACGCAAGTAACGGCTTTGCAGAGGTTTAGCATTAGCTAAAGGATAAATCCTATTTTTACACTTTATTCTAGTAAATGAAGACCTACTTTAGACTTTTATCCTTTGCCAAACCCATAGAGAAATTTGCGATCCCATATGCTATTGCAACCATCCTGGCCGCACTTTTCAACACTTCCCTTCTCACGCTCCTCGGCCCGCTTCTGGAAACACTATTTATGGATAGCGGCGATGTTACGAAAGGCGCAACCACGCTGGACAAGGCTTCTACTTTCGACCTTGTTGGGCGCTTTAGTGAGTTCATAAAATATTCCAGTGTAGAATACGGCCGTGCAGACACCTTAAAGATTGTGTGTGCCACCATCGTCATTGTGGTGTTCCTTGCCAACTTCTTCCGCTATTTTGCGCAACGCTTTATGGAAGACCTGCGTGTGCACATGCTACTAAACCTAAGACGTAGCGTGTTCAATAACATCATGGATCTCCAGATTGGCTATTTCAGCAATGAACGTAAGGGCGATATCATTTCCAAAGTTGCTTCAGATGTTCAGGTGGTACAATTTACTGTTACCAATACCCTCCAGGTTGTATTCAAAGAGCCGGTGCAACTTATCTTCTACTTCGCGGTACTCCTATCCATCTCTGTAAAACTAACTTTATTTTCGCTGCTCGTTATCCCTGTATGTGGATTTATAATCAGCAAAATCGTAAAACGGCTTAAGGCGCAAGCTACGCAAGCGCATGAATCCTTTGGACGGATGATCGGCTTCCTTGATGAATCGCTGGTGGGTATAAAGATCATTAAGGCGTTTAATGCCACACAGCGTATAAAGACCAAGTTTGACAACGAAAATGCATTCTATTCTAACCTGACCCGGAAAATGGTTCGACGCCAGCAGCTTGCCTCACCAGTTTCGCAGACATTAGGTGTACTCGTCGTGGTATTTATCGTGCTCTATGGAGGTACCATGATCCTTAACAACCAAAGTGAGCTTACTGCGCCGAAATTCCTGGTATATATCGCCTTATTTTCCCAGGTGATGCAGCCTATTAAAGCAATCGCAGACTCTTTTAGCAACATCCACTCAGGTATAGCCGCTGGCGACAGGGTCCTGGAGATGATTGATACCAAACCGGAAATGGTAGATAAGCCAAATGCCACTGAACTTCCTAAGTTCAGCAACGCCATCACACTTGAGGATGTTAGTTTCAACTACGGTGATAAACCAATCCTTAGAAACGTAAACCTTAAGATCAATAAAGGACAAACTGTTGCCCTCGTAGGACCATCAGGGGGCGGTAAGAGTACGCTTATGGACCTTATTTCCAGATTCTATGACCCAATATCAGGCAACATTACCATTGATGGTTGTGACCTCAGAGATGTTAAAGTCGACAGCTTACGTCATCAAATGGGTACTGTAAACCAGGAGTCGATCCTATTTAATGACAGCATATATAATAACATCGCCTTTGGGAAACCGGAAGCAACTATGGAAGAGGTTGTTGCTGCAGCCAGAATTGCAAATGCGCACGACTTCATCTTGAATACTGATAATGGTTATGATACCAATATCGGGGATCGTGGAAATAAGCTTTCAGGTGGACAGAAACAAAGGATTTGTATAGCCCGTGCTGTTCTTGCCAATCCACCAATTATGCTCCTCGACGAAGCGACATCTGCGCTGGACACGGAATCCGAAAAACTCGTACAGGATGCATTGAACAATTTGATGAAGAACAGAACGTCGATAATTATTGCACACCGGTTAAGCACAGTCCAGAACGCTGATTTGATTGTCGTTATCGATAAAGGTCAGGTGAAAGAAGCCGGTACCCATCGTGAGCTGCTGGCACAAAAAGGCTTGTACCATAAGCTCAATGCACTTCAAACCCTTCACGATTAATATTATATATGGAGGTTTCTGTAATTATTCCCAACTACAATCACGCTGCATTTCTTCGTCAGCGCATTGATTCGGTACTTAACCAGACCTTCCAGGACTTTGAATTGATCATTCTTGATGATTGCTCAACAGATAACAGCCGGGAAATTATATCCGCTTACAGCGGCCATCCCAAGCTAGCACACATGATCTTCAACAAGGAGAACAGTGGTAGTCCATTTCTGCAATGGGATAAAGGCATCAGCCTTGCGAAAGGTAAATATATATGGATTGCCGAAAGTGACGACTGGTGTGAACCAACGCTGCTTGAGGTACTGCTTGAAGGCATCAAACAAGATCCTGCATGCGTAATCAGCTATTGCCAGATGTATTGCGTTAATGAAAAAAATGAGATCAAATGGCAATCCTGGCACCGTCAGCTTTCTGAAGTGCTAGACAGTGCTACTTTCATCGAGAATTACCTCGCGGTGAAGGTTTCCATTTATAATGCTAGTATGGCCATCTTTAAAAAGGAGGTCTACGGAGGTATAACCAGGGAGTACCTGGATTTCAAGTTTTCCGGAGATCACCTGTTCTGGATCCAGGTTGCCATGCAAGGTAAAGTGCACATCAGCGGAAAATTACTCAACTACTTCAGAAAACATGACCAGGATGTGAGCAGCAAGGCTTATAAGAGCGGCTTGAACTTCGTTGAGGCCTTGCGGATCCTGAACTGGTTGCACGACAAACAGCTTATTTCTGAGCGGACCTACGCCGCAGGATTCAAAAAGCAGTTCAAGGCTTATTGGACAGTGCGCAACAGCATCGATCCAGCAAATAAAACAGTCATTAAAGAATTTTTTAAACATCCTAAATCTGCGAAGGCCAGCAAATTCAAATTACTGCCCTCAGCGGTTTGGGACACCTTCAAAACACATTAGTTCAATTATGCAAAAGGGTGTTTCCATCATCATAAGCACATATAACGGTGCTGCCAATTTTAATGATACCATTGAACACATCTCCCGGCAGCAACTCGCCCCTGGTATTCCAATGGAGCTTATTGTTGTAGACAACAATTCCTCAGACGATTCTGCTGCAGCAGCAGTGGCCGCCTGGGATCGCTTTGGCCCTGCGCATTTTGGTTTTAAAGTCTTAACAGAGAAAACACCCGGTAAATATTACGCATTACAACTTGGCGTAAAAGAAGCTCGGTATGAATACCTGATTATTTGTGATGATGATAATTGGCTCGCAACAGACTATGCCCAACGTGTATATGATCTGCTTGATAGCCGGCCGGAAGTTGGTGCCCTGGGTGGGCGCGGAATACCGGAAACGAAGGGTGTCCCGCTGCCAGACTGGTTCAATGACTACCTATATGCCTACGCTGTGGGACCCCAGGCTAAGGAAACCGGACTAATGCGGCCACGGGCAGTGCTTTGGGGTGCGAGCATGGCAACTAAACGGTCCCTTTACCTGAAGATGTACGAAAAGTTTCCATCGTTCCTGCCAGAATACAAAGATTTCAATGTTGTATTTGCAGAAGATACTGAATACTGTATGCGTTTAATCCTTAAAGGCTACAAGATGTATTATGACAACGATCTGGTATATCGCCATTTCATTCCAGAACGCAAGCTGAACGAAGAATTTCGTGATGGCAAACTCATCTATGAATTCAAAGGTTCAAATCCAATGCTCCGCAAATATTTTGCAGCACTGCGCGCAAAAGTAAAGACCAGGAACCGACCTGATGTCTGGCTGCTGCTCCTGCTGATCGCACCTTTCAACTACATCTTCTCCTTCTCGAAAAGAAGAGCAGATAAGGCAAAACTTACCCTCTACCATCTGCTTCCGGGAAACATGATCAAAGTTGACCCAATCTCAAAGAAGATCAAAGCGTTCATAGAAGAATAGCAGTTTATCTTATCAGATGGCCTGTACGATCAATAGCGGTTTAGGAGAATATTAATATGAAACAACAGGAACAGCTTGGTTCCTAAAACCTTTTTAAGGTTGTAATCCCAAAGCAGCTTGATCTTATCGGCAGCGCTGTAGTTTAATATGGAAACTTGATTCAAAAGCTCCTTAGCCGCAGCTTTTTCTCCTCTGATCATTTCCCTTTTGGATAGCGTCTTCGTAGAAGCCGGTAACCTGGCCTTATGTTTTTGATGGAGAATGAACATGGCCTCCAGCCATTCATGTGAGTAGTTACCTTCAGAAAAATGTTCCAGCAACACATCATAAGTTACACAGACCTTGTATTTCGCACCTACCTGCAGCGAGTAATCCACGTCATAACCATGAAATCGCTGATATAATGTTTCATCAAATCTGAATTCATTGAACACCGACTTTCTTGTCACCATCCACACCCCGTCAACTGCAACCACGGCACTCAGGTACTCTTCGTCTGAATTGTGATATTCATGAACAGTTTCCCTGTCTACGAACTTAAATCCCTGAAGTATGTTAGATTTATGGCGCGTCCGGTCAATTCCCGCGCAGGCCCAAGGACCTGGTGTAAGCGATTTGTATTCAGAGCCGGCAACACCCAGCAACCCGATCTCGGGATCCATCATGATCTCAACAACCTTGCTGCCCCAGTCCTGTGTATGGATAATCATGTCTTCATGCATAAAGCATAACAAATCATACTTTGCTTTTGCACCTGCGGCATTATAAACCGCACAGATGCCTTGTTTCCCCCCGGCATTGTCAGTGGCAATGATCTCATACGGAACACCCACAGTGGCTTCTATATTCTTTGTAACGGCACTTAAATAATCTGGATTGGAAGAAGAAATTATTATAGAAATCATGCTAACCTAACGTAAGTGGCTACCAAAATGCGACAGCTACAAAACAAAAAATCCCTGCCTGGTTGAACAGGCAGGGATATACTATATTTTAAATCCTGAGATTAAAGTTTTCTTTTAACCTCTACTTGCTCGTAAGCTTCAACGATATCACCAACCTCAATGTTATTGAAGTTATGGATGTTCAATCCGCATTCGTAACCAGCATTCACCTCTTTCACATCATCTTTGTAACGTTTCAATGAAGCAAGTTCACCTGTGTAAACAACTACACCGTCACGTACAATCCGGATCTTACTGTTCCTGGTGATCTTACCATCAAGAACCATACATCCAGCAATTGTACCCACTTTAGTGATCTTGAATACATCTCTGATCTCCACGTTGGCTGTGATCTTCTCTTCGAACTCAGGCGCTAACATACCCTCCATCGCTGCTTTGATCTCATTGATCGCATCGTAGATGATTGAGTACAACCTGATATCGATTTGCTCCGCTTCAGCAAGTTTTCTCGCACCTGATGATGGACGAACCTGGAAACCGATGATGATCGCATCTGAGGCAGAAGCAAGAAGTACATCAGACTCTGAAATCTGACCCACTGCTTTACCAATAATGTTGATCTGGATTTCCTGAGTAGATAGCTTCAATAACGAGTCAGATAGTGCCTCGATAGATCCATCCACGTCACCTTTAACAATCAGGTTAAGCTCCTTGAAGTTACCGATTGCCAGACGTCTGCCAATCTCGTCAAGGGTAATGTGTTTCTGTGTACGTAAACCTTGCTCACGCATCAACTGCAGACGTTTGTTTGCAATATCACGTGCCTCATGTTCAGTTTCCAATGCGTTGAACCTGTCACCCGCAGTAGGTGCGCCCTGCATACCCAATACCTGAACCGGAACTGAAGGACCAGCCTCCGTAACTTTCTGTCCACGCTCATTGAATAACGCTTTAACACGACCGCTGTAACTACCAGCCAGGATCGGATCACCGATCTTCAAGGTACCGCCCTGTACAAGTACAGTGGTTACAATACCGCGACCTTTATCCAGGGTAGCCTCAATCACGCTACCAGTTGCACGTTTCTCAGGGTTAGCTTTCAGGTCAAGTAGTTCTGCTTCAAGTAATACTTTTTCAAGCAAAAGATCCACATTGAGACCACTCTTACCAGAAATCTCCTGCGACTGGAATTTACCACCCCAATCCTCTACCAGAATATTCATCATAGACAGCTGCTCTCTGATCTTGTCAGAGTTTGCACCTGGTTTATCAATTTTAGTGAAGGCAAATACCAATGGTACACCTGCAGCCTGTGCGTGGTTGATCGCCTCTTTTGTTTGAGGCATCACCGCATCATCCGCAGCGACAACGATAATTGCAATATCCGCTACCTTGGCACCACGTGCACGCATCGCGGTAAAGGCCTCGTGACCTGGAGTATCCAGGAAGGTTACTTGTTTACCTGTCGGCGTGGTTACCATGTAAGCACCAATGTGCTGGGTAATACCACCGGCCTCACCGGCAACAACGTTTGCTTTACGGATATAATCCAGCAAGGATGTTTTACCATGATCCACGTGACCCATGATGGTTACAACCGGTGCTCTTGGAATTAAATCTTCCGGACTATCTTCCTGCTCGATGATGGAGTCGCTCTCATCATCAGGTTTAACGAACTGAATTTCGTATCCAAATTCGTCAGCCACGATGGTAAGGGTCTCTGCATCTAAACGCTGGTTGATCGAAACGAACATACCCAAACTCATACAGGTACCAATGATCTTCGTAACCGGTACGTCCATCATGTTTGCAAGCTCATTTGCTGTAACAAACTCTGTAACACGTAATACTTTGGATTGCAGCTCCTGCTCCATTGCAGCTTCTTCAGCTGTCATGGCTACATCGTCACGTTTCTGACGACGAAGTTTAGCACGTTGTGCGAACTTACCAGATTTACCAGCACCACTTAAACGTGCAAGTGTTGCTTTGATCTGATCTTGTATTTCTTTTTCCGTAGGTTCTTCTTTAGGTCCTGAACCAGGTGCGCCTGGTCTGGCATTTCTAAAGTTTGGCCTGTTGGCAGTATTGTTAGTATTGTTCCTGAAGTCAGGTCTGTTAGTGAACGAAGGTGCGCCAGCAGGACGTGGTGCCGTACCCGGACCACCATGTTGGTTAGTCCCTGCATTGCCCTGACCCTGTACAGGATTTACACCTGGAGTCTTCTTACGTTTACGCTTACGCTTAGCTTCAGCACTCTCGTTAGATGAAGCAACAGGTTGCGACTTTCTTTCAGGTGTAGTTGGTAATACGATCTTACCAATAATGTTTGGACCAGATAATTTTACCGAACGGGCTTTAATTACCTCTACCTCCTCCGGCTTGTCAACCTTTGGTGTCTCCACTGGGGGAGCAGGTGCAGGTGCAGCAACAGGTGCTGGTGCAGGGGTAGGTGCAGCCACAGGCTTAGGCGCTTCAACTGGTTTTTCAACCGCTTTAGGTGCCTCTGGTGCTTTCGGCGCTTCAGGTGCTTTTTCTACCACAGGAGGGCTTACCGGTTCAGCCTTCACAGGCTCCGGTGTAACCACTTTAGGGGCTTCCGGAATAAGTGGGGCTTCTGCAGCCGGCGCAGGTTCATCTTTCTTAGCAGGTCTTGTCTTTGCGTTCAGGTTGTCTAAATCAATCTTTCCGACAATCTTAACGCCAGGCAATGTACCTTCTTCTTGTTTCTCCTCCGCTTTAGCAGCAGGTGCTGCCACAGCTGGTTCTTCTTTTGCTTTAGGAGCAACCGCCGCCTCGTCCTTAGGTTTGTCTGTATGTGGTGTATGTACGTTAAGGTTCTTAACTAATATACCCTCATTCTCAAACTCTACATTTTTTCTAGGTGCCTCAGTAACTTTCTCAGCTACTTCAGGCTCATCACGACGAATTTTACCTATAACAATTTGATTAGCTTCTTCTTTTACAATTTTGTCTCCCTGAAATTCTTTCAACAAAGAATCATACATCTCACGGGAGAGCTTAGTAGTGGGTTTATTTTCCACAGAGAAGCCTTTCTTTTCCAGAAACTCTACAGCCGTAGCGATTCCGACGTTAAGTTCCTTAACTGCTTTAAATAAAATTATTGGTTTGTCGTCTGACATTGATATCCTATTTTTCTTTAATTCTTATACAAAAGTAACGTTTATTCTTGTTTATTTCATGTCCTTACAATTAGTTTTTAAAATTTGGAAGCACATATAACCCTATTTTTTAATCTGTTAAGAGAATATAATTCAGGTTCAATAAATAGCAAACGCCTATTCAAACTCTGACCTTAAAATGCTGATCACTTCTTTGATCGTTTCCTCCTCAAGGTCGGTACGTTTAACCAGTTCGTCAACTGAAAGTGTCAATACACTTTTTGCTGTATCACATCCGATAGCTTTTAGCTCATCTATGATCCAGCTATCGATCTCATCTGAGAATTCTTCAATATCCACATCTTCATCTTCCTCACCAGCCTCACGGTAAACATCAATCTCAAATCCCGTTAACTTACCAGCAAGTTTAATGTTGTGTCCACCTCTACCAATTGCCAGTGATACCTGGTCTGGTTTAAGGTAAACCGATGCATGTTTAGTCTCATCATCAAGCTTGATCGAAGTGATCTTTGCAGGACTTAAAGCACGTTGAATATATAAAGAAACGTTGTTTGTGAAATTGATTACATCGATATTCTCATTTTTCAACTCACGAACAATACCATGGATACGTGATCCTTTCATACCCACACAAGCTCCAACAGGATCAATACGGTCATCGTAAGACTCAACAGCAACCTTAGCACGTTCGCCCGGCTCCCTTACAATCTTTTTGATCGTGATCAAACCGTCGAAAATCTCAGGAACTTCAATCTCAAACAAACGCTGAAGGAATTCAGGTGCAATTCTAGATATGATAATTTTTGGTGTTGCATTTACCATATCAACTTTAGAGATCACCGCACGTACAGTATCACCTTTTTTGAAGTAATCTGCAGGGATCTGCTCCGTTTTAGGCATAATCAACTCATTACCTTCATCATCCAGGATCAGGGTTTCTTTTTTCCAAACCTGATAAACCTCACCCGTCACAATCTCACCCACACGGTCTTTGTATTTTTTAAAGATCTCGTCTTTTTCAAGCTCCAGAACCTTAGAAACCAAGGTCTGACGTGCTGCAAGAATTGCCCTGCGGCCAAAACTTTCAAGTGTGATCTGCTCAATGTAGTCGTCACCAACTTCCATATCCGCATCCAGTTGTTTTACTTCAGATAATTCTATTTCAAGGTCATCATCCTCAGAAAATCCATCTTCCATCACTTTCCGGGTGCGCCAGATCTCCAAATCTCCATTGTCAGGGTTCACGATAACGTCACAGTTTTCATCCGTACCATACTTCTTCCGCAACATACTACGGAAAACTTCTTCCAGCACACTGATTACCGTTGGACGGTCGATATTCTTAAAGTCCTTAAACTCCTGAAATGAATCGATTAAATTAATATTGCTCATTTTATTTAAATGAAATTAAAACCTTTGTTTCTACTATTTGATCAAAACCGATCACAGCTTCCTGCAATCTGGCTTTCTTACCTTTTTCTTTTATCTGTTCTTCAATGGTAATAGCCGCTTCTGAAACTGTCAGCAATTTACCTTCTTTTTTCGTGCCGTCCGCCAGCTTAACGCTTAGTTCCCGCCCAACATTCTTGAAGTACTGGCGCTTAAGCTTTAAAGGCTCACCTACACCGGGAGAGGAAACTTCCAGATTGTAAGCCTGCTCAATTACGTTTTCCTCCTCCAAATGAAAACCCACATGCCTGCTTATCGCAGCGCAATCCTGGATACTAATGCCTTCATCACCATCAACGTGAATAATAAGCTTATTGTTCGGAAGCATTTTAATTTCCACCAAGAAGAGTTCCGGTCTGTCCGAAATCTTTTCTTCAATTAACTCTTTTACTCTATTTTCTACCTGCATATCAAAATGTTAACAAAAGAAAAGAGGGGACCTTTGTCCCCTCCTATCCTCTATTAGAGCACAAAGGTAATATAATTTTTTTTAATTTAAAAATCAAGTGGTTACAAGATTTCGAGCACCTTTTGATTTGGCGCCAGATTGAATTTCGTATTATTCTTCATAATAGACTCAAAATCGGCAAATTTCACATTGGCATAGGTGTACACGATATACCGCATACCGCTTTTGAAAGGCACTGCCGGTTTAAACAGGAGCTCATCATCCTTCACCAGCACCTCTCCTGATACAGCATGTTCCAGTCCGGCACTATCCTGCGCTAAAGGCAGCGCCACAACTTTCACCATCTCCTGCAGTGCAGCGCCCTGAAGTTCCCCACTCCTGATCTTTGCCATGCCCACCGGGTCAACGTTGCGGATCACGATGCTTAGTGTGTCTGCTGCAAAATCAATTTCAAGCGGCCTGTTTTTTGTAGATTTACAGGCATACATACTTGAGAACAACAATAAGGAGATTAAAAGCGCGGGATATTTAAACATAAAGCTAAACTATGAAGATTATAATAGACATCTTACTTATGGGCATCATCATGCTCATTGCAGCCTATCTGGTACCTGGCGTTCAGCTTAACGGCTTTGGAAATGCCATTCTTGCCGCCATACTTATCGCCCTGGCCAATGCAACCATCGGCTTTATACTCCGGGTATTAACCTTCCCGATCACCATCCTCACGCTTGGCCTGTTCTCCTTTGTGATCACCGTACTGATGATCTTGCTGGTAGATTCGATGCTCGACGGCTTTCATACCTCCGGATTCTGGTCGGCTGCACTACTCGCCATCGTTATTGCCATCATGAAATCGATCTTTGGCGTACTTAGCAAAAAGGACTAAACCTATTTCAAGACATCTCTGGAGATAACCATCTTCTGGATCTCCGAGGTGCCTTCATAGATCTGCGTGATCTTTGCGTCACGCATCAGACGTTCTACATGATATTCTTTTACAAAGCCATAACCGCCGTGGATCTGCACCGCTTCCACAGTTACATCCATGGCTACTTTCGAAGCATATAGTTTGGCCATAGAGCCTGCAAGGGTATAAGACTGTCCCTGGTCTTTCAACCATGCCGCTTTATAAACCAGCATACGGGCTGCCTCGATCTGCGTGGCCATATCCGCCAGCTTAAAGGCAATTGCCTGATGTTCTGAAATTGGTTTACCGAAAGATTTGCGCTGTTTCGCATAATCCAGTGCAAGCTCATAAGCACCTGCAGCAATACCTAAGGCTTGTGCTGCAATACCAATGCGCCCGCCCTCCAGCGTCTTCATAGCGAACTTAAAGCCAAAGCCATCTTCGCCAATGCGGTTTTCCTTCGGCACCTTCACATCATTGAACATCAGCGAGTGGGTGTCACTGCCCCTGATCCCAAGCTTATTCTCTTTAGGACCCACAGTAAAACCTTCCATGCCTTTTTCAACAATGAAAGCATTAATTCCGCGATGTTTTAAGGATCTATCAGTTTGTGCAATCACCAGGTACACAGAAGCTGTGCTGCCATTGGTAATCCAGTTTTTTGTACCGTTAAGCAGGTAGTAGTCGCCCATATCCTCTGCGGTAGTTTGCTGCGAGGTGGCATCAGAACCTGCTTCAGGCTCTGAAAGACAGAAAGCACCAATCTGCTGACCCGAAGCAAGCGGCTTCAGATATTTTTCTTTTTGTGCTTCCGTTCCATAGGCCTCCAGTCCATAACAAACAAGGGAGTTGTTCACTGAAACCACTACTGAAGCAGATGCATCTATTTTTGACAGCTCTTCCATTACCAAAACGTATGAAAGGGCATCTAAGCCACTACCATTGTATTTTTCATCTACCATCATACCCAGAAAGCCCAGCTCGCCCAGTTTTTTCACCTGTTCTACCGGAAACTTCTGATGCTCGTCACGCTCAATTACGCCAGGCTTAAGCTCCTGCTGTGCGAAATCGCGCGCAGCCTGCTGGATCATTAATTGTTCTTCACTTAATTGAAAATGCATAATATTGTATTTAGTTAGGTATGCTCCTGCCAAATTTAGTATTTAGGAACTAAATATTATGGTTGCATAGCAATTTTAATACAATGGTATACAGTGTCTTATTTCAGCAAATGGTTGTTATCGTCTGGAAACACGAGTATAGGATGGTATTTTTTTGCTTCTTCGATCGGCAGTGAGCCGTACGACATGATGATCAGGATGTCGCCAACCTGCACCTTTCTTGCTGTAGCACCATTAAGACAAACCATACCCGTACCACGTTCCCCTTTGATCACGTAGGTTTCAAACCGCTCACCATTATTATTGTTCACGATTTGCACCTTCTCATTGGCTATAATTTGGGCTGCATCCATTAGATCTTCATCAATAGTGATGCTTCCAACATAGTTCAATTCAGCCTGAGTTACCCGTACACGGTGAATCTTAGACTTTAAAATTTGAATTATCATACTGCAAAGTTAGCTAATTTTAAAACGTAATAAAGCGCATTAACTTAACAGCATGTTATCTATGAGTCTGGTATGACCAACTTTTGCAGCAACCAGGGCTACAAGGTTCTTCGCCTGCTTATCGCTTTGCTGCGCCAGCGTGGTACCGTCAACAATACTGAAATAATCAAGTTCAACACCCGGCGTATTGCGGATCATCGCACTTGCATTTGCTTCCAGTTCATTGATATCATGTGCCTCAAAGTTGTCTTTTACATAACCCAGCGCCTTGCTTAATACCAGTGCATGTTCGCGGTCTGCAGCAGAAAGATGAATATTTCTTGAACTCATTGCCAGTCCATCCTGCTCCCGTATAATCGGACAGGTCACGATCTCAATCGGAAGATTAAAATACTTCACCATGTTCTGGATCATCAGCACCTGCTGGAAGTCCTTCTGACCAAAAAGCGCTTTCTGCGGCAATACCGCATCGAAGAGTTTTTTTACAATTTGTGTTACCCCCTGGTAGTGGCCCTTACGGTAGGCACCTTCGAGCAGGAACTCAGCCGGACCAAGGTCGATATGCCAGTTTTCCTGCTCCGGATACATCTCCTTTACAGCGGGCATAAATACAATATCGCAGCCTGCTGCTTCGAGCATCTTAATATCGTGTTCAACCGGGCGTGGGTACTTTTCAAGATCCTTGGGATCTGTAAATTGAGTAGGATTTACGAAAACACTGCAAACTACGAAGTCCGCAATTTCCTGTGCAACCTTGATGAGTGAAACATGGCCCAAATGTAGCGCACCCATGGTGGGCACAAGGGCAATTTTCTGGTTTGCTGCATTTACCGGAGCAAGCAGCGTTTTCAATGCCGCAATGGTATTTATTACTTTCAAAACTGCTTTTAAAATTTAAGGCGGCTAAGTTGGCTATTTATAATTTCTGAACAAAACATCTTGCCTAAGAAGTTGATAAATGGTATAATTTTGCTATCTTTGCGCCTTGATTATCTTTTCTTTAACATAATTATCTACGAATATGGAGATGGCAAAAACGAAGCTACTGATTGTTACACACGAGATGTCGCCTTTCCTCGAACTAACCAAAATTTCAGAAATTACCCGCCAATTGCCTCAGGCAATGCAAGACAAAGGATTCGAAATTCGGATTCTTATGCCAAAATTCGGAAACATTAATGAAAGAAGGAATAGATTACACGAAGTGATTCGCTTATCAGGCATGAATATCGTTATCGACGATAATGATAACCCCTTAATTATCAAAGTTGCCTCTATTCCTGCAGCACGTATGCAGGTTTACTTCCTGGATAACGAAGACTACTTCCACCGCAAGTACGTTTTCAGAGACAAAGAAAGCAAATTTTACGAAGACAACGACGAAAGAGCAATTTTCTTCTGTAAAGGTGCACTGGAAACTGTTAAGAAACTTGGCTGGGCACCGGACATTGTACATTGCCATGGCTGGATGACCGCACTTGTGCCGGCTTACATTAAAACCAGCTACAAGAATGACCCTACCTTTAAAACTTCAAAGGTTGTTTACTCCATTTACGAAAACTGTTTCACAGAGAAACTAAATGCGAACCTTCACACCAAAGCAGTGATGAACAACATGACTGAAGCGGATACCAAAATGTTTGAAAAAGCAGACTGCAGTGCAATGCACATTGGTGCAATAACTTACTCAGATGCAGTGGTATTAGCAGATGAAAAGCTTGATGACGATGTGTTAAAATTTGTTAAAGATTCAAACAAGCCAACTTTAGCTTATAATTTAACAGAAAATTTTGAAAACTTCTACAACCTATACGAGGAGATTTCAACTGAAGAATTTGAGTCAATAGCTTAACAAGCATTATTAATTTACTATGAGATTTTCCAAAATAGACTTATTAACCCTGTTGATAGGTCTTTTTCTTTTTGCGTCCTGCAAATCATCCAATACCCTGGGTCTTGATGTTGATCCTGAAACATCCGTTGAAGGTGAACTGATAGACACACTCACCATCGGTACACAAACACTTGCCGATGAACCAACTTCTACAGGCGGACTGGTACGATACCCACTCGGCTTCCTCAACGATCCTCTTTTAGGCTCCACAGATGCCAGCATTGCACTGAGTCTTAATGTGCCAGTCAACAAACAAGTTTTTCAACTTGATGCTGCACTGGATTCAGCCGTTCTGGTACTGCCTTACTCAACTGAATTCTACGGTGACTCGACTTCTGTGTACAGCGTAGATGTACATCAGCTAACACAGGATCTTTCCGTACAAACCAATTTTAAGAGCAACAGGGAATGGGCAGTAAACACGAGCTCTGATCAGGTACCTAATGGTATAATCGGAAATTTCACCGGACGTATTAGACCAAAGACACCAGTTAAATTTACAGATATCGTAGCAGGTGCCGCAGATACCGTTAGAACGGTTAAAGCACTGCGAATTAAACTTGATAAGAATTTTGTGCAAAACACAATCCTGAAAGCACCTGTAACCGCACTGGTAAACTCAGGATTCTTCAACAGCTACTTCAAAGGCTTACGTGTAAGTGTAAACAAAGAGAAATCCAGCGGTAGAGGCGCACTACCTTTCTTTTCAATGACCTACGACTCAAGTCTTAAACTTGGCGCAGGTCTGGAACTATACTACAAGGAAACAAACAAGACAACCGCAACAAAAACAGACACGTTAAGAACGGTCTTTTCTATTGTGGCAACTACCAACCCTGTTGCTGCGACCATTAAACACGATTACAGCGGTACTGCAGTAGAAACACAGCTTGCGAACACGAATGTACAATACGAAACCACCTTCCTTCAGGGCCCGACAGGACTGCGTAACAAGATCAGTTTTCCAAATCTGAACAGATTGATCCAGGAACTTGGCGGCAAAGTAATCATTAACAAAGCGGAACTTGTAATCCCAGTTGAAGCGGGCAGCGATGTTGCACCATTCAGTCCGGCGGAAAGACTTGCTTTATATCGGGTGGATATCGCCGGACAGCGTGTAAATATCCCGGATAACCTGACGACCGACAAACGTTCGTTAGTAGATTATGGCGGTAAGTACGATGCCGACAAAAAGCGTTACACCTTTGTGATCACCAGCTACATGCAGGATCTGATCGACAAGAAAACTGAAGACTACGGAACTTTCCTGGCAACAACCGGAACTGCTGACTTCAACCTTTCTCCAATCCCGACCTCGGGTGCCAGGAGCATAATTGGATCATTCAACAATCCAACCAATAAGATTAAACTAAACATCTACTATACGCGCATCAAATAATCCAGCGTAGAGTACATATAAAAAAACCGCTTCGTGAAAACACGAAGCGGTTTTTTTATGTCCGTACGGATGGAAAACAGCTTGGGATAAACGTGGAGATTGCTAAACAAGACCTAGCACATTGATCTGATTTTGATGGGGAGTTGATACGCCCTTACATCGTATCCACTCGAACAAACTACGTAGCAACCCCCTACCAACTACGTAGCAATTACGGAGCAAAAGACCCGCATGGTGCGAGCAAAAAAAAGCCTGTATCGTTTTGATACAGGCTTCATTAATGTGCGCTCGGTAGCGCTTAAAAAGGTATATCGTCACTGATATCCGGCGTACTGGAATAATCAGGTTCTGTTTTCGTGGTTCCGGCTACTGGTGTTGTATTTTCAAAATCACTTTTACGGCCCAATAGGGTAAAATTTTCCGCTACGACCTCCGTTACATACTTTTTAACCTTCTCGCGATCTTCGAAAGTACGTGTACGCAACTTCCCCTCAATGTACACGAGCTTTCCTTTCGTCAGATACTTGGAGGCAACCTCGGCCAGTCCGCGCCAAAGCACAATATTATGCCACTCCGTCTGCTCTACCCGCTTACCATCTTTGTTATAGCTTTCGGAAGTTGCCAAAGGAAAACTTGCAACTGTAACGCCCCCCTCCAAATGTCGGACTTCAGGATCTTTGCCTAAATGTCCTACTAAAATTACCTTATTGATACCTGACATGGACTTATAATTTGGTTAGATAAATTTTAACAAAGTCATTGATGACATTAGGTTTGGGAGCGGCTAGTAAAGCCTCCCTGCTAAGCCATTTAAAACCTGTGTTTGTATTAAAGTTAGCGATATAATTATCCAAAGCAAAGAACTGTACATATATTATTTGGTGTGTAAGCACATGTTTCTTGCAGATGATGGGACGCAATTTTACATCATTTCCCAGAAATTCCCGAACCTTCAACTGGAATTCATCAGGCACAAGATTGTGTTCTGCAGTTGTCTCCAGTAGTGGAAAATCATGGAGCTGCTGCCAGATATCGCCGGCCTCACGCTGTTTAACCAGCACCAACTCCTCCTGGACAATTACAAAGTAGTTGAAGTAGCGTGAACGTTTGGCTGCAGCCTTAAGTTTAATGGGAAGCTGCTGTGTCATACCATGCGCAAAAGCGTAACATTCGGCACGTAATGGACAGCTTTCGCACAGCGGTGATTTAGGTTTACATTGCAAAGCACCAAACTCCATAATAGCCTGGTTATATACCGAAGGTTCTTGTCCCTCAATAAGCGTTGTAGCAAGGGCAGAAAAGGCTTTCTTACCTTCAGTGCTATTGATGGGCAGCTCGATGCCGAAGAAGCGCGACAGCACCCTGAAAACGTTTCCGTCCAGCACGGCCTGCGATTCATTGGCCGCGAATGAACTTATAGCTGCAGCCGTATATTCGCCAATGCCCTTGAGCCCGAGCAGCGTTTGATGGTGACTTGGGAAAACGCCGCCATGAAGTTCCATTACCGCCTTTGCGGTATGTAACATATTACGGCCGCGGGAGTAGTAGCCGAGCCCTTCCCAAAGCTTAAGCACCTCATCCTCAGTGGCAGCAGCAAACTGATCCACTGTTGGAAAGTGTTCAAGAAAGCGGTTGAAGTAGGGTAAACCCTGTTCTACACGGGTTTGCTGAAGTATGATTTCAGAGAGCCAAATAATGTAGGGATCAGATGTATTTCTCCAGGGTAAATCACGTTTATTATTCAGGTACCAGTTTATTATTTCCGGTTGAAAATTCATGTTAGCAAAAGTACATCCTTCTTAATACTTATTCACAAAACTTGCATTTGGCTGATGCTTTAAACTACAAATAAATGATCTTTTATTTTCCTATCTCGTTAAAAAGCAATACTTTTGCAACCCCAAAACACTGATAAACATAACACACAATAAATTAATAATAACGAATATGACTAAGGCAGATATTATTACAGAAATATCAACAAAGACAGGAATTGAGAAAGTAGATGTGCAGGAAGCAGTTGAAGCTTTTTTCAAGGTGATTAAAAATAGCATGATCAGTGGCGAGAACGTATACGTCAGAGGTTTTGGAAGTTTTGTGGTAAAGAAACGTGCACAAAAGACTGCCAGAAATATTTCTAAGAATACTGCAATCATTATCCCTGAGCATTATGTGCCAAGCTTTAAGCCTGCGAAAGTGTTCGTGGAGAAAGTAAAGAACAACTCAAAAAAGATCACTGCTGTAGAAGCTTAATTTACCATGTCAAATACCCGTACTAAACAAATTGTGATTATCTCAGCGGTCAGCTTGCTGGCTGTATTTTTGTTTACGCGGGATATTAAAGGCCTTGTTAAACCAAAAGAAGATACAACCGCTAGCCCGGCAGCGGGACCAATGCAGGCTGCAGCTCCTGAGATCAGCCTGGATGAGGTTTCAACTGTGGGTAAGAACATTGTGGGCTCGCAGGTTGCGAAAGAGATCTCTGACTTAGAGAACGAATTTAAAACTGCTAAAGGCAGCAACAAACTTACACTTGCACAGGCGCTTTCGAAAAAGTGGGATGCATTGGAACAACCGGTTCCAAGTGCCTTGTACCTGGAAATTATTGCGCAGCAGGAAAAATCATTAAACAGCTGGCTTGCCTGTGGCGATAAGCTGATGAAAGCATATGATAACAGCAGGGACAGCACATTAACGCAGCCCCTGTTGCAAAAAGCTAATGCCTCATACAGCGCAGCTATGGCTATAGATTCGACGAATCTGGATGCTAAAACCGGATTAGGTGTTACAATCGTTAATGGTATGGGTATGCCGATGCAAGGTATTGCGCTGCTTATGGACGTTGTAAAGAAAGATCCGAACAACTTAAAAGCAAATATGAGTTTAGGCATATTTGCAATCAAGTCTGGTCAGTTTGATAAAGCAATCACCAGGTTTAAAGACATCATTGCCATTAAACCTAGTCCGGATGCTTATTTCTACCTGGCAACCTCTTACGAGAGTTTAGGACGAAACAAAGAGGCTATAGACGCTTATTTGGAAAGTAAAAAGCTAGCCGGAAACCTTACCCTGTCTAAGTTTATTGACAGAAAGGTAGCTGAGCTACAACAAAAAATTTAATCAACAGATTTTTAAAATATTAAACTTTAAAATTATGCCAAGCGGTAAAAAAAGAAAAAGACATAAAATGGCCACCCACAAACGCAAAAAGCGTTTAAGAAAAAACAGACATAAGAAAAAATAATTTTTCTTATTCCTTTTATACGCAACAATATAGATCCGGTTTAGGCTAGATCTATGTTGTTGCGTATAGTGTTTTATTTTCAGTCCATGTGTTAATAAGGTATTATACCTTGAAATCTATAGCTTTTGGTAAAGGAATTAATTATCGATTCAGCTCCAACTGGAGTAACCATAGCTTTGATTGAAGACAAACACCTTGTAGAGCTACATAAGGAACACATCAACAATAATTATGCTGTTGGCGATATTTATTTAGGCCGCATAAAGAAGATTATGCCCGGCCTGAACGCGGCCTTTGTTGACGTGGGTTATGAAAAAGATGCATTTCTGCATTATTTTGATCTAGGCCCTCAGGTGCAGTCTTTAATAAAGCTCACAAAAATTAAGCGCAATGGATCAGTAACTGGAAATTTACTCGACGATATCAAACTGGAGCCCGACATTAACAAGGCCGGCAAGATATCTGAAGTTGTTTTCAAAAATATGGTGGTACCGGTTCAAATAGCAAAAGAACCTATTTCAACAAAAGGACCCCGCCTGAGTTCTGATCTATCTATCGCAGGTCGGTACATAGTATTGGTACCCTTTTCAAATGTGATCTCCATCTCCAAAAAGGTAAAGAGCAATACCGAACGTAATCGTTTAAAAAAGATTATTGAAAGTATTAAACCGAAGAATTTTGGGGTGATCATCAGAACAGTTTCTGAAGGAAAAGGCGTTGCCGAACTACAAAAAGACTTAATGGACTCTGTTGCAAAATGGGAAAGTTTCATGAAGAAACTGCCAGACGCAGAGCCCTCAAAAAGAGTGTGGGGAGAAATGGACCGCACATCTACTTTAATCCGTGATATCCTCAGTACAGATTTCACGAACGTTTATGTAAACGATCAAAGCGTGTATGAAGACATTAAGTCTTATGTACATGAGATCTCTCCCGAAATGGAGAAGATCGTTAAACATTACAGACATAAAGAGCCAATATTTGAGCATTTCGGGATCGAAAAGCAAATCAAAAATGGTTTTGGTAAAACCGTTAATCTCCCTGGTGGCGCCTACCTGGTGGTAGAGCATACCGAAGCCCTGCACGTTATTGACGTAAACAGCGGAAACAGAACCGCGAGCAAGGAAAACCAGGAAGAAAATGCCTTACAGGTTAACAAAGAGGCTGCAAAAGAAATTGCGCGCCAGTTACGACTGCGCGATATGGGTGGTATTGTGGTGATCGATTTCATTGACATGCATAAACCGCTGAACCGGAAGATCCTGTTCGACGACCTGCGTGAGCTGATGCAAGCAGACCGTGCAAAACATACTATTCTGCCACCGAGCAAGTTTGGTTTGGTACAGATCACCCGCCAGCGGGTTCGACCTGAAATGAACATCGTGACCAGCGAGAAATGCCCAACCTGTGGTGGAACAGGGGAAATCAAGGCCAGCATCGTTCTGATGGATGACATTGAGAATAACCTTAACTACATCCTTAGGGAACAGAATGAAAAAAACGTGACCTTGTGTGTACATCCATACATTGAGGCCTACATTAAAAAAGGGATCTACTCCCTGCAATGGAAATGGTTCTTCAAATTCGGACAACGAATTAAGATCCGCGCAGTTTCCTCTTACAACCTAACCGAATTCCACATCCTTTCTTCCAAGGAAGAAGAGATTAAACTTTAGAACGACAACAAAAAGGGTATTCATTAAGAGTACCCTTTTTGCTTGTTGTACATTTTCGGTGATTAAAAGCTAAATTCGTAACAACTAAATACTAAGCAATTGGCTAAAGTTAAATCCTCCTATTTTTGTCAGAGCTGCGGATATGAATCTGCAAAATGGCTCGGCAAGTGCCCTTCCTGCAATCAATGGAACACCTTTGTTGAAGAAATCGTAGAGAAAAGCAGTGCAAAGGTTCCGACCTGGAAAACCAGCAACGCTACACACCGCTCCAATGTACCCAGCCCTGTAGGCAGCATTGTCTCTTCCATGGAACAAAGGCTAAGTACCGGGGATCAGGAGCTGGACCGTGTACTTGGCGGCGGATTGGTTACCGGATCGGTAACGCTCATTGGCGGTGAACCCGGAATTGGTAAATCAACCCTGATGTTGCAGCTCGCCTTGAACATTGAGCAGAAAAAGGTGCTCTATATCTCTGGTGAGGAAAGTGAGCAGCAGATAAAAATGCGCGCAGAGCGGATCACCAATACGCCACGGGCAGATTGCTATATTCTTACAGAAACCTCTACACAGAACATCTTTAAACAAATTGAGATCCTTGAACCGGAGATCATCATCGTAGACTCCATACAGACCCTGCATTCCTCGCATATTGACGCCACGCCAGGCAGCGTATCACAGGTACGGGAGTGTACCGCAGAATTGCTGCGCTTTGCCAAAGAAACCGACACACCGGTGTTCCTGATCGGGCACATCACCAAAGACGGTGCTATTGCCGGTCCGAAGATCCTCGAACATATGGTGGATACCGTGCTGCAGTTTGAGGGCGACCGCCATCACGTTTACCGCATCCTGCGTTCTATAAAGAACAGGTTTGGCGCGGCTGCAGAAATGGGTATTTATGCGATGAACAGCAGCGGCCTCCGGGAAGTGACCAACCCTTCAGAGATCCTGCTTTCCCAGCGGGATGAGGAGCTCAGCGGGATTGCAATTTCAGCCACTTTAGAGGGCGCCAGACCAATGTTAATAGAAACGCAGGCATTGGTGAGCATTGCTGCCTACGGGACGCCTCAGCGCTCTGCTACGGGCTTTGACACAAGACGTATGAACATGCTGCTTGCCGTGCTAGAAAAACGATGTGGATTTAAGCTGAGTACCCGCGATGTTTTCCTGAATATTGCAGGTGGTATCAAGGTTGAAGATCCGGCTATTGACCTGGCCATCATTGTGGCCATCATCTCATCACATGAAGACATTGCCGTTAGTTCCAAAAACTGCTTTGCAGCAGAAGTAGGCCTCTCGGGTGAGATACGTGCCGTGAACCGTATCGATCAGCGCATCCTGGAAGCACAGAAACTTGGTTTTGACAAGATCTTCGTATCACGCTTCAATTTAAAAGGGCTGGTGATGGAGAAGTATAGTATAGCGGTAATTGGCATCAGTAAGATTGAAGACGTACTATCAATTTTGTTCGGCTAAAAACCCCCGATACTTTGAATATTTATCTACAGAATGGGGAAATAAATTCCCAATGTGGAATTTACCAAATGTATTGGCACATCTATAAACGCCTTTAAACAGCTTACAAGCGGCATAAAGCAATAACTTGGAGTTTGGAGCAGTAATTGACTATACCTAATTGTTCTAATCCAGAGGTGGGTTTTAACATAATTATAGGGATGATTAAAATCTCGTTACCGGAGGGTAACGAGATTTTTTTTGCCCCGGATTTTTGGGCATAAAAAAACCAGGCTTTCGCCTGGTCTGTATTTAAATTAAGAAGGAACTATTTACTTAAGTACATAGACTTATCTTTAACCAGCTTACGGAAGTAAGGATCCTCAAGATTTTTGATGAAGCGGATCGCTTCACCGGTAGATTTCATCTCCGGACCTAATTCTTTGGTTACTTCAGGGAACTTGTCAAAAGAGAAAACTGGTTCTTTGATGGCAAATCCTTCAAGTTTACGCTCGATGGTAAAGTCTTTCAGTTTATTTACACCCAACATGATCTTAGTTGCGATGTTGATGTAAGGCACCTGATAAGCTTTTGCGATGAAAGGCACTGTTCTGGAAGCCCTTGGATTTGCTTCAATCACATATACTTTATTGTCTTTAACTGCAAACTGGATGTTTAACAGGCCGCGTACATTAAGGGCACGGGCGATCTTTTTAGAGTAAGCCTCCATGTTGGCAATAACGTCATCAGAAAGGCTGAAAGGTGGCAATACCGCGCTTGAGTCACCGGAGTGGATACCAGCAGGCTCAATGTGCTCCATTAAACCAACAATGTGTACATCTTCACCATCGCAGATCGAGTCAGACTCGGTTTCTTCTGCGCGGTCAAGGAAGTGGTCAATCAGCACCCTGTTACCAGGAAGGTCGCCCAACAACTTCACTACAGCTTTCTCCAGGTCTTCATCATTGATCACGATGCTCATACCCTGTCCACCTAATACGTAACTGGGACGTACCAGTACCGGGTAACCTACTTCATTGGCAACAACGATCGCTTCCTCTGCGTTTTCTGCAACCCCGTATCTAGGATAAGGAATTTCAAGTTCTTTAAGCAAGTCAGAGAAACGGCCACGGTCTTCAGCAACATCCATATCGTTGTATGCAGTACCGATGATTTTGATGCCATGTTCATGCAGCTTTTCAGCCATTTTAAGCGCAGTCTGACCACCAAGCTGTACGATAACACCTTCTGGCTGCTCCAGTTCGATGATTTCACGAACATGCTCCCAGAATACCGGCTCGAAGTATAGTTTATCTGCAATGTTAAAGTCTGTAGATACCGTTTCAGGGTTACAGTTAACCATGATGGCTTCAAAACCGCTTTCTTTAGCAGCAAGGATACCATGCACACAAGAGTAGTCGAACTCAATACCCTGACCGATCCTGTTTGGACCTGATCCAAGTACAATCACTTTCTTCTTGTCAGAACGATGAGATTCATTTTCTTCTTCGAAGGTAGAGTAGTAGTATGGTGTTTTAGCAGAGAACTCTGCCGCACAGGTATCTACCATTTTATATACACGTTTAATGCCCAGCTCATGTCTGCGGTCATAAACTTCGTCTTCGGTAACATTACCCAGCAAGTAAGCGATCTGAATGTCAGAGAAGCCTTTTTGCTTAAGGGTTACGAAGAAGTCTTTCGGTATATTGTTTAAAGAGTATCTTTTTAATTCCGTTTCCAGTTGTACAAGCTCCTGAATCTGGCTAAGGAACCATTTATCAATTCTGGTTACTTTACGGATGGACTCCAATGGAACACCCATGGTCATCGCATCTTTGATCAGGAACAAGCGGTTCCAGCTTGCATGCTCAAGACCGTACATGATCTCGTCGATATTACGCTTGTGTTTACCATCAGCGCCAAGTCCGGCTCTGCTGATCTCCAAACTCTGACAAGCTTTCTGTAGCGCCTCGATGAAGGTACGGCCGATCGCCATCACCTCACCAACAGACTTCATCTGCAAGCCAAGTTCCATATTAGCACCTTTGAACTTATCAAAGTTCCAACGAGGGATCTTTACGATAACGTAGTCTAATGTAGGCTCGAAGTAAGCAGAAGTGGTTTTGGTGATCTGGTTTTCGATTTCATCCAGGTTATAACCGATAGCCAGTTTTGATGCAATCTTAGCGATTGGGTAACCAGTTGCTTTACTTGCAAGTGCTGATGAGCGGGATACCCTAGGGTTGATCTCGATAGCGATAATCTCATCATTTGCCGGGTTAACAGAGAACTGCACGTTACAACCACCTGCGAAAGTACCGATAGCACGCATCATTTTGATGGCCTGGTTACGCATGTCCTGGTAGCAGCGATCAGAAAGGGTCATGGCAGGTGCCACGGTGATCGAGTCTCCGGTGTGGATACCCATTGGATCAAAGTTCTCAATAGAACAGATAATGATCACGTTATCATTGCTGTCGCGTAAAAGCTCCAGCTCATATTCTTTCCAACCCAGTACGGCTTGTTCAACCAATACTTCGTGTGTTGGAGAAGCTTCAAGACCACGTTTTAAGGCCTGGTCAAATTCTTCTTTTTTGTGTACGAAACCACCTCCGGAACCACCAAGGGTGTATGAAGGTCTGATTACGAGTGGATAACCGATTTCCTGTGCAGCTTCTTTACCTTCAAGGAAGGAGTTGGCAATTTTGGAGTGTGCCACACCAACACCGATGTCTACCATCAGCTGGCGGAAAGCTTCACGGTTTTCCGTTTTTTCAATCGCTGCAACATCAACACCAATTACCCGCACACCATATTTAGCCCATACACCACGCTCTTCTGCCTCTTTACAAAGGTTAAGCGCAGTTTGGCCGCCCATGGTAGGCAATACCGCGTCAATCTGTTGTTCCTTGAGGATTTCTTCAATGGAATCAACAGTCAATGGCCGTAAATAAATGTGATCTGCAATGATCTCATCCGTCATGATCGTTGCCGGATTCGAGTTGATAATAGAAACGGAGATTCCTTCTTCTTTTAGGGAGAGGGCGGCTTGTGATCCTGAATAGTCAAACTCACAGGCCTGACCAATTACAATAGGTCCTGATCCGATAATTAATACTGAGCGTATGGAGGTGTCTCTAGGCATAATTGCGTTTAAATATGAAGCGACAGTTTCTATGCGAAATGAAGTAATATCCCGACTATCCTGTCGGGGTGCAAAGATACGGTTTAAACAGATACCATGAAGGTTTTTTTGAAAACAATAGCAACAAAAAAAGGCTGTTATCGTTGATAACAGCCTCATGGTTTAGGTTGATTGTTTATATATTATTGTTGTAGTTTCACTTCGCCCAGATCTGTGGTACTTCCTTCCACAACGGCTACACCTTCCACAGGCGTATCTTTAAAGGGTGCAACACCCTTAAACCAGACCGAATAGGTACCCGGTTTAACCTTGGCCAAAAAGAACGTGCCTTGCGCTACCGGGGCGCTTAACGTATCTTTTCCCGAGATGGCCATCACCATATTTGCACCTTCTGCCGGCACCACCTTACCTGTAATTGCACCATCAAAAACGCTTGAAAATGCGAAGACCGCGGTAAGCGGAACAAAACATACCGCGTATTTTAGAAAGTTCTTAACCATGGCTCCTGTTTTAAGTTCGACAAGAAGACAACCTACGCTTGAAATTGTTTTAAAAATTTTTGTTGTACCTATCGAAAAGGTTACAAATGCCTATGCAGCCTTCTGAACGCCAGCTACATGCCTGCAGGAGCAGCGAGGCAAAAAAATGTCGTCATAACAGCGTCATGAATAAACATCTCGTTCATAAACCTTGAAGCTGTACATACTGTGGAGGTACATTTTCCCGTTTTGTTCACAAACGTTCCCTTCTAGGGTATAGCGTTTCAGGTATACTTGATCAAAAGCATCCTCTTAATTGAGGGTATTCTTCATAAATAGTTTGTTTGGTTTATTATCCGGCAAGGAAAAGCTTTCTCTGCCGGATTTTTTATTGCATTTCTATTTTGGATTTATACTTTTGGACATGCTGTTATTTGCCGATGTCCTGAAAGAAAGTATTTATCAATTCTTTACACAGACCGGCTGGCTGGAATGGTGTGGTGTAATTACCGGGATCCTCTGTGTATGGCTGGCCGCAAAAAATAACATTCTCAACTGGCCCATCGCTATCATCAGCGTACTGATCTATATTGTCATCTTTTATGAGTCCAAGCTATATGCAGACATGGGCCTGCAGGTCTATTTCTTCGTTATGAATGGTTATGGCTGGTACTTTTGGAGCAGGAACAAGAACAAGGAAGAAGCAGGCAGTCCGGTGCTGAGCATCCGCAGAAAAGAAATTGTATTATCAATCATCGCCGTTATCGTTTTCACCTATATCATCGGGAATGTGCTTCATAAGAACACTGATGCGGCCTATCCATTCATTGACAGCTTCTGTACGGCATGCAGTTTGGTAGCACAGGTGTTCCTTGCCCGTAAAGTTATGGAGAACTGGCTGATCTGGATATTTGTAGACATCATCTATGTAGGTGTTTACTTTTCCAAGGCGCTTTACCCAACCGGGCTGATGTATGCACTTTACGTGTACATTGCCGCCGTAGGCTATATGGACTGGAGAAAAATATACCGAACACAACATGATTAAGAAAATCGCTATTGTAGGCCCCGAAAGTACAGGCAAGTCGACTATAACTCAGCAACTGGCCAAACATTATCATACTTTATGGGTAGCTGAATATGCCAGGTATTACTGCGCCGCACTTAAAGGTCCATGCACCATGCAGGATGAGATCAACATGTTCCATGGTCAGGTGGCGCTGGAAGAATCGGTACTCGCGATGGCGGAAAAGGATTTCATTTTTTGCGACACCACCTTTGTGACGGTAAAGATCTGGAGTGATGCTATGCTGGGCGAGACACCCGCGGTAGTGCTGGAAACCCTGCCCAAACGCAGCTACGACCTCTATCTGCTTATGGACATAGACCTTCCCTGGCAGGAAGATCCGCTGCGCGACTTCCCACACCAGCGGGAACACTTCATGGAGGTATGGTACCGCGAGCTGCAGGCGCTGAATGCGGAATATGTTGTGATCAGCGGAATTGAAACGCGCTTTGACAATGCCGTAGCTGCTGTAGACCAATTCTTAAGCGAAAAACGGTAATTGCAGTTATCTTAAATTATTTTATACATTTGTCGCGTCATAAGGGGTGCCTTGTTTTTTTATAAAACACAAAACCAGGCTGAGAACATACCCATTATAGCTGCTAACACAACCTGCAGTTATATGAACCTGATCCGGATAATGCCGGCGGAGGGATTGGAGTTATGGAGTTTAACTATACTGTAAGTACCCCTACTTACAGCGGGTTTTACTAAAAACAATTTAAAAATTGAAAAGACTACTGTTTACAGCCATCGCTGTAATGCTGTTGCCTGTCTTGGTACAGGCACAGTTCCGCCTTCAGGGCAAGGTTTCACAAGCCGGTACCGGCAGAATGCTGCCTTCGGCAACCGTTAAAATCCTGAACCAGGCAAAAAGCACGAAAACCGACGCAAATGGCAGCTACCAGTTCAGCAACCTGCAAGCAGGAAGCTATACCTTAGAAGTAAGCTACCTTGGTTACACCGCCCTGCAGAAAAGCATTACACTAAATGCGGATCAAACGCTTGATTTCCAGCTTGCCGCGACTGCGGTTATGGCAGATGAGGTTATTGTACGCTCAACCAGAGCATCAGAACGTGCCGCGGCAACGTTTAAGAACCTGAGCAGCGAAGAAATTGAAGCAAACAACTTCGGGCAGGATCTACCCTTCATCCTGAACAACACACCTGGTGTGGTGGTAAGTTCTGATGCCGGAGCCGGCGTAGGTTATACCGGAATCCGCATTCGCGGCAGTGACGCAACCCGCATCAACGTTACCCTAAATGGCATTCCATACAATGACAGTGAAAGTCAGGGTTCCTTCTGGGTAAACATGCCTGACTTTGCCTCTTCGGTGAACAACATCCAGATTCAACGCGGTGTAGGTACCTCTACCAATGGTGCGGGTGCATTTGGTGGTAGCTTAAACATTCAAACTACAGGTACGTCCATCAGCCCGTATGCAGAGCTCAATAACACCTATGGCAGTTTTAACACCCTAAAGAACACCGTAAAGCTGGGTAGCGGACTGATAGATGGCAAATGGAGCTTTGATGGAAGACTATCGAGAATTAAATCTGATGGCTTTGTAGATCGTGGCGCTTCCGACCTGAAGTCATACTTTCTTTCTGGCGGTTACCAGGGAAAGAAAGACTTGCTGCGAGTTAACGTCTTTGGCGGCACCGAGCGCACCTATCAGGCTTGGAACGGCGTACCGGAATCACGCCTTCGTGGCGACCTGGCAGGCATGCAGGCTTACATCTCGCGTAACTTCCTGTCGGAGGCCGATGCTGAGCACCTGCTAAACTCAGGTAACAGAACCTACAATGCCTTCACCTACAAGGACCAGACCGACAACTACAATCAGAATCATTATCAATTGCTTTATGCGCGGCAGCTTGCTGAAAAGTTAACCTTCAATGGTGCATTGCACTATACAGACGGCAGCGGGTATTACGAAGAGTTTAAGGTGGGCCAGAAGTTCAGCAACTATGGACTGGCAAACGTGATTATAGGCGGCGATACAACAACCCGTACAGATCTTGTTCGACGCAGGTGGCTCGACAACAACTTTTATGGTCTTACCTACAACCTGAACTACCAGCCAGGCAGCAGCTGGAACATCACGCTCGGCGGTGCCTACAATGAATATGACGGAAAACATTTCGGGGAGATCACCTGGGCACAATTTGCATCTAACGGGCAGCTGGGCGATCATTATTATGATAATACCGGCAAGAAGAAGGACTTTAACGTCTTCGGAAAGGTAAATTATAATCCAACGGCACAGTTGAGCCTCTTTGCTGACCTGCAATACCGGAACCTGGATTACAGGGTAAGTGGTACGGAAAAGAACCTGAACCTGCTGGATATTCAGGACCGGCTGAACTTTTTCAATCCAAAGGTTGGAGCTACCTACTTTATGAATCCGGAGAGCAACTTCTATGCTTCCTTCAGTGTGGCAAATAAGGAGCCTAACCGCGACGATTATATCAATGCAACGGCGAATCTGTATCCGGCATCAGAGCGCTTGTACAACACAGAAGCAGGCTACCGTTTCAGGAACGAAGGCCTTCAAGCTGGCATCAACCTTTATCATATGCAGTATAAGGATCAGCTGGTGCTAACCGGCAAGATCAACGATGTTGGTGAGTCCATCCGTCAAAATGTGGACGACAGCTACCGTTTGGGTGTAGAGCTGGATGCTTCTTATACCATCAGCAAACAATGGATGTTAAATGCAAATGCCGCCTTCAGTAAGAACAAGATCAGGAACTACCTGGATTATTTATATGAATATGATGATAATGGCAACCTGAGCAATACCGTTACCACAGCATACCGCAATACAGATATTTCCTTTTCTCCGGCATTGGTTGCCTTTGCAGAGCTGGCATACGCGCCAGTAAATGGCCTTGCAATCGCTTTGCAAAACAAATATGTAAGCAAACAATACCTGGACAACACCCAGGATGAAACGCGTAAACTGGATGGCTATTTTGTAAGTAACATTCGCGCAGGTTATACATTTAGTGCCTTCGGGGTAAAGAAGGTGAGCCTGAACCTGCTGGTAAATAACGTTTTTGATAAGCAGTATGAAAGTAATGGCTATACTTACAGCTCGCTGTACCAGGGGCTAAGAACTACGGAGAACTTTTATTTTCCTCAGGCAGGCACAAACTTTCTACTTTCGTTGAACCTTAAGTTCTAAACATGAAAAAATACATTGAGAAGCTACATTATATAACACACGACATTGAGGGGCTGAGCCATGTGGAGCAGGCCAGGATTATCTGTGAAGCGGGAGGTAAATGGATACAGTACCGTTGCCTGAGCAAAGATGATGAGGCACTGCTAGCGGACATTAACCAGATTGCTGAGATGTGTGATGATTGGGGTGCAACGCTGATTGTAACCGATCACATACACCTGCAGGGAAAAGCCGATATTCAGGGATTCCATATTGAAGACATGAATGCCGATTTTCTGAGCATCCGTGCGCAGCTTGGTGAAGCCTGTACCATAGGCGGCTCCTCGAATACAGTTGAGGGTCTTTTGAGGCTGGCGAAAGAAGGTGTAGACTATGCAGGGCTTGGGCCCTTTGCTCATACGGACACCAAACCCAACGACTATCCACACCTGGGTATGGCCGGCTATGAGCGGACCATGCAGAAACTCCTGGAGATGCAGGTTAGTCTGCCGGTACTTGCAGTGGGTGGCGTAAAGATCGGGGACGTGGATGCGCTGATGCAAACAGGCATATTCGGCATTGCGGCCTCCTCGGCAATCCATCAAGCAGAAGATATGGAAGCGGCTTACCTGGAATTTTACCAGCAGCTGCGTTAGCAGACCCCCTGGCCTGAGGTTTAGAAGCTTGAGGCAGACTTGAGCAGAAAAAGGTAAGTATGCTTTTACATAAACAAAGGTAATTCCCGTTGAGCAGGAGTTACCTTTGCTCAAAATAACAGACCTTGCAAAAAGCAACCATTATTGACAAGAAGGACCCTTATGCGGCCCTTCGGTACAAGGAATTCCGCTCGTATTTGGGCATGCGTTTCTTCTTCACTTTCGCATACCAGATGCAGGCCGTGATCATCGGCTTCCACATATATCACTTAACTAAAGATCCCTTAGCGCTTGGACTTGTGGGCCTCTGCGAAGCCATTCCGGCCATTGGCATTGCGCTTTACGGTGGTTATGTAGCGGATAAGTCGGAGAAAAGAGCTTTATTACTTAAGGTGTTTATTGGTGTATTTCTCTGTTCGCTGGTGATGTTTGTGGTCACCTCTGCGCAGATGCACCCCTATGTACCAGTTAAATATATTGTGCCAACAATGTACCTGATGGTCTTTGGAATTGGCATTGCACGGGGGTTCTTCAGTCCGGCAACCTTCTCCCTGATGGCCCAGATCGTGCCGAAAGCGCTTTATCCAAACTCCAGCACCTGGAACAGCTCCAGCTGGCAGGCGGCCTCCATCATTGGTCCGGCCCTGGGTGGCTTGATCTATGGTTTTTTTGGGATCACCGTTACTTATGCAGTGATCTTGTTCTTCATCGGCATTTCATTAATCTGCATTTTCTTTCTGAAGCCGCACCCGCCAACCTTTGTACCTAAAGACAACATTGTAAAGAGCCTTACCGAAGGTGTAAAGTTCGTGTTTAACAACAAGATGATGCTGGGGGCGATGAGCCTTGACCTGTTTTCGGTTTTCTTTGGTGGTGCGGTGGCTTTGCTGCCGGTGTTTGCAAATGATATACTTAAGGTAGGTTCGGAAGGATTGGGTTTTATGCGTGCTGCAGCATCCAGTGGCGCGGTGATCACGATGTTCCTGATGACGCGTTTCTCGCCCATGAACAAGCCATGGCGCAACCTTTTGATTGCGGTAACCGGCTTTGGAACCAGCATCATCTGCTATGGACTGTCCAAAAACTTTTATCTTACACTGACCTTCCTGTTTTTGGAAGGTGCGTTCGACAGTGTCAGTGTAATTATCCGTTCTACGATCATGCAGCTGCTTACACCAGATGAGATGCGCGGCAGGGTCTCTGCCGTGAACAGCATGTTTATTGGCTCTTCCAATGAGATCGGTGCCTTTGAATCTGGCTTAACAGCCAAACTGATGCGTACCGTACCGGCGGTGGTATTTGGCGGCAGCATGACGATCCTGGTTGCGGGCGTCACCTATTTAAAAACCAAACGCATGACCAGGTTATCCATTGAGGAAATTAACGAACATACGACCTGATCTGCTTTGATCAGGCATCTGCCATTGGCACACGTTCACCTACCTGCTGGCGCCACATGGCATAATACAGACCCTTCTCGTCGAGCAGGTCTTCATGGCGGCCCTGTTCGATGATCTTTCCACGTTCGAGCACGAAGATGCGGTCGGCGTGACGTATGGTAGACAGCCGGTGTGCAATCAGGATGGTGATGTGGCTGGTTTGCTCAGATACATCCCTGATGGTTGCGGTAATTTCTTCTTCAGTCAAGGAATCTAAAGCAGAGGTTGCTTCATCAAAAACCAGGATATCGGGTTTACGCAGTAGTGCCCTTGCAATGGAAAGACGCTGCTTTTCACCTCCGGAAACCTTTACGCCGCCCTCTCCGATAACGCTATCAAGCCCTTTATCGGCTCTGGCCAGGAGGTTCTCGCAGGCAGCTTGCTTTAACACGAACATACACTCTTCATCGGTAGCACCTGGCCGTACGAACTGCAGGTTCTCGCGGATGGTGCCGGAGAAGAGCTGGGTGTCCTGGGTTACAAAGCCGATCTTTTCGCGAAGCTGATCCAGGTCGATCTGATCTGCAGGGGTATCGTTGTATAAGATATTACCGGAAACGGGTTTGTACAAGCCTACAAGGAGTTTTACGAGCGTGGTTTTGCCGGAACCTGAAGGACCCACGAAGGCTATGGTCTCGCCATTATTGGTAGTGAAGGAGACCTCACTTAGTGCGTTCTGCTGACCGGTGAGGTGCTTAAAGCTCACATCTTTGAACGCGAGGTGGGTAATACGCTCCAACGGTACCGGGTTAGCAGGTTTCTTATCAATTGGAATGCTGAGGATACGTTTAAAATTATCCAGGGAAACCTCCGCTTCACGCCAGTACAAGATCACGTTGCCAAGTTCCTGCAATGGACCAAAAAGGAAGAAGGAATAAAACAGGAAGGAGAAGTACTGTCCGGCGGAAATGGTGTTGTCGAAGATCAGGATGAGCAGTACCACAACCATACAGCTGCGGACAAAGTTCACGGTGGTACCCTGCAGGAAACTCATGCTCCGTACGTACTTTACTTTTTTAAGCTCCAGCCCCAGGATCTGGTAGGTGGTTTTGTTTAAGCGGTCAATCTCCTGATTAGCCAGTCCAAGGCTTTTTACAAGCTCTATATTCCTTAGTGACTCTGTGGTTGATCCGGCTAAAGCGGTAGTCTCTGAGACGATCTTACGCTGAATTACCTTAATTTTTCTGCTGAGCAACCAACTCACCAGGCTGATGATGGGTATGGCCGCAAAATAGATGAGTGTTACTTTATAACTTACGGTAACGGAATATACAATGACGAACACCATCCCGATAAGGCTCACGAAGAGCACCGAGATGAAGCTGGTTATGAACTTCTCACTATCCTGACGCACTTTCTGAAGTACACCCAGGGTTTCACCACTACGCTGATCTTCGAAGACCTGGTATGGCAACTCCAGCGAATGCTTAAGACCATCGGCATACATCTGTGCGCCGACCTTCTGCACGATGATGCTGGTAAAGTAATCTTGCAGGTTCTTGGCGATCCGGGAACCCATCGCGGCAGCTACGCCAAGGCCCACCAGGCCCAGCACGCCCCAGACGAATTCGCTTCGGTTAAGTGCGTCTTTGCGCTCAATGAAGCGATCGACGATCAGGCCGGTGATATAAGGATCTAAAAGTGAAAAGCCGATGTTTACAGACGCAAGGACAAGGGCCAGGATCACGATCCATTTGTATTGTTTTAGATAGGCAAGGAGTAATTTCATTCAGGCCGTTTATATGTGTGACAAAAATAAAAAAGGGAATACAGCTTACGCTATATTCCCTTTGTATAATGATCGGAGATCGAAAAAATGACCTTAAATCGTCATGATGTCTTTCTCTTTTGCTTCTGCATGTTTATCAACCTTGATAATGCATGCATCAGTTATTTTCTGAACTTCAGCTTCACCTACTTTAATGTCATCATCAGAAACAGCTTCTGCTTTCAGTTTTTTGATCTTCTCGTTAGCATCTTTACGGATGTTGCGGATAGCGATACGGCCTCTTTCTGCCTCTTCTTTAACCTTTTTCACGAGTTCCTTTCTGCGTTCTTCAGTAAGCGGTGGTACGATCAAGCGGATCACAACACCATCATTCTGTGGATTGATGCCGATATTGGCTTCCATGATGGCACGCTCGATAGGTATAAGCAGGGTTTTCTCCCAAGGCTGCACGTTTAAGGTACGGGCATCAGGTGTGGTGATGCTTGAAACCTGGCTCAAGGGTGTTGGAGCACCATAATAATCAACCATGATACCATCCAGCATACCTACAGCTGCTTTACCAGCACGGATCTTCGTTAACTCAGATTCGCAATGGCTGATTGCCTTCTCCATGGTAGCCTGCGCATCTTGTAATTGTTTCTTTATCAGCTCATTCATATGATATTATTTTTGCAATATATATTTTATCCTGCTACCAGGGTTCCAATTTCTTCGCCGTTGGTAACCTTAAGCAGGTTGCCTTGTTTATTCATGTCAAAAACGATGATCGGTAGTTCGTTCTCTTCACAGAGGGTGAAAGCCGTCATGTCCATAACATTAAGGTTGTTGGCGTATACTTCTTTGAAAGAAAGGTTGGTGTAACGTGTAGCAGTTGCATCTTTCTCCGGATCAGCAGTGTAGATACCGTCTACGCGGGTACCTTTAAGTACGATATCTGCTTTGATCTCGATGGCACGAAGTGCCGCCGCGGAGTCCGTGGTAAAATAAGGGTTTCCGGTACCGGCACCAAAGATCACTACACGGCCTTTCTCAAGGTGTCTCACTGCCCTGCGACGGATGAAAGGCTCACAGATTTGCTCCATTTTGATGGCGGTAAGCAAGCGTGTTTTGATACCTACTTTTTCAAGTGCATCTTGCAGTGCCATACTGTTGATTACGGTAGCAAGCATACCCATATAGTCTGCCTGCGCACGGTCCATACCTGACTTCTCTGCACTTAATCCTCTGAAAATGTTACCCCCTCCAATTACAATCGCAATTTCCAGACCTTTATCATGCACGGATTTAATCTCTTTGGCATATTGGTTAACAATTTCATTGTCAATGCCATATTGTTTGTCGCCCATTAGCGATTCACCGCTAAGCTTTAATAAGATCCTTTTATACTTCATTTCTTCAAAAATACTAATTGTTTTAATTAATAGGGGTCTAATATTCAACTCCAGCCACAAATACGCGCTTTAAGGCGGATTCGTTGTCTAAAATCAACAGATTTGCCGGCTTGCCACTGGCCAGTTCACCAAGATCATGCCGTTTAATAACCTTCGCGGGAAGACGGCTTGCCATTGCCAGTGCCTGAGGCAGCGCAATGCCGCAATGCTGAACGCAGTTATGTACAGCCTGTAACAAAGTAATGTTTGAACCGGATAAGGTCCCCTCCTCTGTTACAAACTTATCTCCCTGCAGGCGATGTTTATAGGGGCCAATCTCACATGCGGTTACCGCATCTGTGATCAGAAAGAGCCGATCCGGCATCAGCTTCGCAGCCATCTTTACCACTTCATAATTCACATGCTGCCCATCTACGATGATGCTGGCCATTGCCGCTGGGTGACTGAAGAGTGCAACAGGCAGGTTTGGCGCACGGTGGTGAATCTGCGGCATCGCGTTGAACAGGTGTGTGGTGGTGCTGAAACCGTTGTTGTACGCTGCAGTCGCCTCTTCAAACGTCGCATCGCTGTGTCCAAGGGATAGCACTACACCTTGTGACTGCAGGTATTCAATTACTTCCGGATCCTGAAGTTCAGCAGCAAGCGTCATCATCTTTACCACGCCATCTGCAGCTTCTAAAAGCCCTTTCACTTCATCAAGGGTTGCCTTCTTAACATACTCCGCAGGATGTGCACCAAGCCGTTTAGGATTAAGGTATGGTCCTTCCAGGTGTAGCCCCATGAAAGCTTTTGCTTCAGTACGGTAGGCCTTTGCCGCTTCAATGGCTTTATAAAACACGTCGATGGTGTTGGTTGCCAGGCAAACCAGGAATGATGTTGTTCCTTTACGGATCAGATCAAGGTCCATCTGCCGCAAGGTTTCTACGGTCGGATAAGCAGAGAACAGGTTCCCCCCGGAGCCATAGATCTGTAGTTCAATCAGGCCTGGGACTACCAATCCACCTTCCGCATCAATCTTCTTGCAGGCCGCGGAGACTTCCATTTCCGCGATAGCTTCTATCCGGCCATCTTCAATCAGAATGGTTTGATTCTTCAGGAGTTCATTTCCTTTAAAGTACGCTGCGTTGATTATAGCGATCATCTTGGTAAATTTAAGTCATAAAAAAAGTCCCTTGAACCAAGGGACTTTTTTAAATTTTATTAGAATTAAGATCCTAACTGAACTCGTTTGAATGAAGTAACAGTTAAGCCATTTGATGTATCGTTTAAGAATTTACGAACGTCTTTAGAAGAATCTTTAACGAATTCCTGATTTAACAAGGTGCTGTCTTTATAGAATTTATTCAATTTACCAGCAGCAATTTTCTCGATCATGTTTTCTGGTTTACCTTCTGCACGGATCTGCTCTTTAGCAATTTCAGTTTCACGCTCGATGGTTGTTGCATCAACACCGTCTTTATCTAAAGCAACCGGGTTCATTGCAGCGATTTGCATTGCAACGTCTTTACCAGCTTCTTCAACACCAGCAACATCTTGGTTTAAAGCAACCAATACACCTAAACGGTAGTTACCGTGGATATAAGGAACAACTTTCTCACCAACTACAGTTTCGTATTTAGAGATACCGATTTTCTCACCGATTTTACCAGTGTTCTCAACGATGATCTCAGATACTTTCTGTCCGTCAATTTCTAAAGCTAAAAGCTCTTCTAAAGAAGCAGGGTTGTTTTCTAGAGCAAGGTCAGTGAATTTATTAGCAAGTGCTACGAAGTCTGCGTTTTTAGCTACGAAGTCGGTTTCGCAGTTTAATTCAACAACAACACCACGTTTGCCATCAGCAGTAGCTTTAGCAATAACAACACCTTCGTTAGAATCACGGTCTTGTCTGCTTGCTGCAACTTTAGCACCTTTTTTACGTAGATAATCAACTGCGGCTTCGAAATCGCCGTTAGCTTCTGTTAATGCTTTTTTGCAATCCATCATACCGGCACCGGTTTGTTGGCGTAATTTGTTTACATCTGCAGCAGTAATTTGTACTGACATTTTCTTTTCTTTTTTAAAGTTTTCAAAAAAAATATGGGTTGTACGTTATGTGCTGAAGGCAAAGCCTGCAAACCACAACATACAACCCAATTAAATTATTTAAGCTTCGCTGGTACCTTCTTCAGAATCAGCATTAACTTTTTTAGGTCTTCTTGCGCCTGGTGCAGCAGATTCCGGAGCATCAGCAGCAGCTTTAGCAGCTACAGCTTCTTTTTCAGCTTCATCATCTTTCTCACGTTTACGCTCATCTAAACCTTCTTCAATTGCTTTGATGATAACATCAGTAATCAAAGAGATTGATTTAGTAGCATCATCATTCGCCGGGATCGGGAAGTCGATGTTAGACGGATCAGAGTTCGTATCAACCATTGCGAAAGTAGGGATGTTTAATTTCAACGCCTCGCTAACAGCAATGTGTTCTTTTTTAACGTCAATTAAAAAGATTGCAGCTGGTAAACGGTTAAGATCCGCGATACCACCTAAAAGGCTTTCCAATTTAATACGCTCACGCTGAATCATTAAACGCTCTTTCTTAGAAAGGATCGAATAAGTTCCGTCTTTAGTCATTTTATCGATGTTAGACATCTTTTTGATTGACTTGCGTACGGTAGCGAAGTTGGTTAACATACCACCTAACCAACGTTCAGTTACGAAAGGCATGTTTACTTTTTTTGCTTGTTCAGCAACGATTTCTTTAGCTTGTTTCTTTGTAGCTACAAATAAGATCTTACGACCAGATTTAACGATTTGTTTAATCGCTGCAGCAGCCTCTTCAGTTTTAGTTAAAGTTTTATTTAAATCTATGATGTGGATACCATTGCGCTCCATGAAAATGTAAGGCGCCATTTTTGGGTTCCATTTACGGGTAAGGTGACCAAAGTGTACACCTGCATCCAATAAGTCCTGATATGTTGTTCTAGCCATTGTGTTGTCTCCTTAAGATTAACGTTTACTGAATTGGAATTTTTTACGAGCTTTCTTGCGTCCTGGTTTCTTACGTTCAACCATACGCATATCACGGGTCATTAACCCTTTAGCGCGTAATGCTGGTTTTTTCTCAGCATCTAATTCAACAATAGCTTTAGCGATAGCTAAACGAACAGCTTGTGCCTGGCCTGTGATACCACCACCTGCTACATTTACAGTAACATCATATTGACCAGCAAGTTCTGCAACTTCAAATGACTGGTTAACGATATATTGTAAAGGTAATGTTGGAAAATATTCTTTGTGATCTTTACCATTTACGGTAATAGCGCCGTTGCCTTCTTTTAAATAGATGCGTGCAACAGCAGTTTTTCTTCTTCCTGAAGTGTTTGTAACTGACATTTCTTTCTTCCTTTAATTAAAGTGTAATGGTTGTTGGTGATTGTGCTGCGTGAGGATGCTCAGAACCTGCATAAACAAATAGGTTGGTGTATAATTTAGCACCAAGTTTTGTTTTAGGTAACATACCACGAACAGCTTTCTCGATAACACGTGTAGGGTGCTTCGCCATTAACTCTTTAGGAGAAATGAAACGCTGACCGCCTGGATAGCCTGTGTAAGAGATGTAAGTCTTATCACTGAACTTGTTTCCGGTCAATTTAACCTTGTCTGCGTTGATAACGATTACATTATCGCCGCAGTCTACGTGTGGGGTGTACTCAGGCTTGTTTTTGCCTCTAATGATCATAGCAATCTTAGATGCCAAGCGCCCCAAAATCTCGCCTTGTGCGTCAACAACAACCCACTGTTTGTTAACAGTTTTTGCATTGGCAGAGACAGTTTTGTAACTTAACGTATTCACTTGCTTGTATTTAATTTGTTAAACAATTTATTATTCCCAGTATTTTAGGGACTGCAAAGATAGCTTAAAATGTTTAATTCTCAAATACTTGCTTAAAATAAATAGAACACATTAACTCGCTCGTGCTCAGGCATAAAAAAAAACACCTGACAAAGCCTTGCCAGGTGTTTTCATAGCTGTTAAGGAGATCCGCTTAATATCCGCTGCCCTGCATGCTAACAGCAGTATAGCCCATCAACTGCTTAAACATAGGTGCATTGAACATGTATCCATTGATAACCCTATGCCCAGCGTCATTTACATGAATACCGTCCGTCCAAGCATAAGTCTTCTTGATCTTAAAATCCTGCAGACTCAATTTCTTTAGTACATCAACCACATGTGCCGGGTCCATGCCCACCATTTTTTCATTCTGCTCTAACAGACGGGTGCGCTGCGATTTTGTAGAGAAATTTCGCGGCTGTGTTCCTGTAACGATGTAATTCACATTCTGCTTAATCACAATAGATCTAAGCTTTGCATAATTATTCAGCGTCTCTTTATCTGTATAATTTTTATCGATGTCATTAGTCGGCAAATTAACAATAATCAAAAATGGCTTGTAGCTCAATGCCTTGGTGATGTTTCTCGCTGTATTTGGTGCCGGCCTGTTTGCCACCTTGTTTCCAGTAGGCATAATATGATAGGTTGTGAAACCACCCTCACTCAGGTTAATCACTTCAACATCTTTCTTATCTGCTTTAAGCTTTGCCTTCATCAGCTCCACCCAGCTTTTGCTTTTTACACTCGCACCTTTACCCGCCGCAGAGGAAGATCCAAGGATAACGATAACGGGTTTGGTGTTTCCCATTCTGAAGGATGGATCAATAGGCTTTCCATCACTTTGAGGCAGTGTCACCTCTGAAACATCCTCATACCACTTTACCGGTGGAACATCAGCAGTAACAGGGGGCGGTGTTGCCGCCTCTACAACCGGTGTAAGTTCCGGGGGACTATCAAAAAGCTGTTCTTTACAGCCAAAAAACGTAAGTACGACCAGCAAAAAAGCCAGCTTCGAAGCGTTAAATTGTAGTTTCATGTTTTTCATTTTTATAGGTCTCCGTGCCACAATTGCAATATTCATACCTTGTTACCGCCGACCTGTCATTATGTGAAATTCCGTTCAGTAGATCACAGTCTGTGGGCAAGCAATGATTTATCATCCTCCAGTTCGGAACCGAGCATCTGCGAGAACTTCTTTGCACCTGCTGCATTCAGGTGCGTTTTGTCGTAGTATAATGATGGATTTCTGAAGTCAGGATGAAAGCTAAGATCGACGAAGTGGAACCCATATTCCCTAGTAATGGCCTTCAATTTCGCCACGGAAGTGTGTGTTTGTTTAAGTGTAGTTGGTGATATAACAACATGTAATTCAACATTATGGCGCTTTGCATTCGCCAGAAAGTTGTGGAAGGTTTTTACCATTTCGGGGTCTTCCTTGTAGTCGGGATTATCTTCTACAACCAGATCATCACTCACTTTCACACCTTTACGTGCTTCAAAACCTTTCGACTGCTCCAGCTTACTCTTCCCGCTGTCATTGATAAGCAAGGTGTACAAGGCCGAATTAAACTTATAGGTCCTAAAAAACTTTGAGAGCAATATGTCCTTTGGACTTAGATCTTCCAGCCTGTCTGCAATAACAGGCAGATAATCATATTTAAGCAGTGCATTCATCATGCTCTTTTCGCCACGCTCCCGTTCGGTTTTAGCAAATTCAATTGGCGAGACATCCAGAATAACCATCTTAGGCTTATGGTACGATAACACCTGCGAGAACACCGCATCCGAATACAACAAGGTGTTACCCACCTTGCCAATATTGAAAGTAGACAGCTTCAGCGAATCGTCAATAATATTCGGATCATAATGCCTTACAGCACGTGAACTTCCGAAGATGAGCACCTCTTCATCCACCGCTCCTAAAGCATAAGCCATCTCGTGGAAATCTCCTTTTTTCTGATGTTCCAAAAGGTACTCCAGGTATAGACCAACTGCCTGGTCGCCGGCGATGAATACGAGTACAAAAACACCGCAGCTGTAGAAGAAAGATTTTAAATCACTTTTAACCTGCATAACCTTAGAACTGGAAATAAATAAACTGTGAATAATTAAGCACCCCAAACAGGAAGATCATCAACACCATGGCCGCATAAGTAACATGCCTTACCAGTCTATACCGGTTGTTGAAGAGCGAGAACTGCCCCTCAGGATAATACTCCTGATAGATTTCTACCATAAACAGGATACAGATCACCATCAGCGAATAATACATATTCGATTTGGAACCGATGAAAAGGTCGCCAGACTTCCAGGTAAGCACATCCCTGCTTATTTTCCAGGCCTGCTCAATGGAGGTAGACCGGAAGAATATCCTTGCAAATGATACCAGCAAGAAGGTCGTCCCAATATGATACAGCGTGCCAATTACGCCGAGGTCGATGTTAAACAAGGGAATTTTGGCCTTCACCTTATCAATGATCATTCCGACAACATAGAAGGAGCCATGCAATACACCCCAAAGGATGAAGGTCCAGCTTGCACCATGCCATAAGCCACTCAACACAAAGATTACGAAGATGTTCCGGTAAAACAGGAGCTGCGATACCCGGTTTCCGCCCATGGGCTTATATACATAATCCCTGAACCAGGTACTCAAGGAAATGTGCCAGCGCTGCCAGAACTCCTTGATCGACTTTGCAAAATAAGGACGCCTGAAGTTGATCATCAGGTCAAAACCCATAATTTTCGCTGTACCCCTGGCGATGTCTGTGTAACCCGAAAAATCGCAATAGATCTGAATAGAGAAAAACAAACTCGCGAGCAACAAGGATTTGGCACTATGCTGGTCTGAGTTATTGTAAACCGCGTCAACATAGGTTGCCAGCCGGTCTGCTACCACAACCTTTTTAAAGAAGCCCCAAAGCATCATATGCAAACCGCTGCGCAGGTTGTCATAGCTGAAGCGCTTAGGTTCATGAAATTGTGGCAAGATATTCTGAGGCCTTTCGATCGGCCCTGCCACCAGTTGCGGATAGAACATCACATAAAGTGAGTAGATTCCAAAATGGCGCTCGGGCTTCTGATTGCCTCTATATACCTCTATTGTATAACTCATGGCCTGGAAGGTGTGAAAAGACAGCCCTATAGGCAGCAAAATACTGAGGTAAGGAATATGATTTGAGTAATCAAAGCTTCCCAGGAGTGCTGTTAAGTTTTCATTGATGAAATTATAATACTTAAAGACCACCAATACACCCAGGTTTGCCGCCAAACTGAGCACCAGGTACAGCTTGCGCGTTTTTCCTTTCGCATTCTCAATAAGAATACCCGCGAAGTAATCAACTACAATAGTGAAACCCAGGATCAACAGGTACACCGGCACAAAGGTCATGTAAAAATAACAACTTGCCAGCAGCAATAATTTCCACCGGTGTTTGTCGGGCAATAGAAAGTAAGCAGGCGTTACTATTGCAAAAAAGATTACAAAGTGTATGGAATTAAATAGCATAAAACTTAACAGTAGGGTGGTACAGCGTATTGGTTAACATCGACTTCTAAAAGATTGGGAAATTGGAAGGAGCAATATGCACACATTGTTACATCTGGCAAACAACATTATACATTGTTCACTACACAATTTTAGCGTGCAGAATTAGCAATAATTTGAATGCAACTACCGGTAAATCACTGGATCACCCACGCTTAGACCATGCTGGAGCGGAAAAGATATGCAAACCAAATCCCTGTCTTAATATTTCCAAATAATCGAGTAAACAATAATTACACAATCGTCAAAAAGCCTTATTACCATAAAATCCGAAACTATTTATAAAGTACCGTTGTTAATTTTCACAAAAACACCTGAACAATGACAAAAGAAACGAAAATCATCGCGGGAGTACTGGCAGGAGCTGCCTTAGGTGCCGCAATAGCGCTTATTTTATCATCTGATAAATCAGACGATCTTAAAAATGATGTAACTGACTGGTTCAGCGACTTACTGGACTCCTCTAAAGAAAAGCTTGCAGGCGTTTCAGACTCCGTAAAAGAAACGGTAGCCCATGCTAAAGATTCCCTTTCCCATGCAAAAGAATCAGCAACCGATGCTGTAAAAGATTCCATCTCTAAAGTAAAGGGATAGGAAGCCAATGAAGATCACATTTCATGGTGCTGCGCGTGCCGTAACCGGTAGCAAGCACCTTATTACGCTAACTAATGGCACCAAAGTGCTGTTAGACTGCGGACTATTCCAGGGTATGGGCGAGGTGACCGACAAACTTAACGGTTACTTCGGCTTCAACCCTGAAAAAATCGATTACATGATCCTCTCCCATGCTCATATAGATCATGTAGGCTTGCTCCCGAGACTGGTTAAGGAAGGCTTCAACGGAAGCATCTTTGCAACCCCCGCAACCATGGACCTGGCGCGCATCTTACTTATGGATTCTGCGAAGATACAGATGCAGGACGCGGAGTATATTGCCTCCACGGGAAAAGGCAATGACGATGACGAACCGCTATACACCGAAGATGACGTGATCAAAGCCCTCGGTCAGTTTAAAGTGGTCGATTACAATGAGGACATGGAAATAGATCCGAGGATCAGCATCCGGCTAACCGATGCCGGACATGTACTCGGTAGTGCCGCAGTTCACCTCACCATCATTGACGATGGCAAGGAATACAAAATCACCTTTAGTGGTGATGTAGGCCGCTACAGCGACCTGCTCCTGAAAAATCCGCAGACCTTCCCGCAGGCCGACTACATCATCATGGAGTCTACTTACGGTAATTCCCTGCACAAAGATCTTGAACCTGTAGAAAACCGGCTTTTAGAGATCATCAACAACACCTGTAACATTAAAGGTGGTAAAGTGGTTATACCAGCCTTCAGTGTGGGGCGTACACAGGAACTGCTTTATGCGCTGAACAGCCTTGAGCTTAAGCATAAATTGCCGGATGTTCCCTATTATGTAGACAGCCCACTATCCCTGCAGGCTACCCAGGTGCTTAAAAACCATCCTGAGGTTTACAATAACGGCGTGAAAGAGGTGATGAAGGTCGATGAAGATCCTTTTCATTTCAAAGGACTTAAGTTCATTGAGAGTGTAGAGGAATCACGTGCCCTTGTAGAAGACCCACGCCCTTGTGTTATCATTTCTGCATCAGGCATGGCCGATAGTGGCCGCGTGCGACACCACATCCGCAGCATCATCAACAACCAAAGAAACACCATCCTGATGGTGGGATATTGTGAACCAAGATCATTGGGTGCAAAGCTCATTGCCGGCGCGCCTGTAGTCGAGATCTTTCATGAGGAGTTTACCGTAGCGGCCGAAGTGCTCGCAGTGCAATCCATGAGTGCACATGGCGACTACGAAGATCTGCTGCATTTCCTAAGCTGCCAGGACCCGAAAATGGTTAAGAAAGTCTTTCTGGTACACGGTGAGTACGAGGTACAACAGGAATTCGCGAAGAAGATCCTTGAAAAAGGTTTCCCATCCGTTGAAATCCCGGAATACCATCAGGAGTTTGATCTTGATTAAGATACATGATTGAATTTGAAAGCATTTTAGGTTACCAGTTCCCGGCATTTTTACACAACCTTACCATTGCATTACTTGCATTGCTGGCAGGTTACATCCTGAAGGTTGTACTCTGGCAGCTTTTTTATGTAAGCACCAAAATATGGGACAGCTTTGTGGTAAAATCCATCAGCCACCGCCTCAATAAACCCTTCACTTTCTTTTTTCCCTTATTCATACTAAACATTTCCGCAGGGTTCATGACCATGAGCCCTGCATACCGTTTCGAGTTCAAACGCATCATCGGCATCTGCATCGCCGTAGTCATCGCTTTTCTGCTCATCAACATCATCAAGGTACTCGAAGACAATTTCTACCAACGCTTCGATCTCAACAAAGAAAACAACCTCAAAGAGCGGAAGCTTAAAACGCAGCTGCAGTTTATACGGAAGTTTGTAATCTCGCTAATCGTCTTCTTCACGCTGGCCATTATCCTTTTAAGCTTTGAAAGTATGCGCCGTATTGGTGCCGGACTGCTTACCGGTGTTGGCGTTGGCGGTATCATCATCGGTTTTGCCGCACAGAAATCACTTGGAAGCCTGCTTGCCGGCTTTCAGATTGCCTTTACACAACCCATCCGTATCGATGACGTGCTGATTGTGGAAGGCGAATGGGGCCGTGTGGAAGAAATAACACTCACCTACGTGGTAGTCAGCATCTGGGACCAGCGCCGCCTTATTCTGCCCATTACCTACTTCATTGAGAAACCCTTCCAGAACTGGACCCGGGTATCCTCAGAATTGCTGGGCACAGTATTCCTGCACTTCGATTACAACATCCCGGTTCCACCTTTAAGAACGGAATTTAGCCGACTATTACAGGCCAGTCCGCTCTGGGACAAACGTGTCAACGTGGTTCAGGTAACCGACAACAAAGATTCCATGATCGAAGTTCGCTTCCTGATGAGCGCACGTAACTCTAGTGAAGCCTTCGATCTACGCTGCTATATCCGCGAAAACATGATCGCCTTTGTACGCGACAACTACCCACATGGCCTCCCTAGATCCAGGGTTGAATTTCAAAGAAACGCTTAATTGCTTACTTTTGAAGCCATGGACGTATTTGGACAGGCATTAAAGGATCAGTTTACAGCAGGCAAGGCAGACACCCTACATCTTTACACCTCATTGGGTGATCTGGAGGATATGCCACTAGATCTCTTCTTTCGAACGGAAGAGGAAATGCCTGAACTGGAAACCTATGCACTGGAGCTATGCCGCGGTAAGATCCTGGACATCGGCGCAGGCGTAGGTAGTCATGCCCTGGCCTTGCAGGAGCGATCTTTTGAGGTTACCGCACTGGAAATCTCAGCTGCAGCTTGCGATATCATGCAGCAACGTGGCGTTAACAACATACTGTGCGGCGATGTGAGAACCCTGCAGCTTGAAAAATACGATACACTGCTCATGATGATGAACGGTATCGGTGTGTTCGGCAAGATCACCGGATTCCTGGAATTCCTCGAACGTGCAAAGGGCCTTATTAATAATGGCGGTCAAATCCTCTTTGATTCTTCAGACATCAGCTATGTTTACGAAGGCAGCACAATCCCGAAAGGACATTACTTCGGCGAAGTCTCTTACCAGTACGAATACAAGGGTAACAAAGGCGAATGGTTCGACTGGCTTTTTATAGACCAGGCAACCTTAATAGCTACCGCATACCAGGCAGGCTGGACCTGCGAGGTGCTCTATGTTGATGAAAATGACCAGTACCTGGCTAGGCTTTTTCTTCCCAAAGCAGGGCAATATTAATGATCGTCTGCACCGCTTTTTCCATATCCTGAAGAGAAACCCACTCCTGCTTGCCGTGGAACGCATGTTCACCTGCAAAGATGTTCGGGCAAGGTAATCCCATTAAGGACAAACGTGAACCATCGGTACCACCCCTGATGCTCTGACGGATCGGTGTTAAACCTGCACGCTCAATTGCCTCAACGCCATAGGCCATTACTTGCGGATGCTGATCCAGCACCTTCTTCATGTTACGGTACTGCGCAGAGATATTAAGTTTATAGCTCGCTCCGGAATAGTCCTGCATCACAGCTTTAACAATACTTTCCAGGCTGCGGCCATGTTCTGCCAGCTTTTCATCGTCGAAATCCCGGAGTATAAACGCTACCATGGCCTCTTCCACATTCCCCGCAATGTCTACCGGATGAATAAAGCCTTCTTTTAATGTGGTGGATTCCGGCGAAAGCCTGTCCTTAGGTAGTGTGGACACAATTTCGGCAGCAATCTTAATTGCACTTTGCATTTGACCTTTTGCGAATCCCGGATGCGCACTAACACCATAAATGGTCAGCGTGGCTCCATCGGCAGAAAAAGTTTCGTCCTCTATAGATCCACAGGTTTCCCCATCAACCGTATAGGCGTACTGCGCACCCAGTTTCTCCAGGTTCACATTGTCCACACCGCGGCCAACTTCCTCATCGGGCGTAAACAACAGCTTAATGGTGCCGTGTTTCAGCTCCGGATGCTTCATCAGGTATGCCGCAGCCTCCATGATCTCCGCCAGTCCCGCCTTGTTATCTGCGCCAAGTAGCGTAGTTCCACTTGCAGTGATGATATCATTGCCAATCTGGTTTTTCAAGTCAGGATGTTCCACCATCTTTAAGACTACACCTGGATCATCAGGCAGCACAAGGTCCTGCCCCTGATAGTTACGGTGGATAATTGGTTTTACATCCAGACCGCTGCAATCAGGCGAAGTATCCATGTGCGAGCAGAAACAGATCACCGGCACCTGCTTGTCTGTATTGGATGGTATCGTTGCATACACATATCCAAATTCATCAAGTTCTGCATCGTGGATCCCGAGTTGCAGGAGTTCTTCAACCAGTACCTTTCCCAGGTTCTTTTGCTTCTCTGTACTCGGGCTGCTGGTGCTACGCGGATCACTCTGGGTGTCGATCTGAACGTACTTTGTAAAGCGAATTGCTAGGGAATCGGTGTGAAGTTGATAATTTGGCATAATTATGTAGAGGATTTATACTTAAAGCCTTTTACCAACAAAACTAATAATAGATCTCTTGAAAAGAATATATATTTTTCTCTTATGCGCCTTTGCAGGATTGCAGGCTAGTGCCCAGTCGAACTTCTATAAACTATCTTTAGGCGCAGGCGGAGGCTTTACGACCGGCTATGGCGACCTTCGCAAGCAGGTGTTATCACCTGCAGTGTATGGAACAGCAGATTATTACTTTACACCATACGTTTCCGTAGGATTTGAAGGACAACTTGGCCGCATTAAAGGTGGTGATACTACACAATCTTACGCTAATTTCAGCAATAAATATAAAGCTGGCTCTGCAAATGTACGTGTATCAGCAGGCGCCTTCATGAATCACACCTATCGCCCAACAACCTTGCGCAAACTTGTGAGAGGCGTATATGTTGGAACCGGAATCGGACTGCTCAGGAACGTCATCACCGAGCGTTATCCGGAGGTTAATCAAAATCCAAGGATCAATCAGGGAAAACGGGCTTCCTGGGACGCTTTCGCACCCGTGAACATTGGCCTTAACTACGGAATAAGCGAGAAGAACGGCTACGAACGCATTGTACTTAACCTGAACTACCAGGGCAACTTTACCTTCGGCGAAGGTATGGATGGCTTCGATGAGAACCCATTATTCGTCCCGAATAGCAGCAGAGACATTTATACTTTCACTTCTATCGGTATAAAGTATAAATTTGGGCCTATCGGTTATTTCCGACGATAGAACTTATGAAGCATTGGTATTTAATCTTCCTGGTATGCCTGGGCATGCAATCTTTTGGACAGCAAACACCTTTTGAAAAAAGTCAGAAACAAGCAACGGCAACCTACCCCGAAGTCATTAAATACTACCAGGAACTGGATGCAAAGTATGATCAGGCAAAACTGATCAGCTATGGTCCGACGGATTTCGGCGAACCCCTGCACCTGCTTGTGCTATCTAAAGACCAGACCTTTGATCCCGCAACAATCCGCAAACAGGATAAGCGAATACTTTTAATCAACAACGGCATCCATCCCGGAGAGCCGGAAGGTATCGACGCCAGCATGATGCTCTCCCGCGACCTGCTTAAAAACAACAAGCTGCCACAAAATGTAGTGATCTGTATAATTCCGCTATACAATATAGACGGAAGCTATAACCGCAGCAGCACCTCACGAGCCAATCAAAATGGGCCGCTTGCCTATGGATTCAGAGGTAACAGCCGCAACCTGGACCTTAACCGCGATTTTATTAAAACAGACTCGAAGAACTCCGCAAGCTTCCAACAGCTATTTAATGAATGGAACCCGGAGATCTTTGTAGATACCCATACCAGTAATGGTGCCGACTACCAATATACCATGACGCTTATCCCAACACAGAAGGACAAGCTTAATCCTGTACTGGCCAAGTACCTGACCAGCGAGATGGTACCAGCACTATACAAACAGATGGCGTCAAAAGGCTATGAGCTTATTCCTTACATCAACAGCATTGAAGAGACACCTGATTCCGGCATCACCGGCTTTCTGGAGCCGGCACGCTTCTCCACGGGTTATGCAGCCCTGCACAATGTGATCGGCTTCATGCCCGAGACACACATGCTTAAGGCTTATGACAAACGCGTTGACGCCACTTATAAGCTCCTGGAAACGTATATCGCCATAGTTTCTCGTGATGCAAAGCAAATCGGACTAAACAAACAGCAGGCAGATCAGCAGGTTGCTGCACAGCAAGACTTCCCGCTTGAATGGAAGCTGAACAAGGACTTATTCGACAGCATTTTCTTTAAAGGCTATACTGCCAAGCAAAAGCCAAGTGGCGTAAGTGCTGAAGATCGACTGTATTATGATCGCAAGGCACCATATAAAAAATTTATCAGGCAATGGAACAACTACGAGCCTGCGGTAACGGTATCCAAACCGGTTGCTTATGTAATTCCAAAAGCATGGAGCAAGGTAGTCGAGCTGCTTAAACTAAACGGTGTCGTTATACAACAGCTAAGTGCAGACACGGCCCTCAACCTGGAGATGTACTACATCAAGGACTACAAGACAATGCCGGCACCATACGAAGGGCATTACATTCATTCTGCCGTAAAGCTGAACCCGGTTAAGCAAACAGTAACTTTCTACAAAGGCGACTATATCGTATACGTAAACCAGGCAAAGAACCGTTACATCGTAGAAACGCTGGAGCCACAAGGCACGGACTCTTTCTTCAACTGGAACTTTTTCGACTCCATACTTGGTCAGAAGGAACACTATTCAGCCTATGTTTTTGAAGATACGGCAGCGGACTTGCTTAAAGCGCATCCGGAATTAAAAACTATGCTGGAGCAGGCAAAAGCGAATGATCCTGCTCTTGCAAAAAGCGGGGCTGCACAGCTTCAATTCATATACAAGAATTCTGCATATTACGAAAAAACACACCTGCGCTATCCTGTAGGACGATTAATGGAACCTCTTAAGACAAGCACAAACTAAGTATGGAATATTTTAATGAGACCCCGGTAGCAAGCCTTATTCTCCTTTTTACCGTTGTAACCAGTATTTACGCCTTTAACGACCATGCCCTTTTCGGTAAGTTTATGCTGCATCCTTATAGCGTGTACCGCAAGAACAAGATGTACACCATCATTACCAGCGGCATGATCCATTCAGACTGGATGCACCTGATCTTCAACATGATTACATTTTTCTTTGTGGGTTTCGCCCTGGAGGCACAGATTGGATCTTTGCGCTTCGGACTGATCTACCTGCTGAGCCTGATCTTAAGCGATATTCCTTCCATCTATAAACACCGTGATGATTTCTGGTACAACAGCCTCGGTGCTTCCGGCGCAATCAGTGGCGTGTTATTCAGCTTCATCCTGTTCTACCCGCTAACACCTTTTTACCTGTTCTTCATTCCTATAGGCATACCAGCGGTACTTTTTGGAGGCTTATACCTCCTGTATTGCGCTTATGCCTCACGCCAATCCAGAGATAACATTAACCATGATGCACACTTCTTCGGTGCTTTAGCAGGAATCATCATCACCATCATGATTGTGCCCGGCATTTTAGAACACTTTATAACTGCCTTAGTAGGCGGTGGCAGGTAGCATCGGCGGATCAAAATAGCTCATTGGTGACAACGGATCCTTGATGATTTCGAAGATCGTATGCCCCCATGGCTTCCAGAAGTTCTCCAGCACCTGGGCGTAGGTCTTATGCTGCCAATTGTCGAACAATGGTTTCGTGGAGGTACCTTTCAAAGGCATCGGCGCTATGTACACGGTCCCCTCTACTGGCATAATGGTATATTCCGGTAAACGGTTAAACAGATAGGCAGAATAGAAGAATCTTGCACATAGCTCTTCAAATTGCTGTTCCAGCAAGGCCTTTCCTGCAATCTGATCCAAAAGCCCCTTATGAAAGCGCTTATTGGTTCCGTTATCCTGCAGGCACATGATAATTCCGAAATCCTTCAACTTCAGCGAAAAGGTCATGGTATTAATTTCATCGCGGAAGCTGAAATAATGATCCTGGTCTGCCAGCGGAACAACCACAATAGACCAAGGTTCAAAATCCTCAAACTCAACATTCAGGTAGATGCTCTGAAGCATGGTATGCAGATTACCGAATTTATGCATCAGGCCCTGCGACATGTTTATACCGTCGGCACTTAGCTGCTGAAGCTTTATCGCCGCATTCATCTCAATATAGATGAGGCTATACATGAACTTGCCCACCCACTTAAACAGGTCTATCTCTTCAAGTTTGGAAACCGCAGCATAACCCCCGGCAAATGCTTCAGCGATCTTTGCTTCCAGGGGCTCAACAAACTGGCTTAAAATCTCGGTATTAACCGGAACCTTCAGCGTATTATACGAACGTACGCTCTCATCAAGCAACTTAATTTGTTCCTGTCCGGTGTAGTTGGCCAGGGCCAGTAACCAGTCGGGCAGTACGTTAATCTCCGTCACCGGTGACTTTAACATATCACCGCTCAGGAAGCAGTTTTTATATTTGAAATCGAAGTTTTTGAAGGGCTGATAGATGCTGCTGTTCATAGAACCGGCAATATTAGGGATATTATTTTTACATTCACCGCCGCATTAATATTTTAACTTTCGCATTACCAATGCCGTTCAGTGTCATGAAAGCAAGCTATATATCCTACCAGCTCGAACTCAAACATCCTTTTGCAATCGCCGGTTTCAGTCGCAGCAGTACACCACTATTGCTTTTGAAGCTCGACTATGAAGGCTGTTCCGGCTACGGCGAAGCTTCTATGGTTCCCTACATGGGCGAATCCAATGAGTCGGCGGTACGGTTCCTGCAAGGGGTAGATTGGGGCCGCTTTAAGGCACCTTTCAATTTCCAGGAAATCATAAACTACCTTGATGATCTGGAGGCTGGAAATCCGGCGGTGAAGGCGGCTATAGATATCGCCCTTAACGATCTGCAAGGCAAGCTGCTCCAGAAGCCTTGTTACGAGATCTATGGTGCCAACCCGGAGCAGATGCCGCTTACCTCGTACACCATTGGCATAGATACACCTGAAGTAATCCGGGAAAAGCTCAAGGATGCCACGGGTTTAAAAGTATTAAAAATAAAGCTGGGGCGGGATAATGACCGTGAACTCATCCAAACGATACGAAGCGTAAGTGACCTTCCATTGTACATAGATGCGAATCAGGGCTGGAAGGACCGCAAAGCTGCCATAGAAACCATTTACTGGCTACATGAACAAGGTGCTGTACTCATTGAACAGCCTATGGATAAGCATGATCTGGAAGGCAATGCCTGGATCACCGGCAGAAGTCCGATTCCTATTCTTGCAGATGAAGCGGTACAACGGTTAGCGGACATAGACAAGATCAAAGGTGCATACCACGGCATCAACGTGAAACTGATGAAGAGCGCGGGTATGTATGAAGCCCATCAGATGATCTTAAGAGCGAAAAGCCTGGGCATGAAGGTGCTGATCGGCTGCATGAGCGAAACATCCTGCGCAACGCTGGCAGGAATGGCGCTGGCACCATTATGTAACTGGGCAGATCTGGATGGTCCCTGGCTTACGAAGAATAACCCCTTTACGGCCCCGAAACTGGTTGGGGGCCGCTATGAGCTCAATAACTTACCAGGCCTGGGACTGGAAGGTGTTAGCGCTGATCTCTTTTATCCTTAATGGTTTGCCGCAGATCCTTTATTAAACGGATCTTAAGGTAGATAAAGAAGATTGCAGATGCCACAAACAGGATCACTGCTGGCACATTATGAATATCCAATGCCCATTTTAAACCTATGATGGATATGAATATCCCAAGGTAAAAGAAAACATTGTAGGCAATTTGTTTTTTCATGATTAATAAACGGGCATGTTTGGATCAAAAGCTTCCTGCCATGCCAGAATACCACCTTTAAGGTTATATAAATTTGTAAAACCAAGTTGCTCCAGCTGCATTACAGCTGCGGCACTGCGTTTACCACTTCTGCATTGAACGATCACTGGTTTGTCGGTTGCAATCTTGTCAGCTTCTATAAGTATGCCGCCTAATGGAATGTTTTCTCCGTTCAGATTGGATGTTTCATACTCGAAAGTCTCTCTAACGTCGATCAGCTGAAAATCTTCGTTATTATCCATTTTCTGTTTAAGCTCTTGTACAGTAACTTCTTTCATCAGTTCTATTTTTCCTCAAAGATAAACAATAATATAAACGCCTTCTGCCCCAAATCACCAGCAAGCGATAAAATTAATCGCCGATCTCCCTGTAACAACCCTGCCGGCCAGGCGTTTAATAGGAACTACATAAATACCCTTACATATGAACTCCCTTAACCAATTCTTTTGGTTCTGCTCTGGCGTGCACCTGGATACCCTGCAAAAACATCCTACGGAGCAAAACAAGTACGTCGGAATCGGCGCCACCATCTTTTTTACTGCCCTCTTTGCTGCCTTGTCTGGTGGCTATGCCATGTACTTCGTGTTTAAGGGTGATGCTTTTGCCGTACTTTTTGCCTTGCTATTTGGTATCCTCTGGGGCCTTGCCATTTTTAATATGGACCGCTACATTGTAGCCAGTATTAACAAGAATGCATCGGCATGGAAACAAGTGCTGCAGGCAACACCCCGCGTGCTGCTTGCCATCATGATCGGTCTGGTTATCTCCAGGCCACTGGAGCTTAAAATCTTCGACAAGGAAATTCGCGAGCGTCTAAAGGTAAGTTACCTCAACAACCAACGGGCGCGTATAGACACGCTCAACAAAGCCTTCAACAACAAGTACACCATCGAGATGGCCAAGCTTAATGCCAGCCGCATTGAACGCGATTCCCTTAGCAGCGCAATCAAATCCGATCGTCAGAAACTAAACTTCGAAATCTTTGGCAACAAGACTACAGAAACCTCCGGGGTAATGGGTTACGGCCCTTACGCCAAGCGTAAAGAGGCCGAACTGCAGCAGCGCCAGCAGAACCTGGATACGCTGAATGCCGGTATACGGCGACAGGAAGATTTTATCGCCAAGCGCAAGGAATTTGATGGCATGTTTGCCGAACGGATCTATACCAGCAAGCAGCTCGACAGCCTGTCGAGCATTGCCGGCTTCGCCGATCGTAACTGGGCCTTAGGACAGCTAAGCTTCAACCCCAATGGAACGCGCAATGAAAGCACCGCAATGGCTGTTACTTTCATCGGCTTATTGTTCATCTTCTTTGAATGCCTTCCTGTATTTGTGAAGATGATGAGCAGCATCGGCCCTTACGATAAGTCGGTTGAGTTTACAGAAACGGCGGAGGTATATACTGCAGAGAAAGATCGCGACTACACCATTGAGGTCGTCGACGGGGTTCATGAAACCCGCGTAGACACCAGCATCGAAAAGAAAAAGCTAAGGCTTAAAGAAGATAATTATTAATTTAACCCAAAAAACAAATAAATGAAGAACAAACTCTTTTGCGCCTTGCTATTGCTGCTCGTTACTGGAGCTGCAAGTGCACAGGACATTAACAAGATCATCACCAAAGCTTACGTAGACCGACTGATAAAAACCTTAAGCAGCGATGAAATGGAAGGTCGTGGCACCTTCACTCCGGGCATAGATAAAGCAGCAAGCTTCATCGAAAAGGAATTCAAAGCGATCGGGCTAAAACCGCTGGCCGGTGAAAATGGCTACAGACAAAGCTTCTTTAAATACCGTGTTGCAACTGCCTCGGCCACCGTTTCCCTGAATGGAACTACCGTAGCGGCAAAAGACATCCTGGTGGCAAACAGCACAGGCGAATCAATTAGCTTCGACAATACCGCCGCTGATAGCTGGATCCGCTTAGACCCTGAAAAGGACTTTATCTCTCAATATCGTGCCTTATCCAGAGGGCAGAAGCAACAGTTGATCTTAGTGGATCCGAAGCTCTCCAAAGACTTCAACCGTGTAAAAGGAGCTTTTAGCCGTGGCACCATGCTGGACGAAAAAGATCTTCAGTCGCCAAGCAACTCCGCACTTGTATTTGTGCTAACCAGCGATACCACCGCAACGCAGTTTACCGCATCTGTAAAGAATGACATCAGCAAATTGCCGCTATTTAACGTGGCAGGTATGATCCCAGGCAAATCAAAAGGCAAGGAACTGGTTGTATTTTCAGGTCACTACGATCACCTCGGAATTGTAAAAGCAGTTGATGGGGACAGCATTGCTAATGGCGCCGACGATGATGCTTCCGGTACCACGGCCATGATCGCATTAGCGAAATACTACAAAAAGCTAAACAACAATGAGCGTACCCTCATCTTTGTTGCCTTCACCGCAGAAGAAATTGGCGGCTTTGGTGCAAAATACTTCTCTGAAAAACTTAATGCCGATGATGTTGTAGCCATGTTCAACATCGAAATGATCGGTAAAGAAAGCAAGTTCGGAAAGAATGCAGCATTTATAACCGGATACGAACGCTCTGACTTCGGCAAGATCTTGCAAAAGAACTTGTCAGGAACAGAATTTACATTCCATCCTGATCCATATCCAGATCAAAACCTTTTCTACCGCAGTGATAATGCTACCCTGGCAGCTTTGGGAGTTCCGGCACATACCATCAGTACAGACCAGATCGATACTGATAAACTTTACCACTCTGTTAAAGATGAGTACAGCTCTATGGACGTCGATAACATCCTCTCCACCATCAAAGCGATCGCAAAAAGCGCAATCACCATCATTAAAGGCAGCGATACACCAAGCAGAATACCTAAGCTGGTTCGATAGTCTTCTCCATGATGTAATCATTCATATAGAATCCGTTGCCAATTTCAATGTCAACGGATTCTTTTATTTTAAAGCCAGCGCTTTCGTAGAATGACTTCGCTTTATTGTTCCGGTTCACATTCAAGCGCAGGAATTTCGCACCTTCCTTACGAACGGCATTCAGCACCTCATTGATCAGGAACTTCCCTATACCCTGCCCATGAACCTCGGGCAGCACATATAGCTTATGCAGGTGAAAAGCATCTTCTTCCTCCCTTGCATAGGAAGCAAAGCCTATTTTCTTTGAACCCTGCCCTGCAATCAGAAAGGTATGCCCACCAGCCAGCTGCTCCAGTAAGGCAGCCTTGCTGTACATCCTGTCAAGCATATAATCTACCTGCGCCTGTCCGATGATATCTACGTAAGTAGGTCCCCAGGTAATCCTGGCGATCTCCTGTATAGTAGGAATATCCGCCTCAACTGCTTTTTTAAGAAGGATCATAGTACTCTCTCAGAAATAAATAGTTGCCCGCGAAGGTAAATTCCACAAAGCCATCTTCCTTAACCTCAAAACGCTCTTTCTCATTTGGAATCAAATTACTGGCCTCAAAGTAATGCGTCAATGGGATCTTGAATTCCACGCCTTTCGGCTTCCAGACCTTAAAGCCTGACTCGATAGCGTAGTTTTTGCTGGTTGAAGTAAAGATTACAATGTTGATCTCTGGAATGTAGTCGATAAGATCGGGCAGTTGACCTGCCTGGTCAATGATGTTCACCGCCGGGTATCCCTCTGCGATCAGGAAGTTCAGCACTTCCAGCAAATCTGCCTTAAGGCCATCGATTAATCTGGTATGTTCCTGGTACTGCTGCCGGGTTGATGGATTTAAAACTACATCCACCTTGAGTCCGAGACTCAGGACTTTTTCATATTCCGGGGAGTTGACAATTAAGGTTGGGCTCCATTCAAGCAACTGTCCGAGATATTCTTCATTAAAATCCCCCAGCTGGTGTATATACAATGCAGGTTCCTGCTTTTCTCTAATAACGTGGTGTGATGACATGAAACAAATCTAATAAATACGCAACGAATAATAATGAATCCTAATGACCAGGAAAGATAGATACGATTACAAGAATTATTGCGTTATTTATTATATTCTTTTACATTTAAGCCGCAAATGATAACCGCTAAGCATGCTTAGCAATTTAGAACCAATAAAATTTTATGAACAAATTAAGAATGTACTTCCTGCCTGTTGCGCTGGGCATCCTGACCCTAACCATGTACTCGTGTAAAGCGAAAAAAATGGTAGCAAAAACACCAGCACCGGTAGTAAAAAAAGAGAACACTGAAGTAACAAAGACGGAACCGGAACCACAAAGAACACCAGAGCCGGAAAAAGAAGAACCTGTAGCGAAGCCAGATTATAACTTCGAAAACATCCTATTCGAATTCAACTCTGCTGTGCTTAAAACATCTTCTTTCGCTATCTTGGATAAGGCTGTTGCTGAGATGAAGAAAGATCCTTCCGTGAAGTTCGTTTTAAACGGTCACTCTTCAGCTGAAGGTTCTGATGCACACAACATGTCACTTTCTATTGACCGTGCAAACTCGGTTAAATCATACCTTGTAAATGCAGGTTTTAGCGCTGATAACTTCAGCATTAAAGGATTTGGTGAGTCGAAACCATTTTCTAGCAATACCTCTGAAGAAGGCAGATCTTTAAACCGTCGTGTGGAGATCAAAGTCGTTAAATAACCATACTCATAAATAAGAAAAGGGCTAAGTACATGATGTACTTAGCCCTTTTTTGTTGCGGCTACACCGTTGGTGCTGCGCCTCCATCCAGCGAATAGTTAACGCCAGTAATATATTTGGCATCCTGCGAAACTAAAAAGCCAACAAGACCCGCGATTTCCTCAGGTTCGGCCATTCTACCCATTGGAACACCTACTTTGTCCATCATAGCTTTATAAGTATCATCAACTGTCGACTGTGCAGACTTTGCCAGGTTTTCGACAAAATCCATCATTAACTCCGTGCGGACCAGCCCTGGCGAGACCACGTTCACGCGTATGCCTTGCGGAGCCAACTCCGTTGCAAGGGCTTTACTATAGGTATTCAATGCTGCTTTAGCAGCAGAATATGACATTGTCATATCCCAGATGGGCTGCTTTGCGGCACCTGTGGAGATGTTGATGATTACACCACTTTTCTGCGAAATCATTGCCGGTAATAATGCTTTATTCATACGAACTACCGACATAAAATTCAATTCCCAGTCATTATGCCAGTGTTCGTCCGATAATGCCTGAAAACCGCCGCCTGGGCTCAGATTAGCGCCTGCATTATTCACAAGGATATCGATCTTACCATATCGTTCCAGAACTTCGGTGGCAATGCTGCCGGCAGCATCTGCAAACCTGAGATCCGCCGCTATGAAGTGCTGTCCTTCTACGCTTTCTCCAGGTGCATTACGGGCAGTTACCACCACCTGAGCGCCATTACGAGTTAGATTTTCGGCAATAGCTTTCCCAATGCCTTTAGTTCCGCCGGTTACCAGCGCAACCTGTCCTTTTAACATAGTACCCATCTTTGTTTCTTTTAAAATGAGTTGTAAAGTAAAATACTATGCTTTACTTTTGAAAGTAGGAACACGTTTGTACAGTAAGAACAAAAAGTAAAGCTTAACTGATTTTCAAATACTTATGAGCACAAAAAAAGATATAAAATCTACCGAGAAATGTGCGCTACAGGAAATTCTGGGCGTTATAGGAGGAAAATGGTCAATGTCAATCATCTATGCACTGTTTACAGGCAAGAAGCGCTTTAGCGAGTTAGAACGACTTGTAACCAACATTAATACACGAATGTTGGTGAAGGAACTAAAGAATATGGAGGCAAATGAAATTGTTACCAGGAAGGTGTTTGCGACCGTGCCACCAACAGTAGAGTATTCTTTAACGCCAAAGGGAGAGAAATTGGAGCCGATAATTAATGAATTGTACAAATGGGGGCTTGAATACGTTAACTAAGCGCATCATGGATTATCCTGACAATCCACAGGCTCAAATACAAAACGTGCATGTTTATAATCAATAGGTACGGTTTCATCGAAAGCACCGGTGCCCCAGACGATATTAATCTGCCCGATGCCCATCACCAGACGATCGGCCCTTCTTAGAAAAGCCAGGGGATTACGATGCCATTTGCCTTCGTTATTGATCTTAAAATCATAAGCCAGGATCAAAGTATCGCCCTTACCTTTCTGTTCCCCTAGTATCGTTCCATCATAGAACTTACCATCGGCATAGTTGATCCGCATCTTGCCGGTGATCTTACGTCCTGCAAATTTCAGGTTTAGCAATGCCGTGTCCCTTTGGTAACTCGCCTGATAGCAGCTTTCTGTAACCGGCAGGTCTGTACCAGCAGACTGCTGTCCCTGGTTGCAGGCCATGTTAAAACAAGATACCAGTGCTAACATAAAGCAGCACTGGTACAAGTATAATCGTCCGGATAAATCCGAAATAAATGTCTTCATTAAAATGATTGTAGAGGTGCTGGCTTAACAGGTGGCATGTTCGTTTTGTTTAATACGGAGGTTACACTCGACACCACGCCGGCAATATCCGACAGATCTGCCGGAACGATCATCGTATTGTTCGTCTTAGCCAGCTTACCGAACTCATTCAAATACTGCTCGGCAATACGAAGGTTCACCGCATTCATACCGCCCTCCTGGTTGATTGCAGCTGCAATCTCCTTAATACCAATAGCCGTTGCCACTGCTACCATCTCAATCTCCGCAGCCAGACCGCTGGCCTCGTTAATCTTCCGCTGCTTCTCACCCTCAGAACGGGCAATCATTTCCTGCTTATCACCTTCAGCACGATTGATCTTCGCCTGTTTATCACCCTCAGACTCGGCAATCAGTGCACGTTTTTCACGTTCTGCACGCATCTGTTTCTCCATGGCATCACGGATGCTCTGTGGCGGCGAAATGTTCTTTACCTCATAACGCGAAACTTTGATCCCCCATGGGTCACTGGCTTTATCTACTGCATTCACAATCGCACCGTTTACCGTTTCCCTTTCTTCAAAGGTCTTATCCAGCTCCATCCGGCCAATCACGCTACGCATGGTGGTTTGTGAAATCTGGATCACCGCAAAGCGATAGTTATCTATGCCGTAAGAGGCTTTCTGCGGGTCAATAACCTGCAGGTATAATACCCCATCTACCTCTACAGCGATGTTATCTTTTGTAATACAAATTTGCGGGGCTACATCTATAGCCTGCTCTTTCAGGTTCTGTTTGTAAGCGATCTTATCTATAAACGGGATCAGGATGTGAAAGCCGGCATCCAGCGCACGACTGTATTTACCAAGGCGCTCTACAATGTAAACCGAACGTTGTGGCACCACTTTGAAGGTCGACAAGAAGGCGACAAGTACGAATAAAGCAAGAAAGACTAAAATAATGGTGGATGACGTCATAATGATTTGATTGGTTTTACGTATAATAAAATGCTTTCTATGCGGGTGATGATCACATTGTCGCCAGGGGAAATGGTTTCTTCAGAACAGGCGTCCCATTCGGTACCCTTGAACTCTACACGTCCTTTTTTACCCGGTGCGATGCTGGTCTCAGCGATAGCAACTTTCCCAACAAACTCATCCGGAAGGATGCCGGCAATCGTCTTGCCCATTCCAAAGCGATGCTTCACCCAATTGCGGAAGAATAGTACCGACACAATGGAGCTGATCAAAAACACGATTAGCTGCGTATTTATGGAAACATCAAAGAAAAATGTAAGTACAGCTACGATCCAGGCACTCACGCCGAAAAAGAACAGGATGAAGCCTGGAAGCAGAAACTCAAGTAGAAACAGTCCCAGGCCAAGTCCAAACCATATTACTGCGTTATTTAAAAAACTTTCCATATCACATTAACCTTATAAGTTCAAAGGGAATATCTTTTTGAAGCTTGCGTTTACAGGAACATAAGTCCCGACACTTTCTCTAAATATAAGTAATTTAGGCGATAAGGGCAAGATGATTCAGCCCCGAATTGTCACCTAATGAAAATCTCAGATCATGCCGATAAGAAATAATGACCTGCTGCGAAAAAAAATATACATCATAATTTTCCGTTCAGATACACCCGCAGGAAAGCTTTTCGATCTGACGCTTCTGGTTGTAATCTTCCTCAGCATCTCTTCAGTGTTAATGGAAAGTGTTACGGCCTACCGGGACAAGTACATGACTTACATCCGGATTACAGAATGGACCTGCACCGTTTTCTTCACCCTTGAATATGCTTTGCGGATCTATGCGATGGATAAACCTAAACGCTACATCTTCAGCTTTTACGGCCTCATAGATCTTATTGCTTTTCTGCCCAGCTATCTCCGGTTTTTCTTTGCCGGCACGCAGTTTCTGGTGGTTGTGCGTGCATTCCGTTTGCTGCGCATCTTCAGAATCCTTAAGCTCAGCAGGTTTCTCTCCGAAGGGAACATCCTCAAGCAGGCACTACGCAATTCCATGCACAAGATCATTGTGTTTGTTACCACCGTACTCACGCTTGTAACCATCATGGGAACCCTGATGTACCTGATTGAAGGTCCGGAGAATGGCTTTGAAAACATCCCGGTATCCATCTACTGGGCGGTGGTAACCATTACCACGGTTGGCTACGGCGATGTTTCGCCGCAGAGCCCCCTTGGACAGTTCTTTGCCAGCATCCTGATGATTATGGGTTACGGCATCATTGCGGTACCTACAGGCATTGTTTCCGTAGAAATGGCCAGGGCAACCGAAATGGCAAAAAAAAGGTGCCCTGTATGTAAGGCACCTGTAAATGATTTTGACGCAAATTACTGTTCAAACTGTGGTATCAACCTTAGGAACAACGATCAGCAAGCTAGTGATCGTCATTCACCTCCAACCAGTGACCATCAGGATCCTGGAAGTAGATCTGTTTAACACCATCTACCCTTACCGTAGGTGCTTTCTCTGTACCGGGCCAGTTTGAAAATTCAATTTTCTTTTTGTTAAGCACTTCAATGAACTTGTCAATATTCGCTACGCTAAAACAAAGGTGTTCGTTCTTATCGTGTTTAACTTTAGCACCAGGGCCTTGAATCAGGTGCAGGTGACCTGCAGGGCCTAATGAAAACCATACGTGCCTGCCATCTTTAAAGGGCTCTTCGATCTTCGGTAGGTTAAACAGATCATGATAAAACTTTTCACTTTGCTCAAGGTCAGAAACGTATACTGCAATGTGATTTAGCTTGGCACTTACCGGCTGTTGATTTTCCTGGGCTTTCATACTTTTACAAAACAGGGTGCTTATAGCGATTGTTAGAAGGACTGCAAACTTTTTCATCATAGAATATTTGGTTGGAGGTAAACTTAAACACAAATCATCATTCTTCATCGATGTTAAAGTATTATTTTTATTCCCGTCATTTTAATCAATCAATTAACCAAATATGAAACGCAAATCCCTATGCTTATGCAGCATGATGCTGCTCTTTTTTCTCAGCTCCCTTTCTGCAAACACGCTTAAGAAAGCACCGTCACGGGAGTTCTATCAACTGTTAGTCTATCAGATCAAGGATAAAGCCCAGGAAACACGTCTGGACAAATTTCTTTCTGAGGCCTACCTGCCTGCCTTGCACCGCGCCGGTATACAAAACGTAGGTGTATTCAAAACACTGAACATTGACACTGCAACGGCGAAAAAGGTCTATGTCTTCATGCCATTTAAATCCCTGACAGCATTTCTGAAAACCTCCAAGTTACTGGAGACAGACAAAACGGTAGCAGATAAAGGTGCCGATTACCTTAATGCCGCCTATAATGATGCACCGTACATCCGCATAGAATCCATACTTATGGAAGCTTTTGCTCAGGCACCCTTAATGAAAAAGCCTACGTTCGACACGCCAAAAAGCGAACGCATATACGAGCTAAGGAGCTACGAGAGCGCTACTGAAAAGTTATACCGGAACAAAGTGGCCATGTTCGACAAAGAAGAGGTAGAAATTTTTGAACGCATTGGCAGTAAGCCTGTCTTTTACGGTGAGGTAATCGCCGGCAGTAGAATGCCCAACCTGATGTACCTAACTACCTACCGCAATATGGACTCCAGAACGGAACAGTGGAAGAAGTTCAGTGATGACCCTAAATGGAAGCGTGTTTCAGCTTTACCGGAATACCAGCATAACGTAATTAAGAACGACACCAAATTTCTTGTGCCGGCAGACTATTCAGACTTCTAGGGTAGTTCATCGATGTGTGGGACCTACGTTCGACACACTCAGGGCTTACCCCAGGCTTACACAGGGCCTACCCAGGGCGTTGACAGGGCTAAGGCCCAGTTAAAGCCCCGGGTAGGCCCTGTATTGTGTACAGGTTTCCCAAGGTTGTTTTGAAGCAGCCTTCCAGAGGTCGATAGATACCCTTGCTAAAGCGTACTTAGATGGTCTTATCAGAACTATTTTTTAGGAAAGTACCTTGAAAGCTTTTCATAGAGATAACCCTTCCTTTTTGATGCTTCATCAAGGTTTGCAGCAGTGGCAGAAGGTATGCCCTCAATCTTAGGGAAGCCGATCTGTTGACTGCCATAGATGCCTGTATGTCCGCTGAAAAGATATGCGATAAAACAAGCAAGGGCAAAGAACACGATATGTTCTCCCCCGAAAAGCTCAACGCCCATCATGGTACATGCCAACGGCGTGTTTGTGGCTCCGGAAAATACCGCGATGAATCCCAGTGCAGCAAAGAGGCTCACTGGCGCATTAAGCAGTCCGGATAGCGTGTTGCCGAGGGTCGCCCCGATATAGAACAAAGGGGTTACCTCCCCGCCTTTGAATCCGGTACCAATGGTTACCGAAGTGAAGATGGTTTTCCATAACCAGCTGAAGCCATCGGCGCCGCCAAGGTGAAATGCCGACTGCAGGGTAACCGCGCCAGCGTATTCCGGGTCTACCCCGAGGCTCAGGTAATCTGGCTTGCCTACAATCTGCGTAAGCAGGATAATAAGCAACCCGCCGGTAAAAGGGATCATCCATTTATGCCTGAAGACCTTGTTGGAAATGCCCTTGATCTCCCGGATCATGGCTGTAAAAAGGTAACTGGCGAAGCCAAAAGCCACAGCAGCCAGGACGACCTTAAGGGTAAGTAAAATATCGAAGTGCAGGTAGGTACTGAAATAGTCGGCACTTAAGGGTAGATCATCAATGCGGTAATGCTGATGTTTAAGCGCTAATGCACTTACAGTGCCATCTGCGATGACCGAAGCCAGTAGGGCAGGCAGCAGTGACCGGTATTTGATCTTGCCCAGGGCAAGCACTTCCAGAGCAAAGATGGCTCCGGTAACAGGCGTACCGAATACCGCAGCAAAGCCAGCCGCCATGCCTGCACTGAGCATCATGCTGCGCTCAGCGGCATCCAGTTTGAAAATGCCGTTGAAGCCTGAGGCAATGCTTCCACCGATCTGAACGGCAGTACCCTCGCGACCCGCAGATCCACCAAAGAGATGCGTGATGAGGGTGGTTAAAAGGATAAGTGGCGCCATACGCTTTGGAACTGCTCCAGCCTCTGCTTGAATTTGCTCCAGGATCAGGTTATTGCCTTTCTCCGCAGCTTTGCCAAAAACATTATAGATAAAATATATGAACAGTCCGGCGAGCGGTAAGAAGTATAGCAACCAGGGATGGCTAAACCGGAAATGAATGCTTTGCTGCAACGCCCAAAGAAAGCATGCAACCGCAGCACCAATGGCAATAGCCATCGCTGCAACCAGCAGGAACCAGCGTAAAAGCAGGCCTGCTGCAAGAACTTGTTCTTTGAAAATAAACGAGGACCTCATTTCCCGGCCTAAAATCAGCTTTAATTTCCGTAATCCAAAATGAGGGGAATACAGCACCGGAGATTATTATTCAAAGGCGCTATACTATAGCGGTTTAAGCGGCGTTATAGGTACCTGAGTATGAGAGAGACAAGCAACAAACACACCTGCTGCCGCTTGCTCCTAACCTTCATCAACCTTCTGTTTATCACCTTCAATGCTTCGGCGCAGATCAGCCTCCGCGACGAATCCATTTCGTTAAAGCCTGCAGGCTTTTACATTGCTGGTGTACAGGATAAGCGTGCTGATCAAGGCAAGCCGGCAGAAATTATCATAAAAAATGCAGCCAATAAAGCACAAGCGGAACGCGTAGGACTTCAAGGTGGCACCGCAGTAGCCGTAAAGCGGTATTTAGATAAAAATTTAAGTAAACAAACTGCTGCCAGACCAGTAATCCTGGGCATAGAACAGCTCAGGATCGTTGAAAAGGCAGTTGGGAGCAGCAGTGTTGATGGAGAGATCAACCTGAAGCTTAGCTTCGGACTGGAAAAGGATTATGGCATTGAACCTTTGATCAGCTACCCGGGCACCATTAGATACAGACGAAGCCTGGCTACACCGGAGTTCACCGAACGATACCTGCGGCAGTTGATTAATAGCGGACTGACCTATTTCAATAGCTGGATGACGCTGGGCATGAACACAGACCGTCGTCTGGTGAAAGCGGTAAAAATGAGCTTTAAGGATTATACGGAGAAGACGGAAGGTGATACGATCTACTACAATCCGGAGCGGCCATTAACCTGGGCAGATTTCCAATCTAAAATACGCATCTCTGATAAGTATCAGGCATCGGTTATGCCGAGCTTCGGCTATACGCAGGATGCGGACATTGAAAACGGCATTATCCGGGTAACCATTGCCGTAAAGGCCTATGTACCTAAGAGCGCCTGCTGGGCCAATCCGACCAACCGGAATGATTACTACCTGAACCACGAACAGCGGCATTTTGATATTGTCAAGATCATTGCGGAGCAGTTTAAGGAAAAGATGCAGGCAAAGAAGCTTACGCCCGACAATTACGAGGCATTGCTAAACATGCAGTATCTGGACTCCTACCGCGACATGAACGTGATGCAGAAGGCTTATGACGATGAGACGAGCCATGGCCTGAACAAGTTTGCGCAGGATGCCTGGAACAACAAAATAGATAAGGCTTTAAAACAATAAGTGCCGGTAGCTTGAGGCTACTGGCACTGTTTTTTATTTTTGAAAGACCCTTACATAGTCTACCATAAGTTGTTGTGGAAAGACTGTAGTCGCGTCCGGGCTGCCTGGCCAACGGCCGCCGACAGCAAGGTTAATCAGTAGGAAGTAGGGTTCATGAAACTCCGTTTTTGCCGCAGCCGTGATGTCCTGTGTATGAAAAGCAACATCATCCACGAACCAGGTGATCTTACTTTCGTCCCACAGCACCGAAAACACATGAAACTGCTGTGAGAAGTCGCCACTATTCAGCGCATAAGGCTTGCTAAGGTTTGCATAGGTGCCATTATCATCAAAGTGAATGGTGCCATATACAGTATTGTCTTTACCCGCACCGCCGCCAACAAGTTCCATGATGTCTATCTCACCAGAGAATGGCCATTTGACCGTTTCAATGTTGGCGCCCAACATCCACAATGCCGGCCAGATGCCTTGGCCCTTTGGCAACTTTGCACGGATATCAATTCTGCCGTATTTGAACGATTTTTGGTTTTGCGTTTTTATTCTCGAAGAGGTGTACTGATAGCCGCCAAAAGCTTCTTTTTTAGCGGTGATGGTCAGCAAGCCGTTTCTTACACTTGTATTTTCTTTCTTGTAATACTGGAGCTCGGCATTACCCCAGCCATCAAGGCCGTTTCCAAGTTCAAAGGTCCAATCTGCGGTGTTCAGTTCAGTGCCGCTGAAATCGTCCTTCCAGACCAATTTCATGCCCGGGTATCCATCAGCGCTGGTATAACCATCATTACTGCTGGCAACAACCACCTCTACATCTTTAGTAGCTACAGCAGAAGTATTTTCCGGGCCGTAAGCCGTAACTTTAATCCTGTAGGTTCCGCTTGAAGTATAGGTTACCGAGGCTTTTCCATCCGTTGACCGCATTCCTTCTTCATTATCACTTTTACCAAAGGTGAAGTAGTATCTGTCGGCATTGTTTGCCGATGCGGTAACGTTAACACGGCCCGAGCCGTCATTCTGCACCTCAACGTTAAGCTGGAGGTTTAAGGATGCAGGTTTATTTTCTGCCTTGGAGCAAGATACCGTAAAGGTAAACAAGCAAAGCAGCAGCATTTTAAATGGGTAATTTAGAATTGATTTCATCATGTGTATTTCTGGTAAATAGGGGTCAGAATCTTGTGCTAATTTACGTAGAAAGGAATATTGGCAGTCGCCACATTATTCTTGCCATCTCTAACATATACAAAGAGGCGATAGGCACCCTTTGTTGCAGGCGCAACAATACTCGCCTGTGCAGTGCTTTGATTTTCAAGGCCGGAAGTAAGAGCTGTTGGGCGGTCTTCATGGTCACCACCTTCCCCAACCTTGGTTGCTTCCGGAAGCAATTCATAGTGATAGCTAAGCTGATCATTATCGGGATCAATGGCGTCAACCGTAGCCTGGTATTTATCCCCTGCTTTAAGCTGGACACTCTTCACAGCCTTCTTACCATCAAGATGAAAGGCATAGATGTGTGGGGCTTTATTTTTCGGGTAGCTGCCCGACCAGAGGTATTGCATGACATCCACAACTTCAGATTCCTCGCCTTTTTCGGTGAAGACACCATACCAGGTTGGCGTGCGTTCCTGTTTCTGTCCCCATAAAAAGACGTAGGCACCCAGGCAGTTCTGTACATCACGTTCAACGGAGTTGGTATACCTGCTTTTATAAACTGCGGCTTTTTCGCTGCTGCTTTCTTCTATCGGCGCTTTCCAGCTGGTTTGTAAGCCTTCCCAATGTCCGGTAGGTCCCCATTCCGTAACCATATAAGCAGACTTCCAGCCGGTAGCAGCTACCTGCTCGGGAAGTGTTGCCAAGCCGCCATAAGTGTTGATGGACAGGAAGTCGATTGCGGTTGTATTGGTGATGATGTAATCGATCTCGCGCTTGTTTATACCAGCAAGCACCGTTGTAGCAGGATGATTTGGATCTTCCTTATGGATCATTTTGGCAATGTCGTTTACCGCATCCCAGACCTTCGGGTTTTTATAGGAAAGGTTAAGTTCATTCCCGATGCCCCAGCCCAGCAAAGCAGGATGGTCTTTAAACTTAATCACGTCGGCTTTTACCCGTTCAAACTGCTGCTTAACCGCAGCGGCATCATCGTAGTTAAAGCCATGTCTTTCGGGTACCACGCCAAGGCCCATTAACACGGTAAGGCCGTATTTCTGTGCGGAGTCCAGAATCTGCTGTCCATCTTTGGTGCCCCAGGTTCTGATGGAATTGCCGCCATAAGCAGCCAGGCGATCCATGTAGGTGGTTCCTCCGGCGCCCTTAACAAAGTAAGGCTGTCCGTTACGATACAGCTGGTAATTGCTGCCGCTTTTGCGGACTTCCACTTTAAGCGGTTTTCCGGGTGTTGTATTTTGTGACATCGCAGCAAACGGAAGCGAGCATGCAAAGGCCACAAACAAAATTTTCTTTAGCATTTTAAGTTTGATTGAAATAAGAAGGGTAGCCTGTTGAGGCTACCCTCCACGAGCGTATTAATATCCTGGATTCTGAACCAATTTGTTGTTTCGCTCTAATTCCATCTGTGGAATTGGCATTAAGTTGTAGTGCTCTTTGTAGCCTCTGCTTTCAAGCACCTCATCTGTGTAGGTGAAGCTGCCGTTTGCGTTTTTCACGATTTTAACGCGTTTTACCGGCTGATTGAAATAGGTCATACCTAACTTCCATCTGCGTACATCAAAGAAGCGGTGCTCTTCGAAGCTAAGCTCTACACGGCGTTCATTTCTGATCTTTTCACGCATCTGGCTTTGGCTCATTGTTGCCAATGCAGGCTGTCCTGATCTTGCACGTACCTGGTTAATTGCAGCCAGTACAGTACCGTCAGGTCCTACGGCCTCATTTTGAGCTTCTGCGTAGTTCAACAGGACCTCAGCATAACGCATATAGATCCAGTCGTTATCTCCACCCTGATATACCGCATCTCCGCTTACATACTTCTCATCGATGAACTTTTTAAGTCCATAGCCAGTTTTAGTACGGTCTCCATTTGTAGGTTTGTTTGCGTTACCGCCATCAAAGGTCTCTACAGTTACACCTTTCCAGCTTGAACCGTTTCTTAGTACCGATTTATCCAGACGGCTATCGCGGTTTGTGTAAGGATCATTTTTGTCGTAGTTGCTGGTCGGATCCGTTATTGATTTACCATCTTTAGTTTCATAAGAATCTACAAAGTTCTGCGTGGCGTGGAAAGCACCCCATGCACCACCAATTACGGATGGCGCCTCAATGCTCATCGCTAATTTCCAGGCAGTTTCATGTATTCTACCTGGTCTTGCGAACTTTTTAGCAAAGATCACCTCGCGATTACCGGTCTTATCCATGAACAGGCGGTAGTAGTCCTGATGTAAATTGTATGCACCTAGGTCCATAACGTCTTTTGCCGCTTTAGCAGCATCAGCCCAGCGTTTGGTATCGTTGCCGGTATTGTTAAGCGGACTTGCATAGTAAAGCAACATGCGTGCTTTCAGTGCCAGTGCAGCACCTTTAGTTGCGCGACCAAGCTCAGCATCCGCATAGGTCGAGGGCAAGTCGGCAGCAGCAGCATTACATTCGTCAATAATGAACTTTACACACTCGTCGTAAGAACTTCTAGGTACTGAAAGATCATCAGATACCATTTGTTCGGTGGTAATCAGCGGTACACCGCCGAAAGCTTTTACCAGTTCTGCATAGCCGAAAGCACGTAGAAAACGAGCTTCAGCTTTCAGGCGGGCTTTTAAAGTCTCATCCGTAGTTGGTACAGCATCTATTCTGGCCAGCAAAGTGTTTGCTTTACGGATCATTACATAGTTTGCCTGCCACATCTCGATGGAGAAGTTAAAGTTTGAGGCGTTCAAATCTCCGGCCTGGATAAGGTTAACGTTAAGGGATGCATGTCCCTCAATATCGTCGGTTGCCATGTCAAGCAATCCAAAACCTACAGACCAATCCTGTCCCAGACCAGCATCACGGCGGTCGAAGCCGCTAAGCAGGCTGGAGTAGATGTTTGTAACGAATTGTGAAGTAAGTGTTATGTCTTTAAACACCGCTTCATCAGACACGAAATTGGTTGGTTTTACATCCAGCACTTTCTTGCAGGAATAGGTCATTGAAGCAACAAATGCAATGCTCAACAGCCATGTAATCTTTTTAGTAATCATTATATCGTGATTTTATATGCGTAAATAATTTATAACCTTAGAACTGTACGCTTAAACCGAAGTTGAAGGTTTTCTGCTGTGGATAGTACCAGCCGATAGCGCTTGTATTTTCAGGGTCAACATTCAGGAGGTCGGTAAGTGTAAACAGGTTCTGACCGTTTGCATAAACACGTACACCGGTAAGGTTCAGTTTAGACAAGAAAGCCGATTTCAAGGTATAGGCTACTTCTACGTTTTTAAGTCGTAAATAGGTAGCGTCTTTAAGCCAGAAGCTGCTGGTCTGGTAATTGTTTCCGTTTGCGTTAAGTGACAAGCGAGGCAGTGAAGCATCTGCATTATCTGGTGTCCAGCGATCAAGCCATTCTTCAGTAACACGGCCACCATTGTAAAATGCCCATGCAGCGTTCTGCGTAAGCATCTGCTGTGATCTGGCTGCACCCTGGAACAAGAAGTTCAGTTCAATGCCTTTGTAGTTTACACCACCGCTAATACCATAGATGATCTCCGGTAAGCTTCCACCACCAAGGTAGGTAACATCGAAATCATCAATTACACCGTCAGGACTTCCGTTTGGCCCGCTAAGATCCTGGTATTTGATATCGCCAGGACCAGAGGTTGCAAGGAAGGCTGAGGTTTTAGGTGAGTTGGCAAAGTCTGCCGCATCTTTAAAGATCCCGATAGCTTTGTAACCGTAGTATCCGCCGTTCGGGCGACTAGTGATTCTCTTACCTGCAGGAACGTTGATCGCTTCTGCAGCTTCGATGATCTTGTTTTTTGCATAGGTTAAGTTACCGTTCACAAAGTATGACAGGTCGTTAGAGATCCTGTTGTTATGACTCAAAACAATTTCTATACCCTGGTTTTTAACCCGGCCGATGTTCTCTGTTGGTAGGTTTGCACCGAATGACAAAGGAACAGATAGACCGCGTGTACCAAGAATGTTCTTACGATCTTCATTGAAGTAAGTAACATCTAAGCCAATAAGGTTCTTAAGCAATCTGGTTTCAAAACCAACATCAGTCTTTGTAGAAGTTTCCCAGGTAACGTTCGGATTGGCAATAGCACCAGGAGTTAAGCCGTTAGCAAGTGTTCCACCAAATGGATAGTTGTTTGGCATCAGGTCATATCTGTTGTAATAGCCAAAGCGGCTAGGGATCCTGTCGCTACCCAGTTTACCATAGGAAGCTTTAATTTTCAGGTAATCAACCGCAGAAACGTTCTTCATGAACTCCTCGCCGGTAACTAACCAGCCTGCAGACACTGCAGGGAAATAGCCGGTACGTTTGTTTGGCGCAAAGTTTTCAGACTCATCACGTCTTAAACTTCCCTGGATAAAATACTTATTATCGTAATCGTAGTTTAAACGTACTGCAGCGCTTCTTAAACCTGTTTTATCTTCATTATCAGATAGTACTTCGTTGGCTGCCGGACCGAAGTTAATCAGCTCCAGCGCAGAACTCTCGTAAGAGTTTCTGGCCCCGTACATACCGCTGCTCTGATTTTCCTTTTGCAGGATTAAAGCAAGTGCGGAGAAGCCATGTTTCCCAAAGCGGTTCTCGTAATTGATGTGTCCCTGGAATTCTAATCCTTGTCCCTCACCAAAGTTCTTTGATAAAGATGATTTAGAAGGTGCGGATGTGGCATAAGTGCCATCAGCATTTTTCACATACAAAGGCACCCAGGTATTCCAGGTTTTATTGTAGTTGAAGTTACGGTCGAAAGCCATTACTCCTTTTACCGAAAGTCCTTTAACACCAGGGATGTCCTGTGCAAGCTGGAAGTTGGTTAAGATGTAGTTTCCTGAAGTTCTGTTGTATCCACTTTCCGGACTTACCAACGCAAGCGGGTTAGGGTACGATCCAGGACTCGCTAAGCGACCATCAGGATATTGTGCCAGGAAGATTGGCGGGTTACGAAGTGTATGTTCAAATATACCACCTGAAGGTGGCGCAAGTTTATTTTCCATACGGCCAGATAAATCTACCGAGAAACGGGTAGTATTGGTTACCTGAATATCCAGGTTGGTACGTACGTTATAGCGTTTGTAGTTTAATGATTTGTATAAACCATCTTCGTTAAGGTAACCTAATGAAGTGAAGTATTTAGTCTTTTCAGTACCGCCACTTAAGGAAACGTTGTGTTGCATCCTTGGTGCGTTGCCACCCAGTACAAGGTCCATCCAGTCTGTGTTTGGATAAAGTTCAGGATCTGAACCTGTTCTGAAACCATCCAGACGTTCTAAAGAAAACTCCGGAGTAGCATTTGGGTTGTCATTCAGCTTTGCTTCATTGAAGAGCACAGCATACTCATATGAACCCAGGTTTTTAGGTAGTCTGGTAACCGATGAAAGGCCGTAGTTGAAAGTGTAGCTTGCAGAAAGCTTACCAGCTTTACCGCGTTTGGTGGTAACCAAAACAACACCGTTTGCACCTTTAACCCCGAAGATTGCTGCCGAAGAAGCATCTTTCAGGATGTTAACAGATTCAATCTCATTCGCATCCATCTGGGAGAAATCGCGGAAAGAGCGTACGATACCATCAACCACGAACAAGGGTTCCATACTGGCATTGCCGTAAGTGGAGTTACCCCTGATGTAGATTTGTGCGGCGTCAGATCCCGGTTCACCTGCAGGTTGCTTGGTGATTACACCGACAGCCCTACCCGCAAGGGTGTTACTTAAGTCGCCTACCGGACTTTGAAGCATCTCCTTGCTGTTGATAGCGGCAATAGACCCCGTTACACTCGCTTTGCGCTGTGTACCGTAACCAACCACCACAACGTCATTAAGCACGTTTTCAGTGTCTTCAAGCACGACATTGATGGTTCTTTGTGTACCTACCACGATCTCTTGTCTGTTTGTACCCACGTAGCTGAATACCAGCACGGCACCTTTTTCCGGAATGCTGATACGGTATGTTCCGTTCGCATCGGAGGAAGTAGCAGTTGTGGTACCTTTTAGTAGTACCGACGCACCGGCAATGGCGGTACCAGCTTTATCTGAAACCTTTCCGGTTACAGTGATATTTTGCGCAACAGCCTGTTGTAAGAAGCAGGAGGTGAGCAAAAAAATAATTAATTGTAAAGTTCTTTTCATTTCGTTTTTTATTAAATCTTAGCTGATGTTATTTGGCCACAAACCGGAACTGGTGTACGGTTTCATTTGCTTTACCGCTTCTAAGTACCAACTCGGTATCAGAGATGGAGATGATCCTGTAGTTGTTTGAACTCACGTCTGTAACACCGATGAACATGTTTGGTGGCGTGCCTGGAAGGGTAATGGTTGCAAGACCAGCACCAGCCACAACGGTAGAATAGGTGAAGGACACGTTGTTGTAAGAACGGTCTGCACCGCAGGAATAATTAGGCTGCACATTACCGGCATTGAAGGTTGAGCCATGCGCATTGTAAGTAAGCTTGAAGTCGTTGTTTACGAAAGCAAAAGTATACTCATCATCAGCCTGGCAATCGGCAAGCGAGCCACCACCGAAGTATTCACCAGGGTTGCTCTCTGTACCTACGATGATTGGTGCTGTGGAATTCGGATCTAACTTCCAGGCATGGGCAGTTAGCTTTTTGAACTCTGCACTGTTTAGGATCGGTGAAAGGTCGTCTTCTGCCACCGTTATTTTCTGTGTCGCGATGTCATAGCCACCATTACCGTAAGCATAAAGCTTTACCTCATATTCGCCCTTTTTAAGGAAGTAAGCCTCTTTAGTCGCACTGCCTGCAACTAGTCCCTGACCATCGCCAAGATCCCATTGATACCTGAAGGCATTTTCCGAGGTACTCTCTAATGAAAAGGTGTTTACTTTTCCTGAAACAGGTGATACTTTAAAGGATGCTTTTGCAGCCTGGCCAAGTTCGCCAACGGTCTTCTTACAACCGGCAATTAGAAATAATGCCAGGAATACTGGCAGGTACAGGGATCGGAACCTGTACGAAAATTTAAGGAAATTCATACGTGTTTACATTTGGTTAAACCGAGGCAAAGCTATCTACAGGTATCGGAATTATCGATTTTCAGGGTACATCATAACTACATCATACCGCCTAAAAACATGTTTAAACGCGGTTTTTATAGATGATTATGGAAAGCTTGATGTTTTTGGCTACTTTTAACCAAACTGACATGACCCGAGCGCTTCTCCTGATCACTTTTGTTTGTTCGCTAATTTGCGGCAGATCATCCGGGCAAAATCCAATCGGATTGCCGGACATCATCAACTATGAGAAATCTGTATATGGAGCAGGCACCCAGAACTGGGCGATTCAGCAAGACCGGAATGGCATGCTCTACTTCGCCAACAACGAAGGACTGCTCAGCTTTGACGGGAGTTACTGGAAGACCTACCCTGTAGCAAATAAGACCATCGTAAGGTCACTGGCCATTGCACCCGACCACAGGATTTACGTAGGTGCACAGGGAGAGTTCGGCTATTTCTCGCCGGCACCAAATGGGCGTCTTCAATACCACAGCTTACTGGAAAAGATACCTGTTGATGACCGCCGTTTTGCAGACATCTGGGATATTGTTGCGCTGGAGCGCGATATCTTTTTCCGGGCGGAGAATAAGATCTTCAAATTGTCTGGCGACCAGGTTACCGTTTATAACGGCAAAGGCGGCTGGCGATTTATGGGCATGGCAAATAAAACGGTGATTGCACAGGATCAACGCGGCTTGTTGAAGTACAGCAAACAAGGCTGGGTGAAATTTCTCCAGGATACTGTACCAGCCAATTTGATCGCTACATCCCTATCCAGCTATGCCGGAGACACGCTTTTACTTTCGAGCTGGCAGCATGGCCTGTACACCATTGCAGGGAACCGCCTGAACAAGCTGGAGATTTACAATACGCAGAAGTATGTCGGCGAACAGATATCCGAAGCCTTCAGATTAAACGAAGATTTAATGGCTATTGCCACGAACATCAATGGCTGCTACCTGGTAAACCGAAATGGTACGGTGGTGTACAACTTCTCCCGTAAGTTAGGGCTTCAGAATAACGCCGTTCTGAGCATGTTCAGGGATAAGCAGCATAATCTCTGGCTGGGCCTGAACAACGGGATCGCCTATATCGCAAATAATGACGCGATCAGACACATCAATCCGGAGTACTTCAACGAAGGGGTTGGTCATACTTCGATGCTTTACCATGGAGATCTCTACTTTGGTCTTTCAGGTGCGGTATTTAAATTGCCGGTAAGTCCGGCGAGGGATTTCAGCCTACTGCAGCACAACTTTCAGTATATAGAACACAGTGAGGGGCAGGCCTGGGGCATGAATGTAGTTAATGATCAGCTATTACTGGGGAAACATGAAGGTGCTTTTCAGATTATAGGCAATACCGCTGTACAGCTAAACGGTGGTAAGGGCTATTGGAAATTCCTTCCCTATGCGCTTGATCGGGAGCCCCTGGTTCTGGCTGGCAACTACAATGGCATCGACTTCCTGCGATATAAAAATGGCAAGCTCGTACCGGGTGGTAAGATCAAGGGTTTTAATGAATCTGCAAGGTTTGCTGCGGTAGATAAGTCGGGTTTGATCTGGGCCTCACATCCTTACCAAGGGGTGTACAAGATTGATTTACGCCAAGCTGAATCACCGAAGGTCCGCCTGTATACCAAGGCTGATCATTTGCCATCAAGCTATAACAATCACGTTTACAAAGTTAAAAACAGGATCCTTGTTACTACCGAGAGGGGCATATATGAGTACAACGCGAGTAGAGATAGGTTCGAGCCTTCCAAGCTGTTCAATGGGGTTTTTGAGGGTTTGTACATTCGCTACCTGAAAGAAGATAAGGAGGGCAATGTTTGGTTTGTGCATGAAAAGAACCTGGGTGTGTATGACCTGTCGGGCAAAGCGCCCAAGTTGATCTACATTCCGGAGCTCGATGGCAAGCTGGTGAGTGGTTTCGAACATCTGAACCCGATCAACAAGAACAACGTCATTGTGGGCGCTCAAAAGGGCTTCTACCACATCAATTATGAAAAGTACCTGCAGACTTTAAATAAACCGGGCATACGGATCAATACGGTAAAGACCATTGGCAAGACAGACAGCTTGTTATTTGGCGGTTACTTTGGAGAAGTTAATGAAGTTGGTAAGCAGAAGGTTGTACCCAACATCAGCTACAGCTCCAATTCTTTCCATTTCGAATTCACGGCCATTTCACCGCAGCACCAAGCAAATATAGAATACAGTTATTTCCTGGAAGGTTTCGACAAAAGCTGGTCGGAATACAGCAAGAAGACTGAAAAGGAGTACACCAACCTGCCGCATGGCAGTTATACTTTCCATGTAAAAGCAAGGAATAACTTCGGCAGTGCCTCAGATGCGGCTACCTATAAGTTCATCATCCTGCCGCCATGGTACCAGACTAAGCTGGCATATACAATTTATGCAGTACTCGCCCTGTGCCTGATTGCACTTTTTTATAAACGGCAGCAGCAGAAGTTTGTAAAGCAGCGGGCAGCATTTGAACTGGAACAGGACCGTTTGAAGTATCTTCACCAGCTGGAAATTGAACGCTCGGAACAGGAGATCATCAAGCTCAAAAATGAGAGATTGATTACGGAAATTGAGCTGAAGAATACGGCACTGGCTTCTACGTCGATGCACCTGGTGCAAAAGGAGGAGCTGCTCACCAAGATTAAGAATGATTTAAGTAAGCTGAACACCAATATCCCTTCGGATGAAAATCTTTATAATCTTAGAAAGATCATCAGGTTGTTGACTTCCGAAGAGAAATCTGCGGAAGGCTGGGAACAGTTTTCCATTTATTTCAATAAGGTGCACGCAAACTTCCTGGAAGATCTGAAAGCCAGGTACACGAACCTGACTCCGAACGACATGAAGCTTGCGGCTTACCTGAAATTGGGGCTCTCTACAAAGGAGATAGCAGAGCTGATGAAGATATCTCCGCGCGGTGCGGAGATCAGTCGTTACAGGCTTCGCAAAAAGCTGCAAATACCACAGGAAATAAGTTTGTTTGACTTCCTGTCGGATTTCAAGAATTAATTACCTGGATACCACTGAAGCAGTTTCACTTCAATGTTTTTATCCCCTTCATTTACCATCTTTTTGAATGCGTCTACATCCTGACCACGGTAGTGATATGGATAGACAACCTTTGGTTTGAAAGCCAGTACGGCTGATGCTGCTTCGTTAACATCCATGGTATATGGCAGGTTCATGCAAACAAATGCCATGTCTATATTATTCAGCGCACGCATTTCAGGGGTTCCTGCTGTATCTCCCGAGATGTAGACCCTTTTACCGCCGATCTCCAGGATATAGCCATTGCCCCGTCCTTTAGGGTGGAATTTAGCATTTTCCGCATCAGGACGGTTGTACATCGGTACGGCAAGAATGGAAATGCCAGCTTGTGTGGTCTTTGCCCCGTTGTTAAGTATGATAAGCTTTTTCTTGTTTATGGTTGCTGGTAAGGAATCTGCCACTGCTTGTGGCACAATCAGGGTTGCATCCGTTTTATTGATAGCCTGAATGGTCTTTTTATCGAAGTGGTCGCCATGAATATCGGTGATCAGTATGACGTGAGGTGTTCCAAGTCCTTCAAAGGCTTCAGCGCCGCCAGTTGGATCCACATAAATGTTCTTGTTTTGATAGTTCAGCACTAAGGTAGCGTGGGTAATAGGTTGAACTGTCAGCTCGCCCTTACTGGTTTTCACACGCTCTGGAACAGGCAGTTTCGACTGTTGAGCATGTACGTATAGGCTGCTGGTGGAGAGTATTAAAGCTGCGATTGCAATTTTCAGTTTCATAATCAGGTACTTTGGTGGATATAAAACGCCGGAGCGGAGGCTTTGTTTGCTTAAGGTCTGTTCTTGGTCTATGGTTTTGCTATTTAAGTTTAAGCAGAGTAACAACGGGCAGGTGATCTGAAGCGTAGTGCTCCTGCACAACTTCATGTTTGAGTACTTCCATGTCGTTCTTCCTGGAAAAAGCGACGAAGTCGATCGCTGCAGTTGGCTTTTCCGTTGGAATTGTAAACTCGCAGTTGTTGCAGGTCCGCGTAAATTGCTGATCGAAAAGCTTGATCACCGGGCTTCCCGGACTTGCATTTAGATCTCCGGCAATGATAAATGGGAGTTCCTCCTGGGCTGCAATCTTGTTGATGGCTTCAACCTGCAGCAGCCTGTTCGTATCATCTTTAAGCGCATCCAGGTGTGTACAGCCAAAGCGCAGTTTTTTATTGCCAGGCAGATTTACTTGAACGGTGGCGAGTACCCTTGGCTCGCCGTTGGTTCCTTCCTTTGTAGGCAGCTTGTGTACCTGATTATCGGAAAGGCGGTATTTCGAAAGGATCACCACCCCGTATGCTCCACCATCGTGGTCTATGGCTTTCGCAAAAAGAAAGTTCATGCCGAGGTTTATGGCCAGCGTGCTCGCCTGATTAAGCTTTCCGGAACGTAAGGTATTTACATCTACTTCCTGCAATGCCACCAGGTCAGGCTTTTGATCACGTATTACCTTCTCGATGGCCTCCAGATCTATCTTTCCTGCTACTGAAGGGGGATTAGCATGATGAATGTTATAGGTCATGATTTTCAAGCTGCTAACATTGGCCGGGCTTGACTGGTAAACGCGTTCGGAGCAGCTGAGCAGTAATAACATGCTGCTGAAGATCATATAAAGTAAGGTATTTCTCATATAAGCGCTGTTTTAAAAGGAACAGCTACACTAATGTAGGATTTAGAGCCTATTCTTTCAAGGGTCGCACAAATCAGATGATAATAAAACGTGGATTACGGTTTTCCGTAAAAATAAGGCGACGCAGGTGTATACATTTGAAGTATAAATTACAAGATATGCTCATAACGACATTAATTCTGAGCTCAAGATATGATTGCTGATGCAATGGTTGCATCAGCATGTTGATACAAAGCATTTCAATGTTATCCGGACAGACGATTCAGTGTTAGGGTTTAGGTTTTAGTTCGATCGGATGACTTAATGCGTTGCTCTCAGGAAAATTCGGGGATTGTATCTGATGGTCTACCACACTCAGATCAATTCCCCGGTTTCCAAAATATAATTGAAGACTTTGCTGTTGGGGGGGGTGCTATGCAGCAAAAAAGAACGGCCTTTCTGGATCAGAAAGGCCGTTATGATTTATGGGTGTTTTAACGTGGTCCCGACGAGAATCGAACTCATATCTAAAGTTTAGGAAACTTCTATTCTATCCGTTGAACTACGGGACCAATACTATTTGATAACGCTGCCGTTGTTATGTCTGTCAACAGGCGCCACAAAAGTAAGTTTTCCGTCTGAATTTTCAGACATTAAAATCATTCCCTGAGATAAAATTCCTTTAATCTCTCTAGGGGCAAGATTTACCAGCAAACTCACTTGCTGACCGATGATCTCTTCAGGTTTGTAATGCTCGGCAATACCGGATACTACTGTCCTGGTGTCAATTCCGGTGTCTAGCGTAAGTTTAAGCAACTTCTTGGTCTTCTCCACCTTTTCGGCTGCAACAATTGTGGCTACACGGATATCGACCGCACTGAAATCATCAAAGGTGATATTCTCCTTTGCGGGTGCAGCTACTGCATTTGCAAGGCTATTCTCGTTTTTGCTCTTGTTTAGCTTTTCAATCTGGAACTGAACCTGCTCATCTTCGATCTTATCAAATAACAATACTGGTGGGTTTAACTGGTGACCGCGGGGCAATAAATTCATCTGACCCGCTTGCGCCCATAAATTGCCACCGTAGTTAAGCATTTTCATCAGCTTATCTGCTGTAAACGGCAAGAAGGGCTCGATAAGTATCTCCAGGCTCGCCACGATCTGCAGGCTGATGTTAAGGATGGTTCTTACACGATCCTCATCCGTTTTGATCACTTTCCAGGGTTCCATATCCGCCAGGTACTTGTTACCAAGCCTAGCAACATTCATTACCTCCGTAAGCGCCTCTCTGAAGCGGTAATTTTCGATAGAAGCACTGATTTTTGCAGGATATTGTGCCAGCTCATCAATTACGGCCTGATCTTCAGGTTTAATGCCCATGATCATCGGCACTTTACCATCAAAGTATTTGTGGGTGAGTACCACTACACGGTTGATAAAATTACCCAATACCGCGACCAGTTCGTTGTTATTTCTAGCCTGAAAATCCTTCCAGGTAAAGTCGTTGTCTTTAGTTTCTGGTGCTGTTGCCGTAAGCACGTAGCGAAGGACATCCTGTTTGTCCGGGAATTCCAGCAGGTATTCATTTAACCAAACTGCCCAGTTCTTAGAAGTAGAGATCTTCTGACCTTCAAGGTTAAGGAACTCGTTTGCAGGCACGTTATCGGCGAGAATATACCCTCCATGTGCCATCAGCATTGCTGGAAAAATGATGCAGTGGAACACGATATTGTCTTTTCCGATGAAGTGCACGAGTTTAGTGCTGTCATCTTTCCAATACTCTTCCCAATTGCCTTTTTCTACGGTATTCTGGTTGATGTAATATTTCTCCGCTTTAGGGTTCCAGACATCCAGCTTCGCATAGTTGAAGAATTCTTTAGTAGCGGAGATGTAACCGATCGGCGCGTCAAACCACACGTATAAGACTTTTCCGGCAGCATCTTTAACCGGTACCTCAACACCCCAATCCAGGTCTCTGGTCATCGCACGGGGCTGCAAACCTGCATTCAGCCAGCTTTGACACTGACCATAAACGTTCGGTTTCCATTCTTTATGACTTTCGATATATTTCCTGAGTTGATCTTCGTATTTATCTAATGGCAGGAACCAGTTCTTGGTTTCCTTACGCACTGGTGGCTCACCGGAAAGGGTAGATTTTGGATTTATCAGATCGGTTGCATTTAGTGTGCTACCGCAGTTTTCACATTGATCGCCATAAGCATGCTCAAATCCGCATCGTGGACAGGTACCGGTGATGTAACGGTCAGCCAGGAATTGCTGTGCTTTTTCATCGTAGTACTGTTCGGTAACTTCCTCGGTAAACACGCCCTTGTTGTACAGGTTTTCAAAAAATCCTGAAGCAGTTTGATGGTGCGTTAATGAAGAGGTACGGTGATAGATGTCGAAAGAGATCCCGAATTCCTGAAAAGAATCTCCAATGATTTTATGGTATTTGTCGACCACCTGCTGTGGGGTGATGCCTTCTTTTTTTGCTTTTAAAGTAATGGGAACGCCGTTCTCATCAGAACCGCAAACAAATTTCACATCGCGCTTATTGGAGCGGAGAAAACGCACATAAGTATCGGCAGGCAGGTAAACCCCCGCAAGGTGACCAATATGTACGGGACCGTTCGTGTATGGCAATGCAGCCGTAACTGTATATCTCTTTATTTTACTGTTATCCAAAACTATTTTTATTAATTTGTCAAAGATAAGCGTTTTACCAATGATTAAACAGCCACCCTATTTAAAAAAAGGTGACAAGATTGCAATCGTAAGTCCGGCAAAAAAACTGCCCGGGAAGATTGATCAAGGCATAAAGATCCTTGAAAGCTGGGGCCTGCAGGTAATCACAGGTCCAAACGTCTATGCGGCTGAAAACCAGTTTGCTGGCAGCGACCAAGCACGTGCGGCCGACTTACAGCAGTTCCTCGATGATGCCGACGTGAAGGCCATTATTGCAGCGAGGGGCGGATACGGAACGATCCGGATCATTGATATGCTGGATTTTACGACCTTCCAGGAGCATCCTAAATGGCTCATTGGCTTTAGTGACATCACCGTTTTACTGTCACATGTGATGGCCCGGTTTAACACCATGAGTATCCACGCGCAAATGCCGTATACCTTTCCTGATGCAACTGCAGAGTCTTTGGAGTCCTTGCGAAAATCCCTTTTTGGTGAGCCAGTAAGTTATCAGTACAGCAGCATTCATCCAAACATCTGCGGAACAACGGAAGGGATCCTCATGGGGGGTAACCTGATGTTGCTGGTAATGCTGAGCGGTTCTGAATCAGAGATGGATTATACAGATAAGATCCTATTTCTAGAAGATGTAGGCGAGCAGGAGTATTCCATTGACCGCATGATGCGCATGCTGAAACGCAGCGGAAAACTAGCGAAGCTCAAAGGGCTGATTGTAGGTGCATTTAATGAAATTGAGGAAGAGCAGACGCCTTTTGGGCAAAGCCCGGAGGCGCTCATTGAAGAGCTGGTGAAGGAATATGGTTACCCGGTATGTTTTAATTTCCCGACAGGGCATATTACCGACAATAAAGCGCTGGTATTGGGTAAGCAGGTGGAGCTTAGGGTGGAGCGCAACCAGGTGCTATTTTCCGCATCCTGAATCAAGGCAATCCGAAAGAAGAACTATTAGTCCTGTTCTAAAACAAAAAATGCAGTAGCGATTAACTACTGCATTGAAAAGTTTATTGATGGCTAATATCACCACCAATAAACTTGGAAAAGAACTTAGTAACCAGGATTGTTTGGTCTTAATAACTCATTTACATCTATTGCTCCTTGCGGAATTGGATAGATCTCATCATTAACCGATCTGCCTTTTGCTTCCAAGTAGACAGTAGCCATAGATTTAGACGGATTTGCTGTAGATGGAGTTCTTCGCATATCAGTCCATCTGGTACCTTCAAATGCAAGTTCAACTCTTCTCTCTTTAATTACATCCTGTACAGTTAAAGTCGTCAATGCAGCTAGACCTCTCTTTGTTCTCACGCTGTTAATTGCCGCCAATGCTACTGCATCCGTAGGGTTTTTTGATAAAGCAAGTTGAGCCTCCGCTGAAATTAAATACATCTCGGAGATGCGCAAAATGTAGTAAGGATGAGCTCCTGATCCTTCAGGATCCTTATATTTCTGGCTGTACCATCCTGGGTTTGCTAGAGGCGCAGAAACCTGGGTAATGGAGGCTGCTTTCCTTTGGTCACCTGGTTCGTAGGCCGCTACTAAAGACGCATCAACCGGCAATTCTGCTCTACCACCACCTGGCATCGATGGATGCTGAAGGAAGTAATAAAGTGAGTTAGAGCCTTCTGTTGCTGTGAAAACCAGTTTAAAGATATGCTCTGATGATTGATAAGGCGGTGTAAAGATCGAGTTATAGTCATTTGCTAAGGCGAACTTATTTGAAGCAATAACCTCATCTGCATTCTTCTTTGCATTCGCATAATCCTTTCTGATCAGGTACACTCTTGCAAGCAAACCTTTGGAAGCCTCGATAGAAGCATATTTACTATCATTGATGATACCACCAGCTTGAATACTCAAGTTTAGGTCTTCAATGATCTTGTTGTAAACTTCATCTACAGAATTACGAGGTACTTTAACTACATCTCTGTTGTTTACAATCGGAACTGCTCCAAACAAGGTTACCAGCTTGTAGTAGGCATATGCTCTTAGGAAGTAGGTCTGCGTCAACAAAGATTTTTTTACCGGCTCCGTAAGCGTAGTAGAATTATTTACGATCTCCAACAAATCATTTGCACGTTGGATTACCACATAAGGAGCATTAAAATAACGCTGGGTAAGCACATTGCTCGGCAAAATTGCGTTATTGTCTATCTCGCCATTCTGGAAAAACGTAGCTCTGTAAGCCAGGTTGTCTGCAGAAAGGTCTTCAACGGCAAAGCTTAAATAGAAATAACTGGTATTTCCCTCTTGTAAGCCATCGTAAACGCCGTTCATTAACTTCTGCACGTCTGAAGAACCAACAGTCTCTGGTGAAAGGGAAGCGGTCGGCTCAATTTGCAGCTGCTTCTTGCACGATGCCATCAAACAAGATAGAGCAATCGCTGATAATATAATTTTGTGTTTCATTTTTTTCTTTTTACAATCCTAAATTGATACCAAACATTAGGGTTTTAAATTGTGGAATAGCACCCTGATCAACACCAGTATTAGCTACAGTGAACTCAGAAGATACCTCTGGATCAAAACCAGTATACTTAGTAAAGGTTAAAAGGTTCTGACCTGAAACATATACTCTGGCACTTGAAATTTTAGCTTTACCTATTAGGCTTTTTGGCAAATTGTATCCCAAAGCAATGTTTTTCAATCGGATATAGCTTGCATCCTCTAAGTACCTTGAAGAGCGTTGTGTGTTGTATGTTCCTCTTGCACCACCTACAGCTCTTGGATATTTAGCATCGGTGTTAGTTGGAGTCCATCTATCATCAAAAACCTCTTGAGCTACGTTTGTTGCAATCGCAGTAGCAGATGCCGCTGCACCTAAACTACCGTAACCACCAGTACCTTCAGCTGATAAATTGTACAGGTAGTTTCCTGAAGAATATTGGAACAACACATTAAGGTCGAAACCTTTGTAAGAAACCATGTTATTTAGTCCACCATAGAACTTTGGAAGCGGGCTTGCTAAATATTGTCTATCGTCGCTGTTTATTAAACCATCTCCGTTTAGGTCTTCATACTTCATATCACCAGTTGCCTGATCAACGCCAAGCGATTTGATCACGAAAAATGCACCTAGTGGGTGATCAACTGCTGAACGGGTCACATAAGATCCGTCAATTGGCTGATTATTGTAAAGCTGGGTAATCTTATTTTTGTAAGTAGAGATATTGAATGATGTAGTCCATTTAACTGCACCAACCAGATTATCGCTGTTGATATTGAAATCCCAACCTTTACCATTCATCGAACCAACATTTTCAAGGATAGTTGAGAATCCTGTAGTGGTAGGAATAGGTCTGTTGATTAATAGATCTGAAGTCTTTTTGTTGTAGTAATCAGCGCTTACAGTAAGTCTGTTTTTGAACAAAGATAGATCCAAACCGATGTCGAACTGTGCAGTGGTTTCCCATTTAAGATCAGGACTTCCTATTGCATTTAATGCAAAGCCTGGTTGATCATCATAGTTATAACCCGTACCAATTAGTCTTCGTGATGCGAAGTTTCCGATACCTTCCTGGTTACCAGTTAGACCGTAACTAGATCTGATTTTCAGATTTGAAATGGTATTATTGTCTTTAAGGAAATCTTCCTGGCTGATCACCCATCCACCAGACACTGACGGGAAGTAACCATATCGGCCTTTAGTCGGAAATTTAGAAGAACCATCTCTTCTAAGTGAAGCACCTAGTAGATACTTGTTTTCCCAAGCCAAATTCAAACGACCCAGGTATGACTCTACACGATAGTTTGTGAAAGATGATGTTCCACCAACGATTTTCGCCGCAGAAGTTAAGTAAGGGGTCTGATCTGATGGAAAGTTCTGACCATCTACCCTGTTGTTATCTCTGTTGTTCCACTGAAACTCGTAAACTAAGGTTGCATCAACAGTAAACTTGTTATCGATGAAGTTCTTAAGGTAAGATAGAGTTTGTGTAGTCAGATAGTTTTGTGTTTGCACATAACCACTGCTTGCAGCACCATTGGATCCTCTTCCAGACAATGATGTTGACGGGTCAAAAGTTCTTTGATCAAGATAGGTATAATCGATACCTACAGAAGATCTGAATTTTAACTCAGGTAGAATCTTAACTTCAGCATATGTAGCATTGAAGATATTTCCAAGTCCGATGTAGTTCTTAGATTCGAACATATGCACTGGATTGTTAAAATCGTTCGATGCAAACACGCCGTTTCCATCGTAAATAGGCTGATCCGGACGAGCGATTAAGGCTCTTGGAAATGGAGAGAAAATGCTGTTATCAACCGGAGTCTCCGCACGATCTGATTTAGAGATAGCGATATTACTTCCTATTTTCAAGAAATCGGTTACTTGATGATCAACACTCAAGCGAATAGCATATCTCTTGAAAGAACCATTCAAAAGCTTTGAGTCTTGATTAAAGTAGTTCATGGAAGTATAGAATTGAGTCTTTGCATTACCACCTGATGCAACTGACAACTGAACATTCTGTACCAAAGATTTAGAACGCTGAATTTCCTCCAGCCAGTTCGTGTTAGCTTCAGGATTGTCAATTTGGGCCTGTGTAAACTTTAACGGTAAAGCAGGTGTGTTGTTCGCCAAAGCCTCATTGTACATCTGTCTGTAAGATGATGCATTTAAAAAGTCTTTAGTACCAGAAAACTGCTGATAACCATTATAAGCATTTAAACTTACAATAGATTTACCTGAAGCAGATCCCTTCTTGGTTGTGATTAAAACAACACCATTAGAACCTCTGGAACCATAAATAGCAGCAGCAGAAGCATCTTTTAAAACCTGAACGGATGCGATATCCTCGCTGTTTAGATTGGCTAAAGGTGAAATACCTGCACCTGCCGAACTCGGAGTCGCAGTGTTGTTAGACGGTAAGATTACACCATCAATAACATACAAAGGATCATTTCCAGCCTGAATCGATGAACGACCACGAACATTGATCTGAATTGGGGAACCTGGACGACCGCCTCCTGATGTTACCTGAACACCAGCTAAACGTCCTTGTAGCGCCTGGGAAACATTAGCAACCGGTTGGTTCTTGATGTCATCACCTGAAATGCTAGCGATAGAGTTTGTTACTCTTCTAGTACTTTGGGTTCCGTATCCAACGATAACAACGTCACCTAATTGCTGAGCATCGGACTCCAAAGAGACGTTTATAGCTCCATTTTTGGTAACTGCTCTTTCTACAGAGGCATATCCTACTGAAGAGAAAGTTATGGTTTGAGGTGCAGATTCCGGAATTACAATTGAATATTTCCCATCTGAACCGGTAATTGTACCAATTCTGGTACCATTTACTTTAACACTTACCCCAGGTAATGGTTGTCCATCATCCTTACCGGTAACTGTTCCTGTGACTGCTCTGTTCTGGGCCATACTGAAAGTAGCAGTAAGAATCAGAACGAACATACTGAGTAGTAGTTTTTTCATTTGTGTATAATTATGATCAAACTTCAAAGTTATCAGATTATCACATCTTTATGGTTTATGTACACACATGAATTGTCATTTTAATGGAATAATACGCATTGAATTGCGAATTTGGCATTATAAAAGCCTTATCATACAAATCTTACAATTCCAAAAACAAACATGTTATCATTTGTAAACAACTCTTAGACACCAGATAACAAATCTGTACCGTTGAATGTCCGTTGATGCTCCAGATTGTACAAAAAAAAAGGACCCCTGATGGAGTCCTTTTTGTCTATTTATGATTATCTAATAATTTGTCCAACGGAATCGTTGTTTTTCAAGGCCAGTTGATAAATCAACAGCCATATTAACCTTAAACACAGCTGCAACGGCTTCCCCATTCAGTTTAGCCGGGAGCCACTCGATATTAAACAATTTGCTGTCGGGCTTAAGTTGTTTATTCATAGACACACCATCGGCACTGTAGTTGCCAACATAGGTCGCCTTGCCTTTGCGATCCACATTTGCGACAAGCTCAACAGCTATTACTCCTTCGGCAGTTCTGTTTTCAGCAAGTATAAGCCGGCGAAATTCTGCGCCAAGTAAAGAGACATATTGATCAATAGAACATACAGGAACAGGGATAGAAGCTCCTGCAGCACCAGAAGATCCGGAAACTTCAACAGTAGCCCTTGCCACACGTGCGGTGTCAAGTGATAATAGTTTCTTGTGGGTATAGTTATACCTCATGTAAACCGTGCCGTCCGGATTGAAGCAGAACCAGTTTCCAGCACGTTCTCCATCCTTATAGGATCCATTTAATATGGTCTTACCTTCTTTAGTGATGGAGAAGGTACCATCTAATTTTTTGCCTTCAGAGACGTTGTAAACAACTTTAGAATCGTCAGGAAGCAAGCCTGATACTTCTTTGTTAAAGAAAAGTCCTAAGACACAAATTCCTGCGAGGAGTGCTGATTTTGAGATTGTGAGCATAATTTAGATTGTTTACTCTAATATACAATATTTAAACAAAAAAGGGCTGCCAAATGGCAACCCTTTTTTTATCGATGTAACTATGGCCTAGGGCCTTTATAAACCATTTTGTGGTTTAAGAACGTACGATCACCGTTTTGAACCATAATGTAACTTACTTCTAAAGTCTTGGTTTCAGGATTGTACTTGTTTATACCTGTTGGATCAAGTCTTGCAGATCTACCATTTCCAGATGGCTGACCATAATAGTTCACTACACTCACAACATTGTTGTTAGCATCTAATTTAAACACCGGTGAGAAACTACCATAACCAGAATTCGAAGTACCATTTTTAAACGGTAAAAAGAAGTCGCCATAATAGGTTGGATCATACATAGCAACCTCGGTCAAGCCTTGTGTAACTAAATGAACAGTAAATGATGGATGGCCACTGAAAAGAGGAGCTTGTGTATCATTGAAAGTACCAGTTACAGTGTATACACCATCATAGATGTTCTTACCTCCAATGGCAAGCAGGATCGTACTAAAGTTTCCACTAACTATTCCCGAAGATGCAGAAGTAATCTTCAATGGAAGTACATAGGCTTTCTGGAAATCGAATTTATTTGGTGCAACAACAACATTGAAGGTTGCTTTTTTCTGACCCTTCTTGATTGTTACCGTCTTTGTCGGCAAAGAGAATACATCAGCATCAATCATCGTAAATTCTTTTTCCTGATCCTCGTTGTAGGCATCAACCTCGGCCTGAGTTCCAGCATCAAAATTTACAACAATGTCTTCAGGAGCTCCGGATTCCGGACCTGAATAGCTAATTGTTATTGGCAACGTAGCCTCTGGAGCAAGATCAAATGCGAAATTATAAAGCGGATAAACGCTACCATTGGTTACTATGGTTGCCGGATTGGCAAACTCAATTACATTATGCCCTTTTTCAGGGTCAAGAACCAGGCTGTCATCCTTTAAACAAGAAGTAAGAAAACTTACTGCTAACATAAAGGAAAGGGTTCTATAAATATATTTCTTCATATTATTGATTATTTGATATTAGTTTAAATCCCAGAAAATTTTCTGCGTAAAGATATTTACATTCTGAGGTGCATTTTGCTGGTTCAAGTTGTACTCTACTTGCGGATAAGGCAGTCTTACAATTAGCTTATCTGGACTGCTAGAGGTCGACTGAAGGGAGGCAAATGTCAACACTGGATTAGAGGAACCATTTACAATTCTTGGATAACCTGTACGTCTGAATTCAGAAAAAGCTTCATCACAATTGATCACGTTCATCGCAATATATTTTTGAGTGATGATCGCTTCTATACGTCTTTGTAGCACATCCTTATTGTAATCAGCGTCAGCTGGTGTAGCTGTTGCTGACCAGTCTGCTAAATAACGACCGGCATTTGCAACTTTATAAGCACCAACTAAAGCCGGTATGTCACCAGATACTGTATTCGATTGATCTTTGTACAAGTATCTGAATGAGGCTGTCACACCAGCGTCAAACGTAGCAGCAGCATCACCTGGAAGATATCCTCTTACGATAGCTTCGGCTTGTAATAACTTGGCTTCAGCTAAAAGCATAATTACCTGAGCCTGTGCTGGACCTTTCACGGCACCCAAACCTGGAGTATTAAAATCCGCACCAGTATACCAGGCAGTTGATCCATTTGGTGGAATTATGGTACTCGCTAAATTCTCCTGCCCTAACTGATTTGTTGCGGTTTGTGGGAAGTTTCTGAATACAACTGAACCACGACCTTCATCATCAAGTTTAGTTCCATCATAGAAGGAATAAATCCAATCCGTTGGAATTGCAGATGTCACACGACGGTTATTGTTTTCGTCAGCAGCTAACTGATTGTAAGTTGGATTTAGTCTGCCGGCTTGTTTTGCATAACCTGGATTAACTAACGCATCATCCTGAAGCACACCAATAGTATTATCGAAAGCTGCAAACTCAGCAGTCGCAAAGCCACTCAATGAAGCAACTGGAGCCATTTTAATCAATAAACGTAGTTTTAATGTATTGGCGAATCTAGACCATCTTTGCATATCACCAGCAAACATTGGGTCTGCGGTGGTTAGAATTGAAGCTGTAGTAGTAGGATCTGCATTTTTGATCTGTGCAAGTGCAAGGTTTAACTGCGCAACCAGGTCTTTATAGATATCCTCTGCTTTGTCATACTTAGGCGTCAAGATCTCAGAACCTTTTAAAGCTTCCGAGTAAGGTACGTCACCATACTGATCTACAAGCTTAGAAAACACGAAGGATTTCATGATTCTTGCGATAGAATTCGAGTATGCCAGTGTAGGATCTTCACTAGTATTATTGATTACATATTGATAGTCCTCGGCAACGTCATATACAGAATTCCATAGATTTCCGAAGTTTGCAGCTGAGTAGTTAATTGTAACCGTAGCACCATATCCACCAAAGCCATAAACGTTAGCAAAGAAACCACCAGGATAGGTTAATGCACTGCTGTAGGCGTTCACCAAAGCGCCCGTACCTACAAGTGCCGATGGCAATACCAACGAAGGAGTAGCAGATGTAGGGCTATTCGGGTTATCGTTGATATCTAGGGTTTTCTTGCAGGAGGCCGCCCCCAATGCAAGTGAACCGATCATTATATATGTTAATATTTTTTTCATGATTTAAAATTATAAAGTAACTGATACCGTTGCACCATATAGTCTCGACGGAGGAGTCTGACCTAAGCTGGTTAAACCTACCGCATTGTTATCAGATCCATTCACACTGTACTCAGGATCTGTGTAGATATTTGTTTTAGGTGTCCAAAGGAACAGATTTCTTCCTTGTACACTTACACGAACACCTTTAACATATTTACCATTTCCTAATAGTGACTTCGGAATGTCATAACCTAAAGATAATTCACGCAGTTTCCAGAAAGAAGCTGAATATACAAAGTTAACACCAGCATCGGTGTAAGTAGGACCTTCGGTCCAGAACGCAGTACCGCCGCTTCTTGTAGTTACGTTTGTATTTGCAACATAGTTGCCTGTTGCTTCATCTAAATATGATGAATTTGGAACAACAAAGCGTTCACGGTTGAACGATGTAGTTGCTATACCTGATCCGGAGAATGCAAAGCTTCCAGCATTGTTATACATCATATACCCACCTCTGTATTCAAATAGAGCGGCTAAACGTAAACCTTTAAAGGTCACAGCAGCATCCACGCCTAGTTTATGTTTAGGCTCAGTATTACCGATATCAACCAATGTAGTTCCAGCAGTTGGCATACCTGTTATACGATCTACAATAACCCTGCCTTGATCATCTCTAATATAGTCTCTTGCTTTAAGGAAAGGGAATGCCTTACCTTCTTCAGCATAAACACCAGCTTGTGAATATGAGCTCAAGTTGATTTGGCTCAATTGGTTGCTGATAGATACAACTTTGTTCTTGTTGTAAGTGTAATTTGCACCGATTGAAATTTCCAGATCAGCTGTTCTAACAGGTATCAATCCGATACGAGTCTCAAGACCTTCGTTGGTAACTTCACCTGTGTTAGTAAGGAAACTGGTAAAACCAGTAGTTGGAGAAATATTTACTGGAATAGTTTGATCAGTGGTGCTGGACTTGTAATAAGTTGCAGTAAAATTCAATCTTGACTTAAACATATCTAAATCAAAACCACCTTCCACCAATTTAGTCATCTCAGGCTTAATGCTAGGTGAAACAATTCTGTCTCCCAATGTGTATCCAGGATTTCCGCTATATGGATAACCATAAGCCTGACCGAAAACAGGTAGCAAACTATAAGCACCGAAGTTTGAGCTATTACCTAAGTTAACCTGTCCAACTTTTGATATACCAGCACGGATTTTTAAACTTTCTACAATGTTAGACTCCTTTAAGAAAGGAATTGCATCTGAAGCGATGAACGCAATATCGGCTGCAGGATAGAAGAATGAACGATTTTCAGGAGCCAGAATAGATCTCCAGTCATTACGTGCAGTAGCATGGAAATATAAGTAATTTCTAAATCCAACCCTTGCATCAGCGTAAACGCCAATCTGTGTTGCATGGAAATTAGTTTCTCCTGCGCTTGCTACGTTAAGGTTATTGCTCAGGTTGAACAAATCTGGCTGAACCAGTCCTGAAATACCTGCACTTAGACCTTTATACTTGTTGTCTCTTAAACTCGCACCTAAGATCACGTTTAAATTAAAGTCTTTAGACACTTGTTTGATATACTGTGTCTGGAACTCTGGATTCAGCTGTGTGTTGTACTCCATTCCATCAGAAACAGCACCAAGAATGTTGCTAAAGTTTGGCGTGATGCCTAAACGGTAATCTGAATAGGTGAACTTATTTGTATAAGATTTATTAGAGTTATTTCTGGTAGACATACCTACACGGAATAACAATGATAACTCCTTAATTGGAAACCATTTCAATTGTGCTGAACCAGTCAAATAATCATTACGGGTTTCGCTACGGTTATTTGCTAATGCAAAATATGGGTTTTGATAATATTCATTGAAATACCCATTTGGATTTGCAAATGGATCAGTCTCCCAATCTGAATATCTTAGTAAAGGAATTTGTCCTGGAGTCTGCAATACGTTGTCATATACTGCAGCAATTGCATTGGACTGATCGTACCTGTTTTGTACATAGTTAGCAGTAATGTTGAAGGTCAGGTTCTCTAATACCTTACGCTCGCCATTATACCTGAAACCAAAACGATTGTATTTGTCACCAGGAATGGTTGCTTCCTGTGTGAAGTATTGTCCTGATATATAAGTTGTACTCTTGTCATCTCCTGATGAAATGCTGAAGTCAGACTGGTTAGTGAAACCAAGATCCCAGAATTTATCTTTGTCACCAGTGTAAGAATAAGGAACAGTCTGAATTGAACCATCAGCTAATGGTTTACCAATTTCTTTAAGACTACCATCGAACTCCGGACCATACTGCTGATTTTCGTAAGGTGTGTATGAAGGCACATCATCATTTCCTGTACCTGATCCAAATCGTTTTTGAAGTTTAGGCAAAAAGCTTACCTGCTCAATGTTAAAAGTGTTTGAGAAAGTAACAGTAGGCGTTCCACGTTTACCTTTCTTAGTTGTAACAATGATCGCACCGTTAGAGGCATCAGAACCATAAAGTGCAGCTGCACCACCACCGTTCAATACTTCGATGTTTTCAATGTCCTCAGGGTTCAAGTTTCCAAGAATGGATGTAGGAACAATAACGTTATCCAAAACAACCAATGCCTGGTTATTTCCTAATAACGATCTGTTACCTCTTAACACCAAACGAACGTTAGGGTTAACACCAGAACTTACACCGTTAACCTGTAATCCAGGTACTTTACCTGTTAAGGCACTTGCAACGTTGAAAGCTTTACCTTGGGTTAACTCTTCAGCCTTGATGGAAGTAGATTGGTTACCTTGTTGACGACGCTGAATAGCGATACCACCAGCAGTAATTACAACTTCATCTAAACCGGTGGAGTTGGCTGTTAAAACAACATTTAGTGTAGACGATCCGGAAGAAACCTCTTTGGTTTCATAACCTACAAAGGAGAACACCAATGTTTGTGTACCCGCTGGAACTTTGAGGGTAAATCTACCTTCAGCATTCGTTTGTGTACCGACACTTGACGCTGTTTTTGACCGGATAGATACCCCGGGCAAAGGCAAACCGTCATCTTGACCGGTAACTCTACCGGTAATGGTTCTTTCCTGGGCTATCGCAGAAGCTGCAACGCACAAGAAGATGAACAAACTTAGTATAAGTTTTTTCATAAATTAATAAAATTTGGGTTAGTTAATGAGTTAATATTTTCTGAAGATAGCACAAATGTGACATATGCAAACAAAATAATTTGAATTTTTTAACATTTTGAAAACAATTAACATTTGGGCTTGTTAAAACCCTCTTTTTAGCGTTTTAGTATGAAATATAATAAACAGGAGGTTGATAGGATTTACCTGAAATTATATTTGGAACATCCAGATACTATCTATAACATATCTCGGTAAAAGACTGATAGCTAAAACTTTTACATGTTGCTTACAGCAGATATTAAACCATAATCCTATTAGAAATATATCTGATCTCCTGTCCTGAACAACCTTTCTTCTAGCTTTTCTATAATAATTGAAGGGAACCTGGTGCAAAAACCGTCCTGATTCTCGAATTAGGCTAAAAAAAAACGCAGTAGCTATAAAACTACTGCGTTTTCTAAAAAATAAATATTACTATGTTTATATTCATTAAAACTTGTCCCAGAAAATCTTCTTACCTACATCATCACCACCCAAGGCAGCAGTTGCAGCTTCGACATTAGCTCTGTTAAGCGTATATTCACTAGTTACATAAGTTAAACGCAAAGGAATCACGCTTAATGCACCACTTGCAGGCTGCAACTTAGGAAAGTCAAGACGTCTCCATTCTGTCCAGGCATCATTACCACGGTTATAAAGAGCCAAGTATTTTTGCTCACCAATTTTCTGCTTATAATCGCCTTCAGCATTCACATAAGCTACAGCAGGACGCGCAAGATAAGTAGCCGCCTGCGCAGGTGTACCACCCCAGTAAGTGATCGAAGCCGTTACAGCATTGTTGTAGTGTGTAGCAGGCGAGCCAGCGATACCCCATCTTGCAGCAGCTTCAGCAAGAATAAATTCAACTTCCGAATAATCTAACAACACTGCAGGGAAATCAGGCGCAATCATCTTGTCACTTGGATGTGAGAAGTTCGCGAAAGTGTTAGACACACCCTGACCGCCACCAATGAATGCACCATTTACGGCTGTGAAGTAAAATGGTCTTCTTGGATCGTTGTTCGTATTCATCTTGTCGATGATCGTCTTAGCAGCAACATAATCCTGACGACTGGTGTAAATTGGATTGGTACTGTTTGATACCGGGTTGTTGTTTGGTGTAGATCCCTGATATTTGAAGATCGCGTTGTCGGCATTGCTGGTGAAACCTTTATCAAATGAGGCCTGAATGGCTGCGCGAGCAGTAGCATTATCAGCATCAGCAATCGTAATCGCAAGTTTCATTTTCAAGCTATGCGCAAACTTTAACCAAGCTGCAGCATTACCACCGTAAATTAAATCTGCACTTCCGAAAGTGGCGTTTGCAGGTGTAAGTTGTGCAATAGCTGCATCCAAACGTTTAAATAGGTCTGCGTAAATATCCGCAGCCTTGTCATACTTAGGCTTATTGATGTTAATATCCAAAGCCTCAGAGTAAGGAACGTCACCCCAGGTGTTCACCAAGACCGACCAGGTATAAACAGACATCACTTCAATTAAAGCGACTCTGTTTGCTTTAACCTCAGCAGTGATGATCTCGTCGGCATCAGTAAGGCGTCTTGCTTCTTTAAGATCCTGCAAGGTCTCACGGTAAAAAGGCGTCCAGTAGTTCAACGGAATGTCCCTTGAAGTAATGTTATACCTTGGCTCATCCTGATAGGTGGTCGCAGCCCATTGCTGTGTCCAGAAACGGAAGTTGTTATTGTTTACACTCGCGCTGGCCTGAATATCTGAAAATGCCTTTATCGCATTTGAGAATAGCGATCCAGCAGAAACCAATTGCGGGTTCTTTTGATCTACATTATATTCTTCTAAATTCTTTGCACAGGATGCCAACAGCAACACGGGTACAAGAAATATCAATAGTCTTTTCATAATCTTAATTTTTTAGGGATTAGAATCTAACTTTAAAGTTAAATCCGATTGTTCTAACAGCAGGGTATGCACCACTTTGATATCCTGAAATGTTACCTGAGCTTAATCCTGCTTCAGGATCTGAATAAGGTACATTTCCGTGAATCAACCACAAGTTACGACCCACTACAGAAACATCAATACCTTTAATCGCTTTGTCTCCAAGGAATTTTTGCGGCACACTGTAAGTTAGGGCTGCTTCACGTAATTTGATAAAGCCTGCATCATATATAAAAGCTTCTTGTGGATTATTAGAATAACCGTATGGTGTTACTGAATTGTCATACGCTTCAACTCTCACGGTGTTCGGCGTACCATCAGCTTGTACACCTGGCAAAACTACACCACCACCATTAGCGATCGGTACACGTTTAGGATTTCCAAGGTCATTCAAACCAGCAGTTTCTGGATAAAGTCCAGTTGCCATACCATAGTATTGGTCAAGTGAGAATACACTTCCACCTTTTTTGATATCTACAAGGAAACTTAAACCAAAGTTTTTGTATCTGAAGTTATTTTGAATACCACCGGTCCAGTTCGGATTTACATCACCAATAACCTGGTTAGCAGGACCGAACACATAGTATCCGTCTTCGCCCACAACTTTCTGTCCATCCTGGTAAACAAAACCTCTTCCTCTCAAAGTTCCAAAAGGCTGACCTTTCGTAGCATTTAAGGTCACACCACCTTGGAATGAACCCAACTGCAAGTTGTCTGCATCTTCATAAAGTGAGATTACCTTATTTCTGTTTCTTGAGAAGTTCAGGTTTAAAGTCCAGGAGAAATCTGTTGATCTTACTGGAAGCACAAATGCTGAAACCTCAAAACCTTGATTCCGAACGGTACCTGCATTCACAAATTTATTTCCGTAACCAGTTGCAGTGGAAATATTAACCGCCATAATCTGGTTTACCGAATTTGAACGATAGTAACTCAAGTCAAAACCAAAACGGCCTTTAAAGAAGTTTGCTTCGATACCCGCCTCAATACTCTTTGTACGCTCTGGCAACAGATCAGGGTTGTTCTTGCTGATCGGCATAGATGTTAAAGGATTGCCATTGAAAAGTGGGTTGATGTTGTAAATATCATACAAGCTTAAAGCAGCAGCATCACTACCTACTTCCGCATAGTTCAACCTCGCCTTACCATAACTTAACCAGTTTGACTCTTTCATCAGATTAGAGAATACAAAACTTCCCGCAACTGATGGATACCAATAAGTATTGTTGTTGATAGGAAGCGTTGTAGACTGGTCACGACGGATCGTTCCGTCTAAAAATAAGGTTTCTTTATAACCGAAGGTTGCACTTGCAAAATAACCGTCAACCGCAACTCTTGAGAACTGCTCAACAGGCGCATTGATCGGGCTTGCAGAGTTCGCTAAAGAATATAATCCAGGTAGTACCAGACCACCATTGGTTACTGCAGAGATAGAAGAAAGATCTTGTCTTCTTAAGTTACTTCCCAATAAACCTCTGAAAGTTAAATCTTCAGAAATGTTCTTGTTAAAGTTCACAATCAAATCATAGTTGGTCTCAGAGAACGATCTGTTGTATCTGAAGTATTCTGATACGTCTGCTCCTCCAATTGCCAAACGCTCTTCCTGCATCTCATTTGAGCCGTCATAAGTTACACGACCCATTACATCTAACCACTCTAATGGTTTCCAGGTTACGGCTACGTTACCGAAGTATCTGTCTCTGGAATCATTTTCCACGTTGTTGTAACGTGTCCAGTAAGGGTTATTAGAGTAAATTGGTTTAGTTGCACTAGCGTTTGACCAGTTCCAAGTCTGGTTTTTACCTTCACGTTCGTAAGCGGCTTTTTGCTCTTTAACGTCAACGTTGGTTTGCCACCATTGTCTGAATTGCTGATTCGGGTTGTCACCACTGTAACCAGTACCATATCGGCCTAGGCCGGTAATTCCGGTGTAGTTTGCCGAAGCACTGATCGTTAAGTTTTTAGTAATGTCGTGGTCACCCGATACATTGAAAATGTTTTTGGTGATTTTACTGTTCGGAAGAACACCGGTTTCATCATTCCGCAAGTATCCGAACTTGAAGGTTGTCGCGTCACTACCTCCCGCTACGTTCACACTGTGTGAAGAGTTAACACCAGTTTTGTAGAAGGTTTCCGGACCATTCTTAGCCGCTACCCATGGGGTGGCTTGGCCATACAATGGCGAGGTAGGATCAAATGCATTCCACTGGTAAACTAAGGTGTTCGGGTTAAAAGCACCACCATAAGACGCATCTTCTGTGAAAGGCGTAATTAATGAAGGTCCCCTGCCAAATACATCCTCATACCAGAAGTTTCCATCTGGAGAATCGTAAGCACCATCAGGTGAATACTCATTCACGTAACCTGCACCATACTCATTCTGATATTTTGCAAAGGTCTTCTTATCAATGTTTCCAAATTGAACACCAGTGTTCACCGTGATACCTAAAGAGTTTTTCTTACCCTTTTTAGTAGTAATCATGATCACACCGTTCGCAGCTCTGGAGCCATAAAGTGCAGTCGCAGCAGCACCTTTAAGTACGTTCACAGATTCAATGTCATCCGGGTTCACATCGGCCGCAGCGCTTCCGTAGTCAAAACCACCGCCACCTTGTTGTTGACTGCTGGAGTTTGTAATTGCGTTGCTGATTGGAATACCATCAATTACGAATAAAGCCTGATTGTTACCAGTGAGCGATTTATAACCACGCATAACCACGTTGGTAGATCCACCCATGGTATTGGATTGCGTAATATTTAAACCTGCAACTTTTCCAGATAAGCCGTTCACAAAGTTCGCATCCCTTGTACGGGTCAAATCTTCGGATTTAACTTCCTGAGCAGCATAAGGCAGCTCATTTTTATTCCGGCGAATACCCAAAGCGGTTACAACCACCTCAGATAATGCCTGAGAATCATTTGCCATTGCTACATTGATCACATTGCCTGATCCGATCGTTACCGACTGGGTAACATAGCCTATGGACGAAAACTGAAGTACACCTGCACTTCCGCTGGTTTTAATCAGGAATTTACCATCCGATGCAGTACTAGTGCCAACTGATGTTCCCTGTACCCGCACGGACACACCTGGTATAGGTTGCCCGTCATCTTTTCCTGTTACTGTACCAGTAATTGTCCGTTCCTGCCCAACTGCCGTGAAGGCGACGAACAACACGAGGAACAAACTTTGTAGTAGTTTTTTCATAAGGTGATTTTAGTTAGTCAATAATTGCCTAATATATAGGTTTTTACGCCTGATGACAAGAGATTTTTGACAAACCGCTAAGAACGACTGGCGAATTACCTATTTTGCAAAACATCAACTAACTAAAACCACAATTTCATAGAATATTATTTGTCCCACCATACGGGCTCATAAACAGCAATAGTACCCGGGTAGTTCAGGTTCGTAGTAACCTCCGAGTTTGGATATAACATTCGTAGCGGCATCCGGCCGGCACCGATGATTGATGCCGCAGACTGAACCAGGAATGTAGGATATCCTGTTCTTCGCCACTCCGTCCATGCTTCAAACCCTTGAAACCCGCACATGGCGTAATACTTTTGCGTAATGATCGCACGGATATTACCCGCTGGGGTACCAGGCAGCTTGGCATCAGGTGCCGTAGCGATATAGGAAGCTGCTGATGTACTTATACCACAAGCAGCAAAGCTCGCCTGAATACCGGTAGTGAATAAACTGCTTAAAGCCGCCGGTGAGCCTCCCCAATCTCGAGCAACAGCTTCTGCCTGTAAGAAATAACTCTCGGCAGCCGAAATCAGTTTCACCGGCGAAACCGCCGACGCAGCATTTACAGCATTACCCCCCACCAATGCTGAAGGTGGCGAAACGGATTTACCGCTATTTGCACGGTAACTGCCCTGAGGAATATAAGCTACTGTATCCCCCGCATCAGATGGTGCATCCAACGGATCATAAAAACGTGCCAGTCGTGGGTCATTGTTGCGCTTAAACTGCCGTACTGCAGTACCGCTCGCAACCAGGTTCTGTGTTCTACCTAAACCTACCATCTCGTTATAAAGGGGATTTTCATTGCCCCCTGTGGTAGAATAGGCAATTGATGCATCTGAGGTCAGGAACACGGCATTTGAACTGAATAATGCAGAAACACCGGCCTGTGCCTTTGCCGGGTCTACGTTTGATAATCTAAGATAAGCGCGAAGCTTTAGCGTATTCCCAAATGCACGCCAAAGCGCCGGATCACCTTGAAAAACCAGATCCTGTTCGCCCGGATCAATCGCGTTTGCTGTCTCCAAGGTTGCCAAACCCAGGTCCACAAACTTGAATATGCTATCATAAACCTGTGCCTGCGGATCATATTTCGGACTACCAAATTGCCCGGCATTTACAGCTTCAGATAATGGAATATCTCCATAGGCATCTGTTGTAAGCTGATAGGTGTAAGCCTTTAACAGATACGCTATCCCTTTGATGCGCTCGTTATTTGCCGCTGTACTGTTGATGATGGTTTGTGCATTTTGAATCGCATTCCGGTAAGTGATTAACCAGGGCCGGTCAAAAGCTGTATTGGTAACATTATACTGCTCCAGCGAGCGGTATTGGGAAGAGGAAGGACTCTGCGTCCAGTATTGAGCCCAGATATTCCCGGAAACCTGATAGTTGTTACCCACAAGTTGCCCTACGGCTGCTTCCACAGTTGGCAGCAACAGTAATGGTGTAGCTGTATCAGGGTTATTCGGATTCTCGTTCACGTCCAGAAATTTCTTGCAGCCAGTGATTGCAACCGCTCCAAAAACAAGCAATGCCACCACTGTCCTGCTTATATATATATAGTTCGTTTTCATATGTGTTATTTTTAGAATGAAACCCTAACGTTAAGTCCATAGTTTCGGACAGAAGGTAATGCGGTATAATCAAATCCCTGAGCATTTCCTGCGCCGGCAGAGTTCACTTCAGGGTCGGCAAACTGGTTTTCTTTAGGTGTCCAGATAAAGAGGTTGTTACCAAATACACCAATTGTCAATTCCCCGAAAGGACTTTTCTGCAACTGAGCCTTTGTAAAGCTATAGGAAAGACCCAACGTACGAAGCTTTACAAAAGAGGCATCAACAATATGCTGACCTGCAACGAGATCGGAGTAGTAATCTTGCTTATTATAACCGACCTCGGTATTTACCACGCTATTCCCATTTTCATCCAGATACACTGAGTTCGGATAGATCACACCAATACGGGGTCCTCCAGTCTCCGCAGATGTACCCGTAAAGCCCATAATATCCCTGGTTCTCGAATAAAAAACTCCACCATGTTTGGTATCAAACAGGAAGTTCAAGGCTAAGCTCTTAAACCTGATATTACCGCCAAGTGAGGCCTGGTATTTTGGATTATAGCTTCCAAGATACTGCGCAGAGGTACTTGGCAATGGAATACCTGTTTCCGGATCTACAATTGTTCTGCCCTGGCCGTCAGTTGCATTGGTTACAGCATAAAACATCCCGTATGGATATCCTTTAGCAGCTACGATAGACATACCTGAATAACCACCAATGGTAACCTGGTCAATTCCTGGCAACAGGTCAACAACCTTACTCTTGTTTTTAGTGTATGTCGCAAATAACTCTACAGAAAGTCCGCTGCTGGTACGAATTGGTGTACCCCGTAAGCTAAGTTCCACACCTTTATTCTGGATCTCCCCGGCATTTACAACACTAAAGCTGTAGCCCGTAGAGTTTGGAATTGGAATGCTCAAAATCTGGTTTTCAGATTTGTTTGCATAGTAACTTACGTCAATAGAAAGGCGATTTTTAAGAAAGCCTAACTCGGTACCAACCTCAAAAGAGCTTGTCTTTTCAGGTTTCAAATTCGGGTTTCCGATGGTGGTACTAGACATCAATCCGGCAACATTTCCGAAAGGAAAGGTGGTGCTGCCAAAGCCGCCAAGAATCTCAGCCCTTGAAAAAGTGGTCAGCAACTGGTAAGGTTCCGGATCACTACCAACCTGCGCATAGCTGGACCTGATCTTACCATAATCCAGAATATTACCTATGGATGTTCCTTTTAGTAATTCTGAGAAAAGGAAAGATGCACTTACACTTGGGTAGAAGAAGGAATTATTTGCTGTCGGTAAGGTCGATGACCAGTCGTTACGAGCGGTAGCCTCCAAAAACAACATATCTTTATACGAGAGGTTTAAATCTGCGTATAAACCAATAAGCCGCCTGGTGGTCAGGTTATCAACCTGCACATTAACCGGACCGTTGCTATTTGCCAGGTTGTAATAACCAGGTACCACCAAACCACCACTTGAATTTGTAGAGGTAAGGTTTCTGTTTGTATTACGTATCCGTATATTATTACCAACCATAAGAGAGCCCTGGAAATCCTCATTGAACTTGTGACTGGCCGTAATCATGAGGTCATGCACAACCTCGTTTACATTCATTTGGTCGATTTCATAGGCGCCGTTACTATTTTGCACATTGTCCGCTGTATAGTTTCCGGCTTCGTCTGCGGGAAAGAAATTATATTTCGGTGTTATAGAACGTCTCCGGTCGGAATAGGTATCAACACCAAGCCGCTCTTTAATATCAAGCCAGTCGGTAGGTTTATAGCCGATGTTAAAGTTACCGGTCAACCGGTTCACATCATTAAAGTTATCGTAGTTATCCAGAATCCAATAAGGGTTCATGTTGTATGCCCCATAAAAGCCATACAGGTCCTCACGCTTTACACCACCTATAGTTGCCACGCCATAGCCGTTGTACGGATTATTAAGATCTTTAAGGCCGCTTAAAGGGATATCCCGTGGGGTCTGCAGTACGTTGTTGTACACCGATCCACCGCCTTGTCCACCACCTACCTGGTTACTGTTTATTTTGAAGTAATTGAAGGATATGCCTGCATAGAACTTGTTATTAAATTCGGTGTTGCCATTGAAGCGCACGCTATAACGGTTATAAACGTCTTTGTTACCCGGAAAAATACCATCAGAGTTCACAGCATTTAAACCAAGATAAAAGCTGGTCTTTTCAGAACCGCCCGAGAAGCTCAGATTGTTATCCGTTGAAAATCCCGTCTTGAAGAAATCCCTGATGTTATCTTTTACAGCTGCGTAGGGTTTCATTTGCCTTACGCCGTTAATTTCCTGTCCCCAAGGTTGCATTTCACCAGTAAATGGGGCACCCCAGCTCCAGTTTTCTTTTGGATCATTAATATAGGTGGCAGTCTTCCCGTCAGGCAGGATTTCGTCATAGTATCCTTGTCCATACTCATTTTGGAAATCCGGTAATTTGAGGATCGAAGAGGCAGAGTTAGAGGTGCTAAAGGTAATTTCGGTCTTCTGTGCACCTTTAGTACCGCTCTTAGTGGTGATGATTAAGGCACCATTTGAAGCCCGGGAACCATACAACGCAGCTGCAGCAGGTCCTTTCAATACAGTAACTGAGGCAATATCATCCGGATTGATGTCGTTACCCCGGTTTCCGAAATCGACACTTGCTAAACTCGAAGGGCCACCAATTACGCTTGAATTATCAATCGGAATACCGTCAATTACGATCAAAGCCTGGTTGTTACCGGAGATCGAAGAACCTCCCCTAAGTACCACCCTGGACGATGCACCTGGGGTATTGGAAGTCGTCGTAATGTTTACCCCCGCTACCCGGCCGGTTATCGAATTGATAACACTTGGTTGCTGCCCCTGATTTAACTCTTCAGCATTAATCACTGGTGCAGAATAACCAAGTGACCGCCTTTCTCTTTTAATTGCATTCGCAGTAACGACAACTTCGCCAAGCGACTGTGCGCTGCTAACCAATTGAACATTAACAACGTTTGAAGCACCAATGGTTATTGATTGTGTGTTGTAACCGATAGAGGTAAAATCCAGCCCTGTAGCCCCGGCCGGCAATGCTATGGAGAACTTTCCATCGGCGCCGGTCTGCGTTCCACCTTGTGCGCCTCGGATCCTGATGCTTACACCAGGAACCGGTGATCCGTCATCGCTGTCCCTCACTGTTCCCGTGATTGTCCGTACCTGCGCCATCATGGCTGCAGTGAAGCTCAGGATCAGTATCAAACTAAGTACTAATCTTTTCATAATTATAGGTTTACGGTAAATGTTATTAAGACTGCGACAAAAAACACTCCACAACAACCTAAACAATAGGCAATTAATGAAGTTAATATCACATTTAATGATTAGGCAATTTCCTAGACGAACAAGAAAAGACGCTTGTTTTATAGCAAAAAAGCGAGCTTAATAATTACAGATTTTGCGCTGCTTTTCTGCCTGTATACAGTAGGATCATAAATGTTCCAAATAAAAGACAGATTTATATCTAATTTTGTGCTCTAGCCCGAAGACCATGACCAACATTGATTCTCTGTATAAACTATATTTAGATAATCCTCGAGTGTGTACCGATACACGCGCAATCGCTGAGAACTGCATCTTCTTTGCATTAAAAGGCGACAACTTCGACGCAAACACCTTTGCCGAAAAAGCACTCGAAGCTGGCGCAGCTTATGCAGTTATCGACAATAAAGACTACGCAACCAACAACCGTTGCATCCTGGTGGAAGATGTGCTCAGCACCCTTCAGGATCTGGCACGCCATCACCGTAACCAGCTTAACATACCTGTGATCGGCTTAACGGGAAGTAATGGAAAAACTACCACCAAAGAGCTGATCAATGCCGTACTTGCTACGAAATACAAGACCTACGCCACCAAAGGGAACCTGAACAACCACATTGGCGTTGCACTTACGCTACTGGCGATAAACAAAGATGTCGAGATCGCCATCGTAGAAATGGGTGCAAACCATAAAAAGGAAATTGAGTTCCTGTGCAGCATTTCACAACCCACTCATGGATTGATCACCAATATCGGGCATGCCCACCTTGAAGGTTTCGGCGGATTTGAAGGGGTTAAAATCGGTAAGTCAGAGCTTTATAAATGGCTGGCTGCAAATAAAGGCTATACCTTTATATATAAGGATAATGCCATTTTAATGGAGTTGCTACAAAGTACGGGCTTACATCAAGTGATATTTTACGGTCAAGACCCCATGAGTCCCATTTCTGGCAATCTGGAAGCCTCAGATCCATTCCTGCAGATCTCCTGGAGCAAGGCTGGAAAACAATACCATACACAGACAAAACTTACCGGTAGCTATAATTTCGAAAACATACTTGGCGCAATAAGCATTGCTGATTTCTTCGGCGTGTCGCCAACAGAGATAAATCAGGGTCTAATGACCTATGAACCCAAAAATAATCGCTCTCAGCTTACCAAAACTACACATAATCAAGTGATCTGTGACTTCTACAATGCAAACCCCAGCAGCATGGAAGCAGCAATCAAGAACCTCAAGTCACTCACCGCAGCCAGGAAAGTAGCTATTATTGCCGATATGTTTGAACTTGGTGAGGCTTCTTTGGAACAGCATCATAAAATTGCAGCGCTCGCAAATAGCATGGCCTTCGATGAAGTAATCTTTATCGGGAAGGATTTTTACAGCGTTAAAGCAGAACAAAGCGGAACATTCTTCGAGCGAACAGCCGAAGCACGCAGCTACCTGGAAGAACATCAGATTAAAGACAGCCTGATCTTGTTAAAAGGTTCCAGAGGTATGGCATTGGAACAATTGCTGCCCCTGCTATAACCAAGCAGCTATGAGTTACTGAGAAACAGCAATACCCGCGTCGCTTACTTCTTTCAATGGATTGTCACGCATATTCTGTTCAATCTCGAACTCATAGGTGCCATTTGCAGGGAAGTGGTAATCTGTTAGCATGTTGAGCTTATAGGTAAACAGGTTTCCAGAACCAGACCCCGTCCATTGACCGTCGCGTTCAGCCAACTTGTACTCGAACCGACGTGTCGTTTTTGGTTTCCCCGGTGCTTTTACATGCAACAGCACGAAGATATTTGAATAGCGGTAGTCTGCCGTATGACGCAGCTTGAAATAGACTGTATATGGCTTCGTATGATCTTTGATCTCTACGCTGGCCTTTACCTTGTTCTCGTAACTCCAGTTACGTTTAGGCATAGATAAATTCAGGTCAACCAGGTTATTTGTATGGCAGCTGCTTGCTACCATACAAATAAAGGCTAAATATAAATAGTGCTTAATCTTACTCATCTTTAGGTTTATCCTGAGCGGGCTTTCTCCGTCGGTTATTCCTGTTCCTGTTGTTTCGGTTACCCGCTGGTTTCACTGCTGGCTGACCATCTACTGCTACTGGAGCAGTCTGCAATCCATCTTCTGCATTTGGCACTTCAACGGCTTTCTTCGGTTCCGGACGACGTTGTTCCGGACGTTTGCCTTCCGGCTTTTTACCATCCTGCGGACGACCATCACGACGCTTATTATCGTTCTTAGGCGCTTCTGGACGCAGATTCTCACCTTTCTTCTGTGCCTCAGTAGCATGACGCTGCTGAACAGCACGTGGCGGACGCTCCTGCTTTTGTTTATTACGCTGGTTTTTGTTTCTTGAGCGATCATCCAGGCGCGTCAAGCTATCCTGCCCTACCACGTTCTCGTAATCAAGTACCTTTTCGATTGGCTTAGCACTCGCAAGTTCAAAAGCCTCCTCTTTCAGGTTATTTGGTTTCTGGCCTTTTTTATTCATGGCCATAATTTCCTTCACACGGTCAACCTTCAAGGGAATCCAATCTTCCACATTCGGGTAGCTGAACCACATGATCTTCTTGAAAATGTCTGTTTTCTGATGACGGGCAACGCCAATCTCCGTTTGCAGACTATCTATGCGGTCTGGAATATCCTTCAAGGCATCCAGATACGTATCCAACTCGTAATTGAGACAGCATTTCAACTTACCGCATTGTCCAGCAAGCTTCAACGTATTTAGCGAAAGATTTTGATATCTAGCCGCAGCCGTAGACACTGTTTTGAAGTTTGTTAGCCAGGTAGAGCAGCAAAGCTCACGTCCACAGGAACCAATGCCGCCCAATCGTCCAGCCTCCTGACGCATACCAATCTGGCGCATTTCAATCCTGATCCGGAAGGTCTCCGCCATTTTCTTGATCAGCTCACGAAAATCCACCCTGCCTTCAGCGGTATAAAAGAAGGTAGCCTTCGTTTTATCACCCTGATAATCAACATCACTGATTTTCATTGACAAGCGAAGGTCAAGGGCAAGCGTACGCGCTTTGTGCATGGTTTCCCATTCCAGATCCTTCGCAATTTTCCATTTCTCTACATCCGCTTCTGTCGCTTTGCGGTACACCTTGCGGGTAACCTGTTCAAGGGAGGTCTTACGACGTTTCATCTGCATCCTAACCAGCTCACCGGTTAGGGAAACATGACCAACATCGTAGCCGCCGGTAGGTCCTTCAACAGCTACCAGCTCACCAATTTCAAGGTATATATTCTCACTGTTTAGAAAAAATTCCTTCCTTGCTCCTTTAAATTTAACTTCGATTACTTGAAACGGTATATAATTGGATGGCATATCCAGGTTGGACAGCCAATCGTAAACTTCTAATTTCTGACAACCTCCGGTAAGGCAAGAGCCATTACTTTTGCAGCCAGAGGGGGCGCATCCGCCACCTGTAGAACAACTTCCACATCCCATAATTAATTATATATATATTGAGTCCCTTTCGGGAACGATTTAAACTTTATTGTTTTGATTAACTGCAAAGATACATCTAAAAAGAGTATTTTAGGATTAGCATTCCGCTCCACATGGTAATGTGCCAGTTCCAGAGCTGCGATGATCGCGTCAGCCATGTTCAGATCCAACACATGAGTACTCAGTTTCTTTGCCGTATCCAATGTTCTTGGTGGTAGCTTAACCAGTGCTTCGGCACCGCTTAACAGCAGGCTACACTCCCTCAGAAAGCTTATTCCATACCGAAGGAAGTTCTTCTGGTTTTCCCGGCCCCATCCAGCGGCCTTGTCTACAAAGCCCATCATGCCAAGCACATCGCCTTTAAAGCCCATGCGCAGCCATTCCGCAAACAGCTCTGCATTGTTGTTCGACTCGTTATCCACCAGCAAACGTGCCTCTATCAGGTTTCCATCTGCCAGGAAACTGTATTCTGCGGCCTGCTCTACAGATAGCAAGTGCTTCTCTTGCAGGTATTGTTGAACATCCTCATCGGAAAGCTTCGGAATTTTGGTGATCTGCGTACGGGATAATAAGGTAGACAGGATCTGTTCCTGCTGATTGGCCACCAGGATGAACAAGGTTTTCTCAGGCGGTTCCTCAATGATCTTTAAAAGCGCGTTTGCACCGCGGTCCAGGTATTCCGGCAACCACATGATCAGTACCTTGGTTTCCGCCTCGAAAGCTTTATAGCTTAATTTTTTTATAATGTCGTGACACTCTGCAATGTTGATGTTAGCTTGCTTGTTTTCCGCATTGAGCCGGGCACGCCAACTATTCATGTCCACATAAGGATCCTGGAGCAGCATTGTTCGCCATTCTTCCAGCACATCAACAGCAACCCGCACATCCTTAGAAGCGAAAAATGGGTATGAAAAGTGCAGATCCGGATGAATGTAACGCTCGTATTTACGGCAGGAGGAACAGGTACCACAACTATCTGTTTCCGTTTTGCTTAAGCAATTGATATATTGGGCATAAGCAATGGCTAAACCCAAAGCACCGCTGCCATCACAACTCAGAAAAAGCTGCGCGTGACTGATCCGGTTCTCCTTTACAGTTTGAATCAAATGTTGTTTGACGTCTTGCTGACCTACGATATCTTTAAATTGCATTTCCTGCAAAATAGTGAATTTTTCAGCAAGTACGTAGCAACCCCCTATCAACTACGTATCAATTACCAATCAACCGTGCACTTGCCGCTTAGCGGGTCAGAAACCTACTAACTTTAAAATACCTACCTTTGTAACTTAAACGCAGCTGCTTATTGCTTAAATAAAATCTATGCCCAGAATATTAGCTTTTGATTATGGTACCAAACGTATCGGAATGGCCGTTACCGATCCACTTCAGATCATCGCTACAGGGCTGGATACCATTCACCCGAAAGACATCATCGCTTATTTAATAAAATACCTGCTTACCGAGCAGGTGGAAGCCTTTGTACTTGGCGACCCGAAGCAGATGGACAACACGCCTTCGGAAAGTGCACAGCATGTTGTTGGCTTTTCCAGAACCCTTAAAAAGCAGTTTCCGCACATCCCACAGTTCTGGGTCGACGAGCGCTTTACCTCAAAAATGGCCCATCAGGTTATCATTCAGAGTGGCTTAAAAAAGAGCGATCGTCAGAACAAAGAACGGGTAGACACCATTTCGGCGACACTGATCTTACAATATTTCATGGAAAGCCGCCGTTAATTTCAATACCAGCAAACATGATCAACGAAGACCTGCAAAACTTACTGCTACAATATTGCGAACCTGAAAGCGCGCTTTTGCAACGGATTAACCGTGAAACGAACCTGAAGGTACTAATGCCACGAATGCTATCCGGGCATTATCAGGGGCGTGTATTAAGTATGCTGAGCAAGCTGGTAGCGCCAAAACGTATCCTTGAGATCGGCACCTTTACTGGTTATGCAACCCTTTGCCTCGCAGAAGGCCTGCATCCGGAAGGAAAGCTGTACACACTGGACATCAATGTGGAACTTGAAGACATGGTGCGCCGGAACTTCGCCGATTCTCCATATGAGAAGCAGATTGTGTATCAGCTTGGGGATGCCATGCAAAACATTCCGCAGCTGGATGAAGTTTTTGATCTGGTATTTATAGATGCCGACAAGAAAAACAATGGTAACTACTACGACCTGGTGATTGATAAGGTACGCCCCGGCGGACTCATCATTGTTGACAATGTGCTTTGGAGCGGCAAAGTTCTTAGCAATCAACAGGATAAGGATACCAAAAATATTATTACATTTAATGATAAGATTGCTGCAGACACACAGGTGGAAAAGTTGATATTGCCTGTGCGTGATGGTTTATTTGTCATCAGAAAAAAATAACTATGATTAAAAAATTCCTGTTCGTATGCGTAAGTGTGCTTTTTCTACACTTCGGAGCTTCTGCCCAGACGACTCGCAATTACATTGAAGAAAACCTGCCGCTGGCACAACGTTTAATGCGGGAAAACAACATCCCCGCCAGTATCATCCTCGGGATTGCCATACATGAATCTGCTGCGGGAACCAGTAAAATCGCCCGTTACCTTAACAACCACTTTGGCGTAAAAGGTGAAAACAACAGCAAAAAGATCCGCTCTTCCTACAAAAGCTACTCCAGCGTGGAAGACTCCTACCACCACTTTATTGACTTCCTACAAAGTAGAACAGCTTTCAGTAACTTATTTACAAAATATGGCGGCAGTGATTATGCCAGCTGGGCAAAAGGGATACAGCGCGGTGGCTATGCCCATAGTAATGCCTGGTCATCTCAGGTTATAGCACTGATCAAGAAATACGAACTGTTCAAATATGACAATGATCCCGATGCCGCAATGCGCATGCTCGGTCCCGTTCAACCCCTAACTAAAAGACTGAAGCCCTCGCCGGCACGAAAAGTGAACCTGATCAATGAAAAATAGAATTTTACTACTACTGCTGGCCTTTGCATTCTTTTCGGCCTGTAAAACCGCCAAGTATAGCCGAAACAATCGCCAGATTGAGCGTACCGCAACCAAAGGAAAGGGCGAAATCCCTTCTTATACTACCCTTACTTATATCGACAAGTACAAGGACGTAGCCATTGAGGAGATGAATACCTACGGTATCCCTGCCAGTATTACCCTTGCACAGGGCATTCTCGAGTCGGGAAGTGGGAATAGTAGCCTTGCGAAATATGCGAACAACCATTTCGGTGTAAAAGTAACTTCAGACTGGAAAGGCAAAGGGTATTACAAGGATGATGACAAGCGAAACGATTGCTTCAGGGTTTATAATGATGCACGAGAATCTTACAAGGACCACTCAGAATTTTTGAAGCGTAAACGTTATAGTGCGCTTTTTGAGTTGGATAAAAACGACTATAAAAACTGGGCTTATGGCCTTAAACAAGCTGGTTATGCCACCAATCCTAAGTATCCTGATCTGTTGATCAACCTGATTGAGAAATACAGACTCTACGAGTACGATCAACCGGAGACGGAAGCTCAGAAGTTGAGACGAGAAGATCGTGTATTTACAGAGATCAATGCGAACATACCACAGGAAAAGAAAAAGTTCACTCCCATTAATGTTCCGCCATCACAGAAGGTGATCACAGAATCACAGATTAAAGAAAAGGTAGGCGACACTACGGTAGTAGCGCCTGCAACCCCCTCAACTACGGTTGTTGATGGCAAATACTATGTGATCACCAAAGGCGACACGCTGTACAACATATCCAAACGCTTTAACATTACCGTAGAGGAACTGCAGTCTATGAACAACCTCAATGATGAAGGCATTAAGATTGGTCAGAAGTTGCAGGTAGTTAAATAATGTTAATTTGCCCCAGGCATTTAGCGGATCATGTAATTTTGTATTGATGAAGTTTTATTGCTCGCTGTTGCTGCTGTTATTGTGCTCCGGATTGTACGCCCAAAAGAAATCTGTACAGGGCTTTGTAATAGACAAGGATAGCAAACAGCGGCTGGCGAAAGTTTACATCTACAATTCCAGATCAGACCAGGGCCTTTACAACAATACCAAGGGTGAGTTTACCACACAGGCACAAGTTGGCGATACACTATTTGCTGCCTTGCAGGGCTATGCGGTAGATACCTTAATCTACAAAGGCCAGAATTCCGTTTTCTTCCAGCTGCACCCACTATTTATCCGTCTTAAAGAAGTTTCAATTGTAGGCAGCAAGAATATCACTCCTGAAGAACAATATAAAAAGACCCAAAAGGAATATAAATCTGCCATCGACCGTGGAAGCAGCAAGGACCTGCTGAACCTCGGGTCAACAGGTGTAGGTCTGGGTATCGACGCCATTTACAACCTGTTGAGCAAAAAAGGGAGAAACGCAAGACACCTGCAGGAAATTCTGGAACGGGATTACAAAGAGCAGATTATTGATTACAAATTCAGAGCAGATTATGTTAAACAGGTACTGGGTATTTCAGAACCCGAGCTCAGCGACTTTATGCAACAGTACCGTCCCAGCTATACCTTTGTACTCAGTGCATCAGAGTATGCCTTTATCGTTTATCTAAGGAACAGTTATACCGCATACAAGCGGAATCCGAAGGCCTTGAGGCTTCAACCTTTGCCTACGATCAAAATAGATCAGCTATAAAAATTTAGCCCTAAACTTTTTAAAAGCCACATTTTTGGTTTTCTTTGTAGTAATGAAGGGCTTGTATATTGGTTTATTATTCTTATTTACGTTAGCCTCAGGGCTCCAGGCACAGGAAATCGACACCGTTCCAATTAACACAAATGACATGAACATCCGTCTGAAACGCAGTCCGCTGCCTTCCAGAATGGGAACCATCGATTACAAACCCATAAAACTTGCACCTGTTATTGTTGATGCCAAAGTAAACTATTGGAACACCCGCACACAAGTAGGCATAAACCTCAATCAAGCTGCTTTCAGTAACAACTGGACCGGTGGTGGGGTAAACTCCCTTGCACTTACCGGACTGATCAATTACAAAGCGGAATACAGCCGTGAAGGGTATAGCTATGTATCAGAGCTTATCCTGAACTATGGTAAAGTGAGAAACAAAAATCAGGTGGAGAAAAAGACAGTAGACCGTATTTTCTGGGATAACAAAGCCGCCATCCAACTCTCCAAAAACTGGTACTTCTTCGGTTCCCTTAGTTTTGAGTCGCAGTTTGACCGTGGATATTTCTTTAAAAATGAGAACGGCCAGGAAAGACCTGTTTTGATATCGAAGTTAATGTCGCCTGGCTACCTGACCGAGTCCCTGGGTTTTGAATACAAGCCAGCGAACTACTTTTCGACCAGGATTGGTACGGGTACAGCCCGTCAAACCTTCGTGTTAGATACCAACCTGGTTAACATAAACCGCGAATTAAATCCAGGTTTCAATAACTATGGTGTTCCTGCAGGAATGAGGCTCAAAAATGAGCTGGCTTTCCAGGTTGTCTCTAACTTTGATAAGGAAATTGCCAAAAACCTGAACCTCAGAATGCGTTATCTGGTATTTATTCCTTACGATAGGCTGGATTATACCAACCACCGTCTCGACGTTGAATTTCGGGCCAAGGTTAACAAATTTATGAATGTAAGCCTCACCGGTGTTGGCTTGTACGATAAGAACACCACCGAAAAGATCCAGGCCAGTCAGACGCTGGCACTGGGTATGATTTTCGTATTCCCTAGATAATTACTTCCTTTTATGCTTTCTGAGGTCTAAATAATCTACATAGTAGAGCATTTTGATAGATAGACTATTGTTTTGCGGTCCAGACAATATGTAGTCCAGGTTTCTGAAATAGCGTTTGGTCAGGTAGTTGTCGTTGGTCTCTGAAAGCTTCTTATAAGTAATACTTAGCTCACTTCCCGGTGCAAACTGCCAGGTATAGATCAGATCTATATTAAACACGTTGTAATTCCTGTCCAACTGCGTCAATGCTGCTCCCTGATAGGCCGCGAGGCTACCGTCCTGTTGCAGGTTATAGAAATCCTTGTTCCTGCGATCAGACCAATAATGTCTGGCCCTGAAGTTAATTCCCATTTTGTTTGTGAAGTTGTATTTCGCATCTATTGCATTTTCAATGGTATTCCGGTTATACCTTGAAAAGACACTTTGGTCACCATTGAAGGTCACCCAACTCACGAAATTATGACTCGGCGTGTAGCTGAAGTCGGTGCCAAAGCTCAGACGGTCACTAAGTCTGAAATTCTGGAAGAAATAGAAATCGTATGTTTTGCCGCTGAACATGCTGCGGGTACCGTATCCCAAATAGCCTCCGGCATTATATGCCTTTGCGCGGTTAGAGTTGATGTACAACTGAATGGTGAAAGCAGCAGGGCTTTTGTATAAGCCACCATTTCTGGATTCATAGAAGTCATTCCCCTTTGCTGTCCAGTTTGCATAGATCTCTGCAGACCACAAGTTTTTGAATTGCACATACGGGCCGGTTTCTAGGACCAGATTCTGGTAAGCGGCAGGTTTATATCGCCTGGAATAAGTAAGTGACATGAAACTCTGGATCTTGTAGTACCATTTACCAGGCTTGTAAATGTTGTAATGAATGGCTCCATTCTGGTTCAGAAAATTGTTGTTCGTGAAGAATCCCATATCCGAGGGGTCAAATAACCTGTCGGCAAAGCGTTGCTGGTAGCTCCAGGTGAAATTACCGCTTTGTTTACCGGTTTCAAGATCGTAATAGTAGCCACTGCGCTGATCCTTGTCTTCGTTTTGGGTAAGGTAGCTCATCTTACCCGCCCCGTTTAAATAGTACTCGTTCTTTTTGTCGTTTAAATTGAACAACAAGGCCGTAACATTGGCATCATAAGCGCTGCCTTGTCGAAGCACATTCGTATTGATTAAACTTACCGCACTATTGTTCTTCAGGTTCTGATCAAGCACGAATACGTTGTAGTTGGTGAGTGGCTGACTTTCGATTTCCCTTCTGTTGCCCTGCTCATCTTCCGCCACAGCATTCATGGAATTGGTAACCGCATTGAAAATTCCAATGCCAAGGCCTTTTGCTGTTCGTCCGGAGACTTTAGTTGCATTGATTACCTTGCTCTCAAGTGGCGATTTGATGATGGTTTCACCAGGCTTCAATGTAGCGCTAATGTCGTTAAAGTAGGTTGGTGATACCCCGATGCGCCGGCTGTAAAATAGGTCGCCCTTGTTGAACAGCTCCGTACCTTCGGTAAAAAAGGAGCGGTTTTCGTTAAATTTCACCTCAAATGGCGTGAGGTTGAGTATGCGGTTATCAGATTGCACCTGTCCAAAATCAGGGATAAGGGTCATGTCTAGCGTGAAGCTGTTACTGATTCCATATTTCACATCCATACCGCCGTTGAAAGATGTGGTGGTATTTTTCACACCCGGTATGTTGTTTGGATAGTGGTTAATTAAAGCAGATACATATGGTGAGAAAGACAGGCGCAAAGGGGCTTTGATGTTCTCCAGCCCGGTAAGCGTACCACTTTGATTAAGCAGCCCATTCATTTTTGGATCCACAAAGTTCCAGAAGGTCTGTGAATTTTCCATTGCGCGCTTGCGGATGAAGTTTATACCCCAGTTCTGTACGTCTTTACTGGAAAAGCGCAATGCTGAGTAAGGAATTCTGATCTCGGCGGTCCATCCTTGCGCATCCAGCTTCACTTCACTCTCCCATACCGCGTTCCAGTTCTCATCTTCACCTCCCACCTGCGAATATTTCGCATCAAATTGAGATCCCGCAGCAGTAACGATGAAGCCATTCCCATTGATGCGGTCCAGATAGGTATCGAGGAAAACACCGAAAAAGTCGGCATTGCCGATCTGATCGCGTGATACCAGCTCATGCGCTACGCTATCGGGCTTCGCATACATCCTTGCCGCCAGGTATATGGCATCATCATCATACAGCACTTTAACTTCAGTTCTGCGATCTGCACTTTCTACCCGCCCGGGTGTAGGGTTATTCTCGATAAAGCCTGTTGAAATGGGCACGTCTTTCCATACCTCATCATCCAGAATGCCATCAATCTTAGGGCTTGAGTTGGTTCTCTTAGCCTTGATCTTCTTTTCGCCCCGGGGCGTTTGTGCGGAGAGACTCAATGACAGCAGCAATAGAAAAAATGAGGGTAGAAAGGTTTTCATTAATCAGACTTTTGCATAGGACTATCAGTGCTTGCAGAATGTTGCATGGAAATGGATTTAAATTTTCGGCGCGCCTTCAACCTCGGTGACATGATGAATGGGAATCCGGATAGCATCGTTTTGAAGCGGGGGGATCCTTGAAAATGGTTGCTCCAGAGAAAAGATAAATGGGTGTAAAGCATTTACGCTCAAAAATTAATAACTTTGAGGCTACAAAAATTATTAAATAAGCATTAACAAAGATGTTTGAGAATTTACAGGACAAGTTAGATCGTGCATTTAAAGTTTTAAAAGGTCAGGGAAGTATTTCGGAAATTAACGTGGCAGAGACCATGAAAGAGATCCGTAAGGCCTTACTTGATGCCGATGTAAATTATAAAACAGCCAAGACCTTCACCGACGATGTGAAAGAGAAGGCCTTGGGCATGAACGTACTTACGGCGGTTTCTCCGGGTCAGTTGCTTACCAAGATAATGAACGATGAGCTGACGGCCCTTATGGGTGGTGAGGTAACCGATATCGATCTTAAGAATAATCCAACCATCATATTAATTGCAGGTTTGAACGGTGCGGGTAAAACCACTTTCACCGGTAAACTCGCCAATTTCCTGAAAAGCAAAGGTAAGAAGCCGCTATTAGTAGCGGGCGACGTGTACCGTCCTGCGGCGATTGATCAGCTGCAGATCCTGGGTCAGCAGATCGGGGTACCGGTTTTTGCTAATCTGGAGTCCAAAAATCCGGTAGGGATTGCTTTAGAAGGTATTGCAGAAGGTAAAAAGAACAACAACAACGTGATCATCATCGATACCGCCGGTCGTCTGGCTATCGATGAGGAAATGATGAACGAGATTGCTGCAGTAAAAGCAGAAACCAAGCCGCATGAAATCCTCTTCGTAGTGGATGCAATGACCGGTCAGGATGCTGTAAACACGGCTAAGGCGTTTAACGATCGCCTTGATTTCACTGGTGTTGTACTTACCAAGTTAGATGGTGATACCCGCGGTGGTGCGGCATTGTCCATTAAATCTGTAGTAAACAAGCCAATCAAATTTATTGGTACAGGTGAGAAAATGGAGGCGCTGGACGTGTTCTATCCAGATCGTATGGCTTCCAGAATCCTGGGTATGGGTGACGTGGTGTCCCTTGTTGAGCGTGCACAACAGCAGTTTGACGAGAAAGAAGCTGCAGAACTTCAGAAAAAGATCCGTAAGAACAAGTTCGACTTCAACGACTTCTATAACCAGATTCAGCAGATCAAGAAAATGGGTAACATGAAGGACTTGATGGGCATGATCCCGGGTGTTGGAAAGATGATGAAGAACGTGGAGATTGAAGATGATGCGTTCAAAAACATTGAAGCCATCATCCAGTCGATGACGAAATATGAAAGAGAGAATCCGGATGCTATTCAGCAAAGCAGACGTTTACGCATCGCAAAAGGTTCTGGTAACAAGGTTGAAGAGGTTACCAAGCTGATTAAGCAGTTTGAAGATATGCGTAAAGTGATGAAACAATTCTCTAACCCTGCCGCAGCAGCGAAAATGATGCGCGGTATGCCGAAAATGCCACAAGGCAAATTCTAAGCGCATAAAAAAATTACCGCGGCGCTTCTGTTGGGACTATACTAAGCATTAACAAATTATTAGTTATGCTTGTTAAAACCTACGGAAGCGCCGTTTTTGGTGTTGATGCACTCACAATTACCATCGAAGTAAGTATCGGTGGCGGTAATAAATACCACATTGTTGGCCTCCCCGACAATGCCATAAAAGAAAGTTTAAGGCGCATAGAAAGTGCCATCCAGACCACAGGCCTGCGCATGCCCCGACAGAAGATCGTGGTCAACCTGGCGCCTGCCGACATCCGCAAAGAAGGCTCTGCCTATGACCTCCCCATTGCCATCGGTATTTTAGCCGCCTCAGGACAACTTGAAGAGCAACTGCTCGCTGAGTATTTCATCATGGGAGAACTTAGCTTAGATGGCGGCTTACAGCCCATAAAAGGCGCCTTACCAATATCCATACAGGCCCGTGCTGCCGGATTCAAGGGCTTCGTACTTCCCAAGGACAACTCCCGTGAAGCGGCGATCGTTTCAGAGCTTGAGGTTTATGGCATGAAAACCCTGGGCGAAGTGATTGACTTCTTTAATGGAAAGCAGCGTTTTGATCCTGTAATCGTAAACACCAGGGATGAGTTCTACCATAACGTAAGCAGCTACGAACAGGATTTTGCAGATGTTAAAGGTCAGCAGAACATCAAACGTGCACTGGAGATTGCCGCCGCAGGCGGACATAATCTGATTCTTATTGGGCCTCCAGGTGCAGGGAAAACCATGCTGGCGAAACGCCTGCCTACCATCTTACCGCCTTTAAACCTTCAGGAAGCACTCGAAACGACAAAGATCCATTCGGTAGCAGGGAAGTTAAATGCCCTGGATGCACTGATGACCGAGCGGCCTTACCGGAGTCCGCACCATACCATCTCCGATATGGCACTGGTTGGCGGCGGTGTAAACCCTCAGCCGGGAGAGATTTCACTGGCACATAATGGGGTGCTGTTCCTGGATGAGCTACCGGAGTTTAAACGTTCTGTACTGGAGGTGATGCGTCAGCCGCTGGAAGACCGGCAGGTTACGATTTCCCGGGCTCGCCTGAGTGTGGCTTATCCGGCCAGTTTCATGCTCATTGCTTCCATGAACCCCTGTCCATGCGGGTTTTACAATCACCCGGAGAAAGAATGTATCTGTGGACCAGGGATTGTTCAGAAGTACTTAAGTAAAATTTCGGGACCGCTGCTAGACCGTATAGACCTGCATGTAGAGGTTACTCCTGTAAACTTCAATGAGCTGGCATCCATGCAGCCGGCGGAGAAAAGTGCGGTAATCCGGGAGCGGGTAATGCAAGCACGGACCTTTCAGGACCGGCGCTTTGCACAGCTACAAGGCATCCACTATAATGCGCAAATGAGCCCCAATATGGTGCGTAATATCTGCGACATTGATGAGGGCGGCCGCAGCCTGATTAAACGCGCAATGGAGAAGCTTGGGCTCTCCGCCAGGGCTTATGATCGTATTCTCAAGGTCTCTCGCACCATTGCCGACCTTGCGGGCAGTGAAAACATCGCTTTGGAGCACCTGGCGGAGGCCATACACTATCGCAGCCTCGACCGTGAGCGTTGGACGGGTTAATCTTCCTCGTCCAGGTTAAAGAAATCAGAATCTTCTTCGTCTTCCTCTTCCTCCTTGTACCCGGCGATTTCCTTGCCGAGAAGATTCACTTCTTCATTGGGTTCGAAAAGTGGCAACGCTGTTTCATCATCCAGTTTGAGCCATTGCTCTTCATCTTTCTGGATCTGCATATATTCTTTGCCGTCTTTATAGATGGTGTAAGTGTCGTCACCTTCAGGGAAAACGGCATAATGGATATCTGCGACCGTAATATCAAAGGGTTGTTGCATGGTAATTAGTCTTTTTGGTTCTTTAACTGGATCATAAATTCGATGAACTTCTTATGGCCGTAGTTCGCCGCACCCTCTTCGTTGAAGGTAATCCTGCCTTGTTTATCGAAGACGACGGTGGTCGGCAGGCTGCCTTTGAACAACTGCTCAGGGATATTACTGGCTACCTCATATACGGGCATACTGTACTTCTTCTTTTGCATGAACTGCTGCGCCTCCGGTAATTTGCTATCCGCATCTACCAGCAGGAATACAAAGTCGGGATCGTCCTTGAACTTGGTGTAAAGTTTCTGTATAGAAGGCATTTCTGCCAGACATGGCGGGCACCAGGTAGCCCAGAAGTTTAGAAAAACAACCTTCCCCTTGAGGGAACCCAGGTCTACAATGTTACCCTGAGTGTCTTTAAACTGAACGCCAGCGAAGTTCGAAGCCGGCAGCGAATCACCAGCCTTAAATTCCTGCGAAGTAGCGGGTTTAAAGAGGCCAATCTCCATCAAACCCCGCAGCATAAATGCTTTTGCAGAAGGTACAAAGACCATCAGCAGCGCAAAGCACAGCAGCACGATATTGAATAGGTTCTTCTTAAGGTACGACAGCTTAATCATTCATCTATTTTCTTCAAAGATACCAATAATTGCATCCAAAAAGCCCTGATCGGCTCCAAAACAAACCCGATCACATCAATAGAAATGTAAAATTAAAACCAGGATTGCCTTTTGTTGTTTAATATCCATCTAACTAATCAACTGTCTATGAAAGAGGAAGAATACTTCCAGGTTGCACCTGGGATCTGGGGAATGCGTATCGTGTTTGTGAATATTTACATGGTCGAAACGGGTGAAAAAGAATGGGTGCTCATTGATGCAGGTTTGCAGGGTAGCGGCGGCCGCATAAAGCGCATGGCAGAGTCTTTGTTTGGAGCAGATGTACCACCCAAGGCCATCATTCTTACACACGGCCATTTTGATCATGTGGGTGCGATACATGACCTCTTAACAACCTGGAAAGTGCAGGTTTACGGACATTTATACGAAATGCCTTACCTCACCGGCCATTCTTCCTACCCTCCACCAGATTCAACTGTTGGCGGCGGACTCATGAGTGCTATGGCCTTCATGTACCCTAAGAAGCCCATAAACCTCGGTAGCCACATACATGCGCTTTCGAAAGATGGCACCTTGCCATACATGCCCGATTGGATTTCCATTCACACACCTGGCCATACCCCGGGACATATATCACTTTACCGCGGACGCGATAAGGTCCTTATTGCAGGAGATGCATTCGTAACCACTAAGCAGGAGTCGGTAATGTCCATCATTTCACAGCGGAAGGAAGTGAGCGGACCGCCAAAATACTTCACGCCAAACTGGCTTGCTGCGGCACTTTCCGTAAAAAAACTTAAAGATCTGCGCCCCGAAGTTGCCGCTACCGGACATGGTATGCCGATGTACGGTGCAGAATTGATCGCTGGTCTTGATGATCTGGCAAACAACTTCAAAGAGAAGGCTATTCCGAGCAGCGGCCGTTATGTAAATGAGCCCGCAAAGACAAACAAACAAGGTGTACAACATCTACCGCCGGCGCCCCTTAGCAAAACATTGCTTATTGCAGCGGTTGCACTCTCTGCTGTTGTGGCCTTCAGCCTTATGCGACAGGCAAAAAGACGCTATAACTTCTAATACCCATGAGAAACATACCTAATGCAAAAGGCCCCGGTTTGGGGCCTTTGCTATGAATAAAACAATCTAAATATAAGTCCTAAATGCCGGTCTCTTAGATCAACTCAACACTTCTGCTTACGAATTCGGTAAGATCTGCACCGGTTAACATACCTTGAGCCAATAATGCAAGGTCAACAGCTTGTTTCGCAAGTTTTGCCTGTGCATCAGCATCTTCAGTTTGCAAGATGCGGCTTACCAATTTGTGGTTGCCGTTTACTGCTACTTTGTAGTTGTCTGGCATACTACCGTAGAAGCCCATGCCGCCACCCATAGCAGCCATGTCCTTCATTCTGCGCATAAACTCATCCATAGTAACGGTTACAGGCAATTCTTCCGGATTTAGAGCCACAAGTTCAACGCTGTAACCTGGTTTGCTGATTGCTTTCTCGAATACTTCTTTAACTGTTTTCGATTGCTCCTCGGTAAGTACAGACTCCAGCTGCTCATCTTTTTCGATCAGCTTGCTCGCTACACTTGAATCCACACGTTTAAGCGAGGTTTTCTCCAGTTTCTGCTCCAGTGAATTGATGAAATGATTATCTATCGGAGAATCCATTACCAGCACATCGTAGTCCTTCTTGTTAGCAGACTGAATGAAGCTATCCTGTTTTGCAGGGTCATTGCTGTAAATGAATATCACCTGACCATTTTTATCAGTCTGTAGGTCTTTTACTTTCTCCTTGTATTCCTCTAAAGTAAAGTTCTCCTTCTTAGTGTTTGTTACCAGTGCAAAGTCTTTAGCTTTTTCATAAAACTTCTCTTCGCTAACCAGACCATATTTCACGAACAAACCAATGTCAGACCATTTCTCTTCATATGCTTTACGGTCTTTGTTGAAAAGCTCAGCCAGCTTATCAGCCACTTTCTTGGTGATGTAGCTGTTGATCTTTTTGACGTTGCTGTCTGCCTGAAGGAAGCTCCTTGAGACGTTCAAAGGAATATCCGGTGAGTCAATTACCCCGTGTAATAACATCAAGAACTCAGGTACGATATCTTTAACCTCGTCTGTGATGAACACCTGACGGGAGAATAATTTGATTTTATTGCGTTGCAGATCGAAGTCGTTCTTCACTTTCGGGAAGTACAATACCCCGGTAAGGTTAAAAGGATAATCTACATTCAGGTGGATCCAGAATAATGGATCTTCAGAATACGGATAAAGCTGTTTGTAGAAATCCAGATAGTCCTGATCTGACAAATCTGCAGGTGCTTTAGTCCAGATCGGATTAGTGGTATTAATGATCTTATCTACCTCAACAGATTTGGTTTTTGGTTTACCTTCTTCATCTTCACCATCTGGCTCCTGAATTGTAGTGGTACCAAATTTAATCGGCACAGGCAGGAATTTACCATATTTGTCTAGGATCTCTTCAAGCTTATGATTGCTTAAAAACTCTTCAGATTCGGCATTGATGTGCAGGATAATGTCGGTACCGCGGGTGGTTCTGCTACCTTCAGAAATCTCGTAAGTAGTACTTCCATCGCATACCCATTTAGCAGGTTCAGCACCTTCCTGGTAAGATAAGGTTTGAATTTCAACCAGATCCGCTACCATAAAGGCAGAATAGAAGCCTAAACCAAACTTACCGATTATCTCATTAGCGTCTTTGGCATCTTTGAATTTCTCCACGAATTCACTTGCACCGGAAAAAGCCACCTGGTTGATGTATTTTTTAATCTCTTCAGCGGTCATACCTAAGCCATTATCACTAATGGTAATGGTTTTTTTCGCTTCATCAACTGCAACTTCTACAAGTGGGTTACCCAACTCGCCGCTGTATTGACCAAGCGCCGATAATCTTTTAATTTTCTGAACCGCATCAACCGCATTCGAAACCAATTCACGCAAAAAGATCTCATTGTCTGAATACAGGAACTTCTTAATGATCGGGAAAATGTTTTCGGTGTGTATGGAAATGTTTCCTTTTTCTTCTATGCTCATAATAAATTAATGGTTTAATATCTGGAGCATATCAAGGCTTGTTCCAATCTCATAAATTGTCAATTTGACAGGCATATTGCGAAACAAGCGGGCACATTACCTGTTTATCCTTATCTTTGAAACTTAATGGAATACAACGTACACACCTTGCCAAATGGCATTAGATTACTGCATGTACCCAGCGCATCTCCCATCTCACATGCCTGTATACTCATCAACAGTGGCTCCAGGGATGAAGCGGAACATGAATCCGGACTGGCGCACTTCATTGAGCACCTGGTCTTCAAACGCACCGAGAAGCGCAGTACCAATCAGATCCTAAACAGGCTGGAGAGTGTAGGTGCCGACCTGAATGCGTATACCACTAAAGAATATACCTGCATTCATGCATCATTCCTGAATCCATACCTCGATCGTACGCTCGAACTCTTCAATGATATCATATTCCACTCCACCTTTCCCGAAGAAGAACTCGAGAAGGAAAAAGGCGTGATACTGGATGAGATTGCATCTTATCTGGACCAGCCGGAGGAAGCCATATACGACGATTTTGAGGATCTTGTTTTTGCAGGACACTCCCTGGGTCGGAACATACTTGGAACTACAGAATCTGTATCCGGATTAAGCAGGGAAGATATCCAGGCTTTCATAGACCGGAACTACCATACCGATAAAATTGTGATTGCGGTGCTAGGCAACTATAGTTTCAACAAACTCATAAAAACCGGTTCCAAGTACTACGAGGGCATTCCTGAAAACCTGCATCAGGCAAGCCGGCAAGCACCTGGAAAGACAACAGCCCTGACGGTACTGTCGGAGAAGCCTATCTCACAGGCACACGTTGTACTGGGCTGCCAGGCTTACGACTTGCACCACCCCTATAAAACTGGTTTGCTGCTGCTGAACAACATCCTGGGCGGGACAGGCATGAGCTCGATATTAAACCTGCAGATCCGTGAAAAGTACGGCATTGCCTATACCATAGAAACGGGCTACAGTCCACTGAGTGACACCGGAATTTTCACGGTTTACTTCGGCACCGACAAAGAAAAGCTCGACCGTGCAAATACACTGATCCTTCGCGAGTTCAAAAAATTCCGGGAGCAGCCGATGACAGAGATACAGCTGCAGCGTGCCAAGAACAAGTTTATTGGTCAGATTGCCCTCGGCGAAGAGAACCGCATTGGACTGATCATCTCCATGGCGAAAAGTTTGATGGACTATAACCATATCGATAGCCTTGAAGCCGTGTTTGCAAAGATTCAGGCAGTAACGACCACAGACATGGCCCAAATCGCCAATGAAATGTTGGCTGAAAATAATCTTAGCCGTCTAACTTTTTATCCTTTAAGCTAATATTCGTACTTTTGTACGCGCATTATGCGGTACCTGAAGCATAAAACGGGTACATGCGCTGCGATCATCAAAAAATAAATTCCAATGAAATTACCTATTGTTGCTTACGGCGATCCTGTTCTAAGGAAAGTCTGTACAGAAATTGACCAAAACTATCCTGACTTGCAGCAGCTCATCTCGAATATGTTTGAAACCATGTATGCTGCAAGCGGTGTTGGACTTGCTGCACCACAGGTAAATCTTCCAATTCGTCTGTTTATCGTTGATACCGGTGAGGATGAAAACGGTAATCCTGGTTACAAGAAGGTCTTCATCAATGCAAAAATTGTGGAAGAGACCGGTGAGCCATGGGCTTTCAATGAAGGTTGTTTAAGCATTCCTGATATCCGTGAAGATGTTTATCGCAAACCGAACATCCGCGTTACCTATTACGATGAAAACTGGAACTTCCAGGAGGAAGAAGTTACCGGCATGCCTGCCAGGGTTATACAGCACGAGTATGACCATATTGAAGGTAAGCTGTTCACTGATACCCTTGGTCTGCTTCGCAAAAGAATGTTAAAGTCTAAGTTTGACGCGATTACCAGAGGTAATGTACGTACAGATTATAAAATGCGTTTCCCGCAACAAAGCAAAAGACGCTAGTTATTAGACCTGCTGCGATCACCGTTGGTGATCATCTGCATCAGCTTACCCCATGCAAATGGGTTTAGCAGCGGGTTGGTCTGCGTCATATTTTTATTCAATGCACGGTCATGGTTCAGGCGCCAGTTGATGCCGGAGATCTCTCCTGCGTCTCTTGAAAGCGTCTGCATCATGCCATTGATACTCTCGCCGGAAAGATTCTTCCGCGCAATCTCATGATCATCATCCGCGATTTTCATCGCCATAAACTCCTTGCTGAACTCTTCAACGGTGGCCCATTGTAAAACCTGCACCGTACGCAGATAAATGATCTCGGACTTTAATTTCACCATCTGCGTGAATTTGTTCTCCCGGATGTTTTCTGGTAGTGTTAGTTCTGCCTTCGCAAAGCCGACCGCAGAAAATTGTAAAATATCCCCTGGATGGGCAATGAAAGAGAAATAGCCTTTGTAATTGGCAGAAAAAGCCTGCTTGGTAGAGACATTAGTGATGGTTACATAAGGCACCACCTGATTACTATCTATGTCGGTTATAATCCCGGAATACTGGATCAGTTTTTCAGCTGCACCCTGCTGCTGCGAGAAGGCGGCCAGAGAAAAAACAAGCATGATCAGGGAAAATATATACTTCATACACAAAAGTACTTCGAATAACGATCTGTTATCGTTAAAATATGTTAAATGCTTAAGCTGGTTCAGCCAAATTAACAGCTTGTACACCAGTAATTTCGGGCACCGCTTTGATGATTGCCTGCTCAATACCGGCTTTCATCGTCATGAAGCTCATTTTGCATGAACCACAATTACCAAGCAACTTTAATTTAACAACATTATCTGCCGTAATCTCTTCTATCGCCACATCACCACCATCCGCTATTAAATAGGGACGGATGGTATCTAATGCCTGCTCCACTTGTTCGGTTAGATTCATCATTACTTGAATTAAAAATTAAACTTACTAAAAATTTAGGAATTCGCAGTCACACCATTGTTGATTGACACCTGCTGTGCCACCCGTCCGGCAAGTTCAGCAAACACCTGTACCAGCGGGCTCTCCGGGTTCAAGACCACCGGAGTGCCTTCATCACCGCCCTCAGTAATGCTTTGTACGATTGGAATCTCTCCAAGGAAAGGCACCTCGAAACCTGAAGCCAATGCACGGCCACCGTTCCTTCCAAATATATAGTACTTGTTATCCGGCAGCTCAGCAGGCGTAAAATAAGCCATGTTCTCTATAACGCCTAAGATCGGGATATTGATACCCGGCATGCGGAACATCATCATACCCTTTCTGGTGTCGGCCAAAGCAACCTTCTGTGGTGTAGTGACAATTACCGCGCCGGCAATCGGGAAACTCTGCGTAATGGTAATGTGAATGTCGCCAGTACCCGGAGGTAAATCCACGACCAGGTAATCAAGTTCACCCCAGTCTGCATCATTGAACAGTTGTTTGATCGCATTTGATGCCATTGGACCTCGCCATGGAACAGGTTGATTCGGATCAGCGAAGAAACCTAGAGAAAGGAGCTTGATGCCATACTTTTCAATCGGGAGGATCAGCGTTTTTCCATCTGCAGTTTCACGTGCATTTGGTTTAGCATCAATAAGACCGAACATGGTTGGCACCGAAGGACCATAGATATCCGCATCAATTAAGCCCACTTTAGCACCGTCCTTCGCCAACGCAATGGCAAGGTTACTGGCAACCGTAGATTTTCCCACCCCACCTTTTCCCGAGGAAACTAAAATGATGTTTTTAATGTTATTCAGTTGGGTATTGTCAACCGGCTTTGTAACTCTGGCAGTAACATTGATCAGAATATTCGCTTCCGGGTCAACAAAGTGCTTAATTGCATTGTGGCAGGCATTCTTAAGCATGTCTTTTAAAGGACATGCCGGCGTGGTAAGCTCCAGGGTGAAGCTGATGTTTTTATCTTCGATTTTTAGATCCTTAATCATGTTTAAGGTCACAAGGTCTTTTTTAAGATCCGGATCTTCTACATTTCTTAGGGCCGCTAAAACTTGTTCGTTGCTGATTATCATTACCCAAAATTAACAAAACATGGATACAATAGATTGATATAAGCCGCATTAACTGTAATTTTAACACGAAATAAACATTTGCAATTTGCGTTTGAGCAATAACCACCAAGAAAAAACATGCAATTCCCGAAAATAAACATCCCAAAAAAATACATCAAAATTGGCGCTTGGGTTTTAGGTATATTTCTGGTAATCTGCATGGTCACAGGCGCTGTAGCCTACAGCAAACGTGAAGCCTTACTGAAGAAAATGGTCGCCAGGGCCATCACCAAAGCACGTACAGATTATAACCTGGACGTGAAAATCGGCAGTGCCGGATTCAGCGGTTTAAGTACCGTTCACATGACCGGAATTTCCATAGTGCCGCAGGACCGTGATACACTTACCACCATAGCAGACCTCACCATTGGCGTTAAGCTGATGCCCTTGCTGGTCGGCAATGTAAAACTTGCGCAACTCGGACTGGATTCAGGAAACATCAACATCGTGGTAAAAGACTCCCTGACCAACCTGGACTTTATCCTGAAAAGAAAGAAGAAAGATACCGTAAGCACAGGCAAAATGAACCTTGCCGATCTTGCTCATAACCTGCTTAACCAGATCTTATACAAAATTCCGGACGATATGCAGGTGAAGAACCTGTTGCTTAAGGTTAACGATAATGACACGGCCAAATTGAGCTTCCTAACGACTGAAGCGACAATTATAGATGGTGCGTTAAAGTCGAACATCCTGGTGAATGGAGATGAAGCCACCTGGCATCTTAATGGTTTGCTCGAACCATCAGATAAGCAGATGGATGTAACTTTCTTTGCCGATAACAAGAAGGTAGAACTTGCCTACCTGAACCGAAAGCTGAATGCTAAGCTCAGCTTTGATACCATACGAACGCAGCTTAGAAATGCCAATTACAAGGGGGATGCCTATAAGATCACAGGATCCTGGTCGGTGAAGAACCTCCTGCTCAACCATGCGAAAATTGCCTCTAATGATATTGTGGTCCCGGATGCTTCTCTGGATGCTGACCTTCTGGTGGGCGAAAATTATGTGGCACTGGACAGCAGTTCAACAATCCATCTGCAGAAGGCAGCCATACACCCCTATCTGAAGTACACCCTATCCCCACATAAGATCTACGAACTTAAACTGCATACCGATCGTCAGGATGCACAGGCCTTCCTGAATTCTTTTCCCCAGGGATTATTTGAATCGCTGGAAGGGCTACAGGTTTCTGGTCAGGTTAAATACGACATGAACTTCTACCTGGATGCTACTGTACCAGACAGCGTGAAGTTCAATTCTTCCCTTACGCCGTATAATCTCAAGATCGTGAAATGGGGCGCTACCAATCTGGAGAAGATCAACCAGCCCTTCGTTTACACACCATATGAGTACGGTAAACCGATGCGAAACATCACCATCGGGCCAGCAAACCCAAACTTTACCCCATTATCCCAGATTTCCAATAACTTCAAAAACGCGGTACTAACGGCGGAAGACCCTTCCTTTTTCAAGCATAAAGGCTTTGTGGAAGAGTCTATACGGAAGTCTATTGCCGTAAACTTCAAGGAGCACAAGTTTGTGCGTGGTGGCAGTACCATTTCCATGCAGCTGGTGAAGAACGTGTTCCTGAGCCGTCAAAAGACCCTGGCACGTAAAGTTGAAGAGATCCTCATTGTATGGCTGATCGAAAATAACCGTGTGGTCTCTAAGAACAGGATGCTTGAAGTTTACTTCAACATCATTGAGATGGGCCAGAACATTTATGGCATCGGCGAAGCCTCAAGACAGTACTTCGGCAAATCTCCGGCAGACTTGTCTGTAGGGGAAGGAATCTTCCTCGCGAACATCGTCCCGCGCCCAAAAATTGCGATGATGAAGTTCTATGGTGATGGCACCCTTAAACCTTACCTGAGAGGCTATTTCCGCTTCATTGGCAATATTATGGCACGACGCGGACTTACCCCGGCAGATACCAGCAGCTACGGCTTCTACAATGTACGTTTGCGCGAAGGATTACGCCAGTACCTTTCACCAGATACTACAGAGGTGGATACCACCGGCTTTGATAATGAAGACGATCCGCTACCGGTGATCAATACCCAGGACGAATCTAAAAACCTGTTTGACCGCTTATTTGGTCGTGGAAAGAAAGACACCACCAGCACAAAGCCTGCACAAAGGGATACTACGAAGACTAAAAAACAACTTCGCGAGGAACGCCGCGCAGCAAGGCGATTGCAAAAAGAGCTGGAAAAGGCCAAGGAAGACGATTGATAACTACACCATGGAAAACATCAAGATCGCTGACAAGGAATTCGAAATATTCCTGGAGCACGAAAACATAAACAAGCGTACACGACTTTTAGGCATTCAGCTTAACGTTGATTACGAAAACCGCGTCCCGGTATTTATCGGTGTCTTAAACGGCAGCATCCTCTTCATTTCAGACCTGCTTAAAGAGATGAACATCTCCTGCGAAGTTGAATTTATTAAACTATCTTCCTATCAGGGCGGCACCAGCAGCACGGGAAAAGTGCGTGAGATCTTTGGCTTGCCAGACAACTTGCACAACCGTGATGTGATCATTGTGGAAGATATTGTAGATACGGGTCGCACCATCAAACACATCGTTGCCAAGCTACGGGAGCAAGATCCCGCATCGATAAAAGTATGTTCACTACTGTTTAAACCCTCGGCATTACTGGAACCCGTTCCAGAGCTGGAATATATAGGCTTCGAAATCCCCAACGAGTTTGTTGTGGGTTTTGGATTAGACTACAATGGCCTTGGACGGAACTTAAAAGACATTTACCGCGCTGCCGATACACTTAACTTGCCTCAATCTTAATTATTTTTCTCACTTTTGCAGAATACTTTTAAGATTCTATGACCATACATAAGGAAGGTTACACATCAATTGCATTAACACTGCTTGTTATCTTTGTGTTAAACGCGTTTATTGATTACAGATATGCCGACATCACCTGGTTGCGCTGGCTTATCTATGCTGTGTCGCTGGTTCTATTCATTACCGTATTACAGTTCTTCAGAAACCCCCGCAGAACCTGGGTGTCGCACGATAAGATGATCATCTGCCCTGCGGACGGTAAGGTTGTCGTGATTGAGGAAACCATTGAAGAGGAATATTTCAAAGATAAAAGGCTGCAGGTTTCTATTTTCATGTCGCCGGTAAACGTACACATCAACCGTAACCCAATATCAGGTATTGTGCGCTTCTTCAAGTACCATCCTGGTAAATATTTGGCTGCATGGAACCCAAAATCTTCCACTGAAAATGAGCGTACAACCGTGGTTGTGGAACATGAATCCGGCACCCAGGTGTTGTTTCGTCAGATTGCAGGTGCTTTAGCCAGACGTATTGTATGGTACGTGAAAGAAGGAGATGCTGTAGAACAAACCAAAGAGTTTGGCTTTATTAAGTTCGGCTCCAGGGTAGATCTATTCTTACCATTAGGCACAAAAGTAGACCTCGAACTTAACCAGATTGTGCGTGGTGGAATCACCGTACTTGGTGAACTGCCTTAAAACCTGAACTCATATACTGATCATATTAGAAGCCTGTAAGTCATTTACAGGCTTTTTTATTGCACCACATAGCGGGGTAGCTGCAAGGAGCATGGAGGTCAAGTTCAATGACTGCGTTTTAAGCCTTCAGCGCTCTTTTATCAAGCGTCAGGCACATCAATCCTTCCCTTGGGGAAAATAGCGTTTAGAAGCCTCATAAATGCAGCAATAAGGCTAATGAAAAAACCAGCTGAATATCCGGCAGGCTGGTGTCGGTTTCTGAGAAATTCCGGCACATAAAAAAACCCTTCCGAATAGATCGGAAGGGTTCTAATATCTTGGGTTGCGTGAAATTAAACTCTTCTTGATTTAATACGCGCAGCTTTACCAGTTAATGCACGTAGATAGTAAAGTTTAGATCTACGAACTTTACCGTAGCTGTTAACTTCGATTTTCTCAATGTTTGGAGAGTTGATAGGGAAAATACGTTCCACACCAACGCCGTTAGACATTTTACGAACAGTAAAGGTTTCGCTTGCACCAACGCTGTTACGTTGTAATACAACACCTTGGTAAATTTGAACACGTTCTTTATTACCTTCGCGAATTTTATAGTGAACACTCACTGTATCTCCTGATTTGAATGCAGGAACTTCATTTTTTGCGATTACCTGCTCTTCAACAAATTTTACTAAATCCATGATTTTAAGCTATTAAGCCGATCTTTTGTTGTATTAAAATCGGACTGCAATATTACGAATATTTTTTAATTAATAAAAGCGATTTCTATTTTTTTCCACATTAGTTGATAATTCCACATTAAGCCTTAAAAAGCCCTGATTCAATGCCGGAAACACCTGTCCATATGGGATTTACTCATCGCCAAGTAAATCGGGTCTGCGCTGCTGGGTACGCAATAATGCCTGCTCATGGCGCCACTCATTGATCTTTGCTTCATGGCCGCTCAAAAGGATGTCTGGCACCTTATGACCGTTCCAATCTGCAGGTCTTGTGTACACCGGAGCATCCAGCAATTCACCCTGAAAACTATCAGACAAAGCCGAAGTTTCATCATTAAGCACACCAGGAATCAGTCGCACTATAGCATCTACGAGTACCGCTGCGGGCAGTTCTCCCCCCGAGAGTACATAATCACCAATGGAGATCTCCCGGGTTACATAGATGTCGCGTATACGCTGATCTATGCCTTTATAATGTCCGCAGAGGATCATTACGTTGTTTAAGCCCGACAGCGCATTGGCCATGCTCTGGTTTAAGGTTGGTCCATCTGGCGTCATAAATATGATCTCATCATAGCTACGCTCTGCTTTAAGTGCTTCTATGCACTTGGCGAATGGCTCAATAGACATCACCATACCGCTGCCGCCACCATAAGGGTAGTCATCCACGCTTTTCTGCTTGTTTGTAGCATAATCCCGTAGGTTGTGCACCACAATCTCTGCCTTACCTTTTTTCTGTGCACGCTGCAAAATGGAGTGTGCAAAAGGGCTTTCAAGCAGTCCGGGAAGTACGGTCAGAATATCGAAGCGCATATTACGAGTTTAGATATAGGTCTAACAAACCCTCAGGCAAGTCTACCAGAATGGTTTCCTCATCTAGGTCAATATCCAGGATCATGTCTTCATTCAATGGAAACAGCACTTCTTTCTCCTTATAGTTCATGGTCGCCACAAAATGCTGCGGATATTCATTCACATCCAGGATTTCACCAAGCTCACCCAGGGTCTCGTCCGTCACAATAAAGCCGATGAGGTCATTGTAATGAAAGTCATCATCCGAGCGATCTGGCATTTTATCCAGTGCCAGATAGATCTTCTTTTTCAATAAGATCTGCGCTTTATCAATGTGATCAATATCATCGAAGTAGACGTTAGCCGTCTGGTTGTTCTGCAGTTTGCATGAGGACACGAAATACGGAACCATCTTGCCACCGATCTCGGCAAAAACCACATCCAGATCCAGTAACTCCGGACTATTGTATTCAAAGTACAGCTGTACCTCGCCTTTCAAGCCCTTAGTCTTGGTAATGTATCCGATGTAAAATGCTTCTTCTAATTTCATAATGTCTGAAAATGAAAATAGCGAAGCGTTCTTTATCAGAAGCCTCGCTATCTCTCAGGATAACAATCTTATGCGTTGTCTTCCGCTGTTTCTTCTGAAGTACCTTCAGCAGCAGTTTCTGCACCTTCTTCAGTTGCAGGCTCAGCTACTTCTTCAACCGGTGCATTCTTAATTGCTAATGCAGCAGCACGGTCTTGGTTTTTCTTGCTTTCAGCAGCTAATGCAAGTTTTCTAGCTTCTTCTTTAGAAGAAGTAAGGCTATCTTTCTTGCCAGCAATCTGACCGCTCTTAGAGTCTAACCATTGTGCAAACTTAGCATCAGCTTGCTCAGCAGTTAAAGCACCTTTTTTAACACCACCTTCTAAGTGTTTCTTGTAAAGAACACCTTTGTAAGAAAGGATAGCGCGACAAGTATCAGTAGGTTCAGCACCTTTGTTTACCCAGTCTAAAGCTTTTTCGAAGTTAATGTCGATAGTTGCAGGATTGGTGTTTGGGTTGTAAGAACCTAAACGCTCAATAAATTTACCATCTCTTGGTGCGCGTGAATCCGCTACTACCACGTGGAAAAAAGGCTTACCTTTTTTACCGAATCTTTGCAATCTGATTTTAGTTGCCATTTCTTTATTAGTTTATGTATTCAACATAGTTCCCGGAGCGACATGCTTGCGGGGATGCAAAAGTAAGTAAATTACTCATGATTAACAAGATGCAAATTCGCTTAAATACCTAAGCTGCTTTATTAAAGCTTTTAGGCCCCGAGTTTAGCCTGATATTTGCCATATTGGAGGACTTTAACCCAGCGTATGAGAATTGCAATTGATATGGATGAGGTCATTGCCGACCCGATAAGTAAATTTATAAAGTGCTATAACCGTGACTATGGCGTTCCACTGGACCTGATTTTGGATCCCGGAAACGAGATCTACCACCATGTACCTGAAGAAGTCAACATGAAGTGGTTCGACTACATCAACGAGAAAGGCTTCTTTAGAGACCTGCCGGTGATTCCAGGGGCTATTGAAGGCATCCGAAAATTGCAGGAAACAAATGAAGTGTATATTGTTTCTGCAGCAATGGAGTTCCGTAACTCGCTGGAAGACAAATACGACTGGCTAGCTGAACATTTTCCTTTCATCTCCTGGCAGCAGATCATGTTCTGTGGCGATAAGATTATTGAAGCGGATGTATTGATAGACGACCGTATAAAGAACTTCAAAGACTTTAAAGGCAGGCCACTCCTGTTTACCTCGCCACACAACATGCTGATCACCGGATACGAGCGTGTAGACACCTGGGAACAGGTATTAAAAGCCATTCTTTAAGACATCATTTTCTGATAGTTCAGGCTGCTCAATTATGAATTAAGACTTAGCCGCAAAAAGCCTGAGAACTGCTACCGACTCTCTTCAGATATTGGCCGCCTTTTGTTCGCCTTTGCTTCGGCTCCGAGGCGAAGGAAAGGCGAACAAAAGGCGAAGCAGAGGCGAACAAGAGGCGGTTCACTTATGGCCCCGGTTACTACCAATAAAAAAGCCTGTAGCATTCATCATACTACAGGCTTTTTTATGCTTTATGTTGTTGATTTTACATCGACAGTATGTCTACCAATTTTAACCAGGTCGGTGTGATCTTCTCCGCATCGATGTGCTTGATCGCACTTTCAAACGGCGTGAAAACAACTTCGCGGTTTACTTGTCCGGCCATTTCCCTTGTACGGCCATTTAAAAGCCCTTCTACGGCTGCAACACCTAAGCGGCTGGCAAGTACACGGTCCATACAGCTCGGCTTGCCACCACGTTGAATATGGCCCAAAACAGATACACGGATATCATAGCTCGGAAACTTCTCTTTAAGCTGCTCTCCGACATTGAACGCGCCGCCGATTTCATCGCCTTCGGCAACTATGATAATCTTTGAAGATTTATCCCTGCGGCCATTTTCCAGCCTTTCAATCAAACCTGCCACGCCAGCATTAGCTTCCGGGATCATTATAGACTCTGCACCTACACCTATACCGCTTCGTAAAGCAATCAGACCAGAATCACGACCCATCACCTCCACGATAAACAAACGGTCGTGCGATTCCGCTGTGTCCCTGATCTTATCTACGGCATCAACTACCGTGTTGATCGCCGTATCATATCCGATAGTGAAATCAGTTCCACGCAGGTCATTGTCGATCGTTCCGGGAAGTCCGATAATCGGAAAATCGTATTCCGAAGCGAAAAGATTGGCACCGGTAAAGGTTCCATCACCCCCAATAACCACCAGCGCATCAATGCCATTACTCAGCAGATGCTCATGCGCTTTCTTGCGGCCTTCAGCAGTGCGGAATTCTTTGCTCCTTGCTGTTTTCAGGATAGTACCGCCACGTTGAATGATATTGGCTACCGACTTTGGATTCATTTCGATAAAATCGCCATGAATTAAGCCTTCATAACCTCTTAAAATACCTGCAACTTCTAATTCATAGTAACTTCCGGCTCTAACCACTGCCCGGATGGCCGCATTCATGCCCGGCGCATCGCCACCTGATGTTAATACACCTATCTTTTTAATCTTACTCATTTGTGTTATTGCGTGCTTTATATTTATCCACCCCGCTCTGCAGGAATGCGGCATATTCAGCGGCATCAAAGACGGCTCCTTGAGGTGTAACCATAGGCTCAAGATCCTGTCCTGCGAGAACGTAAAATGGTTGTGAATTTGATTGGTAGCGGGTTGCCTGAAAGTCGCCGTTCCAGCTACCCAGATCTTCAGTTTTCTTCCTCAGAATTTTTGAATAATGTACTTTTTCCGCAGGCATAGCTACCTGGCGTTCATCTACGTACAACTGGATTAGCACATATTCTTCCTTGATGATACGTGCCACCTCTGGATTGATCCATACCTTGTCTTCCATTTTGCGGCAGTTTACGCAGGCGTGACCAGTAAAATCTATCAGAACCGGCTTATTCACCTTTTTGGCGTAAGCCATACCTTCATCCAGGTCAAAAAAAGCATTAAAGCCTAAAGGTGGATGCAGCTTGTGATCGTATTTAACGGTCTTTGGAAAGCCCGTATCAGCTGCCGCATTATTGCTTCCCAGAATGAAATCCTGCGTATTCATTGGTGGCGCAATACCACTTAGCACATTTACCGGTGCGCCCCACAGTCCAGGGATCATGTACACGGCAAAAGCTAAAGAGCCAATGGCAAAGAACAGTCGCGGTACGCTGACGTAGGCCAGGGCGCTATCATGAGAGAATTTCAGTTTACCCAGCAGGTAGACCGCCATCAGTACAAAAATTACGATCCATAGCGACAAGAAGATCTCCCGGTCAAACCATTCCCAGTGCCAAACCAGGTCGGCTGCAGATAAGAACTTAAGTGCCAGTGCAAGCTCAAGGAAACCAAGACAAACCTTAACGGAGTTTAACCAGCCACCTGATTTAGGCATGCTGTTTAAGAATCCAGGGAAGATAGCGGAAAGGGTAAACGGTAAGGCAAGCGCCAGCGCGAAGCCCGCCATGCCCACTGCGGGTGCCAGGATCTCCCCTTTCGCACTTGCTTGTACCAGTAAGGTCCCGATGATTGGTCCGGTACAAGAAAAGGATACCAATGCCAGTGAGGCAGCCATGAAGAAAATACCACCCAAACCTTTGCCGGAGTCGGCCTTGGCATCAATTTTATTTACAAAGGAGCTCGGCAGGGTAATTTCGAAAGTACCAAAAAACGAGATCGCAAAGACAACCAGGAGTAAGAAGAATGCAATATTAAACCATCCACTGCTGCTCAGCTCGTTGAGCTTCGCAGAACCGAAAAGCAAGGTGATCAGCAAACCGAAAGCAACGTAGATTACGATGATAGAGGCACCATAGATGCAGGCTTGTAAAATCCCACGTTTTCTGCTGCCGGCTCTTTTGGTAAAGTAGCTTACGGTAAGAGGAACCATCGGGAAAATACAAGGCATCAGGAAGGCGATGAAACCTCCTGCAAGTCCTTCAATGAAAGTTTGCCAAAGTGTTTTGTTGGTCTCTTGTGTGGTGCCGGTTGCAGCAGGCGTTGTGGCCGGTGTACCGGCAGCTTTAGCAACCGTATCTTTAGGTGTGCTATCGGCGATTTCGGCATTTGCAAGACTATCTTCTGTAGAGCCAATTTCGGTAAATTGAAGATCATCAACAGTTTGTGTAGAATCCTGCAGTGCGGTGCTTGCGTATGTGTTCGGGCTATGCAGCACAAAAAAGCTCAGCATAATGCCTAGAACGATCACAAATTTTCTCATTAAATTGCTTTAAGGGCGTGAAATTACTGATTATTTTTTATTCCGGCTTTGCAATGCTGGCATAAAGCGGGCAGTTGCGGCAGCCGAAATGATTTTGAGCAGAGCGTGGTACATAAAAAAAGAGCGCTTCGAAACTCGTGCGCTCTTCATACACCGGTTAAGGTTTTTATTTTACCTGAACGCTAAAGCTCACCTCATTTGGAGGAAGACATTTGCGATCATTACATACCATGAATTCTACAGTACCTTTAACAACAGCGGCGCCTTTAGCAAGCTTTACACGCTGCTGAAAAATTACATCGTTCTCAAAATAGCTTACGTCCATTTTGAAAGTGTCTTCAAATTTGGTGATTGGCTTTGGTTCTACTGTTTTACCTACTTTGGTATAGCTTGCTGAAGGTTCAAATTTAACAGTGGTTTTTATTGGGCCACCTGGTTTCACATTTTGAGAGTAGATGTGCCAGCCTTTTTCCATGGAGGCTTTAAGGTAAACGATGGCTTCGGTGCTGCTTACTTTTTTAGCGGCATAAGACCAGGTTACCGGATCTTCAATCTGAGCGAAGGCGCCCATTGCCGTAAAGAACAAGAGGCTTAGGATTAAGGTGATTTTTTTCATTTTAGTTGGTTATAAATTCAATCTCTTTTAAATTGTATGCTACTTGCATCCCCTGTCTGTTCATGACGAGCAGCCCATCGGGGGTAATGCCAGTTATCCGGGCTTCAAAAATCTGATCGCCCTGCCTATAACGTGCAAGTTCATTATATTTGTACAGCCCGTTCAGGTACTGGGGTTGAAGGTCGGTATATGAACCGGATTTAAGCTTCATGTACCCACTTTCAATCTGACTGCAAATTTCCGCTAATAGTTGAATTAAATTAACATCTTCTTGTAAAATTTGGGCTACTGAGATGGCTTTCTCTTGCAACACCGGACTGAATTCCAGCTGGTTTACGTTGATACCGATGCCAATAATTGCTGCTTTATACTTGTTTCCGGCAAGTATATTCTCAATGAGAATGCCGCCAAGTTTACGATCGTCGAAATACAGGTCATTTGGCCATTTGAAAGCAATGTTTTTTCGGATGAAGGTAGACAGTGCGGCTTTCAAGGCATTGCAGATGACCATATTGAGTTTAAACTGCTCATGGATAGCAAGGAAGGCTGGGCGGAGTAATAAGCTGAAAGTTAAATTTTTCCCTGCAGGTGAAATCCAGGTAGATTGTTGCTGCCCCCGGCCGGCAAATTGGTGGTCTGCCATTATTACAGTGCCTTCGGCTAATGGCTCGGAATTTGACACCAGCATCTTCAAATAATTATTGGTCGAGTCGACCGTTGTTAATTTGATAAGATTTTGACCAACAAATAATGTCGAAAAAGTGTTATTTTGCAATGGTTGATTTTATATTGTTGTTTATCAAACATAAAACATTTAATGATTAAAAAGAAAATCGTAAATCTCTCTACATACCTCTCAGAAATAGCCGTGCATGGCATCCAGGAAAAAAAAGGAAATGATATCGTTCGTTTAGACTTAAGAGAATTAAATAGTTCGGTATCAGACTATTTTGTAGTTTGTAATGCCGACTCGGCAACGCAGGTTAAAGCAATTGCGGACAGCGTTGAGGAGGAAATTTTTAAAAGTACCCAGACACATCCATGGCGTAAGGAAGGCTTGGAAGCCGCCGAGTGGATCATCCTTGACTATTTTGATATCGTGGTGCACATCTTCAAAACAGAAAAGCGCAATTTTTACGGGATTGAGGACCTATGGGGCGACGCGCTTACCACATCATACCAAAGCGCCTAATTGTTAAAACCAAAAGACTAAAATGAAAGAAAAAGATAATAATAATAGCAAACCCAAGTTGATCAAGCGGATCCCGAATATTCCTAAAAAACCACAAAAGGGCTCTAAATTCAATATCTTCTGGGTTTATGCGGCAATAATTGTTGGTTTAATCCTGGTTCAATTCCTGATCAGCTCTGATTCCAGCAAACCCATCGCATATCGTACTTTCGAGACTGAAATGCTACTTACTGGCGACGTTGAAAAGATCGTTGCTTACAAGTATGAGGATCTGGTACGTGCCGATGTATTCATTAAGAAAGACAGGCTTAAGGATCCTAAATACGCAGCATACAAGAACAAAAGCAACTTTGGCGCCGCAGATGGCCCCACAGTATACTTCAACTCTGGTTCAATGGATGCGCTGGATAATCAACTTAAGGAATCACAAAAGGATATCCCTGAGACCCAGCGTGTAGCAGCAGTTAAGGAAACCAGACAAAGTACTTTGAACTCCTGGTTCTTTACCATCATTGTTCCGGTATTGTTGTTTATTGGCTTCTGGATCTTCATCATGCGCAGAATGGGTGGCGGTGCTGGCGGCGGCGGCGGTCAGATCTTTAACATCGGAAAATCTAAAGCAACGCTCTTTGATAAAGAGAGTCAGGTGAATGTGACGTTTAACGATGTTGCAGGCCTTGAAGAAGCAAAACAGGAGGTTATGGAGATCGTCGATTTCCTTAAGAACCCTAAAAAATACACCAACCTGGGTGGTAAAATCCCGAAAGGTGCACTTTTAGTAGGTTCTCCAGGTACTGGTAAGACCCTATTGGCTAAAGCCGTTGCTGGTGAAGCCCAGGTACCATTCTTCTCGCTATCAGGTTCTGATTTCGTGGAAATGTTTGTGGGTGTTGGTGCATCCAGGGTACGTGACTTGTTCAAACAGGCAAAAGATAAAGCACCATGTATCATCTTTATCGATGAGGTGGATGCTATTGGTCGTGCTCGTGGTAAAAACAGCATGATGGGCGGTAACGATGAGCGTGAGAATACGCTTAACCAGCTACTGGTTGAAATGGATGGCTTTGGTACCGATTCAGGAATCATTATTCTTGCGGCCACCAACAGACCAGACGTATTGGACTCTGCATTACTTCGTCCCGGACGTTTTGACAGACAAATTTCTATTGACAAGCCAGATCTGGTAGGTCGTGAACAAATTTTTAAAGTACACTTGAAGCCAATTAAAACCGCTGAGGTTGTGGATGCCAAAAAGCTTTCTGCACAAACGCCTGGTTTTGCTGGTGCTGAAATTGCCAACGTTTGTAATGAGGCCGCGCTTATTGCAGCCAGAAGGAACAAGGAGAATGTTGATATGCAGGACTTCCAGGATGCAATTGACCGTGTAATTGGTGGTTTAGAGAAGAAGAACAAGATCATTTCTCCTGAAGAGAAAAGGATAGTTGCTTACCACGAAGCCGGACATGCTATTGCTGGCTGGTTCCTGGAGCATGCAGATCCATTGGTGAAGGTTTCTATCGTTCCACGTGGGGTTGCAGCCTTAGGATACGCACAGTACCTGCCTAAAGAGCAGTTCCTGTACACGACAGAGCAACTACTTGATGGTATGTGTATGACCCTTGGTGGCCGTGTTGCAGAGGATATCGTATTCGGTAAAATATCTACTGGTGCGCAGAATGACCTGGAGCGGATCACAAAGCTTTCTTATGCAATGGTTACCATCTATGGTATGAACACCAACATCGGTAATGTTTCTTTCCATGATCCACAGAATGAATACAACTTCAGTAAACCATATTCAGACAAAACTGCTGAGATGATCGATCAGGAAGTACGTGCAATTATTGCAAACGCTTACGAGACGACTAAGAAGCTGCTTACGGATAAACGTGAAGGTCTGGAGAAACTGGCGCAGAAGCTATTGGAAAAAGAGATTCTGTTCCAAACGGATCTTGAAGAGATCCTTGGTAAACGTCCTTTTGATAACCGTACCACTTATGATGAATTTGTAAACGGAACCGGCGATCAGACGCCTGCCGCTGAAGGACTTATACATGAAGGTGTAGGTGAGACTACAGATCCAACCGCGATTATTAACCCTGCAAAATCGGAATCTTAAACGGTTTCCGTGAAATAAAGACTGTTATATGCAGGAAAGCATCTCTTCAAAAGAGTTAATGTTAAAGAAGATAAGGAAGGCCCTTTTGGAAAAAAGGGACATTCCTTATCTTAATGTTGAGGATTCCACTTTGTATAAAGAAGCGGAAGAAATCCCCGAAATACTGTTTGCAGAAGAACTTACCGCTGTTGGCGGTAATTTCATTTTCTGCGAAAATGGAATCGATTTCATAGAGAACATGCTTGATCTTGCAGCCCGTTTCAAATGGCGTAAGATCTATTGCTGGGAGCCTGAACTCCAGGAACTCCTAAACCACTATGAATTTCCTTTTTACGAGACCGACAAAGACTTCGAAATGGCTGAGGTAGGCATAACCCTGTGTGAAGCCCTCGTTGCCCGCAATGGCTCTGTAATGGTCTCCAATAAAAATGCTGCCGGTAGACGGTTAAGCATCTATCCGCATCACCACATCGTAATTGCCAGAACCGGGCAGCTGGTGATGGACCTGAAAGATGCCTTTCAACGTATCAAAGCCAAATACGGAAACGACATTCCATCGCTGATCACTACGATCACCGGTCCGAGCCGTACCGCAGACATCGAAAAAACGTTGGTTTTAGGCGCCCACGGCCCTAAAGAATTATTCGTATTCCTGATAGACGATTTTTCCTAGTATTTGTATCTTTAGCTAATTTACGTTAGATTTATACTTTATACCAAAACAGTATACGGTTCAAAATGGACAAAATTAGCCCTTTGTATTCAACAATTACAGGTACTGGATGTTACATCCCAAACAACATCGTACACGGTAACTCTTTCCTGGAATCGGCATTCTATGAAAACGGTTTAAAGATCGATAAAGACATTCACGAGATCATCAGCAAGTTTTCGGAAATCACTGAAATCACCGAGCGACGCTATGTAGATAAGGACCAGGTGAGCAGTGATATCGCGACCATTGCTGCCCAAAATGCAATTGCCGATAGCGGTATTGATCAAGAGACTCTGGACGGTATCATTTTCTGTCATAATTTCGGAGATGTGAAATACGGTTCCAACCGGATGGATATGATTCCTTCATTAGCAGCAAAGGTGAAGGAACGGCTACAGATTGCTAATCCTGACTGTGTAGCTCATGACCTGATATTTGGGTGTCCGGGCTGGGTTCAGGGTTGCATACAGGCCGACTATATGATCAAGAGCGGAGACGCTAAAAAGATACTGGTTATCGGATCTGAAACCCTCTCGAGGGTGATCGACCCCCATGATCGCGACAGTATGATCTTCTCTGATGGCGCAGGCGCTGTTGTGATGGAAGCAATAGCATCTGATACCCCAACGGGCATTATAGCTCATAAAACAGCCTCTTATACGCTTACACAAGCTTCCTTGCTTACCATGGGTAAGAGTAATAATCCAGGGCATAATGCAGAGAATACCTACCTTAAAATGAACGGTCGCAAGCTCTATGAATTTGCAGTAATCAATGTACCGCAGGTGGTTAAGCAGGCGATAGACAAGGCAGGTCTTGGCATAAAAGACATCAAAACGGTCTTTATTCACCAGGCAAACGGAAAGATGGACCATGCCATCATGAAGCGTTTATTTAAGCTTTATGAAGTGGATTGTGTGCCCGAGAAATTGGTACCCATGACGATCTCGTGGCTGGGGAACAGCTCTGTAGCAACCATTCCGACTTTACTGGACCTGGTTAAAAAAGGAAAGGTTGAAGGCTACGCAATCCGTAAGGGTGAGTATGCGGTATTTGCTTCAGTGGGTGCAGGCATGCACATCAATGCCTTTGTTTATCAGTTTTAAGCGGTTTAAAAGCATTATAAAAGATCAGCCAGCGAGAATACGGCTTAGGTATAAAAAAAGCGATTAGAAGGTTCTAATCGCTTTTTTTTATAATATGCTATTTTCATTGAACTAAGAAACTGCTTGTTCTAAAGTTAAAGCCTCGTCAACAAGGATTCTTCCGCAGTGCTCGCAAACGATGATTTTCTTGCGTTGACGGATATCCAGTTGTCTTTGAGGAGGGATTTGGTTGAAACATCCTGAACATGAATCACGGTCGATGGTTACAACAGCAAGACCATTGTTAGCGTTGTTTCTAAGGCGATTGTAAGCTGTTAGTAAACGTTCTTCGATAGACGTTTCGGCAGTTTGTGCCCTAACACTAAGTGCCTGCTCGTCTTTTTCCGTTTCCGCAGTGATGGTTTCCAGTTCGCCCCTTTTAATTTCTAAATCTTTCTTTCTGGCATCAAGATCTGCTAGTGCTTTCTCGTAGATCTCCGTTTTGGAAGCAATATCAAAACCAAATTCTCTGATCTTTTTCTCACAAACCTGGATTTCAAGATTCTGGATCTCAACTTCTTTGGTTAAAGCATCATATTCGCGATTGTTTTTAACTTCTTTAAGTTGGGTATCGTATTTTTTGATCAAGTTTTGTGCTTCCTTGATCATATTCTTACGGCTTACGATGGAATCTTCGGTGTCATCCAGTTCACCTTTTAATTTTTGAATACGGGTTTCTAAGCCTGCAACTTCATCTTCCAGGTCAGCAACCTCCATTGGTAACTCACCACGGATCTGACGGATTTTATCGATTTTAGTATGAAGGGTTTGTAATTCGTATAAAGCTTTTAGCTTTTGCTCTACAGTTTGTTCCATTAAAAGAAGTAATTTATGGGGTTTGTATTTTGCGCCGTTAAACGGATTGCAAAGTTAGGAAATTTTTCCCGAATAATTTTCAACAACAAATCAGACGTAAACTGTTCACTTTCAAAGTGTCCAATATCCGCAATGACCAGTTTTTGCTCTGCATCAAAAAACTCGTGATATTTAAAATCGGCCGTTACAAAGGCGTCAGCGCCTGCAGCTAAGGCATCCTTCAGCAGGAAGCTTCCCGAACCACCGCAAACAGCTACTTTCCGGACAGGCTTTGTAAGCAGCTCCGTATGCCTGATCACACTGGCCTTCATCTGTGTTTTCAGCAGCTGGAGAAAATCCGGTCCTTCCATAGGCTCCTCAAGAAAGCCGATCATTCCTGCGCCTACCTCTTGGTCTTTATTGTCCATCGAAAAAATGTCGTAAGCCACTTCCTCATATGGATGGCTTTCCAGTAATGCCAGCAGGATCTTGCGTTCATCCTGGGCCCGGAAAATGGATTCAATTCGCATTTCTGCTTCCTGGTTCCGGATACCCGGTGTGCCTACAAAGGGATCGGTATTTTCATTTCCATTGAATGTTCCGGTGCCCCGGCTATTGAAACTACATTCGCTATAGTTACCGATGTTGCCTGCACCTGCGGCAAAAAGGGCATCACGTACGGCATCCGCTTCGTCAACCGGGCAGTAGGTAACTAGCTTTTTCAGCTGTCCTTTTTTCGGACTGAGGATTACCGGTGATTTTATGCCCAGCTTATCGCAGATAACCTTGTTTACACCCGTGTGGATGCTATCAAGGTTGGTGTGGATGGCATACAGGGCGATATCATGTTTAATAGCTTTCAGTATCACTCTTTCGATGTAATTCTTGCCATTAAGCTTCTTCAGTCCCCGGAAAATGATTGGATGGTGGGTAATAATCAGGTCGCAATTGTGCAGTATCGCTTCATCAACAATTGCTTCTGTACAATCCAGGGCTACCAGTGCGCAACTTACTTCTTTGTTTGCTGCACCAACCAGCAGTCCTGAATTGTCGTAATCTTCCTGGTAGGCAAGGGGTGCTATGCTTTCCAGGTGTTGTATTAACTCATTTAACTTCATGCTTTAGATCGGGTTGCCCATTCGTACCATTTGCAGGCTCTCAAAAACCATGCGCTGATTGTACTCGAAGGCAAGACTTTTATAATTGATCAAATCTACGATAGTTCCGATGAAACACAGACCCAAGGTGAAGAAGTAGAGTACGCCCATGCCGATCTGGTTCACCAGGAACCTCGATAAACCCGGAACAAAAAAGCCCAAAATGCAGTATAGGAGCATATCATCGGGATTTCTCCGCTTACCACCATAGATCATCAGAAAACCACGTAACTGATTATCGCTGAAGCCAGTGGTTGCGGCTTGCAGGTACGAAAATTCCTGCGGGGTAATGCCCGGCAGGGACATAAATGGTGAATTAAACATAATATTTCTCCCTTCCTATTAAACTTCTTTTAATGAACAGCTGTTTGAACAATATGAAAATGCGGTAAAGCAGTACCAGCAAAGCAGGGATGCCAAACCAGTGCATCCTTAAACTTTCCTGAACCTCGCCGTGCAGCAGCAGACCTATGGACCTACCGATGCCACAGCCGGGACACCAGGTAATACCCATGTTTGCCAGCGGACAGAAGCTAAAGTCCTGGTGTGCAGTCAACGTGCTTGTACTGGTTGTTGCCAGTAGCAGCAGGGCCGCAATCCAGAAAAGCAGTTCGAAGGACATGTATGCCGGCGCTTTCATTTTCAGTTTATTTTTAGAGCTAGAAATGCCCTATATGTTACATTTTACACAATCTTAAATCTTACATTTGTCTGTGAACATTCGCGAAATTATCAATCAATATAAATCAGATGAGCGCATTGTAGCATTGGCAAAGGCCCTTAACATGGGCAAAGGCAGCAAGATCCAGCTTAAAGGTCTGGTCGGTTCTGCTGATGCTATGGTTGCAGTTGCTTCTTACTTTTTACTTCATAAACCCCAGCTTTTTATCCTGCCCGACCGCGAAGAAGCCGCATACTTCCTCGGAGATCTGGAGAGTATTCTGGATAAAGCGGTACTTCTTTTTCCATCTTCCTTTCGCAAAGGCTTCGATTTTACACAGATCGATACCGCAAATGTATTGAGCAGGGCAGAGGTGCTTAATGAGCTGAATCACGACTCTGAATTTGGAAAGATCGTGGTTACCTATCCTGAGGCACTCTCGGAGAAGGTTATTGACCGGAGCGTCTTGGAAAAAAACACCCTTGAAATAACTGTAAATACAAAACTGAGCATCGACTTCATCAATGAGTTCCTCTTTGAGTACGAATTTGAACGCACCGACTTTGTATACGAACCGGGGCAATTCTCCATCCGCGGGGGTATTGTCGATATATTTTCTTTCTCACACGACCTGCCATACCGCATTGAGTTTTTTGGTGATGTGGTGGAAAGCATCCGGACTTTTGAGATTGAAAGCCAGCTTTCTGTAGATGAAGTAAAAACGCTTACCATCATCCCGAACGTACAGTCTAAATACCTGACGGAAAGCAACATCAACCTGCTGGATTACATTGATAAGGACACGCAGGTCTGGATCAAGGATGTCGAATTTACACTTGACATCGTCAAAGGCGGCTACAAGAAAGCTGTTGAACTTTGGAAAGCATTACCTGCACAGGAAAAACAGGAAAATCCGAACTGGATAGATCCAAAATACGGCTTCTCCGACGAGAAGATGGTGGCAGATATCCTCCAGGAATTCCCGCTGGTTGAATTTGGTAAGCAGTTCTTCTACAGAACAGATCATGTGCTGCAGTTCGAAACCAAACCGCAGCCTTCTTTCAATAAAGATTTTAACCTGCTCATCCACAACATCAAGGAAAACGAGAAAGCGGGGATCATCAACTTTATATTTTCCTCCTCCGCAAAGCAAACGGAACGTTTGTACGCCATTCTCGATGATATAGATAAAACGGCAAAGTTCACCCCGGTTAATATCTCGGTGCGTGAAGGTTTTATTGATCCTGCAAGGAAATTTGCCTGTTATACAGATCACCAAATCTTCGACAGGTTCTACAAATATAAGCTCAAAAGGGGCTACCAGCGTAGTCAGGCCATTACCCTGAAGGAGCTGCGTGACCTTAAACCGGGCGACTACGTAACGCATATTGACCACGGTATCGGCAAGTATGCGGGTCTGGAAAAGGTGGAGGTGAACGGTAAAACCCAGGAGATGATCCGCCTGGTGTATGCCGACAATGACCTGCTCTATGTGAACATCAACTCGCTGAACCGCATTGCGAAGTACAGCGGCAAGGACGGCACGCCGCCGAAGATGAATAAACTGGGTACGGAAGCCTGGGACAAGCTTAAGAAAACAACAAAAAAAAAAGTTAAAGACATTGCCCGTGACCTGATCAAGCTTTACGCCATGCGCAAGGCCCAGGTGGGTACGGCAATGGCACCTGACGGCTATATGGAAACTGAACTGGAGGCATCTTTCATTTACGAAGATACCCCGGATCAGGAAAAAGCAACCCTGGACGTGAAAAAGGATATGGAAGCCCCATACCCGATGGACCGCCTGGTCTGCGGTGATGTGGGCTTTGGCAAGACCGAAATCGCGGTACGTGCAGCCTTTAAGTCCGTAGCCAATGGTAAGCAGGCAGCAGTACTGGTACCTACAACCATCCTCGCATTACAACATTTTAAGACATTTGCGGGCCGTTTAAAGGACTTTCCATGTACCATCGACTATATCAACCGTTTCAAAACAAATAAGCAGATTAAAGAAACCCTTGCGCGTTTGGCCGAGGGAAAGGTGGACATCGTTATCGGTACCCACAGGCTGCTGAGTAAAGACGTTAAGTTCAAGGATCTTGGTCTGATGATCATCGATGAGGAACAGAAATTCGGGGTAAGTTCTAAAGAAAAGCTCCGTGCTTTAAGGGTAAACGTTGATACATTGACCCTTACCGCAACACCAATTCCAAGAACGCTGCATTTCTCATTGATGGGCGCGCGGGATTTATCCATCATGAATACACCACCACCAAACCGGCAGGCGGTAAATACAGAACTGCATGTTTTTAATGATAAGCTGATCCAGGAAGCGGTGCAGTTTGAACTGGATCGCGGCGGACAGGTGTTCTTTATCCATAACCGGGTAAATGACCTGGCACAGCTGGGTGGCTTAATACAGACCCTGGTACCAAAAGCACGTATCGGTATTGCGCACGGGCAGCTTGATGGCGATGCACTTGAAGATGTTATGCTGGACTTCATCAATGGTGAAAAGGATGTCCTTGTGGCAACAACCATCATCGAAGCCGGTCTGGACATTCCAAATGCGAATACCATCATCATCAACCACGCGCATATGTTCGGGCTTAGTGACCTACATCAGATGCGCGGTAGGGTAGGGCGCTCCAATAAAAAGGCTTTCTGCTACCTGCTTAGCCCACCTTTATCAACCCTGACCAATGAAGCGCGTAAACGTTTAAGTGCCATTGAGGAGTTCTCAGACCTTGGCAGCGGCTTCAATATCGCCATGCGCGACCTCGACATCCGTGGATCAGGAAACCTCCTCGGTGCTGAGCAAAGTGGTTTTATTGCCGAAATTGGCTTTGATATGTACCACAAGATCCTCGATGAGGCCATTCAGGAACTTAAAGGTGATGAATTTAAAGACCTTTTCAAAGATGAACCTGCACGTCCTTTCGTAACCTTTACCCAGGTAGACACCGATGCGGAGTTACACATCCCGGACGACTACGTAACCAACATCACGGAACGTTATAACCTCTACACGGAACTCTCCCAGATTGAGAATGAAACTGCCCTGAAGGCATTTGAAAAGTCATTACGCGACCGTTTTGGCCCTATTCCAAGGCCAGTAACCACCATGATGAAGGTGCTTCGTCTGCAATGGGTAGGGAAGCGGCTTGGATTTGAGAAATTGAGCTTTAAAAAAGGCATCCTGAGGGGCTACTTCATTGCCGACAAGCAATCGCCTTACTTTGATTCTTCGGTATTTGAGCGTATTCTGAATTTCGCCCAGCAGCATCCAAGATTATGCAACCTCAAAGAGGTTAAAAACAGCCTGCGTATAGCATTTGAAAACCTGAATACGGTAGATGAAGCAGTGGAAATGCTTGAGCTCGTAGCCCATTAAACCAGCTTATGAATCCTGAACTCCTGAAAGATCTTGTAACCATGAGAATGCCCTTTGGCAAATACAAAGGGTATTTCATGTGCGACCTGCCAGAATCATACCTGGTATGGTTCCATAGCAAAGGCTTCCCGCCAGGAAAGCTGGGCGAAATGATCGCTACGCTCTACGAGATAAAGCTGAATGGCTTAGAATACCTTTTAAAGGCCATTAAAGCGCAGTACAGATCCTAATTGAAGATTAGATACAGATAAACGTAAACGATGGGCGCTGCTATTAAAAGCCCATCAAAGCGATCAAGAAGGCCTCCATGACCAGGCAGCAGGTTACCCGAATCCTTTACATCCAGACTGCGTTTGAGCATAGATTCTACCAAATCGCCAAGGGTACCAAAGGTTACGATCAATACCGCCATGCCTGCCCATATTAAAATGGAAATCTCGGTAAAGAACTGCGCTACAATACCTGCAACCAGTACACTCATCAGAATGCCCCCTGCAAAGCCTTCCCAGGTCTTTTTAGGTGAATGTCTTTCAAAAAGCTTGGTCTTTCCGAGCTTCCGACCGAAAAGATAGGCGCCTGTATCACTTGCCCACAACATCAACATAAAGGCCAATGGCAGGTGAAAGGAGAACGCTCCATCCCGAACATAGCCTAAACGGTAAAAGAAGCAGAATGGGACCACAACGAAAAGTAAGCCAAGGAATGTATAGGCAATGTTGCTGAAAGGGTTCTTAGCGGTCCGGTAAAGCTCAAAAAGGAACACAGCAACCGCTACGGGAATACCCAACATCAGGTATTTGGTGTCAAAAGGAAAAAAGGGGAAGGCTGCAACGGCACCAAACAGCAGTAAACCACTGATAAAACCCAGTATTTTGTGTGGTAAAATGCCCGCAGTATTGATCAGGGTATAGAATTCATATAAGCCAGCAAGGCTCAGCAGCAAGTAGAAAACCGTAAATACTTCAGCACCCAAAAAGAAGGAGCCAAGCATCACTATGGCAAAGAAAAATGCGGTAATGGCTCTAGTCTTCATTCAGATTATTTTCGATGATGTACGCTAAAGCCTGGTCAAAATTCTCCGGTTGCACCATGATGTTCACCACACCAAAGGCCTTGTATGAGGAATCCTGCTTGTTCATCACTACAGCAGGAATATCGTTTTCAATCAGCGCCTGTTTAATAATTTCCGCTCTGATGGGGTTCCCGGTCGTATATACCTTGGTCCAGTTGTTTTCCATTTCGGGTGTATTGTTTGTAAAGGTAATAGAGCAGCAGCACGGTTATAACCAGTCCCACAGTATAGCCTATCCAGTTAAATGCCGGTGTTTGATCTACCTGCTCCAAAGGTAAGTTATGCTTTTGAAAGTACAAGGCCATACATACGGCGTAGCCATTGTTTAGGAAATGCGCAAACATCGGGTACCAAAGGCTTTTGGTCCAGACATAGATGTAGCCGAATAAGGCACCGAGCAGCAAGCGCGGTATAAAACCAAAGAACTGCACGTGTATCGCGCTGAAAATAAATGCGGTAATCCAGACTGCTGCATGTGGATTTTTAAACATCCTGGAGAATGCTCGTTGTATCCCACCTCTGAACATCAGCTCCTCAGCAACTGCTGGAAGCAAGGCGATCATGAACATATTTAGTATAAAATCCCCTCTACTGCGCACGTGTAACAAGGCAACGGTCATCTTCGCAGCCTCTTCTTCTTTATCCCGCATCCAGGATTCAAGCGGTTTCAGCGCCTCCGGGAGTGTCATTTTCTGGTTAATTATTCCTGACAATTCTGTTAGCGGTGCTGAAAACATCATCAGCAGAAAGACAATGCCCAGCATTGACCAGGTTGGTGTTTTCCAGTTATAAAACTGGTTTAGCTTACGCCCTTCTGTAAGGGCAAGGAATATCGGGGGAAGTAGAAAAAGGCCGATAGAACTACCAATCTGGATGATTTTAAGTGCATTCAAACTCGATGGATCATCTAAAGACAGATTACCAAGTGCCGACATCACGTTATGGTCTGAAGTTAGCAGCAGTACGATAATGCTCAAAATGCTGCAAATGATCAGTCCGCCAAGCGCGTAGCCCGTAAGTATAAGTAACTGAAGATAAGCACTACTTTCTGATCTGTGTTTCTGCAGGAAATCCATTATGTCTATGATTTTGTACCTTTGTGCTTATAATTTGCGTTGAAGATAGAAAAATGTCCGTAAAAATAGGAAATATTGATCTGGGAGAATTCCCGCTGCTGCTGGCCCCGATGGAGGATGTAAGCGACCCGCCATTCCGTTACGTTTGTAAACAGAGTGGGGTGGATATGATGTACACCGAATTCATCTCTTCCGAGGGATTGATCCGGGATGCGGCAAAAAGTCGCCAGAAGCTCGATATTTTCGAATACGAACGTCCTATCGGTATCCAGATCTTCGGCAGTGAGATCGATCACATGCGCGAAGCAACAGAGATCGCTACCCTTGCCAACCCTGATCTTATGGACATCAACTACGGCTGTCCGGTGAAGAATGTGGCCTGCAGAGGTGCTGGCGCAAGTCTTTTGCAAGACATCGACAAGATGGTGAAGATGACAGAAGCGGTGGTTAAAGCAACACATCTGCCGGTGACGGTAAAAACGCGACTAGGTTGGGACGACAACACCAAAAACGTTGAAGAAGTTGCAGAAAGGCTTCAGGATGTGGGTATACAAGCACTTACCATCCATGGCCGTACCCGTGCGCAGCTGTATAAAGGTCAGGCCGACTGGAGCCTGATCCGTGAAATTAAACGCAACCCAAGGATCAAAATACCAATATTCGGAAACGGGGACGTAGACAGTCCGACGAAGGCAGCCGACTGGCGCCTTGAATACGAGGTAGATGGCATTATGATCGGTCGTGCAGCCATAGGCTATCCATGGATCTTCCGTGAGGTAAGACATTTCTTCAATACCGGTGAGTTCCTGCCAGGTCCTACCGTGGAAGAGCGTGTAAATGTTTGCAGAACACACTTTGAAAAGTCACTGGAATGGAAAGGTGACCGGGTAGGTATCTTCGAAATGAGAAGGCATTACGCCAACTATTTCAAAGGTTTACCGGATTTTAAACCTTACCGTATGCTGTTGGTGAAGGAAGAAAATATCCAAACCATACATGAGTTATTGGACGAAGTGGCAGACAAATACCGTAACGTTGAGCCAATCACAGAAATGGCTTAATTTTTGAAAATACCTGAACTTACACATCAGCTATGGTAACAGCAATTACGCAGGGAATCAAAATTTCGGTAGAAACCATGTACCAGGAGGAGTATTCCAACCCTGCACAAGACCAGTATATGTTCGCTTACCGTATTGAAATTGAGAACCTTTCCGATTATACCATTCAATTGCTTCGCAGGCAATGGTTCATTTTCGACTCCAGTGGTACCATGAAGGAAGTAGAGGGACCAGGGGTCGTAGGTGTTCAACCGGTGCTTGAACCCGGTCAGGTGCATGCCTATGTGTCCGGATGCCAGTTGAGCACAGACATCGGCAGCATGCGCGGCAATTATTCTATGGTCCGTGTGGCTACGGACAGCCCCTTTAAGGTAGATATTCCTGAATTTGCACTTATTGTACCTTACCGCCTTAACTAAGTCTTAGCGGGACTGACGTCCAAATAACATTCCAAGGTAATATACCAGGTTGCCCAGAGCACCTATAGCAGCAATGATATAGGTCATCGCGGCCCACCATAACGCATCTTTCGCCCGTTGACGTTCTGCGTCAGAGAATTGAACAGTGTGGTTCCTGCTGATCCATAGTAACGCCCTTCTACTGGCATCAAATTCCACCGGCAGGGTGATCAGGCTAAACAGGGTCACCACTGCAAGTCCGAAAACACCAATACTTAAAACTACTGGGTTTCCGGTAAAGCCGATCAGTAAAATACCAAAGATCAGTATCCATTGTAAAAGGTTGGAGGTTAATGATACCACAGGTACCATTTCGGTTCGCAAATCCAGCCATTTATAACGCTTGCTATCCTGAATCGCATGTCCGCATTCATGTGCAGCAACCGCTGCTGCGGCTATACTCCGTCCATGATAAACATCTGTGCTTAGGTTTACAGTCCTGTTTTTCGGGTTATAATGATCAGAAAGCTGACCTTCAGTACTCATGACCTGTACATCGAAAATGCCATGATCCAGCAGCATCTTCTGTGCAACTTCCTTTCCCGACAATCCCGAACCAAGTTGCATTTCCGAATACCTGGCGAATTTACTTCTAAATCGCCACTGTACAATCATGCTTATGATTAATACCGGAATAATGAATATGATGTAGGTAATCATCTAATATGTAATAATTCAAGCCTGTAAATCAAAAAGCGTTCCCGAAATACGTAATTCTCAAATTATTAGCACTTTAGCATTTAAAACACCCTTTCCCTCAATTAAAAGCTACTATAGGAATGCTGAAATTTTACTAATATCTTTGTTATTGTAAACAGAACAACTTACATAAATATAAAAATATTAGTAATGGAATACCTGATTGTTGGCCTGCTCCTCCTTATTTGCGTGTTGCTCTTCGTCTTTCTAAGGAAACCTGCAACCGAGCATCATAAAACACTGCTGGAACTCAAAGAACTGGAACATCAGAAAAGCCTGGAATGGCATTCGTCAGAGAAGCTGCGCATTGAAGATGAACTTCGCGATCTGCGCGAAAACTTCATGCTGGAACGAAGCCGCGCCATTAAGGCGGAAGAAGCACTTAAAGCGCAGCTGAACCGGCAACTCGAACAGGAACAGTACATTCAAGAGCTGCAGCATAAATTCAAGCTGGAATTTGAAAACCTGGCGAATAAGATCCTGGAAGAAAAAACCAGTAAATTCACCGAAAGCAATCGCCTCAACCTGGATCAGATACTGAATCCGCTGAAAGAAAACATCAAGGCATTTGAACAGCGGGTAGAGAAGGTCTATAAAGATGAATCAGATGAGCGCAACATGCTCAAAGGTGCTATTTCGCAGCTTATGCTGCAAAGCAAGCAGATACAGGAAGATGCAAATAACCTGACCCGCGCTTTGAAAGGGGATAACAAGAAGCAGGGTAACTGGGGGGAGATCATCCTGGAAAAAGTGCTGGAACGCTCCGGATTGGTCAAAGATCGTGAGTACCGGGTGCAGGCTTCATTAAACCACGCTGAAGGCAATAGATTACAGCCAGACGTTCTGATAGACCTCCCGGAGGAGAAACACGTTGTAATCGACTCTAAAGTGTCTCTAATCGCATATGAGCGTCTCCTCAGTGCCGAATCTGAAGAAGAACGTGCATTATTCCTTAAACAACACGTAAACTCCATAAAAAATCATATACAAAACCTCTCGGGAAAGAACTATCAGGACCTTTACCAGATCAACTCACCGGATTTTGTACTGCTTTTCATTCCCATAGAATCTTCCTTCGGTATTGCCGTTCAGGAAGATGCAGAGCTGTTCAACTATGCCTGGGATCGTAAGGTTGTGATTGTGAGTCCTTCAACGCTGCTCGCTACCCTGCGCACCATAGCAAGCATCTGGAAACAGGAACGTCAAAACCGAAATGTGCTCGAAATTGCAAGGCTTAGCGGCAGCATGTACGAGAAGTATATCGGCTTTTTGAATGATATGGAGGGCCTCGGGAAAAACATCAAAAATACCCAGGACTGTTATGATAAAGCCGTAAATAAACTCTCAAGCGGTTCAGGAAACCTGACCACAACTGCGGAGAAGATTAAAAAACTTGGTGCTAAAACCAACAAACAGATCGACAGCAGATTCCTCGATCACAGTTTTCTTCAGGAGTAAAATCAAGCCGGTTAGCACATGAAAAAGCCTTGTTCAAATACCAGTTAATGGTACTTGAACAAGGCTTTTTTTTATTGATTTATAGGTACTTAAAACTTGAAGGCATTCCAGCCCTGTGCTTTTAATTCATGTACCATGTCTGATTTGGAAATCATCTTACAACCTGAATTCTTATCGGTAATGTGACCAATAACACTGATATCTACATCATGCTTAAGCTTTGCATAATCTGCCTGTTTGATCGTAAACAGGAGCTCATAATCTTCACCGCCGTTCAATGCACATACTGTGGGATCCAATCCAAGCTCACGAGCCGTTTCGTAGGTAAGCGGATCGATAGGAATTTTCTCTTCGTACAAGGTAACGCCCTTTTCCGATTGCTGGCAGATGTGCAGGATCTCCGAGGCAAGGCCATCAGAAACATCAATCATTGAAGTAGGTACAATTTCCATTTGTGCAAGCAGGTCTACAATATCCCTTCTGCCTTCCGGTTTTAACTGGCGCTCAATGATATAGTCTTTACCTTCCAGGTCGGGCTGGATGTTTGGATTCTCCAGGTAAATCAGCTTTTCACGTTCCAGGATCTGCAGCCCAACGTATGCGCCACCCAGATCTCCGGATACACAAACCAGGTCGCCTTCACCTGCACCATTCCGATAGCAAATATCTTTTTTATCCGCATAACCGATACTGGTTACGCTGATCACCAATCCCTGTTTACTGGTTGAAGTATCACCGCCTACCAGGTCAATGTTGAATTTATTACAGGCAAGCTCAATGCCTTTGTAGATCTCTTCAACGGCTTCAAGCGGAAATTTGCTCGATAAGCCAATCGAGACCGTGATTTGGGTAGCAATACCATTCATCGCGTAAATGTCGCTCAGATTCACTTGTACGGCTTTATAACCTAAATGCATCAGCGGTACATAGGCCAGATCAAAATGGATACTTTCCAAAAGCAGATCAGTCGAGATCAAAACCTCTTTACCATCAAAATTCAGCACTGCGGCATCATCGCCAATACCCTTGGTACTGCTTTCATGACGGATCTTAAAAGTATCCGTCAGGTGTTTGATCAATCCAAACTCTCCTAAAAGCGCAATATCCGTACGTTCTTTATTCTCAAACATAATTTTTAATTAAAAGCTTTTACAGCTTATTCTTCATTTAACTTCCCAGTTCCGGTAAGTTATTCATGCCATTTTACAAGCCCAGGCTTGCAGAAATTTCCAGCATTCTTTCAATGGGTTTTCTTGCATTAAAAATCGTTTCCATTGATACAGTTACTTCCGGTGTTTCGTTCTTTAAACACAGGTATAATTTCTCTAAGGTATTCCGTTTCATGTACGGGCAATCGTTACATGCACAGTTGTTATTTGGTGGTGCAGGAATAAACGTTTTATCGGGACAAGCTTTTTCCATTTGGTGAATAATTCCGCTCTCCGTTGCAACAATAAATTCTTTCGCATCCGTGTTAATTGCGTACTTCAATAATCCCGTTGTTGAACCGATATAATCTGCCATTTGAAGTACAGCTTCTTCGCATTCCGGATGCGCAATAAACTTCGCATTTGGATGACGTTCTTTTAAGCGTGTTATCTTCTCTCTGGAGAAGATTTCATGTACCATACATGCGCCATTCCAAAGTACCAGATCACGACCAGTTTTCTTCGCTACCCATGCACCAAGATTCTTATCCGGGCCAAAAATTATTTTAGTATCCTTTGGTAAACTTTCTACGATCTGAACAGCGTTTGTAGAAGTACAAACAATGTCACTTAATGCCTTCAATTCCGCGGTACAATTCACGTAAGTAATGACCACATGATCCGGATATTTTTCCTTGAACTTTTTAAACAGGTGTGGGGGACAGCTGTCGGCAAGCGAGCAGCCGGCTTTCACATCCGGTAATAAAACCTTTTTTCCTGGTGACAGAATTTTGGCAGTCTCTGCCATGAAATGGACACCGGCGAAAACGATGATGTCAGCTTCTGTTTTGGCAGCTTCCTGAGACAAACCCAAACTGTCGCCAATGTAGTCGGCGATGTCCTGGATATCCGGCTCCTGATAGTAGTGCGCCAGAATGATCGCGTTTTTCGCTTTTTTCAGTTTTTCGATTTCCTCGAACAGATCAAGCGTTGGATCAATCTTTTCGTCTGCAAAACCTTTAATATTTATTTCCTCTAAGGTATCCATTTTCAACAGTTCAATAAATTATAATTATTTAATATAAATAGGTTTCTATTGTTTATTAGTGTGTTAGTAATGTTTATAAACTCCAGAATTTTTATTTGATTTTTTGAGTTATTACAAAGTTATTAACATTTTAAACAGCTTTTTATTTATTCTTATCACTGATTTTGAGTGGTATAAAAATCAGGCTTCAAAGTTATCCATATCAAAATGTGTATTAAATTAACGTTGAAAAAACGTTAATAACCCTCACAAAGTTGCGCATAAATACTTTATAAAATTGTGTCAAATTGCCATTTTACCTTAGCTTTAAACAATCAAGAATAGTTGTTCTTTTTATTTATACAAATAACTAACAATGTTATCAACGTTGTTAACAAAGGCCCGAATCATCATATAGAATGAGAAAAGTAGATTTTTTAGTTATAGGATCAGGAATTGCCGGGTTGAGCTTCGCCTTAAAAGCTGCCCAACATGGAAAGGTACTGATCATTACCAAATCAAATGAAGATGAATCCAATACTAAATACGCCCAGGGTGGCGTGGCAGTCGTTGTAAATGAGGATGATTCGTTCGAAAAACACATTGAAGACACTATTATTGCCGGAGATGGACTTTGCGACCGCGAGATTGTGGAAGTTGTTGTGACTGAGGGTCCTCAGCGCATTCAGGAGATTATAGACTATGGTACCCAGTTTGACCGCGATCATCATGGTGTTTACGACCTCGCCAAAGAAGGTGGACACTCCCAGCACCGTGTATTACATTATAAGGATGTAACCGGATATGAGATCGAGCGTGCGCTTTTAAAACAAATTCATGAGAATAACAACATAGAGATATTAACACATTACTTCTGTTTAGAGTTAATAACTCAACATCACCTCGGTGAATTTGTGGACAAGAGCACAAAAGTTATTAACTGTTTTGGTGTATATGCCTTTAATACAGAGCTTAACGATGTGGAAAAGATCTTAGCAAGTGTTACGGTCCTGGCTTCGGGTGGTGCGGGTCATATTTATTCAAGTACAACAAATCCTGTGATTGCTACCGGCGATGGTATGGCTATGGTTTACCGTGCGAAGGGAAAATTGCGCAATATGGAGTTCATTCAGTTCCATCCAACCGCGCTTTATCACCCTGGAGAGTACCCTGCATTTTTAATTTCTGAAGCCGTTCGTGGCTTTGGCGGCGTGCTTCGCAGACGCAACGGAGAGGAGTTTATGTATGAATACGACCCTCGAGGATCACTCGCTTCGCGCGATATTGTAGCACGTGCCATCGACGCAGAAATGAAAAAATCGGGCGAAGATTTTGTTTACCTCGATATCACACATCGCAGCAAAGATGACATTCTGGCACATTTTCCAAACATCTATGCTAAGTGTTTATCTATCGGAATTGACATGACCAGGGACTATATTCCGGTTACCCCGGCAGCACATTATATGTGTGGGGGTATATATGTAGACGCTTATGGACGCTCTTCTATCGAGAATTTGTATGCCTGCGGTGAGACCTCTTCTACCGGGTTACACGGTGCAAACCGCCTCGCGTCAAACAGCCTTTTAGAGGCCCCGGTCTTCGCCCACAGGATCTATCTTGATGCCATTCAGAAATTCAAAAATAACGTTATTCCGGACAATATCCCGGACTGGAATGATGAAGGGGTGACGCAGTCAAACGAGGATATTTTAGTTACACATAATCTTCGCGAAACACAGAAATTAATGAGCGATTATGTGGGAATAGTTCGATCAGATTTTAGATTAGATCGTGCAATGCGTCGCTTATTTTTGCTCTATGAAGAGACCGAAGAATTCTATAAAAAGAACAAAGTTTCTGTTAAACTTTGCGAGTTACGTAACGTAATTCAGGTTGCATTTTTAGTCATTAAATCTGCAAAAGCGCGTAAGGAAAGTAGGGGTTTGCATTATACCACTGACTACCCTGAACATGCAGCAACAATCCAGGATACCATCTTTTAAAAAGCCTTTAATTATGCCATTAATACTTCCGGTTAAAGATAAAAATCCCAGCTGGGGAGACAACTGTTTTATTGCCGAAAATGCCACCATTGTTGGTGATGTTTCCATGGGTAAAAATTGCTCAGTCTGGTTCAATGCTGTTATCCGTGGTGACGTAAATACGATCACCATTGGAGATGATACCAACATACAGGATGGTGCGGTTATACATGCTACCTATCAGAAGGCGGCCACCCACATCGGTAAACGGGTATCTATTGGACACAATGCCATTGTACATGGCTGTACGCTTACGGATCATATCCTGGTAGGCATGGGTGCCATAGTGATGGATAATGCGCTTGTAGAGCCTTATTGTATCATTGCTGCAGGCGCAGTAGTGCTTGAGAATACCATTTGTGAAAGTGGCTTTTTATATGCGGGCATGCCTGCTAAAAAAATAAAGCCCATTACAGAACTGCAACGGGCTTTATTAGATAAGTTACCTGATAACTACATTATGTACTCGGACTGGTTCCGTTAGCCGGCTCCTTGGGGATCTCTATGGTCTCCTTACGGTCCCATCCAGCCCGTACAGAGAGTTCTTTTGGTACATTGTAGATCTGCTCCGGCATGAGCTTTTTGCTTACGCTACCAGTATCCCAGTTGCCGTTTCCATTATTATCGTACACCACGCGGACGAAATACTTACCAGCACGGTAATTAGCAAAGTTCAGCGTGGTGTCTCGTTTTATAACGTGTTCTGCTATGGTCTTCTTTTCTTCGTTTGTTACCTGCAAAACGTAATTCTTGTTCGCTTCAGGAACTTTAACGCTCAAGATCAGCGTGCCATAATCATCAGCACTGCTCAGCTCAAAGGCCTTCGTAAATTCCTTGTTCTTGGAATCGAACATGCCTGTAACCGCACCGGCAGCGAACTTCATCTGATATTCCGTGCCTTTGTCCCAGGGGAACTGCACAAAGTAGCTGAGGAAGTCTGTGGAATCTTTCAGGAGCTGGAAATTAGTTACCGCCACCGAGTCTTCCAGGAGCTGAATTTTGCTGCGGTCTACAGAAACAACCGGGGTAGGGAAGGTGAGCCGTAGTCTTTTGTTCGGGTTCAGCTGGCCACCTTCAAGATTGTCTGCGGCCATCAGGTTCCTTGTGTAAGTATCCTTTTTTCCCCTGGTCAGTTTTGCGGTTTGCAGTAATTTACCTGCTTCCATGATCGATACTTTCGTGGAGTCAAAGTTCAGCTCATTGAGCCATACCCGTACAGAATCGTTGTTCGTACTAAACTTAAAAAGCTTCGCGGCGTCCAGGTTTGCAGGCTCGGTGATTACCACGGAAGGCTGTCGTAACTTCTGGTTCCAGCTGATCAGCAGGGTTCCATCCGGGGCAATTTTCCGGTCGTTGATCCTGAATTCTGTAGGATCTTCTTTGAAAACCTTAATGGTAATGTCGCTTAGATCTTGCTTTAAAACGATCGAATCCGGTAGAAATCCGATCTCGTCTGAGACCTGCTGATAGATTTTATCGCTTGTTTTCTCACGTAAGGCGTAAGCTTTATAGGTGTTCTCCCTAAGGTTATTCAAACGGAATAATCCCGAACTATCAGTCGTTGCATATATGGAGGGTTTCGTTTTCCCGATGATGGTGTCCCGGTCTATTGGCACGATAAAAGCAAGCGCATCAAGTATTGGCTCGCCGGTCAGTGCATCCACAACCTTACCGCTGATGGATAAAGAATCCAGCTTCGGACCAGTTGCAAATACATAGGTGAAATTCTTCAGGACATTGTTTTCGTTAATGTCGGCAATAGACTTTCCAAAGTTCAGCGTATAAGTGGTGTTTTTTTCCAGGGTGTCCTGAAAGCTGATCTCCAAAGTACGCTTCTTAACTTTCAGCTGCGGCAAACGCTCCATGTCGGGAGAGACGCTAAATTCCCGGAACTGATCATTGAGTTTGAAATACTCGTCAAAGTCAATAACGATTGTCTTCGCGCTGAAGTTCGTGCTCAGATTTTCAGGAATCATTTTTAAAACCTTAGGTGCGATGCTGTCGCGTGGTCCACCTTGGATGGTTTTCTGGCTTGCACAGCCTCCAACCAGGAAAATTTGGTAAAAACCATATATGAAAATCAAGAGGAACTGCCAGGTTTTAAATTTCATTGTTTTTAGCGCTTTTAAGAGGTTTTTACTTGCTGTAATATAATTTGATTAAAAAATTTTGAAAGTGGCTTAAACCGCATAAAAATAGGTTGATTTTCAAGCGAGTACTTTTAATCTTCAAATCATTGAAAATCAACCTATTATATGTTATCTACTGATGTGTACCATCAAAACGGAGATATCTGAAGGCGAAACACCGGAGATTCTGGATGCCTGACCCAATGTTCGGGGCTTTATCTTCAATAATTTCTCTCTTGCTTCTTTGGAAAGGGAGTTAAGTTGCGAATAATCGAAATCCGGATTGATGTCTTTATCTTCCATCTTCTGCATCTTGGCTACAATTTCCTGTTCCTTTTCGAAGTAGCTGTCGTACTTAATTTTTATCTCTGCCTGTTCTACAGTTTCCTGATCAAACTTACTTAGAAGTTCGTCCATGGCGGGGCTCACTTGTCTTACATCGCCAATAGAAACCTGGGGTCTGCTCAGCAGGCTGAATAACTTAACATTTTGGCTGATCGGACTTGTGCCCAATGCTTGTAACATGTCATTTGCCTGTGACATTTCAATGCCTTGCTTACGACTGAATGCAACAATCTCATCCGAGTTGGCTACCTTTTGTTTTACGATGTCCAGTCGTTCATCACTGATCAGGCCAAGCTCATGACCAATAGGAGAGAGACGGATATCTGCATTATCTTGACGTAAAAGTAAGCGGTGTTCTGCTCTCGAGGTAAACATCCGATAAGGCTCTTCTGTTCCTTTTGTTACCAGGTCGTCTATTAAAACACCAATATAAGACTCTGAACGCTTCATAATCAACTCATGTTTATCATTTACCTTCTGGTGGGCATTAATACCAGCGATAAAACCCTGACTGGCAGCTTCTTCGTAACCTGTAGTTCCATTAATCTGCCCTGCGAAGAACAAATTCTTAATTTTTTTGGTCTCAAGCGTTAAATCCAGCTGGGTAGGTGGAAAATAATCATACTCTATGGCATATCCCGGACGGAACATCTTAGCATTTTCAAATCCGGGGATCTGTGTCAATGCACGGTACTGTACATCTTCGGGCAGGGAAGTAGAGAAGCCGTTCACATAGATCTCAACGGTATTCCATCCTTCAGGTTCTACGAAGATTTGATGACGGTCGCGCTCTGCAAAACGGTTAATTTTATCTTCAATAGATGGGCAGTATCTTGGTCCGAGACCTTTGATCCTTCCGGTGAACATTGGAGATTTTTCAAAGCCTTCCTTTAAGGTTTCGTGGACTTTTGAATTTGTATAGGTAATCCAGCAGCAACGTTGTTCTGTTGAACGCTCTACTTTTGTGTAGGAGAATCTGCCCGGATTTTCATCACCCCATTGTTCCTCCATTACGGAATAATTCAATGATCTGCCATCCACACGGGGAGGGGTTCCGGTTTTCATTCTTCCTGCTTCAAAGCCTAAAGATGTAAGCTGTTCCGTTAGTCCGGTTGCTGATTTTTCACCAGTACGGCCACCGCCGAATTTCTTTTCACCGATATGGATCAAACCATTCAGGAATGTACCGTTTGTAAGTACGACCGATTTGGCATTTATCTCTACACCGATAGAAGTTTTGACACCGCATACTACATTATCTTTAATGATGAGACTGCTCACCATATCTTGCCAGAAGTCTACATTCGGTGTACGCTCCAGTGCTAATCTCCACTCTTCAGCGAAACGCTTACGATCATTCTGCGCGCGTGGGCTCCACATCGCAGGACCTTTAGAAAGGTTAAGCATTCTAAACTGCAGCGTTGTTTTATCTGCAATAATTCCGGAGTATCCGCCCATCGCGTCAATCTCTCTCACGATCTGTCCTTTGGCTACGCCACCCATTGCCGGATTACAACTCATCTGTGCAATGGTCTCCATATTCATCGTAATTAAGAGCACTGAAGAGCCTAAATTTGCTGCGGCGGCCGCGGCCTCACAGCCCGCGTGTCCAGCGCCTACAACGATGACATCATACGTTTTAAACATGGTTTTTTGGGTTATGTTTCACGTGGAACTTAGGTGAAAATAGATGCTCACGACACCAGGTTCCACGTGGATTATTTCAATTTTATATTCTTTAACAGGTAAATAAGGAACCTTAACTGCTTTTCTCAGATAGCTCCAGCCAGCGTTCTGTCACCTGATCAAGGGTATTATTCAATTCCTGGATCTCGCCGGATATGCTTTCAATTTTTTTGTAGTCACTGCTATCCACTTCGGACAGTGAACTGGTAAGACTCACAATTTTGTCCTCCAGCATTGCAATCTGACTTTCTGAATCCTCCAGCTCTTTCTGCTCTTTATAGCTTAACTTTTTGCCAGCTTCTTTAACGACAGGAGCAGGGCTCGGTGCAGTAACTTTCTTCTCTACTTTTTCTTTTAATTGTTCCAGGCTAAGACGATATTCTGAATAGTTACCGTTGTAGATATTCACGTCGCCATTGCCTTCCATGATGAATAATTGCTCACTCATTTTATCAAGCAAATACCTGTCGTGCGAAACCAAAATCAATACGCCAGGAAAGTTTTCAAGGAACTCTTCCAATACGTTCAACGTATCAATATCCAAGTCATTTGTCGGCTCATCCAGGATAAGAAAATTTGGATTCTGCATCAGCACTTTCATCAGGTGCAGACGTTTCTTTTCACCACCGCTCAGCTTCTCTACCATGCCGTGTTGCTTCTTCGGTGGAAATAAAAACAACGTAAGTAATTGTGAAGCGGAGATGGTTTGTCCATCTGCCATCTTGATGTATTCCGCATCAGATTTTACGATGTCAATTACACGTTCCTTTTCATTGAAAGTTAAACCGCCTTGCTTGTAATAGCCGTAAACTGTTGTCTCACCGATATTCACTTTTCCATTTTCAGGCTGTAAATATCCGGTGATGATGTTTAGCAAGGTAGACTTACCGGTACCATTCTTACCCGCCAATCCGATACGATCGGCACGTTTAAAAGTATAGGAAAAATCATTGATGATTTTCTTCTCATCAAAGCTTTGTCCGATGTGTTCCAGCTCCAATATTTTGTTGCCCTGACGGGACATTTTTACATTTAACGTAATACTTTGGTTTTCAGTATTTTGCTTTGTTTTGCCTTCAAGGTCGTAAAATGCATCAATTCTGGCCTGTGATTTTGTACCACGAGCCTGGGGCATTCTACGCATCCATTCAAGTTCCTTTTTTAGCAGGTTTTTATTCTTCTGAAAAGTTGCTTCATCAGAGGCTTCACGTTCCGACTTCTTCTCCAGGAAATATGCATAGTTCCCGTTGTAAGTATAAGTCTTACCCTTGTCCAACTCTACAATGGTATTACATACGTTATCTAAGAAATAACGATCGTGCGTTACCAGCAGCAAAGTTTTGTTTCCAGAAGTCAACAGCTTTTCTAACCATTCAATTGTATCAATATCTAAGTGGTTGGTTGGCTCATCCAGGATGTAGAAGTCCGGATCTTCAATCAGGAGTTTGGCCAGCGCAAGACGCTTTTTTTGTCCGCCGGAAAGTGTCGAGATCTGCTGCTGCAGGTGGGTGATACCCATGCGGCTAAGGATCGTTTTAATCTCGTGCTCATATTCCCAGGCATTGTGCTCGCTCAGCTCTCCATACAATCTGTTTAACTGATCTTCGTCAGGATTTTCCTGCTCGATCAATTCCTCATATTCTTTGATCAGCTGCTGTTGCTTGTTCTCCAGTGAAAATATAAAATCGCTGATGGAGTAGCCGTCAGGGAACATCGGTTCCTGATCCAAAAAGCCGATCCTTACTGATTTGTTCTTTACGATCTTACCCTCCAGTGGGAGGAACCGCTCGGCCAAAAGTTTAAGCAAAGTGCTCTTCCCTGCGCCGTTGATCCCGACCAATGCAACACGTTGCCCGGTCTGAATTCCTAATGTTAATTTTTTAAATAGCCATTCATCATGATAAGCATGACCCAAGCCTTCAGCTGCAATTAATGTACTCAAAATGTGTTCTTAACGAATTTATATGCGAAATTACTACAAAAGTACGCAATAAATTTTGGCATTCACTTTCAGGCATTTAAGCGTATTGTAAATTTAAAATTCAAAACTGAAAAACTCAGTCAATCTATTGATAATCAATATCTTATATTGTTTTTGACGCTTCAAACCAACCAGATCTGACTGTCATAATTTACAATAAAGGAAAATCAGGAGAAAATGCAAACCAACTCCAGGTCAAACAGGGCTAACCCTAGGCATACCCAGGGCTCATACGGGGCCTTGACAGGGCTAAGGCCCTATAAACACCTACGATGGACCTTGTCTGAGCCAGCAGTATGGCTATTTAGTGTAGAAGTTGCACCGCTAACCCTTCGTTATTATAGATATAATACCGTTGATTTGCTTACCTTCGAATGTAGAAAAAATTCATCTTGAAAAATCCATTACGCTCCTCAGGCATATTCATTCTTTTCAGGCCTTACTTTCTGATCCTATGTATGGCCATGTTATTCCCTTTTAGCTTAGCCGCACAAAAGAAATCTGCTGATAGTACAAAGCAAACTGTCGGACTGCGTCCGGAGAGTGCCTTAAAGAAACAAGCGAAACGTACCGTAAAAACAAACCCTAAAGTCAAGCCTGCTTTCAGTTCAAACAACTACTTCTATGGTTCCATGAAGCTGCCGGTAGAAGATCTGGGAAATGCAATTGTCAACGAAAGCACCGAAAATAGTGATAACAGTGAATATGAAAATAAGAATGGTTTGATCTTCGATATCGGTTATGGAATGTCCATTACACGGTATTTCACTGTAGAAGCCGGTTTGGAAGCACTGATTGAAAATCCTTTTAACGCCTTCATTGATCTGCCTGAACAACAAGGTTACGGTGCGATCGACGTAAAAAACAGGTCTTTTGCACTGCAGTTAAAACCTGTATTCAACTATGATCTGGAAGATGCTTTTTCCATAAGAGGAGGTACTTCGTTTAACTATCGCCAGCTAAATTCTTCGGGAAAATACTCGGTAATGCAGGAGCGAAATGATACTGAAGCGGTGGTGAGTGCCGCCCATCATGCACATAGATCCAGATTTTATCTGAATATGGAGCCATTTATAGGCATGGACTTCAAAGTGACAGAAAAGTTCGCCCTTGGTTTCGACTTTACGTATGTTCGTATAGACTGGAACCGGTCGCTCAGTGGTTTAAGGTTCAGCAATGCCGGTGATCTGGTTGTCCCAGACCATAAAACTTCTACTGTATTCTTTTCCTTACGGGCGGTGTTCAGGTAGTTGAAACTGCTGGTTTTAACGCCAGCTTAGCAAGGTAGAAATCTTCTTTCTCGGTCATGATCTTTTTAGCGACTTTACCTTTATCAGGATAGCCAAGTAAATGCAGCGTTCCATGTACCATTACCCGGCAAAGTTCATGCATAAATTCATGGTTAAAGGTTTTCGCATTTTCCTTTATCCTGTCAATGCTTATAAAAATGTCGCTTACAATCGTTTTCGCGGCTTCTGAGTTATCGAAAGTGATCACGTCGGTATAGGTGTCATGATTCAGGTATTGCTGGTTTATACCCAATAAATATTCGTCACTGCAGAAAATGAAGTTCAATTCTTCAAGTACATAGCCTTCCGCATAGATGGTGTCGCGCAGCCAGCTGCGTATAATGGTCTTATGCTTAAGTGTGAAGGTGATCTCTTCAGTAAAGAAGTGTATGGCCGCTTTGCTCATTTGCTAAAAGGAAAATGCAAATATAAAAAAAAAGCTCCCCGGGAATTCCGGGAAGCTTGTACGAATATGTTTAATGAAATCTAGATTACTTTAACATTGATCGCGTTCAAACCTTTTTTACCGCTTTCTACATCGTATTCTACTTTGTCATTTTCACGGATTTCATCGATAAGGCCTGTTGAATGTACAAAGATTTCGCTATCTCCGTTTGTAGGGATGATGAATCCGAATCCTTTTGTAACATTAAAAAATTTTACTGTTCCTTCTTGCATTGTATTATGTATTAAAAAATTAAGTGTGCAATGTAGTCATTATTTATTATAAACAAGTAAATGCTTGTTTTTTTGGGGAATATAAAAAAGACATGACTTAAAAACTACTTTTTGCCACTCACATTTAGCGTGATCTGCGAGGAATGTGGGAGACCTAAAGTACTGCCTGGTGTCACGGCTAGCAGGTTTTGAAGATACACGTCAATAATACCTTCCAAAACCTTTTTTCTTTGTTCATGATATTCGGGCATATCATCCCGGAAATTGTCCAAGTATATCTTCCCATGCTTATCGACCACCGCTGTAAAAGAGTAGGCGAAATCCTTATATGCGTTTTTAATTTTTATCCTGTACTCCGGGAAGAGATAGTCGTAAGACTCCGTTCTGCCGAGCAGACGGTCAACCGTTTTCAGCTTTTCTACGGTGATGATCTTGCTTTTCGGAACAAATTGTACCGGAATACGTCCGGCGAAAGCACTATCGGCATTTGAAGGATTTCGGTCCGAGCGGGCGACCAGCATTTTGATGAAAGCCGTATCTGCCGCGGTGGGTTTTGAAAGCTCTTCAGGACGTTTATTGATCTTTTTCAGGTAATCGTCAGCATAATAGCTCATGTAAACGTCTGAGCGGATGTCTTTGGCAATCACCTGTTTGCTGAGGTGCAGGCGCTGCATGCGGATACTATCCTTGCTGAAGCCCTTGATACGGAACCATTCACCAGCAAAGTTGTAGACATCACCGTGATCGTACATCAGAAAGAAAGGCTGCATAACTTGCAGCTGTGGACTCCAGGCTTTCACCGTATCATTAGAAGCGAACTGGATGATCCAGCTGGGTTCCTGCTGAAAGCCGATATCAGAAAAAGAAAGTCCATTGCTGAAACGCCGGGTTACTTCGTGGTATTTTATGCCAACGATCGGCGTAAAATCAAGTCTCTTTAGTTCAGTTTTCTTTTTTTTCTCTTTAGCTCCTGTTTTTTCGGGTCCAGCGTTGCAAGCTGTAAACACCAATCCAAGGGCTAAAAGATACATCAGCCTTCTAAAATTCAACATCCTCTATAAACGAATTACACGTACAAATAATGCCTGCAGGCCGCAGGCATCAGATTCTTTTTTTTAAAGTTAGGACTTTATAGATTATTTCGTCGACGCGGAAGATTTTAAGTATTACATTTTTCCCGTCGCCGGCTTTAAGCAGCTGCACGATGGTCTGTAAATCAAGGGCGCTTACGGGGCGGAAGTTGATGTCGAGCAATTCATCCCCGGGCCGCAGATCCATTTTCTCTGCGGGTGAGTGGGGCTCTATACGTTCAATGAAATAGCGGTTAGACTTTCCTTCTTCGAGGTAAACTTCCATACCCGACATGTCGTGTTCAAAGCCGCTTTTCAGGGCCGCGTTTGGGCGCAGGTAGACCAGGCTATTCTGGTAGTCGTAGGTAATGTGGAAACGCCGCAGCAGTTCGGCACCAATGCTGCCGTTCCTGCCTGTCGCCAGGGCCTTTGCTGCACCCTCGGCATAGTCCGGATAGTTGGTAAGCACATTTTCCAGGGTGACGCCAGCGATGCGAAGTGCATGTATGCGGCCGATGTGCCCACTGATCAGACCACTGAAACCCATACCCAGGTTGGCTGTTATGTTGCTGTCGGGCAAAGGAAACTTCGCACTATCTATGCTCTCCAGCGAAAGCGCAAAACTTGCGCCGCTGTCCACCAGCAGCCGTGCATTAAAGAGCCCCAGATTTGGTGCTGTAACCGGCAGGGTCAAATAGGGCTTGTTCAATATCAATTCGATAGGTACAGGAATTCCCTTGATCCTGGACTTTACATCATGCATATAAAACTTCATTTGATGGTTGGGATAATCGATCTTAACGATGAAGCTGTTTAGAAAATAATAACCGATAAGCCCGTGAACGTGGATGCCCAGGAAGTTAGACAGATTAAAGATGTCGCTCTTAAGTATTGCTGCCGGCACGTTGTCCATATGTGCGGCACCGATACTTACATCGATTGTATTGGCGGCATAGGCTTCAATCAATTCACCCTTACCCAGGCCGGTGATCTTAATGGGCCGTGTAATGCCCAGTTCAAGGGTGTCCAGGATGCTAGGATCGGTGATCAGCAGGGGCGAAACGCCTGTGTCCAGGATGAAGTTGAAGGGACCTTTCTCATTGATGTATACGGGAATAACGATCAGGTTTTTAATAAGCTGGAAGCTCATGGTCTGTTGTTTACGCTTACCGCTAAACTCAAACTGTTGTGCCTGGGCGTTATTACCGGGCCATAACAACATTAGCCAGATGACAAGCAGCCAGTGGCAAATGCGAAATATGGCTAATATTCCCAAAAACATTAAGTAATTTAATAATTTCGGCGCAGATAGAGCGAAGTTTAAACATGAAGAAAATCATCCTGGGCCTGGTTGCCAGCATCATCGTAAGCGCCTGTTCCGTTAAAGAGCAAATGGGCAAACAAGTTGCGCGGCAATTTGATAAACCTGCAATCACCAACCAGTATTTCACGGGCTTTGCACTCTATGATGTGGAAGCCAGAAAGATGATCTATGAGCAAAATGCCGACCGCTACTTTGTTCCGGCTTCGAATACCAAGCTCTACACTTTCTATGCAGGACTAAAGATGCTGGGTGATTCTGTTCCGGCACTGCGATATATCGAACGTGGCGATTCGCTGATCTTCTGGGGCACCGGAGATCCATCCTTCCTTGAAAATCAACTGAAAAGCGACCGTGCACTGCAATTCCTGAAGGCAAGTCCGAAGATATTATTCTTCGCAGCAGGACGTTATACCGGCAACTTCTATGGTAATGGCTGGTCCTGGGATGATTATAACGACTACTATCAGCCAGAAATCACGGAGCTGCCCATTAAAGACAATATGCTTGCCTTGAGTTCAGAAAACGGCCACCTGAAGGTACTTCCGGCAGTGATGAACAACTGTATGGTTGCTGCTCCTGCTGTGGGTACCACAGACTTCCGGGTCCAACGTGCTTTTGATGAGAATGTTTTCCGGTATCCGGAAGCGCCGGTACCTGCAAATTACACGCAGTATGTGCCTTATAAGACCAGCACCGTGCTCACGCTAAATCTGCTTACGGATACCCTGAAGCGGAAGGTGGGGCTGGTTACAATGAAAATGCCTGATCATGCAAAAACCATCTACAGCACCAAAACAGATTCGGTGCTTAAAGCGATGATGCTGCCAAGCGATAACTTCATTGCAGAGCAGTTGCTGCTGGTATATTCCAATGCGATTGGTACAGAACTGAACGGGGTAAATGCGATTGCCCATGTACGCAAGCAATACCTGGCTAATCTGCCCGGAAATCCCTCCTGGGTAGATGGTTCCGGACTCTCAAAAGGAAATATGTTCAGCCCGCGGGATATGGTTGCGGTACTGGATTCCATTTACCACACCGTGAACGACCAGAAACGTTTATTTAACATGCTGCCGGCAGGCGGCAAATCGGGCACGCTGAAAAATGCTTACCCAGCAACGGACAAGCCTTTTGTTTACGGAAAAACCGGTACGCTGACTGGCGTACATAACCAGAGTGGCTACGTGATCAGTAAAAAAGGAAAAGTGCTGATCTATTCCTTCATGAATAACAATTACGTTGTACCTACCGCAACGGTAAGGAATGAGATGGCCAGGGTGATGACCTATATCCACGAAAATTTCTAGGACTACCTGTTCTCACGGATGGTTTGTAGCACAGTTGCGGTATCCTGCTCCAGCGTAGCATAAGCTTTTTCTTCAATGATCTGCTTGCTGATCAGCTTACTGCCCATGCCCACGGCACTCACACCAGCTTTAAACCAGGCGCTGATGTTTGCAGCACTAAGGTCTACACCGCCTGTGGGAATGAAATGCTGACCCGGAAAGAGCTCGCGGATGGTAGCGATGTATGCTGGACCGAGGATGTTTGCGGGAAAGATCTTGATCAGTAAGGCACCATGCTGTTGTGCAAGATCAATCTCTGTGGGCGTCATACAGCCGGGTACCCATAATAGACCCTTTGATTGTGCCAGCGTACCTACTTCAGGGTTGATGATGGGGGAAACCAGGAAGTTGGCACCTGCCTCAATAAAGCTTTCTGCATCCTGAAGGGTTTTGATGGTACCAATGCCGAGCTGCAGGTCGGGCATGCGCTCATTTTTCAAAGCAATCAGGTGTTTGAAGTTTTCCAGGGCCGCTGGTCCGCGGTTGGTGTATTCAAATACCCGTACGCCTGCACGGTACAGGGCACTAAGGATCTCCGCACTCTCTTCCTTGCTGTCCAGGTAGAATAATGGCAGAAGTCCCTGCTCCAATAATGCCGCTAAAATATCTTCCTTACTGTTTTTCATTACTGTATGTGGTTTTTGAATCAGCTGCGGATACTTTCCTGTATCGCTGCTGCTGGCGTGGTAGTGGCATCGCTGGCCACGAAAAGTTTGTTAAATGCTGCTGCGGTAGCAAAATCAAGGCTCTGCTGGTGATTATAATTTTTGAAATAGCCATAGATCAGACCTGCCATAAAGCAGTCGCCACTGCCTACTTTGTCCAGATAATGCGCCGTGGTATATACTGCGGAACGGAAAAACTGATCTTCGGCATATAGCGTAGTGTAATATTTTATGCCTCTTTCCAGGAAGTCGAAACGGAAAGTATTGGCCACGGCCCTGCATTTCGGGAAGCGCCTGAAGATCTCCTTTGAGCTAAGCTCAGCCTGTTGGAGATAAGTGTCCTCCAGGTCTATGGCTTTCAGCTCGGGATTATTGGGAATACCGAGCATAAGTTCAGCCGACCATACATTCCCCATGATCAGGTCACAGTATTTTGCCAGTTGCGGCATCACTTCTACAGGTTGTTTCCCATACTGCCAGAGCTTGGCGCGGTAGTTTAGGTCGAGCGAGGTAAAGATGCCCTGTTCGGCAGCGTACTTCAAGGCCTCCTCACAGACAGCCAGGACATTTTCTGACACCGCCGGACAGATGGCTGAAAAATGGAACCAGGAGATGCCCTTGAAAGCTGCTGCCCAGTCTATCGTACCGGGCTGCAGTTCTGCAAAGGCCGAGTTGGCACGGTCGTAAATCACGCCCGCATGTTTCACATCTTCACCGCTGTTCAGGTAGTAGATGCCCATACGTTTTCCACCATAGCTAATGGCTCCGGTATTTATGCCTTTGGCTTCAATATAAGCCACCAGTTGCTTTGAAAGCAGGTTGTCGGGTATAGCGGTCAGGTATGTCGAAGGGATGCCCCAGAGCGCAAGTGCGGAAGCCACGTTAAGCTCCGCGCCGCCAACATATACGGGTAGCTGGTTGCGCTGCAGCCATTGTCCTTCCGTATCCGGGCAGATGCGTAACAACAACTCTCCAAAGGAGAGCACGCCGGCTGGCTCAGGCTGGAACAGTTTCGAATCGGGTGTTTGCATCAGGTGGATTTATGTTTTTTCAAGGCTTCAAAATTAAAGTAGCTTTCGGCATTATGATAGCAGATATCCTGTATCAGCTTTCCGATCCAGTCGATATCATTCGGCAATTCGCCCTTTACTACATCGTCGGCAAACAAATTACATAAAATACGACGGAAATATTCATGCCGCGGAAAGGACAGGAAGCTGCGGGAGTCGGTGAGCATGCCAACCATGCGGCTTAGCAGTCCGATGTTGGATAAGGTATTTAGTTGTTTGATCATGCCTTCTTTCTGGTCGTTAAACCACCAGCCGGAGCCAAACTGTATCTTTCCTGCTATGGAACCATCATTGAAATTGCCGATCATGGCAGCCATGACATCGTTATCTGCAGGATTGAGGTTGTAAATGATCGTTTTGGTAAGCCGGTTATCCGCATCTAATTTGTCCAGAAAACGCGAAAGTGCACCTGCCTGGTTGAAGTCGCCTATGGAATCCCAGCCTGTATCGGGGCCCAGTTGCTGTAAAGCGCGTTTGTTATTGTTGCGAAGGGCACCAAGGTGATACTGCTGAACCCAACCTTTTTCATGATCCCAAAGCGCAAACTGATACAGCATGGCGGATTTGAATTTCAGACTCTCCACCGGACTCAGTGTTGTGGATTGTCTGATCTTTTGAAATATGCTGCGTATTTCGGATTCCTCATAATCTTCTGCATAGATCTGCTCCAGGCCATGATCTGAAATGGTGCAGCCATTTGCCGCGAAGTAGTCCTGGCGGCGTTTAAGCGCATTAAGGTAGGCTTCGTAATCCCTGATCTCGGTGTCGCAGATCACCTCGAGCTTGTCTATGTACTGGTTTAAAGCAGTAAGATCATCAGGGTTCATGGCCTTGTCTGGCCGAAATGCGGGTGCCACACCAATTTCCAAATCACTTGCGAGCAGTGCCTGATGGTGTTGCAGATTGTCCAGCGGATCATCGGTAGTACATACCTGGCGAACATTCATGCGCCGCAGCAGGTTACGTACGGAAAATTCCGGACTTTGGAGCTGTTCATTGCAGCGGGCATAAATGCTGTCAGCCGTGCTTTCGCAAAGGAGGTCCTTGATGCCGAAATAACGCTGCAGTTCCAGGTGGGTCCAGTGATACAATGGATTCCGCATGGTGTAGGGCACGGTTTCGGCCCATTTTCCGAACTTCTCTGCAGCACTCTTATCACCGGTGATATAGCTTTCGGCTACGCCATTGGCCCGCATGGCGCGCCATTTATAATGGTCGCCGGCAAGCCAGATTTCAGTCATGCTGCCAAAGGTATGGTCGGCTGCGATCTGATCTGGTGGCAGGTGATTATGATAATCAATGATGGGCATGCCTTTCGCAAAGTCATGGTAGAGGCGTTCTGCGGTTTTGCTTTCCAAAAGGAAGTTGTTGTCCAGGAACTCTTTCATCTTTTAGCTGTTTGTGTTAATGGATCTGCGGATGCCAAGTTCCAATCCGCGGAGTTCTGCAAGGCCGCGCAGGCGACCTATTGCCGAATAACCGGGGTTGGTTTTTTTATGCAGGTCGTCGAGCATTTTATGCCCATGATCCGGCCGGAAAGGCATTCTGGTATCTGTTCGCCCTTCGGCAATTCGTCTTTGCTGTTCCTGAATCAGGGCCTTCATCACTGCATACATGTCTACGTCGCCATCCAGGTGATCGGCTTCGTGGAAGTTGCCTGCTTGATCGCTCCTGGTACTGCGTAGATGAATGAAATGAATCCGGTGACCGAGCCGTTCTACCATACCTGGCAGGTCGTTATCGGGCCGCACACCGAAGGATCCCGTACAATAAGTTAGTCCATTGTGCTGTGAAGGCACAGCCTGGTAAAGGGCGTTGATATCAGCCTCTGTGCTCACCACGCGGGGCAGTCCAAGGATAGGATAGGGTGGATCATCCGGGTGTATGCAGAGCAGTACGCCGGCTTGTTCAGCTGCTGGTACGACGGCTTGGAGGAAGGAAATGAGATTTGCCCGTAGTTCATCCGGGCCGACATTTTCGTAGCTTTTGAGTACCTCGAGGAACTCCTGCAGGGTGTAGCCTTCTTCCGAGCCGGGCAGACCTGCAATGATGTTCTTTACCAGCGTCTTTTTAGCATCTTCAGTCTGCTGCATGAGCCATTGATTGGCAGCTTCCTGCGTTTCCGCACTGTATGCTTCCCTTGCGCCAGGGCGTTGCAGGATGAAGAGTTCAAAAGCAGCAAATGCAAGGGCCTCAAATCGCAAGGCAGTGGAGCCATCGGGCATTTCATAGTCCAGATTGGTCCTTGTCCAATCGAGCACAGGCATGAAGTTGTAGCAGACAATATCAATTCCGCAGTCGCCCAGATTAAGCAGGCTTGTTTTGTAATTTTCAATGTATCGGAGGTAATCACCGCTACGCTTTTTGATGTCTTCGTGTACGGGTACACTTTCTACTACAGACCAGCATAGTCCTGCTGCTTCGAGCTCGGCTTTTCTTTGTAGAATAGCCTCTTTTGTCCAGACCTCACCATTGGGAATGTGGTGTAATGCGGTAACAACACCTGTTGCGCCGGCCTGTTTTATCGTTGAGAGGGGTACGGGATCATTTGGTCCGTACCATCTCCATGTTTGTTCTAAATTCATAAATGTAATTATACACCGCCGAAAACGGCAAAACCACCATCAACATTTATTACGGTTCCCGTAACGAATCTAGATTCATCACTCAGGAGCCAGATGAGTGCACCTTCCAGTTCTTCAGGTTCTCCGAAGCGTTTAAAGGGCGTTTGCCGGATCACGAGGTTTCCCCTTGCGGTGAGGCTGTCATCTTCATTGGTGAGCAATCTCCGGTTTTGTTCGGTAATAAAGAAACCTGGCGCGAGGGCATTCATGCGGATCTTATCGCCGTAGCGATTGGCAAGTTCTACAGCAAACCAACGTGTATAGGCATCTATCGCGGCTTTGGCAATGCTGTAGCCCATAACCTTGGTTATTGCTCGCTGGGCGGTCATGGAGGAGATATTCACGATGCTGCCCTGGCCTGCTTTTGCGATTTCCGGTCCGAAAACCTGTGTGGCATGGATGCTGCCCTGCAGGTTGAGGCTCATGACCTGGTTGAAGGCATTCATGTCGAGGCTGAAGATATCCTGCTCTGGATTGATCACGGCGCCTGGCATGTTTCCACCCGCAGCATTTACCAGGCCATCTATACGGCCAAATTTACTGATGATGGTTGCTCTTGCCGCCTCCAGGCTGTTCAGGTCCATAACATCGGCCATTACGGCCAGCGCCGTACCACCCGCAGCTTCAATGGCGGCGGCACGTTCCTGGGCTATATCGAGTTTACGCCCCAGTATGGCAACTTTGCCACCCATGCGGCTGATGCTGTTGACGAAAGAAGCGCCAAGTACGCCTGTTCCGCCGGTAACAACAATCACTTTATCTTTCAGCGTTCCAAATTCCATAATCGTGGTTTTTTCAATTTATAATTCGATGGGTTTGATCTTGCGGGTCAGCAGCTGAATAATGCCCCATGCAAGGATGTATGCACAACCGCTGATGATGAATAAAATATGATAGCCTGCGGAAATGTTCCCAAGGTCTTTATAGTAAGCCAGCAGGCTGCCCACAAAAATGGGGAAGAGGGCAGAAGCAATGGAGCCCGACATGCCGCCGATACCAACCACGGTGCTCACTGCCGATTTGGGGAACATATCTGATACGATGGTAAAGATGTTTGCGCTCCAGGCCTGGTGGGCTGCGGTAGCCAGGGCTACCAGGGCGACAACACTCCAGATGTTCGAAGCATATTGTACCAGGAAGATCGGCATAACCAGGATCGCTACGATGAGCAGGGTGGTTTTTCTTGCCCGCATAACCGGCCAGCCTGATTTGATGAAGTGTGAAGAAAGGTAGCCGCCCCCGATGCTGCCGAAGGTTGTTGCTCCATAAATTACCGCAAGCTGCAGGCTTGGTTTGGTAAGATCCAGCGCAAAGGTGTCGGCGAAAAAGGAAGGTAGCCAGAACAGGAAAAACCACCAGATCGGGTCTGTAAGTACCTTACCGATGATGAATACCCAGGTTTGTTTGAGTGTTAGTAGTTGTCCCCAGCTGATCTTAGTCGTTTGCACCGGCGCAGACTGGTCGGCATCGCTACGGATATAATCCAGTTCTGCTTGTTTTAATCTTTTTTGCTTGGTCGGCACCTCGTAGAATATCCACCAGAATACAAGCCATATAAAGCCGATTGCTCCCGTGATGATGAACGCTTCCTGCCAGCCATACATACCTAAGATCCAGGGCACCAGGATGGGTGCCAGCACAGCGCCGATGCTCGTACCGGAATTGAAGATACCTGTAGCAAGTGCACGTTCCCGCACGGGAAACCATTCGGCCACTGCCTTAATGCCAGCTGGAAAGTTACCCGACTCTGCCAGGCCAAGCAGTCCTCGTACAACACCAAAGCCCATGGTGCTCCTTGCAAAAGCATGCAGCACCGCCGCGATGCTCCAAACCAGCACGGATATACCGTATCCGATTTTGGAACCCACCTTGTCGATGAACGTGCCGAAGATTACGTAACCTAAGGCATACATACCTGCAAAGATCATCACGATATAGCCATAGTCGACTTCCGTCCAGTGGAATTCCTTTTCAAGTGTAGGTTTCAATAATCCAATTACCTGTCTGTCAATATAGTTAATGGTTGTGGCAAAAAACAGTAGTGCGCAGACGATCCAGCGGTAGTTTCCTCTTTTCGGGGTTTCCATGTGACGGGCAGTTTATATTTGGGTTCTATAGGTTATAAAGTCGTAATAACTACTTCGGCGCCATTCCTGGAAGCAGAGAGATAGCCGGCGTAGATTGTAGCAATGACATCTGCGGCCAGGCTGCTGTTGCTTTCAATAGGATCGCCGAAAGCCGCTGAACGGTAGAAGGCATCTATTTCGTGCTGATAGCCATTGAACCAGCCCTCATCCGGAGAGATGTTGGACCAGCCCTGTTTGGTCTCCGTCTTTTCCACGACATACACGTCTTTGAGGTACCGCTCGTCAGGGGTATAGGACTGCATGGCGTTGTTTGGTGCAATGTTGCAGACGGTGCGGTGGTTGTTGGCATTGATCTCGAGCTGGTTTTTTACCCCGCCGAGTACCAGCTCGCTGGCAAAAAGATTAGCCACCGTATTATCTTCAAAGACGATATGCACCATAGCCAGATCTTCAGTGTCTTTATAATGTGTTTGCAGGTGACCTTTGTCGTCATAGTTGCTCATCCTGGTGATGGCATGGGTACGGGCTGTAATGCTTTTCGGGCGGATGGGGGCGCCGATTCGGGTACGTCCTTCAACATGTTTGAGGTAAATGGCTGCCGCAATCGGGTGACTGCCTTTGCCGATCATGGATCCGCCGCCGGAATGTTTCCAGTGACCATAAGTTAGGGAGTGGGAGCCTGAGTGTGACTGTTCACCGTGGATCCAGAGGATTTGTGCTGCGGTTTTTTCCAGTACTTCCCGCTCTTTTTGAATGGCTGGGGCATATACCCAGTTTTCTGCGTACATGATACGGCCGCGACTTGATCTTTCTGCATCCAGCATGCGCTGCAGGCTGGCCAGCGTATGATCCAGGCCTTCCTCCCGGGAGAAAGTATCACCGTTAAAGTTTTCGCTGCCATCACCGAAGTAACCCGTAAAGGGCTTTTCTACAATGGCGTGTTTTTGTTTTTGGAGGATTGCGATTACAAGTGGTTCATGCGTAACTGGAGGGGTGCAGACGTGAAGAACGTCACAAGCTTCAATAAGGGCATCAAGGTCATCAAAGGCTTTTATTCCTCGTGTTAACGCGAAGTCCTGGCGGTGTTTGGGATTGCTTGAGTAAACACCGAGCACTTCAACATTGGTGCTGAACACCCGTTTTAAGGCATCGAAATGAAACCTCGCAGCAAAACCCGACCCGATAATGCCGGCTTTTATTACCCCTTTATTCATAACTTATATTTGGTAGAAAAGAAATGCTATTCTGCAATCGTTTGCATCACATAATTATAAATAATAATCTTTAATTCAAAGGAATTACCATAATTTTTGATCTTGATGCGCTTAGGAGGCGGATTTGCCCTGGCTTGATTCCCTTTTGATCAGCTCTACGGGGGTAGTAAGGGAGATGAAGCTTTTGCCAGGCTGTTCAGACCCCTCGATAAGATCCATGATCAGTTTTGCTGCCCCTTCGCCCATAAGGTGGGGGAACTGCTCTACAGAGCTGATCTGTGGGCGGGAGATCTCTGTGCGACTGTCGTTTGCATATCCGGTGACCTTAAGTTGTGTGGGAACGCTGATCTGATGTTCCCTGGCATACTCCAGAACCGCGAGGGCGGATGTATCATTGCAGGCAAAGACTGCATCAGGCACCTGTTTACCGGTAAAAAGCAAGTCGCAGCTCTTCAGGGTATTTTCTTTATTAAGTTCATGAAAATAGACGATATCCTCATCGTAAGGCACTCTGAATTCACGTAGTGCTTCTTTATAGCCGTTGAGCCTTTGCAGGTAGATACTGCAGCTTAAGGGGCCGCTGATGTGTGCAATGCGCCTGCAGCCTTGTTCAAGCAGGTGTTTAGTAACCTGATAACCGCCGCTATATTCATCACCTACAATTTTATGGCAAGCCTTGTCAATGGGTACCCGGTCGTAGAACACAACGGGAACATTGCCGAGGGTGCTGCGGTCAAATACATGATAATCTTTAGTGTACAGGGTAACGGAGACGATAAGACCTTCTACCTGCGTGCCCATTAAAAGGTTCACAATTTTCTCTTCCTGCTCAGGAGATTCGTTCGATTGGAAGATCATCAGGTTATATCCGAAATCCTGCAGGCTGTTCTGTATGGCTGTGATAACTGCAGCCTGAAAAGCCATGGAAATGCGGGGAACAATGAGCCCGATGGTCTTGGAGCGACTTCTTCTTAATGCTGCGGCAAGCGCATTGTAGCGATAGCCAAGTTGTTGGGCAACAGCGTTAACCTTGACCTTTGTTTCTTCACTGATGTGCGGATGATCACTAAGTGCTCTGGACACCGAAGAGACCGACATGCCTACTGCTATAGCAATGTCTTTGATGGTTACCTGTTGCTGTTTTTTCTTCATTGCTGCAATCGTTCTCAAAAATATAAGTAAAAGTTATACTAATCCGCATTTGCAGGAGATTTATCGCTGCCGATTTTATTTACGTTGTATTACTTTTCATACTGACAATGGAGCGCTCTGTTGCATTTATGCAAGATATCGCAGTTGTCCTGCGTGTAATATTCACAAGAGAATACTTTTTTAATTCTGATATTTTCTATAAATATGTATTTGCAAACGTTTGCAGAAAAAGAAATGATTTAATGAAGTCGCCGGCCGCTGGTGACCTTGCTGTGAGGTACGCTGCAGATGGTGGCATGTTCATGTTAAAGACGGGAAAGTTACATTAAAGCAGAAGCCGGTTTATTAATTGTTCTTATTTTAGAGTTGCCGCTTTAGCGGCACAAACCAAATATTATCTCTATGAGCATAAAGCAAAGACTGAACATGCTGCATCCTATAAAAACAGGCAGCGCAAGTCTTAGAAAGTTTCTGATCTTCTGCTGTTTAGCGGGCATCGCTGTTGTACTGAGTCAGTGTAAGCAGGATCCTTTATCGGCAGAAGCCTCCCTCGACAACATGACTGTAGAAGACGGCTTTGAAGTAAAGCTGATTGCCGCTGAACCCTTGATCAGTGCCCCTGTGGCATTGACCTTTGATAATCAAAGTCGCATCTGGGCCTTGGAAATGAACGGTTTTATGCCAGACACGCTGGGCACCGGTGAAGAAAGTCCGAGTGGAAAGGTGGTTATCCTGGAAGACGAAGATAAAGATGGGGTGATGGATAACCGCAAAGTTTTTCTGGATAGTCTGCGATTGCCCAGGGCCTTATGCCTGATTGAAGGTGGTTTGCTGGTTGGTGAGCCGCCCTACCTCTGGTATTATGAAATCAAGGGTGATAAGCCTGGGAAGCGGGTACTGGTAGACAGCCTGTATGCCGATGAAGGTAACGTAGAGCACCAGCCTAATGGCCTGGTACGTGCGATGGACAACTGGATTTATAATGCAAAATCAGCAAAACGTTACCGGAAGTCGGGCGCCCGCTGGATCATTGAAAATACGCACTTCCGCGGACAGTGGGGCTTAAGTCAGGATAACTACGGAAGGTTGTTCTATAACCACAATTCTGCGAATGTTCTGGGCGATTACTTTACACCAGGCCTGGGCGCCACCAATAAGAACCAGCGGGAAGTTGCCGGTTATAACATGACGGTTGTAGCAGATAACCGGGTTTATCCCGCACATGGCACTCCGGGTGTGAACCGGGGGTATTTGCCTGGTGTACTTGATACCGCGCAGCGACTGGTCAATTTCACCGCCGCATGCGGACCACTGATCTACCGAGGGAACTTCTTTGATGCAGCCTATCGGGAGAATTCCTTTGTTGCGGAGCCCGCAGGGAACCTGGTCAAACGGAACATCATGATGTTAGATAGCGGCTATTTTGCGAGGGGTGTACAAGCTTATGCTGGAAAAGAGTTTATCTCCAGCGTGGATGAACGCTTCAGACCGGTAAACCTGCATGACGGACCTGACGGGGCCTTGTACGTGGTAGATATGTACCGGGGTATCATTCAGCATAAAACCTATCTGACACCTTACCTCAAAAAGGAGATTAAAAAGCGAAACCTGACCTTACCGCTGGTATGCGGCAGGATATACAAGGTGGTACCTAAAGGTAAAACACCAAAGTTCCGGGCGATGCCTGAAGACCCGCAAGCGCTGGTAGAGTTGCTTACCGACCGCAATGGCTGGATTCGTGACCGGGCACAACAAACACTTGTTGACCGCAGGAACACAGATGTGGTACCCGCACTGAAGCAAGCACTGCGATCAAACAACATCTACGCACGCATGCATGCTTTCTGGACTTTAGAGGGCCTACATGCCCTGACTACCGGTGAAGTGCTGGGTGCCTTACGTTCCAAGCTTTGGCCAATGCGGATGCAGGCCCTCAGTGTGATCCCTTCGATGATAAACAAGGGTACGGCAGCCATTTACGTACGGGAGCTGCAGTCGCCAAAACTATTGAATGACAAGCTTGCAGCGCCATATCTGGCTTTTCTTGCGCGCAGTGTTCATAGTTATAACAGCAATGCGGCTGATGCCATGCTGAATACCTTAACGACACGCTACGCGGATGACAAGTTTGTGGCTGATGCTGTAATCTCCAATTTGGAAGGTCGTGAAGAAGCATTCCAAAAAGCAGTACTTAAACGTATGCCCGACACGCTGCTGGCCATCAACAAGCAACTCAAAACCATTGTAACCAACAAGTTCAATGCGGCAAACAATACTGATCCAAGCGAAACTGAACGACGCTATCCAAGAGGCGCGGCACTGTTCAGAACAAACTGCCAGACCTGCCATGGCGCGGATGCGAATGGTATAAAGTCGCTGGCGCCACCGCTAAACCGCTCGGAATGGGTAACCGGGAAGAAAGAACGGCTAATCGCAATTGTGCTGCACGGTTTAACCGGGCCTGTGGAGGTGAACAAACACCTGTATACCAAGCCGGAAATCATGGCCGACATGCCTGGCATCGGCAGCAGCAACGAGTTTTCAGATGAAGATATTGCCAACCTGCTTAGCTATATACGCAACTACGGCAGGAACAAGGCAGAAGATGTTAAACAACCGGAAGTGTCCGCAATAAGAGAGAAGTTCAAGGGCAGGGATAAGGCCTGGACCATCGCTGAACTGTTGAGCAATCCGGTTACGAAATAAGTATAAAATCCAAATAGAGACATTATGAACATCACTAAATTATTGATTCTGGCGGTTGTCTGTTATTCAGGGACCTGCAAGGCACAACAAAAGCAGCAAGCATCGGGAGGCTGGAAGTCGTTGTTTAATGGGAAGAACCTGGACGGCTGGGAGCAGCTGAACGGGAAGGCCAGGTACGAGGTGAAGAATGGGGAGATTATAGGCACCACCGTACCTAAAGAGCCAAATTCCTTCCTGGCGACCAAAGAAAAATATGGAGACTTCATCCTGGAGCTGGAGCTGCTGGTAAACAATGAAATGAATTCGGGCATACAGATCAGGAGTGAAAGTAGTGCAGACTATCAAAACTATCGCGTACACGGCTATCAGGTAGAAGTTGATCCGTCCGACCGTGCCTGGAGCGGAGGTATTTATGACGAGGCACGTCGCGGCTGGTTGTACCAGCTGGACATCAATCCGAAGGGGCAGAAGGCCTTTAAGCGCGATGCCTGGAACAAATACAGAATTGAATGTATTGGCAACTCGATACGTACCTGGATCAACGGCATATCAACGGCAAATGTGGTAGATAATATGACGGCTTCAGGCTTTATTGCACTTCAGGTGCATGGCATTTATGGCGATATGAAGCCTGGGATGCAAATCCGCTGGCGCAATATCCGTATACAGACAAATAACCTTAAACCGACGAAGATGGACAACATCTACGTGGTAAACCTGGTTCCAAACGACGTTTCCGCACAGGAGAAAACTGAAGGCTACAAGCTGCTGTGGGATGGTAAAACTACCAAGGGCTGGGTTAGTGCAAGAAATAATACCAGTTTCCCGGAAAGCGGCTGGCGCATCAGCAATGGGGAATTACATGTGCAGGAGGCAAATGGTCAGGAGTCTACAAATGGTGGCGATATTGTAACGGAGCAGCAGTATAAGGCATTTGAGTTGAAGTTCGACTTCAAACTTGATGAGGGTGCAAATAGCGGACTGAAGTACTTTGTGACACTGGCGGAAAAGACCAATGGTTCTGCTATCGGCCTGGAGTACCAGATCCTGGATGATGAGCGCCACCCTGATGCAAAGCTTGGACGCGATGGAAACCGTACGCTTGCTTCGCTGTATGATCTGATTGCCAGCAAGAAGATCCAGAACGCGCAACACAAGATTGGCGAATGGAACCAGGGCTTGATTCGTGTATATCCGGACGATCGTGTTGAGCACTGGTTGAATGGTTTCAAAGTGCTTGAATACAAGCGTGGTTCGGAGGAATTTAAAGCACTTGTAAAAGCAAGTAAGTACAAGGATTGGAAGGACTTCGGCATGGCGGCACAGGGTCATATCCTGCTGCAGGATCATGGAAATCATGTGGTTTTCCGAAGCATAAAGATCAAAGAATTATAGTGTTTTAGGGTCTGAAGGTGCCTCCAGGCCCTAAGTCTATTCTATTGTTACAATATTTAAAACCAGATCCATAGAATAATTGGTTAATTGTGATAAACATACCAAGTATATGCTGTTAGCGATTTTGAACGTGCTTTTTTGCGTCTCCTTTGTCGGGTTTGCCTATGTAAATCTGAATGATGGGGACTCCTGGCTCTGGGTACCTATTTACCTGCTTGCGGCCGGGCTTTGTGGCCTTGCGGCTTTTGAATTTTTCTATCCTGTTATTTATCTGATCGCCATTGCTTTCTACCTGATCTATGCCCTGCAGCTGTTTTTTAGTAAGGATGGGGTGCTCGACTGGATCAGGATCTATGGGCGACCGAGCCTGGTAGAAAGTATGCAGGCGACCAAGCCCTATATTGAAAAGGCAAGGGAATTTTTCGGGCTGCTCATCATCAGCGCCGCGCTTGCTTTAAATTATGTTATCACCTTGCTTTAAATTTTAGATATGGAAACCGTGGTTATTGAGGAGATTGAGGGTTTGTTTACCTATCTGCTGGAAACAAGGCTTACGCCAGATTGCTATACCTGGATTAGCAAACGTGCCGCAGAGATGCACGTTGATGATAATTATGCGCAGTTGGGAAGCGTTTTTGCGCAGGTGCCGCGCTTTGCTTCTAAAGATCTGCTTGGACATCAGGATAAGGCCATCCATGAGCTGCGTACATTGATTCCCGGGTATAATCTTGCCGATTGGACTGTAGAGACGCTTTGCCGGGTATGGCTGCTTTGGCAAGTACCCGGTGCAGACGCGCAGCGTTATCATCAAAGTATAGATGCGCTGTTTATTGGTGCCGAAATGAATGAGCAAGTAGCCTTGTACAAGGCTTTACCACTGCTGCAGCATCCGGAAATGTGGCAGCGCAGATGTGAAGAGGGCATCCGGAGCAATATTGGGTTGGTATTGGAAGCCATTATGTACGATAATCCATATCCTGCGGAGCAGCTTTCAGAAGCGGCCTGGAACCAGATGGTACTTAAGGCTTTCTTTACAGACAAAAACGTAAACAAAATCTACGGGTTGCAGGCGCGCCTGAACCCTGCGCTGCAATCAACATTAAGGGATTACGTTCAGGAACGCCTGTCGGCAGACAGGAAGGTTAATCTGGAGCTATATAAACTAATAGAAGGTGCTTAAAAGAAATTAATATGTGTTGTACCGATAATTTTAATGAACGGAATAAGGAAACCAGAACAAGCCAGCATCTTGATCTGAGTGCGATTGCCGGCATGCGCTTTTTTGATCCGCATGTGCATATGACTTCCCGCACAACAGATGACTACCAGGCTATGGCTGATGCAGGGGTGGTAGCGCTGATCGAACCCGCTTTCTGGCTGGGACAACCCAGAACAGGACTCGACAGCTTCCGGGATTACTACAGCAGCCTGATTGGCTGGGAGCGCTTCCGTTCCTCGCAGTTTGGCATTAAACATTACTGTACCATCGGACTGAACTCCCGCGAGGCAAACAATGAAGCACTTGCAGAACAGGTAATGGCCATGTTGCCGTCCTTTGTATATAAGGAGGGCGTGGTCGGGATCGGGGAGATCGGATTTGATGACCAGACCGCAGCCGAGGAGAAATATTACAGGCTGCAGCTGGAGCTCGCGAAAACTGCAGGATTGCCTGTGCAGGTGCATACGCCGCACCGTGATAAGAAAAAAGGTACCAGCCGCAGTATGGACATGGCGATAGAGCATGGACTTGCGCCTGAGATGGTGATCATTGATCACAATAATGAAGAGACTGTTAAAGAGGTGCTTGACCGTGGTTTCTGGGCTGCTTTTACCATATACCCGTTTACTAAAATGGGTAATGAACGTATGGTTGAGATTTTGAAGCAGTATGGTGCGGAGCGGATTATGATCAATTCTGCAGCCGACTGGGGCATCAGTGATCCGCTGGCAGTGCCGAAATCAGCGGCCTTGATGAAGCAGCGCGGTATTTCCGACGAAGCAATTGAGCTGGTGACCTACCGGAATGCCATTACCGCTTTCGGGCAGAGCGGGCAGATCAATGAAAAGGATTTTGATCTGGTTCAGGACATCGACCAGGGCCAGAAGTTTGAAAGTAACTCGATTTTAAGGGGAGGACAGCAACCCCGGATTGACAAGAACAATATTATCATCGCTTAAATATATGGACAGGGCATTAGGATTGATCAGGCTGATGCGGGTGGCAAATGTGGTTACTGCGGTGGCAGACGTGCTTGCAGGTGTTGCTATTGCAGGCTATTTCAGTACTTCAGGAGATTACCTGCCCGTGCTGCTGCTCTGTATTTCTACGATGGGCCTTTACAGCGGTGGCATTATCTTCAATGATGTCTTTGATGCTGGCCTTGATGCCATTGAACGTCCCGAACGGCCTATCCCAAGTGGTATGGTAACACTTCGGGAGGCTATTGCTTTTGGAACGCTGTTCTTTAGCATCGGCATTGCTGCGGCTGCGCTTTTTCATCCATTGTCGCTGGGCATTGCAGCGCTGATCGTGCTGGCTTGTTTAAGCTATAACCGATGGGCAAAGCACTACACCGTCTGGGGCCCATTGAATATGGGTTTGTGTCGCGGACTGAACCTGATGCTGGGGCTAAGCATTGTACCGAATGCTATTGATGAATGGTGGTTCCTGTCCCTCATTCCTGTAGTCTATATTGCCTCAATTACGATCATCAGTCGGGGAGAGGTGCACGGTGGCAATAAAAAGATGCTCAGCTTTGCTGCAGTATTGTATGCCATTGTGATTGTCAGCATCCTTATAGTCTCGGTCTCCATGGATAATATAGGTCTTACCTTAGTGTTCCTGATCCCTTTCGTGCTGATGATCTTTAAGCCGCTTTTAAAGGCGATTAGTCTGCCGAGTGCGGAGAACATTGGCAAGGCGGTACGCGCCGGTGTTATTGCGTTAATCTTACTTAATGCCTCCTGGGCAGGGGCCTTTGGCATCTGGGAACTTGCCCTCTTAATTGTTATTCTTTTACCCATATCAATGTGGCTGAGCAAGTCTATTGCCGTCACATAGCTAAACATAGTCATGGACTTTCTAGAACAATCATTTAATATCAGGTATGCTTACAAAGTATGCTTTACAGAGGCGCTGTTTGATATCAATAATCCTGCTTTAGCAGACTTTTTAAAAGGGCAGCAGGATAGCGCACATAAAAAGATACTGTTTGTAATTGATGCAGGTGTCGCTGACGCGAATCCGGGATTACAAACTGCGATAACCACTTATTTCAGTATACATGCGGGTGTAAAGCTGGTGAAGGAAATCCTGCTTGTCCCTGGCGGAGAAGCGGCGAAAAATGACCCGGAGGTATTTGACCGCGTGCTGGAGGCTGTAAATATCCAGGGTATAGACCGGCACAGTTATATTGCCGCTGTGGGTGGTGGTGCCGTGCTGGATATGGTTGGTTATGCCGCAGCGGTAGCACACCGTGGTATCCGGCATATTAGAATACCAACAACGGTATTGTCGCAAAATGACTCTGGTATTGGCGTTAAGAATGGCATCAACTATCAGGGGAAAAAGAACTTTCTGGGCACCTTTGCACCGCCCGTAGCGGTGTTCAATGACTTGCAGTTCCTGTTAAGTTTGAACAACCGCGACTTCCGTTCGGGGATTTCAGAGGCCATCAAGGTTGCGTTAATCAAAGATCCCCTGTTCTTTGATTGGCTGGAGGCTCATGCCACCAGGTTGCTGAGCCGGGATATGGAAAGCACCGCCTACCTGATTAAACGCTGTGCGCAGCTGCACCTGGAGCATATTGCCAGCAGTGATCCTTTTGAAAGCGGCTCGGCAAGACCCCTTGATTTTGGTCACTGGTCTGCACATAAACTGGAACAGCTTAGCAATTTTTGCATCACCCATGGTGAAGCGGTAGCGATGGGTATGGCGCTCGACAGCACCTATGCGTACTATGCAGGTCTGTTGAAAGAAGATAAGCTGCAGCGCATTTTAAATCTGCTTGCGATGTTCTTTGATATCACCCATCCTTTGATCCGTATTACCGACCTTAAGGCGCCTATACTGGCCGGATTGGCGGAATTCAGGGAGCATCTTGGTGGTAAACTATGCATCACGCTACTCAAGGACATCGGGGTAGGCATGGAAGTTCATGAAATAGACCGGCATACCCTTATTCAAGCAAGTCAATATATCTTGCAGTTCCGGATGGTAGGTTTTAAAAACAATCATTAATAGCTGAGACCATAAATGCAGACAAGATCAGGTCATTTAACCTATTGTACGAATATTCACGCTGGACAGCATTGGGCGGAAGATTTCGCTAATCTACAAACGCATTTCCCGAAGATCAAAGCAGCGCTTTCAGCAGATGCGCCGATGGGAATTGGGCTCCGGTTATCAAATGAAGCCAGCCTTAGCCTGGAGGATCCCGAAGCGCTTGCTAACTTTAAGACATGGCTTGCGCAGCAAGATGCCTATGTTTTTACGATGAATGGCTTCCCTTATGGCAGCTTCCATCATACCGTTGTTAAGGATAACGTACATCGTCCGGACTGGAGCAGCGATGAACGTAAGGCATATACCATCCGCCTGATCAATATCCTGGAAGAACTACTGCCCGAAGGGCTTGATGGAGGGATATCGACCTCACCGTTGAGTTATCGTCACTGGTTTAGCACGCCCGAAGCACTGCAGGACCTTGTTCAGGCAGCAACGCTTAATCTGCTTGAAGTATTGAAGGTGCTCATTGATGTACACCAGCGAAGCGGCAAGCTGATCCATCTGGATATTGAGCCTGAACCCGACGGCGTCCTCGAATCCGGCGCAGAGTATATCCACTGGTATGAGCAGCATCTGCTGCGCATGGGGATACCTTATATTGCCTCCAGCTATAATCTGCCGGTTGATGAAGCGGAAAGGCTGATTAAGCAGCACCTCTGTTTGTGCTATGATGTATGCCACTTTGCGGTTGGCTTTGAGGATCATGCAGCGGTAATCAATACACTTAATACAAAAGGCTTAAAGATCGGTAAGATCCAGATCAGTGCGGCGCTAAAGGGGCGCTTCGGCGACACGCCAGAAGAAGAAGATACCCGCAAGGATTTTGAACAGTTTGATGAGCCAGTATACTTACATCAGGTTGTAGCCTGCGGTCCGGAAGGGACACTTACCAGGTATCCTGACCTTAAAGATGCGCTGAACAATGATCGACTGGCAGCGGGGCGTGAATGGCGGGCCCATTTTCACGTACCGGTATCTGCCTCCGGGATTGGCAGCCTTCAAGCCACACAAGAGGGTATCCTTAAGGTGATGTCAATTCAAAAATCCCAACCTTTTACCCAGCACCTTGAAGTAGAGACCTACACCTGGGAAATCCTGCCTGCGGGATTAAAGATCCCGATTGCAGACTCTATTGTTAAGGAGCTCGACTGGGTGCTAAAACATACCATAAATGAATAAAACTGTAGTTATAGATGTGGTGGGTTTATCTGCCAACCTGATCGGTGCACATACGCCATTTCTTTCCACATACCTCCAAAAACATCACCTAAGTAAGATAAAACCCATGTTGCCGGCCGTAACCACTGCGGTACAATCCACCTACCTTACCGGAAAAGATGCGACCGCACATGGCATTGTGGGCAATGGCTGGTACGATGAAACGGATGCAGAGGTGAAGTTCTGGAAGCAATCCAACAAGCTGGTGCAGCAACCAAAGATCTGGGACCATGCAAAGGCTCTGGACCCATCTTTTACCTGCGCGAACATGTTCTGGTGGTATAACATGTACTCCAATGCGGATTATTCCGTGACCCCACGACCGAACTACCTGGCTGATGGCCGCAAGATTCCGGATTGTTATGCCGAGCCTGCGGAGCTGCGGGATATCCTTCAGAAGGAACTTGGGCAATTCCCTTTGTTTCACTTCTGGGGGCCCGGTGCAGATATCAGATCCAGCAGGTGGATAGCAGATGCTTCAATGCATACAGATGGCATTTACAACCCCACATTAACGCTGATATACCTGCCGCACCTTGATTATTGCCTGCAGAAGTTCGGACACGATACGCGCCGTATTGGTAAAGATCTGGAAGAAATAGATGCGGTGGTCAAAGACCTGGTGCAATACTATGAACGGCAGTCGACCAGGGTGATCATCCTCTCGGAGTATGGCATTGTGCCGGTAAATAATCCCATTCACCTGAACCGGATCCTGCGGTCGCATGGTTTGTTGCAAATCCGTGTGGAACGGGGATTGGAGCTGCTGGATGCCGGGGCATCCAAGGCCTTTGCTGTTGCCGATCATCAGGTCGCACATCTCTACGTAAATGATCCTGCAGTAAAGGAACAGGTACATGAAATCCTTAAAACCCTTCCCGGTATAGAAATGATCCTCGATGAAGCAGGTAAAAAGGCGCATGGCATTGACCATGAAAGGTCTGGGACTTTTGTGTTGGTTGCGAAAGCCGACTCCTGGTTCAGCTACTATTTCTGGCTGGATGATGCCAAAGCACCCGATTACGCCCGCTGTGTAGATATACATAAAAAGCCGGGCTACGATCCGGTAGAGATGTTTATGAGCTCAAAAGGTCGTGCAGCTTACAAGCTGCTGCGGAAAAAAGTGGGGTTCAGGTATGTGATGGATGTTGTACCCCTGGATGCAACGCTAATCAAGGGTTCGCATGGCAGTATCAATGTGCCTGAAGCATTTTACCCGGTGTTGATTACCACCGAAGCGAAGGCAGCAAGCACGGTAGAAGCAACCTCAGTGTATGATGTGATCTGGAAAACCTTGACAGGCTAGCTCAGCTTTTCTGAAAAGGGATATCCATGAGATCGTATTGCGCCCAGCCTTTGAAGTCGTAGTGCCACCATTCGTTGTACATCACCTGGAACCCATGCTTCTGCATAATGCCAATCAAGAAATCGCGGTTCTTTTTTATAGTGGGATCCAACTCCTGATAATCAGCGGCTGCGGCCTTGCTAAAGCTGTCGTAGGGGGTTGGCATGGGCACATCCTTGCCGGTTTTAAGGTAGATTATAGAAAGGTCTACAGCGCAGCCGCGGTTGTGCCTTGAACCGCTTTTAGGATGTGCTACAAAGTTCTTGTCAGAAGCTTTCTGGTAAAAGGCGAGGGTGATGGCATAGGGACGGTAAGCATCATAGATCTTCAGTCCGTAGCCCATTTTCTTTAATTCTGCCTGTATCTTCCGCAGTTGTTCTACCACCGGCTTACGGGCATAAGCCTTTGCCGCAGGATACATTACCTGCTTCATAAAGTTGTTTTTAGTCGCATACCGGATATCGAGCACCACCCCTGGTACGGCCTTCTTGATGTCTACCAGCTCATTATTGGGGTTCTCTTTAACCGATTTACGGTAGGCCGATGTGCTGTTGATGATCTGCAGGCCATAGGGGTTTTCCTGCGCTTGCAGCATTGGCAGCTGCAGAAATAACAACAAGGTTAACAGGTACTTCATGTTTGCATTTACCGGTTTGAAACCACAAGCAGTTCAATGTCTTTGTAAGGCAGGTTAAATTTATTCGCCAGATCCTTATTGGTCAGATGGCCCTGATAGATGTACAAAGCCTGTCGGATACCGGGTTTACTCCATGCCAGGTTCACCATGCCACCCATTTCGCCAATATCCACCAGGATTGGCGTAAAGATGTTCGTCAGCGCATAAGAGGCTGTACGAGGCACCCTGGAGGCAATGTTCGGCACGCAGTAGTGTATCACATCATATTTACGAAATACCGGATCCTTATGGTTGGTAACTTCCGAGGTTTCAAAGCAGCCACCCTGATCAATACTGACGTCAATAACCACGGCGTCGGGTTTCATGCGGCTTACTGTTTCTTCGCTCACGATGCAAGGACTGCGCCCGTTAGAGGATCTTACTGCAGCAATTACCACATCACAGGTGGTTATGGCTTTGTTAAGCACTATGGGCTGCATTACCGAGGTGTATACACGGTCGTGCAGGTTGTTCTGTAATCGGCGAAGCCGGTAAATGGAACTGTCAAAGACCTTAACTTCCGCGCCCAGCGATAATGCTGTTCTTGCGGCATATTCACCTACTGTGCCTGCGCCAAGGATTACGATTTCTGTTGGCGGTACGCCGGTGAAGCCACCAAGCATGAGCCCTTTCCCGCCGGTAACATTGCTCAGGTATTCTGCAGCGATGAAGATGGATGTTGCACCCACAATCTCGCTCATTGCACGAACAACACTTAAGCTGTTTCCCTCATCCCGCAGGTGCTCAAAACTCAGGGCATTGATCTTCTTGTCGAGCAAAGCTTTCAGGTGTTCATACTTTATTGAACCCATCTGTAGTGCCGAGATCAGCGTCTGACCTTTATGCATCATGGCGATCTCCTCCGGTGTTGGCGGCGCGATCTTTACGAGGATGTCAGCATCAAAAACTTCTTTTTTGTTAAAGGTGATCAAAGCCCCCTGCTCCGCATAGTCACGGTCGAAGAAATTGGCACCATCGCCGGCACCACTTTCAATCACCACCTTATGACCATGGTTTACCAGCAAGGCCACCGAAAGTGGCGTCAGTGCTATCCTGTTCTCCTGAAAGGAGATTTCCTTAGGTATACCAATGTAAAGACTATTGTTCTTCTCCCTTATTTCAGACAGGGTCTCTTTCGGTTGAATAAGTCCCTGTTGTGCAATAGAGGCCATTTCTTCTCTTAAACAAGTAGCCATTTTGATGAGTTAAGTTCTTGGAATGATAAAGTTAAGCAATAAAGGGCTAAATTTTATGGAGCGAGATCACGCGTGTCTCAGGACCGGTTACATGGATTTCCACCTTCAGGTGATGCTCCGGAATTAGCGGTGCAATTCGCGCGGGCCATTCCACCAGGCAGTGGTCCCCGGAGTAAAAGTACTCCTCATAACCAATATCATAGGCTTCACGAACATCCTTGATCCGGTAAAAATCGAAGTGGTAGATCTTTCCCTCCCTGCCCAGGTACTCGTTAACAATGGAAAATGTAGGACTGGAAACAAGATCTTTTACACCGAGGGCTTCGCAGATCACCTTGATAAAGGTTGTCTTGCCGGCGCCCATATCGCCTTCAAACAAAAAGATCTTTTCGTCTCCTGCAAATTCCAATAGCTGGACTGCGGCAGACTTAAGATCTTCCTGGTTATTTATTTCAATATTCATTTATTTAGAGCTGTATGTTGCTATTGGGATTACCATTTCTTCCAATGAGATACCTCCATGCTGGAAGGTCTCGTTGTAGTAATTTACAAACTGGTTGTAATTGTTCTGGTAAACGAAATAGCGGTCTTCTTTTGCAAAGATGTAATTAGAGCTGATGTTTATCTTCGGCAGTTGTGCCTCATGCGGATTCTTGATCAGGAATACCTCCTTGGCATTGTAATTCAGATTACGACCTTGCTTGTAGCGAAGGTTGGTATTGGTATTACGATCGCCTATTACCTTGCTTGGGTGTTTTACCCGGATGGTACCGTGGTCTGTTGTAATGATCAGTTTCACCGGCTTTTGCGAGATCTTCTTCAATAGCTCCAGTAGCGGTGAATGCTCAAACCACGACATGGTTAAGGAGCGGTAAGCGGCATCATCATTTGCCAGCTCGCGGATCATCTGCATATCTGTGCGGGCATGTGAAAGCATATCCACGAAGTTGTATACAATGGCGTTAAACTCATTTTGCATAAGGTTATTCACCTGTTCGGTAAGCGCTTTCCCATCATCGTAGGTAAGGATCTTATGGTAGCTGAACTTGCAGTCCTTGCGTAAACTTCTTTTGATCTGGTCTTCCAGGAAAGCTGCTTCGTGAAGGTTTTTACCGCCATCATCATCGTCGTTCTGCCACATGGAAGGGAACCGTTTTTCCATTTCCAAAGGCATTAATCCGGAGAAAATTGCATTCCTGGCGTACTGGGTGGCAGTTGGTAGGATACTTGAATACGTATCTTCTTCCTCCATGCGGAAATATTCCGTGATCAGCGGGTTGATGATCTTCCATTGGTCGTAACGAAGGTTATCGATCAGAATGAAGAACACCGGTGTGGTGGAATTGATCAGGGGGAATACCTTTTTCTTCAGCAATTCATTGGAAAGCAACGGCGCTTTTTCTTTGCCGTTTACCCAGCCAAGGTAATTGTCTTCGATGAACTTGGAGAACTGCATATTCGCCTCAGATTTCTGCATGGTAAGGATCTCATGCATCTGCGGGTCATCCAGCTTTTCAAGTTCAAGCTCCCAGAAAACGAGTTTCTTGTACACATCAACCCATTCTTCATAGCTCAGCTTGTCGTTCAAGGTCATGCCCAGCCTTCTGAAGTCCTGCTGATAGGCCATGGAAGTTTTTTCACTTACCAGGCGTTTATTGTCAATGATCTTCTTTATCGTTAATAATACCTGCTTAGGATTGACAGGTTTGATGAGGTAGTCGTCGATTTTGGAGCCAATGGCATCTTCCATCAGGTTTTCCTCTTCGCTTTTTGTGATCAGTACCACGGGTACATCACTTTTTATGTTTTTTATGGCAGAAAGTGTTTCTATCCCGCTTAAACCCGGCATGTTTTCATCGAGAAAAACGAGATCAAAATGTTCCTTGCCAAAGGCCTCCAGGGCATCATTACCGTTAGTAAAGGTTGTAACAGCGTACCCTTTTTCATTCAGTAGTAAGATATGTGGTTTTAATAAATCTATCTCGTCATCGGCCCAGAGAATCTTGGTTTCCTGCATTATTTGTCTGATTAATATCTAAAAAGAACCTACTCTTTCCAAACTATGGATAAAATTAGCAATTTTTGTACCGTATAAACGCTATGACCCATATTGAACAAGAAGAAAATCATCAATGATCCGGTTTACGGATTTATAAATATACCCTCTGCCTTACTTTTTGATCTCATTTCACACCCCTACTTTCAGCGGCTGAGATACATTAAACAGTTAGGCATGACGCATCTGGTTTATCCTGGTGCATTGCATACCCGCTTTCATCATGCCCTGGGTGCCATGCACCTGATGAGCCTGGCCATTAAGGTATTGCGCGACAAAGGCCATGAGATCACAGCAGAAGAGGAGGAAGCAGCGACCATCGCGATTTTACTGCATGACATAGGTCACGGGCCTTTTTCGCATGCGCTTGAACATTCGCTCGTGAACGGGATCAAACATGAAGACATCTCCATGCTTTTCATGCAGCGCCTCAATGAGGAATTTAATGGTAAACTCGAGCTTGCCATTAAGATTTTTACCGGTAATTACCACAAGATGTTCCTGCACCAGCTTATATCCAGTCAGCTGGATCTAGATCGTATGGACTACCTCAACCGCGACAGCTTCTTTACCGGCGTTTCAGAGGGGGTCATCAGCTTTGACCGCATCATCAAGATGTTCAATGTGAGTAATGGTGAACTGGTGATTGAAGAAAAAGGAATCTATTCTATTGAGAATTTTCTAATCTCCAGGCGATTGATGTACTGGCAGGTTTACCTGCATAAAACGGTAATCGCTGCAGAACAGCTGCTAGTTAAAATCCTGGAAAGAGCAAGGGAGCTGGCGCAAAAGGGCACTGTGCTTTTTGCCTCGCCGGCACTGCAGCACTTTTTGCTACAGCATATTCCGGAACAAGCATTCTTCAGTGATCCCCTGCATTTAGCACAATTTACATTGCTTGATGACCAGGATATCTTCACTGCTGTTAAAGTTTGGGCATCACATCCTGACCCGATACTTTCTGAGCTCTGCGGCATGCTAACGGCGCGCAACCTGTACCATATTGAAATCAGCAACGACGCTCCCGATCCGGAGCGATTGGAAATGCTAAAAGATACCACCGCTGCGGTGTACCATATTCCTAAGTCAAACAGCCATTATTTTGTGTTTACAGCGGTGATCATGAACCGTGCTTACAATGCCGGAAACGGAAACATCAATATCCTGCTAAAAAACAGTACGATAATTGATATAGCCAAGGCATCAGATTTGTCTAACTTAGAATCATTGGACAGAACGGTGAGGAAGCACATTTTGTGTTATCCCAGAATAATTTAGCATAATTTAACAAATAACTATTCAAATAATCCCGTCTTTAGTCCTGTATGAACGGCTAAGAAATACCAGAAGGGGTAATTTGTTCATATCAATTTAACATCTAACTTTGTAAAATGCAATTTACTGCCCGGCAGATAAGCGAACTATTAAATGGAACCGTAGAGGGGGATGAGAATGTTCTAGTAGGAGAACTTTCAAAGATTGAGGATGGTAAGGCCGGTTCGCTGTGTTTTTTATCAAACCCAAAGTATGAAAACTATCTGTACGGCTCAGCGGCATCGATCGTTATCGTAGGTGCTGACTTTAGTCCGGCTCAGCCTGTTAAAGCAACTTTAATTAAGGTTGCCGACCCATATAGCGCTTTTTCAATACTACTCGAAAAATATAATGAGATGCTCAGCCAGCCCGATGAAAAATCCGGCATTGAGCAGCCGAGCTTTGTGCACCCTACTGCGCGCCTTGGCAAGAACGTCTTTATCGGCGCATTCTCATACATCGCTGAAAATGTGACCATTGGCGATAATACGAAAATCTATGCACAAGTGTATATCGGTCCAGACGCGGAACTTGGCGAAAGCTGCCAGATACAGCCTGGCGTAAAAATATATAACCGCTCTGCCTTAGGTAACCGAGTAACGATTCACTCCAACACGGTGATCGGTAGCGACGGCTTCGGCTTTGCACCCCAGGCTGATGGAACCTATTCTAAAATTCCGCAGATCGGAAATGTCGTCATTGAAGACGATGTTGAGATCGGCGCAAATACCTCCATTGATCGTGCAACCATGGGCTCAACTTTTATCCGCAAAGGGGTTAAACTTGACAACCTGATCCAAATCGCACATAATGTTGATGTGGGACCGCATACCGTAGTGGCAGCACAGTCCGGAATTTCCGGCAGCAGCAAGCTCGGCGGCAATTCCGTAATCGGCGGACAGGTGGGTATCGCCGGGCATTTAAGCCTTGCAAAAGGTACCCAGATCGGCGCACAGGCAGGTGTCAACTTCAATATCGTAGAAGAGCATAAACAATGGCACGGCAGTCCGGCGCAACCACTGCGCGACTGGATGCGCGCTTCCGTAATCTTCAAGCAACTGCCGAATGTCGATAAGCGCATCTCAAAATTAGAGGCTAAAATAGCCGAGCTTACAGCTTTATTAGATCAAAGTAACACCACACAGACTTCATAATGAACGTAAAACAAAAGACCATTAAAAGCGAAATCTCCGTAACAGGGGTCGGTTTACACACCGGAGCGAATGTGACTTTAACTTTTAGTCCTGCACCAGAAAATCACGGATTTAAATTCCAACGTGTTGATTTACCTGAACAGCCGATTATTGAGGCGGATTGTGACTACGTGACTGACACTGCCCGTGGTACTACCTTAACGCAAAATGGTGCCAGTATCAGCACAGTGGAGCATGTTATGGCTTCGCTTGTGGGTATGGACCTGGACAACGTACTGATGAAAGTTGATGGTCCTGAAGTGCCAATCATGGACGGCAGTGCCATCCAGTTTGTTGAAGCTTTAGAATCCGTGGGCTCTTTGGTTCAGGAAAAAGACCGTGAGTATTTCCAGATTCCGCATAACATTACCTATACTGAACCGGACCGCAAGGTAGAGATCGTAGCCATGCCTTTGGATGACTACCGCTTTACCTGCATGATCGATTATAACTCACCTGTTCTTGGAAGTCAGCATGCCGGTATCTCCAGTATTGCCGAATTTAAGAAAGATATCGCTTCCTGCCGTACCTTCTGCTTTTTACATGAGCTTGAATATCAGTTAAACCACAACCTCATTAAAGGTGGAGACCTGAATAACGCAATTGTAATTGTAGATAAAGAGGTTACCTCTGAAGAACTTAACCACTTGGCAAAGCTCTTCAACCGCAATGAGATTAAGGTTGCTCCACAGGGCATCCTGAACAACATGGAGTTAAGATACCAGAATGAGCCTGCAAGACACAAATTGCTGGACATGATCGGCGATCTTGCCCTGGTAGGCGTACACCTTAAAGGCCATATTATGGCTGCAAGACCTGGTCACGCTGCAAACGTTGCCTTCGCAAAAAAGATCAAGGCGGCAATCAAAAAAGAAAGAAACAAGAAAGTACAACATACTTATGACCCGGGTGCTAAACCACTTTACGATGTGGTTCAGATCATGGACATATTACCACACAGACAGCCGTTCCTGTTTATCGATAAAATCCTGGAGCTTTCTAAAACTCACGTGGTTGGCGTAAAGAACGTTACCATGAATGAAGAGTTTTTCAAAGGGCATTTTCCGGGTGCACCGGTTATGCCGGGTGTGATCCAGATCGAGGCAATGGCACAAACCGGAGGTATCCTGGTACTTAGTACGGTGCCGGATCCAAGAAATTACCTGACTTACTTCCTGAAGATTGATAACGTACGTTTCCGTGCACAGGTGCTTCCTGGCGACACGATTGTTTTCCGTTGCGACTTAATGGAGCCAATCAGACGCGGTATCGCACAGATGAAAGGCGTTGGTATGGTTGGTGAAAAGGTTGTGGTAGAAGCAGAAATGATGGCGCAGATCAGTAAAGTAAAAGAAACCCAGCCAACAACATGATACAACCCTTAGCATATATACATCCACAGGCTAAAATTGCCGATAATGTGGTGGTGGAACCTTTCGCCGTTATACATAAAGACGTCGAAATTGGCGAAGGAACCTGGATCGGTTCAAATGTGGTCATCATGGATGGTGCGCGTATCGGCAAAAACTGCAGGATTTTTCCTGGATCAGTTATTTCCGGTATTCCGCAGGATCTGAAGTTCGCCGGAGAGGTTACAACAGCTGAAATCGGGGATAATACCACGATCAGGGAATGTGTAACCATTAACCGTGGTACGAAGGACAAGTGGAAGACCGTGGTAGGCAGCAACTGCCTTATCCAGGCATATTCCCACGTGGCACATGATTGCCAGATTGGAAATCACTGCATCTTCTCAAACAGCACCACCTTAGCAGGCCACATCACCATCGGTGATTATGTGGTGCTTGCCGGGCTTGTGGCCATCAACCAATTTGTGAAGGTTGGTTCACACGCTTTTGTAACAGGCGGTTCCCTGGTACGTAAAGACGTTCCCCCATATGTAAAGGCCGCACGTGAGCCTTTATCCTATGCTGGTATCAACTCGGTAGGCTTACGCAGAAGAGGCTTCTCTTCCGAGCAGATCGACGAAATTCAAGAGATTTACCGCGTACTCTTTGTACGCCATAATAATGTAACCAAAGCACTCGACATGATTGAGACGGAATTTAAACCGACCGAGATCAGGGATGAGATTGTAGACTTCATCAGGAACTCCAACAGAGGTGTGATGAAGGGTTATGGTTCCGGAAATTAACCCGAGGGTTAGATGCGGATCGAATTAAAAAATGCCGGACGGCGCTTCAATCAGGAATGGATCTACAGACATGTAGACTACCGGTTTGAAGCGCCGAACTGTTATGCCATACTTGGCCCCAACGGTTCAGGCAAATCAACGCTTTTAAGCCTCTTACTCGGAAATCTGGCACCATCAGAAGGGGAAATCAGCTATATCGCCGCAAATGGCAGCCCTATTCCTGTAGATGAAGTTTATAAACACCTGAGCTTTGCCGCTCCTTACCTCGATCTTATCGAGGAGTTCACCCTTCAGGAAACCATCGATTTCCATTTTAAATTTAAGCCTGTACATCCGTCTATCACCAAACCGGAGATCCTGAACCTGCTTGGACTAAATAAATCACAGGATAAACCCTTGAAATACTTTTCCTCGGGAATGAAACAACGCACCAAGCTCATCCTGGCCTGCTGCGCAGACACACCGATGTTATGTTTAGATGAGCCAACATCAAATCTCGATGTTCAGGGGATCGACTGGTACCATCAACTCATCGCGCAGTTCGCCCAGAACCGATTGGTCATTGTGTGCTCCAATCAGAAAACTGAGTACTTGTTTTGTAATCATTTCTTAGAAGTTACTGAGTATAAGTAAACAACTTTATATTTGTGTGCAGTTTTTGCGGGAAAAAGTGAGAAATAGTTGGTTAATTAAAATATTTATCTTTACTATTGTTTTATAAGTAATTTACTTTTACCTTTGCGGCACCAAATAGGGCCGGATATATTAGGTTGATTTTTAGTACAATGGCAAAAGCATCAGAAGTAAAAAGTGGTAATATTCTTCGTTTTAATGGCGAGTTAGTACAGGTTGAAGAGTTTCTTCACCGTACCCCAGGAAATCTTAGAGCGTTTTACCAAGCCAGGATGAGAAATGTGAAAACTGGTAAGCTTGTTGAATACAGATTCCGTACCGATGAAGAGGTTAGTATCTGTAGAGTAGAAACCAGCGATTATCAATACCTATACGAGGACGGCGACGCACTTGTGGTAATGGACAACACTTCTTTTGAACAGTTTAACATTCCAAAAGCACTTTTTGGAGACGCGGTTAAATTTCTGAAAGAAGGTATGAATGTGATCATCTCCTTTGAAAGCGATGAACCAATTATGGCCCAGACACCATCTCATGTGGAGCTTGAGATTACATATACAGAGCCTGCTGTAAAAGGCGATACCTCAACAAACGCATTAAAATACGCAACTGTTGAAACGGGTGTAGAAATAAAAGTGCCGATGTTTATCAACCAGGGCGATAAAGTTAAAGTTGATACACGTACAGGCGATTACATAGAAAGAGTAAAATAAGAGTTTTTCATAGTTTAGTTTTAGGTTTAGGTTGATTGTGGCTTCGGAGTGGTTCCCGAAGCCATCTTTTTTTATATATGTTTGTAAATGAAAAAATCAGCACTCCGGAAACAAGCAATCCAACGCAGATCTCAGCTGGACCCAGAGCGCGTTCAGGCCCAATCCCAGCAGCTGCTTGAGCAGTTTACCCAACTTAATTTAAACGGCTTAAAGGTGCTGCACATATTCCTCCCCATACAGGAGAAAAATGAACCTGATACCTTCCTGATTATAGCCTGGCTCAGACAAAATCATCCAGACATTAAGATCATTGTACCCAAGTCAGACTTCAACACTTTTCTGATGACCCATCATGAGCTTGGCGACATCACTACGCTTCAAAAAAATGCTTTCAACATCCTCGAGCCACAGCAAGGCGAAGAACATAAGGGCGATATCGACATGGTATTGCTGCCACTGCTTGCTTTCGACCGCAGGGGCTATCGTGCTGGATATGGCAAGGGCTTTTACGACCGTTTTCTGCAGGGCATGGATACCCTGAAAGTTGGCCTGTCCCTGTTTGATGTCTCCGAAGATATCGAAGATGTGGATCCGTACGACATGAAGATGGATCTATGTTTAACTCCAGGCAGGCTTTATGATTTCCGCCCGCCTGAAGTTTAAGTGTTTATTAAACCTGCAGTTCCAACAGCACCGGGCAGTGATCTGAATGGATTGCATCTGGCAGAATGGTTACCTTCTTCAGCTTTTCAAGCATTGGTTCGGTGGCCAGATGATAGTCGATCCGCCAGCCCAGGTTCTTGCCCCTTGAACCTGCACGGAAACTCCACCAGGTGTAATGGTGAGGATCTTTGGTGAAATGCCGGAACGTATCAATGAACCCACGCTTCAGGAAGTGATCCATCCATTCCCGCTCTTCGGGCAGGAAGCCTGAGGAATTTGCGTTGGACTTCGGATTGTGAATGTCTATGGGCGTATGACAAATGTTGTAATCCCCGGAAATAATCAGGTTGGGAAATTCCTTGCGCAAGTCATCAATGTAACCATCAAAGAACTTCATGAATTGATACTTTTTAACCTGTCGTTCGTCGCCGCTGGAACCGGATGGCATGTACAGGCTCATTAGGGAGAAATCGTCAAAATCGGCCCTTAAAATGCGTCCCTCACGATCTATCCATTCCTCTCCGCAGCCATACTCAACATGGTTGGGTTTAATTCTCGAAAATATGGCCACACCGCTGTATCCCTTTTTTTCTGCGGGGAACCAGTAATGATGGTAGCCAAGCTGCTCAATCAAAGCAATAATTTCGGGGATCTGTTCCGGCATTGCCTTCACCTCCTGCAAGCAAACCATGTCTGCAGCGGTGGCTTGCAGCCAGCCGAAGAAGTTTTTGGTGGATGCCGAGCGGATACCATTCACATTGTAGGATATAATTTTCATCTTTTAGCTTCTGTTTGGGCTGTGTACAGCCGATTATTAAAATTCTTTGTTAAGCAACACTGGATTAGTGGCTTTTAAGGCCTTCTCCAGCTTGCGTGCCTGACGGCGTTTCAACACGGTAACCTCCATCTTTACGTCTTCCATCGGACGGTCTTGATCATCGGTCTTTACTGCGGCAATGCTGTCGATCAGTTCAATGCCCTGTACAACTTCTCCAAATGCTGTGTAGTTGCGGTCCAGGTGCGGTGCACCGCCGATCGTCTTGTATGCCGCACGGTGTGTTTCAGGTAACTTAAAATGCAGGCGCTTGGTCTCTATGCCATCCAGCTGCTCATCGGTGTAGGTCTTACCCTGCACAATATAAAACTGGCAGCCACTCGATGCCTTCTCGGGATTATCGTCTCTTGCAGCCGCAAGCACCCCTTTCTTATGAAAGAGGCTGTCGCTGAATTCGGCAGGGACCTGATAGCCCACATCACCTTCTCCAAGTGCAACACCTGATTTTGCATTTCTTGAATCAGGATCACCACCCTGGATCATGAAACGCTCAATTACCCGGTGGAACAGGGTGCCATTATAGAATTTATCCTTGCCCAGCTTTAAAAAATTATCCCGATGTAAGGGCGTCTGGTTGTAGAGCATCACAATGCATTCACCCTTAGTGGTGCTGATGCGTACATACTGGTGTTTGGGCTTTGCAGCGTAACTGCTGATGCTTAAGGCAATAAGTGCAAATAAAATCAGATTTTTCATGCTTATAAATTCGGTTTTAGCAGATTAAAGGGTTAACATTTTTTTGCTAAGGTAATCGTTTTTCCGCATCCTTCGGAATTGCCTAAGGCATAGTGATTTAAGAAGAAAAACACTTGATAATTCCCGGAAATTATTAATTTTGCTCATCATGAAGGCATTGTTGAACATCTTGCGCAAATCCGGGCCAGTATACCTGTTAGGGGCATTCGCCGTGGTATTAGCGCTGCAGTTTAGCAACACCAAGTTCAGCCCGCTTCAAAAGTCGCTTAAAAAGGAGTGTCAGCAAGTGGAATCTACCATCTGCAAAGACACCGGGCGATGTCCCGATGCAGAGCTTAGCACCGGAATGGGCATCTCCAGTTTGCTTGCACCGGTGATCTCGCAATACCTTTCCTCGGTATTTCCAAAACTTTTTCCAAAAGGCTAACCGCAGCCTTACCATGGTGCGCTTTCCGGAGCAGGTAAAGAGAATGTGGCGAAACAGCTAATGCTATTTCTTTTATCTTGCAGCAGCTTTAACAATCCTATGCTTCATTCATGAAAAGAATTTTTACCGCACTGCTGCTGTTCTCGGCAGCCGCTGTTCAGGCACAGCAAGCCAGCACGCTCAGCGTTGAAAAGATTATGCGCGACCAGAAATGGATCGGCGTTTCGCCGGATAATTACCGTTGGGCCGACGACAGCAAGACCCTTTTTTTTAACTGGAACCCCGATGCCACAAAAGAACGTGTATACCGGGTGCAACCAGGTAAGTTAAAGCCGGTACTTACACCAGATTCTGCCGTCGAAAAGGTGATCGGTCCGGCATATACCTACAATAAGGACCGAAGCCTGGGCGTTGCCGCAAAAAATGGCGACATCTTCCTTCTGGAGCTGAAATCCAATAAACGCAGCCAGCTTACCCGCACTTTGGAAATAGAAAGCAGGGCAGGTTTTCTCGCCAATGGCGATATCTATTTTGTGCGCAGCGGGAACTTCTTTAGCCTCAATCTAAAAACCCAGCAGCTTGTGCAGCTAACCAACTTCGTCTCCGGCAAAAAGCCACAAACAGGTAAACCAGCACCTTCTGCCCAACAAACCTGGTTAAATGACCAGCAAAACCAGCTGTTCGATGTGCTTAAGGAAGAAGAAAAGACACCTGCTGCAAAGACAGGTTCATCAACAACCAGGATCAAACCCATATATTCAGATAATAAGATGGTGGACGGATTGACGCTTAGTCCCGACGGACGCTTTGTAACTTACCAGCTTGTAAGTCCTGCAACCACAAACACGGGTACCATTATCCCGAATTATGTGACCAAGTCAGGCTATACAGAAGATATTAACGGCCGTACAAAGGTTGGTGAAACACCTTCCAGTTATGAGCTATTCATTTACGACAGGCGCCGCGACAGCGTTTACCAGGTTGCGACCAGCAATATTCCTGGCATCAAAGACCTGCCGGATTACCTGAAGGATTATCCAAAGCAGATGGAAGCGCGTAAGCATAAGAACGAAGACCGTAAGGTACGTTTTACGCCGGTAATATGGAACAGCAATGCCTCCGTGGCTGTACTTGCGGCCAAAGCGCTGGACAATAAAGACCTATGGATTCTAAAACTTGATCCTGAAAAGGGAAGCTTCAGCGTGGTTGATCGTCAGCGCGATGAAGCATGGATCGCAGGTCCGGGTATCAGCGGATACGGCGCTAACATAGACTTCATCAACGACAGCAAAATTTACTTCCAGAGTGAAGCTTCAGGATATTCGCATCTTTACGTAGCCGACCTGAAAACCGGCAGCAAAAATCAGCTGACCAGTGGCAAGTGGGAGGTGCAGACGCTGAAGCTTTCGAACGACAAAAAGACTTTCTACTTCACCGCAAACATGCAACATCCGGGTATTACCCATTTCTACAGTATGCCCGTTACTGGTGGCAAGCCAACGCAGCTCACCAGTATGAAAGGTGGTAATCAGATCACCATGTCGCCGGATGAAAAGTGGATCGCCATAAACTACTCCTACATGGATAAGCCCTGGGAGCTATACCTGCAGCCAAATAAAGCAGGAGCAAAGGCCATCCAGATAACAGAGTCGCGCTCTGAAGAATTTAAAGCCTACAAGTGGCGCCAACCGGAACTCGTCTCTTATAAAAACCGCTATGGCGACGATGTGTATGCAAGGATTTATCCGGCAAAGGCGGGCAGCAAGCCTGGCCCTGCAGTAGTGTTTGTACATGGTGCGGGCTACCTGCAGAACGTTCACTACTGGTGGAGCCAGTACTCAAGGGAGTATATGTTCCATAATCTGCTTGCAGACAACGGCTATACTGTTATTGATATCGACTATACCGGCAGCGCAGGGTATGGCAGAAATCACCGTACCGGTATTTACAGACATATGGGTGGTAAAGACCTGACTGATCAGGTAGACGGCGTGAAGTTGCTGGTCGAGAAATATAACGTAGATCCGAAGCGCGTAGGCCTTTATGGCGGTTCTTACGGCGGATTTATAACCCTGATGGCCATGTTCAATGAACCTGAGGTATTTAAAAGTGGCGCTGCTTTAAGATCGGTAACCGACTGGGCACACTATAATCATCCTTATACCGCAAACATCCTTAATGAACCCTTCAACGATGAAATCGCTTACCAGCGCAGTTCACCGATCAACTTTGCCAAGGGACTGAAGGGTAATTTGCTGATGTGCCACGGGATGGTAGACGTGAATGTACACTTTCAGGACATCGTACGACTGTCCCAAAGGCTTATTGAACTCGGTAAAGACAACTGGGAGCTGGCCGTATATCCGGTTGAAGACCATGGTTTTACCACGCCAAGCAGCTGGACGGACGAGTACAAAAGGATCTTTAAACTCTTCGAAACAACCTTAAAATCAGAATAGTCGATAGCTAATTCGTCCCGTCTACGTTATAAACTTTGTCTATAATGCTATAGAGAATAACGATTTAGATTACTGCTTTTTAGGTTGCTATTAAGGCATTATAGGTATAACTTTGCACCATACAAAAAACGAAATATAATTATGATCAACTTAGGTGAACAATTTCCTTCATTCTCTAAAATTGCCGTTGTAAGTCTTGAAAAAGGTAAAGAATTTGAAACCATTACTTCAGAGTCTTTAATCAATGATAACAACGAGTGGACTTGCATGTTCTGGTGGCCAAAAGACTTTACTTTCGTTTGTCCTACTGAGATTGCAGAGTTCAACGCGAACTACAGTGAGTTCCGTGACCGTGATACTAAATTAATTGGTGCTTCAACCGACTCAGAAAACGTTCACTTGGCTTGGAGAAACAACCATGATGATCTTCGTGGCTTGAAATTCCCAATGCTTGCTGATACTTCTAAGTCTTTAGCTCAAGCTTTAGATATTCTTGAGCCAGTTGAAGGAATCGCTTACCGTGCTACTTTTATCATCGACCCACAAGGTATTATCCGTTGGGTAAGTGCTAATGATTTAAGCGTTGGCCGTAACGTAAAAGAAGTGTTAAGAGTTCTTGATGCGCTTCAAACTGATGAGCTTTGCCCTTGCAACTGGGAAAAAGGTCAGGAAACCCTAACTGTTTAATCAGCATATTACCATATAATCCCTGTAAATGCTTTTTGCAGGGATTTTTTATACCCCTAACTATTCAAAATTATGAGTGCAAATACAGAAGTAATCCAGGAAGTTTTAGCCATCGTTGGCTTAGATGCAGACTATAGAAACGAAAGCCTTAGCCTGCTTGAGAAAGGCAGTTCAAGATATGTACGTGACCTTAAATTAAACCTTACCAGCACCCTTTCTTCTTCTTACTTGTCAGAAAAAGAATGTGCATTGGTTGCTTTAAGCATCTCCGTAAACAACAACAATGCAGTGCTTACCAACTTCCTTGAGAAACAAGCCTTGGAAAAAGGTGCTACCGCAGAAGAAATTGCTGAAGCGGCTGGTTGTGCATCGCTTTTGGCATTAAACAATGTTTTCTACCGTTTCCGTCACTTCACCGGCAAAGAAAAGTATGCGCAGATTCCTGCACGTATCCGTATGCAGCTAATGAGCAGCCCGGTTACCGGAAAAGAATTCTTTGAATTAATGAGTATCGCTGTTTCAGCGGTTAATGGTTGCGAAATGTGTGTTAACGCACATGAGAAATCCATTCTTGCTTTAGGATCAACTGAAGAGCGTGTGTTTGACGCGGTACGTATCGCATCAATCATCACTGCAACTGGCAAAGTGATCTACTAAGCACCCACACAGCTGGAATTGGCTGTATTTAAGTGTCCAGAAATGGTTATTGATTATATAAAAAAGCGCTGCCTTCCTGAACCGGGGCAGCGCTTTTATTTTATGTAGAGACCAAGCCTTAAGCCAGGTTCCTGCCTGCATTTACAATTCCATATACGGTTCTGATGGCAAGCTTCTCGTAAGATTGTTGCTCGGCCTCTTCTGGCTGCTGTTGCAGCAAGGCCATCGCATAATGCTGTATCAGTACAAGCGGCAACACGATCTTCTCTCTTACTGCAATAGAACGCTTTTCTACAGGGTAGTTCTCCATCAGTGAATCCTGCTCGGCAAGTTTCAACAGCATCGCTTTAGACAGCTCATATTCTGCGTACAGCATCTTCCAGAACGGACCAAACTCCGGATCCTCCGCGAAATGCGCAGTGATCGAGAAGTCTGTCTTGCTCATAGACATCATACAGTTTTCAATAATGGTCTTGAAGTAGCCGGATTCCTGATAAGTCTTATGCAGCTTGTCCCAGTTGCCTTGTGCTTCCTGGTTTTTCAATGCCGTACCGATACCATAGAAACCAGGGATGTTCTGCTTAAGCTGGCTCCAGGAGGTTACAAAACTTATTGCACGTAAATCTTCAAGCTCAAGTTTCTTGCCCGAATTCCGCTTTACCGGCCTTGAGCTGATCGTGATCTTGGACAATAGTGTCAACGGCGAGAACTTCTCCAGGTATCTCAGGAACAAGGGATCCTGACGCAAGGAAACATATGCATTATAGCTGTCCTTTGCCATGGTATCCAGGACGTCCTTATGCATCGGATCGAGCAGGATATTGTGCTTCTCGCGAATACCCGCAGAGATACCGGCATTGATCAGCTGCTCAATGTTGAATTCTGCACTCGGAATGGAACCGTACTGCGAACTGATGGTCTGCCCCTGAATGGTAAGCTGTATGTTCTTGTTTGCAATTTCCTTGCCCATAGAGGCGTAGAAGCGGTGCGTTTTACCCCCGCCACGTGCCGGAGGACCACCACGGCCGTCAAAGAAGGCCAGCTGTATATTGTGTTTATTGGAAACTTCGGTCAGGGCTACCTTAGCGTTAAAGATGGACCAGTTGGCCATCAGATAACCGCCGTCTTTGGTACTGTCGGAGAACCCCAGCATAATGTCCTGCTTGTTGCCACGGCGTTCCAGATGCTTTTTATAGAATGGGTGCGTGTACAGCGTTTCCATGATCTCACCGGCAACGGCAAGGTCGTCCACAGTTTCAAACAACGGCACAAAGTCCATCGTCAGGTCTTCTTCTTTCCAGCCATTAAACAGGAACAGGTCCGTAAGTTGAAGGATATCGCTTGCACGCTGACAGTTACTGATGATGAAACGGTGACAGGCAAGCTCGCCATTGCTTTGCTGGATCTGTTTGATCTCACCAATGGTACTCAAGGTATCCACGGTCAGGGAATCCGGTTCCGTGCTGCGGTCCTGGCAGTAAGCATAGGCTTTTCGTAACACGCGGCTATCCTGACGGATATCCAGTGAAGCGAAGTGGCATCCATAAAGGTTCACTTTGCGGATTAGGTCATCCACAACATCAACAAAAAGCCCATCATGCGCCGTTATGAGGGTATTTCTAATCTCCTCGAGCTGCGCTATAAGATCCTCATTGATGTTCTCAGACTCAATGCTGGTATCAAATGCATTGTTATATAATACCTCCTGGATCTTCGCGATGGTGTCTTCCACACCGCGGAAGGTGATCCGTCTTTTCAAGTTCCTGAAATCACGATAGTAACAGCGGAATAAGATCTGACGCAGTAGCTTCGACACCTGCAGTGTAGAATCTGCATGTACATTCGGGTTACCATCGCGGTCGCCGCCCGGCCAGAAGCCAAGCTCGATCACCTTCTTTGAAGGGATATTGAATTCTGCCAGGGTCTCATCAATGTCGGCCTGTATGTTTGCTGCCGCGAAGTAAAATACATTCTCCAGGAACCAGGCCAGGCTTAGTGCCTCATCAACCGGCGTTGGTGATTTTTTATTAAAGAAAGGTGTTTTACCAAGCTGCTGTAAGAGCTGGTTAATGGTAGATATATCGTTCACCTTTAAGGCTGCAGTTAAATCCGTGATGATGGATAACACGCTGCCAGGATAGAACTGTGTAGGGTGGGCGGTAAGTACCAGACGAAGCGAGAATTCCTCAATGAGTGATTCTACCTTGGTCTGAAGTTGCTTATTGTCTATACCCTTTGACAGGTAAGAATGCAATGAGCTTTGATCATCAGGAATTGTCAGCTTTTTAAAAGCAGCATCTTCTACCGCATCGAACAAAACGACCTGTCGCTCAATATATTGAATGAAACGAAACAGCAGGTCAATACCATCTTTAGCATTTTCATTCTTGGTGAACTTTTCAAAAAAGCCGTTGATGATTTCAGTAGGGTTCTGGTGTTGCTTTACACCATCTTCACAATGTTTAATAAACAGTGGCAATAACGTTCCCGTATCTTTGATCTTGTAAAAGGGAAGTGTTAGGAATAAGCTGTTATAAAGCTCAAATCTGGACACTACATCATTCGAAAAAATCGCTTCTTTTTGTCCACTGATTTTTGGTTTATAGGTCATATTTATAGGTCATTAGGAGCCCTTAAGCTAAGGATTTTAAGGTAAAAACGACTATTTAGGCAAACAAAAATTTTGAGTAAATACTAAAAGTTATTATCTTGCTACCACAAGGTTATTAAATCTTACAACAAATAGTAGTTATGATGTCCGCAAGACCATCAGATTTATTGTGTTAATTGTTAATTTTTTGGGAAAAAAAGGCCGCTGTTCAAGCGGCTTTTTTTTATGCCCAAAATCCGGTAACCATTACCCATAACCACCTGGAAATCTAATCCCAATTTATTTACGGAGAGGCCTGAAACCGAACTGGAAAAGCTATCCGGAGCGGCAGACCAGCTTGAGGATATACAGGGCTCATACAGGGCACACACGGGGCTCACACAGGGCCTTGACAGGGCCATTGCCCTGTTAACCCCTCGTCTCGGCCTGGCCTCCGGTCGGTAAGTACCTGATGTGATCCTGCGCTGTCACATTACTTGTAACTTGTTAAACTTTTAAAGATCTTTGAGTATGAAAAAGATGACAACGCTCTTGTGCCTTTCGTTTTTAGGCGGCACCATTTATGCGCAGCAGCCTGCAAGCACCAAGACAGGCACTAAAGTGGGGAAGGGGCCGGTTGCAACCATTAAAATGGCAACTAAAGCAGGCACGGGCCAGAGGCTGATCCGTACTGCAGTTAAAGATAACTATTTGGTAGTTGTGGAAGACCGGATTTTTGAAAATGACCGGGAAGCTTTCGCTTTCGTTCCAAAAGACTCCCTCCAGCTGGTAGAATCGGTAAGGGATTCGTTATCCAGATCTGCTATCAAATCTATCCGGATCTATAAACGGAAGTAAGTACTATTTTACGGATATAAAAAAAGAGATAAGGTTTTCCTTATCTCTTTTTTTATGATGGCCACGGTAGCTCGTGCTAGTGAACGTCTACCGGGATATTTGCATTCTTTTTGAACTTCTGCAGGTACAATAATGGAATGGAGCATAGCATGATCATACCGGCAACCCAGTACGCATCATTATAGGTTAGCAGCAGGGTTTGCTTCATGATTGTTCCTTCAAGTGCTTTGGTCGCAAGCATTTTCGCATCCATATAGCCGTAACCTTTACCCATAAAATTATGTATAAAGCCGTTGAAACGCTCTGAAAATGCCGGATTGAACTCGTTTACATTGGTTAGCAGGTTGGTTCTGTGGTAGCCCTGACGAACGTGAATGAGCGTTGTTAAGGCCGCGATACCGAATGAACCACCAAGCTGACGACTCATGTTGTTTAGTCCTGATCCCTGTCCGATCTCTGCACCTTTAAGATCCTGAATAGCCAGGGTGGTTAAGGGAACAAACAGCAGCGCCATACCAAATCCTCTGATAACCAGTGGCAGGAAGAAATCGCCGGTTCCTGAAGCAAGTGTAGACTTGCTCAGCATCATACAAAATACGTAGAACAGGAACATCCCTATGGTTGCCATGAACTGCGCCGGTATCCCTTTCTTTAACATGATACCAATAAAGGGCATCATCAGGATGGTACATAGACCACCGGGGAAGAGAAGCTCTCCCGTTTGTAGCGGAGAGAAACCCAACAGGTTCTGGCAGAAAATCGGGAATACGAACACTGATCCGTAAAGTCCGAAGCCAAGGATGAAGGATGTGAACATACCCACCGAGAAGCTCCGGTGTCGAAGGATCTTGAAGTTTACGATCGGGTGGTCTGTGGTGGTTTCCCGCCAGATGAACAGCAATAATGCCACTACAGACATCACTGCCAGTACCACGATGTAACCTGTAGAGAACCAGTCTTCACTTTCACCTTTTTCAAGCAGGGTTTGTAAACTTCCAACAGACACAGCAAGTAAGATAATTCCCCACCAGTCGATCGGCATGCCTTTTCCATCTTTAGGCGTGGCCCGCACGAAGGTATAGGTTAGGTATGCGGCGAGAATCCCGACCGGAATGTTTACGTAGAAGATCCATGGCCAGGTGCTGATATCGAGAATGTAACCCCCGATGGTCGGACCTACAGTCGGGCCAACAACGGCACCGAGACCGAATAATGCTGTAGCGATACCGATATCTTCCCTTGGCCAGGTTTCAATCAGGATGGCCTGTGCTGTAGAGATCAATCCACCCCCGGCAACACCTTGCAGGATCCTGAAGAGGATCAGCTCGTCCAGTCCGGTTGCATTTCCACAAAGGAAGGAGGTAAGGGTGAACATGATGATGGAGAACAAGAAATAGTTTTTCCGGCCGAAGCGCGAGCCCAGCCAGCCCGACATCGGCAGGACGATTACGTTTGCGACGGCGTACCCGGTGGAAAGCCATGCTACGTCTTCGAGCGTGGCACCCAGGTTACCCTGTATTTGTGGCAATGCTACGTTCACAATGGTGGTATCAATCAGCTCCAGCAAGGAGGCCGTGATCACCGTGAACGTAATAATCCACTTTTTAAAACCTTTTTCGGCCATTGTATTAGTTTTTTATGGAAACAGAAACCTGTACACTCATCCCTGGACGAAGTTTATCCAGGATGGCTTTTGAAGCTTTTGTAATCTTAATTTTCACAGGAACACGCTGAACCACTTTTACGAAGTTACCAGTAGCGTTATCCGGAGGTAGCAGTGATCCTTTTGCACCAGTAATGGGAGAGAAGTTATAAACCTCGCCAATAACTTCTTCATCGGGATAAGCATCAACCTCGATCTTTACTTTCAATCCTGGCTTGATGTCCTCAAGTTGCGTTTCTTTAAAGTTTGCAGTTACATAGATGCTGCCCTCATTCACGATAGAGAATAGTGACTGTCCAGCTTGTACCAACTGTCCTTTCTGGATGTTTTTGCGTGATACGGTTCCACTTGCAGGTGCTTTGATCTCCGTATAAGAAAGTTGTAGTTTAGCAAAGTCTACATCGCCCTGGCGTTGATTTACACCGGAGCTGCTTACCGCAAGTTGTGATTGGGTGGTACCTACTTGTTTTACAACAGCATTATACTGGTCTCTGGCCGCCTGAAATGCAGCTTCAGCCGATTCTTTCTGTGCCTTTGCCTGATCAAATTGTTGCTGGGTGATCGAACCATCTTTTACCAGGTTTGCATAACGCTCATAATCTTTTTGTGCAAGGTTTAATCTTACTCTTGCTTCCTGGATGTTTGCTTTGGCAGTGCTGGTGTTTGCAGATGATGCTGCAATTTGAGCCTGTGATACGTTTACGCCTGCAGATGCACCCTTTTGGGTAGCCAAAGCCTGCTCAAGTTTCACTTTGTAGTCGCGGTCATCAAGTCGTACTAAAACCTGTCCTTCCGTAACACGGGTGTTTTCCTCAAATAGGATCTCGTTTACATAGCCGCCAACACGGGCAACTACCGGACTGATGTCGCCGTCGATCTGCGCATCGTCTGTATCTACGTGAGCACTGTAATATAAGTACTCCTTAACGCCGAAGATGGCGCCTATAAGAATCAATACCCCTAGTATAATTGGTACGATCTTGTTTTTCTTTTTTACTTCAGTTGTCATGTTAATGGTTGTAAGATTTATTGAGAAATTTTTCCGGTTGAGTTTAGTAAGGTGTAATAGGCGAGTCCTGCATCAGCTTTAGCAATCTCCAGGTTGATCTTGCTTTGGTACAGTAAGGTTTCGGCATCAATACGGTCGATTGCTGAGGCTACGTTGTTCCTGTATTTAGATTCAAGCAAACGGTCGTTTTCTGATGCCTGCTGAATGGAAGTTTCCAGGATTTTGATCCTAGCCAGTGCAAGTTGGTAATCCTGGTAGTTCTTGTTGATCTCGGTTTTCACCTGATCCATTTGCAGGTCTTTGGTTAACACTACTTCCTGTTGCTGGATCCTGGCCTCACTAACCTTGTTCTTATTGTTCCACAAAGCACCTATGTTCCAGGATACATTCGCACCCAGGGTCATCGGAACGATGTATTGATTAGATGGCGGAATAAACTTGCCGCTCGGGTTGATGTAATACAGGTTGGCGCCAACACCTACCGTAGGGAGCACATTCGCTTTTACATTCTTGATGTTGTTTGCAGCCACCTGATTCTGAATATCCAGTGATCGAAGTTCCTGGCGGTTCGCCAAGCCAGCTTCCAGGTAGGCATCAAGGTTCTGTGACGGCGTAAGTGTTTCATCAGGATTGCTGATCTCCAGGGTGGTCTGTTCTGGTAACCCTAACAGGATGTCAAGGTTATAATTGATCACCTTCCGGTTGTTCTCTGCTTCCAATTGTGACAAGGTTACGTTGGCCTGCTGCAATTGAAAACGAAGCACATCATTTTTAGTTACAATACCTTGTTCAAAGAAGCGTTGTGCCTGTTTTAGCTGGCTCGCTATGGCTTCCAGGTTCTGGGCAATAACTTTCTGACTCTGGTTAATTTTATGCAGGGCGTAGTAGGTGTTGATCACCGCATAGCTTACATCCTTCGCGCTTTTATCAGCATCCAGCTTCGCTACTTCGGTCAGCAGGCGGGTAGATTCTTCAGCAAGTCTGAATTTACCACCACCATAGATCAGTTCCTGTACTGCTGCGGTGCCCACGAAGGCATCGGCACGGCCCGGCAGGGTAAGTGGTTCTTTGCCGCCAAAGTCGAAAGTGCTTGTTGGAATTTCTGCATGGTTATAGGCGAATGAAGCACTTGCAGCGGGGAGTCTTTCGTCTTTTACGCTTTTCAGCTGCGCTACGGCACGGTCAATCCTGTTTTGGGAAAGCTTGAGATTTTTGCTGTTTTCCACGCCAAGTTGTACCGCCTCTTTCAAGCTTAGCTTCCGCACATCTTGTGCATACAACATTCCCGGCAGCAGCAGTGCCAGGACGCTCAGTTTAAAGGTGTTCTGTATCATTTTTAGGTGTTAAATACGTAGTTATTAAATCTTTTAGGTAGGTGATCAGGCGTTCAGTAAGAATCTCCCGGTCGGCCGGTATTTTAATGTCTAACTTGGAGCCGGCAGTGATCTTGGAAGGCGCCGTGGCCACGTTGGTGATGGTGCCCATGATGGTTGCAATGACCATACGAACATCTACAGGACGGAACATGCCCTGGTCGATGCCCTCATTTACAATACGCTCTATGACCATCAGGTTCTGACTCATGGCATCTTTAAGCTTGTCGTACATCTCTGGTCGCTGACTAAGCGAAAGTTCGCGGTGCATCATCTTGTGAAAAGTAATGTTATCCAGGATCCGCCGGGCATATTGGTCAACAACCATCTTCAGCTTATCCAATTGGGTAATGTTCTCACCATTGATGCTGTTGAGTGCAATGCGGAAACCTTTAATGCGATTGGACATGATCTCCATGAACACGCCCTCTTTTGATCCGAAATAGTAGTTGATCATGGACATGTTTGCACCGGCCTCATTGGCAATCTGCCGGGTTGAAGTACCTTCGTAACCCTGTGAGGCAAAGAGCTTTTCGGCAGCAAGTAAGATGCTTGTTCTCTTATCTGTTTTTTCCATTTCTTCGTTGCGGATGCAAAACTAATCAATCGTTTGATTGATTGGAAGTTTTTTTTTGCAAAAAAAATATACCTGACAGAAGATTGACGATAAGCAGGGTAGCCCTGTGGGCCAGCTGGTAAAAAGGACTGAATTAATAAACAGAAAGAAAATGAGTTTGTTAAGGAAAATAAACAATTTTAAAATAATTCGATACCTTTGAAGCAATTAGCAATTATGAATATGAATACAGAAGAAAGCACACAGAGTTTTGATTGGGTTTATTACGTATTAGGGATCATTGCCGGAATCCTTACTGCAGCAGCTGCGACAGGCAGTTTCTTAGCTTCTATTTTGGGCGGTATTATCGGATTGATTATCTCGGCTTTATTTTTAAACAAGATTGTTAAAGGTCGCGTTCACTAAGCGATTGTAGGCAAAAATATGAAGCGATAATCTGGCTTCCTCACCTTAAACCTTAAACAGATGAAAAAACTAGGATTAATGGTCGTACTTGCAGCATTTGCATTTACGGTAAATGCACAGGAAATGAAGTTCCCGGCATTGGACGCAAGTCCGGCGGATTTGGCTTACTATCCTGCCCGCGCTACACAAATGGCGAAGAAAGGTGCAGAATCTGCAGCCTTGATTAAGGTTGTTTATTCCCGTCCTGCTAAAAAAGGACGTGAGATCTTTGGCGCTATGGAGAAATTCGGAGCGGTTTACCGTTTAGGTGCCAATGAGAGTACAGAAATTAAATTCTTTAAACCTGTAGTTATTGGTGGCAAGACCATCCCTGCGGGTAGTTATGGCCTATTTGCCATTCCCAATAAGGATAACTGGACAATCATCATCAATAAGGATACAGACAGATGGGGTGCGTACAGCTACGATGAAAGCAAAGATGTTGCTCGAGTAGATGTACCGGTTAAACCTTTGAATGAAGTGGTAGAAAACCTGGCGATGGTATTTACCGGAACCGGAACTGATGCGGTATTGAACATTGGCTGGGACAAGACCAGCGTTGCTTTGCCGATTCAGGTACAATAAAGATTATAGCAAACTATAAAATATAAGAGGCCGCTTAGATATCTAAGCGGCCTTTTTGTTGTTGGTTATTTTGCAAGGACGGTGTCGGGGATCCTACCGTCGCCTTGTGGCATACCGAGATTAAGCAAGCTGGAGATCAGCGGTGCAATGTCTACCAGTCCCATCTCTGGAATTACCACACCTTTGCTTATACCTGGTCCAAATGCAACAAAGCCGGTTTGTATCTCTTTGAAGTCGGGGAAAAAGCCATGTGTACCCCCTTTTGCAGGGCTAACGAGACTTCCGGTAGCTTTTGTACCAAAAGTAAAACCCTTGTTTGCTGCCAGCGCCAGGGCTGCATTTGGATCGGCACCAATGGCGGCCAGTGCTTCAGGGCTTTTCAACTGGAACATGGCCTTTTGTTCTTCAGGCAGGTTCTTCAATAGTTCGGTTACTTTCTTCAAGGTAGCTTTATCATTCTTGTCTCGCAGGTGCAGGAAAGCGGCTCCACCGGCAGCATGAAAGTATGCCTTCCATTTATCCTTTTGATCGGGGTTGTACAAGCCTGCTTTTGCCAGCAGGGTATTCGGTGCAATACTGGAATGGATATCGACAAAGCCGTGATCTCCGGTAACGATAACTGTTGTTGACTCGGTAAGTCCTGCTTTGGCTACTGCTTCAAGAATACTTTTAACCGCATGATCTGCATTAACGACCGCAGCGCGGACTTTGTCCCCATCCCTGCCTTGTTCATGCTCAAAATGGTCTAGCGCTACCAGGTGTACCGCCAGGAAAGACGGTTTGTGCTGGCGAATGATGGCGCCGCTAATGCGGGCTAAGTTTTCATCAATGCCAAGGTAATCGCCGTCGAAATCAATTTCCTCCAGTTGACCGGTTGCCGTTTTCTGCATCTCCTCAAAAAAGCCTTTTGGGCTGGCGTGCTCAGCTAGTGCCTTGGTCATATTACGCTTGCCGCCTTCAACTTCCGGTAAATACCAGTATTCGGGAATATTATATGTAGCCGGACCATCTACCGATACGGGCCAGAAAACGGAAGCCGTTGTAAGGCCTTTTTCTTTGGCTACACTAAAGATTGTTGGCACTTTGATCTGCTCATATTGCCAGTTCCATTTTCCTGTGATCTTAAGTGGTTCACTGGGTGTATTGTAGTAAATGCCATGTTTCAGGGGTGTTACGCCCGTGATCATCGCCGTGTGGGATGGATAGGTGACCGTCGGGAATACCCCGTTAACACCATCCGCATAAGCGCCATTTTGCATGGCTTGTCTGAGGTTGACCATTCCCCATGATGGATCTTTATAAAATTCAGGTCTTAAGCCATCAATGCTTATCAGTAATACATGCTTTTCTTGCGCCTGTCCGGTAAGTAGCCTGAGCAGACAGCAGGAAATCAGAAGAAGTTTTTTCATGATTTGTTCGTTTAAAATGCGTAGCGTAAGCCCAATTGAATTTGGTATGGATCGCCATTCAGGTTAGATACACCTGCGGCCTTATTTACCGTATAAACAAACTCCTGTTTTAAAGGGTCAAAGCTCTTTATGGAGTAGAGGTTCTGTTTACCGAGGTTCTTGCCGATACCCCATTCTTGTTTCAGTAGATTTCCGATATTAAAAATGTCTATGGAAGCTTCAATACCATGTCTGTTCTGAATCTTGAAGCGCTTACCCAGTCGTACATCAAACACGCCATAGAAGCCATTAACACCACCATTGCGTGCTGCAACTTTTCCGATGTTATCTTTAAGGTAAGATTTTAAGCCTGCATTTGCATCAGGGTTGTCCAGAATGGCTTGGATGCCTTCACGCAGATAGCTGGGCGTGTTTACATCGTTTGGATCGTAGATGTATGCCAGGTCATTGGATGACACGAAATCTCCATTCATGTTGCCGCTAACGGCCATAGAATAACGCGTCCCTGCGATACCTGAGAACCGAAGCCCAAAGGTTATGCCCCAGACACTTGGTGCTGTACCATAAAATACGGCTTTATGGCGGAACTGGTTATTGGCGTAGTACATTTTGGAGAGATCCCGGGGGTCATCAACGACCATTTGATCTAATGTTGCCGTATTGGCCACGTTGCCATTGTATGAAGTATTGTCTTTAGCATCGTTCCAGGTATAAGAGAAGGACACCTGTCCATCGCGGAAATAGCGGTATGATCCATCCAGCACTACAGCATACTGGTTCTTTTTACCGGCACTTACCAGTTCCAGCACACGTCCAACCTGGTTGGTGATGCGTCCATTGATCCAGTTTACTGCACCGTTTTTGACGTTTATGGTTGATGCCGGAACATAGACGCCTCTGTTCGCCTCGGCTGCAATCCTGAAGTATGGATCACTAACCATGTTGCGGTCCAGGTACATGTAGTTATTTCTTGCCCAGGAAGCGTAGCCGCTGATCCCGACCCTCAGGCGATCGCTGAAGAAGTGGTTATAGGAAAGGTTGGTTTTGTATACTTTGGGAACCTTCGCATCTGCACTGTTGGCATTGATGGTGATCAGCTTTTCTACATTAGGATTATTGAAAAGCTCAGCGCCCGGGGCAGTGGCGGGATTATCACGATAGCCCGGGAAGTTAGGACTTGGCACGGCGGCACCCTGAATGTCTACAGATGCAACTCTGCTTCCATCAAAAAGCATATTGTTGATCATTGAATATGGATTCAGGTTGGAGCCGAAAATACCGGCACCAAAGCGCAGAATGTCTTTCCGGTCATCATTGAAATCCCAGGTAAACTGTATGCGGGGTTGCAGTTGTAAGGTGTTTACCTTATTGTCTGTGCGGAGGCCGAGTTCATCATATACAACCTGGCTGAAGTTTGCACCATTGATATACCGGGTATCATCGAGCCTCAGCCCTGCCATCATCTCGAGCCCTGGGGCAAGCTTGGTTTCCAGCTGGCCATATAGTCCTGTGCTCAGGTAGTTGACAATAGTACTTGGATCATCTACAATAGCAATTTCGCGGGCATAACGGTAAGGGCTCAGGTTGTTAAAGTTGTCTATACCTGTAAAATAAAAGCGGCCGTTCATCTCGCTTCCATACCTGGAATGCATGGTGTTGTACATCATGTCTATCCCAAAGGTGTAGTTCACTTTTTCAGTGTTTAAGTAGATGTTGTTTACCACTTGCACTACATTACTCTTGAACCATTCCGGCGAAAAACGTTGTCCGCCAAGCTGGATGGAGTTGATGTAGTTCGTGCTGCCGGATACAGACTCCACATTCTCAACGATGGCCCGCGGAATGCTTGCTGCTGGCAATTCATCATTGGGCAGCACCTGTACATCTTCATAGAAATGTTGCACCTTGAATTCGTTGGTCAGGCTGGGTGAAAATACCGTCCGCAAGGAAGCCATCAAACTGTTGTCTTTTTTCTTGCGATTAATGTAAACCTCGTAAAGGTTAATCCCGGAATTGTCGCCTTCCGACTGGTTGTCCATCTCGCTTACGAAGTTGTTTCGGATGGTAAGAAGATTTTTAGCGTTTAACTGCCAATCTACACGGGCAAATACCGCATCTGTTGACTTGCTCTTGTCAAAGGAACCAAATTGCGGACCGTCGCTCAAGCCATATTTGGCACGTCCAATTTCCAGAAAGCGGTCTAATGTAGCTTGTGTAACTTTATAGGCTGCCTCATCATTTGAAGAACGGATGTCCGCAATGTTTAACGGACGCGAATCTGCCTGATGATCCCAGGCAACGAAGAAGTGTGCCTTATCTTTAACGATAGGCCCTCCAAGAGAGAATCCATATTGATACGTAGAGAATTTCTGGGTTCTCTTGTTTCCACGCAAATCATAGCTGCTTGATAATTGGTCATTTCGCATGTAGCTGAAAGCGCTACCCGACAGCTGGTTTGTTCCCGATTTAGTTACTGTACTGATCGTACCGCCGCCACTGCGGCCCTGGGTAACATCATACTCGTTCGTTACAACTTTAAATTCGCGGATCGCTTCCATGGAGATGGAGTAAGCACTTGATGTAGATCCGCCAGAAATGGTTCCCCGGGATGTCATACCATCTATCGTGTAGTTGGTAGAGGAGGCGAGTTGACCGCCAAGGCTGGAGCCATTACTCATAGGAGATAGGTCGACCAGCGAGGTGAAATTTCTTCCATTTACTGGTAGTCGTGCAAGGTCTTTAGCGGTAATGGGTGTTGAAGCGCCTAAGGTCTTGACCGTGTTTTTAAGTGAGTTTGCAACAATTTCGACCGTTTCCATCTGCTGGGCTGCGGCTTCCATTTTAATGTCTACATGCAACTGATCGCCCAGATTCAGCGCATAGCCTGACTTGCTTTGTTCACCGAAACCGACATAATTTACGGTGATGGTATAAGGTGAACCGAGGGGCAGTTGCTTGAAAATGTAGTCTCCTTTGTCGTTGGTTGTAGTGGTGGAGGTAAAACCCGTGGATTCATTCTTGATTTTTACACTTGCACCCGGAAGGGGACGATTGTTGTCGTCCGTAACCTGACCACTTACTGCCGCCTGTACGCTCTGCGCAAAGACGTTTGTACCTGGCCAGATCAGGGCTAGACAAAGCATAAAAATAATAGGGATTAATTTCTTCATGTCTGTTTTTTGCTTTCGATTTAAATTGTTTGCTTGATTTGCGTCAAAAGTATCTCAGCGGTATTACCGACATGTTAATTGTAAATGATCTTATTCCCTGTATTGAAAGGCTAAAAAACAACGAAGCCCCGACATTGTCGAGGCTTTCACAAATACGTGCGTAAAACTTTATTATTGGTGCGACTGCATCCTTCGTCTGAACAGACGGTCGAGGTAAACCAGTGCGAGCATAACATCAAACATTAGAAAGACTTTCATGTAAGTAGGGTTAAGCATGCCACTTAGATTTAGAGATGGAAATTTGAAGTCTGTTGTGCCAGGACTGCTGTTTGCTATCGCATAGCCAACGACGGCAGCAAGAGAGAGGATAAAGAATGCAGCAATGCCATAGATGATGTTATTGTTGATCCTGGTGGAGAGCTTTCTCGGCGCAATCTCCAGTGCAACCGCATCCATCACATTTCTGTTGAATGACATGGAGGGTTCCTCAAGTTCATCGGCTGTGAGCATGGTGTCCAGTTGTTTGAGCTCCTGAAAAGCCATTCGGTATGCCTCATCTGTTGCAATCTTTTCTTCAACCTGAGCACGTTCTGCCGCAGTGCAGGAACCGTCAATATAGGACCAGATTTCTTCGTCTATTGTTTTCATAACAACTCTTTAACTTCGTCTTTTAATATAAACTGCAGCTTCTCCCTGAGTCTTGTTCTTGCACGGTGGAGTTTAACCTTAACGGTATTTGCTTCCATTTTTAAGGCCCGCCCAATTTCTTCGAGGCTTTGTTCTCCCTTATAAAACAGCGTGATGATCGCTGCATCATCACCCGAGAGCTGGTCTATGGCCTGGTTCAGGTAAACATAGCCCGAACGTTGTTCAATGCCATTAGCCTGATAAGCTGATATATGGTTTTCCAGCTGTATACTGTTTTCATCATCATTAATGGAATCGGTAGGAAGTCGCTTCTTTCTCAAGAACGTCATCGCCGTGGTATATGTTATACTGAACAGCCAGGTACTGAACTTGGCACTCTGCTTAAAGGTGCCAAGTGCCCGGTAAGCTTTCACGAAAGTATCCTGCGCAATCTCTTCAGCATCCTCACGATTTTTAGCATAGCGCATCGCCAACGTAAATACATAACGCTGGTGGCGCTTTACAAGTTCTGCATAAAGGGCGGTATTGCCCTCCAGAATTGCTGTAATTAGTTCGTTATCGCTGAGCTTTTGCTGCATATTAGCTGTGAGACGTCACCGGAACGAATCAGGTTACATCAATTTAATGATTTTTATAGTTCATTTGACAGGGTATGTTTTCCCAAACAAAAAAGGACAGCCGTGACTGTCCTGTAGTATTTCGGATTACAACCGGGGTTGTTTGTCGAGCCAGGCTTTTTCAATGACATAGGAGATGATGAGGCCGATGCCGCCGAAGACGCCAAGGAACCCGAAGTAAACTGCTGCAGCTTCCTCCTCATCAAGATGGTTCAGTTTGGCGACAAAGAGTGCCACGATTAAGCCGATACCTAATCCGACTAACAGCAGCCCATATTTGAGGCTCACAAAAGGCTTCGGTGCGCTTACGCCTCTGCCAGGATCCATGCCACGTTCTATCATGGCCATTTTTTCTTTGTTGGATAGGTACCTGATGCCAAAAACCATTGCGAATGCACCAAGGAACATTGTGATAGGAATTAACTCTTCCATGATATTGTGTGTTTAAATTGTTAAAATTAATTGAACTTAACAGCTGTTCTGTGTATTAAGACCACATGAAATTTTAACAGGTTACACCCATATCAAAAAATAAATGAAAATTTCCGGATTTAACTTCCAGTTGTTGCCAGGTAGCGCGTTTTTATCACTGCAGTGTGGTGGATGATGTGGCCGGCAAGTACAAATAACAGCGCACGTACGCTGATGTCGCGGTTGGAAGCATTTCCCATCTGGTTTAATTCCTGTTCCTGCAGCGATTTGAAGAGGTACATATTAGATCTGCGTAGCAGTGAAAACTCTTCGGCAAAGCTTAGCAAACTTCTGTCGCCAAAATGTGCAGCGGCAACATAGTCGTCTTCTTCAAAGCCCGGAAGCGGTGTCTTTTCAGCTCTTGCAAAGCAGGTTAAGCGGTAAGTTAGAATCCGTTCCGTATCGATGATGTGCCCGATGAGCTGTTTAATGGTCCATTTCCCTGGCTCATAGGCAAAATCTGCTTTTTCTACCAGGTCATTGATAAAGTCCGGGAACTCCAGCGCCTGACTGGCAAGCACTTCCAGTACCTCGCCATCTACGAGTTTGATATAAGTCTCTGCCCATGCAGGATATTCGCTAGGTTGTGGTCGGTTCATAGGTTAAGCTGCTTTTTAAAACGATTCTGAAAGTTGTACCCTTGCCCAGTTCAGATTCTTTTACGAAGACCTGTCCGCTGTGGTAGTTCTGGATAATACGCTTGGTAAGTGAAAGTCCGAGGCCCCAGCCGCGCTTGCGTGTGGTATAGCCAGGTTGAAATACCGCCTCAAACTTGGACCGCGGAATGCCTTTTCCGGTATCTGTAACATCGATGAAGACTTCTTCTTTAGCAAGATGTTCAATGATGTTGACGGTAATGGTGCCTTCATTGCTGATGGCATTTGCGGCGTTTTTAAGTAGATTCTCAATAACCCAGTCGAAAAGCGGCACGTTCAGTAAAGCCCGTACCTGATCGTCGCCGGTGATTTTGAAGCTGATCTTATCTGATGTGCGAAGTTTGAAGTAGTCGACAAAGTTGCTGATGACTACATGAACCACATGATCTTCAAGGATGGGTTTAGAGCCGATCTTGGAGAAGCGGTCGGTGATTACCTCCAGCCGTTTGATATCGTTCTCCATTTCTTCAATAAGCGGGTCATTTTCGGCATTGAAGCGGCTTTTCATCAGCTCCACCCAAGCCATGAGGGAGGATATCGGTGTTCCGAGCTGATGTGCGGTTTCCTTGGCCATACCTACCCACACCTGGTCCTGTTCGGCTTTACGTGCGGAACTGAAAGCTACATAGGCCGTGATAAGGAACAGTGCAATAACACCGAGCTGTATGTACGGGAAATATCGTAGTTGTGTCAAGATGAAAGAATCTTTATAGTAAACCAGCATCTTTTCGCCCATGTAATTGATGGGCAAGGGCGTATGTTGCGCCTTCATGCGCTTAAGCTCACGCTGGAAATAAGCAGGGTCGTAAGTTGCCTGCGACTCCGCGTTCATGTAATTTGTTTTTGTACTGTCGAGCCGCAGATAGGTCATGATCTTGGTTCCGGTTGTATCTGTTAGTATAACAGGCACTTTACTGCTCTGAATGATCATGTTCAGCACGTCGGCATAGCGGACATCATCAAAGATTTCGGATGATTTTTCGGTTCCTTTGACCCACAGTTCGAATTGGATCTTCTCCTCACGTTCCATCTTTTTAACAAAAAAGTCTGAGTAGAACACGGATGCTGTTCCGATTATGATGGCAAAAACAAGGAGAAAGATCTTCCAGCGGCGCTTCTTTTCGTAAGGATTCATAGATAGGAAGGCAAATTACAAATTATATATCTTTGCAGGATAAGTATGGAAAAGAAAGTAAGAGTAAGATTTGCTCCAAGTCCGACCGGAGGACTTCATTTAGGTGGTGTACGTACTGCCCTGTTTAACTATTTGTTTGCCAGGCAACATAATGGAACTTTTGTGCTGCGTGTTGAAGATACGGACCAGACGCGCTTTGTTCCGGGTGCGGAGGCATACATTGCTTCCTGTTTGGAATGGTGTGGACTGAAGCCAGATGAGGGGCCTGATGCAGGGGGACCTTTTGCGCCTTACCGTCAAAGCGAGCGTAAGCCGACTTACAGGCAATATGCCGAACAGCTGGTTGCAAGCGGACATGCTTACTATGCCTTTGATACGCCGGAGGAGCTTGATGTAAAGCGTAAGGCGGCACCAAACTTTCTATACGGTCAGGCGACGCGCATGGAGATGCGGAACTCCCTTACTTTAGATGCAGCGGAAGTTCAGCGCCTGCTGGATGAAAACACACCGCATGTTGTGCGGATTAAAATACCTGAAGATGAAACCGTTACTTTTCATGATCTCATTAGAGGGCACGTAAGCTTTGACACTAACCTGGTTGATGACAAAGTGCTGCTGAAAGCGGATGGCATGCCAACATACCACCTTGCGGTGGTTGCGGATGATAAGGCAATGGAGATTTCACACGTGTTCAGAGGCGAGGAATGGTTGCCATCTGCGCCGATTCATATCTTATTATGGCGTTACCTGGGCTGGGAAGATGAAATGCCGGAATGGGTGCACTTACCATTGATCCTGAAACCAGATGGTAACGGTAAACTAAGCAAACGAGACGGAGACCGCTTAGGTTTTCCGGTTTACGCACAGAACTGGCTGGATCCAAAGAGCGGAGATCTTACCAAGGGCTTTCGCGAACTTGGCTTTATGCCTGAGGCATTCGTGAATATGCTGGCCATGCTGGGATGGAATGATGGTACGGATCAGGAGATCTTTAACCTGGATGAGCTGGTGGAGAAATTTTCTTTGGAGCGTATCTCAAAAGCGGGTGCTAAATTCGACTATGAGAAGGCAAAATGGTACAACCATGAGTGGATTAAACGCAGCCCCGCGGCATCTTTAGCCACACCAGTGCAACAAAGCCTTGCGGCTGCTGGCATTGAGGTGAGTGCAGATGAAAAATTACAAGCTGTTATTGAGCTTGTTAAAGATAGATGCAACTTAATCTCTGATTTTGTCACACAAAGTGGCTACTTCTTTGTTGCTCCTAAGGACTATGATGTCGCGTCGGTAAAGCCGAAATGGAATGCGCAGAAAACCGCCTTTTTTGAGGCTTATGCCCATAGCCCAATGCAGGGAAATGCACAGGAACTGGAAGCCGAGTTTAAAGCGCTTGCAGCGGAACACCAGCTGAAACCTGGTGAACTGATGTTGCCGTTCCGTGTTATGCTGGTTGGTGGGAAATTCGGCCCTGGTGTGTTTGATATTGCGATTTTCTTAGGTAAAACTGAAGTTGAAAATAGGATAAAACAGGCAATTCAGGCGTTCATTTAACAACAAAACTATGCAATGGTTCGGTAAAGGCAGCGGTAATGTAGATGACAGACGTGGAATGGGCGGCGGTGCCGCTATAGGTGGCATCGGCGGTATTGTTCTGGTTGTACTCGGGCTATTGTTTGGTCAGGATTTTTCCGGAATTGTAAGTCAACTTCCGATTGGTAATCAAGCGGTGTCGGAGGGAAAGCAAGGTGTTCCTGAAGATGCTGCCGGACGATGGGCAGCTAATGTTCTGGAATCTACCGAAGTGGTATGGACGGCCAAGTTCGAAGAAATGGGTAAGCGGTATGAACCGCCAGTCCTGACGTTATTTGAGCAGGGCGTTTCCACAAGCTGTGGCAATGCGAGTTCTGCAGTGGGACCGTTCTACTGTCCTGCAGACCGGCATGTGTACCTTGACCTGAGTTTTTATAATGAACTGAAAGACCGGTTTGGTGCCTCAGGCGACTTTGCCAATGCATATGTTATTGCGCATGAAGTGGGCCATCATATTCAGACGTTATTGGGTATATCGCAGAAAATGGACCGTTACCGGTCACAGTTATCTGAGGTAGAATACAACAAACTTTCCGTAAAGCTGGAGTTACAGGCTGATTTCTTTGCCGGCGTTTGGGCGCATGATGCTAAAGAACTTGGTCCGGAACTATTCAGGCTTGATGAAGGTGACATTGAAGAAGCATTGAATGCAGCAAACGCCATAGGCGACGATAAGTTGCAGAAGCAGGCCAGGGGCGAAGTTAAACCGGATTCTTTTACGCACGGAACTTCAGCGCAACGGATGACCTGGTTTAAAAAGGGCTTTGACACGGGTGATCTAAGTCAGGGTGACACTTTCAATGCCGAAAGCTTATAATAAATCTCAGTAAACGAACTATTTACTTTAACTTTATAACATAACACATAAAGTTGTATAACTTAACTAAAAATTATACGGCTGCCTGATAAAGGCTTACTTATTAAAGAATGATCCTAATCGTAGATGACACCCCGGAGAACTTAATATCCCTTAAAAAAGTTCTTGAAAAGCATGATTTCGAAGTTGACACTGCCTCCTCGGGGGAAGAAGCCCTGCGAAAGGTACTCCGAAATGAATATGTGCTGATCATCCTCGACGTGCAAATGCCGGGAATGGATGGCTTCGAAGTCGCTGAGGCGATATCAGGATATAGTAAAGCAAAAGAAACGGCCATCATATTCTTGTCGGCCGCAAATACCGAAACACGATTTATTACTAAGGGCTACTCCTCTGGCGGTTTGGATTATATCACAAAGCCGGTAGATATGAGTGTATTGTTGCTAAAAGTTAAGACCTTTTATCGCATATACGAACAAAGTCGCAAGCTTATCGAGATACAAAACGCGCTTCTGGAAGAAATTGAATTCCGCAAGCAGGCAGAATACAAAAAAGATGAATTCATCAGTATTGCCAGCCATGAGCTTAAAACACCTTTGACCAGCGTGAAAGGCTACGTGCAGCTATTGGAGCGGAGTATTGATAAGGGTGATGTAGATACCGTAAAAAAACACCTTCAAAAAGCACAGACACAGCTGGATAAACTGAATAACCTGATTGCAGATCTTCTGGATATATCCAAAATAGAAAGCGGTAAGCTCAAATTCAATAAGCAGAACTTTCATATGGGTGATCTGCTGAAGAATATTGTGGAAGTTATGGCGCAGTCCTTTCCGGAATATAAGATCACGATCAATGGCATGACCGAACAGGTGATTTTTGGCGACGAAATGCGGATTGAACAGGTGATCATAAATTTCCTGACCAATGCCATTAAGTATTCACCGGGCACAGATGAGGTACAGATCAATGTAAAACTGAATGGCGACCAAATGTACCTTGGCGTACGCGATTACGGCATTGGCATTGCACCAGAACAACAGCAAAATCTTTTTGAGAAGTTTTATCGCGTAGAAGAAACGGCCCTGCATTTTCAGGGTCTCGGCATTGGTTTGTATATTTCGTCTGAAATTATACGTCGCCATGGCGGTACGGTTGGGGTGGAAAGTACCCTTGGAGCAGGATCTGAGTTCTTCTTCGAAATACCGCTGATTGCACCTACAGAAATCGATTAACAATTAAATTATTATGCAGAAATCATTAAAAAGCAACCTCCAGGTCGGTTTAGGTTTATCTCTTTTAATTCTGTTCATCTCTTCACTTGCGTCCTTTATCAGCATCCGGAATCTGGTTAAAAGCTCCGAGCTTGTTGCGCACAGTAATGATGTGATTTATGAAACCAACCAGATTATCTCCCACTTGAAAGATGCAGAAACCGGTCAGCGTGGTTATTTGCTTACTGGTGAAGAGGTTTTCCTTGAACCTACCATCGGTGCTAAGGGCAAGGCCATGGATCTCATCAATCAGGTTGCTGGGGAAACCAAGGATAACCCTTTTCAACAAAAGAACTTAGACAAACTCCGACTTATTGTAGATAAAAGGCTGGATCTGATCATGCAGCTCATTGATGTCCGAGCAAAGGGCGGAGACATCAGTGTGACCGCGTTATTGCAGGGTAAGGAACTAATGGATGAAGTTCGTTCCATTATCAAGATGATGCAGACTGAGGAGTCCAGAATATTAAAGGAACGTACTGCAGAGCTTAACAAGTTTGCAGGATATACCCCCATCCTCATTGTCGTGGCTGCGATCATATCTATTTTCATTACCATCTTTTTTTATCGTAAGGTATATAAGGATTTTTACGCCAAGATGGAGCTTCAACGTGCATTGCAGGAGAAAAATGAGGAAATTGATTATCGAATTAGTGTTATCAGGGATCTGGCGCAGCAAATTTCTTCAGGGAACTATGACATGCGGCTTGATGATAAACAAACAGATGGCCTGGGCAGCCTTACCAAGCATTTAAATGCCATGGCAGCCTCATTGAAAAATTCTTTCAAGCTGTTGGAGGATAAAGAATGGCAGCAGGCGGGTGTGGCCACATTGAATGATAAGATGGTGGGTGAAAAGACCGTAGCCGAGTTGACCAGTGATGTGCTTGAGAGCATCGTGGAACACGTTGGCGCGCATGTCGCTGCTTTTTATCTCCTGGACCATAAAGAATTGAACCTCATCAGCAGCTACGCACTATCTCTGGAACAAGCCAAGTCAAGCGTGATGATCGGTGAAGGTCTGGTAGGTCAGGTCGCTGACACTGAAAAGCTGATGGTGCTTTCTGACATACCACAGGATGAACTAACTATTAGCTATAGTTCTGGTAAAACCATACCTAAGCATGTTATAGCCCTACCGATTTGCCGCGATAAAAAGCTGATCGGTGTTATGGAATTTGGTTCCTTGAACAGGTTTACTCAGGAGCATATCGACTTCCTGAACAGCGTTGCCCACAACATCGGCATTGCCATTCATGTATCCCAAAACAGAAAACGGTTACAAGAATTCCTGGAAGAAACCCAGGCACAGGCAGAAGAGCTGCAGGCACAACACAGCGAACTTGAAGGTTTGAATGCTGAACTTGAAGCTCAAAGTCAGAAAATCCAGACCTCAGAAGAGGAGCTGCGGGTACAGCAGGAAGAGCTGCTGCAGAGTAATCAGGAACTTGAAGAAAGAACAAGCCTGCTTGAAGAAAAAAACCAGATGATTCAGGAGCGGAACCGCGACATACAGCTTAAAGCAGAGCAACTGGAACAGAGCACAAAATATAAATCTGAGTTTTTGGCAAATATGTCGCACGAACTGCGTACGCCGCTTAACTCGATCCTCCTGCTATCTAAGTTGATGTCTGAAAATCAGGACCTTGATAAAGAATATATTGAATATGCGGAAGTTATCCAGAGTTCTGGTCAGGGACTCCTGGGCCTGATCGATGAGATCCTGGATCTTTCCAAAATTGAAGCCGGCAAAATGAAGCTTGAGTTTGGGGATGTAAACATCGGTGAGGTGGCTACAGACATGCGCTCTTTATTTAATCCCGTGGCCAGGAACAAACAGCTTGACCTACTGGTAGAGGTTGATGAGGATGTTCACATTCTGAACACAGATAAAATGCGTTTGGAGCAGGTATTAAAGAACCTGTTGTCTAATGCAATTAAATTTACTACGGAGGGCGAAGTGCGTCTGAGCATTTCAAAAGACGATGCCGGCAAGAAGATCTTCTTTAAAGTAACGGATACAGGTATTGGTATTCCCGAGAATAAGCAGAGCCTGATCTTCGAGGCCTTCCAGCAAGCCGACGGTTCGACCAGAAGAAAATACGGCGGCACTGGACTTGGTTTATCCATTAGTCGTGAGCTTGCCAAGCTGTTAGGCGGTGAAATAGAACTGACAAGCAAGGAAAATATAGGTAGTGAATTTACACTTGTTTTGCCATTTGACAGAGAAGCGGCGGAGCCTGAAGAGGCAAACCTTACTGAGCCGGTGGTGATAAAGCAGGTATATCCTGAAAAGGTTGTTGAACCTTTGCCTGAGCGGTATACAGTTTTAAACATTCCGCAGGAAGTTGAAGATGACCGGGCCGATATTCAACAGGGTGATAAGGTGATCCTGATTATTGAGGATGATACTAATTTTGCGAAAACACTGTTGAACTTCACGCGCAAGCGTGACTATAAAGGCATAGTGGCGGTACGTGGCGATGTTGGTATAGAGCTGGCAAACCACTATAAACCGCTGGCCATCCTGCTTGATATTCAGCTGCCGGTAAAAGATGGCTGGCAGGTGATGGAGGAACTTAAGAGTAATCCGGCCACAAGACCAATACCGGTGCACATCATGTCCTCTTTGGAAGTGAAGAAGGAGAGTCTGCTACGCGGGGCAATTGATTTTATAAATAAGCCTGTGGCCCTCGAGCACATGAGTAAGATCTTCCAGAAGTTGGAAGATGCTTTAAGCCGCTATCCGAGAAAGGTATTGATCGTGGAGGAAAACAGACAGCATGCTGAGGCATTAAATTACTTCCTGAGCAACTACAATATCCAGACCCAGGTTGCTAATAATGTGAACGACAGTATTGGTGCTTTGAGTAAGCAGGAAGTGGACTGTGTGATCCTTGATATGGGGGTGCCGGATACCAGTGCATATGAGACACTTGAAACCATCAAAAAGACGAAAGGCCTGGAAAACCTGCCTATTATCATTTTTACCGGCAAGAACTTGTCGAAAGGAGAGGAAGCACGAATTAAGCAGTATGCAGACTCTATCGTTGTGAAGACTGCACATTCTTACCAGCGTATTCTGGATGAAGCAGGTTTGTTCTTACACCTGGTGGAAGAACAGGCATCAGGAGCTAAAGCTGGCAAACCACTTCCGGAACGTTTCGGCGGACTGTATGAAGTGTTAAATAATAAAACCGTGCTTATCGCAGATGATGATGTACGGAATATTTTCTCCTTAACGAAAGCACTTGAACAGCATAAGATGAAGGTGCTGGCTGCTACGGATGGAAAAGAAGCCCTGCAGGTCCTTAAAGAAAATCCTTTAGTCGATATTGTTCTGATGGACATGATGATGCCGGAGATGGACGGATATGAGACTACAAAGGAAATCCGTAAGATGCCAGCATACAAACAATTGCCAATCCTGGCTGTTACAGCCAAGGCAATGATGGGCGACCGGGAGAAGTGTATTGCCGCAGGTGCTTCGGATTACATCTCTAAACCTGTAGACGTGGATCAGCTAACCTCGTTGCTAAGGGTTTGGTTGTACGATAAAGTTTAATGACGCTTGATGATATGCCAAAGGATAAAATATTAATCGTAGACGATGATAACAGGAACATCTTCGCATTAACAGCGGTACTGAAGGCAAGAAAATACCGGTGCATTTCTGCAATGAGTGGCGAAGAAGGACTCGAACTGTTGAAGAAGGATAAAGAGATCGGCATTGTGCTGATGGATATGATGATGCCCGGAATGGACGGTTACCAGACCATTGCAGAGATGAGTGCTGATGAAGAGCTTAAAACTGTACCTGTTATTGCTGTGACCGCACAAGCAATGATGGGCGACCGTGAGCGCTGCCTTGAAGCAGGTGCAACCGGCTACGTATCGAAACCCATAAATATCGATATGCTTACAGCGTTAATAACAAAACACCTTTAATTTGGAAGTGACCGTAATTACAGAAGATCAGATAGACCTATTGCTGGCCGACTTACTGGAGCGTTATGGATATGACTTTACAGGATATTCCAGAGCCTCCCTGAAACGGCGTATACAGCGCTTGTACAGCTTAGATAAAGCAGTAAGCTTTGCCGAATTCAGGTTTAAGATCTTAAATGATGCCTTGTACTTTAAACGGTTTGTGGAGCAGATCACCGTGAATGTCACGGAGATGTTCCGTGATCCTTCTTTTTTTAAGACCCTCAGAACGGAGGTTTTACCCAAACTAGGTACCTATCCGCTTATCCGAATCTGGGTTGCAGGCTGTTCTACTGGCGAGGAAGCATATTCCATATGTATCCTGCTGCAGGAACTGGGGCTGCTCAGCAAATCACTTGTTTATGCCACAGATCTGAATCCGGCAGTGCTGGAGAAAGCTGCGCAAGGGATGTTTGGCCTCAGCCAGATGAAGCAGTATTCAGAGAATTACATCGCTTCGGGAGGTAGCAAGGACTTTTCAAGTTATTATATGGCGAAGTATTCACTAGCCAAGTTCAATGAAGACCTTCGACGCAAGATCATTTTCTCGACACACAACCTGGTGTCTGACCGTTCATTTAATGAGTTCCAGCTTATCCTGTGCCGCAATGTGTTGATCTACTTTGACCGGGATCTGCAGCACAAAGTGATTAGCCTGTTCGACGACAGTCTTGAAGAGCTTGGATATTTAGCCCTGGGCAGCAAAGAAACGCTTGAATTCTCAGATGTCTCGAAGCGGTACAGAAGATTGCCTGCAGAGAAAATATGGAGGAAGATGAGCTGATGAAAACCTGTGAAGCATTGATTATCGGTGGCTCTGCGGGAAGCCTTGATGTTTTGTTGCGGGTAATACCAAATTTACGTACAGATCTTTCATTTCCGATCATTATTGTCATTCACAGGAAGCATGGCGCTGATTCGCTGTTGCCCGATCTGCTACGAGGCAGGACCGCATTAAAGGTGAAAGAGGTAGAAGAAAAAGAACCTATCCTTGCCGGAACAATCTATATCGCGCCCTCAGACTATCATCTACTAATAGAACAGGATAGGAGTTTCTCGCTGGATTCCTCAGAGAAAATTAACTATTCAAGGCCTTCCATTGATGTAACATTCCAGACTGCAGCTGAGGTTTATGAAGACACACTGGTATGTATGTTATTATCCGGTTCAAACGCGGATGGAGTGAATGGATTAAAGGCCGTAAAATCCTATCGCGGACGTGCAATAATCCAGAATCCCGCTTCGGCACAGGTACCATATATGCCCGCGCAAGCTGCACAAAATGTGGTAATTGATGCATCATTAAATATTGAGGATACCGCGGAATTTATAAATTTGTTATCTTAGATTAAAATATATTAAATGAGCAAGGCTAAAAAAGTGTTCGTCTTTGACGACAATGTCGATATTCTAGATCTATGCACGATAATTCTTGAAGATGCAGGCTACGAGATCAAAACCTCTTCTACTTCCAACAATATTATAGAACAGGTATCTTCCTACCTGCCGGACATCATCTTCATGGACAACTGGTTACCAGATGTTGGAGGTATAGATGCAACCAAGGAATTGAAAGCACATGAAGCGCTTTCCCGTATTCCTGTGATTTATTTCTCTGCGAACAATGATGTAAAATCACTTGCAGAGCAAGCCGGCGCTGACGACTATCTGTCTAAGCCATTTGATATTGAGGAGTTAGAGAAGATTATAAGTAAATACTTATAATCCTCCCAATACGTCTACACCTTGTTGAAATACAATATCTACCGGTATTCCTTTTTTATTCAGGTTATCAAGGTCTTTCTTCAGTTCCGCTGATATTATAGCGTTTTCTGCCTCTGCTTTTGCTACTGCTTTGTGGTCACCATTACCCTGAAGCATCAGGATCATTTTACTGAGATCGTTCATGGCCTGTTCAAACTTTACATAGTCAATTTTATAGGTACCGTTAGAAGCTCTGATGAAAGCACCCTGCTTTTGAAAGAAATTGAAGCATTGCATATTTGCTTTTCCATGTGCACTTGCCGCCCCAAATCTTACGGATCTTAGCAGACCGGCCATATAGGTGGTATAATATGCCTTAAGATCGCCCTGTAGTTCGCCGGCTTTGAGCATATTCGTTACCATGTATAGCCCCAGGATGTCGGCTTTACCCTCTTCAAGCCAGGAGTACTGCTCTTTAAGTGCGTCTTTAACCAAGCCTTTACCGGTTACGGTTTTCTTGATACCCAGGCCGTGTGCCACCTCATGGAACATAACGTTGGCAAAGAAAGCATCGAAGTTGATGTATTGCTGCTGGTCTTTGTCAATCAATTCTTTTGAGATTGGCAGCAGGATCTTGTCGAACTTTGCCTGCATTGCATTTTTTAGCTGTGATCTTCTGGTGCCTTTCTTTTGCTGGATCATCGCATCATTTGGCAGGTTCACCGCAATGGTCTTGGATCCGGCATTACAGTCGCCCGCATAATACACCACATCATAGGCATTAAGTTCAGAGTCGACGCCTGGTTTTTCCTGCTTGTATTTCGCCGGAACAGGTAAGCCCTTTTGCAAGCCAGGGAGCAGACTTACATATTTCTCCAGGCGTTTGCTCCATACCTTGTCTTTGATGAGCACGTAGGCTTCATAAGAGGCTCTGGCGTTAAACAAATTATCTTCATAGTTTTCTATCGGACCGATGATGATATCCAGGCCATTATTTTTCATGTCCATCCATGCAAGGTCACTCGCCGTGTATTTATCGGACGTTAAAGCATCAGCACGCAGGTTAAGGTAGTTCTTAAGGCCCTCATCCTCGGAGATAAGTGCGGCTTGTTTTAGCAGGCTGGAAGCACTTTGAAGTTGGGTAGCGAACAGTTCATGATATGGTACCGTCATTAGTTTTCCGGTTGAATCCCGTCGCACCACACTATACTGTCCGAACTTATCTTTAAGTTCTGCTTTGTCGATCTCTTCCTTGGTCATATCGGCCGGATAGAAAGATGCTCCCTCAGGCTTTGCACCTACACCAGCGATAAAAGGTTTATTGTTGTTGAGCCTGTCCCAGGGACCGTAATTGATCCGGATGAATTCTTTCGCACGATCGTCTTTCACGGCATTAAGCAGGCTATCCCGCTGCGGATAAGCCTGAAGCCAGAAAAGCTCGTCCATGATCTGGGCTGCCTGTATAAGCAAGGGTAACATTTTTCGCTCCGCAGGGGTAAGCTGATTGAGGTTGGTGGTCAGCTTTACGGATTCGTAGGTTTTTATTCTTTCATTTACATATTCCTGTAAACTGTCTGGCAATACCACCGTATTTGTCTTCTTTTCTGTATTACTGGCCGTATTCGTGCAGGCATTAAGCCCAGCTACCAGTGCACATCCGGTTAGGAATAAGCTTGTTTTATTAATTAATTTCATTCAATAAATATTTCAACGAATTGGAGGGTTCAAAATTAGCAATTATAGACTTCTACAAAGAATAACAATCCTTCTGGTCGCATTGGCTAAATAATCTTAATTTCACATTTTCTAAATCCAACATGAGTAATCCCTACAAATTAATTTATTTAGCGCTTGCTGCAAGTGTTTTTACTGCTTGTTCAAGCAATAAATACGCCGCAACAAATAAGATCTATAAACAACAGGCACAAAAGTTTGCAGATAACCTCAAGGCGATGCCTCCGCAAGGCCAATTTATTGACTCCTTGAAGCCCGAATTGCAATCCTTTGTAGGTACGGTTAACTTCGGCATACGCAAACCTAACTTTGTGGTGCTTCACCATACCGCCCAGAATGCTCTCGATCAAACCATTAAGACCTTTACGCTGGCCCGCACAGGGGTAAGTGCCCATTATGTGGTGAGCAGGGACGGCAAGGTTGTACAAATGTTAAACGACTACCTGCGTGCGCAACATGCCGGATTGGGTAAGTGGGGCAATGAGACGGATTTGAATTCCTCTTCTATCGGTATTGAGATTGATAACAATGGTTCGGAGCCTTATTCTGAAGCACAAATAAACAGTGTACTGGGGCTTTTGGCTACACTTAAAAAGAAATACAACATTCCTGCAGCTAACTTCATCGGACACGCGGACCTTGCGCCCAAGCGCAAGCCAGACCCAAACAACTTCCCCTGGAAACTCCTTGCCAGTCGTGGTTTTGGATTATGGTATGATAATGTGCTCAAAATGCCACCTGCGGAATTCGACCCAATTGTTGCTTTACGCATCATTGGTTATGATGTAAGTAATGTTGGTGCTGCGGTAACTGCTTTTAAACGCCACTTTTTACCGGAGGAAGTTACCCCGGAGATCACCCCTGCAGTAAGATTAGTGCTTTATAACCTCTATCCAAAGTACATGTAGGCTTAAGAAGTCTGCCAGGGTGGCTCCCTTGCTGCAAGCTGCTGGTTTTGGCGCAATGATCATAAAAAAAGCCCTGCATCAGTTTATTGATGCAGGGCTTTTTAATAATCGTTACATTATTTTTTTGCTTTTGCCCAGGCGTCTTTTAAACCTACAGTTTGGTTGAACACCAAATGTGCTGGTGTAGAATCCTTATCTAAGGTATAATAGCCTTTACGGATAAACTGATAGCGAACATCTGCTGTTGCCTCTGCTAAGTACGGCTCAATATAAGCTTGATTAATCACCTTCATACTATCTGGATTCAGATAATCTTTGAAGTCACCTTCTTCTGCATCAGGTGATTCTACAGAGAACAAGCGATCATATATCCGGATCTCCGCCGTTTTTGCATGTTCTGCACTAACCCAATGAATGGTGCCTTTAACGTTGATGCCGCTGGTATCTTCACCGCTTTTGGACGCTGGAATATAGGTACAGTGCACTTCAGTAACATTGCCATTTTCGTCCTTAACGAAGCTGTCGCATTTAACAATGTAAGCGAACTTCAGTCGCACCATAGCCCCTGGCGCAAGTCTGAACCATTTCTTAGCAGGTTCTTCCATAAAATCCTCGCGTTCGATCCAAAGGGTTTTGCTGAACGGAATTTCACGTGTACCACCTTTGTCTTCTGCTTCTGGATTGTTTTCCCCGATCAGCACCTCTGATTGGCCCTCAGCATAATTGCTGATCACCAATTTAATAGGATCCAGTACGGCCATCACGCGGTTAGCGGTTTTATTCAGGTGTTCACGTACACAGAACTCCAGGAGGCTGAGCTCAATCAGGTTTTCTCTTTTTGCGATACCGATGCGATCGCAGAACTCACGGATGCTCTCCGGGGTGTAACCACGTCTTCTCAGTCCGCTGATGGTCGGCATCCGTGGATCATCCCAGCCACTAACAAAGCCTTCATTTACCAACTGCAGTAACTTACGTTTACTCATAACCGTATAGGTGAGGTTTAAACGTGCAAATTCATACTGATGAGAAGGGAAGATGTTAAGCTGATTAATGAACCAGTCGTATAATTCCCGGTGCGATACATATTCTAAAGTACAGATGGAGTGGGTAATTTGTTCAATGCTATCACTCTGACCGTGTGCGAAGTCGTACATCGGGTAAATACACCAGGTATTACCGGTACGGTGGTGTTCTGCATGTTTGATACGGTAAATGATCGGGTCGCGCATCAGCATGTTGGGGCTGCTCATGTCGATCTTTGCACGGAGTGTACATGCGCCATCAAGGAACTCCCCGTTTTTCATACGGTTAAAGAGGTCAAGGTTTTCTGCAACCGTACGCGAGCGGTACGGGCTTTCTTGTCCCGGCTCGGTTGGTGTGCCTTTAGTTTGTGCAATTTCCTCAGCGGTGCTATGGTCAACGTAAGCCAAGCCGGCCTCAATAAGCTGCACAGCGAACTTATAAAGCTGCTCGAAATAGTCGGAGGTATATAGTTCGTTCTTCCATTCAAAGCCAAGCCATTTGATATCGGCCTGCTGACTGTCTACGTATTCTGTTTTTTCGGTAACCGGATTGGTATCGTCGAAACGAAGGTTGGTGTAACCACCATATTTCTTGGTCAGGCCAAAATTAAGGCATATTGCCTTTGCATGTCCGATATGTAAATACCCGTTTGGTTCCGGTGGGAAACGGGTGATCAAGGTCTCGTATTTGCCGCTTTTTAAATCGTTTTCAATGATTTCCTCAATAAAATTCAATGATCTTTCCTCACTCATAAAAACTATAAATTTTGCGCCAAAGTTAATATAAAACCGCTAATTTACTTACTTTTACCATCCGCTATTCTAACTATTTATGAGCAGAACCTTGATCAGGCCAATCCGTGTTTTAGTGGCAAAAGTGGGGCTGGATGGGCACGATAGGGGTGCCAAAGTAATTGCAACCTCGCTGCGTGATGCAGGTATGGAAGTGATCTATACCGGTCTAAGACAAACACCAGAAATGGTTGTTAATGCCGCACTTCAGGAAGATGTAGATGCCATCGGTATCTCCATACTCTCGGGTGCGCATATGACGGTCTTCCCAAAAATTATCGACATTATGAAACAAAAAGGCTTGGAGAATGTACTGGTAACTGGTGGTGGCATTATTCCGGAAACGGATATGCAGCGGCTGAAGGAAATCGGGGTCGGCGAACTATTTGCACCCGGAACAAGCATGCAAGCCATCACAGAGTATATTACCAACTGGGTCACTGAACATCGAAACTTCTAACATGGAATATCAGAATCTCCTTACCGATTTAAAGGAAAACATCCTATACATTACCATAAACAGGCCACAAAAGCTTAATGCACTGAATCAGCAAACATTAAAAGAGCTTGCCGATGTGATCGGCTACGCCAACACGAACCCTGATGTACTTGGGGTGCTGCTTACCGGCTCCGGTGAGAAGGCCTTTGTTGCAGGGGCAGATATTACTGAATTTGCAGATTTTAACATTCAGCAGGGAGCGCAACTTGCAAAGGATAGCCAAACCACCGTATTTGATGCTATTGAAAACAGTAGCAAACCCTTTGTTGCAGCGATAAATGGCTTCGCGCTGGGCGGCGGACTGGAACTTGCCATGGCTTGTCACCTTCGGGTAGCTACAGTAACTGCAAAACTCGGACTTCCGGAAGTTACCTTAGGCCTCATCCCGGGCTACGGTGGAACACAACGTTTAACACAGTTGGTAGGCAAAGGTCGGGCATTCGAAATGATTGCTACGGCAGAGATGATTTCTGCGGAAAAAGCTTTACAAATGGGGCTAGTAAATAGCGTGGTTTCGGCAGATGAGCTGATTAGCACAGCTGAGCAGCTTCTTGAGAAGATAAAACAACGTGCACCGCTTGCAATTTCAAGCGCGATTAAAGCAACCAACGCGGCAGTAAGTGGTGGAAGATCCGGGTATTCCGTTGAGATTGAAGCTTTTGCAAATTGTTTTGGCACGGCCGACCTCAAAGAGGGTGTTTCTGCGTTTATGGAAAAAAGAAAACCCCAGTTCACAGGTAAATAGAGCGAAATTTCCCGAATATACACGGGAAAGTGTAGAAAAAATTTCCCATTAACAATATTTCCTTATCTTTACTTCTGTATTTTAACGAGCTCTTCCAAGCGTATGAAAAAGATATTAATAATTGATGATGAGGTTAATATTGGTCTACTACTTTCGAAGTTTTTAACCAAGAATGGCTTTATTGTAGATGCGGTTACTTCCGGCGCCTCAGCCCTTGAACATCTTACCAGCAGACAGTATGATCTGGTATTATGTGATTATAGGTTGGATGATACGGATGGACGTGAATTATTAATAAAAATCAAAGCTAAATATCCGCAAACCTGTGTGATCATCATTACCGGTTACTCTGATGTGAAGATTGCTGTGGAACTTATCAAGTTAGGCGCTTTCGATTACATCACCAAACCACTATATCCGGATGAGATTCTTGCAACCATTAACAAGGCCCTCGAAACACAAAGTGCGCTTGCCGGAAATCAAAATACAGAACCCCAAAAAGATAACAAACAACCCTACAATCAGGACGCGAATTTCGTAGCCGGACAAAGTCAGGCTTCAAGGGATCTTTTGCGCCAGATAGAGCTTGTTGCACCAACATCCTATAGCGTGATCCTGACCGGCGAAAGCGGAACAGGTAAAGAATCCGTTGCTAAAGCCATCCACATGAACAGTCCGCGGAAAGACATGCCATTTATTGCGATGGACTGTGGTTCCCTCACCAAGGAACTTGCGGGTAGCGAATTCTTTGGACATGAGAAAGGCTCCTTCACCGGCGCTTTGTACACCAAGATCGGTCATTTTGAGATGGCGAATGGAGGCACGCTCTTCCTGGATGAGGTTGGTAACCTATCCTATGATATTCAGGCGGCCCTGCTGCGTACTGTTCAGGAACGTAAGATCAAGCGTATCGGCAGTACGAAGGAAATTGATCTGGATGTGCGTATTATTGTGGCAACCAATGAAAATCTTTCAGTAGCCATTCAGAAAGGTAAGTTCAGAGAAGATCTTTACCATAGATTTAACGAGTTTTCCATAAGCCTGCCGCCTTTGAGCCAGCGTGGCAAAGACATCCTTGTTTTTGCACATACTTTCCTTGAACTGGCAAACAAAGAGCTTAATAAAAATGTTCAGACATTCTCAGCGGAAGTTGAGGAGTGTTTCCTTACCTATAACTGGCCTGGAAATGTGCGTGAGCTTAAAAACGTCATCAGACGTGCAGCGCTCTTGTCTGAAAGTTCAGAAATTCAGCTAAAGGCACTGCCACTGGAGATTTCTACTTACGCTAAAAGCGCGGTTATAGAAACTAATATTCAGCGTACCGACCGTCCAAGAGACTTGAAGAATGCAGCGTTTGAAGCGGAATATGCAGCAATATTGAAGGTCCTCAGGGAGGTAAACTTCAATAAAACCAAAGCCGCCAAGATCCTGAATATAGACCGGAAAACGCTCTACAATAAAATGAAAGCTATCAATCTGGATACTTAAGCCTGTATGTCCCTATTTACCTATAAACAGCGTAATAATATAAATCTTGTCATTATTGTTGCTCTGGGGGGGCTCATCGCTTATTCATTACTCGGCATTTTCAGTTCAATTCTGGGCACACTGGTCCTGTATACCATACTACGGCCAGTGTACCTCTATATGGTTGACGGGCACAATCTAAACAAGCGCTTCGCTGCAATCCTGCTGCTATTTACCTCTATCGTACTCATCGTCTTGCCGTTCTATGGCCTCAGTAATATGGTTATAACCAAAATCCATGAGCTGCAAAATGATCAGATCTATTACAAAAACCTTTTCTTCAGGATCAAGCAGCTTGTTCCGGTTGGAGGCGACGTAGAACACCTCATCGGTGAGGCACTGCGGAAGGCCGGGACCTGGGCCACCGAACTGTTTCCCTCACTTATCTCAGGTGCATTCAACATCGTCCTCGGACTGATACTGATGTATTTCCTGTTGTACTTCATGCTTGTTGAACACGAGCGTTTTGAAGCAGCTATGCTCAAATATGCACCATTCCGTGAACAGAATGCATTACGTTTCGCGGAAGAAATGCGCAATACCACCTTCGCGAACGTCGTCGGACAGGGCTTGATCTGTTTGGTACAGGGGTCCCTGGTAAGTCTTTCCTTCTTTGTACTTGATTTCAGCGATCCTTTTTTCTGGGGTGTTATCACCACTTTTATCTGCTTTGTGCCGGTATTAGGTCCACCCATAATCTTTGTGCCCGCAGCGGTTATGCAGATCGCAAGTGGCAATGAATTTGGCGGTTATGCCATGCTTATCTTCGGATTTGTGGTCATCATCAACATCGATAATGTGCTTCGATTCCTCATTGCAAAACGCGTGGGTAATATTCATCCCATCATTACGGTTATTGGGGTAGTCATCGGTATTCCCCTTTTCGGTATCTTAGGACTGGTCTTTGGGCCTTTACTACTTTCCTATTTTATCCTGGTGGTTAAAATCTATGAGACAAGTGCCCTGGCATCTGATAGAATGGAAAGAATTAAAACAATTTCAGAAACACAAGAGTTATAGTCTTTGATAAACAAACAATTTAAATTTTACGGTTATGAATGATAGTTCAAAAGTATTAATAGGGCTTTTAGCAGGTTTGGCAGCTGGTGCAGCGTTAGGTTTATTATTTGCTCCTGAAGCAGGCTCAGAAACACGCGAGCGATTGGGTCAATCCTTTAAAGATCTAAGCGATACGTTAAAAGAGAAAGCGGCTGAAGAGCTTGATAATTTGAGCAGCCTTAAAGATAAGGTCGTTGATTCGGTAAAAGGCAAATTGGGAAATGAAGACGAATATGCCGATGAATTAGATATTGCTTAGTACCTCTTAACCTTACAACGATGCAGGAAAATAAAGAAAAAACGCTAGAGGAACTTTTTGCCGAAGCAAAGGTGTATCTGGAAACGCGGGTGGAGTATACCCGATTTTATCTCTTAGAAAAAACATCAAAGCTCGTTGCAGATATCATCACTAATGCATTTGTGATCATCTGCTTTATCCTTGCTTTTCTCTTTGCCATCATCACTCTGGCACTCTTCCTTTCTGAACTGATTGGCAGTTATGCTGCAGGATTTGGGATAGTGACTGTATTTCTGATTTTGATTGCAGTAGTTGTAAATCTTGCTAAAGGAAAGGTAGAAACAGCGATCATCAACATTGCGATAAAAAAGTATTTCACCAAACTAGCAGACAAGGACGATGAGGAGAAAGTATAACATCAAGAACGCAGAAGAGCTTAGAGCTGCAATAAGCGGACTTAAAGCAGAATGTACCATGCAGGAGCAAAGATTGATTGAAGATTCAAAGCTTTATGCTAAGCAATATTCTTTTAAGAGCCTGACGAAGAAATACCTTACCCCAACGACCTTGCTCAAAGCTGATGATCAGTTGAACATTAGTAGCAAAGTGATGTCCTTCTTATTGCCGGTGTTAATGAACAATACACTCTTTAGGGGCTCTGGTTTTATCACCAAGACGCTTGTTGGTCTTGCAACCAGCAATGTCGGTAAATCACTGGATGCTGAACATCTAGCTGGCATCTTTGGAACTGTTAAGTCTTGGTTTGGAGGGGCGAAGAAAAAAATCGTTGCGAAAAGACAACCGAACTATGTAGACTACGGAATACCACCCGATAGTGAAACATTTTAAACATAAAAAAAGGAGCTTAAAGCTCCTTTTTTTATGTACTTATATGACCTTAAAGACTATTTAAGGTCTGTTTTAATCCTCAGTTCCTGTAATTGCTTGTCGTCAATAGTAGAAGGGCTATCGATCATAACATCTCTGCCGGAGTTGTTTTTCGGGAAGGCAATCACGTCGCGGATGGTATCCAATCCTGCGAAGATCGAGCATAAACGGTCAAATCCAAACGCAATACCACCATGTGGCGGTGCACCGAATTCAAACGCATCCATTAAGAAGCCAAACTGCTTCTGCGCTTCCTCCTTAGAAAAGCCAAGATGTTTAAACATCAAAGCCTGGAGGGTTCTGTCATGTATACGAATAGACCCACCGCCAATCTCGGTTCCGTTTACGACCATATCGTAAGCATTGGCACGCACTTCACCCGGATTGGTGTCTAACATCGGAATATCTTCCGGCTTGGGCGAGGTGAAAGGGTGGTGCATGGCATGGTAACGTGAGCTCTCTTCATCCCATTCTAACAGCGGGAAATCAAGTACCCACAGCGCACTGAAAGTGTTCTTGTCACGTAAGCCTAAGCGGTTACCCATCTCTAAGCGTAGCTCATTCAGCTGCTTGCGAACCTTATCTTTCCCGCCAGCAAGAATCAGGATCAAGTCACCTGGTTCAGAGTTAAAAGCTTCCGCCCAATTCTTCAGCGCAGCCTCATCATAGAACTTATCTACAGACGATTTTATCGTACCATCTTCATTGTGGCGGTAGTAGATCAAGCCGGTAGCACCGATCTGCGGGCGTTTTATGAAGTCTGTAAGCTCATCAATTTGCTTACGGGTATAGTGTGCAGCACCTTTAGCGTTAATACCTACTACGAGTTCTGCCTGTTCAAATACCGGGAAATTATAACCTTTTACAAGATCATTCAATTCAACGAACTTCATCTCGAAGCGGGTATCTGGCTTATCCGAGCCATAAAGGCGCATCGCATCAGCATACTGCATTCTTGGTACCTCTGGAAGGTCGATACCCTTAATATCCTTGAACAAGGTGCGGATCAAGCCCTCGAAAGTGTTTAATATATCTTCCTGCTCAATGAACGACATCTCGCAGTCAATTTGCGTAAACTCAGGTTGTCTGTCGGCACGCAGATCTTCATCGCGGAAGCATTTCACGATCTGGAAGTACCTGTCAAACCCAGAAACCATAAGCAATTGCTTGAAGGTTTGTGGCGATTGTGGAAGTGCGTAAAACTCACCAGCATTCATGCGGCTTGGCACAACGAAATCTCTTGCACCTTCTGGCGTGGACTTGATCAGCACAGGTGTTTCCACTTCAATGAAGTCCAAGGCATCCAAATATCTTCTTACAGCCTGGGCCATCTTGTGGCGCAACACCATATTATTGCGAACCGGATTTCTGCGTAGATCCAGGTAACGGTATTTCATACGCAGGTCATCACCGCCATCAGTTTCATCATCAATCAGGAATGGAGGAATTTTAGATGAATTCAGGATCTCCAGTGCGGTGATCTTAATTTCAATCTCTCCGGTTGGAATTTTTAGGTTCTTATTGGAACGCTCAACTACAGTACCTGTAGCCTGAATAACATATTCCCGGCCAAGCGTACGAGCAGTCTCACAAAGCGCCTCATTATCATCCATATTGAAAACCAATTGGGTGATCCCGTAGCGATCCCGAATATCAATAAACGTCATCCCGCCCAGGTCTCTGGATTTTTGCACCCAGCCGCATAATGTTACACTTTCACCGATATTCTGAATGTTCAGTGCGCCGCAAGTCGTTGTTCTTAGCATTTTTAAAGTATTAAGCTGCAAAAATATTCATTTTGAGCCATATATCACTGCTAAACTCTATTTTGCAGTAGCACTCCCTTAAAGGAAAGCCGGCTCGTCTTTGCCCTAAGGTCGATCAGGTCTAAGAAAATGAAAATATTTTAGCAGCACATGCAACATTCAGAAAAAGCGCTAGTCCTTTGATTGGAATTGAGATTGTTAACCAGCAATTACTTTGAAAACGGCTTATATCGACAAACACGTCTCCTTAATTAACGACTGCAGGCAGGGCTGCCGGCAGGCACAATTTGAAATTTACAAGTTGTATGCCAAGGCCATGTTCAACATCAGCTATCGCATTGTTAATCACCATGCAGAGGCAGAAGATGTGCTGCAGGAATCATTTTTAGATGCCTTCATGCGCATCAGGGAATTCCGCTCAGAGACAACCTTCGGATTGTGGCTTAAGCAGATCGTGATCAATAAATCCATCACCTGCCTGCGCAAACGCAAGATGGAGCTGGTGCCAGTTGATAGCGTCGACATTGCCGAGGAGCTGGAAGAAGATCAGTCGCACATCAGCTTTCAGGTAGATCAGGTGAAGAAAGCCATTGCCGAGCTTCCTGACGGCTATAGGGTGGTACTCACACTGTATCTTTTTGAAGGATATGACCACGACGAGATCTCGCATATACTTAACATCTCAGAAAATACATCACGCACGCAATATATGCGGGCAAAACAAAAGTTACACCGCTTACTAGAAAAGAAAGGAGAAAAGGATGAGCAAAGAAATTGAAGATTTCATCAGGAACAATAAGCAGGCTTTCGATACGGAAGTCCCAGGCGAGAACCTTTGGTTTAAGATGGAGCAGGAGTTAAGCAAACGCGAAAAGAAGGAGCAGGTAAGAAAGCCAAAACTTGGGCTTTGGATAAGCATTGCAGCTTCGCTGCTTGTGGTTGTAGGGATAGCATTCATGTATAACCTTAAACAGCAACCCGGCAATACGCTGGCGCAGGTAAATCCTGTACAGGCCGAGAAACAGGTACATTTCAGCAGCATCATTGCAAAGAAAACCGATAGCCTGGAAGTCTACGCAGCAGACAACCCGGAGTTATATCAAAAATTTACCACAGATCTGGAGCGTATTCAGGCCGACTACAATGCCTTGAAGCAGGATCTTGTCAAAAGTCCAAACCAGGAGTTCATCATCAGGGCTATGGAGAAGAACCTGGAGCTGCAGTTACAAGTCGTTTCACAACAGCTTCAAATTATAAATCAGGTTAGAAAAGTTAAGCAAGACAAACAATTATGAAAAACATCCTCCTCACCCTTGCAGCGATCACAGCAACTGCAGCAGCTATAGCTCAGCAAACGCCCGTTGTCCCCACTTTAGCAGCTATGCCGGTACAACAGCTTGCACCATTAACACCAATGCCGGATGTTGATATGCCTGCCGTGTCTGAGGCAGCTTTACAGGACAATGCTGCAGATGATGGTTTAAGCAAGACCTTCAGCAAGAGCTTTTCGCTCAGCGGCTCAGATAAAATCAACATCAACAACCAGTTTGGTTCCATCACCATAAAAACCTGGGACCGTAAGGAAGTCAAAGCTGATGTAACGATCAATGCCTATAGCAATGACGCGGACGAACAACAGAAACTGTTGAACGGGGTCCGTATAGATGCAGAAAAATCAGGTGATCAGGTGAGCTTTAAAACCGACTTTACAACTAACCGCAATGGCAACTGGGGCAATGGTACCCGGAATGGCCGTAAATGGCGCAGGGAAGTTAAGGTTCACTATGTGGTTTACATGCCAGCAGCAAATGCACTCAATGTAACGCAACAATATGGTAATGTCGAGATACCGGCCTTTGCAGGACCAATTAATGCTAGAGTTCAGTACGGAAACTTCAATGCCGAGCGACTAAGCAACAGCAGCAATAACATCAACGTTCAATATGGTAAAATGGACGTTCAGGATCTGAATAATGGAAACCTGAAGCAACAATATGGTGGCGGAATTACGCTGGGTACGGCAAGAAACATCAATGTAAATGCACAGTACTCAAACGTAAACATCGAAAAGGTACTGGGTGAAGCCGTTCTTAATGTTCAGTATAATAAAGTCAGAATAGGCCAGGTGGCGGAAAGCTCCAAAGTGCTTAATATCAATGTTCAATATGGAGGCGTAGACGTAGGCTTTAGCGACAACTATAAAGGGCACATGGATGTAAGGACCACCTATGGAAGCTTCAAGTTCGGCAGCGGTGTATCTGCGAAGATTGAAGGCGACAATGAAGATCGCCCGGGTTTATCCAAGAGCTATACCGGCAATATTGGCGGCGGTGGCAATGGTCAGGTGACGGTGAACTCCGCATATGGTTCAGTTACCTTCCGATAAATACATCTATTTTCCCGCAAAATATAAACACTTACCAGGAAAGCTTGTTGATCGTTCAACAAGCTTTTTTTATATCTTAGCCAAAAACCTGCAAACCCATGGAATTACTATCGAACCCCGAAGCCTGGATCTCTCTGATCACCCTTACGCTATTGGAAATTGTACTCGGTATTGATAACATCATTTTTATCTCCATCCTTTCTTCAAAGCTTCCTAAAGAAGTGCAAAAGAAGGCCAGACAATGGGGCTTGGGTCTTGCGATGATCACCAGGGTCTTGCTGCTGCTATCTTTAAGCTGGGTAATGACGCTCACCTCGCCCTTATTCAATATTGGCAGCTGGATCAATGTGCAGGATGCAGAATGGTTAAGTAAACTCGCCATTTCCGGCAGGGATTTAATTCTGATTGTCGGCGGGCTCTTCCTTATTTATAAAAGTACCCATGAAATCCACCTCAAACTTGAAGGTGAAGAGGATGAATCAGGTAATCCTAAAGTGCATACCTTTAGCGGCGTACTGATCCAAATACTGCTGTTGGATATCGTGTTCTCCCTGGATTCGGTAATTACGGCCGTTGGTATGGCAGATCACGTAGAGATCATGATTGCTGCGGTGATCATCGCAGTATTGATCATGATGGTATCTGCTAATGCGATCAGCAACTTCGTAAATAACCACCCGACCGTGAAGATGCTTGCGCTATCTTTTCTGCTGCTTATTGGCGTTTCCCTGCTTGCAGAAGGTTTGGATCAACACATACCGAAGGGTTACATCTATTTTGCAATGGCTTTCTCCATCATGGTAGAGATGCTGAACCTGAAGATGCGTGGCAAATCCAACAAGCCTGTAGAACTTAGGGATACCCCGAAAGAGGATCAGGTTTAGTACTTTTGTACATGATTTCTTTTTATGAGGCCTTTTTGGCTGAACTTGCCATCCATAGGATAGGAAACAAATCCCAGGATGAATTCTATGTGCTTTCCGACCAATCCCTGCACATTCAGGATGAAATGCTGAAGAACCTGTTGTTACAGTATTTCCTGGGGCCCTACCAGAAAGTGAATGAAATTTACCGGTTCACACACCCCAACAATGATTTGAACCTCAATGAAGTCTATCATTTTGCGGAAGCAATCTTTGCTGATGGCTCTACATTTCACGAAAACAGTAAAGAGCTGGCCAAATACCTGTATGAGGTATCCGGACATCCGAAGATCAAGTCCGGTGAGCTTTATGTTGCCTACTTCGAAAATGTGCAGATAGAGGGGGAGTTGCTGGATGCGATAGGGATCTTCAAGTCTGAAACCAAGGAGACCTACCTCAAGGTTTATCCGGAGCAAACCGGCTTTAACATGAGTTATGAGGAGGACGCCATCAACATAACCAAGCTCGATAAGGGCTGCCTCATCTTCAATACCGACAAAGAAGAAGGGTTTAAAGTTGCCGTAATCGACCAAACAAACAGGAGTGCAGAGGCCGTTTACTGGAAAGACGAGTTCCTGAAGCTAAAGGTACGTAACGATAACTACAACCAGACGAACAACGTGCTTGGGGTTTACAAAAGCTTCGTAACCGAGAAACTTGATGAGGAATTTGAGATGACCAAGGCCGATAAGATTGACCTGCTCAATAAATCCATGAAGTATTTCAAGGAAAAGGAAAGCTTTGATCTGGACGAGTTTGCCAATGAAGTTATCGCCAATGAAGATGGCATTGAGTCGTTCAAGAACTTCAAGAAAAGCTACGAGGAAGAATTTGATACCGCCATACCCGATAGCTTTGATATCAATTCAGCAGCAGTGAAAAAGCAGGCCAGGGTATTTAAAAGTATCATTAAACTTGACCGGAACTTCCACATTTATATCCATGGGGATAAAGAGCTGATTGAGAAAGGTTTTGATGAAGATAAATCCATGAACTACTATAAAGTCTATTTCAAGGAAGAAGCCTAGCGTATGTCATAAAAAAGCCTGCGTTATGTTCAACTGGAACAAAAACGCAGGCTTTGCTATGTAAATGCTTTATAAAACGCGTAGTAGTAAACCTTTCAGGTATTCGCCTTCCGGGAAAGATATCCTAACCGGGTGATCTTCGGGCTGATGGAACTGTTTAACGATCTGTACTTCCTTGCCGGCGTCTAATGCAGCCCAGGCAATGATCTGTTTAAATGTTTCAATATCAACAGCTCCGGAGCAGGAGAACGTTGCCAGCAGGCCGCCGCTTTCCAGCAATCCCATGCCATGGCGGTTCAGATCTTTATAGGCACGGGCAGCGCGGTCTAACGCAGAGCGCGAGGGTGCATATTTGGGCGGATCAAGCACAATCACGTCGAATTTCCGGCCTTCCTCTTTCAGCGCACGCAGCTGTTTATTTACATCCGATTGAAGCACGGTACTGCGTCCCTTATCAAAGCCATTCAAATCAATGTTTTGTTGTAGCGTTTCCAGCGCCAATGCAGAGCTGTCTACACTGGTAACATGTGCTGCACCTGCGGCAAAGCTGTTTAATGAAAAACCACCACTGTAAGAGAAGCAGTCCAACACCGTTTTTCCTGTTGTATAAGCCGCCAGGATCTGGCGATTGTCGCGTTGGTCGCAGTAGAAACCAGATTTTTGACCTCCGGCGATGTTGATGTGGTATAAGATGCCGTTCTCTTTAACTTCCAGGAATTCTGGTGGATGTTCACCCCAGAGCAGCCCATTGGCTACTTCCAGATCCTCATGTCCGCGCGCGGTCGCATCGCTTTTATCAAAGATCCCTTTGGGTTGTAAAGCGTCACGCAGGATGTCAATGATCTCCGCTTTTGCCTGTTCAATCCCTGCGCTAAGAATTTGAAGGGAAAGAAAATCAGCGTATTGGTCTACAATTAAGCCCGGCAGGAAATCGGCTTCAGAGAACACAAGCCTGCAGGTATTGGTGTCGCCATTGCGAAGTACGTGCGCTCTGGCGGCAATGGCAGCATTGATCTTTGCGGCATACCAGTCGCGGTCAATGAATTTGCTTTCATCCCATTCCATCATACGTACGGCAACACGGCTCTTTTCGTTGAAGTAACCATAAGCAAGAAATTCTTTGTCCGCAGCTAAAACACGTACAACCTCGCCATTCACCGGACTTCCTTTTACTTTATCCAGCGCCCCGGAGAATATCCATGGATGTCTTTGTAAAGCTGCTTTCTCTTTTCCTTTTTTAAGTATTACGTCAACCATGCGGCAAAGTTACTAAAAGCAAAAACACCAATACCTTTCTGCCTCATATTTCTACATGGCAGCGGCATTGGTGTTTTATCAGCTAAATTGGTTTAGCTTATTTTGAAGCGTTTTCGAAACGCTCAGCAACAGCATCCCAGTTTACTACATTCCAGAATGCAGCAATGTAATCAGGACGTCTGTTTTGGTATTTTAAGTAGTAAGCATGCTCCCAAACGTCCATACCTAAAATTGGGGTACCTTTAACTTCAGCAATGCTCATTAAAGGGTTATCCTGGTTAGGTGTTGAACAAACGGCAACTTTCTTATCTGCAGTAACGATCAACCAAGCCCATCCTGAACCGAAACGGGTAGCACCAGCTTCAGCAAATTTAGTTTTGAAATCAGCGAATGATCCAAAAGCTGCTTTAATAGCATCAGCTAAAGCACCTTTAGGCTCACCACCTTTGTTTGGACCAATAACTTCCCAGAATAGAGAGTGGTTATAATGTCCACCACCGTTGTTTCTAACTGCAGCAGGGAACTTGTCTACGTTCTTCATTAAATCTTCAATGCTCTGGCTAGCTTCTGGTTTGCCTTCCAATGCCTTGTTTAAGTTGGTAACGTATGCCTGATGATGTTTGTCATGGTGGATTTCCATGGTCATTTTGTCGATATGCGGTTCTAATGCGTCAGTTGCGTATGGTAACGCAGGTAGTTCAAAAGCCATATTTTTATGTTTTAAGTTTAAAAATTTGTATACAAATATAACATTCGCCTGCCAAGATTGTTCAGGGGATTGTCAAGTAGTTTAATCACGTCTGGCAGCAAAGAACTTACGCATCAGTGCCCCGCATTCCTCAGCAAGCACACCGTGCTCCATGACGGTTTTTGGATGTAAAATATTGCTGCATTTGCTGGTAAAGCCTCTTTTTGGTTCCGGCGCGCCGTACACGAGCTTGCTGATCTGTGTCCAGTAGCTTGCGCCTGCGCACATTACACAAGGTTCTACGGTAACATAAAGCGTACAGTCTTTTAAATACTTTCCGCCAAGGGTTTCACTTGCTGCAGTAAAGGCCTGCATTTCAGCATGTGCCGTCACGTCATTAAGCTGCTCGGTAAGGTTGTGTCCGCGACCGATAACCCGGCCTTTGCAAACTACTACTGCACCAATAGGGATCTCCCCGGCTGCAAAGGCCGCTTCAGCCTCCTGCAGTGCAAGCCGCATATAGTACTCATGTTCTGCCTGTGGATCTTTGTCGTCAGAGAAGTTGTAATAGCTCATGCAGCAAAGATAAACCTTTAGATCAGTTTGCTTCCATTTGGAACTTCACGCTCCAGACTGGTGAGCACAATATCACCATGTTCATCAGCAAAGCCGGTAACCAGAAATTCTGACATAAACTTGCCGATCTGCTTTTTTGGGAAATTGGTTACGCCTACGATCTGACGCCCCACCAGGCTTTCTTTGGTGTAATGTTTAGTGATCTGCGCCGAACTCATTCGAATGCCGTAGGGGCCAAAGTCTACCTTCAGCTTGTATGCCGGTTTACGTGCTTCCGGGAAGTCAAAAACTTCCAGCACCGTTCCTGCACGCAGTTCTACTTGTTCAAATTCGGACCAGGTAATCTCTTTCATCCTTGTGTTTTTTTTAGGTTGTAATTCATCTATATTCCAATAACATCCTTCTTTTTGCGCTGCTTCATGGTTTTCGGTATTACAGCCATGATCTCTTCGCGAAAGGCGTTAAGCATTCTTTTCTTAATAAAGTTTTTGTGTGTCACCAGGCTGATCTCACGTACCGGCTCCGGTGATTTAAAGCTGCGTACTTTTGTTAGCTGCTTGTTGCTCAGCTCGGCAAGCGCGAGCTCCGGGAGCAATGTGGCACCGTCATTCCGGTCAACCATACGGATCAGGGTTTCTACACTTCCCGTGTTGTAGGTCAGGCCCTGCAAGCGGTTATCTTTGGTGGTACGGCAAATGTTCAGCACCTGTGAACGCATGCAGTGGCCCTCGTTAAGCAGCCAGATGTTCTCTTCTTCAAGATCTTCTGCATCGATGTTCTTCTTTTTGTACAGCTTGCTGTTCTTGCTGATGTAGGTAACAAAAGACTCATAGTATAAGGGATGTTCTTCCGTTGCCGGATCGCCGAATGGTGTCGCCATAATGCCACAGTCGAGCACGCCTGTTTTCAAATGGTGGATAATGTCTTCTGTGGTATATTCCCAGATCATGAGTTTCAATTCGGGATATTTTTCCATCATGGAAGATATAACCTGTGGCAGGAGGTAAGGTGCGACAGTCGGTATAATGCCAATGCGCAGTTCACCAACGATCTCCTGCTGCTGACTATTGATAATTTCTTTGATCTTATGGCTCTCTTGCAAAATAATCCTCGCCTGCGCTATGATCTGCGCGCCGATCTCAGTGGGAACTACAGGTTGTTTGCTGCGGTCAAAGATCTTCACGTTCAGCAGCTCTTCGAGCTTCTGAACCTGCATACTCAAGGTTGGTTGTGTTACAAAACACTTCTCTGCAGCACCAACAAAACTCCTGTAAGTATCAACGGCTACAATATATTCCAGCTGTACTAATGTCATATAGGTAAAGTTTATATCCTTTGTTAAAGATATAAACTTTCGCTATCTAAAGGCTTAGATCCTGATATTTAAGAAATCTTCATAGGCCAGCTTAATACCTTGCTCAAGGGCTACCTTATGTCGCCAGCCCTGCTTGTGCAGCTTACTTACGTCCATCAATTTCCTTGGTGTGCCATCAGGTTTACTGCTGTCGAAGGTTAATGCACCTTCATAGCCGATCACTTTTTTGATCAGCTGCGCCAGTTCTTTGATGCTGATATCTTCGCCGGTGCCGATGTTGATCAGTCCGGGTTCATCATAGTTTTGCATCAGGTAGTAGCATGCTTCGGCAAGATCATCTGCGAATAGAAACTCGCGCATCGGCGAACCTGATCCCCATATCGTAACCTGTGGCGTGTTATTTATCTTAGCTTCGTGGAAACGGCGGATTAGCGCTGGTAACACATGCGAGTGCTCGGGGTGGTAGTTATCGTTAAAACCGTAAAGATTGGTTGGCATTACCGAGATGAAGTTGCAACCATACTGTGCACGGTATGCTTCACACATCTTAATACCAGCAATCTTTGCAATTGCATAAGGTTCGTTGGTTTCTTCAAGTAAGCCGGTTAGCAGGTATTCCTCTTTTAATGGCTGTGGTGCTAACTTCGGATATATGCAACTTGAGCCAAGGAACATCAGCTTTTTCACCCCATGTTTATAGGCCTGGTGGATAACGTTGTTCTGAATGGCCAGGTTCTCGTACAAGAAATCTGCGCGGAAAGTGTTGTTTGCAACAATACCGCCAACTTTTGCAGCTGCTAAGAATACATAGTCCGGCTTTTCCAGGTCAAAGAACCGTTCTACCGCAAGTTGATCACGAAGATCAAGTTCTGCAGAGCTCCGTGTAACGATTTCTGAATAGCCTTCCTTAGCCAGCTTCCGGTGTATTGCGGAGCCCACCATTCCCCGGTGCCCGGCAATGTAGATCTTTGCGTTCTTTTCCAATGTAAAGATGTTTAGGTACTCAAAATTACGAATTAGATGCCAACTTATTTAAAAGACTGATTTAATTGTACTTTTGTAAAAAATTTCACAGGTGGGCAAAGATAAGCTAAGAAAATTCTCAGAGATAAATACCTTTCATAATGTATACCAGCTTGAAGCAGGTAAAGAACTAAAAGGAAAATGGGGCGAAAGCCATTTCAAAAACAACAATCCTATCGTACTGGAGCTTGCTTGTGGTAAGGGTGAGTACTCGGTTAATCTAGCGAAACTATTTCCAGAGAAGAACTTTATAGGCGTAGACTATAAAGGTAACCGTATCTGGCGGGGTGCTAAAACCGGTATTGAAGAGAATATCCCTAATGTTGCTTTCCTACGCATTCAGATTGAAGGTATCCTGGAGTTTTTCGAAGCAGGAGAGATCGATGAGATCTGGATCACCTTTCCCGATCCGCAACCCCAGATCAGCAGAGAGAAAAAGCGTCTTACCTTTCCCGGATTTCTGGAGAAGTACAAACAGCTGCTTAAACCCGGAGGTCGCGTAAACCTTAAAACGGATAACGACGGGCTTTATGCCTACACCGTAGAGAAGGTCGTAGAATTGGGCTTGGTTTGCCATAAGTCTACCGATCAGCTCTATACTTCCGAATTCTATGATGATGTGCTGAAGATAAAAACACATTATGAGCGTATTTATCTGAAACAAGATAAAAACATCAACTATATTCAGTTTTCTTTTGAGTAGGTAAGCATCAATGGTGTACGGAACCTCCAAAATCTGAGCCGGTGGAAAAAACATTCTATGATATGGTCTATGAGGTGGTTCGCTTGATTCCGGCAGGACGGGTAACCTCCTATGGTGCCATAGCCAAATGCCTGGGTGCAGGTGGTAGTGCCCGAATGGTTGGTTATGCTATGAACAATGCGCATGATCTGCATCCGCCGGTACCCGCACACAGGGTAGTGAACCGTAATGGTCTGCTTACCGGGAAGTTCCACTTCAACCCACCCGAACTGATGCAGCAGCTGCTTGAAAACGAAGGCCTGATCATTGTAGACGATAAAATTCAAAACTTTAAAAAACACTACTGGGATCCCTCAGTAGAAATATAAATCACATGGGAAAATTAGTAGAAGAATTTAACGACTACCGTTCCAGGATGAACGATAGGATCATGGAGACGGCAAACACCAACATTAAAAGGTTCTTTGCCTTAGATACCACCACCTATGCCGATGGCGCTTTGAACGTAAAGACTAAGGAAATGTTGGGCCTGGTTGCCTCTATGGTGTTGCGTTGCGATGACTGCATCAAATATCACCTTGAAAAATGCTATGACGAGGGGGTAACGAATGCAGAGATCAATGAGGTTTTCATGATTGCCAACCTTGTTGGTGGGTCAATTGTCATCCCGCACTACCGCAGAGCTGTAGAATACTGGGATGAGTTAAGCTTGTAACAAGCCTTATAAAAGCTAAAAAGCTGATGCGGGTAAGACCACATCAGCTTTTCTTATTTATGCATCAGATTGTAGGCTTTTACATATGCTGCAACCGCTTTAGAATCGAAACTTTCTGTTTCTTTAATTCTTTCCGTCAGATCTTCATCATCCTTTAGTTTGTCAAGGAGGATCTCTTTCACCCGTTGCTGGTCGCTGTTGGAATTTAGCTGAATCTCCAGCATAGGTCCGGTACCTGGCTTTTCAATAAAGTAAAGCGCCTTTCTTGCTCTTGGTTGTTTGTCACTGCTTCTGCGGCCACCGCCTATGGTGATCCCGCCGCCAATGCCCAAACCGCCAAAGCCGCCCCGGCCCATACCTCCGCTACCCAGGCCAATGCCAACATTGGGACTCACCCGCACACGCTTTTCAGGTGTAGCAGTAGGGTCTACTGTAGACTCACCAATGGCGTACATGTTTACCTTACCCATTTCCAGAACCTTGAAAAAACGTTGCTCTACTTTCTTATTATTCAGGATCGGCTTGCTTACATAGGTCTCTCCGTTCCACAAAAATTCTTTAACATCCTTTGCTTTGTAAACGACTTCCACCTGGTCGTCCTTCAACAACGCTACGGTGCTGTAGTCGGTACCTTTAATCGTCCCGCGCACAAAATTCGAGCTGTCCAGCATCACAACATCCTGCGCTTCAGCAATCATGGAAAGGCCTGTAAAAGACAATAAAACAGCAATAAACTTGTATATTTTCATAGCTTACAAATAACGTAAATTATGGATTCTTTGATACAAAGCGGTTTACAATAATTAACTTTGACTATGAAAAAACTGTTCCTGCTAGATGGGATGGCGCTTATTTACCGGGCGCATTTTGCTTTAAGTAAAACTCCTCGATTTACCTCCACAGGTCTGAATACTTCTGCCGTAATGGGCTTTGCAAACACCTTGCTTGAGGTCATCAAAAAAGAGAAACCTAGTCACATCGCAGTGGTTTTCGATACCAATGCACCTACCGAAAGACATACTGATTTTGAAGCCTATAAGGCACACCGCGAAGCAATGCCTGAAGACCTTGCCACGGCATTACCTTATGTAGTAAAACTTATTGAAGGCTTTGGCATTCCCGTGATCACCAAAGACGGTTTCGAAGCCGATGATATTATTGGTACCCTGGCTAAGGAAGGGGAGCGTAAGGGCTTCCAGGTGTATTGCATGACACCCGATAAAGATTTTGCACAGCTCGTATCAGAGAACATTCTCATTTATAAACCTTCCCGCATGGGTAACGGTGTTGAAGTGATGGGTGTAGCCGAGGTGCTTGCGAAATGGGAAATTGAAAATGTGAAGCAGGTGATCGACATCCTGGGCTTATGGGGCGATGCGGTGGATAATATCCCGGGCATCCCTGGCATAGGAGAGAAAACCTCAAAAATTCTGGTTAAACAATACGGCTCGGTAGAGAACATCATTGCCAATGCACATGAGCTGAAAGGCAAGATGCGTGAAAACGTACAGATGTATGCCGAGCAGGGTATGATATCTAAAAAGCTGGCCACGATCATCCTTGATGTCCCGGTTGATTTTGATGAACAAGCCCTGGAGCTTGGTGAGCCCAACCGGGAACTGCTGGAACCGCTTTTTGCCGAACTTGAATTCCGGACCCTTGGTAAACGTGTATTTGGTGACAACTTCTCCATCGGCGAAGCGGGTAGCAGCGTTTCTCAACAGACGGATCTGTTCGGGCAGCCGGTATGCGAACCTGAAAACACTTCAAAGGTTTTCGTAGCACCGCCTGCATTGTTCGAACAGCCTGCCTCAAAAACCATTGCAGATGTTCCGCATACCTATCATCTGGTAGACACGCCCGAGGCAAGGAAAGCATTGATCGACCTCTTGCTGCAACAGGAAAGCATCTCCTGGGATACGGAAACTACCGGTACAGACGCAAACCTTGCTGAGCTGGTTGGTCTTTCCTTTTGCATCAATGTTGGAGAAGGATATTACATCCCATTGCCTGCCGATCGTGCTGCTGCACAGCAGATCATTGATGAGTTCCGTCCGGTACTGGAGAACGAAAAGATTGCCAAGATTGGTCAGAACATTAAGTATGATATCCTGGTGCTTAAATGGTATGGCGTAAACATTAAGGGCCGTTTATTTGATACCATGCTGGCCCATTACCTGATTGATCCCGATACCCGTCATGGTATGGACCTGCTTTCGCAGAACTACCTTGGTTATACACCCATCTCCATCACCAGTCTTATCGGCACCAAAGGCAAAAACCAGGGTACCATGCGTGATGTGCCAGTAGATAAAGTTGTAGACTATGCTGCTGAAGATGCTGATGTAACCTTGCAACTGGCAAATATCTTCGAGCCGATGCTGAAGGAGCTAAATGCAGAGGAGCTGGCCAGAGACATTGAAAATCCATTGATCTACGTGCTTGCCGATATCGAAAAAGAAGGCGTACGTATAGACGTAGATACTCTAAATAAATACTCCAAAGAGCTGGAAGCAGATATCACAAGATTGGAGCAAAGCGTGTTTGAAAAATGCGGTGTAACCTTCAACCTTTCTTCACCAAAACAACTTGGTGAGGTATTGTTCGATAAGCTTGAGCTGGATCCCAAGGCGAAGAAGACGAAAACTGGTCAGTACCAGACCGGGGAGGATGTGCTATCGCGCCTGGCAAATAAGAGCGACGTGGTGCAGGATATCCTGGATTACCGTCAGCTGTGTAAACTGAAGTCGACCTATGTGGATGCCTTGCCTTTACTGGTAAATCCAAAATCCGGACGTGTACACACCAGCTTCAATCAGGCGGTGGCTGCAACCGGACGTTTAAGCTCCAACAATCCGAACCTGCAGAACATCCCCATCCGTACAGAAAGGGGTAGGGAAGTTCGCAAGGCTTTCATTCCAAGGGATGCGGACCATGTGTTGCTTTCTGCGGATTACTCGCAAATTGAGTTGCGCATCATTGCGGAGATCAGCAAGGAAGAAAATATGCTGGAGGCTTTCGCGCAAGGCATCGATATTCACACGGCAACGGCAGCTAAAGTCTATGGCACCACGATAGAAGAAGTAACGTCAACACAAAGAAGAAACGCTAAGGCGGTTAACTTTGGGATCATCTACGGACAATCGGCATTCGGACTTTCTCAAAGCCTGGATATTCCGAGAAAAGAAGCTGCAGATATCATTGAACAGTACTTCATGCAGTACCCGGGTATTCAGCGCTACATGAGCGACACCATGACTTTCGCCCGTCAGAACGGGTTCGTCGAAACCATCATGGGTCGCAGAAGGTACCTTCGGGATATCAACTCTGCCAACCAGACTGTGCGCGGCTTCGCAGAGCGAAATGCCATTAACGCACCGATTCAGGGTTCTGCAGCAGACATGATCAAAATCGCGATGATCAACATCCATAAAGACATACAGACTCGTGGTTTACAAGCGAAAATGACCATGCAGGTGCATGATGAGCTTGTGTTCGACGTACCGAAAACGGAAGTCGAAGCGATGAAAGAGATCATTAAACATAGAATGCAAACCGCCATCAAGACCAATGTGCCAATTGAGGTTGAAATTGGTATGGGAGAAAACTGGCTTGCGGCACATTAGTGCGAAGCGCAATTTAAACTACAAAGGGCCGGATCATTGATCCGGCCCTTTGTAGTTTAAATAAGGTTGATGGTTTCACCAATCGCTGGCAGAAGCAAGGTTTTACCCTCGCGTTTGAATTTTGCCAAAGCATCTTCTTTGTCGATCTTGATCAGGTCGAAGGTGTCGTAATGGACTCCAATTACCTTATCACAGTCGATGTATTTCGTTGCGATAAGTGCATCATCCACATCCATGGTGAAATTACCGCCAATTGGCAGAATCGCATAATCCAGGTTGTACAGGTCTGCAAGCAGCTTCATATCCATATTCAGTGCAGTATCACCAGCGAAATAGATGGATTTACCGGCACTTTCCAATACAAAGCCCGCAGGATTTCCACCATAGCTACCATCAGGCAAACCGCTGGAGTGCGTAGCCCAAACCATGCGTAGGTTTCCAAACTCAAACTTCGTCTTACCAAAGTTCATCGGGTGTACATTGGTAACCCCTTGTGTTTGCAGCCAGTTCGCAATTTCCACCATGGTAATAACTAATGCACCGGTTTGTTTAGCCAGGTCTACCAGGTCTGCAACATGATCGCCATGACCATGGCTTACCAGAATATAGTCTGCCGTGATGGACTTGGTATCGATTTCCGAGGCAAGTGGGTTAGGTGTAATAAATGGATCGAATAAGAATTTCTTACCGCCCAGTTCCAGCAAAAAGCAGGATTGTCCGTAATAGCTGAATTTCATGTTATCTTCTCTAGGATTTAAAAACTAAGCACCGAACATGCCACCAAGGCCACCAAGCATGTCTTTCGTAGCCGACTGCATTTCTACAGCACTCACCTGATCTGCCTGTGTTAAAGCCTTGTTAACAGCAGTTAACAGGAGCTCCTCGATTTCTTCTTTGTCTGCCTGTTTGAAGAATTCTTCCTGAATCTCAATTGCAGTGATGCTCTTGTTTGCGGTAGCCGTAACCTTAATCGCACCGCCTTCTACCTCACCATATACAGAAACGTGATCTAAACGTTTTTTTATTTCCTCGGCCTTTTGTTGTGCGGCCATTAATTTATCGAACATAAGCTCTTGAATTTATATTAAGACTCTAAATTATTGAATTTGTTTTTATCTGCGCTGCTGTAAATATACATCCATTGTGTTTAATGGTGCTTACGCGGCTTTGCGCGTTCATATTGAACCGGCCATTTCAGCTCAACCTCAAGTGCTTCGGCTGCGTGTAGCGGGAAGTAAGGATCACGTAAAAATTCGCGTGCAAGAAAGATCAGGTCTGCTTGCCCTGCTTTCAGAATATCCTCTGCCTGCTGCGGTTCTGTGATCAGTCCTACAGCACCGGTCATAATGCCGCACTCTTTTTTGATCCTTTCTGCGAATTGTACCTGGTAGCCTGGAAATACGGGGATCTGCTGCTTTTTGGTCAGACCGCCCGATGAGGCATCGATAAGATCCACACCTTTTGCTTTTAGCAAGCCTGCAAGCTGTACAGATTCATCCGCATTCCAGCCGCCTTCAGCCCAGTCGGTAGCGGATATCCGGACAAAGAGGGCCTGGTCTGCGGGCCAGACTTCCTGTACCGTGTCTATAAGTTCCAGTAATAAACGGACGCGGTTCTCGAAGCCGCCACCATACTGGTCTGTACGCTCATTGCTCAGCGGCGACAAGAATTGATGGATCAGGTAGCCATGTGCGGCATGAATTTCAATGACATCAAACCCGGCCTCTTTAGCCCTCAGGGTTGCGGCCCGGAAGTCTGTTTTCAGCTTTGCGATGCCCTCGTTGGTTAATGCTTCCGGGATGGTATCCTCCTCATTAAATGGTATGGCGCTCGGCGCAACCGTCTGCCAGCCACCTTCTTCAATACTGATCTGCTTTGGATCCAGCCATGGGGCTTTGAAGCTGGCCTTACGACCCGCATGTGCGAGCTGTATGCCTGCAACTGATCCATATTGATGTATGAAGCTGGTAATACGTCTTAGGCCTTCAATGTGTTCATCCTTCCAGATGCCGATATCACCGGGAGAAATTCTGCCTTCCGGAGATACACTTGCCGCTTCCGTGAAAATGAGTCCTGCACCCCCCATGGCCCGGCTGCCGAGATGCACGAGGTGATAATCGGAAGTGAAACCATCTTCCGCAGAATACTGGCACATTGGAGAGACGACAATCCTGTTTTTTAAGCTTAGATTTTTTATGAAAATTGGTGAAAATAAATCAGACATCATGTAAGTATAAGAATGTAAATAGTAATAAGAAAGCTTCTAATCCGGAGCGGCTTTCCTTCGCCCCCGCTTCGCCTTTCCTTCGCCTCTTCTTCGCCTCGAAGGCGAACAAAATGCGGAGAGGAGGCGAAACGAAAACAGACCAGTTATGTATCTGGGTCGGAGCCGGGTTGATCCTATAACAAGTCTTTTTTTGAATTGTTCAATGGTTATGTCAGCGGGATGTCGGGAACATAAAAAAAGCGCTTTGATTAAAGCGCTCTAGAATATCTGATTGATCAGGAGATTATTTTTTCCCAAATACGTATACAAAGGAAAATGATGTTGAGCTGCCTAAGAAGTTCAGCCCAATCTCTGATGATTTATTCGTGTTGTTCAAACCTTCAAATTTTACCTCTGAATAAGCAAGACTTCCAATAGAGGCAATCAAACCTATTTTTCTTACCGGAAAGTAGACAAAGTCCAGCGTAAGACCTGCACTAAAGCTTTTTGTTATCGCATCCGCTTGCTCAGGCTCGCCCTGAATTACCGAATTAGAATTCATTCGCTGGTAAAATGCCATTGGTCCTGTTCGAACACCAATTTTGTTGTCATATAGGAAATATTTGTCCAGGCGAAGCCCAGCAAAGTATCCGTTGCTGGAACTCTCCGTTGTCTGGTCGAATAAAGGCGTACCTGGAGCGTTGTAGTATGTTTGGTCTGCGTGTGAATTTATGTATCCGGCACTGGCAGTTAAGCTTAACTTATCAGCAACGAAATAGCTATAGGATGGACCAATCTGCAGTTGGTTTTGTTTAGAATAGTAACTGAAGTCTTGGCTGCCATTTTTTTGCGCTTGTTCGTTCTTGGTGTGATTTGCGGAAAAAAACCCGCCAATCCAGTGGCTGCCTTTTTCTGTCTGTGCGCTCGCGGTCATACCACTGAATGCGGCAAGTAGGAGAAACGTTAATTTTTTCATATTTCAAGTTTTGGCGCAAGATATAAAAAAATGGTCCCCATGGATGGTCATTTGCAGGGCTCGTCATTAACATTGATGTTACATGCTAAGCATCCCTGAAAAATTTATCTAGCATGATATATGATGTGGACCCTAAATTCTTCACCATTGAAAAGACACTATACGCTTTCTCTCAGCTTTTTTTGTGTTTATATGCCTTAGCCGGTAAGGCGCAGCAGCAACGTGAAAGCAAATCCAAATATCATTTACATTCTGGGGTATGGCGATTTGAGTGTATTGGGCGTTTCATGAAGGTAAGCAACCGGTACAGGTGACAGGTCAGGGCAAGTGGAAGCACAACCTGGCAGCAGCAAATCCCGCGATGGTTAAGAAATTCCTGTCTTTGTTCAGGAAGGCAAGAACTGAAAATCCATATTGGAAGGCTGACTAAGCACTTCGTGTTTGCCCATTACCTCTAATCACCCACTTGTAGCTGGTCAGCTCGGTAAGTCCCATAGGACCTCTGGCATGCAGCTTCTGTGTGCTTATGCCGATCTCGGCTCCGAGCCCAAACTGTGCACCATCCGTGAATGAAGTTGCCGCATTGGCATATACTGCCGCAGCATCTACCTGATTCAGGAAAGTTTCCAGGTTTGCTGAATTCTCAGAGATGATCGCTTCGCTGTGTTTGGAACTGAAGCTGGAGATATGACTTAAGGCTTCCTCCAGGTTTGAAACTGTTTTAATGGCAAGCTTATAGGAAAGGAATTCCGTTCCGAAATGCTCGGGGCCGGCGAGCTGCAGTAGTTCATCCGGATAATTATCCAGTAAGGTATTATATGCAGTCTCATCGGCATATATCGTTACTTTAGCGTCGCCGAGTGCGAGAACCAGCGATGGAAGGTCCTCAAGCCTGTCTTTGTGAACAAGCAAGCAGTCCAGGGCATTGCATACACTTACACGGCGGGTTTTGGCATTTAGCACGATATTCCTGCCTTTTTCCAGATCACCATCTATATCGAAATAAGTATGTACAATGCCAGCACCGGTTTCTATAACCGGGATCTTGCTTTCGGTACGCACATATTCAATTAAGGCCTGGCTGCCTCTTGGAATGAGCACGTCAACCATTCCGCGGGCCTTAAGCAGGCTTTCTGTCGCGGCACGCTCTGGTGGAAGCAAGGTGATGACGTGTTTGTTGATCCCGTATTGTTGGAGTACCTTCTGAATAACTTCGGTGATGGCTGCGTTAGACTGTGCGGCATCGCTACCGCCTTTAAGCACCGCCACATTACCCGTTTTAAAGCAAAGGGCAAAAACATCTGCAGTAACATTTGGCCGGGATTCATAGATCACGCCAATTACGCCCAGCGGTACACGGATCCGGGAGATCTGCATACCATTGTCGGCAATGTGGCTGTTCAGCACCTTGCCCACCGGACTTTCAAGATTAGCGACCTGAATGATGTCGGCAGCAATGGCCCTGATCCGGGCAGCACTGAGCAGCAGCCTGTCGTAACGCGGATCAGCTACATCCATAAGATCCAGATCCTTTTTGTTTGCTTCCAGGATCATGTCGGTATTGCGTACAAGCGCTTCGGCGACGTCCATTAAGGTCTGTGTGATGGTTTCCTGTTTTAAAATGTTGAGTTCTCTGCTGGCGGTAACCGCGTCTTCAAAAAAGGGTCTGTATTTCATTATATGGTGGGATGAAAGTAGTTGTAGTGTACCAATGGACGTTCTTTCTTGGCGCCTATGCAACTGCGTGCCTTTTCTGCACCGTATTCTGCAACGCCTAAGCCAATGAGTTGACGTTGTTCATCCACAAGTTTGATGATGTCGCCTTTTTTAAAATCTGAATGGATGCCGATGATGCCTACCGGAAGTAAACTGCTCGCTTTACCGGATAATAGCGCCTCCTTTGCACCGTTGTTCAACTGTACAATTCCGGTTGCGGCTCCTTCCGCATGGGCAATCCACTTCTTTTTGCTGGATCTGATCTTTTCTGGCATAAAGCGCGTATGGACAACCTCGCCATACATCAGGTCGGTTATTATATCGGCCCGGTTTCCATTGGCAATCATGACCGGAATACCCAATTTCGCGATCTTTCTCGCCGTACCGAGTTTAGTGACCATACCGCCACGGCCAAAGCCGGATCTATTGCTGCTGATGAATCCCTCGATGTTTGTCGCGCCACCCGTGATTTCAGGGATGACCTTAGATGTAGCTTGTTTGGGGTCACCATCGTAGATGCCGTCCACATTAGATAGGATAATTAAAGCATCCGCATTCAGCATTGCTGCAATGAGTCCGGCGAGTTCGTCATTGTCTGTGAACATAAGTTCTGTTACCGCCACCACATCATTTTCGTTGATCACGGGAACAACCTGCTCCTGTAAGAGGATTTCCAGGCAATTCTTCATGTTCAGGTAATGCATTCTGTCGCGAAAGTCCTCTTTGGTGACCAATACCTGCGCGCAAAGCATGTTGTGCCCTTCAAAGAGCTGCATGTAGTGGTTGATAAGCTTAATTTGTCCTATGGAGGCCAGAAGCTGCCTTGCGGCAATGGTATTTTGTTTTTCAGAGATTTTAATCAGGCCCCTGGCAGACGCAACAGCACCGGAGGAGACTAAAATAACATCTTTGCCGTCATGCTTAAGCTTCACCAGCTGATCCACAAGGTGGGCAATACGGGTTTGATTTGGAAGGCCATCGGCCTGGGTTAGCACATTGGAGCCAACCTTAACAACAATCTTCTTGAAATGAGCAGTAGCAGACATAAAACAGGTTTAAACACCTAAGTGTCGGATAGTAAATCGGGAGAACGTAACGTGTTAGTCGTGCTTGCTCTTGGGTTTTTCCAGTGGGATCTTATGTACCGGCATAGGCTGTTCCTCCGGTTTTATCGCTTTGAAGCTGTTCGGCATCTCGACAGGTTGAACCCCATTTCTGTAATTCGGTTTTCTTACAAATTTGCTGGTGTCGGGAAATGTTTTTAGGGAGTCTACGCGTTGAAAATTGCGCAGACTATCAAGTCCCGGCACGTTGACAAGAGGAGGGGGGATGGTCTCGGATCTTGGCTTTGGCGGCGTTTGCGCTTTAGTGTACAAGCTGAAAAGACAAAAGCATGCAATTGTGCCTAAAATTGATGTAAGTGGTTTCATATCAGCAGGTTTGCAGCTAATTTATGTAAAACACTTTAAAATTGCAATGCTGTGCGGTACAGAAATCCGCTGTGATCAGGTAATTTAAGCAATTACCAGGAGGCTTTTTGTGCCGGAAAAACCAGTTGCCGCAGCCCTGGAAAAAGACTAAATTTTCCAGTTGATTTTGGGAGCAAAAAAGGTGTAATGCCGACTTCTTCTCCGGAACTAAAAACAGTATTGGTTTTTTGGGCGTTTCTGAAGGAAGAGCTCATTTTTTGGGTTCTTGTTAGCTGTTGATAATGAGGATCTTCGAGTGTTGTTTTTAAAATCCGGAGAGAATTAATGGAAATGTAAAAAAAGCAAAAACGTTTTGCACAACTGGATATTTATTTAAACCTTTGCGCTTCACATAATTTAAAGCGGGATTTAAGACAGAAAATGAGTAAACAAAATACACATAAACTTTCCATTATAGCGGCAAAAGTTCTCGCTTCTAATAGTCTGTTTATTGAACGTTTACGACCCATATTTTTTGCGCCGTCAAACCGGCATACCTACACGCCACGTATTTGAGTAATCGGAACTCAAAGCCCTGGAGCACCTTCGCTTCAAAAAAATTAATCAGTTATTTTATTTTTTTCGTTATATAGATAATGAATATAGACGATTTTATAGTGCAGGTTGCACTACCTGAACATCGTGTTTTCGCAGAGGAGATCTGCAATGAAATGGCAGAATCAGCTAAAGCACGAGGAACGGGCATTGCCAAACGTTCTCCGGAGTACGTTGCTGGTAAAATGGCGGATGGAAAAGCGGTGATCGCATTCCATAAAGATGGCAGCTGGGCTGGCTTCTGTTATATCGAAACCTGGAGCCACGGACAGTTTGTTGCCAATTCGGGCCTAATTGTGAGTCCAAACTACAGAAAGGCAGGCTTAGCCCATGCTATCAAGGGCAAGATCTTCGAGCTTTCACGTAAGAAATATCCAAAAGCTAAAATCTTCGGTTTAACGACCGGCCTTGCCGTAATGAAGATCAACTCTGAACTTGGTTACGAGCCGGTTACTTATTCTGAGCTTACCCAGGATGAGGACTTCTGGAAAGGCTGTCAAAGCTGCGTTAACTTTGAGATCCTGAAGAGTAAGGATCGGAAGAACTGCATGTGTACGGCAATGTTATACGATCCTGCCACACAAAAGCATGATGTGGCAAAGAAATTTGCTGAAGAGCTGAACCGTAAGCCGAAGCTTTACGAACGTTTTATGCTTATGAAGCAGAAGATGGTCATAAAAAGGAATCCATTATTATTTTCGTCGTTATTTAAAAGCCTTTAAATAGCGGCAATCAACATATGAGACCATCGAAAGATTGTTTCAGGCCAATTCAATTTTAAATAGATGGAATATCATGCATGATAGCTTCATCACCAAAACAAATCTTAAACAGATGAAAAAGAAAGTCGTTTTAGCTTTTAGCGGAGGGTTAGACACCTCGTTTTGCTGTATTTACCTGTCTCAGGACCGTGATTTAGAGGTTCACTCTGTCATTGTAAATACAGGTGGTTTTTCTAATGAGGAATTACAGGAAATTGAGAATCGGGCCTATGCACTTGGTGTAGCTTCCCACGCTGTGGTTGATGAGACTGCTAACTATTATGATGGCTGTATTAAATACCTTGTTTTTGGTAACGTATTGAAAAATGCAACTTACCCGCTTTCTGTGAGTGCAGAACGTGTAAGTCAGGCAACAGCTATTGCCAACTATGTAAAAAAGATCGGTGCTGATTATGTAGCACATGGTAGTACTGGTGCCGGAAACGACCAGGTGCGTTTTGACATGATCTTTAACATCATCATTCCGGAAGTGGAGATCATTACACCGATCCGCGACTTGAAATTATCCCGCGAGGCGGAAATTAAATATCTTGCCGAGCATGGTGTGGAGTACAGTGCTGAAAAAGCAAAATACTCCATCAATAAAGGTCTTTGGGGAACATCAGTAGGTGGTCAGGAGACTTTAACTTCCAATGAGATGCTACCGGAAGAGGCCTGGCCTACGCAGGTGACGGAATCCGGGAACCGCCGTATTGAACTTACTTTCGAAAAAGGTGAGTTAACCGGCATCGACGGTGAAACTATGGCTCCTGTAGCAGCGATACAGAAGTTGCAGGCTATTGCACAACCTTACGGCATTGGCCGTGACGTACATGTCGGCGATACCATCATCGGTATTAAAGGTCGTGTGGGTTTTGAGGCTGCTGCCCCGGTGCTGATCATTAAGGCACATCATACCCTTGAAAAACATACACTAACCAAATGGCAGTTAAGCTGGAAAGAGCAATTGGCATCTTTCTATGGTAACTGGTTGCATGAAGGTCAGTTCCACGATCCGATTATGCGTAACATCGAGGCATTCCTTGCCGATACGCAGAAAGTGGTAAGCGGAAAGGTAATCGTTGAACTTATGCCTTACCGCTATCAGATCATCGGTATTGAATCTGCGCATGACCTGATGAGCAACAAATTCGGTAGCTATGGCGAGATGAACAATACCTGGTCTGGTGAAGATGTAAAAGGCTTCTCTAAGATTTTCGGTAACCAGGTGATGATCTGGCACAAAGTGAACGGCCATGAAGATTAAAGCAGGAATTGTTGGCGGTGCTGGCTATACAGGTGGGGAAATGCTCCGCCTGCTGCTCAACCACCCTGATGTTGCAATCGACTTTGTCCTGAGCAGCAGCAATGAAGGTAATCTGGTTTCTGATGTACATACGGATCTCTATGGTGATACGGACCTGCGTTTCTCGGGTACGCTGAAGCAGGATATTGATGTGCTTTTCCTGTGTGTTGGTCATGGGGATGCGAAAAAGTTCCTGGACGCTAATCCAATAAACAAAGGCGTTAAGATCATTGACCTTAGTCAGGATTTCAGGTTAAAGGCTGCGGCTGGTAACGACTGGATCTATGGTTTGCCGGAACTTAACCGCGAGCAGATCAGGACTGCAGATTATATTGCTAACCCAGGCTGTTTTGCGACGGCAATACAGTTGGGACTATTACCATTGGCGGCAAAGGGCTTGCTTAAGGCAGAGATTCACATCAATGCAACAACGGGTTCTACCGGTGCCGGACAAAGTCTGGCTGCAACTTCGCACTTCAGCTGGCGCAACAATAACCTTTCGGTTTATAAAGCCTTTGACCACCAGCACCTGAATGAAATTGGCGAAAGCATCGTGATGCTTGATCCTGATTTTGGGGGTACGCTAAACTTTATACCACAACGTGGAGATTTTACCAGGGGCATTCTGGCATCCATCTATCTGGATAGCGAACTTTCTGCTGAAGAGGCTGTGAAGCTTTATAATGATTACTATGCGGATGCTGCATTTACACATGTAAGCAATCGCAATATCGACTTGAAGCAGGTTGTTAATACCAACAAAGGCTTGTTGTATGTACAGAAACATGGTAGCAAACTACATGTGATAGGCATCATTGATAATTTATTGAAAGGTGCCAGCGGACAGGCGGTTCAGAATATGAACCTGATGTTTGGGCTGGATGAACGGCAAGGCTTGCGGTTGAAGGCTACTGCCTTTTAATTTGATGCTGTTTTATTATTAACCAGGCCTTTGGTCTTTAATCCTTTTAAAATGAACTTATTTGACGTTTATCCATTAAATGATATAGAAATTGTAAAAGCATCCGGCAGCAATGTATGGGATGCAAACGGACAGGAATACCTTGATCTTTACGGCGGGCATGCTGTAATCTCAATTGGGCATACCCATCCGCATTATACTTCAAGGCTAACAGACCAGCTCTCGAAAGTTGGTTTTTATTCTAACTCGATCAAAATTCCTTTGCAAGTGCAGCTTGCCGAGAAGCTTGGTCAGATTTCCGGAAAAACGGATTACCAGCTGTTTTTGTGTAACTCTGGCGCTGAAGCCAATGAGAATGCATTAAAGCTTGCCTCTTTCTACAACAACAGAAAGAAAGTGATTGCCTTTAAAGGCGCTTTCCATGGCAGAACATCACTTGCTGTTTCTGCAACGGATAACCCGAAGATTATCGCTCCGGTGAATGAAACTGATAACGTGGTTTTCTTGCCCTTTAATGATATTATGGCCCTTGCTGAAGCTTTTGAACGTCACGGCGAGGAAATCTCATCTGTAATTATTGAAGGTATCCAGGGTGTAGGCGGTATTAAGGAAGCTTCTGTGGAGTTTTTAAAATCCATCAGATCCTTTTGCGACCAGTACGATGCAGTGTTTATCGCCGACAGCGTACAGTGCGGATATGGCCGTACCGGTCAGTTTTACTCGCATGATTATGCAGGTGTGAACGCTGATATTTACACCATGGCAAAAGGTATGGGTAACGGTTTTCCTATTGGTGCGATCTCTATTGCAGCTAAGTTTGTGCCCTGGCATGGCATGTTGGGAACCACCTTTGGTGGTAACCATTTAGCATGTGCCGCTGCACTGGCGGTGCTGGAAGTAATGGAACAGGATCAGCTGATGAAAAATGCTGCGGAAGTAGGTGGCTACCTGATCACCGAACTGAAGAAGTTTTCGGAAGTGCAGGAGGTACGTGGCCGTGGATTAATGATCGGCATTGACCTGCCTGCAGATCGTACGCAGGTAAAGAAAAATCTGCTCTTCAAACATCATATTTTCACCGGGGAGGCAAAACCGAATGTTATTCGTTTGCTGCCTGCACTAAACCTGAAAAAGGAACATGCTGATCTCTTCCTTGAAAAATTCTCATTGGCACTAAAAGACTAAAGACCTACTATGAAACAATTTACATCTGTACATGATGTTGCAGACATCGAACAGCTGGTTAAAGATGCATTAACGTTAAAATCTAATCCCTACAGTGATAAGCACCTTGGTGAAAATAAAACCCTTGGTCTTGTATTTCTGAATCCGAGTCTGCGTACCCGTTTAAGTACACAGAAGGCAGCCATAAACCTGGGTATGAGTGTTATGGTGATGAACATGGATAAAGAAGGCTGGGCTTTGGAAACTCAGGATGGTGTGGTGATGAACGGTACCACCGTGGAACATATCCGTGAAGCCGCTGCCGTAATGGGGCAGTATTGTGATATCCTGGGCTTACGTTCTTTCCCAAAACTTAATGACCGGGAGGAAGATTATAGTGAAGCGTTCTTTAACAAATTTGTTTCCTTTTGCGGGGTTCCTGTAGTAAGTCTTGAAAGTGCAACACGCCATCCGCTGCAGAGTCTGGCAGATTTAGTGACCATCAAAGAAACCTGGAAGGGTACGGAAAAACCAAAGGTTGTTCTGGCCTGGGCACCACATGTAAAAGCATTGCCGCAGGCGGTGCCGAACTCTTTCTCGGAGTGGATGTGCAGGGCGCAGGAGCTGGGTATGGTCGACTTTACCATTGTGCAGCCTGAAGGATTTGAACTGAATGAAAGCTTCAGCGCGGGCGCAACGATCTCACACGATATCGATGAAGCACTTCAGGGCGCAGATTACGTTTACGCTAAAAACTGGTCGAGTTATTCTTCATACGGGCAGGTGCTTCCTTATCCGGAAGGCTGGATGATGACGAACGAAAAACTTAAGCTCACCAACGATGCAAAAGTGATGCATTGTTTGCCGGTCAGACGTGATCTGGAGCTCTCGGCTGAGATTCTGGACGGCCCGAATTCACTGGTTATCCAGGAGGCAGGCAACCGTCTATGGGCAGCGCAGGCGGTTTTGAAAGACCTTTTACAAAGCCTATCTTAGGAATTCCTAAATTCTAAAGATGAAGAAACCATTAACAATCGTAAAAATAGGGGGTAATGTAATTGACAATTCTGAACAGTTACATTACTTCCTCGAAGATTTTGCAGCACTGACCGGCGATAAGATCCTGATACATGGCGGCGGAAAGGTTGCTACGGAGCTTGGCGTGTCTATGGGCATAGAAGCGAAAATGGTTGATGGACGACGCATAACAGATATCCATACTTTGCGGATCGTTACCATGGCATATGCCGGGTTGATCAATAAAAATATAGTGGCCCAGATGCAGGCCCGGTATTGTAACGCTATCGGCCTAACCGGTGCGGATGGCAATACCATCAAAGCAGTAAAACGTCCGGTGAAGACCATCGATTATGGTTTTGTGGGCGACCTGAATGAAAACTCGGTTTCCGTGGAGACCATCAGCAGTCTGCTGAACAGCAAGCTTATACCGGTTTTCTGTGCATTAACGCACGACGGTGATACGCAACTGCTGAATACCAATGCCGATACAATTGCTTCTGCCATTGCCGTAGCTATGTCTGAAGTTTACGATACCACACTGATCTACTGTTTTGAAAAAAAAGGGGTGTTGCGTAATGTGGATGATGAAAATTCCCTGATCCCGGAGATCCGGCTTGAGGCCTTTGAGTCGTTGCAAGCTGAAGGTGTAATATCAGGTGGTATGATCCCTAAGTTGCATAATGCCTTTGAGGCCATCAAAAGTGGCGTTAAAGAAGTAATTATCGGTCATGCCGATGAACTCCTGAAAAAAGGGTCGCAAAATGGTACGCGTTTAATACAATGATCATGGAACAGTTTACAGGAAGGATCGCCATTATTGGCAGCGGAAATATAGGCGCTTCACTTGCGCGTGGCCTGGTAAAATCAGGTTATGCTGCGGCAGCACAAATTACACTCACCCGGAGGAGTCTTACAGGCTTAACCGCCTTTGCAGAACAGGGCTTCAATGTTAGTGTAGATAACTCCGCTGCAGTCGCAGATGCGGATGTCGTGGTGCTTTGCGTACTTCCGCAGCAGCTGGATAAGTTGCTGGCGGAAATTAAGCCTGCAATAGACGTTAACAGGCACCTGGTTATTTCGGTGGCCTCTGGTGTAAGCTGTGCAGATATACGCAACAAGTTATTTGAAGAACTCCAGGTGGTTAGGGCCATGCCAAATACCGCAATTGCGATCGGGCAGTCGATGACCTGTGTGGCGACCGACAGTGCATCAGAAGCAAACATTAAGCAGGTAAACACGATGTTCGAAACCGTAGGCTCCGTAGTGAAGATTAACGAAGATCTGATGACCGCCGCGACGGCACTCTGTGCCTGTGGTATTGCGTTCTTTTTACGCGCGATACGTGCAGCATCACAGGGCGGGGTAGAGATCGGCTTCCATGCTGAGGATGCCTTGAAGATGGCGGTACAAACGGCAAAAGGAGCAGCTGACCTGTTGCTGCAGATGGAATCACATCCGGAGCAGGAGATTGATAAGGTGACATCGCCGAAGGGCTGTACCATTGCAGGATTAAATGAGATGGAGCATAATGGCTTCAGCTCTTCAATGATAAAAGGAATAAAACTATCTGCTACCAAAGCAGGTGAACTTTATAAAAAAGAATAAGTTATGATGGAGAAACTGCAAAATGATGCAGTAGCATTGTTGAAAGAACTGATAGCAATATCGTCCTTCAGCAGGGAAGAAGATAAAACTGCAGCTGTAATTGAAAATTTCCTGCAGGAACGCAAGGTTAAAACGCATCGCAAAGGAAATAATGTATGGGCTTACAATGCTCATTTCGATGCCAGTAAACCAACATTGCTTTTAAACTCCCACCATGACACCGTAAAACCCAATTCGGGCTATACCAGAGATCCGTTTGCTGCAGATGTGGAAGGGGGTAAGCTTTATGGATTGGGTAGTAATGATGCCGGGGGCTGCCTGGTATCGCTCATTGCAACCTTCCTTTTCTACTACAACAATAGTGATTTGACGTATAATCTTTGTCTTGCTGCCACGGCAGAAGAAGAGATTTCGGGGTTAAATGGTCTTGAAAGTATATTGCCGGAACTCGGTACGCTAGATTTTGCGGTGGTCGGTGAACCTACGCTGATGAACCTTGCCATTGCAGAACGGGGACTAATGGTGCTCGACTGCCAGGTGCATGGAAAAGCTGGCCATGCGGCCAGAGAAGAAGGTGATAATGCCATTTACAAGGCGCTTAAAGATATTGAATGGTTCAGGACCTATCGTTTTGCGAAGGTCTCCGAGCTTTTCGGTCCCTTGAAGATGTCGGTAACAGTGATCAATGCAGGTACGCAGCATAATGTGGTGCCTGAACTTTGCAGCTTTACCGTGGATGTGCGGGTCACCGACGCGTATACCAATGAAGAGGTGCTTAAGATCATTAAGACCAATGTGGATTGTGAGGTGAAGCCGCGTTCAACGCGCCTGAAACCTTCTTCCATTGATAAAGACCACCCAGTGGTGCAGCGTGGTATTCGTATGGGAAAAGAGACCTATGGTTCACCAACCACGTCAGACCAGGCATTATTAAGCATTCCATCTGTGAAAGTCGGCCCGGGCGATTCTGCAAGGTCCCATATGGCAGATGAGTATGTATACATTCAGGAGATCCTTGATGGGATTAAAGACTACATTGAATTGCTAGGGCCCGTTATTA
>JBCLAL010000005.1:0-297892 GCA_038918115.1 Pedobacter sp.
TTCTCTTTCCAGGGACTCGAACAAGGCTTTAAAGTTGCCTGCGCCAAATGATTGTGCACCTTTGCGCTGGATGATTTCGAAGAATAGTGTAGGTCTGTCTTCCACAGGTTTAGTGAAGATCTGTAGCAGGTAACCTTCTTCATCGCGGTCTACGAGGATACCTAAAGCTTTGAGTTGAGCTATCTCTTCATCGATCTCGCCGATGCGGGTTGGCATCATCTCATAGTAAGCATGCGGCGGGGCTCCCAGGAATTCTACCCCCCTCGATTTAAGCGTGTTTACCGTATGCAGGATATCCTTTGTAGCAACAGCGATGTGCTGTACACCTTCGCCTTCATAGAATTCTAGATATTCCTCTATTTGTGACTTCTTCTTGCCTTCAGCAGGCTCATTGATCGGGAATTTGGAGAAGCCATTACCGTTACTCATCACTTTACTCATCAATGCTGAGTACTCGGTATTGATCTGTTTATCATCAAAAGAAAGGATATTGACGAAGCCCATCACTTCTTCGTACCATTTTACGGTTTCATCCATCCTGTTCCAGCCAACATTGCCAACACAATGGTCAATGTAAAGCAGTCCGGCTTCTTCCGGGTTGTACTCGCTGTTCCAGGTACGGTAACCTGGCATAAAAGGACCAGTGTAGGCCTTACGCTCCACGAACATGTGAACGGTTTCACCATAGGTGTAAATACCTGACATTTTTATAGACCCATGCTCATCGGAAATAGTGACTGGCTCCAGGTATGGTTTTGCTCCGCGCTTTGTTGTTTCTTCGAAAGCGCTGTAGGCATCTTCAACCCATAAAGCCAATACTTTCACACCGTCACCATGCTTCTTTACGTGTTCTGCAATCCTGTGATCAGATTTAAGCGCAGTGGTAAGCACGAGTCGGATCTTACCTTGTTGAAGCACATAGGATGAGTATTCCTTTACGCCAGTTTCTGGTCCTGCATAGGCTAGTGACTGGAAGCCGAACGCGGTTTTATAATAATGTGCAGCTTGTTTGGCGTTGCCTACATAGAGTTCGACGTAATCTGTTCCATGGATGGGAAGGAAATCCTGTGCCTGCGCAATTTTCTCTGCGAATGTTTGTGTTGACATAAGTTTATACTTAATGGTATTCGTTATTATTCTATGTTTATCTGCCAGCTTTTGTGGTAGTTTTCATCTTCAATATTCAATGCATCTTCAGTGAGCATCAACGGTCTGAACGGATCGATCATTACCGCAAGTTCTTCCGTTTTTTCTTTTCCGATAGACTTCTCCACAGTTCCTGGATGCGGGCCATGCGGAATGCCGCCCGGATGCAAGGTAATTTGACCTTTAACCACACTTTTCCGGCTCATAAAATCCCCATCTACGTAGTACAGCACCTCGTCGCTATCCACATTGCTATGGTTGTAAGGTGCCGGTATGGAAAGCGGATGGTAGTCGTACTTTCTTGGTACAAACGAGCAGATCACAAAGTTGTGCCCTTCAAAAGTCTGATGAACTGGAGGTGGCTGATGAAGGCGACCGGTTATTGGCTCAAAATCGTGGATTGAAAAAGCCCAGGGATAATGAAAACCATCCCAGCCTACAAAGTCAAAAGGGTGTGTCCCATAGGTGTAGGGATAGATCAGCCCCTGCTTTTTTATCAGCACTTTGAAATCGCCAAATTCATCAATAGTTTCCAGATCTGAAGGACGTCTGATATCCCGTTCGCAGTAGGGGGCATGCTCCATTAACTGACCATATTCGTTCCGGTAACGTTTCGGCGTTCGTATCGGACTAAAGCTTTCTACGATGAATAGGCGGTTTGTCTCAGTTTCAAATTCAAACTGGTGAATGGTGCCCCTGGGTATTACCAGATAGTCCCCATAGCCGAACTTGATTTTACCAAAGCCAGTTTTTAAAGTTCCCTTACCCTCATGAATGAAGACAACCTCATCCGCCTGGCTGTTTTTATAAAAGTAGTCGGTCATGGACTGTTTCGGTGCAGCAAGGCTGATGTGCAGATCGCTATTTACCAGTACAGGTTTCCTGCTCTGTAGGTAGTCGTCTTCAGGCTTAATGTTAAAACCGATAAGGCTGGTATGCTTGAGGTGTTTGGCTCGTGCAATTTTCGGCTCTACAGAATAGGGTTCTCCAAGTGACTTCACAATGGTTGGTGGATGGCAATGGTAAACCAGGGAGTATAGGCTGGAGAAACCTTCCGTAGAGACCAGTTCTTCTGCATAAAGATCACCGTCGGGTTTACGAAAAACGGTATGGCGCTTATGAGGAATAGTTCCTAAAGTGTGATAGATGGGCATGATATTGTAGTTTGGTTAGAAAAGGGTATAACGATTATAGATAGCCGTTATGGTAAAGCGGAGGGTGCTTATGCGGAATATTGTGCGAAGATCAGCTTGGAAAGCATAGCATATCTAAATGCTGCCAGTACCTGGCGGGCATTTTGTTCGATGATATGTAGTTGCTTATTCAAGTTCTTACTAAAGTATGTATTGTTATTTAAAGTTGCTAAGAAATTTTAATAAACCCCTTAAAAGAGATATTAAATGTTTTAAATCTTAAAAGTTACGAACATCTGCTTAGCTTTATCAAATCTAACAATCTAAATCATTGCATATGAAGCTTGTTTCGTACAAAACAGAGGACCGTGAACACCTGGGTGTTTTCGTAAATGGACATATCTATAACCTGCATTCCTGCGACAAACAGATACCGGATGAGATGAATGCATTTTTACGTGAGGGGGAGGTGATGATGGAACGTGCAAAAAAGATAGATGCGCAGATCAGAAATGGTGAAATTGAGGCGAAAGAGGAGGTCTTTTTTGAACTACTCGCTCCGGTACCTCATCCAACGTCCTGCCGGGATGGATATGCTTTCAGACAACATGTCGCTGCGGCGCGGAGAAACCGGAAGGTGGATATGATACCGGAGTTTGATCAGTATCCAATTTTTTATTTTACGAACCACAATGCGATACAGGGCCCCGGGGAAATTGAATGTATGCCCGACCACTTCGAAAAGCTGGATTTTGAGCTTGAGGTTGCTGCAGTAATTGGTAGCAAAGGCAGGAACATTAGTGCTGCTGAAGCAGACAGTTATATTGCGGGTTACATGATCATGAATGATATGAGTGCACGCACCATGCAGATGGAAGAGATGCTGCTAAACCTGGGGCCGGCAAAAGGGAAGGACTTTTCTACGGTAATCGGTCCCTGGCTGGTAACACCTGATGAACTTGAGCAATATAAAACTGCTGCAAAACCTGGGCATGTGGGCAATGCCTATAGCCTTGAGATGAGCTGTCTGGTAAATGGGGTAGAAGTCTCCAAAGGAGATATGGCCGATATGGACTGGACTTTCGCGGAAATTATTGAGCGTTGCGCTTATGGTGCTGACATCCTTCCCGGCGACGTTATCGGTTCGGGTACTGTTGGTACAGGATGTTTTCTGGAATTAAATGGTACTGGACTGTTGAATGATCCCGGTTACCAGGTACAATGGTTGAAAGCGGGAGACATTGTGGAAATGAAAGTTACCGGCTTAGGTATTCTAAGTAACACGATAAGCAAGGCAAATTCAGATTTTTCTATCCTTGCGCTTAAAAAATAATGTTGACAATAGATGTTACCAAATTAAGTCCGATGCAATTGCAGAACTACATGCAGTATGCTATTGCACCGCGACCGATATGTTTTGCAAGCACAATAGATGCTGAAGGGCAGGTTAACCTTAGTCCCTTCAGTTTCTTCAATATGTTTTCCACCAATCCTCCTGTCTGCGTTTTCTCACCCGCCCGTCGGGTTCGTGATAACACGACGAAACATACCCTGGAAAACCTTCTGGAAGTTCCGGAATGTGTAATAAACATCGTAAACTACGATATGGTCCAGCAAATGAGCCTTGCGAGTACCGAATATCCTAAGGGGGTAAACGAGTTTGAAAAAGCAGGATTCACCATGGAACCAGCAACGCTGGTAAAGCCACCAAGAGTATCGGAAGCGCCGGTACAGATGGAATGTATAGTACAGCAGGTACTCAGTTTGGGTGAACAGGCGGGTGCTGGAAATCTGGTTATTGCAGAGGTGAAGTTGATGCACATCAGGGAAGACATTCTGGATGAAAGCGGAAAAATTGACCAGGAAAAGATTGATCTCGTGGCCCGGCTGGGGGGCGACTGGTACTGTAGGGTTACAAAGGAAAACTTGTTTAAGGTTGCCAAACCTTTGACCACACTGGGGATCGGTGTGGATGCACTTCCTTCGGAGGTGCGGAATTCGACTACGCTTACCGGAAACGACTTAGGCAAGCTGGGTAATGTTGAAGTCTTGCCCACCCCCGAAGAAATTGATCTTATGCATACTGATGCCTCAGTTAAAGAGGTGCTTGATGCAACTATCGGCGACTCGGGAACACGAACCCGGGAACTGCATGAGCTGGCGAAAGAATTTTTAAGGCAAGGAAGAGTTGTCGATGCCTTAAAAATTGTGTTATTGGATTAATCTGATCAGGGTGTTGTCACGGCTACCGGCAACACCTTTCCATTGAAAAATTTATGCCCCGTTCTTGCGAAATCAGCTACATACTTACCCATTTCAAAGGCCATCACAGGCGATTCAAAGTCAGGAAAAGCAGCTTCAAGCATCTCAGTCTGGGCTGATCCCAAGGCAAGGCAGTTTACTTTTATGCCCGTATCAGCAAGTTCAACGGCAAGACACTCCGTAAGGGTATGCAGCGCTGCCTTGCTTGCCGAATAAGCAGCAAGGCCTGGAAATTTAACGCTGCCCTGAAAGCCGCCCATACTGCCGATGTTTACGATATGACCTCCACTTTTCATCAACGGAAGTACATTTTTGATCATGTTGAAGTGGCCTAATACATTGCTTTGGTACATATCTGCAAGGTCATTTGCTGTTGTCTCCAGAAATGGTTTATTAATCAATGTACCTGCATTGTTTATTAGAATATCAATATGGCCGAGCCGCTCTTTCAAGAAGGGGAGAAGTGCGGCGAAGTCGTCGAGCACAATATCGAACGCCACAGGCAGCAGTGTGCAATCCGGATTAATGCTTCTTGCGATTTCCAAAAGTTTTCTCAGTTTGTCTGCGGTCCTTGCAATACAAACAATCTTGTTGTCATTGTTCAGTGAAAGTTCAAGTGCGGCTTCGAAACCGATTCCGCTGCTTGCACCAGTTAGTATTATATTCATTAAATTATTCTTGTATAATCAATTGGGTTACTGGATTTGCAATTACATGCAGACCGTCAATTATTAATTTCCTGAACTCTGGTTCATGTTCGGCCTTTTCTACCAACCAGGTTCTGAGCTCAGCTTCTAGTTCCGGATTGAGTCCTTTGTGATCTAATATTTCTAAGATCTCCAGACTACAAAGCCAATCTTGCGGGTACGCTGTTTTCAAAGTGTTGAAGATCTCCGTAAGCTTGTGGTGGTCTGTGTCTGACTCTCTGATTAAGCGTACCGACTGGTAAACCTGATGTAATTTCTTCGTTTCAGGATTGTATTGGATTTTGTGGGTTTGCTTCTGACTCACATAGGTAAGTTCTTCGTAAGCATCTTTATCTGCAGCGCCGTTGAAGACGGACACAATACGTTCACCAACAGCCATATCGTACTGGCCCCATTCTGGCAGAAACAGCACGCTTCCAGATGCGTCTTTCGCCGTACAGTTGCTAAAAGTTATCAGCATAATTTTATCTGCCGGCTTAAGGATATTTTCGATAGTTCCACTTACCTGAATGCCGCTTTCAAATTCTAACGTGCATGCATTACCCACCACGATATTTGCAGCAACAAGTTCTGATGTATCATACATTTCCAGCGGCTTGTCTGCGGATATTAATCTACCAACCGGTGAAGAGAAGCCGTCCCGGTGGTAGTCCTTACCATGTCCGGCAAGTTGCTTGTTTCCAGTTGCAAGTGCTGAAGGGCCTGTTGTTTTCACGAAGGTCAAGGAACCCTGGTGATCTACTTTCATTTCACTGAAAACGCCGGTCACCTGCAGGCCTGAGCTATAGACCGCGGTTGCAGCATTTTTACAATCTATAGCTTTTTGAATACTTTCTGCACCGCCCATGCGGAAGGCCATCGTATCTGCGAACTGTTCCAGTACGTTTATCAGGTTCTGGAAGCTTTCCGTTACGAAGAGTTGCGGCTGCGTTTTAGTGATATCATATTGATAGTTCAGAGCGTCTATGGTATACCAAAGCTTCTGTACCTCAGCAGACATACAGCTGGCACTTTCACCTATGGAGGATAGTAATCCGGCACCGTATATTCTTGGATCTTCTAAGGTACCGATGAGGCCATATTCAACGGTCCACCAGTGAAGTCGACCGAGTAGTGCCATCTCTGAAGGCTCACCTAAGTTCCCGGCAACATCATTCAGATGCTTTTCTGCGACCTCGATTTCCGCAGGCGTAGCATCTACAGCTTCTTTCAAAATAGACAGCTGCCGGATGGCTTCATAGAGCTCGAAATCTTTAGCGGAAAACATCGCCTTTGCACCTATAGAGCCAAAGTAGCTTAGATAGCTGTTATATGCTGCATCAGCAATAATAGGGGCATGTCCCGCTGACTCATGGATGATATCCGGAGCGGGTGTATATTCAATGTGGTTTAACTGACGGATGTCGGCAGCAATAACAAGCACACGATATGCCTGATATTCCATGAAAGCGGCAGGTGGGATAAAACCATCTACAGTTACAGCGCCCCAGCCTAACTTGCCAAGATTGTCGTTCATCGTTTGCAGGTCTGGAATCCGCTCGATGCTTAATCCTGCACGTTGGAGCCCTTTTATATATGGATAATATGCTACGTCCTTTAAGTAGCTGTAGTTCTTACGCATTACATATCGCCATACTGCCTGGTCAATTGGCGTGTACTTTTCGTAATGTTGCTCTACAATGAACTGTCTTAAATGCCGGGGTAAATTCCTTACCTGTGGATTGTTGAAGTCATTAAAATCGCTCATCATGATATGAATTGGATTATAAGCAATATAGGGGCTTAATCAAAGGAACACAAGGAAAAATTAGAAATGCCGATCGGCGTGTTATTTCTTTACTCGGAAGGAAAAATGTTTTTGAGAGAAGTAACTGAAGACAGCAAGGATAACAGAAGTCACGATCTTCGATATTGTAGGATAGAACCCAAAGGCCTCCACCATGACCTTAATGAAGGCATAGTTTAGCAAAATGTTCGTCATTACTACCGATCCGTAGCGGAAGAGCTGGACCCGGCCTTTTAGATTAGACTGTGTAAATACGAGGTACTTGTTAAGTAAAAAGCCAATGAAAAAGGTGATGATTGACTCTATAGCTAATGCAGCGATAGGTGCAGTGATCAGCAGGCCTCCAACTCTAATGTCTTGTTGCCTAAGTACGTAATTATAAACAATGTAATAGATGATGATACCAGCAGCAAACGTGGAACCGCCAGTTGCAAGATATCTGAAGGTATGTTGAGAAATCCAACGGGAAAAGGGTGGATAAAAGAAGTCTATCAGGCTTAGTAGTGCTTTGCGCATAATATTATTGTCTACGAAAGTAGTAATACATGCTGAATTTAGCACAATCCTGTTCTTTTATTGCGGAACCTTTAAATCGGGAATGGCTACAAAATCTATGGTAGCGGAGTATTTATAATGTGGATGTGTTTGGATGCTTACACCTACAACATTGATTCCCAACGTTCTATTGAGGATGTTTTTTCGATGTCCCAAGTCCGGCACACCCTTATCCAATAACAACAAACTTACATTCGCCAGTCCGGAGGAGAAGCCAAAAGCGAGATTTTCGGCCATACCATTCCTTGGATAGTATTTCTTAATGCGTTCTACCATTGTTCTACCATCTGATGAATTATGACCCGCAAGATTGTTCTTTTTCATATCCTTTCCGTGCTGCTGCGCCACATAGGTCAGGGTCTCATCAGGATAGAGCAAACCCAGGTTCCTGATGTCGCGCAGATCCTGCTCCAATCCCCTGTAGTAGGGATCATTGCGGCTTACACGTACCTCCTTATAGTTACTGTACTGCTTCATCCTTTCATTGTGCTCGTCAATATACTGCTGAAAGTAGGTGTCGAAGAAGCGCTTACCATCCATTCGCACCAGATTCATGTAGAAAATGATCTTTTTTTCTTCCGCACTGAGATACTTTACATCGCGGGCAGTATTGGCACGTTCCAGCTCAACAGCAGACCATTTGGATGCTTGTGTTTGCTTGCTAAGCTCATGAGGGATATCATTAAAGGTGGTTTTATTTGTAGTCTGTGTGGCTTGAAAATAGGTGGGTAAAGTAACCAGCAGGGCCAGAAGGATAGATTTCATGTTTCCTAAACGTTAAAGCTGTGTTTTTAATATGTGTCACAACATTAAGACCGGGAAGGCAGAGAAAGGTTTAGAAATTAGATTAAAGGAGCTGGTCGAGAATAGCTTTAAGCTCGCTGACTTCGGCTTCAAGCTTGGCAACACGTTCTTCAAGGCGGATATCAGAAACGTGGTCAGTGTCAGTATTTGCTTCTATGGCTTCTTCGTAGACTTCGCCTCCGAAGAGCTGCAGGTATCTGGCTTCTTTTTGTCCCGCACGTTTCGGCAGCTGTTTAACAAAGGCAGGTTCATTGGCGGCAAGTCGTTGCAGGTTCATCTGAACCTCTTCGATGGACTCAAATTCGTATAAACGACCAGCGCTTGTATTGATTTCGCCCGGCGTAAGCGGCCCACGAAGTAAAAGCAGGCATATGATGGCAAGATCACTCGGAAGAAGCGGGTAGTAGACCGCCAGATTATGCTTCCATTTAGCAGCTCTGCTGCCTGGGGCAGTCACGGTACTAGCAAGTCCGCGGATCTTCAACGAATTTAAGGTAAGTGCTACCATCTCTTCATCATAACTGACAACCGGATTTCTAGAAGTCTTCTGATTACAAGCGGCCACAAGGGAATTGATGGTCATCGGATAATAATCCGGGGTAGTTCGACTCTTTTCAAGCAGCGCACCAAGAACGCGCTGCTCTTGTGAATTCAGTAGGATGATAGGTTTCGCGTCTTCCATCAATTCGTTGTGCTCTAGCGCACTTTGTTCTTAACGAAGGTTAAATAAAGGGCAGTAATGAAGATGATGACACTGAAAATTACAATAATTAGGGCTATATCTGTATTGCTCATGATGCTAAAATTTTCCATGAAGGTATGGATTTTCCCTCATTTCTTAAAAATTATTGATTCAATGAAGCCGCTGTAATGAAGATTTCGGGCAATGATCCGGCATCCGCTACCTTGAAACATTGCCTCCATACCGGGGAGTTTCCTCGCTTCCACTTGCGCTATTTGTGCAAAGAAAAGATACATCACCTGCAACAAAGCTTTCTTCCAGCCAGATCCCTGCGGTTCAACTTTGAAGTCGCTATACAGCCAAAAGCCAGCTGGCTTCAAGTGACTTAGCAGCATGTTAAATATATTTGCTGCACGCTCTTCCTTGAAATTATCGAAAAGAAAGGCAGTATGTACGACGTCGAAGTTTTTGGAAAAGCGGTAGTTCTCCACGGCCTCGTGTATGAACGTTATCTTGTTGGCACCGTATTTTCGTTTTCTTGCCAGTGCCAGCATATTTTCAGAAATTTCGAGATAGGTGATGTCCAATCCACTGTCATGTAATTTGGTTATTTCTTCCAATATCCAGCCGGTGCCGCCGCCAACGATCAATATTGATGCAGCAGGAGGGATGTACGCCAACTGCTTCTTTTGTGCCTTTACCTGGGCCTTGAAGAAAACCAGGCCACTTAACACGTCATACCAGCCCGCTATGGCATCATAGTTATTTTGCCTCATATCATTGTCCCTGCTATTCCACAAAAAGCCTTAACTAAGATAAGCCCATCTATCACAATAAGGTAGTATAAAATTGGCTTTTTCAGGCTGAGGGAAAAGGCTACTATCAATGTTAAGACGAAGGGAATCAAGTTCATCATTACCTGCGCAATTGGGAACTGTTCGTAGGATGTGAAGGCAACAAGGCCCAGTATGCCGATAGCAAGCAAGGGAATTAGAATAAAGAATATGGTTCTATGTATACCAAATTCAACGACGAAAGTCTTAAGCTCCTTATTGGCATCTATGTCATAGTCTTTAATATCGAACATGATGGCGTTTACTGTGCAGAACATCCAGTTTTTGACAAAAAGCCAAAGCCAGAACACACCGATGGGGAATGGGCTACCTTGTTCAATTCTCAAAAGGACAAGCGGGATGACATTAGCAGTGCAAGCCCAGATGAAGCCGATAACGAAAGGCTTTAGCCATCCGGTATTTCGAAGATTTAAGTTGAAAAAATACGAGGGCAGCAAGCCATAATAGAGAAATGCAATGAGGAGAATAGCACTAACACCAATCCAATACTGCCATGGGAGTGAAAGTATAGTACTGCTGTTCTTAAAAAAAAGGTACAAAAAGACGGCGACTGATGTTGTTGAGAGGATGCGCTGACTCCATTTTAAAAACCGCTGATGTCTGATATACCAGGCAAGCCTCGGGTTTGATGAACTCGTAAAACGTGTAGCGCCCATGTAGGCGTGGGTATAATAGACAACAGGCGCACAAAAGATGAGTATGTAATAAAGCGTTGAGTTGAGTATGAGGCCCAATTGCAGATTAGCTTCTATGCTTAAAGCGATGGCGAGCACGCCGATGAAGTAATTACCGAAAAATGTGAACCTGATCAGCTTGCCGAGCATTATGCTTAAAGGTGATATAACAAACAAGCCCCGGCAAGGTTTGCCAGGGCTTTGTCTACTATTTTAAAAGGTTTTTCCAGCTCACTTTGTTAGAGATGATCTCTTGCAGATCTTTGATCTCTATCCTTTGCTGTTCCATGGTATCGCGGTGACGGATGGTTACTGTGTTATCTTCTAAGGTCTGGTGGTCGACCGTTAAGCAGAATGGGGTACCAATAGCATCTTGTCTACGGTAACGTTTGCCGATCGCGTCTTTTTCTTCATAGATACAGTTGAAGTCATATTTCAAGCTGTTCATGATCTCGCGAGCCTTATCAGGCAAACCATCTTTCTTGGTCAGCGGGAAAATAGCCACTTTTACTGGTGCAAGGCAAGGGTGCAGGCGTAACAATGTGCGACTGTCTTTTTTATCACCTTCGCTAAGGTCTTGTTCTTCAAGTGCATTTATTAATGTAAGCAAGAACATACGATCTAAACCAATAGAGGTTTCAATTACATATGGAACATAATTTCCGTATGGTTTACCATCTTCATTCAGGTCATTATCGAAGTACTGCATTTTCTTGCCAGAGTATTCCTGATGTTGGGTAAGGTCGAAGTCCGTACGGCTGTGAATACCCTCAACTTCTTTAAATCCAAATGGGAACTCAAACTCAATATCGGTAGCTGCATTTGCGTAATGGGCTAGTTTAGCATGGTCGTGATAGCGGTACTGTGCTTCATCCGAGCCTAATGTAAGGTGCCACTTCAGACGAGCTTCTTTCCAGTATGCGAACCATTTTTTGTCTTCACCCGGACGCACAAAGAATTGCATCTCCATTTGTTCAAATTCTCGCATGCGCATGATGAACTGACGTGCAATAACCTCATTTCTGAATGCCTTACCAATTTGCGCAATCCCGAAAGGAATTTTCATCCTGCCAGTCTTCTGTACATTGAGGAAGTTAACGAAAATCCCTTGAGCAGTTTCCGGACGAAGGTAAACTTCGTCTGATCCTTCAGCCATTGCTCCAAACTGTGTGCTGAACATCAAATTAAACTGACGTACTTCTGTCCAGTTTCTGGTTCCACTTACCGGGCAGGCAATTTCGTGTTCTTCTATAAGCACTTTCAAGCGTTCCAGGTCATCAGCCGCCAATGCAGCGTCCATGTCAGTCTGTAACTTTGATGCTTTATCTGTTTTTCCGTCCTTCTCGTATCTGGTAATCTTCTCTTCCAGTAGTTGATCGGCGCGGTATCTCTTTTTAGAATCCTTATTGTCGATCATTGGATCGTTAAAACCATCCACATGGCCACTAGCTTTCCAAACTTTAGGATGCATGAATATAGCGGAATCAATTCCCACAATGTTCTCATGCATCTGTACCATGGCTTTCCACCAATACGTTTTGATGTTGTTCTTTAATTCGGCACCTAGCTGTCCATAGTCATATACTGCACTAAGTCCATCATAAATCTCGCTGCTCTGAAATACAAACCCGTATTCTTTAGCATGTGATATTACATTCTTGAATTGTTCGTCGTGATTAGTTTTAGCCATAATATTGCAAATATAGAAAGTTGGGGTTACTTTTGGACATGAAACGATTCAATCTTTTGGTGATCGCAGCCTGCCTTTTCACGTTAACTGCAGGCGCTCAACAAAAACATCTGCTCTCCTTTAAAAATACCAAAGAACTTCGTGAATTTTTAAATGCAAAGAAGAGGACTTATCCGCTTTTAAGTGTACACCGGGGTGGTCCAATGGCAGGCTTTCCTGAGAATGCTATTGAAACCTTTGAAAATGCGATAAAATACCAACCTGTAGTGGTTGAATTTGATGTTGCATTGAGCAAAGATTCGGCGCTTGTGATCATGCATGACGATAATCTTGACCGTACAACTACCGGAACTGGACCGATTGGTGATTACAGCTATGCTGCGCTACAACAATTAAGGCTGAAAGATGAACAGGGTACGGTTACCGGGTTCAAAATTCCTACACTTGAAGAGGTGCTTAACTGGGGAAAGGATAAGGTTATTTTTACAGTTGATATTAAGAAGGGCGTACCATACGCCATGATCGTTGATGCGGTTAGAAAAACAAAGTCTGAACGGAATTCAATCATCATCACCTATAATGCTAATCAAGCAGCAGAAATCCATAAGCTGGCACCCGACCTGATGATCTCCGCAACGGTAAAAGGTAAGGAAGATCTTGAGCGCCTGAATAAAATGGGTGTTCCAAACGATCGGATTGTTGCTTTTGTAGGGATTTCAGCACCTGAAAAATGGGTATACAGCTATTTACATAAGAACGGCATTACCTGCATCCTGGGCACCATGGGTAACTTAGATCGTAGTGCTGCTGCGAATCCAGGTAAGCAGGTTTATTATACTCTGGTTGCAGATGGTGCAGATATCCTCTCTACAGATGATTTAGTGCGTTCCGGACGCGAGCTGGACCAGTATCGTGCCGACAAAAAGTTAAGCACCAAATATCTAAAGATCAAATAAGTGAGTATAAAGGTTCAATCGCTATCAAAACACTATGACAAGCAGCGATCTGTAGACAACATCAGTTTTTCTGCAGAAAGCGGAAGGATCGTTGGTTTTCTTGGACCAAATGGCGCTGGGAAATCTACCACCATGAAGATGCTTTCGGGCTATCTTGCACCTACTTCAGGCACTGCTGAAATCTGCGGACTTGACGTTCAAAAGCATCCGCTGGCGGTGAAGAAGCTGATGGGCTATTTACCCGAGCAAACGCCTTTGTATGCGGATATGTATGTCAAGGAATTCCTGCTGTTCGTTGCAAATACTTACGGCTTGAAGGATCCGGTGCTGCGGGTTAAGGAGACCATTGATGCCGTTGGCCTTGAAGCTGAGCAGTCTAAAAAGATCTCCATGCTTTCGAAAGGATATAAACAGCGCGTAGGATTAGCACAGGCGATCATTCACGACCCAAAAGTATTGATACTGGATGAGCCGACTTCAGGTTTAGACCCGAATCAACTTACGGAGATCCGGGCGTTGATCCGGAAGCTGGGAAAGGATAAGACAGTAATCCTTTCTACGCACATTATGCAGGAGGTTGAAGCAGTATGTGATGCGCTGATCATCATCAATAAAGGCCGGATTGTTGCTAACGACACGATCGAAGCGCTAAAGGCCAAGCATGGTTCACAATCTCTGGAGGAGATATTTAGAAAGCTAACCTCCTGATTCTAATTTCTAACTTAGGCACACATTATTTTTGCATGTACGCAGTATTTAAAAGAGAATTATTCAGTCTCCTGAACTCCCTGATGGCATATATCACCATCGGCATCTTTCTGCTCGCAGCAGGCCTGCTGCTGTGGTTTTTTCCAGATACCTCTATTCTGGACTATGGCTATGCGGAGTTAACCGGGTTCTTCAGCCTTGCACCATTTTTATTTATGTTTCTGATTCCCGCAGTTAGCATGCGATCGTTTGCGGAAGAAAGACGGGAGGGGACCTTCATATTACTTGCCACAAGGCCTTTAACCGACTGGCAGATCATTACAGCGAAGTATCTGGCAAGCCTCTCACTGGTGGTCTTTGCATTGGTTCCGACCTTGGTCTATTATTATACCATATCGAAGCTCGCCATGCCTGCGGGGAATATTGACACTGGCGCAATCATCGGCTCCTATATCGGTTTGCTTTTATTAGGCGCCGCCTTTACAGCAATTGGTGTGTTCGCTTCATCTATCACAAAGAATCAGGTTATTGCTTTTGCAGTGGCAGTTTTCTTATGCTTCATTATGTACAATGGCTTTGATGCCATAGCCAAGATAGATTTGCCGGAAGGTTTACAGGTGGCGTTCACTTCGCTAAGTATAAACGAGCATTATCAATCCCTTAGCCGGGGTGTGTTGGACAGCCGCGATGCTGTTTATTTTGCCAGTGTAATAATCTTCTTTCTGCTGTTAACGCAATTTACGATAGGAGGACGCAAATGGTAAGCAAGGGTAAACGGATGACCAGATTGTTAATAGGAATCGCTTTACTCGTTTTCGTGAACGTTGCGGTGCAGTTTGCATATACCCGTGTAGATTTCACCCGGGAAAAACGGTTCACCTTGAACCCTAAGACAGAAGTTATATTGCAAGGTGCAAAGCAGGAGATTGATGTTACCGTATTTCTGGATGGCGACCTGCCTGCTGCTTTTAAGCGACTTAAGTATGCTACCGCAGACCTTTTAAATGATTATAAATCGTTAGCTGGAGTTAAAATCAACGTTGTGTTTACGGATCCGATTGGCGGATTGCCGCTTAATGAGCAGGATACCGTAATAAGCCGGCTTTATAGCCTGGGCGTGGAGCCGACAACGCTTAACATAAAAAACGATAATGGTTTTGCTCAAAAAACCATATTCCCCATGGCGATCGTATCCTGCGAGGGCAGACAATTGCCAGTTAAGCTCCTGCAAAACATGGATGCTGCGGGTAGTTACGAAGACAATATTAACAGTTCAATACAGAACCTGGAATACACTTTTACCGTGGCCATAAAGAAAGTGGTAACCGGGGATAACCCGCGGATTGGTTTTACTGAAGGAAACGGCGAATTATCGGATCTGCAGTTGAGCGATGCTTTAAAGTCATTGTCCACTACATATGAGGCCGGAAGGGTAGACCTGAGCGTCATTGATAAGGGAGGTTTAGACCGCTTGAAGATCCTTTTTATAACAAAGCCACAGCGTGCTTTTACGGAGGCTGAAAAATACAAGCTTGATTATTTTGTGATGAAAGGGGGTAGCCTGGTGTGGAGCATAGACCAGGTAAGTGCAGACTTAGATAGTCTTAGGGGGAAGAGTGATCAACTGGCATTCAACAAATCTTTGAATCTGGATGATATGCTTTTCATCTATGGCGCGAGAATAAACTACAACTTGGTAGCAGATGCGAACTGCGCCGAAATACCGCTGGCCATGGGCACTGGCAACCAAAATCAAATACAACTTGCACCTTGGCTTTACTATCCGATCTTATTGCCAGATACTGCATCAGCGCTAGTCAAGAACATTGATGGGGTGAAAGGTGAGTTTGTAAGTACTATTGATACCATTGGTGTTAAGGGTGTGAACAAACGGGCGGTGCTGTTTACCTCACCATATAATAAGGTATTTAATACACCGAAGTTGCTTTCCCTGCAGATGGTGGCTGAACAACCCGATCCAAGGGATTATACGAGTACCTCTAAGCCTGTGGCTGTGTTGATGGAGGGAACCTTCCCATCGGTTTTTCAGAACAGAGCCTTACCCGAAGGCATCACCGAAAGCTATGGTAACTTTGAGCGAAGTAAGCCTACCCGTATGATTGTGATTGGTGACGGCGATATTTTTAAAAACCAGGTAAGTGCGAGCGACAATTCTGTGTTCCCGCTGGGGTTTGATCGCTATACACAGCAGAACTTTGGAAACAAGGCACTATTGTTAAATATTGCTGATTACCTCTCAAGTGAAGATAACCTGATTGCGCTGCGGGATAAGGAAATTAAGGTGAGATTACTTGATAAAACAAGGATCAGAACGGAAAAATTAACCTGGCAGATAATGAATATCCTACTTCCGATAGGCTTATTGACATTATTTGGCATTTTTCAACATTATTATCGCAAATATAAGTATACAAGGTAAAATTGTATATTTTTGAGATTTACAAGATCATACTATGAGATTTATTGTATCCACATCTACATTACTTAAACATTTACAAACAGTAAATGGTGCCTCCAGCAGCAGTACTGTTTTGCCAATTTTGGAGAACTTCCTGTTTGAAATCAGCAACGGTAATTTGACCATTTCTGCTACTGATTTACAAACCAGTATGACGACTTCCTTACCAGTTGAAGCGAAAGAAGGTGGGAAAGTTGCTATACCAGCCAAGATCTTGTTAGACACTTTGAAAACACTTCCTGATCAGCCGATCGCCTTTAATATTGATGATAACTCTTTTATTATTGAGATTAGTGCCGGTGATGGAAAGTACAAATTAAGTGGTGAAAACGGCGATGACTTCCCGAAAATCCCTGTTGTTGAAAATGCATCATCAGTTGAACTTCCAGCTTCTGTACTTACCGAAGCTATAACCAAGACCATATTTGCAGTAAGTAATGATGAACTGCGTCCTGCAATGACAGGCGTGTTCTGTCAGCTTTCTGATCAGCATATTACCTTTGTTGCTACGGATGCTCACAAACTGGTAAGATACAGACGCAAGGACAGCAAAGCTGATAAAACTGCTTCTTTCATTTTACCTAAAAAGGCGCTTACCCTACTTAAGGCTGCATTGCCGAACACAGACGTTAGTGTATCTGTGGATTACAATGCAACCAGTGCTTTCTTTAAATTTGAGAATATCAATCTGGTATGTCGCCTGATTGATGAACGTTATCCAGATTATGAGGCTGTTATCCCGGCTAATAATCCAAACAAGCTTGTGATTGACCGTGCGTTATTTCTAAACACGCTCAGAAGGGTTGTTATTTTCGCGAATAAAACTACGCACCAGGTTAGACTAAAGATCAGTGGTAGCGAATTGAATATCTCTTCAGAAGATCTTGACTTTGCAAACGAGGCACATGAGCGCCTTGGATGTCAATACGAGGGTGAGGATCTGGAGATTGGTTTCAATGCCCGTTTCCTGATCGAAATGCTTAGTAACCTTTCCGGTGAGGAGGTTACCCTGGAGCTATCTACGCCGAATCGTGCAGGATTGTTAATCCCGCAGACTAACGACGAAAACGAAGATGTGCTTATGCTGGTTATGCCCGTCATGCTGAACAACTACAACTAATACCAATAAAGGATATAAAGAAGGGCCCGATCATACGATCTGGCCCTTTTTTGTTTCGCTACATCGGACTTTTGGGTGTTTGTTGACTGACAATCATCTTTGTAGTTTGTTAGGGCAAAGTAAGATTCGACATTAACGGAGAGAAGTAGCGGGGAATCAGCGGTAAATTTATATTTTTGAGAAAAAAGAATATTTTGGAGTTTTTAGCACAGTTTGTCGATTTCTTGCTGCATATAGATAAGCATCTTGAAATTATTATTAGCGATTATCAAACCTGGACTTATTTGATATTGTTTCTGATCATTTTTGCAGAAACCGGATTTGTGGTAACCCCGTTCTTGCCTGGTGATTCCCTGCTGTTCGCTATGGGCACCTTGATTGCCGGCGAAAAGACTGGCTTGAGCATTTGGGTGATGTTGATAATCCTGATCATAGCTGCTATTCTAGGAAATACCTTAAACTATAAGTTGGGCAGTATGCTAGGGATGAAGGTATTCAAGGCTGAAAACAAGATTCTTAAACTGGAATATTACTATCAGTCGCACGAATTCTTCGAGAAGCATGGTGGTAAAGCAATCATCTTTAGCCGATTTCTTCCAATTTTCCGAACCATCGCTCCCTTTGTTGCTGGCGTTGCCAAGATGCCCTTCGGGCGCTTTTCAATGTACAACATTATCGGTGGGATAGCCTGGATCGCCAGTTTATTACTTGCTGGTTATCTTCTCGGTCAGATTCCAGTTGTTAAGAAGAACTTTGACATTGTTATTCTGGTAATTGCAGTGGTAACATTCTTACCTGCAATATTTGCGGCAATTAAGTCGAAAGTTAGCAAGAAGAAGGTTACGGAAGTCTAGTTTTCCCGGCCTATAATCTTGCCCCCTTCGTATCTGTTGTTAAGTCTTTCTTCCCGCTGTCTTTCAAGCTCTGATTCGGGTACTTTGATGAGGTTCTCCATTTTTGGCTGACCAGCATCAACCCATGCCGAGAACCAGAAATCTCCCACAGACTTGATGGAAGCGCGCATCTGCTTCTCGACCATGTGGTTGAGTTTGAGGTTGTACGCACGGGCATAAGCTTCAGCGTATTGTTTCAACACCTGTCCTTTTCTTTTAGAAAAGCTGTACTGCTTATGGGCTGGGAATGATTTCTGAAGTTCTTTTTCGAGCAACAAAGTGCTGTCTACCAGTGTATGCGTGTGTTTGACAATTTTCCAGGCCTCACGAAGTGGGTTTTCAATGTAACTGGCTCTACCAACAAGGAAGTTAAAATCCTTCGCAAAGAGCTCCGGTAGTCTGCTTTCCCAGAATGCATGAATTCCTGGCTGATTAGTAAGCTGTCCGTTATGGTTTTCTGTTGTGTGCAGGGGCACATGGGCATCACCTACATAATGCCCTAAGTAAGCGGAATACAATAGTATTTTCACAGAGTCACGAGCCTTAAACGCATTAACAAGCTTATAGTAGCTTATCTGTATTTGCCAGGGCACTGTTCCACTTGCCTGAAGCTTTGCCTTTCCGTATTTCGCTACGGCATCTTCCAGTTTCAGGGGAATGCTGTCGATGTTACTTTCATAAACCTCAACATCCAGGTAATGCCGGGGTGCTTCAAGCGTGTCTGAATAACGTCGCTTGTCTGGATCTACAGCATGATCGCGGATATACCGGATGTTATTCTTATAAAACCTGCTTAGACCCTGCGGAAGTGTATAAACTGCAAGTTCATTGATTTGCATGTGCGCAAAGAATCCCCAGGCACTTAGAAGTAACCATCCGGACAAAAAAATAGCGTAAATAAAAACTTGTTTCATTTACGCTAGTATATCTTGTAAAAAGCCTAACGGTAACTATTCTATACTTTTTCCCTTCATTGCCTGAGAAACGGCGATGTCCATAAGGCGTTCAGCAAACGGACGAGTGAATTCATTCAACTCATCTGCTTTTTTCAAAATTAAGTCCTTCTCTCCGGATGCAAGGGCGTCTTTTAGTGTCGAAATGTATTTCAGAGTCTCGGTTTTTTCTTCTGCCGACAGCACGAAGCCATTCTTTCCAACGAAACGCTCTGCAGTATAAACCAGCTGTTCACCTTCACTTCTCGCTTCGATCAGCATACGCTGTTCAACATCACTTTTTGCATGGGTGATCGAATCAATCAGCATTTGTTCCACTGTTTCGTCTGATAAGCCGTATGATGGTGTAATGTCGATTTCCTGCTTAACACCAGAACGCAGTTCAATGGCCTGAACGGTAAGGATACCGTCTGCATTTAGAAGGAAATTAATGTCCACTTTCGGGAAACCAGCGGGCATAGAGGGAATACCTTTAAGGTCAAATTCTGCCAGTTTCCGGTTTTCAGATACCAGATCCCGTTCACCCTGATAGACTGAAATCTTCATGTTTACCTGCCCATCAATGGATGTGGTATATTGACGACCAGCTTTAGTAGGCACCTTAGCATTTCTAGGGATGATCACGTCCATTAGGCCACCCATAGTTTCAATGCCCAATGAAAGTGGAGTTACATCAAGCAATAAAATGTCTGAGCGGTTACCCGCAAGAATATCCGCTTGAATTGCAGCACCAAGCGCAACAACTTCATCTGGGTTTATCTGATCGTGCGGCTCCAGTTCAAAGAAGGATGCCACCTGTTGTTTAACATAAGGGCTGCGGGTAGAACCACCCACCATGACTACCTCATCAATGTCTGCCACGCTTAGTTTTGCGTCAGTCAATGCTTGTTTACAGGAATTGATGGTCTCCTGTACTTTCGCAGCAATTAATTCCTCAAAAGTAATCCTGGTTATGCTGCACCAGATTTCTCCACCTGTATGGTTTTTAAGCTCAAGTTTTTCATTGTACATGTTCTGGGTGCTCAATGCGATTTTTGCAGCTTCTGCCTGAAGGCGTAAAGTCTGCATCAATCCTGCATCTTCAGCCAACAGCGCGGGGCTAAGTTGATTCTTCTCAATCCAGTAGTGCACAATTGCCCGGTCAAAATCATCACCGCCAAGGAAGGTATTACCATTAGTGGCCAGCACTTCAAATATGCCGTTTTGAATGGAAAGCACGGAAACGTCGAAAGTACCACCGCCAAGATCGTAAACCGCAATGGTCTTTGTCTGCGTCGGATCTAAGCCAATTCCATAGGCAAGGCTGGCTGCAGTGGGTTCGTTAACAATGCGTAGCACATCAAGTCCGGCGAGCTTCCCCGCGTCACGTGTTGCCTGGCGCTGGCTGTCGTTAAAATATGCAGGCACCGTAATTACTGCCCGGTTAACCGGTGTTTTTAATGCATGTTCTGCCCGGTCTTTAAGTTCTTTCAAGATCAATCCGGAGAGCTCAATTGGCGTATAGAACTTGTTTCCAGCCTGGATCTTAACTAAAGACTCCGTGTCGTCATCTATGATTTTGTAAGAGAAAGTGTCTTTATGATCAGCTACATCTTTGTAAGAACGACCAAGCAGTCGTTTTACTGAAAATATAGTGTTTGCAGGATCAGTTACCAGGAAAGATTTAGCTTCATTACCAACCACAGCATCGCCGTTGGCATTGAAGTGTACAACAGATGGTACCAATAAACCTTTACCAGTATCGTTGATCACCTGAGGATTATTATCGGGATTAATGAAGGCTACAAGACTATTGGTTGTTCCAAGGTCTATGCCTACAATAATTTCTTCCTTTTGTAAAGAACCTGTAGCCAGGTTAATGGATATCTTTGCCATAGCTACAAATTTAGAAATGTTTTAGGCTTTATTTGTTTTGCCGCTGTAATGTTTTGGTATGTTAAAGGCTGCTTTATCCGATATACAACGTAACTCTTTGATGAATATAGTAGCTTTGTAAGAAAAAAGATGACTTGCGTTCTAAAATCAGATATTACCACAGAGGCGGATGTTACCCACCTGGTACATACCTTTTACAATAGCGTGCGTGCAGATGACCTTCTAGGGCCGATCTTTGAAGAGATCATCAAAGATAACTGGGCGCCACACCTGCTGCGGATGGTAGACTTTTGGTCCACAATACTGCTCTATACGCGCAAGTACAAGGACGACCCGATGCCTAAACACCTTAAGCTTCCCGTAGAACAAAGGCATTTCGACCGTTGGTTAAGTCTGTTCAATAATACGCTGACAGAAAATTTCGAAGGTCCTATTACTGAAAATGCAAGATTAAGGGCGGAGAGCATTGCCAGAATTATGATGGTGATCAGAGACCGTGCAAATGGCTTAAGGGTGTTGTAAGTCTTTCTTGTGTAGGTTGTAAACCCATATAACAATATCCTGGTAGCTGTTAATTCCCTTTTGTTGATTATTTAATTTCAGGAAGCTATCCAGTGCAACGTCCATGTAGGCATACACGTCGCTGTTATATTTCATCCAGAAAGCCCTGTCGGTCTCAAAATCCTTTTTTGTTGCTGGATTAATGCGGGCGCTTATTTCCTCGTACTCTTCAGGAGCTTTCATCCTCAGCTCAAACAGGACATTTCTCAAGACACTATAAACTGCGGCGTACCTGAAATACACGTCGCGACTATTAGATGCCACTAAATAGCCGACCAGGTTGGCTTCATCTTCTCTGCCCACACCCAGCTGATGCGCAATTTCATGGCAGGCCACGAAGGGTAGGCTATGCGCAGGGATTCTCATGTTGACGTTAGCTTCACCAGAGAGGGGATTGTAGTATCCCTCTAAGCCAATTTTTGTAATGATCCAGGTGTTTAACACTTTTTTCAGGTCAGGCTCCTGGTATGTGAAAAAGGAATTTTTAGCTTCCATGTTCCGGTAAGCATCAGCAGCCGCCTCCTCCAGTGTAGCAGCGGTATATTGTTGAGGCCTGCCTGGCTGATTCTGAGATCGCTCCTGTTCAATGGTGTTTATCCGGTTGACAAGAAATCTTGCAAGCTGCGACAGCTGCGCAGGGGAGTACTTTTCGTCTCCAATCTTTAGAGAGGCGGCAATGGAGTGTCTGGAATAGTTTAGTCCCCAGAGGAGCTTGAAAGCGATATATAACACCAAACAAAGATTAATCACCTGTAAGGGAGCAGCCAGCAACAATTGCTTCCGGGTTGCAGGTCTGCTTAGCCGCCGTAAAAACGTAATCAATCGAAAAAGCAGAAAACCTATGAAAAGAACGTACAGAACATCGCCCAGTGAAAATGGAAAGATGCTGCTGATGCTACGCTGTACGTAAGAAACATACTTATAGAACAAGCCTGAATAAAACGGTTCAACTAAATCCGTGCTAAGTCCAAGCAAAAAAACGCATGCTGCCAGACAAAAGCTGACAGCCAGTTGTTTCATCAGTCTTTTCTCAATCCACCTCATTTCTCTAAAATGCAGTTAAGCTGCATGCTAACGATTGAATTCCAGTCTTTTCCCAGTTTCGTTTGTGGTGAACTTCCCTTTGGAATATGCCAGTTTTCCAGAGATGAAAGTATGTACGATTTCGGATTGAAAGGTTTGACCCTCAAATGGGGACCAGCCACATTTATAGAGAACATTTTGTTTTGTAACCTTAAATGGGTCGTTGAGGTTCACTAATACAAGGTCGGCCCAATAGCCTTCACGGATGAAGCCCCGGTCTGTGATGTTAAAGCATGTCGCAACATTATGTGCACTCTTCTCCACGATCTTCTGCAAGGATATCTTTCCCTGATGATACATTTCTAATAAAGCAGGAAGTGCATGTTGCACGAGCGGACCACCGGAAGGAGCGGAGCTGTATGGTTGTTCCTTTTCTTCAATGGTGTGTGGGGCATGGTCAGTGGCGATAACATCAATATGATCGTCGAGTAAACCCTGAAGTACACCCTCCTTATCCGCTGCTGTCTTAATTGCTGGATTCCATTTTATCCAGTTTCCCTTACTTGCATAATCCCGGTCATCAAACCATAAATGGTGTACACAGGCTTCTGCAGTTATTCTCTTGTTGGCCAATGGGGTCGCATGGTCGAACAAACCGACCTCTCTTGCTGTGGATATGTGAAGAATATGTAGACGGGTGTTATGTTTTATAGCAAGCTCCACCGCCAGCGATGAGGAGAGGTAACAAGCTTCTGCACTTCTGATCTTTGGGTGCATCTCTATGGTTAGCTTGTCGTTATAGTTCTCTTTGTAAAGTGCAAGGTTCCGTTGTATGGTTGCTTCATCTTCACAATGTGTCGCCACAAGCATTGGTGCTTCGCGAAAGATGTTTTCCAACACCAATTCATTATCCACAAGCATATTACCTGTGCTTGATCCCATAAATACTTTAATACCGCAGACCTGTTTTGGATCAGTTTTAAGGACCTCTTCAAGGTTGTTGTTAGAGGCACCCATGTAGAAAGAATAGTTTGCAAGCGATACCTCCTGAGCAATCTTGTATTTGTCTGCCAATAGTTCTTGTGTTAGCGTATTCGGAACGGTATTGGGCATCTCCATGAATGATGTGATTCCTCCTGCTACAGCGGCCATGCTCTCCGTGAAGATATCTGCTTTATGTGTCAGACCGGGTTCTCTGAAATGCACCTGATCGTCAATCATTCCAGGCAGTAGGTGTAAGCCTTCAGCATTAATTTCGGCGGCACCAGGATATTCAATTGTAGGGGCTATCTTTTCAATTCTTCCGTCTTTAATCAATACGTCAGATACAAAGATCTGATTTTCGTTCACGAGCGTAGCGCTTTTAAGGAGGATCATATTCATGCATTCAAAACTAAGGGTTTATTTAAATACCTGCATATAAAATGCCCCGCATTTGTTCCGAAAGCAAGTCTGAAGGGCGTCAAAATATCTAATACTTGGCTCATAATGCCACACAGCTGTTTTAATGCCTATATTTGCGGAATGTCCAAAAAATTCGAAGAGTTCAAGCTCAACCGGCAAATTTTAAATGCTGTAGAAGATGCCGGTTTTACCATAGCAACGCCGATTCAGGAAAAGGCTATTGCTCCGGTATTGTCCGGACAGGATATCTTCGGTATTGCAGAAACAGGCACCGGAAAGACTGCGGCTTACCTGCTGCCAATGCTCATGCATTTGAAATATGCACAAGGCATGAACCCCAGGGCGCTGATCCTTTCCCCAACCAGGGAGCTGGCTATGCAAATCGCAGAACATGTTAAGATGTTTGCAAAGTATACAGATCTGCGTTCTGTAGTGGTTTATGGTGGTATTGGACCTAAAACCCAGATTGAACAGGTTAAAGCTGGTGTAGATATTATTATTGCGACACCTGGCCGGTTCCTGGATATCTATCTTGCCGGACATATCAATACGCAGAGTTTGAGGTTCCTTGTGCTTGATGAGGCGGATAAAATGATGGATATGGGCTTCATTGGGTCTATCCACAGAATTTTGGAGATCGTACCCCGGAAACGTCAAAACCTGCTTTTTTCGGCCACCATGAGCGATCTGGTACAGAAAATTGCTGGCGATTTCCTAAAGAACCCAACGGTGATAGAAGCTGCGGAACGGGCAACGCCTGCGTCAACAATTACGCAAAGCCTTTACCAGGTTCCAAACTTTAAAACAAAGATCAACCTGCTGCAATACCTGCTTAAAAATGACGATGCGGTAAAACGTCTGATCATCTTTTGCAAAACTAAAGTGGTTGCAGATTCCATATTTGCATTCATCAGCAGACGTTTTGGCGATGAAAATGTGCGGGTAATCCATGCCAACAAAGGCCAGAATACAAGGATCAACTCTATAAACGCCTTCAAAGAAGGAAGCATACGCGTACTTGTTGCTACAGATGTTGCATCACGAGGTATTGATGTTTCTGATGTAAGTCACGTAATCAACTTCGATGTGCCCATCGTTATTGAAGATTATGTGCATCGTATTGGGCGTACCGGTCGTGCGTTAGCATCTGGAGAGGCAATGACTTTCTATACGCCTTCTGAGGAGTATTACATCCGGAAAGTCGAGAAATTGATCAGGCAAACCATTCCTGTTACACCCTTGCCGACTGATGTCTTTGTGGAAGAAACACCATATGAGGAGCGCCAGGCCATGGCTCGTGAGATCGATGCACAAAAGCGTAAGGAAGATCCTGATTTTAAAGGTGCCTTCCATGAGAAAAAACGTGTGTTTGAGGTAAAGAAAAAGAACGATAAAACCCCATCCTGGAAAAGGAAGAAAGCTAAACGGTAATACCCTTGAAGTTTAAACTAACGCCGCTAAATATCGTTACAGCAGTGAGCCTTGTTATGGCAGGGATGCTGATTTTTGATAAGTCTGAGACCACGAATGGTATGGATCATCAGGTGAATGGCCTTTGGGTTGCCGTATGCTTCCTTGCAGTAGTTATCTCTTTTTTATCCGATCAGATTTTTAGAAAGTTTATCCCTTCAACCCGCAACCTTTGGGTTATCGAATGCGCGTTTATTATTTTTACCATTGTCTTCGTATTCATCCTAAGGTTAAGTGTACTCAGTTAATATATAAGATCAAACACGGTAAGTCGGAAATGCTTACCTTATAATTGCAAATCAATGAAAAAAGCAGAAATCAAAATTACAGTAGAATTAGATGATAATAACGTGCCTGAGAACCTTTTATGGGAATCTACAGATTCAGAAACTAAGGAACAGATGGCTGTAAAATCCATGATGCTTGCATTATGGGATCACAACTATAAAAATTCTCTACGTATCGATCTTTGGACGAAAGATATGCCGGTAGATGAGATGAAAAGATTTTTCTATGAAACCCTTCAAACTATGGGAGACACGTTTCTGAAAGCTACTGGTGAGCAGTTGATTGTTGAAGATCTTCGCGATTACTGTGCGCATTTCGCAGATAAAATGGGTATCAACACACAAGGATAACATGAAAATTCAAGGTCTTGCGGGTGCAGCACTTATGGCAATAGGAGGTATGTGCCCGCTGCTGCGACTACCAATCATTGGTAACTGGAATTATTTCGATCTTGATGTGACCATTGCATCAGTATTTTATGCAGTTGTTGTGATTGCCTTTATCGGTGCATTTACTGGAAAGGCTAAGTTATTGCGTATTTGCGGCTGGTTAGGGGTGGTGCTTGTGCTGGTTACCCTAGCCGGAGTTTACTTCAAATCGCACGATGCATTCAGCTTCATTCATTTTAAAAAAGCAATAAACTTTGCCGCAGGTGTGGTAAAATACAAGTGGGGATGGTTTGTAATACTAGCTGGAGCCCTGCTGCTTATCGCTGTAAGAAATAACAGGTTAGAGGCTACACAAGCTGCTGGCCGGTCAGTTTAGCGTATTGCAGATGACTTTATTAGATCAGGTTAAATTTTTGGTAAAAAAGGAGCTGCTGCTGGAATGGCGTTCTAAATATGCGCTTAATGGCGTACTCCTGTATGTCGTTTCCACCATATTCGTTTGTTTCCTGTCGCGGGTCAGTGCTAATCCCGTGACATGGAACGCGCTATTTTGGATCATCATGCTCTTTGCTTCCATTAATGCGGTTTCCAAAAGCTTCCTGCAGGAAAGTCGAGGGCGGCAGTTGTATATCTATACCATAGCAAGCCCATTTGCGCTAATTATTTCCAAGACCATCTACAATATCCTGTTAATGATGTTGCTGACGGTAATTGCGCTGGGCTTTTACATCCTGGTTTTCGATTACGTGCCGGCAGATCTCGGACTCTACCTCCTAGCAACGATCCTGGGAAGTTTAAGTTTTTCAAGCATATTCACCATGATTTCCGCAATATCATCAAAAGCGGGCAATGGGGGAATGCTGATGGCGATCCTCAGTTTCCCTGTGATTATTCCGGTATTAATTGTATTGATTAAGCTCACGAAGAATGCTATAGATGGGCTCGACCGTAGCGTAAGCATAGATGAGATTGGTATGCTGCTGGTTATTAATGTCCTGGTCTTCGCCGTTTCTTTATTGTTATTTCCTTACCTTTGGCGCGATTAAAACTACTTACCAATGTATAAAAGCTGGTGGAAAATTCTAGGGTCTGTGCTGGTGCTGTATGCAACGGTAGCTGGATTCTTAAATAGTGTACCGAAGTTGCCTATACTTTACGAAAGCATCAGGAATCTGTATTTCCACGTTCCAATGTGGTTCAGTATGATCATACTGTTTGCCGTATCCGTCTTCCATAGCATCAAATATCTTCTTTCAAACAATCCCGAAAATGATTTAAAAGCCGTAGAAAGTGTGAATGTAGGGATTGTATTTGGCCTTCTTGGCATTATAACAGGCGCTGTATGGGCTAAGTTTACCTGGGGACAAGCCTGGAGCTTCGATGTTAAGCAGAATTTTGCAGCCATCGCTTTGTTACTTTATTTTGCCTATCTGGTACTTCGAAATGCCATTGATGAAGAACAGAAACGTGCAAAGATTTCTGCCATATACAACATCTTTGCGTTCCCAATGATGGTGGTATTACTGTTTGTACTACCTAGATTATCTGACTCTCTGCATCCGGGCAACGGAGGCAATCCTGGCTTCAATTCTTACGATCTTGATAGTCGCATGCGTATGGTTTTCTATCCGGCATGTCTTGGTTGGATCCTGATCGGCTATTGGATCTATACCCTTAAATTCAGGTTGCGTGCCTTAGATAAAAATACGACGTTATAATCATGAAAAGAATTTCCCTAATACTGCTGCTCATGGCTTTTAGCCTGCAGATGTTTGCACAAGGTGGTCCATCTTCCCTTGATGAAAGTGTTTATGCATCAGGCAAAATTTATGTGGTTGTGGCATGTGCAGCCATAATTTTCATCGGACTGATACTTTTTCTATTTTCCATAGATAGAAGATTAAAAAAGTTGGAAAAATATTCTGATCCGAAAAACTAATTCTATACCCTCTAAATCCTTGTTTAGTAGATTAACTGCTTTGGTGTGCTGAATACACTAAGGAGTCTGCTATTTGCATTAATGATATTTTTTAATGCAATTTTGCACGCTTAATGAGGTAAACTAAGAAATCATAAAAAACAAATAATGGCTAATCTAGCAAACGAAACAAACTTCTTTACAGACGTATGTGCAAATTTTGACAACGCCGCAAAATTCACCTCCCATCCGGAAGGTCTATTGAATCAAATTAAAGCTTGCAACAGTGTATATCGTTTCCAATTTCCAATCAGACGCGGAAATGGATTTGAAGTTATTGATGCCTGGCGTGTTGAACACTCTCATCACATGAGTCCAACCAAAGGTGGTATCCGTTACAGTGACATGGTGAATGAGGATGAGGTGATGGCATTAGCTGCATTGATGACTTACAAATGCGCGATCGTGAATGTGCCCTTTGGTGGCGCTAAAGGCGGTATCCGCATCAATCCTAAAAACTACACTGTGGGTGAACTGGAAAACATTACCCGTAGGTACACGACAGAACTAATTAAGAAAAACTTCATCGGTCCTGGGATAGACGTTCCTGCACCTGATTATGGTACAGGTGAACGTGAAATGAGCTGGATCGCAGATACTTATATGACCATGAATCCAGGTTCACTGGACGCCCTTGGCTGTGTAACGGGTAAACCTATTGCTCTACACGGTATCCGGGGACGTAAAGAAGCTACTGGCCGTGGTGTTGCTTTCGCCATACGTGAATGTGTAAGTGTTGGTGAAGATATGGCTAAAATAGGCCTTAAAGCTGGTCTGGGCGACAAACGCGTGATCGTTCAAGGTCTTGGTAACGTGGGTTATCACTCCGCAAAATTCCTTTCAGAAATGGGGGCGACCATTGTAGGCCTTTGTGAATTTGAAGGTGCGATATACAATGAAAATGGCTTGAACATTGACGAAGTTTTTGCGCACCGTAAACTAACCGGATCAATCCTGGGCTTTAAAGGCGCTAAAGAGTTTAAGAACTCTATGGAAGGTCTGGAACAACCTTGTGATATCCTTGTGCCAGCAGCGTTAGAAAATCAGATTACTGAAGCTAACATTCGCAACATCCAGGCTAAGATCATTGCTGAAGGTGCTAACGGTCCGACTACACCAGGTGCTGAGGCTATTTTTACAGAAATGGGCGGTATCATCATCCCTGATATGTATTGCAACGCAGGTGGTGTTACAGTTTCATACTTCGAATGGTTAAAAAACCTTTCTCACGTAGCATTTGGTCGTATGGAGAATCGTTACGCTGAAAACTCTAACGCAAACCTGATCAATACCCTTGAGAGTCTTACCGGAAAGAGCATACCAGCTGAACACCGCTCAATGCTTGTAAAAGGTGCTTCAGAGATGGAATTGGTGAATTCAGGACTTGAAGATACCATGATCCACTCTTACCACGAGATTAGAGAAACCCTAAAGGTAAAACCTGGTGTTGACACTTTAAGGATGGCTGCTTTCGTTGGTTCTATTGATAAGATCGCAGTATCTTACATGAACCTTGGTATCTGGCCATAAACAAAAGTATATGTCTTTAAAGCCGCGGCAGTTTAACTGTTGCGGCTTTTTCTTTAAATGACATTTTACTGAAGGTCAGTCATATACCTTTTCTTCAGCTTTGTCGTATATATTGCAGATGAAAACTAAGCTTCTTGTTTTTTTACTGCCGCTTTTTCTTTTTAGCTGTTCCAACGGCAAGCTGCAGGATATTCCTGCCCGTGGTGACTTTGCGGTATTACCTGAACCCGCATCTGCTGAGCGTGTGGCGAACTTTGCAGGAGGCTGTTTCTGGTCCATGCAAGAATGTATGCTCTCGCTTAAAGGTGTTCGCATGGTTATTAGCGGCTATGCTGGCGGAAATACTTCAGATCCCACCTACGATAAGGTACTAGCTGGTAATACCGGTCATGCTGAAGCTGTCCAGGTTTACTATAACCCCAAGGTAATAAGCTTTGACAAGCTTGCTAAAGCTTTTTTTCTTGCGCACGATCCAACACAACTAAACGGCCAGGGACCTGACATAGGTTCGGATTACAGGTCCATTGCCTTCTATAGAAACGAGCAGGAGTATAGAACACTGTTGAATGTTATTAACAAGATCGATGATTCGGGAAAATATAAGGACAACATCGTCACAGAACTCAAGCCGCTGGAGGTGTTCCATCCGGCGGAGATGTCACACCAGGATTACTACAAGCGAAATCCCTGGGATCTTTATATCCGCAAGGTTTCCAAACCTAAAGTGTTAAAACTTAGACATGCGATTCCAACAATGATAAAGTCGGAGTATACCGAATAAAATTCATCACTTCATTGTCAGAGAACTATCAGTATAACGTAAAGAACCTGAATACCCCAAGACTCAGGATTAATAGGTGGCTTAAATTTTTATCTTTGTAATACCCTTTTTAATCTTATTATACCATGAAAAAAAGTGCAATTATAGGTCTAATAACAATTGCTTTGTGTGTGTGTTTTCTGGTTAGTCTAAATGCTGATACCAGCAGTTATTCCAGTTTTCAAGAGGCCTCCAAAGAATCTCGTGAGTTCCATGTAATGGGCTACTGGGAAAAAGAGAAAGGCACGTACTATGATGCGGCTAAAGATGCAAACCACTTTGCATTTTACATGAAAGATGAGAAAGGTGCAGTAAATAAAGTGGTATATAATGGCACTAAGCCTCAGGACTTCGAACGTTCGGAGAAATTAGTACTCATTGGCAAAATGGAGGAGGGTACCTTTTATGCCTCCAAGATCCTGATGAAATGCCCTTCTAAATATAATGACGATCTTGTTGAAGTGAAACAAGATGGTACTGTAGAACAATCAAAATAGTTTATATACTAAAGCCTTAATGGATACACAATTTATTGGAGAAACCCTCCTCCCCGGGAAAGTCGGACAGTTTTTTATTGTCCTGGCTTTTGCCGCTTCTTTACTTTCTACGATCTCTTACATTTTCGCCACAATAAATAAAGACCTTGAAGATAAGTCATGGGTTAAACTGGGTCGTATCGGATTTATCGTGAATGCAGTGAGTGTAGTTGCCATCGGGGCTACCTTGTTCTATTTGATACTGAACCACTATAATGAATACTATTACGTGTGGTCTCACTCTTCTAAAGCGCTTCCGGTTTACTACATCGTGTCTGCCTTTTGGGAAGGACAGGAGGGTAGCTTCTGGTTGTGGGCCTTCTGGCAATCCTTGCTTGGCTTGATCCTCATTTGGAAAGCGCGTACCTGGGAAAACGGCGTAATGACCATTGTGGCATTCTCACAGGTTTTTCTAACTTCAATGCTTATTGGTGTAGATATTCTGGGTACACGTGTTGGAAGCTCACCTTTTATCCTGCTACGCGATGCGATAGATCTCAAGGGACAAGCACCAGTGGTATTTGCCGATCCGGAAAACTTTAGAAACTACCTGAAATTTATCACTGACGGTCGTGGATTAAATCCACTGCTTCAGAACTATTGGATGGTTATACATCCACCAACGCTGTTTTTGGGCTTCGCCAGCATGGTCGTCCCATTCGCTTATGCTATTGCCGGCTTGTGGCAGAAACGATTTAAAGAATGGGTTAAACCCGCATTACCATGGGCGCTGTTTGCGGTAATGGTTCTTGGTGCAGGTATCATCATGGGTTCTTTCTGGGCCTATGAAGCTTTGAACTTTGGTGGTTTCTGGGCTTGGGATCCAGTAGAAAATGCATCCTTAATCCCTTGGTTGATGTTAATCGCCGGCGTTCACGTACTCATCGCTTTTAAAAACACCGGTCACGCCTATTTTACTGCCGTAACCCTGATTGTACTGAGCTTTATTTTAGTGCTCTATGCCTCATTCCTCACCAGAAGTGGTATTCTGGGTGAAACCTCTGTGCACTCGTTTACAGACCTGGGTATGTTTGGTCACCTGATCTTATACAATGTAGTGTTTCTCGCCATTCCAGTCATTTTCCTGATCATCAGATGGAAAGAGCTGCCAATTACAAACAAGGATGAAGAAACTTATTCCCGTGAATTCTGGATGTTTATTGGTGCACTTGTTGTCACCGTTGCCTGTATTCAGGTTATCTTCACCACCTCAGTCCCTGTATTTAACAAAGTATTCGGAACCAATTTTGCACCTCCAATAGATCCGGTAAAATACTACAATCAATGGCAGGCGCCCTTCGCCATATTGATCACGGTAATATCGGGCTTCTCCCAGTTCCTGAAATACAAACGCACAAATGCCCGTAAGTTTTACAGTAACCTCGTTGGCAGCATCGTGTTTTCTGTGGTCATTACTGCTGTATACGTCTATATCGCTGGTATTTATACCAACCTGATGTATATCTTGCTTACTTTCTCTTGCGTGTTCGCCATTCTTTCTAATGCCAGGATCCTTATCATAGGCTTCGGTGGTAAAGGCAAGCTTGTTGGCGCTGCAGTTGCACACATGGGATTTGCCTTATTGCTTGTAGGTGCTTTAGTTGCTTCCGCAACAAGTCAGCCGATCTCGCTAAATGCCAGTAACTTCATCCCGGTAAAGGATTTTGAAAAGGCAGAGAAGCCGGGGGAGAATATGGTTCTTTACAGAAATGAGCCTAAAACCATGGGTAAGTACACAGTGACCTATATCAGCGATAGCACGGTTGCACCCAATACCTATTACAAGCTTAACTTTAAGGTTATCGACCCTAAAACAGGGAAGACTAAAGAAGACTTTGATTTACATCCCCATGTTCAATCAAATGAAAAGATGGGCTTGATTGCTTCACCTGATACTAAACACTATCTAACTTCAGATATCTATACGCACATTACCAGTGCCCCTGCTGAAAAAGAAGAGCATGAAGATCATGATGGTCATTCAGCGGAAGAAAACTACATGGCGCCAAGGATTCTAAGTGTACAGCCAGGTGACACCATTCACACCAGTAGCGGTATTTTAACGGTCAAACCTCTAAACTTCAAGCCCTCTGCAAAGCAGCTTGTAGTTGCTAAAGAAGATGTTGCCGTTGGTCTTCCCTTGGAAATTAATTTGAATGGTAGAATTTACAAAGCAGAACCGATTTTCCTGGTTAAAGGGAATAACACTTTTGACTTCGCAAGAAACATTGATGAGCTTGGTCTGCGTGTAAGATTTACAAAGATTATACCTGAGCAAAATAAAGTCGAATTACAGGTTTACGAAAAGCCACAACAGGCTAAAGACTGGGTGGTATTCAAGTCGATAGAATTCCCTTATATAAATCTTTATTGGGTTGGAACCATTGTGATGGTTGTGGGCTTTATGTTGTCGATCATCCGGAGGAATAAAGAAATTACTACAAACTAGTCGGGACCTGCAGCATTCAGCTGCAGGTTTTGTTTTTTAATCAAAGCGCTGCTTATGAGAATTGTTTTTCTGGGATCAGGAAATGTAGCAACACACCTTGCAAAGGGCTTTAAAGCTGCAGGGCAAGAGATTTTGCAGATTTACAGCAGAACCGAAGCACATGCCAGTTCGCTGGCGGAAAGTCTAGGGGCTCAGGCTATCACCAGTCTGGAAGAACTACACACGAAGGCAGATCTGTATCTGATTAGCGTGAAAGATGAAGCCATCTCAGCGCTTGTTCCCGCATTACATAACCTTGATGGCATAGTGGCACATACCTCCGGGGCCACCACTTTAGAATGTCTGGGCGCGCTGGAGAACTTCGGGGTTTTCTACCCGCTTCAAACCTTCTCCAAGACGCAGCAATTAGACCTTTCCGGTACCCCGCTATGTTTGGAGGCCAACAACATGGAAAATCTCGTACTATTAGAGCAGTTTGCAAAACTGATCAGCAATGCGGTATATCGGGTTAATTCTTACCAACGCAGCATTCTGCATCTCTCGGCGGTTTTCGCATGTAATTTCAGTAATCATCTTTATGGACTTAGTGCTTCCATCATGAAAGAACATGGTTTGGATTTTAACATGCTCAATCCACTAATCCTGGAGACCGCGCAAAAAGTTCAATCTGCGTCACCCGTAACCGTTCAAACCGGACCTGCAACACGGGGTGATGAGGGAACGATGCACAAACATCTGCAGCTGCTAGAAGGGCATGAAGACCTCCAGCTGATTTACAAAACTTTAAGTGAAAGTATTAAAAAGACGCACTTATAACAATTTTGCGGTTTACGCTTCTTATTTTTGAAAACGATTATGAGCATTTACAAATTAAAAATAAACTTCGAAGATAAAACGAAAGAGCCTGTAGAGCTTCCAATTGCAGGCGGTGAAAACGTTCTTGACGTCTGCCTGGATAATGGCATTCAATTACAACATAACTGTGGTGGCGTATGTGGATGCAGTACATGCCACGTATATGTAACCGCTGGTATGGACAACATTCAGGAAATTTCTGACAAGGAAGAAGATTTCATCGACAGGGCTGTACGTCCCAGGATCACCTCCAGATTAGGTTGTCAGTGTGTTGTTTTATCTGGAGATATCTCCGTAACCATTCCGGATCAGTCGGAATTCCTTGGTCACTAATAATAATCAAATAGAATATGCAGGATAAATTTGCGCTTCCGATTTATTGGAACGACTATGAAGACATTGCTCAGGAACTTTATGAAAAGTTTGGTGATGAATTTAATGAAGGTAAAATATACCGTGTTCGGTTCACAGAGCTTTTAGAGTGGGTATTAACCTTACCAAACTTCAAAGGAACACGTGAAGAAAGTAATGAGGGTCACCTGGAACAAATCCAGTCGGCATGGGTTTACGAGTGGCGCGACAACCAGGACTAATGTTTCTGCAACAGCTCCGGAACATTACCACCCTGATCTTTGATGTTGATGGTGTTTTAACCACAGGTGATATCTTGGCTTCTAACACCGGCGAGTATCTTCGTACCTTCAATATCAAGGACGGCTACGCACTTCAGCTTGCAGCTAAGAAAGGTTACCATGTATGTATCATTTCTGGCGGCAGTGGGGAGGCAATGCAAAAACGCTTTGAGGGCTTAGGTATTCCGGATATCTTTCTTGGTGTGTCTGATAAGGTGGCGGTTTTTAACGAAATTGTTGCCCGCTACCAGCTTAAAACTGATGAAGTGCTTTATATGGGTGATGATATTCCCGACTACAACATCATGAAACTTGTCGGGCTGCCTACCTGCCCAGCGGATGCAGTTGATGAAATCAAGGCCATCTCGACTTACATATCGCCGTTTAATGGCGGTAAGACCGCTGTTCGGGACGTCATAGAAAAGGTACTTCGAATCCAGAATAACTGGTTTGATCCGAATCCGGCTGCGGTAGATTCAGCGCGATAAAATATTAATAGATAGATGAAAAAGCGGTTTAAGCCGCTTTTCTTATTTTAGCAAAAACCCAAAGAATATGCTTGTACAAAACCATCCAATTATACTCGCTTCGAAATCTCCACGCAGACAGGAACTTCTGAAACTTATGGACATTGAATTCGAAGTTTTGCTTAAGGACGTTGATGAAAGTTACCCTGAGGGTTTGAAACCCCACCAGGTGGCACAATACATTAGTGAACAAAAAGCTAATGCATTTCTTGCAGATGGACATAAAGCAGTGGTGATCACCGCCGATACCATTGTCTCTTTCCAAAATGAGATCCTCGGTAAGCCAGAAAATGCCGCTCATGCCGTCGAGATGATCTCAAAGCTATCAGGAAATATGCATGAGGTTTTCACGGGGGTTAGCCTCGCCTATAAAGGTGAGATAAATACTTTCTTTGATGTAACCCAGGTTTACTTCCGTCCGCTGAATTTAGCCCAGATTAACTACTATGTAAATCATTATAATCCCTTTGATAAAGCAGGTTCCTATGGGGTTCAGGACTGGATTGGTATGATAGGCGTAGAAAAGATTGTCGGCTCCTACACGAATGTAATGGGACTACCCACAGAGAAGCTTTATACTGAGCTGTCTAAATTATAATTTGCCTTAAGTTCGGCAAGCACACCCATTTTCAAATCGTTTGTTGATACGGAGAGCGCTTTAATACCGGTGTTCTCCAGAACAAAGTTCACCAACATCGCGGCAATGACGATCATATCTACCCGCAGGGGAATTAAGCCTTCCATATGGAGGCGCTGTTCATGGGTAGAAGCAATGAGGCGCCCTGCAAGTTGCAGGTACTGCATAAAATCAATAGCGCCGGAACGAACTTCCTTTGTCGGAGCATGCTGTGCAATCATAAGCATGCCTGCAAAGGTCTCGAATGCACCCGCAGAGCCGATCAAGTGCTGCGGCCTGTATTGTTCACATGCCTGAAACAGTTCGCCTGTTTCTTCAGCAAGGTGGTGGTATATTGCTGATTTGTCAGCTTCGCTGATGGGATCAGACTTGAAGTATGCCTGCATCAGCCGTGCAGCACCAATATCATAGCTTTTCTTCCACAATACTTCCTTCGGTGTACAGATGATGAATTCGGTACTGCCGCCACCAATGTCCATAACAAGACTGCAGCTGTTGATCATACCAGTAGCTTGTACAGCTTTATAGATCAATGCAGCCTCCGTGTCACCATCAATAATTGTGATGTCTATTTCTGTACGTTGCCTGGCTGTTGCAACAAAGTCACGGCCGTTCTGCGCATTCCGTACAGCAGAGGTGGCTGTAGCTTTCACTACATCCACCTCGTGCAATTTTATGGTTGCCGCAAAACCTTCGAGGGTTTGAATGCCTCTTTCAAATGCCGCAGGTATAATGATGTTTTCATTGATCCTCCCTTCACCGAGTTTAACCGGTACGTTCGTTTTATAGATCAGTTCTCCATTACCTGCACTTAAATCGGCAATGATCAGGTGAAAAGTATTTGTTCCAAGATCTATAACTGCTGCCCTCATGTATTAATTCTTATAAGTAAACCACTTGATCATCTCTTTGAAGTTCGTCTTTTTGCCGTACATTAAAATACCTACACGGTAGATCTTCGAAGCTACCCAAACCGTGCCAATAAAGCCAATTACCAACAAGGCCATTGATAAAGCCAGCTGCCAGTCGGGCACACCATAAGGCATACGAACCAGCATGGCAATAGGAGACGTAAAAGGGATAATAGATAGCCAGAAAGCAATAGAGCCGTAAGGGTCGTTGGTCACAACACTTAACGATAGGGTATAGCCAAGGAGCAGGGGCATCATCACCGGCATCATAAATTGTTGTGTCTCTGTTTCGTTGTCTACTGCAGAACCAATCGCTGCATAGAGCGCACTGTAAAACAGGTAACCACCTATAAAGAAGAAAAAGAAAACGACCAGAATCTTACCTACTTCCAGATTAGCCATACTTCTCTGAATATTACCTATGGCATTATCCTGCGCTGCTGCGGCAGCTGCTTTTGCATCCTTGCTCACCATGGTGGTTTGTTTCAGGTCATTGTCAGAAACAAAGATCTTAACAACCGCTGTGGAAATCGCAAATGTGAGTACAATCCACAGAATGAACTGTGTTAATCCAACTAAAGCGATACCGATGATTTTACCCATCATCAATTGAAAGGGCTTAACAGAGGATATCATGACCTCGATAATGCGGCTGGTTTTCTCCTCAATTACCCCGCGCATAACCTGTATACCATAAAGTAAGATGAACATAAACATTAGAATACCCGAAACGTATGCAATGATCGTACTCGCACCTGCGCTGGAGTCCTCTTCTGCACCAGTTTCTCCAATCTTCTTAACGGTGATATCTACGTCCGACTTCAGGTTTTCCAGATCAGACTGTTGCAAACCAGAGGCTTGAAGTTTCTGATTACGGATAAGTTCTTCAATGTGGTCGGACACGCGACCGCTCAAGCTCATACCTGCCTGCTTCTCACCCAGAATTTGTACGCCTGCGGGTTTATCTAAAGGGAAGTCAGGGATGTACAGGATGTAGTCGTATCCAGATTGCTTTACATTCTTCTTCATGTCAGCCAGCGACTTACCCACATACTCATATTCAATGTTTTTAGTCGATTTCAGCTTTTCGTTCAGGCTGGTGTTTTCGCTTACCACTGCAACTTTATCTAAAGTTCCTGTAACACCCTGAATTGAAAAATAAATAATTAATCCATAAAATAAGGCGACGATCAGCGGACCTAAAAGGGTCATAATGATGAATGATTTTTTCTTCACCCTCGACATATATTCCCGCTCTATAATCAGTAAGGTTTTGTTCGTAGCCATTAGTTCACGTTTTTAACTTTGTCAATAAAAATCTCATTCATCGTAGGTATCACCTCATCCAATCTCTGGATACTAACATGTGGCAGGAGGGCAAGCAACACCTGATTGGCGGTCTGACCTGGACGAAGTTGAATCTTAATTCTATTTGTCGCACCGATTTGGTTATGTTCAAGGACTGCGAAGACCGGATCGCCTTGCGTTAGGTTGTATGTCCCTTCATATTCTACCCAGTAGGTATTGCTGCGGTAAGTTGATTTTACAGACGCAACAGATCCATCAAGAATCTTCTTGGACCGGTGGATCAGTGCGATATTATCGCAGAGTTCTTCAACAGATTCCATACGGTGCGTAGAAAAAATGAAGGTGGCACCTTGTTTATTCAGTTCGAGGATCTCATTCTTGATGATGTCGGCATTTACCGGGTCGAAGCCTGAAAATGGCTCATCCAGAATGATGAGCTCTGGTTGATGAAGTACGGTAGCTACAAACTGGACCTTTTGCTGCATACCTTTACTCAAGTCTTCAACCTTCTTCTTCCACCAGTCCTGCATTTCCAGCTTTTCAAACCAGTAGCGAATGCGTTTGGTAGCTTCCTGCGTGCTCAAACCCTTAAGCCTGGCAAGATACATTACCTGTTCACCGATTTCCATTTTCTTGTAAAGCCCACGTTCTTCAGGAAGATATCCGATCTGGGCAATATTTGCTGAATTCAGGCGCTCACCGTTAAAGAGCACCTCGCCACTGTCGGGTCCGGTAATTTGGGTAATGATCCTGATCAATGACGTCTTTCCAGCTCCATTCGGGCCCAGGAGGCCAAAGATTTTTCCTTCGGGAACCTCCAGGCTTACGTCGTCGAGCGCACGATGGCTGGCATACTGTTTAACAATGTTTCTTACGCTAAGCATTTTAATAATTTAGATACTAATACCTTAGTAAGTAAGATGCATTAAATGTTACACCTGTTAAAGAAAAAAAGCATAAAAAAAGCCACCGGGAGGGTGGCTTTTATTCGAAAATATTAATTAGTTATTCAAAGTATTCTTTCATCTTCTCAAAGAAGCTTTTATCATTCTTTCCAGGCTGAGGTTTAAAGTTTGCTGAGCTTCTTAATTTCTCAAGAAGTTCCCTTTCTTCGCTGCTCAACGCTTTTGGTGTCCAGATATTAACATGGATGATCTCGTCACCACGTTGATAAGAGTTTATTTCCGGAATACCTTTTCCCTTCAAACGTAAAAGCTTGCCGCTTTGCGTTCCTGGTTCAATCTTAATTTTGGCTTTACCATCAATGGTTGGTACTTCGGCACTAAAGCCTAAAGCTGCGTCAATGATGCTAATGTGCAAGTCATAAACGATGTTATTACCTTCACGTTTAAGCGTCTCATGTGGGATTTCTTCAATCAGAATGATCAAATCACCCGGGATACCACCATTAGGACCAGCGTTACCCTTGCCGCTCATGCTTAGCTGCATGCCGTCGCTTACGCCAGCCGGGATATTAATGCTGATGGTTTCTTCACCTCTAACGGTTCCTTCACCATGGCATGAGTTACATTTATTAGTAATCTGACTTCCGCTACCATTACAAGTAGGACAGGTAGAAGATGTTTGCATCTGTCCAAGAATGGTATTTGTAACCCTTCTTACCGCACCGCTACCGCCACAGGTACTACAAGTACTAACAGAATTGCGATCTTTTGCACCGCTTCCATCACATACTTTACAGGTTACCTGTTTGTTTACTTTTATTTTCTTCTCGGCACCATTTGCAATTTCTTCAAGCGTAAGCTTTACTTTTATGCGCAGGTTAGAACCTTTGGCTACACGACGCCCGCCGCGGGATTGCTGCTGACCGCCGAAAAAGCTTTCGAAGGGACTGCCGCCACCGCCACCGAAGATATCACCAAACTGGCTGAAGATATCTTCCATGTTCATGCCGCCGCCGCCATATCCGCCGCCTGCTGCTGATGAACCTACACCTGCATGGCCGTAGTGGTCATATCTTTGTTTCTTTTCAGCATTGCTTAAAACCTCGTAAGCTTCAGCAGCTTCCTTGAATTTGTCTTCCGCAGATTTGTCATTCGGGTTTTTATCCGGGTGATATTTGATGGCAAGTTTCCGGTAGGCCTTTTTAATCTCGTCTGCCGAAGCACTCTTGGCAACACCAAGAATATCGTAATAATCTCTCTTACTCATAATATTAACTACCTACAACAACTTTAGCAAAACGGATCACTTTTTCATTCAAAGTGTATCCCTTTTCAAGTTCATCTATTACTTTGCCCTTTAGTTCGTCGCTCGGAGCAGGAATTTTCGTGATCGCCTCGTGCAGATCCGTATCAAACGGCGTGTTGATACTATCCATTTCCTTTAAGCCTTTTTGAGCTAGAACACTCTTCAATTTGTTATGTACCAATTGTACACCTTCTTTAATCGGCCCAACCTCAGTCGCAGTTTCTGCAGCTTTATTTGCACGGTCAAAGTCATCCAGAATAGTAAGTAGCGATACAATAACGTCTTTTCCGGCAGTCTGCAGCAACTCAATACGTTCTTTTTGAGTACGTCGTTTGTAGTTGTCAAATTCAGCAAATAATCGCAGATATTTATCGTTCAAGGCAGCATTCTCCTGCTTGAGTTTCTCCTCTGCAGATAGCTCTGGTGTAGCTTCAGCACCTGCTTCAGCGCCGTTTTGTTCTGCTGCAGTATTTTCCTCCGCAGTAGTTGCTTCGTTTGTTACTTGCTCTTCAGCCTTATTTTCCATATTCGTGGTATCGTTATCGTTCTTTTTCTTCTTGCTAAACATGGTAGAATAGAATTTTTGGTGGTAAACTCAAAAGGTTTGCCAATGAAACAATATCAGCCATGCTGTCAGCCTTCTACAAGAAAGCTGATCATTATGGCTGAAACTAAATAATTATGTCAGTTTTGTTTTTAGCTGATGCTGGCATCTTCATGTACCACACCGCTTTCACATTTGATGATCCTTGATGGGAAGGTGCGGATAATATGATAATCGTGTGTGGCCATCAGAACCGCAGTTCCACTTTGACTGATCTGCTTTAGCAGCATCACGATCTCTTCGGATGTATCCGGATCTAAGTTTCCCGTTGGCTCATCCGCAAGGATGATTTCCGGGTTGTTCAGCAATGCACGTGCAATAACAACTCGCTGCTGTTCACCACCTGAAATTTCATGTGGCATCTTCCGGATCTTGGAACGCAAGCCTACTTTTTCAAGTACATCTTTAATCCTTTCCTGAATCAGGTTCTTGTCGGTCCAGCCGGTGGACTTCAACACAAACTCCAGGTTCTTCTCGATCGTACGGTCGGTCAGCAGCTGAAAATCCTGAAATACAATGCCGAGCTTTCTGCGCAGGTAAGGGACGTCTCTAATCGCCAACTTTTTAAGGTCGAATGCTGCAACGCTACCTTCACCATTTGCAATGTGCAGGTCGCCATAGATAATCTTCAGCAAACTACTTTTACCCGAACCGGTTTGCCCGATCAGGAAAACGAATTCGCCTTTATCAATATTCAGGTTAACATTGCTTAGTACCAGGTGTTTTTGTTGATAAACATCAACGTTCTTTAGATTTATAACTGCGTTTCCTGCCATGTTTAAATATCTATTTTCTTGATCTCACCAAAAGGCAGATCATTGATCTCACTCATTATATAAGGTATCTTATCGGTAAGGCCCAACTTCTCTAGGGATTTATCCGGCCGGTCAAGCCTGAAGTAAGCCAGCAAGGTGAATTTATCATCCCTCAGTTGTACATAATCCGGAATCTTGGCAATGCCTTTTACTTTAATAATATACATTTTGTTCAAAAATAGTATTTACAATTGAAAAACCTGCAAGGCTTATCTGGTGGCTGGAAATTAGCCACACATTATGTAAATTTGAATAGGTCCAGGATTTAACCCTGGGCAGGCACTATCATGGGACTGATCAGAACAATTAGAAACAACAAACAAAACGGGGTTGAAAAAGGAGAGGAAGAAGGACAGGAGGAACAAAAGACGAAGCTTGTACTGAGTTTAATTACACAGCTGGGCATGTCAGATGAGCAAGCCTCCGAAGTGGCGCAGGTATCCCTATCCTTCGTGAAACAGATTCGTGAGGGACTATCCAGAAAGTAGCCCCCTATATTGGTCTGCGAAGCCGCTTAAATGCTTTGCAGGAATGATACGGTATTTACATTATCTGCATAATCCCAAAGCTTGGGGGACTGGCTCTGCCCGAACGAAAGTGCAGGCGAGGTAAGTGCTAAAGGTGCTGCTGTGACCACACATTGGATCTGTTCCTGTTCGGCATTCAGCTTTTCTGAAACCTCATCCAGATTCTTATAGCTTTCGAAATAAAGCACAGCAAGGGGCGAACTCATACCAGTGTCTTCCTTCAACAACAAAAATCCGTTATCAAAGTGGACAACCTGGTTCACGAGGTAAATAGACTTGTTATAATCGTAATTGTTGTTGTACTTGAAGTGATTGATGATCGGCTGAAAACCTTCAAGCGGTTCAAACAGGTGCTTCATGTCATAATTTTCAGGCACAAATATCTTGGAAACGTTCCTGCAGCCCAGACCAAAGTAGTCGAAAATATCATGGCCAAGCTTTTCAATATCCTGCTCAGTCTCATCACCGGTAATGACCGCTACGCTGTTTCTATTTTTGCGAATGATGTTCGGAACATTTCCAAAATAGTAGTCAAAATATCTTGATGAATTGTTACTGCCTGTTGCAATAACCGCATCAAACCCTTTAAGTCGCTCCACGTATTCTATCTTCGATGTCAGTGCTGGTTCAATTTCCAATAGCTGGCGAAGCAATGCAGGCAGAAGCTTGTCGTCTGAAGAGGAAAGCTTAATCATCGCGATGTTCCCGGTAGCTAACACCGAGATTACATCATGAAAACCAACTAAAGGAATATTACCTGCGAGTACTAAACCCACCTTCTTCGGCGTTTCTGAAATTACAATGCTTTCAAACCATTTTTGAATATCGTTGTTATTGAGCATGTTACCCAGTGATGTAACGGCCTTTTCAACTTCCGTAGGCGTGAACCAGGCATTATGATTGCTTGCACCATCCATGACGGCTTTAAAGGCGGCATCAGGGGCAGCCATAAAGGCACCGAGTTTTGTGAAAGCAATTATTAATTTTTCAGCGCTAAGGAATGGCATATCTCCGGTAATTTAAAAGTAGATTGTTATATTTGCACCGCAAAGGTAACCTTAGCATAGATATAAAAGAAGACATGGCTATTAAAATAACAGATGAGTGTATAAACTGCGGAGCATGTGAGCCGGAATGCCCGAATAATGCAATTTATGATGCCGGTTCTGCATGGAGATTTTCTGACGGAACGAACTTGAAGGGAATCATTGATTTTGGTACCACCCAGGTTGATGCAGAGGCAGTACAAGAGGCAGTTTCCGATGAGTATTACTACATCGTGTCTGATAAATGTACAGAATGTAAAGGCTTCCATGATGAACCACAATGCGCGGCGGTTTGCCCGGTTGATTGTTGTGTGGATGATGAAGACGTTCGCGAAACAGAAGAAGAACTACTTGAAAAGAAAGCTTGGTTGCACCAGGAAGGATAACATAAGATTTAATCTATTTAAAGCCGCTACATTTTTGTGTAGCGGCTTTTTTTATGCTCACAATTTCCCCTGCAGATGATGCGGCTTTAAAATAGATAAGAGTATCATTTATAAACATCAAATGATGACCTAACAGAGACCTGAGAAACAGCAAACACACGTATTACGTGGGCGAGGTCTGGGTCAGGTGTGGGTCAGGTGTCTGTCAGGTGTGTCTCAGTCCACTGGCTGGCTCGTCATAATTATAGCGCTTTTCTCCGCTTGCTTAACTATCTTTATGTAGACCATTCAAGAACCATGAAGCCAATGCGCCTTCCTCAATCCATATATTTTGCAGCGATTTTTTTGATGTTGACCTTTATTGGAGCCTGTGCACTTAAAAAGCATGCAGCTACAGCAGAACAGGGTATATGGGTTACTACTGGTGACAAGAAGTTGTTATTAAATAAGGAGCCGGAGGGTTTGTCATTCACCTCGTTGAGAAAAAGTGATCTGAAGCTTATTACAGTTGATCCCGGAAGGACCTTCCAGCAAATCGATGGTTTCGGATTTACGCTTACCGATGGCAGTGCTACCCTGATCAACAAATTACCAGTAGCTGAGAAGGCCAAGCTGATACAGGAGCTTTTCTCTGCTGACGGAATTGGCGTCAGTTATCTGCGAATCAGCCTTGGCGCTTCAGACCTGAGTGCGGAGCCATTCACATACAATGACCTTGCAGCGGGGGAGACCGACATTAATCAGGATCGATTTTCAATTAACAAGGCCTTCGAGGATCTGATTCCGGTACTTAAAGAAATACGATCCATCAATCCGGCAGTAAGCATCATGGCTTCACCATGGTCAGCACCAACCTGGATGAAGGATAACCAAAGCTTTAAAGGCGGGAGGCTCAAGTCCGAATATTACGCATCCTATGCGAAATACTTCGTCAAATACATCAATGGCATGAAGGCTGCAGGGATTACAATTAACGCAATAACCATCCAGAATGAACCGCTGCATCCCGGTAATGTTCCCAGTATGTACATGGAGGCGAATGATCAGGCCGAATTTATTAAGTCCGCCCTTGGGCCAGCATTTAAGTCAGCTGGGATCGAAACCAAGATCATCATATACGACCACAACGCGGATAAACCTGGTTATCCGCTGGCGATACTGAAGGATGAAGAGGCAAGACAGTATGTTGATGGATCAGCCTTTCATCTCTATGGTGGTACCATCGATGCATTATCAACGGTTCACGATGCCTTTCCTGATAAACATATTTATTTTACAGAGCAATGGGTAGGCGGACCCGGGAATTTCGCTGAAGATTTGAAGTGGCACGTAACCAATTTAACTGTGGGTGCAAGTCGCAACTGGAGCAGAACGGTGCTCGAGTGGAATCTGGCATCAGATCCGGAATATAAACCACACACAGAAGGTGGCTGTACAAATTGCCTGGGCGCAATAACAATAGGACCGGAGCTGCGCAAGAACGTGGCTTACTACATCGTTGGCCATGCAAGCAAGTTCGTACCGCCAGGCTCCAAAAGGATTTATTCAAGTACTGCAGGCGGGCTTGACAACGTTGCCTTTAAGACCCAAGATGGTCGCACAGTGCTGATAGTTGTAAACACCGGAGCAGAAGAGCAGCGATTTAACATCAGCTTTAAAGGAAGCATGGCCACAACGGAATTGCAGGCTGGTGCAGTGGCAACTTACGTTTGGTAAGATTCGCCGGTTTGGAAAGCGCAGGCTATCAGACCTCTGCTTTATTGGGTACAATAAGCACCGGACATGCAGATTTTCTTGCGACATGTTCGGCCACACTGCCCATTAAAAAGTGGTATAAACCGGTACGCCCGTATGTTCCAATGACAATTAAGCTGGAGCCCCATTCGTCTGATTGCTGGATAATACCATGCGCTGCACTATCCATTACACTTAAATAAGTTGTTGGAATGCCGTTACTATATTTGTCTTCCATTTCCTTAAGCAGGATGTGACTGTTCTCTTCACTATTATCATACGTTTCCAGGAAAATGGGTGCCAGCGTCATGTCAGGGTTTACATTAGCTGGAACAGGCTCAATTACATTCACCAATGCTACTTCAGCACCAAAGGTTTGCGCAATCTCGTATCCAACACGTGCCGCTTTTTCTGAACAGGTGCTGTTATCTACGGCAATTAAAATCTTTTTAACATTCATGCTTCGCTGGATTTAGTTTCCTGAATAACAAATTGACACTTGATAATGTTTAGTATGCAATTTTTACTATCATTGATTAGTTTTATCAACTGAATGGAAAATCACTATGGAATTTGCCGGGTCTCAATTGCCCCGTTAAGAGCTGAACCTAAAGATCAGGCAGAGATTGTATCCCAATTGCTATTTGGAGATGAGGTACGTATTTTAGAGCGTATAAATAACTGGTTGAAAGTTCAGCAGCTATATGATGGTTATGATGGCTACATAGATTTCAAACAACTGCAGCCACTTGCGGAGGCAGCGGCAGATGGGAGTGTAGAACATAAGTTTGTGGTGCCTGCGGGCCCGATGAACGGCTTGATCCTGGAGGATGGCAGCAGGATCTATCTTGCGGCAGGAAGTAATCTTCCGGCTTACAATGACGGTACTTGCAAGTTAGCTGATTCTGTTTTTAGGGTAGACTTCGAACCATTGCAGGTTCCTCAGGTACCATCCATCACAAAATTGATTGAACATGCACTGTTCTTCAGGCATGCACCCTATTTATGGGGTGGAAAAACGCTGTTTGGTATTGATTGTTCTGGCTTTGTTCAGATCGTATTCAAAATGGCAGGCTTAAAGTTGCAACGAGATGCTTCTCAACAGGCCTTGCAGGGACAGACGGTCCACTTTTTACCTGAGGTGCAGCCGGGCGACGTCGCATTTTTTGATAATGAGGATGGAAGGATCATCCATGTAGGAATTTTGCTGAGCAACAAAGAAATTATTCATGCCTCCGGCCAGGTACGTGTAGATCCTATAGATGATCAGGGAATTTATAATAAGGAGCTTAAACGTTACAGTCATAAGCTCCGGATTATTAAACGCTTTATATAGCTACTTTCAAGTCCCTGAACCTGGTTATGGTTCAAACCGCCAAACCATGATGTGACGGTCATCGCCAGTAGATATCAGGTATTGGCCATCGGCACTCCAGATCATGTGGTTGATAGAATGGAAGTGTCCACCGGTGTTCTTCTCATTGCTGAGGATTTTAAGTAATCTAAAGTCCCCGCTACTCCAGATCTTAATACTCTTGTCCTGGCTACAGCTCGCAAAATAGGGTAGTGTAGGGTGAAAGATGATGCTATAAATGCTAAACAAGTGGGCCGGGATGTTTTTCTGAAGTTCGAAATCCAGCATACGCCAGACTTTAAGCTGCGCATCACGACTCCCGGAAATCATATATTCTCCAGTAGGATCAAATTGAATGGACGTGATGGGCAGGGTATGTCCTTCCAGTACTTTCAGCAGGGAATAATCCTCTGCGCTGTATAAGCGGATCAATCCATCTTTAGCACCGATTGCGATAATCTTTTGGTCTTTGCTGATCTCCAGCACGCGCAGGGTATTGTCGAGAACGGGAAATTCATAAAGCATGCTGAAGTCCGTAAGCGACCAAACGACCACTTTGCCTTCTTCGCCGGTGCTGATCAGTTCATTTTTCGACGGGAGTGACTTGATATCGAATACACCTTTTTTGTGATGATCCAGTCTTGCTTGCAGCTGATCGGTTTTCGTGTTATAGACCAGAATGGTACCACTACGCTGGCCTATGAACAGAAGGTCATTAAACCGGTGCAATGCGTAAACAGAGCTTTGCACCGGTAAGAGGATCTTCACGTAGGTCATGCTGCTCAATGACCATTCTACAACGCCTTTGTCATTTCCCGCGCTGTAAAAGCGATCCGGATCAACCGAGCTGCTTAACGCGTAAATAGGGTTGGAATGGCCTACAAGTGTTTCCTCAAGTTTTAACATCGTTATTTCTTGTGCCTGCTTTCAAGGTTCAACGCAATATCTTCAAGGGTCTTTCCTTTTTCCTGTAAAAGGACCAGCAGGTGAAAGATAAGGTCCGAACTTTCGTTTACAAAATCCACCTCAGTTTCATTGAGTGCGGCAATCACTGTTTCAACCCCTTCCTCACCAACTTTTTGGGCAATTTTGTTCAAGCCTTTCTTGCGAAGGCTGTTCACGTAAGATGCTTCGGATGGGTTGGCGTAACGATCGGCAATGATGTTCTGTAACTGGAAAAGAAAGTTCTGGTTGTAGGGTGTATTAAAACAGCTGCGGCTGCCGGTGTGACAAGTTGGACCAACCGGATTTACCTTGATCAGCAAGGTGTCACTGTCACAATCCAGAAAGGTCTCTTTTACATGCAGAAAATTGCCACTACTTTCTCCTTTGGTCCAGAGTCTGTTTTTGGTACGTGAAAAGAAGGTTACAATACCTTCATTTTTTGTTTTAGTCCATGCTTCTTCGTTCATGTAACCTAACATTAACACTTCTAATGTCTGTACATCCTGTATTACCACAGGCACCAGGCCGTTGCTCTTATCGAAATCTATATTCATAACCTTACCGGTATGTTATTCTCTTTTAATTCTTGTTTTAAGTGTGGTATGGCGATCTCTCCAAAATGGAAAACTGAAGCTGCGAGTGCAGCATCCACACCCGTTTGCTGGAAGACGTCTGTAAAATGCTGAATTGACCCGGCACCGCCAGAGGCGATTACGGGAATGTTTACGCGCTTACAAACTTTCGCAAGTAAATTGCAGTCGAACCCGTTTTTAGTGCCATCATGGTCCATAGAGGTCAGCAGAATTTCTCCTGCACCCATTGATTCTGCTTGTTTGATCCAGGCTTCGGTTTCCAGTTCGGTTATCTTTCGCCCACCGTTGAGGTGTACGAGGTTTTTTCCGTCCACAAACTTCGTATCTACAGCTACGACCACGAACTGTACGCCAAAAGCTTTTGCCAGGGACTCGATGAGTTGGGGATTGTTTACCGCTGCGGAGTTTATGCTGATCTTATCAGCACCGGCATTTAGTAGTGCTTCTGCATCTGCCAGTTCGGTAATTCCGCCGCCAATGGTGAAAGGGATGTTCAGTTGACGTGCAACAGATTTGACCATCTCGAGCATCGTTTTCCTGCGCTCGTGTGTTGCAGTGATATCCAGGAAGACAAGCTCGTCCGCACCTTGCTGCCCATATTGCCAGGCAAGCTCTACCGGATCACCCGCATCACTCAGATTTACAAAGTTTACACCTTTAACTGTTCTGCCATCTTTTACATCCAGACAGGGGATAATTCTTTTACTCAGCATACTATAGTGAAGACAGTGTTTTCAGGTTCCACTGTTTAATTTCGTCGATGCTCACTCTGTTCTCGTAAATGGCTTTTCCGACAACAACAGAACGAATGTTGTATTTTGCAAGCTCTTCAATATCGGCCATAGAACTAATACCACCGGAGGCAATTAATTTAATGAAAGGGGAATGATCAAGTAACTTTTGGTACAGCTCTACAGCAGCACCCCCCAGCTTTCCATCTTTGTTGATGTCTGTACAAAGGAAGCGGAAAAAGCCGAGTGCAAGACATTTATCAACATAGTCCAGCAGCTTTATGGGCGAACTTTCCATCCATCCGGAATACTTGATGACCTCATCCAGTACATCGATAGCAATTACAATACGATTTGCATAGTCATATTTCTTACCGACCTCCTGGCTGAGGTCTGCAAGAAAGTTTGGGTTAGTGATGGCCTGGGTACCTACAATAACACGGTATATGCCTGCATCGAGCAGTTTTGACACCTGATCAATAGTGCGGATACCACCACCATACTGCACCTTCATCTCCGTTTTCCGGATAATCTCAAAAAGGGTTTCCTGGTTGCTAAAATCTCCCTTAGCACCATTCAAGTCTATGATATGTATTAATTCTGTACCATTAGCACGGTAGGTTTCGATCATGTCGGCGATGGAAACATCGTAAACAGTTTTCTGGTTGTAATCGCCTTCTCTAAGACGGACTACCTTGCCATCTAGAATATCAATTGCTGGAATTATATACATGTTATATCTTAATTTTTGAAAAGTTCTTTAATACAAGTTCTCCGGCTGCTCCGGATTTTTCCGGATGGAATTGCACACCATAAAAGTTATCTTTTTGTATACCTGCTGAAAAGCGGGTACCATATTCTGCTGTTGCGATGTCAAATTTAGAATCGTATTCAATAAAGTAGGAATGTACGAAATAAAATTGTGCCTGATCCTCAACACCTTCGAACAAATTATTGTTTTTTGGAGATACATTATTCCAGCCCATGTGTGGGATTTTGATGTTCCCGGCTTTATCAAAGCGTTTGGTCTGAAGGGGTATGATGTTCATCAGCGCTGCGTCTCCCTCTTCAGAATGTGCAGTTAGCAGCTGCATGCCGACACATATGCCAAGAACAGGTTTTGTTTGCGCTCTGATGATCTCTACCAGGCCTGTTTCTTCGAGTTTTGCCATCGCAGTACCTGCATGTCCCACGCCAGGAATGATGATGTGACTGTATTGGTCGAAATCTGCCTGTTCATTGATCATCCCATACTGGATGTTCAGGCGTTGTAAGGCAGAAGTTAGCGAGAATATGTTCCCCGCCCCATAGTTTACTATTCCAATCATTATAAAAGACCTTTTGTGCTCGGTAATACCAATTTTTCGGGATCGCGTTTTATGGCCATCTTAATCGCTTTTGCAAAGGCTTTGAAGATCGCTTCAATCTTGTGGTGTTCATTCTGACCTTCAGCCTTGATGTTCAGGTTACATTTAGCGGCATCACTGAACGACTTAAAAAAGTGGTAGAACATTTCGGTTGGTACATCACCAACTTTCTCACGCTTGAATTCAGCATCCCAAACGATCCAGCTGCGGCCGCCGAAATCAATAGCCGCCTGTGCCAGGCAATCGTCCATAGGTAAACAAAAGCCGTACCGCTCTAAACCCAGTTTATTCCCGATCGCTTTTGCAAAAGCCTCACCAAGCGCAATGCCCGTATCTTCGATGGTGTGGTGTTCGTCAATGTGCAGATCGCCGTCGGTTTTGATGCTTAAGTCTATACTTCCATGGCGTGCAATCTGGTCCAGCATATGGTCAAAGAAGTTCAAGCCTGTGTGAATGGCTGCTTTACCAGTACCATCAAGATCAATTTCAATGCTGATCTTGGTTTCGTTGGTGTTACGTTGGTGCTGTACCGTACGGCTGCCTGCCCGTAGCATGGTATAAATATCTGCCCAGTACTGTGTTTCAAGTGCAATTACCTCCTGCAGGGTTTCTGCTTTTTCAAGAACTTCATTCTGACCAAGTAAATCATTATTACGGAGCCAGATGGCCTTCGCACCTAAATTCTTGGCAAGGATTACATCATTCAGCCGATCTCCAATGACAAAAGATCCTTGTAAATCGATATCATCATTAAAGAAATGTTGTAGCAAGCCGGTATTCGGCTTTCTTGTAATTGCATTTTCGTGGGCAAAGGTACGGTCGATGATCACTTCATCGAATGTCACGCCTTCTGCCTCAAATGTATCGAGGATAAATTGATGAACAGGCCAGAAATTAGCTTCAGGGTGGGATGGTGTGCCCAAGCCATCCTGATTGGTGACCATTACTAAGGTGTAGTCGAGTTCTGTAGCAATCTTTGAGAGGTAATACAGCGCTTTAGGATAGAACTTAAGTTTCTGAAAGGAATCGATCTGCTCATCTTCGGGTTCCAGGATGAGTGTACCGTCACGGTCAATAAATAAGAATTTCTTCATTGTGTTTAGGTTTTGCTGATCATGCAACCAGCAGGTATCTTCTAATCTTGATATTTATTTAATGCATCAATTAAGCTGAGGTTTTCGGCCGGTGTACCAATGGAAATCCGTAAACAGCCTTCACATAAGGTTACCTTTGAGCGATCGCGGATGATGATCCCATCGTTTACCAGGTATTCATAGATCCCGGTTGCATCGGTAACTTCGGCAAGTATGAAGTTTGCATCTGATGGATATACACGCTTCACGACGTTTAATTCAGCTAAGGCTACACCAAGCTTCTCGCGTTCCTCCACGGTGATTTTAATCCAGTCGTTTACCTGTTCTACGTTCTGTAATGCTGCAAGTGCCAGGTCCTGCGTTGCCTGATTAATATTGTATGGCGGTTTAACTTTATTGAGAATATCGATGGTTGGTTTTGCAGCAAAGGCCATTCCTAAACGTAGTGCAGCAAGTCCCCATGCTTTGGAGAAAGTTTGCAGTATTATCAGGTTTGGATACTCTGTTAATTCCTTGATAAAGCTCCTTTGTTTTGCATAATTGATATAGGCTTCATCTATTACAACCAAGCCTTCAAAATTGGCTAACACAGTTTCAATATCTGTGCGGATAATTGAATTACCTGTTGGGTTATTTGGTGAACAAATAAATATAATTTTAGTGTGTTTATCTATTGCTTCAGCGATGCCGTCTAGGTCGAGTTGAAAGTTCGGAAGCAGATTGATTTTTCTTACTTCAACGTTGTTAATATTTGCGGAAACTTCGTACATCCCGTAGGTAGGTGGAAGTATGATTACATTGTCAATTCCCGGCTCACAGAATGCGCGATAAAGAAGGTCAATTGCTTCGTCACTACCGTTACCTAAAAAGGTGTTTTCGATTGGTACACCTTTGATCTTGCTGATGGCATCTTTAAGGTCGAGTTGCAATGGGTCAGGGTACCGATTGTAGTTTGCCGGTAGCGGTGATCCAAAGCTGTTTTCATTTGCATCGAGGTAGATGCTGGCCTGCCCTTTATATTCATCGCGGGCAGTAGAGTAGGGGCGCAGGTTCTTGATGTTTTCGCGCTGTAAACTATTAATATCCATTTTCTGAATTTAAACGAATGGTGATGGCATTTCTGTGGGCCTGCAGTCCTTCAGCACTTGCAAGTGTCTCGACAGTATTACCGATGTTATTTAAACCTGTTTTATCAATCTTTTGGAAGGTTATCTTCTTAATAAAAGAATCAATTGAAACACCTGAATATGCTTTGGCATAGCCACTTGTAGGAAGTGTATGGTTCGTTCCAGAGGCATAGTCACCAGCACTCTCCGGTGTGAGGTTACCCAGGAACACTGAGCCGGCATTTATGATCTCTGGAATTAAGTCTTCATAAGCTTCAGTGGCAAGGATCAAGTGCTCAGGAGCGTAGAAGTTACTGAAAGACATACCTTCAGACAGACTGTTAACGAGCATGATGTATGAGTTTTCAATCGCCCGTGCTGCAATTTCTTTCCGTGGAAGATCTTCAAGTTGCTCCTCGATTGCTGCAAGAACCTGATCTGCAAGTGTACTTGAGGTAGAAACCAGAATAGACTGACTATCAATACCGTGTTCAGCCTGTGCTAGTAAGTCTGAGGCAACGTATGACGGATTGGCAGTCTCATCAGCAAGCACCAAAACCTCAGACGGACCGGCCGGCATGTCGATCGCCGTAAGGGTGTTTCCCTGGATCAATTGCTTGGCCTGGGTTACGTAGCGGTTTCCAGGACCGAAGATCTTGTCAACTTTTGGGATGCTCTCTGTACCGTAAGCCATGGCTGCAATCGCTTGTGCCCCACCTGCCAGATAGATCTTTTTGATGCCTAGCAGCATTGCACAGTAGGCAAGATAACAATTGGTTTTACCGTCTTGCTGGGGTGGGGAGCACACGATGATTTCGCTGCATCCGGCTAATGTTGCGGGAATCCCGAGCATCAGGAAGGTACTTGGGAGTACGGCGGTACCACCTGGGATATAGAGGCCTACCCGCTCAATAGCCCTGCTTTCACGCCAGCAAGTAACACCAGGCATGGTTTCAACTAGTTTTTCCTGTTGAATCTGTGCCTGATGAAATTGTTTGATGTTGTTGTAGGCTGTATCAATTGCTTTTTTTTCCGCGTCCGGTATGGTTCTGGCAAGCTCCGTGAGTTCCGCTTCGTCCAGGTAAAGGGTTGAAAGGTCAACTTTATCAAACTGTAAAGAAAAGGATCTTAATGCCCTGTCTCCTGATTGTTTAACCTCTTTTACGATAGCAGTTACACGTTCCCGGATGCTTCCGTCATCTTCAAGTTGACGTAAGCATATGGTTTGAATGTCTTGTTTAGACAGTTCTTTTAATTTATAGATTTTCAATGCCTTATATTTTAATATTAACTAAAGGTTAATGCTGAAATCTGTCTTTTGACGACTTCTTGGGGCTTTAAACGATAATCTTTTCCATTGGCATCACTACGATACCTTCTGCACCGGCAGCTTTAAGTGCATTTATTTTTTCCCAGAAGTCCTGTTCTGCAATAACGGAATGTAATGCCACCCAACCTTCATCGAATAATGGAACTACTGTTGGGCTCTTTACGCCAGGCAATAATGCAACAACTTTTTCGAGGTTTGTTTTGGCTACGTTCAGTACCACATATTTGGTTTCTTTAGCACGTAAAACGGAGCGAATCCGTTGTAATAATTCGAGCACTTCTGGTTCGAATTCCGCGCCTTCCCTACCAATTAAAACGGCCTCAGATTTCATCACTTCTGCGAATGGTTTAAGGCCATTACTTTTTAAAGTTCCGCCAGTTGAAACGATGTCACATATGGCATCGCTAAGTCCTAAACCAGGACCAATTTCTACCGACCCGGAGATGGTTCTGACCTGCGCATTTACATTATTTTCCTGAAGATATTTCTCCAAGATAACTGGGTATGAAGTAGCGATCGCTTTACCTTCAAGTTCGCTTATTTCCTGGATTTCGGAATTGTTTGGCACGGCGATTTTCAGCGTACATTTTCCGAAATTTAGTTTCTGTAAGTAGGAGACCTGGGCGCCGGATTCGGTAATTACATTTTCACCAACAATACCAAGGTCGGCGATACCATCCTGAACATATTCCGGGATATCATCGTCTCTTAAAAAGAGGATTTCTAAAGGGAAATTACTAACGGTTGAGATAAGGGAGCTTTTGTAGTTTTCGAAAGATAAACCACAATTTTTAAGAATCTCTACGGATTTTTCGTTTAATCTACCCGACTTCTGGATAGCTATTTTGAGTGTTTTCAATTTGCTTATATTGAATGAATGGAATAAAAATAAAATTTTCGGAAACTAGTCTTGAAGTACAAAACATTACATATCTATCGCCATAACTGGCGATGGTGCAAATGTAAGTGATGGTTCAAGTGTTTTCTCATTTTATATCTTCCGTTCAATATGCAAATGCATGTTGGGGTGCGGCAAATATATGCCCTTGGAAGTAAAAACAAGAATATCAGTCCGTAAAAATGTTGTGTTAATGTAAGTTTAACATTGAAACGTTATAAAGGGTCATATGTTTACATAATAATTGCCTACAGAATGACCCTTACGTGTCTAGGCGTCATAAAAAGCGAACAGATTCCATATAAATCCTTATTTTTGTTTAAAAAAGAACAACATGAAACTTGTAATCACAGGCGTGACTATTGCCGACCTCAATAGTAAGTTTAATCAGAACACTTGTGATGTACGTGTAGAACAGGGTAGTATAGTGGCGATAGGCGAAAGCTTACAGCCGGAAGCGGGCGACGAGATTTTTGATGGTACCGGCTGTTATCTAAGTCCAGGATTTTTTGATTTGAACTGTTCTATTGGTGATCCCGGCTTTGAAACTAGGGAAGACATCAACAGTGCAGCCGCAGCAGCACAGGCCGGCGGTTTTACTGGTTTAGCCGTATTGCCAAACACCGACCCTGCAGTACATTCCAAAGCTGAAGTAGAATACATCAGAAACCGTGCAGCAGGCAAATTGGTTGATATTCATCCGATAGGGGCGATCAGTCGCAATCTGGAAGGCAAGGAGCTGGCGGAGCTTTATGATATGAAGCAGGCTGGAGCCGTTGCGTTTTCTGATGGTAATAAACCACTCTCGGACGATGGTTTTATGAGTCGTGCATTACAATATGCCAAAGGTGTGGAAGCGCTTTTAATGGTTTACCCTGAGAATGCCTCTATTGCAGGTAAGGCACAGGTGAATGAAAGTCGTACAAGCGTATTGTTAGGTATGAAAGGTATACCTTCACTTGCTGAGGAAATGCAGATCTCCCGTGATCTATTCCTCGCTGCCTATCATGATACGCCAATTCACATCAGTACAATTTCGACTGAAGGTGCGGTGAAACTGATCCGGAAAGCTAAGCAGGATGGCCTTAAGGTAACTTGTGATGTTGCGGTGCATCACCTCGTATTTACAGAAGAGCAGTTAAATCAATTTGACAGCAATTATAAAGTTAAACCTCCGCTACGTGCACAATCTGATGTAGACGCGCTTTTGGAAGGTTTGAAAGATGGTACCATTGATGCGATTACGGCACAGCACCGACCACAGGAGATAGAGCATAAAGCCGTTGAATTCGAAATTGCGGCCTATGGAATCCTGGGGCTTCAAACAGCCTTGCCCTTGTTGCTGAGTGCCGGACTTGATGCACAACAGATTGCAGATAAGCTTGCAGTTGGACCAAGACGTGTGTTGAATATGTCTGTTCCCAGCATTGAAATAGGGGAGACAGCTAACTTTGTCGTATATAACCCGAATCAATCCTGGATGTACAACCAGGCAAGTAATAGAAGCAAGTCAAGGAATTCACCGATATTAGATCAACAGCTCACTGGAAAAATAAAGCTGGTGTATAACAACAATAAACTAGAAAACTATGGATAATAACGTAAAAAGTGCGCTTGTTGCCGCTTTAAGTAAGTTCGCGGAGCAATCGGGTGAGCAGTCAACAAAGCTTGAGGAAAGCCTTATCTCGGTTTTTGGTCAGGAAGTTGGCTTTTTAGAAAAAGTAGAAGCATTCGATGCTGCATTTGATGAGTATCCTGCTTTTGAAGAATTGCGAGAAGTGTCTTTTGACTTGCTTATGATCAATTTTTTTGCAAGCGACATCAAGCGGCTTGAAGAGGATTATCTGGAGACAGACGAATGGGCTAATATTGAAGAAGAAACAATTGATCGCGGAACCGAGCTGCTAAATCTCCTTTTATATATCAATGAATGCCACGATGAAAAGATAAAACCGGAGCTTAATGACTTTCTTAAAGAGTTCTTATTGGTTGAAGAAGATGAATTCCAGGACGAGTTTCATATTTATGAAGACCTGATCAGTAATCAGCAGCTTGTGGAGAGTAGCATTGAAGACATCTGTAGCCATGCAGGCATGATTGACCTTGGGGAGGAAATGGAAGAGCTGTTTGTTCCTTTTATGGTATTTTTCCATCAGCCACGTGCAAATGCTGAGGCCTTTAAAGCACTTGAAGAAAACAGTCCCAACCCGGCGTTTGATATTGCAGTTTACAGCTTAATTGCTAATTTTAACGAAAACAAAAATTAGTAATCTAAATAAGCTCAATAATTCATGGAATCAACAACAATCGATACTACTGCGGTAAGAAGTGCAGCTTTAAAGAATGGTTTAATATGGGGTATCATCAGCATTGTGTTATTTTTGGTGTACTACTACATTGCGCCTGAACTTCTAAGTTCCTGGATCGGTTCAACCATTACCTTCTTAGTTGGTATTGGGTTAGCGGTATTCTTTACGCTCGACCTTCGTAAACGTGCAGGTGGTTATTGGAGTTTTTCTCAGGCGCTATTGAACATTTTCATTATGTTCCTGGTTTCAACGGCAGTTTCATATTTCTTTACCATCATCTTTGGTAAGTACCTGGAACCAGGATATGTTGGCACCATGAAGGAAATCATAATGGCCGGTACGGAATCCACTTTTAAAAGTATAGGTATGGAGGCTTCGCAACTCGAGAAGAGTATGAGTAATATGTCTAAGGAACTTGATAAGACTTTAAATCCTAACTTTTCACAGATGGTTGTTGGTTTCGGTATCTCAGCCACATTGTATTTTATTGGTGCATTGATTTTCGCAGCAATCTTTAAAAAAGAGCGCCCGATATTCTTTACAACTGAAGAATAAGCAAATAAATATTTACAGGCCAATATTGTTCAATGTGAAATTGTATCACCGAACAATATTGGCCTTTTTCGTGGAACATTTTTGAGTCAATGTTTGCTACATTCGAGAGAATGTCATTTAAATTGACAAAATTTGCGGCCCTAATCAGTGATTAAAAACAAACATGGATATATCTGTTGTCATTCCATTATATAATGAAGAAGAATCTTTACCTGAATTAACCACCTGGATAGCCAGGGTTATGGCAGAGCACGCTTTTTCATATGAAATTCTCTTTGTGGATGACGGAAGTACAGATGCTTCCTGGAGCATAATTGAGTCTTTGAGACTGAAGGAGCCAGCGGTAAAAGCGATTAAATTCAGGAGAAATTATGGGAAGTCGGCTGCGCTTAATGTTGCCTTTGAGGCTGCGGAAGGCGATGTGGTTATCACCATGGATGCTGATCTTCAAGATAGTCCGGATGAAATTCCAGAACTGGTTCGCAGGATCAGGGAAGAAAAGTTCGATCTTGTCTCTGGCTGGAAGAAGAAGCGTTATGATCCAATTACGAAGACTTTACCAACCAAGCTTTTTAATGCTGCAACCCGTAAGATGTCAGGAATTGCTTTGAACGACTTTAACTGCGGCTTGAAAGCCTACCGTAAGGATGTTGTTAAAACGATAGAGGTATATGGTGAGATGCACCGCTACATTCCTGTAATTGCCAAATGGGCAGGGTTCACGCGGATCGGTGAGCAGGTAGTTGAGCACCGTGCACGCAAGTATGGGGTGACCAAGTTCGGCATGAGTCGTTTCATTAATGGCTTTTTAGATTTGCTTTCGATATTTTTCGTTGGAAAATTCGGTAAACGGCCGATGCACTTCTTTGGCTCTCTGGGTGTATTATCTTTTTTTCTGGGAATTTTTATGGCCGTGTGGATGATCGGTGAAAAGCTTTATCACATTGCCGTACATCTGCCTTATAAACGTGAGGTTACAGACCAGCCCTTGTTTTACATTGCGCTTGTTGCCATAATTGTCGGTTCGCAGATGTTCCTTACGGGCTTCGTGGCGGAGCTGGTAACCAGAAATGCACCGGAACGTAATCAGTATCTTATAGAGAAAGAGCTGCGCTAATGTTTTTTTCGATCATTATACCTTTATATAACCGGCCTCAGGAAATTGATGAACTTTTGTTCACTTTAACCCGGCAGTCGTATACGCAATTTGAAGTGCTCGTAATTGAGGATGGCTCGGTAAATGATGCGAAAGCTGTTGTTGAGAAATACAAGAACAAACTTGATCTGAAGTATTACGTCAAAGCGAACGAAGGTCAGGGTTTCACCCGTAACTATGGCTTCGAACGAGCAAAGGGCGACTACTTCGTCGTATTTGATTCCGATTGCCTGATTCCGGAAGATTATCTCGAGATCGTTCGGGATTATCTGCTTGAACATGGTCTGGATGCTTACGGTGGCCCCGATGCCGCTCATGATAGTTTTACGCCCGTTCAAAAGGCCATCAGCTATGCAATGACATCTCCATTTACCACAGGGGGGATCCGCGGAAATGCCAAGCACATCGGACATTTCCATCCCCGGAGCTTTAACATGGGCGTTTCCCGTGCGGTATGGGAGAAAGTTGGTGGTTTTATTCTTACCCGGCTTGGTGAGGATATTGAGTATAGCATCAGGATCCATGAGAACGGATTTAAGATTGGCTTGATACCCGCCGCAAAAGTTTACCATAAGCGCAGAACAAGCTTTTCACAGTTTTACAAGCAGCTGCATTTCTTTGGCAGGGCCAGGATAAATATCTACAAACATTTTCCCTCGGAATTGAAACTGGTACACTTTTTTCCTGCCGTATTCACAATTGGCATAATCATGACCTTGCTGATGCACCTTATATATTTGCCATTAGCGTATCTTTGTGATGCAGGGGTCATCATGTTTTTCTTATTGATATTTCTCCACTCCTGGAGGGTTAACCGCTCCTTGCAGGTTGCATTGTTGAGCATTGTTGCGGCGTTTATACAACTGAGTGCATATGGACTGGGTTTTATACAAGATTTTGTTAAAAGAGTAGTATTAAAATCAGCATGATAAATTTTTTGAAAGAAAGCACCTTTACAGTTAATGAGGTTATCGGAAAAGCCTGGCGGGTTACTTATGACAATTATTTTTCGCTGGCGACCCTGTGCTTCCTGATCTTTATCACTTTTACCACATCGAGCCTGATGGCCTTCTTCCTAAAGGATGTTAATATTGGCCTCAGAATTTTGATGGTCTTCCTTTTTATTGTGCTGTACTGTACGATAAACCTCTCCTTGTTTAAATACATCCTGCATCTGCTGGATAATGAGAATGAGCAAATCACTATAGTGAGCACCTTGCCAACCAGGGTGCAGATCATCCGGTTCTTAGTGGCAACATTTTATTTTGCGTTGTGCATTATTTTCGTCGGTGTATTATTATATCCGGTATTGTTTGTACTGGATCCTATTTTGAGGTATGCTGTACGTTTAGGATTGGTCAATAATCTTGCGGAAGCGGGGCGTATGGTGACTAACGTTGCTGTTGCGATTGCCATTGTGGCGATTTTTATCACCTTTATCCGGATCTCATTCTTCCAGTTCTTCATTATAGATAAACAGGCAAAACCATTTCAGGCCATTAAATATAGTTTAGCTACAACCAAAGGAAACTTCACTAAAATATTACTGCTACTGCTGGTTTTGGGTTTCTTTCATCTGCTATCGCTAGTCTTCAACTACCTGCACTGGTCAGTAATTTCTTTAGTGGTAATTAGTTTGAGTTCGTTTATCATTGTTCCACTTTCAAGCGTTGCACTTACCATCGTTTATCGTAAGATGATGGCTGAATATGATGGAACTGAAGAGCCAGACATCATTCACAATATCGTATAATATTATGGGTTTAAAAGCGGCCTTAAGTAAGCCATTTGCAGCATTTGCTGTGCGTAGCATAGACAAATGGAAATATAATGCAGTGGAAGCACAACAAAAGGTATTTAAAAAGCTGATTGCTGAAGCTGCGAATACCGCTTTCGGAAGGGACCATGATTTTGCTTCCATAAAGAACTATGATGATTTCAAAAAACGCGTACCTGTTCAGGACTATGAAGGATTGCGTCCTTACATAGATCGTGTTATTGCTGGCGAACCCGATGTTATGTGGAAGGGCAAGCCCGAGTATTTTGCAAAAACATCCGGTACAACCTCTGGTGCTAAATATATTCCCATTTCGAAGGAATCAATGCCAGAACATATCAAGGCTGCAAGGAACGCACTGCTGACCTATGTTCATGAAACCGGCAAGGCTGACTTTGTAAATGGTAAAATGATCTTTTTGCAGGGAAGTCCTGTATTGAGCCTGAAGAACGGAATTAAGGTTGGCCGTTTATCGGGAATTGTAGCGAATCTGGTGCCGGGATATTTACAACGGAACAGGATGCCATCTTATAAGACAAATTGCATTGAGGATTGGGAAACTAAGGTTGATGCGATAGTTGAAGAAACGATCACGGAAGATATGACCTTGATTTCGGGTATTCCACCTTGGGTACAGATGTATTTTGACCGGCTTACGGAAAAGGCTGGAGGTAAAAAGATTAAAGAGATCTTTAAAAATCTTCAATTGTTCGTATATGGGGGGGTGAATTATGAACCCTATAGAGCAAAGATCGAAGCCAGTATTGGTAAGAAGATAGACTCCATAGAAACCTATCCTGCCTCGGAGGGCTTTATTGCGTATCAGGATTCACAGCAGGATAAAAGCTTGCTTTTGCTTGCCGATGCGGGTATGTTCTATGAATTTATTCCTGCAGCCGAATATTATAATGAGCATCCCGTTCGTTTAAGCTTAGAAGAAGTTGCACTCGACCAGAATTATGCCCTGGTGATGAATACAAATGCGGGGCTTTGGGGTTACAGCATTGGAGATACGGTGAAGTTTGTCTCTAAGAACCCATACAAGATTGTGGTGACCGGTAGGATTAAACATTTTATTTCTGCTTTTGGTGAACACGTAATTGGAGAAGAAGTAGAGCAGGCCTTGTGGAGTGCAGCTGCCGCCGAGGGGGTAAGTGTTACCGAGTTTACGGTAGCGCCTCAGATCACACCTTCAGAAGGTGGTCTTCCTTATCATGAATGGTATGTAGAATTCAGTACTGCGCCCATGGATATGGAAGCTTTTAGCAGAAAAGTGGATGAGGCTTTACAAAGAAAAAACATATATTATCATGATCTGATTACCGGAAAGGTTCTGCGGCCGCTGGTGATCCGGTCATTGAAGAAGAATGCGTTTGTAGACTACATGCGTGCTGAGGGGAAACTGGGCGGACAAAATAAAGTTCCCCGACTTTCTAACGACAGGAAAATAGCAGATCGTTTAAGTAGCTTTACAATTTAATAGGAGATCATTGAAGAATATATCTGTACTAGGCTCAACGGGGTCTATAGGCACACAAACATTAGAGGTTATAGATGCGAATCCTTCTTTATATAAGGTGGTTGCATTAACGGCGCAGAAGAATGCGACCCTGCTTATTGCGCAGGCGCTTAAGTATAGACCGGCGCTTGTGGTAATTTGTGATGAGACGAAATATCCGGAGGTGAAGCATGCACTTGCAGGTACCGGCATAGAAGTGCTGGCCGGTGAGGCAGCACTAGAAGCAGCGGCAAGCATTGAAACCGCGGATCTTGTGATTACCGCCATCATGGGGGCAGTTGGACTAAAACCCACCGTAGCAGCAATTAAGGCGGGTAAAGATATTGGTCTGGCGAACAAGGAGACGCTGGTTGTTGCCGGAGAGCTGATCACAGCGCTTGCGAAAGCTTACGGCGTAAACATCATTCCAGTGGATTCTGAACACTCGGCAATATATCAATGCCTGGTGGGTGAGGAAGCAAATGCCATTGAGAAGATCTATCTTACTGCATCTGGCGGTCCGTTCAGGGGTAAAGATGCTTCTTTTCTGGCTGGTGTTACCAAGGAGGCGGCGCTTAAACACCCGAATTGGGTGATGGGTGCAAAGATTACCATTGACTCTGCTTCGATGATGAACAAAGGATTGGAAGTGATTGAAGCGAAATGGCTGTTTGACCTGGATGAATCACAGATTGACGTGATCATACACCCGCAGTCCATAATCCATTCATTAGTTCAGTTTACTGACGGTTCTATGAAAGCACAGCTGGGTCTTCCGGATATGAAGCTGCCTATTCATTATGCAATGGCGTACCCGAGAAGGGTAGAAACAAACTTTCCCCGATTTAACTTTCTGGATTATCCCTCGCTAAGCTTTCAGCAGCCGGACAGGGTAGCTTTCCGAAATCTGGATTTAGCTTATAAAGCAATGAACAGGGGAGGGAATATGCCATGCATCATTAATGCCGCTAATGAAATTGTGGTAAAAGCATTTCTCGAAGACCGTATCGGCTTTTTGGAAATGAGTGACGTTATTGAGCGCTGTATGGCTGATGTGCCTTACCTTGCATCGCCGAGTCTGGACAATTATTTAGAAACAGACCAGCATACCCGTATATTTGCAGGTCAACTGGTAACAAAATAGAATTTATATTATCATAAATAAAACATTATCAATATATGAATGGACTGATTATGGCTGCCCAGCTTTTACTGGGATTATCGATACTAGTGATCTTACACGAATTGGGTCACTTTTTAGCGGCCAGAGCATTTGGCATTAAAGTAGAAAAGTTTTACTTGTTCTTTGATGCCTGGAATGTTAAGCTTTTTAGCATTAAGCGGGGAGATTGTGAGTATGGGGTAGGATGGCTTCCTCTTGGTGGTTATGTGAAGATTGCCGGTATGATCGATGAATCGATGGATACCGAGCAGCTTGCTCAGCCGGTACAACCATGGGAGTTCAGATCTAAACCAGCCTGGCAGCGATTGATCGTAATGCTTGGCGGGGTAGTTGTAAACATAATTGTCGGGATATTTGTCTTCTGGATGCTGACCTTCAAATATGGGGAAACCTACATCTCGAACAGTTCTGCACAGAACGGGATCAATCCGGGCGAAGTAGGTAAAAGCATCGGCCTTGAAAAAGGAGACCGTGTGCTTGCAATTAATGGTAAAAAGGTGATTCGTTTTGAAGAGATCACTTCTTCAAAAGTTTTACTGAGCAACACGACCTTAACGGTACTTCGAGGTAATAAAACTTTGTATGTTAAAGTTCCGGAGAATATTTTAAATGATATTTCTGATGATGGCATTGAAGCATTTGTGAGTAGGGCACCTTTGTTAAGCTCCAGGATCGATACCATTATGCCTGGGAAACCGGCAATTAAGGCTGGCGTACAGAAAGGCGACATTATCACAGCTGTGAACAAGATCCCTGTAAAGTACAGCGTTGACGTGGTGGAGCAGATCAAGAAGGCTAAGGGAAAACCTATGGTATTCGAGGTAAAGCGTGGCACGGAGGATCTTACTTTAAATCTGCCTGCTGACACCTCCGGTATGGCGGGGATTGGTTTCACATTAAGTGAAATTAAGCAGGAAACGATCAAATACAGCCTGTTTGAAGCATTACCAATTGGTGCTACACAAGCCTGGAAAACGTTTAGCGATAACGCGAAAGGTATCGGAAAGGTTTTTACCGGAAAAATCAAGGCGAATAAGGCCTTCTCAGGCCCGGTAGACATTGCTCGTAAGGTTTACGGCGGAGAATGGGTATGGGCGAGATTCTGGGCTTCTACAGCGTTCATTTCAGTTGCGCTAGCATTCATGAACCTTTTGCCTATTCCAGCCCTTGACGGTGGACATGTTGTATTCCTATTGATTGAAATGGTAAAAGGCAAGCCCCTTGGCGACAAGTTCATGGAGCGAGCCCAGATGGTTGGATTTGTAATCCTCCTGTCACTCATGGTTTTTGTACTGGGGAATGACATCTTTAAGAATTTCATAAGGTAACTTCGTTGCATGGATTATTTTGAATTGTATGGTCTGCCAGTAAGCTTTAATCCAGATTTGAAGCTTGTAAAGCAGAAGTTCTATGAGCTGAGCAAAAAGTATCATCCTGACTTTTTCATCAATGAAAGCGAGGACAAGCAGCAGGAGGTACTTGAATTATCTACCTTGAATAATAAAGCTTTTCAGGTACTGAATGATCCTCAGAAGAGAATTCATTATATCCTGTCGCTGAAAGGACTGCTGGAAGAGGGGGAAAACTATAAGCTGCCTCAAAGCTTCCTGATGGAGATGATGGAGGTAAATGAGGCCTTGATGGATCTGCAGTTTGAACCAGATGCGGAAAAGCTTGCTCAGGTGAAGTCAGAAATTGATAACATTGAAGCTGCTTTGACTAAGGAAAGTGCATCCCTTGCGCAATCTTACGATATGCAAGCTCCTGAAGCGCAACAAGCGACTTTATTAGCTATCAAGGACCTTTATTATAGAAACAAATATTTATATCGTATCAGGGAAAGCCTGGCTAAAATCAAATAATATGCATACATCGGCCATTTTCAGGAAAGTTGCAGTTGCGGAAGGCATCTCGTACATTCTGTTGTTGTTTATTGCCATGCCGTTGAAATATTGGGCGGGAATTCCAGAAGCAGTGAAATACACGGGCTGGGCACACGGAATCTTGTTCGTGCTATATATTGCTTTTTGGGTAATGACCTGGCAGGAAAGCAAATGGAAGCTTGTAACTGCGGGAATGTACCTGTGTTCATCGTTGCTGCCTTTTGCACCTTTTTGGGTAGAGAAAAGGTTGAAAGAAGATAATGTAAAATAAACTTGGAAGTATGGATGTGGTTTTTTAGATTTGCATCCCGCTAACAAGCAAAAGCCCAGCTGGCGGAATTGGTAGACGCGCTGGTCTCAAACACCTGTGGGAAACCGTGCCGGTTCGACTCCGGCGCTGGGTACAGCCCCTCAAAATGCTTAGAGGGGAAAAATAAAAAAACGGCTTTAATACATCATTAAGGCCGTTTTTTTTAAACATAAAATTGGTGACTAGTTGCACTTTGTTCCAACATTGTTCCAACATTAAAAAATACACCAATCTTTATGGTAAGCTACTCCGTAAAACTTAAATGCAATTCTGATCGGATCCAGACCAATGGCAATGCAGCCTTGTTTTTATCGGTGATCATTAATCGTGAGAAAAAAGCGATCACTTCAATGAGATCCTTCAGGTCTAGCGGATATAGGATAAGGTGCTGAGAATGGACTTATTTCTTGAAGAGCTGGCCTGCGCCTAGTCTTTATAAAACAGCTATTCGTTTGAACAATCAAGTAAAAAAAGCTTATTGTGAATCTGACACATAAGAAGAGCGGCTTCTTTCACTCTGTTGGCCTGATGTTCTTTGCCGTCAAAAGCCTATTATTCAGAAAAGATCACACCGGTAATCTACCGTGTGCCTTCTAAATTCGCCTCTGAGTATAGCTTAGATTGGTTTTCTAGGTTTGATACAGCGTTGGTTGCCATAACCGGATATTTAGTCCCTGGGAAACTTATTATCCAGTTCTTCCAACTTGCAAAACGTAACAATTATCTTAAATAATATTTGCATCGTACGAAAGTTATCCTACCTTTAGATTATGAAATCAACACCAATGACAAATAACATACCCGAACCTACGAAAGCAGAATTAGAAATCTTACAGGTATTGTGGGAATTTGGTTCATCTACTGTACGTTTTGTTAATGATAAATTGAACGGGCAGCGGGAGGTAAATTATACATCTACCTTGAAGCAAATGCAGATCATGGTCGAAAAAGGAATCCTTAAGCGGGATGAAAGTCAGATGAAACACATCTATATCCCGGTAGAGGCCGAGCAGAAAACAAAAGGACAGCTGCTGGACCGTTTTGTGAATACTTTATACAAAGGATCTGCTACCCAGTTAATGATGCAACTGCTCGGCAATGAGAAAACCTCAAAAGATGAACTCGACGAGATTAAGAAAATGCTTGATCAGCTTGCCGACAAAAAATAAAAAAGAACCAACTAACCGAATTTACTCATGGAATCTATCATTTTCAGAACCTTATTACACTCTTTATGGCAAGGAGCCTTTTTGGCTGTGCTAACAGCGTTGATCGTGTTGTTTACCACAAGGGTCAATGCAAAGCTACGCTACAATTTATTTGTAGGCTGTTTAGTACTGTTTATTGCAGGAGTAGGAACCACCTTCTGTGTAGAACTGAATGACTTTGTTTCTTCATCATCGGTAAACACCATGTCGTTCGGAAGCCCGGCTTTTGGTGATACAGTAATGCAGCCCGGCGCAGCAGAAACCATTGCAGGTCCGGCACTCGTAAATAACCTGATTGGTTACCTGAATAAATATTCATCATCGATTGTATTGGTCTGGTTTTTAATTATTTGTATCAAGAGCATACGATTTTTGGTAGATATCAGGACGCTGATGCAGATCAGGACCAGCCAAGTTTACCATTCCGGTACAATGCTTTCGGAAAAGGTACAACATTTAGCAGTGCAGTATGGAATAAAACAAAAGATACAGATTTTGCAATCCGGGATCATCAAAGTGCCTATGGTATTAGGTCATTTTAAACCGCTAATCCTGGTTCCCTTAGGACTCATCAATGGACTGTCTATGGAAGAAGTAGATGCCATACTAAGCCACGAAATGGCCCATATTAAAAGACGGGATTACCTGGTAAACATCCTTCAGAGTGTTGCAGAGATTCTGTTTTTCTTTAACCCTGCAGTGCTATGGATTTCGAATATGATTAGAATAGAACGTGAGCATTGCTGTGACGACCTCGCCGTATCCACGGTAACAACCAAGATGGACTATATTAAAGCGCTGGTTTCCTGCCAGGAATTTGCTTCTTCTATGCCTCAATATGCCATGGCAATTAACGGGGGTAAAAGTCAGCTGGTGTATCGTGTACAGCGACTGATCTCCTCCAGAAACCAATCGTTAAATAAACTGGAGAAAGTAATCATTGCGCTGGTATTGATCTCGGCTGTAGCCATCACTACTGCATTTTCAGGGAAAGAAACTAAAGTTGCTAGGTTGTTGACAAATGGAAGAAAAGCAGCTCAGGTAAAAAATGAAGATAAATCAGATGCAATATATAGGCAAATGATAAGTGATGGTCTTGCGAAAGCAAATGCCGATCTACAATGTATTCTAGATGAAGATGCATTTGTGATCAATGGTAAAAAGCAAGCAGCAGCAATACATGCAAAATATGCTAAGCTATATATTAAAAAGGGTCAGAAACTATCCTACAGGTTCGAGAAAGACTACCAAAAAGAAGTATCACAGAATGTAAACCCGGAAAGGAAAACAACAGCGAACTCTGATGCACCGCGATTACCTGTGTCGCCAATGGTACCACAATCAGCAGGCAGCAATGGCCAAAAGGTAGCAGTACAAAAAGTTAAAGCCAAAAATGACATGACCAAAGACCTGTTAGCAGATGGGCTAATTGAAGACAAGAAGAATTTTTCCTATCAGCTGGATATAGATGAGTTGATCCTGGACGGAGAGAAACAGCCGGATGCGATTCATAGAAAATACAGGAGCAAATACCTGAAGACAGCTAAGCAAAAGATTACAGTTAGTGTAAGTACGGACTAACCTCATCACACAACTCTTCATATAATAAACTTTAGAATATGATAAAAAAAATTATGGCTTTTTTAGCCATATGGCTCTTTCTTGCCCAAAATTTTGTAAACGCTCAAAGCAATTCCGCGATCATCGGAATGGTAACAAATGTTAAAAAAACACCTTTAGACCTTATTACTATTGCTTTATATAGCTCGGTTGATTCGATCTTGGTTAAAACCACTTTTTCTGAATCGGACGGCAGATTTCATTTCAGCCTGGTAAAGCCAGGAAGGTATTTTATCAGGTTATCTGCAATGGGGTATGCCAGCCTGAAAAGTCAGGTAATCACCATGAAAGAAGGTACACCTCAGCTGCAGTTACCGGCATTTATATTGGAACCCTCTGCGGATGAGCTGAAAGAAGTCAGTATCACCGGGAAGAAATCCTTCGTAGAGCAAAAGCTGGACAGGGTAGTAGTTAACGTGGATGCCCTAATCGCCAATGCAGGCACTACGGCGCTTGAGGTGCTGGAGAAGTCGCCCGGCATCCAGGTAGACCAGAATGGGGTAATTAGTTTAAAAGGTAAACAGGGCGTTACGGTATATATTGATGATAAGCCGAGTTATCTGTCTGGCGCCGATCTCGAAAACTATCTGCGATCATTGCCTTCATCTTCACTCGAACAGATAGAGATTATGAGCAATCCGCCGGCCAGATACGATGCCGCAGGCAACGGCGGGGTAATCAACATCAAAACCAGGAAAGGGGTATTAAAAGGCTTTAATGGCGGTTTAAATTTAAGCTTCAGTCAGGGACATAGGGGACGTTCTAACAATAGCCTGAACTTCAATATCCGCGCCAATAAATTTAACTACTTTGCAAACCTGAGTTACAACTATCTAAACAACTTTACTGATCTGGATATAAACCGGACCTATAGAAATGACGATGGCAGTCCGAAGTCCTTTTTTAATCAAAACTCCTTCTTTGACCAGGAAGGCAATGCTTATAACGCAAAGGTGGGTGCCGACTATTATTCTTCGGACAATACCACCTGGGGCATTGTATTAACCGGGATGGACCGGAAGTCTGTGCAGGTCAACAATAACACAAGTAATTTATTCAACCCAGCGAGGGTACTGGATTCTGTAATCAAGGCGAGGAATGAAGATGAGATTGTAAACAGGAATGGGGCAGTAAACCTAAATTACAGGCACCAGTTTGATAAAAAAGGACATGGAATTACCGGGGATGCCGACTACCTCACTTATCATAACCAAACCGGCCAGCGCTATTTCAACTCCAGTTATTTCCCGAATGGCGTGCTCAAATCAGAAGATATCTTAAATGGGAATTTACCCGCGCGCATTAATATCTATGCAATAAAAACTGACTACGCTTTGCCGCTGGAGGATGCCTGGAAGATGGATGCCGGCTTAAAAGTCAGTTATACCATGACGGATAATATCGCAGATTATTCTAATACCGAAAGTGCAATTACTCTTCCAGATTATGATAAAAGTAACCACTTCATTTATAAAGAAAACATCAATGCCGCTTACCTGAACCTGAACCGGGAAGGAAAACGATTATCCGTACAAGCGGGGTTACGAATTGAAAACACCATTTCAAATGGGAACCAACTTGGCAATGTCAAAAAACCAGATTCTACTTTCAGGAGGGACTATACGGATCTATTTCCTACGCTCTACCTCTTATACAAATTAGATACCGCTGCAACTCACCAAATAGGATTGAATTATGGCCGCAGGATAGATCGTCCGTATTACCAGGACCTGAACCCGTTTCTTTCTCCGCTTGACAAATTCACGTATTATGAAGGTAATCCATTTCTAAAGCCGTCCTATACTAATAGTCTGGAACTATCTCATACTTATAAAAGTAAATTTACCACCACGCTAAGTTATTCCAATGCTAAAGATGATGTAGGTGAAACCATCGAGATTGTGGATGGAATCTACTATAGTAGACCTGCAAATATTGGCCGGAAGATCGTGAAGAGTATATCTTTCAACGGAAACTTCGATGCCACGGGATGGCTGAACATCAACCTGTATACTGAAGTAACCAATATTAAAACCAACAGTGATTTTTACACCGGAAAATTAAACTCCAGTGGCACCTATGTGTATGTTGGCCCAAATGCCAGGCTGACATTGGGCAAAGGCTGGGAGGGAGAGTTAAGTGGTAATTACCGGAGCAGATTAGTAAGCGCACAGTTCGTATTACAAAGTATCTGGCAGGCAAATGTTGCTGCACAGAAAAGATTATCTCCGAAAACGACGTTGAAGCTGAGTGTAAACGACCTCTTTTACACCCGGATCAATAAGGGTATTATCAATAACCTAGCAAATACAGAAGCAAACTGGATCAATAGAGGTGATTCAAGAAACGTCGTCCTTGCACTAAGTTATCGTTTTGGAAAAGCTTTTTCAAGCCAGCAAAAACATGAAGGGTCTGGTGCAGACGCAGAAAAAAACAGGGTAAAAGACTAGCGAGATGCAGACTATGTCGCCTCTCCGGTTGTCTCTGATTACCATTGTCAAACTAGGGCTTTCTTGCTGATCACTAGATGATGTTATTAAAGATAACCGCACCTGCTTCATAAGCCTAATATGTTGATTCGGAAACGCAGGCACTCCGGGTAAGTAAGTGTGATCTATGAAGAATTCGGGGCAAGGCTCAAATAATGAGTTTTGAGAATCAGTATATCGCACTTAAAACAATGCTTAACAAGGTAAAGTAAAATGATAAGTTGTTAGATGAAACCCTTATAACTTTATTCTATCGTTTTCTTTCCTTTACCGGACTTAGCTGAAACGCTGTAAGTATCTTCCTCATGAAAGCATCAAAGTCCTGTTCAGCTTTGTGTAAATCTTCAAGTTTTCTTTTAATGGCATGATCTGGCGATATTAACGTGAAATTAGTTTGTTTCTCCATGCCTAACTGCTTGAACACGACGGATTCGTCACTATCCATGAATTCTCTGGGCGTGTACCACTTCTTAGTATCATGAGAAAAAATTATGCATCCCGAGTCGTAAGCCTTCATTGCCAGGTTTAGCTTGTCTTTGTATGCCTCACTGTTCTTATCCTTCAAGTTTCTTTGCATTGGTCTACATTAAGCCTGCAATATTACTAAATATTTTAGTATTTTCTATTTGGATTTTCAACTCAAGGGTGATGGCTGTAGATCAGTCCTGATCCAGATAGAACGTTTGGCTGAATGCTCCATTAACGGCAAAGTCCCAAGCCTCAACCCGTACCCACTTTCTTCCAGCAAGGTTAGGCGTAAAGCTGAAACTTTGGTTTCCGAAAGCTTCGGTGTTCCGAAGATCAATTCTTTCCCGAAATACCTTTTCACCATCTCCGGAAATAATCTCAACGAAGTTCATTGGAAAAGTCCAGCTTAGTTTTAAGTTCACTGCAGCTGTACCATCTGAATTAAGCGTCAGGTGCTCCCCAGACTTCTTTCCATTAACCTGCAGATTATGGATTAGCACCTCGCCAGTGGTACTAAAGAACCGTCCTTTCTGCATTGCCTCTACCAGGGGCTTCCATCCCTCACTATACTTTGGAAGCTTATCGAGCATCATGTAGTTCACGTTCATGTGTGCATACATCTCATTGTCCGTTGTAACAGTAAATAAGTCGGCCTCAGAGATGACAGTTTTCTTTTCATACCAATTGTTCATGTCGTCAAGGAGGTCTAGCACCCTTTTACCGAGGCGGGGCTCAGAAAGGTCTGCCGGCATTGCTTTCCAGGCAGCGCCCATAAAGCGGGGAGACTTGAAGAATGCTTCGTGGTAGTAGATGTCAGGCGTATTCACCGAACCTTTTGTCCTGGCATGTGCAGTCCAGGCAAGCCCTTGTTCTTCAGTTAGTAGTCTTAACATATCGTTTTTATCGCCAATATGGTACACTTTACCAAACCCGGGCCGCTCTTCAACGAAGGGTGTGTTGCCCGGGCGGGACATGATCCAATAAACAGGTTTTGGAAAAATCTGCAACCAGTGCCCGCCAAAGAATTCGTTGGGTTCCTCTCCCGGTATGAGGAGGAATTTATTATCTGATAGGCGTTTACACTGATCAAAGAGCGTCTTTAATTCTCGCAGACGTACCGAGTCTGGTCCTTTTGGATGCGCCGTGTAGTGGAACTCACCCAAGTGTACCATATCAACGCCTAAGCGTTTAAAGACATCAACAAACTCCGGTCGCTCTGGTATTTCCTTTCCTGCAAGCACAACATTCATAATAAACTCATTATGGAAGTGACTAGACATAGTTTTAAATCCAGGAAGCTGCTGATATTTGTCACCATTGGTAAACTTCTTCACTGAGGCAAGCACATCTGCATTGCCGGATTCGCTGATCAGGCAGAAAAAGTTTAAACGCTGCTTTGTGTTTGCTGGCGCATTGAACCATGGTACAAAACGCTTGTCACCTTCTAGTTCCTGACGGATGCCAATGCCATATCCATCCAGCATTTTCCGGTAGTTGTTCCCCTGCCATACAAACTTGAGGTTAAACGCTTCGTCCAATGGATAGAAATATTGATGCGGAGCAGGGAAAACAGCCAAACTACCGTTTTTACCTTCAAGAGCCAAGGTCCGGTATTTTACAGCCATGTTCTTTGACTGGTCAGCATGATTCAATGGAACCGAGTTCAGCTTGTCAGCGGTGTTTATCCAGGAGAGGTTTCTCCAATTCACCGATTTGCTGATCAGGCCAGCATCGTAAACGATTGCTGTGGCATTAGCATTAGTGGACATGACGGCGGCAATGTTAAATAGTGGACTTCCGTTAAAAAATGTGAATTCCAGTTCGCCAGAGAATTTATCTGCAGTAAGTCTTCCTATGCGGACAATAGTGCGACTGCCTATCCGCTCCGCGGAAATGCTCGTCTTTTCAAGAACTACACGATGAGTGCTGTAGGGGCGGGCAGGAACTTTATCAAAGAAAATATTCCAGCCATTCTGAGAAAGTAAGTCTCGCTTTCCGACACTAAGTAGAAACGCCGCATCCATGTGCGCTGCAATGATTTTATATTGATCCTTGCTACCTGTTTCTATACTCTTGATCAATGCAGCAGCGGGTGATAAATTGAACACGAGTTTTCCTAATTTACCTGAGCCAACGGGCCAGGTGAGCTGAACCAGGTTGTCGTCCTGTTTGATTGTGACGTTTGAATTCCTACTGAAGGAGGTCGTATCAAGCTTAATTTGTGCCCATGTGCATAATGGAAAAATGAGTAAAAATAGGGCTAGTATCGGTTTTCTAATGTTCATACCTTGGTCTTTACATAGCTAACTTACCTATTTTCAGGTATATAGTAGAAGCGCAAATAACAGAATCTTGTGAAAACCTGAATTTTCTGCAAGCATCTTGGTTTGACAATAAGATGATGCAGATTTAAAATAACGGCCCTACATTTGTCTAACACTGTTAAACCGGATAACAGGTGAAATTATGGGAAGCAAAGAGCGGATTGCAAGATTGAAAGAAGAAACCAAACAGAGCATTCTGGAGGCAGCACTCGAAATCGTTAAAGTGGATGGTTGGCAAGCCTTAAGTATGCGGAAGATTGCAGACAAGATTGAGTATACTGCACCAATTATTTACGAGTACTTTGAAAATAAAGAGGGTATCCTCCTTGAACTTACCAGACAAGGCTATTTGTTACTGAAACGTGAAGTTAAGGCAGCGATGCAGACAGAAACAACACCTGCTAAACAGCTTGAAGCCATGTGGGTTGCTTACTGGAACTTTGCTTTTGCTCACCGTGAATATTATCAGCTGATGTATGGTGTTGAAATGAATTGCTGCAGCAGCAGGGACTCATTTCATGAGCCAAGCCAAACCATTAATCTCTTTTACGATAAGATTCGGGAAGTGATGCAAGATGAAAATCCAGATGAAGAAAAAGTTTGTCGAAAGCATTATACCTTCTGGTCCCTCATTCATGGTTTGATCTCCATCAATCTTGTGAAGCGTGGCGTTGCACCAGAAATGAACAACCAAATATTACAGGACGCTATCAAAGGAATTATAAAATATATAAACGACTAATGTAAAAGGGTTCGGAGGCGAACCCTCTTTTTTCTAAAATAACCTAACGGTGTTAAATAGCTTATACCCGTTATTAATCAACAATAATTTAAAATTCATATGAAAACTTACCTATTTCGTCTTTTGTCACTTAACAGTGTTAAACGATCTAATCTCGTTATCCTAGCTGGGAGTTTTGCAACTGCTATCCTTCTTTTCGCTTGTCAACAACAGGAAAAAATGCAGTTATCAGCAGCAGAAGTCCAAACACTTCCGATCCAAACCATCAATAGTAGTTCAGAATCATCTTTGTTGGAGTATCCCGCCCTTATAGAAGGTGCAGTTGATCTTGAGGTGCGTCCCCAAGTTTCCGGTACCATTGAGAAGGTTTATGTAAATGAAGGCGCAATGGTCAAAAAAGACCAGCCGCTTTTTAAGATCAATGAAATGCCATTCAGAGAGGCACTGAACAATACTAAGGCACTATTACAGTCGGCGGCTGCGGAAGAACAGCGTGCTCGGCTGGAGATTGAGAAGCTTACACCCTTAGTTGCCAATAACGTTGTTTCCGACTTTCAGCTTAAAAGTGCTAAGGCAGCACACGCAGTTGCACTCGGCAACATTGAGCAAGCAAAAGCAGGCATCGCTGCTGCAAAAATTAATCTTGGATATACCCTGATCAAAGCACCAATAGCGGGAGTAGTAGGTCGCTTACCGAAAAAAGCAGGCAGTTTGGTAGCTGCGGAAGACCCGAATCCACTTACCCGCCTTTCCGACGCACATGAAGTACACGTTTATTTTTCGCTGAGTGAGGATGATTTCATCAATTTCAATCAACGATTTGCCGGGAACACGCCAGCAGAACGTATCCGTAAAATTCCAGGTGTCACACTTTCACTAGCTGACAACTCCGTGTATCCACAGAAAGGAAAACTTGATATGATTGATGGGCAATTTGATAAACAAACAGGTGCAATAACCTTAAGAGCTACCTTCCAGAACAAAGATGGCGTTCTGCGTTCGGGAAATACAGGGAAGATACAGTTATTAATGACGCATGAAAATGCACTATCTGTACCACAAGAGGCTACGGTAGACGTGCAGGACAAGATCTTCGTTTTTGCAGTCGATAAAAACAATAAGGTGAGTAAACAACCCATCACTGTGTTGGGTACAAGTGGTTCGAATTACCTGGTGAGCCATGGTATCAAAGCCGGCGACCGTATTGTGTTGAAAGGAATGGACGGCCTTAAGGACGGCGATCAGATCCACCCTGAAACGACAAAGAGTTTAACAGCATCAAACATTAAAAACTAAGTCAGACATGTTTAAAAAATTTATAGAGCGTCCGGTACTGGCTACCGTGATATCAGTTATCCTGGTTATCCTTGGTGTGCTTGGTCTTGTAAAGCTGCCGCTCCAACAGTTTCCAGATATCGCGCCACCAGCTGTGCAGGTAATGGCACTTTACCCCGGTGCAAATGCGGAAACAGTTTTAAGATCGGTCGCCCCCTCGTTAGAAGAATCAATTAATGGAGTGGAGAACATGAGCTACATGAGCTCCACGGCAAGCAATGATGGCTCATTAGTGATCACAGTTTATTTCAAGCTTGGAACCAATCCGGACCAGGCTGCAGTTAACGTTCAGAACAGGGTTTCACAAGCAACAAGTCAGCTGCCCGTTGAGGTTGTTCAAGCTGGTATTACAACATCGAAACAACAGAACAGCCTGATTATGGTGGTCGACATGTTTGCCGAAGATACGCTGAACTATGACCAGGCTTTCCTTGCAAACTATGCACAGATCAATATTATACCAGAGATAAAAAGGATTCCCGGTGTAGGGCAATCGATCATTTTCGGTGGAAATAAAGACTATTCTATGCGCGTGTGGTTAAATCCAGCTCAGATGGCTGCTTATCAACTTACACCTAACGATGTCATGGCTGCCATTCAGGATAAAAGCCTTGAAGCGGCGCCTGGAAAACTTGGAGAAAGCAGTAAAGCCTCTTTTGAATATGTAATAAAATATAAAGGAAAGCTGAATAAACCTGCAGACTATGAGAACATTGCCGTGAAGAATAATCCAGACGGGTCCGTATTAAGGCTTAAAGACGTAGCTAAGGTCGAGTTCGGTACGTATACCTACTCCAACTTCACCAGGGTAAATGGTAAGCCGGGTATAAACATTGCTGTAATGCAGCTCTCGGGATCCAATTCTAGTGATATCCAGATTGCTGTAGATAAACTGATGAAAAAGGCTTCCAAGGACTTTCCGAAAGGCGTGAAGCACCTAATTCTATACAATACCAAAGATTCGCTCGATATCTCCATCAATCAGGTAAAAACAACCCTTATTGAAGCCTTTATCCTGGTCTTTATTGTTGTGTTCCTCTTCCTGCAGGACTTCCGGTCTACGCTGATCCCTGCGATTGCAGTTCCGGTTGCCATATTAGGTACATTCTTTTTCATGCAGCTATTCGGGTTTTCTGTCAACCTGCTGACGCTCTTTGCACTCGTACTCGCCATAGGTATTGTGGTCGATGATGCCATTGTCGTGGTGGAGGCGGTACATGCCAAGATGGAACATTCGACCCTAGCACCGCGGGCAGCAACCATCTCGGCTATGAGTGAGATCACAGGTGCAATAATTTCCATCACACTGGTGATGTCGGCAGTGTTCTTACCAGTAGGTTTTATGGAAGGATCAACGGGCGTGTTCTACAGGCAATTTGCCTTTACACTCGCTATAGCCATCGTCATCTCCGCCATCAATGCGTTAACCTTAAGTCCGGCCCTAACGGCTTTGTTCCTCAAACAACACGCTGATACGAAAAGCAGCTCAGGTGCTGCAAGTACTTTTAAGGAACGGTTCTTCGTTGGATTTAATACCGGCTTTGACCGGTTAAGCAATAAATATCTTAGTGGTCTGCGGTTTCTAATCAAACACAAATGGGTACCCGTAGCCGGTTTAGTTGTGATACTACTGGGCACCATTTTCCTTGTTAAAAGAACGCCTTCTGGCTTTATTCCTTCCGAAGATCAGGGCTTTATTGCGATTTCACTTTCTATGCCAGTTGGTGCATCGTTAGATCGCACAACAAAGGTGATTAAGGAGCTGGAAGAACGTCTGGCTGACATGGAGTCTAAAAAGACACTGATGGGGCTGTCAGGATTCAACATCCTTACACAATCTGCAAGTCCCTCAATGGGCGTTTCATTTATCTTGCTGAAACCCACTAAAGAGCGTGGCAAGATCAAGGATATCAATGAGATCATGAACGAAGTACGCGGTAAACTGGCTGGTATCAAAGGGGCAAATTTCTTTGTGTTCACCTTCCCAACCGTTCCGGGCTTTAGCAATGTCGACGGTCTTGATATGGTGTTGCAGGATCGTACAGGTGGAAGTCTCGACAAGTTCAGCGGGGTAAGTAATAAGTTCTTATCGGAATTGATGAAACGACCAGAAATTGCAGTTGCATTTACTTCTTTCCGGTCTGATTACCCACAACTGGAACTACAGGTTGATGATGAAAAAGCGGATCAGCTAGGTGTTCGCGTCAGAGATGTTTTGCAGACCATGCAAGCTTACTTCGGCAGTACGCAAGCTTCCGACTTCAACCGTTTTGGGAAATATTACCGTGTGATGGTTCAGGCTGATAAGTCTGACAGAGTTGATGAAGCAGCAATGAACGGTGTATTTGTGAGGAGTACAGGCGGAAGCATGGTACCAATTAGTTCCATTGTAAAGTTGAAGCGTGTATATGGTCCCGAAAATGTGTCCAGGTACAATCTTTTCAATTCTATAGGCATTAACGCTATCCCTAAACCAGGGTACAGCTCGGGGGATGCAATCCAAGCGGTGGAGGAAGTTGCACAAAAACACCTGCCTTCCGGCTACGCTTACGATTTCACCGGTCTTACCAAAGAGGAGATATCCTCCTCAGGACAGTCGGCCATAATCTTCAGCCTGTGTCTTGTTTTCGTATATTTTCTGCTGGCTGCACAATATGAAAGCTATATTCTTCCTTTGGCGGTGGTACTTTCGATCCCTGCCGGTATACTAGGTGTGTTTGTGGCTATAGGTCTTACCGGAATTTCCAACAATATTTACGTTCAGGTGGCCCTGGTCATGCTTATCGGTTTGCTGGCTAAGAATGCGATTCTGATTGTTGAATTTGCTGTCCAGCGCAGGCGTGCAGGGAAGTCGTTAGTAGATGCAGCTGTCGAAGCCGCAAAATTACGTCTCCGTCCAATCATCATGACCTCGCTCGCATTTATCGTTGGTATGATCCCGATGATGCGTGCTACTGGTCCTTCTGCATTGGGTAATCATTCAATTAGTATCGGCGCTGCCGGAGGTATGCTTTTAGGAGTAATCCTTGGATTGTTCCTGATTCCGGTACTTTTCATATTCTTTCAGTTCCTGCAGGAAAAAGTTAAATCGGTAAGCATAGACTTACCTAAACAAAAAAATCACGTTAAAGAATTTGCGCATGAAAGCTTATAATTCATCAATCTACATCATTTTAGTTATGCTGCTGGCAATGGGCTGTAAGGTCTCTAAAGATCTTCCCCTTCCAGCATCAGCTACCCCACAGGAATATAGAAATACTGCAGCTGCCGACTCCAGCAGCATTGCAACATTGCCAATCTCCTCGTTCATCACGGAGCCAGAGATCAGACAGTTAATTGACTCCGCATTGTTCAGGAACCTGGACCTGCAGCTTGCAATGAAGAACATTGAAGCTGCCGAAATTTTGTTCAAGCAGTCGCGTCTTGCTTACCTGCCTCAGCTTAATCTTCAGATTAGTGCCACCACAAACCGGCCATCTGATAACAGCTTAAACGGTCTAAGTAGCAGCCAGTTTCTAGGGACAAAACACATAGAAGATTATAATGCTGCAGTGGGGCTAAGCTGGGAAGCAGACATATGGGGTAAGATCAAAAATCAACAGCGAGCAGCGCTGGCACAATATCTTCAAACCGAGGAGGCTAAAAAGGCACTGCAGACACGCTTAGTTGCCAATGTTGCCCAAGGCTTTTATCAGTTATTAATGCTGGATGAACAAATTGAGATCTCCAGGCGCAATCTGGAACTTGCAGAACGCACGCTGAACATCATCAAAATGCAGTATAAAGTTGGACAGGTAACTTCACTTGCCATTCAGCAGGCAGAAGCCCAGCAACTTGTAGCGGCAGCGTTGATACCGCAGTTGGAGCAGGCGATTGCGATTCAGGAAAATGCGCTGAGCATATTATCCGGCAGGGTACCCTCGGCTGTTGAAAGAAGTTCAAGTTTAAAACAAATGCAAATGCCAGAGAACATGCAGGCTGGCGTTCCGGCAACCATGGTCCGTCTACGTCCCGATGTAAGATCCGCCGAATTAGCGCTGAATGTTACCAATGCCCAAGTTGGGGTTGCTAAAGCTAATCTGTATCCCAGTTTAAACATCACGGCAACGGGGGGTGTAAATGCACTCAAAGCCAGCAACTGGTTTAATATTCCCGCTTCGCTCTTTGGTGTGGTTGGTGCAGGAATAACACAACCTATATTTCAGCGTAAACAATTGCGTGTTCAATATGAACTGGCAAAGAATGATAGGGAGCAGGTCGTAATCCGATTCAGACAGGCCGTGCTGAATGCAACAGCGGAAGTATCCGACGAGCTTGTAAAGATCCAGAAGCTGGAGCAACAATATCAATTTTCATCCAAGCGGGTGCAAACGCTTCAGCAAGCGGTAGACAATGCAACTCTGCTTTTCAAAAATGGTATGGCAACATATCTGGAAGTGATCACTGCACAGAGTAACTTTCTTCAAAGCGAACTCGCCCGGGCCGAAATCAAGACGGCACAGTTGATTGCATCTGTAGAACTCTACCGTGCACTCGGTGGAGGAACTCGCCAATAAAGCAATTGTAAATGTTTTTTGATAGCTGAAACATGTTATATTCTTCATTATCTTTAAGATACGCTCCGGTGATGAAAATCAAACAGATTTAAGTCTTTAGATGAGTAAAGGTTATGGAATCAACAAAAAGTAAATTAGAGATCTCTCTGGAAAGTGGGCCACATCATGAACTTTCGAAGCTTGTGGGTGAATGGAAAGGTACATCCCGTACCTGGTTTGAGAAAGATGTCGTCGCAGATGAATCTGCGGTGAGTGGTAAAATTAAATCCATTTTAGGCGGACGTTTTGTGCTTCACGAATACAACAGCAGCTTACAAGGTAAACCTTTGGAAGGCTTGGCCATCATCGGATATAGTTTTCCGTATGAGCGGTTTCAAACAGCTTGGGTAGATAGCTTTCACATGGGTACCGGCATCATGTTTTCCGAAGGTGAGGCAAGCCTGGATGGACATTCCGTGTTGGGTAGCTATGGGGGTGGGGGGATGCCTGAACCTTGGGGCTGGCGAACTGAAATAAAAATGAACGGTGATGATCAACTGACCATCACCGCTTATAATATAGAGCCCGGCGCTAGTGAGGAGAAAGCTACAGAAATTAGCTACAGTAGGGTGAAATAGTTATTTCCACCCTCCTCCAAGTGCCTTGTACAAGGCAAGCTGGTTAAGTGCTTGTTCCTTTTTCGCCTGTGCTTCATTGATTTCCGCATCCAGGACACTCCGTTGGGAATTTAGAATATCCAGATAGGTGACCCGGCCTGCCAGGAACAGGTCGTTTGCTGCCTTTACAGAAGCATTCAACGCATGAACTTCTTCGGTAACGTATGCACGTTTTCGCTTTATGTGGCCGGCAGACTTCAAGGCATCCTGAACCTCCTTGTAGGCATTCAAAACCACTTTTTCATAGGTCTGAAATGCTATGCCATAATTTGCAGCATAATTAGCGTATTCAGCACGAAGTTGTTGTTGACTGAAGATCGGTGCAGTTAAACCACCAATTAAGCCGTATGTAACAGCACTTGAGGTATTGAAAAGCTTCCCTGCATCAAATGATTGCAAGCCCAGGTAGGGAGATAAAACCACTGCTGGAAGGAAGGCAAGTTTAGCTGCTTTAGCATCTTTCGTCGAAGCAATTAGTTCAAGACCAGCCTCGCGGATATCTGGTCTCAATGCCAGCATTTGCAGCGGTGTACCACTATGCAGTGAGTCCTTTGTTACTAAAAGATCCAGTGCATCTGCCTTGCGGTTAATCTCGGTATGGAACGATCCACAAAGGAAGTTTAGATGGTTTTCCAAAAGACTGATCTGTTGTAAAACCTCCTGTTGCCTTGCTCTTGAGTTCGACAACACTGCTCTAAACTGTTGCACGGCAAGTTCTGTTGCCGCACCTGCTGATTTTTGGATTTCAATAATCTTCAGACTTCGCTGCTGTAACCCAATGTTCCTGTTCAGAATTTCGCGTTGCTCATCTAATGCAAGCAACTCATAGTAGGCGCTGGCTACATTACTAACCAGTTCTGTTTGTACCAGCTTCTGTCCTTCATAGCTGGCAAGGAATCTGTTCAGTGCCGCTTGTTTTCTGTTTTTAAGTTTACCCCAGAGATCCAGTTCCCATGATGTTCTAAGGCCAACAAAGAAATCCGGAAGGGGGTCTGGAAGTCGTTCGTCTTCTTTAAGGTTATCCGAGAAATTGGTGTCGTAATTTCCAATTCCATCCATAGTGTAAAAACCATACTTCCTTAATCCGGCCTCTACAGCAAGATCCAGGCTCGGCAATGCAGCACGTTTCCTTATCTTCAAGTTCGCCGAAGCGATCTCGATCCGGTGCAAAGTTTGCCTCATATCTGGATTATTTGCCAATGCACTATCAATTAGCCTGGCAAGTTGTTCATCCTTAAAGAATTCCTTCCAGGTTAGGTTTGCTACCGAGACACCATCAACAGCGTGCTTGAAATTATCTGGTAATTCGCGGTGTTTCTGAGGTTCGAGTTCCTTAGGTGCCGAGCAGCCAGCCAATATAACAATGAACGCTGCCAGTGGAAGCACCGCTTTTTCAATCACAAGGCTTTTCCTGGTTGCAGGGGCCTTGTCTGCTTTTTTCTTCTTCATGAATGATGAGAAAAGTACATATAGCCCTGGAATCACGATGACGCCCGCAATGGTTCCGATAACCATGCCCCCGACAGCAGCTGTACCAATTGAGCGGTTACCTAATGCACCTGCACCACTTGCGAGCATCAAGGGAATCAATCCAGCTGCAAAAGCGAAAGAGGTCATTAGAATTGGACGTAAACGTGCTACGGATCCTTCAATAGCTGCTTGCAGGTAACTCATACCCTCCTTTTGTTTTAAGATGGCAAATTCGACAATCAGGATAGCATTCTTAGCAAGTAACCCGATGAGCATTACCAGTGCCACCTGGGCATAGATGTTGTTTTCAAGGCCAAAGACTTTAAGGAATAAAAAGGCACCGAATATCCCAGCAGGTAATGATAGTAACACAGGTAAGGGTAATAGGAAACTTTCATATTGCGCCGCGAGGATCATGTAAACAAAGACTAGGCACAATGCAAATACATACAACGCCTGATTACCGGAAAGAATTTGCTCCCTGGTCATACCCGACCATTCAATTTCATACCCTGCAGGAAGCTTAGCAGCTACTTGCTCTGCTGCCTCAATGGCCTGACCACTGCTGAATCCAGCTGCCGCCTCACCAGTTAACATTGCAGAGGAATACATGTTATAGCGTGTGATCTGCTCGGGTCCATACACGCGTTCCATGTTGACAAAGGAAGAGAAGGGCAACATTTCACCTGCATCGTTTTTAATGAAGAGCTTCAACACATCTTCCGGCTTCTCCCTGAAGTTAGGTGCAGCCTGCACCATTACTTTGTACATCTGACCGTAACGGATAAAGTTCGTCGCATAGAAACTCCCCATCAGTGTCTGTAAAGTATTCATGGCATTTTCAACACTGACGCCTTTTTTAGCTGCCTGATCATAATCAACCTTGATCAGGTATTGCGGAAAGCTCACGTCGAAAGTACTGGAGACGCTTGCAAGTTGGGGTGTAGCGGTTAAGTCGGCCATAAATTTTTCCATCACCTTTGCAGTTTTATTCAGGTCATCCTGACCGGTTTTATCAAGCAAACGCATCTCCACCCCGGATGAATTACCAAAACCTGGAACTGTTGGTGGGGGGAAGAACTCAATCTCGGCATCCATAATATGTGAGGTGGCCTTTTTTAGTTCTGTAATCACATCGGTGACCGACTGCTTGCGGTCGCTCCAACCAACAAGGTTGATCATCCCCATCCCGTAAGATGCCCCTGAAACCTCATTTACTAAACTATACCCTGCCAAAGTTGAAACTGTTTCTACGGCGTTCAATTTGCGGCTAATGGCATCAATTTCATCCAATACAGCCTCTGTCCGGTCTACCGTAGCACCCGGAGGGGTAGTTACATTCACGTAAATCATACCCTGATCTTCGGTTGGAATAAATCCTGAAGGTAAGACACTTGACATGCCCCAGGTAGCAACAAAAAAGCCTATCAATAAACCGAAGGTGAGCATGCGTCTGCTTGCAATACGGCCGATGAGGCGCTGATAGCCGCCAGAAGTGCTGTTATAGCCTTTGTTGAAGCCATTGAAAATCTTTGCCATGAAACCTTTTGGCGCAGGCTTGCCATGGGGTGAACGCAGGATGATGGCACACAACGCTGGTGTAAGCGTAAGCGCGTTAATACCGGAAATGACAATAGCTGAGGCAAGTGTGAGTGAGAACTGTCGATAGAATATGCCGACAGGGCCTGATAGGAAGGCTACTGGAACGAACACTGCGGACATTACCAGTGTGATTGCAACGACAGGCTTTCCAACTTCACTCATGGCGGCAAGTGTAGCTTGCATTGGCTGCAAATGTTCCTCTTCCATCTTGGCATACACCGCTTCCACAACAACGATAGCATTATCGACGACGATACCAATGGCTAGTACCAAGGCAAAGAGCGTAAGTAAGTTTATCGAGAAGCCCAGCATTTGCATGAAAAACAATGCACCTACTAAACATACCGGAACGGCAAGTGCTGGTATCAGCGTTGAACGGAAATCCTGAAGGAAAATGTAAACCACAATGAAGACCAGGATAAATGCTTCTAACAGGGTCATTAGTACACTGGAAATTGAAGCATCAAGAAAACGGGAAACGTCGTAACCCATGGTGTACTTCATGCCAGGGGGGAAGGAGCTATCTTTAAGCTCGGCCATACGCTCTTTTACATTTTTGATAACGTCTTGAGCATTCGAACCTGGAAGCTGTTTCAGCATAATAGATGCAGAGGGACGGCCGTCGGTTTTTGAAACCATTTCATAATCCAGTGACCCAAACTCAACATCGGCAATATCTTTGATACGAATAATTGAACCATCAGCATTTGCGCGGATGGGAATACTTTTATATTCTTCCGCTTCAGTGAACTTACCTGGATAACGCAATACATACTGTTGCATGTTGATCGATTTATCGGAACCAATACCTGTTTGTCCAGGTGCAGCTTCAACATTCTGCTTCCTTAAAGCGGCCACCACATCATCGCTGGATATTTGATAAGCAGCAAGCCGGTCTGGCTTCAACCATACCCGCATGGCATAGTCCCTTAGTCCCATGATTTGGGCAAAGCCTACACCTTCAATCCTTTTGAGCTCTTTTAATATGTTAATATCTGTGAAGTTGTAGATAAACCGCTCATCCGCGGTCTTATCATCACTATAAACATTGAGATACATCAACATACTGTTAACTTCTTTCTCCGTGGTTACACCAGCTTTGATTACTTCTTCAGGAAGCTCATCAAGTACTGTCGTCACCCGATTCTGCACGTTAACAGCCGCAATGTCAGGATCAGTGCCTACCTTAAAAAAGACCTGAATGAGGGTAGTACCATTATTCGTTGACACGGAGTTCATATAGGTCATACCTGCAACTCCGTTTATTGCGCGTTCGAGCGGTATGGCCACAGCATTGGTACTTACCTCGGCATTAGCTCCTGTATAGTTGGCCGTTACCACTACTGAAGGTGGGACGATATCTGGAAACTGCGTGACGGGAAGTGTAAATAGTGCCAGTATGCCCAGCAGGGTAATAAAAAGTGAGATGATCAGTGATAAAACTGGTCTCTTTATGAATGTTTCAAACATGATTTTGCATAATAATTTAACTGGAGCCTGGTGGGGCTCACATCAGAATAGCATTGATTCAGTGACCTAGTTTTGAGCGATGATTTTTCTTTGTGGCATACTTACCGTTTTCGGCACCACTTTAAGACCATCCCGCAGGTTTTGGCTGCCCTCAAAAACAACTTTGTCTTTTATGGTTAAACCATCAAGAACGGTATAAAAGTGTCCCACGCGCCGACCTGCCTTGAATGGTATCATCTTTACGGTGTTATCTTCTTGTAAGACATATACATAGGTGCGATCTTGTATCTCGAAAACAGACTTTTGATGTACGGCCAGGAGATCACCTGTCTCCATAGGTACGCTGATCTTACCAGAAGCACCATGTTTTAACAATCCTCCAGGGTTAGGGAATCTGGCTTTTAATGATAGCGAGCCTGTATTTTGCTCAAATTCGCTTTCAGCAAATACTGCATCTCCCTGATGTGGGTAGTTCGCCCCGTTTGCTAAGGTTAATATTACTCGGTTCTTGAAATTGTTCTTATGATTTACAGAGTCGGAAACGATATTTAGATATTCTTTTTCAGAAATATCAAAGTATACGTTAACAGCTGAGAGGTCAGAGACTGAGGTTAGGAGTGCACCTTCTTCAAGCAAGCTGCCTACTTTAAGTGGGATCCTGTCAATGCGCCCAGAAAACGGTGCGCGAATAAGCGTGTTGGAAAGTCTTGTCTTGGCGTGTTGCAGAACGGACCGGGCCTCTGCCACCCGTGATTCTGCCGCTTTTTGCTTAGCTGCGGCAAGATCCATATCGGTCTTTGAAACAATGTTGTTGTCAACAAGGATCTTAGTCCTTGCTTTTTCAAGCTGAACCGTTTTTGCATCTGCAATGGCATTGTTTAATGCAGCTTCTGCTTTGGTGTATTCTGCGTGATATTCTTCGTCGTTGATCTTAAATAGAACCTGGCCGGCCTTAACGGCGGCTCCTTCTTCAACATAAATCTTTTCTAAAAATCCAGAAAGTCTGGAACGTAGTTCAACGTTTTTAATTGCCTGAATATCTGCAATGTATTCGTTATAGATGACGGTGTCAAGTTTTGTGACTGTAGTTACGGGAACGGTCTTGGGTGCTGGGACTTCCGTATTTTGCTTGCTTTGAGCCGTGCAGCCAACAAACCCGATAGTGGCTAGTAATAGGAAATTCGATAAAAGATTAACTTTCATTGTACTTTGATAATTATAATTGAAATGAAAAATTCCGTGATCCTGTGCCGAACAGAAAAGCGCTGGAAATAGCAAATACAATCCGCTAAGCTTGGTTTACACCAAGGCAGCGCATTACGACAAATACGTTAGTGAAAGACCCTTAGAATGGCTTAAGCCTGAATAGAAAAGAATAGTAGCCTGGCAAACAGAAGCTCCGGGCCTTGTAGAAAGGGTGCGAAATTTCAGCAGTAGCTGTAAATTGACGATATAGAAAAAAGCAAAGGAAAAAAGCCACTGCTGCAAAGGCAGGTGTAGCCGCTTTGACCGTTCTGTATTCCTCATTTGGAACTTTAATGTCCTGCGTGGTCGTTCCGGAATAATTAAGAAGATCGTCGAAAACATATTCCACCAGGGAATGCCCATCTAACGCATTATCGTTACTTACTGAGCTAAAGCCAGCTTCATAAACAATGGTGTTTAGATACGCAAATAACCCTAAAATGTAGAATAATTTGAATAACATGATCGCAAAGTTAAAAATATTGACTCCTAAGGGGTGATCATATTATGTTTATGACAGTTTTATGAAGCTAAGGGTTGGATTGTTCGTTTTTCTCATCTACTGATTGCTCGTCATAAAAGCCCTTCAGCTCATCTATGATGGTGCCTTTCCATATGGAAACACCTGTATGATAGGCGGTCTTGCCGATCATGTGCGCTGCAACAGGTGCGGTGAGAATCAGAAAGAAAATAATCGCGATGGCTTTGGTCGTAACGGACACATCTTCAAAAGTGAATGCCGCGCAGATCAGTAGTAAGCCAACACCTAAAGTGGAGGCTTTCACCGTTACAGAAAGGCGCAGGTAGAAGTCGGGCATTCTCAATATGCCGATAGACGCAAAGAGTATGGCCAGTGCGCCAATGGTACTGAATATTCCAATCAGAATGTCTGTCATTTCTTAGGTTGTTTATCAAGGTAAAAGGAAAAAGCAATGGTTCCCAGAAAGGCGATTAGCGCGAAAATCATAGCCACGTCCAGCAATACTGAGACTTTTGCACGGATGCTATAGGCAGTGATCAATGCAATTCCCGTAGTAATGATTAAATCGAGTGCGATTACCCGATCCACTACCTGAGGTCCTTTGTATAACCGGATCATGATCAAAACAACGGAAATGATCAGGATAGGGAATATTACATAATCGAAATAGGTGTTTAATGTCATCGTAGTATTTCTAATAATTTATATTCGAAACCTTTCTTAATCTGTGCAATAAACTGTTCCCGGTCTTTGAGGTACATAACGTGTATGAATAAGGATCTTTTATCTTCGCTGATGTCCAGAATAAGCGTACCAGGGGTCATCGAGATCATGGTTGAAAGCAAGTTAATTTCTATATCGGTATTGGCTTCCAAGGGATACCGGATGATCCCGGGCTTGAAAAAATACTTTGGCGTGATCACGTCATAGGCCACCTGCACATTGGCCGCGATCATTTCATAAAGGAAATAGAAAATAAATCCAATAGTCTTTGGTACTTTATTGAAGTATCGTCTATCTTCTTCCTGCCGGTTCATGATCCAAAGAATAAAGAAGCCTAATAAGAATCCAAACAGAAAATTAGAATAATATAGGGAGCCCGTAAGTGCCACCCAAATGAAGGATAGCAAAAGGTTCATTAAAAAGTTCTTCATCATAAGCTCTTATTTTTTTAACACCGCCTTGATGTAAGGTGATGTGTCCAGCATTTCATGTGATATACGGTCAACAATGTGAATGATAAATTCTGCATTCAGACCGATGATCAGCGTAGCTGCAGCGAGTATTCCAATGGGCAGCACCAATAATGTTTTTCTCAATATACTTAAAGTAGCAAAGGTATCGGTTGTTTGCTCTATGTGTGGTCGTTCTTTCCAGAAAACCTCTGCCCAGAGCTTTGCAATGACATACAAGGTAATGAAACTTGCAAGTATAAGGCTGGCTATAAAAAAGTAATTGCCCGCCTGGAAGCTGGCCTGGAACAGGTAAATCTTAGGCCAGAAACCGGAAAGTGGTGGGATACCCACTAGCGAGAACAACACAATGGCAATAAGTAGGGAGATCTTTGGATAACCAGAATATAGACCGCCCAATTTTACCGTATCGAGTGTGCCACGCATGTTCCGGATTAGCCCTGAGATCAGGAACAGGTTTGTTTTCACCATAATATCGTGTATGAGGTAGAAAATGGCGCCCATAAATGCAATTTTGTTATAAAAGCCAAGTCCACCTACAATAAACCCGATATGGCAAACGATCAAATAAGAGAAGAGTCGACGGATGTCATGTTTGATGATCGCTCCAAACGCGCCAGTGAGTATGGTAAAAATGGCAATGACGATAAGTACATTGCGCATGAACTCATTCGGTATGAAAATGAGCGTAAATACCCGAAACATCGCATAAAGTCCAACCTTGGTGAGCAATCCGCCAAAAGTGGCTGCCACCGCTGATGGCGGGGTATGGTAGGAGGATGGCAGCCAAAAGTAAAGTGGGAACACGGCAGACTTAATACCAAAACCCAGTATGAAAAACATAGCGGTGAGGTTTACTATGGATTGGTCTTCAACCAGAGGTACCTTAATGGAGAGGTCCGCCATGTTCAGCGTGCCTGTGATGCCGTATAATATTCCGATCCCCGTCAGGAAGAATGTAGAGGCGAGGATATTGAGTGCCATGTATTTAACCGCACCTTCGAGCTGTTCCTTTCTTCCCCCTAAGGTAAGCAGCACAAAGGAGGCAATGATGATAACTTCAAACCACACATAGAGATTGAATATATCTCCGGTAAGGAAGGCGCCGTTAAGACCCATGACTAAAAAGTGAAATATAGGAAAGTACCCATACAGCATCCTTGGTCTGCCCACGCCCACCGCGGAAAAGATCGAAACGGCAAGTGCAGCAATCGCGGTAAGCAGTACCAGCGTACTGCTGAAAAGATCGGCTACGAACACGATACCAAATGGTGCCTCCCAATTTGCCGCATTCATTACTAAAATTTCTCGATCATATACTTTCAGGAAAAGACTAAGTGCAAACAAGAAAGCCACCGTAGCACCGCCGATGCTCAAGGCTCTTTGCGTACGGGTTTTTGTCCAGAATGCCAGCTGCAGTATTGCGGTGAAAAGATGGATAAGTATAGTTGCTATTATTTGATTGTCAATCATAAATCTTCTTCTTCCGGCGTGTTTAAATCGTCTAAATCATCTGAACCAAGTAAAGCATATACGCGTTTAAGCAAAACAATCGCAAAGGAAGTGAGTCCGAAGCTGATCACGATTGCAGTTAAAATAAGCGCCTGCGGAACGGGGTCTGCATAAATATCTTCAAAGACCTTTAGGTCTGCTTTTATAATGGGTGGATTTCCTTTGGTGATATTACCCAGTAAAAAGATCAGGAGATTGGTTCCATTCCCAAGTAACATAATTCCGAGTAACAGACGTACCATGCTTCGCCGAAGAATCAGATATACCCCTGCTGCGTAGAGTACCCCGATCAGAAAAACTAATAGTAACTCCATTTAATGTGTATGTAGTGAAATGGTAAACAATATGGTAAGTACAACACCGATAACAACCAGGTATACACCAAGATCAAAAAGCAATGCCGTACCGAGCATGCCGATCACCGGTATAGGCTCTTCAATCCATAGTCCTGTCATTACCGGAAGACCCACAAACACAGGCATGAACATAGCAATTGAGGCAATTCCTAATCCAAGTGGAATAAGTGCCATTGGCTTATAGCCAATAAGCTTCATGGTATTCAAGGTGCCATGTGCGAAGCTATGCAACACAAAGGCTATAGCAGCCACCAGACCGCCTACAAAGCCCCCTCCTGGATAGTAGTGGCCGCGCAGTAATAAAAAGACCGAAAATAACAGCAGTATGGGTAGCATATACCTGGATGCTGTTTGTAATATTGCACTTCTCATAGCTCTTATTCTTTTTCTGATGAGGATAACCTCAGTTTAATTAAACTATAGACACCAAGCGCAGCGATACTCAATACAACTATCTCAAACATAGTGTCAAAGCCGCGAAAATCAACAAGGATTACATTCACAACATTTTTTCCCTTCGCCAGCTTATAGGCGAAATCACCATAGAAGGTGCTGATGTCAATGTCTGTGGGCACCTGCAATACTCGGATGGCAATGATGGATAGCAAAAGGCCAAAGGTTACTGCAACGAATGCGTCACGTAATACAACCCTGTTATTAGCTTGATTAATAAATGGGGGTAGGTTAAACAATACGAATACAAATAATACTACGGTAAGCGTATCAATTGTAAACTGCGTCATCGCCAGATCCGGAGCACTATAGTACACAAACATTAGACATATAGCGTAACCGATCACACTTGTGCCAACTACGGCTGTTAGCCTTGAAGAAGTGATTACCGTCAATATCACCGCTGCGAGCAGAATGAAAACGTTTACGACCTCATAAATGCTCAATGCGGAAAGTTTTGAATAGTCAATGTAGATCGGACCTCCGATAAGTAACTCATATGCAAGGAGTAGTTCCGCAAATAAGATTATTTTCAAAAGGTAAGACCTGAGAAATCCATTATGCATGATATTGGTGTACCATTCAGAGAACCCGACAAATCTTCTGGCTAACCAGCCAATAAGCTGCTCCGGTGCAAGGTTATGAAAGGATTCCAGTCGTTTTGTTGTTCTACCATCCGCCTTTATGAGTAAATAGACGATAGTACCAATAGCTAATGTTGCCAGGCTCAGCCCAAGCACAAGTGAAAAGCCATGCCAAACTTTAAGGTGCATCGTTGCAGTCGGATTGCTTATAATACCTAATGCACCATGAAGTAAATAATCACTTGCCAGTTGGGGTAAAAACCCGAGCAGCAGGCTTATGGCTGCTAAAATTAGTGGAGGAACCCACATCAGGCTGTCAGGTAAGTGTACACCCAGAAATCTTTCGGGAAGCTTTCCTATAAAAGGCTTGATACCAGCTAAAAAACCAGCGGCAACCAGGCAGATGTTGGCAAGTATTGCAACAGCGCTGAGGTACATTGCCCAGTTATCAGCTGCGTGTAAGGTGGCTTCGTAGATCAGATCTTTAGAAATGAACCCGAAAAGGAGAGGCATACCAGCACTGGATAATGCAGCTAACAGGGCGGCAATAAAAACAGGAAGTAACACCTTCCTTAAGCCGCCAAGTACGGCGATGTCGCGGGTTCCGGTCTCATGGTCAACAATGCCGGTAGTCATAAACAGCGTAGCCTTATACAATGCATGTGCAAGGGTAAACGCCAGTGCAGCCGTTAAAGCTTCCTCGCTGCCTATTCCCAACAAGAAGGTGAGCATGCCAAGAGCAGCAATGGTCGAATAGGCAAGAATACTCTTCATGTCTGTCCTGAGCAGCGCATGTATACCTGCATAGATCATGGTTATCCCTCCTGTACCAATAAGTATATATGACCAGAGATCAGTACCGCCCAAAATTGGAGTAAATCTGGCGAGGAGGAAGATGCCGGCCTTCACCATTGTTGCTGAATGCAGATATGCAGATACGGGTGTTGGTGCTTTCATGGCTCCAGGAAGCCAGAAGTGAAATGGAAACTGTGCGGATTTTGTGAATGCACCTATGAGAACAAAACCCACTGCCACTGGATAAAGCGTGTGTTCCTTTATAATGGTGCTTGCAGCAATTAGGTCGGTAATGGTATAACTCCCAGCTATACTACCGATGAGGATCAAGCCCGTTAACAGAAAGAACCCGCCCATTCCGGTAATGCTTAGCGCTACAAGTGCGCTTTTCCGGGAATCTGGATTATCATTATTAAAGCCAATAAGGAAGAAAGAGCTTATGCTGGTTAATTCCCAGAATATGAACAACAACAGAATATTGTTGGACATGACAATACCTAACATAGAAGCCATGAACAGGCACAGGTAACCATAAAATCGATCCAGATACTTATGCCCGCGCAGATACGAACCTGCATAAATAAAGATCAGAAAGCCAATTCCAGTAATCAATAGTGCAAAAAGCAGCGACAACCCGTCAATTCGCAGATCGAAGTTGATATTCAATGTTGGTACCCAGCGATGAAATTCATACGCAACGATGCCTTTTGATGCATCTGGAATGAAGCGTAGCAAGTAGCAAAACAAGCTAAGCGGAAGCAAACTTAGAACAATACACCATTTGGTCCGGAAGACTTTACCGAAAGGGATTAGTAGTCCCGATGTTATCAATCCTGATAGTACGGTTAGCAGCATGGTTTGGTGGATTTTTGTTTGGAAAATCCCCAAAATAAGAAAAAAAGGGCAAAATAGAGGCTAGATGAGGCGTTTTTTGATCTGCGGCACTCAAAATGACTATCACTAATCAGCCTTAGATAATGAAGACTGAAGCATACACGAACTTAATAAACACTTAACTTTCCATTAATATTGGGCGGTTACATTTGATATAATGTTTACACCAAGTGATATGGATGATAAATTAATCTGCGGTTTGCATCAAGGAGATCAGACCGCCTTTGGAATAGTTTACGAACGTTACCGCAGAGAGGTATACAGGTACGTTTACCGACTGTTGAACAACAAGGAAGTAACGAACGATCTCGTTGAACAAATCTTCATTAGCGTTTGGGCCTCAAGGCTGGTTATTCCTGAAAAAGCAAGGCTTGGCACTTATCTACGTCAAGTAGCGAGAAAGATTACGGCGCACTATCAAAACCAGCAGCAACCATAAACTAAGTTATGGTTGATAGGTGCCTGGCTAAGCACCCATCAAAATATTAATTAAACCTCATAGGTGTAATATCCGCAAGGATAGCCGTGTTTCTTAAGGATTGGTAATGCCACGTTAAAAACCTTTACGCCACCTGGGGCTTCACCTTCGAGGCTCCCTGCATGTGCATGGCCATGAAATGCAGCAATTACATTTTGCCTGGTTAGTGGTTCAGCAAGTCGGGATGAACCAAGAAAGGGATAGATAACCTCTGGTTCACCCACAATCGTTTGGAAGATCGGCGCATAATGGAGAATGGCTATTTTCTTTATATTTTCATGTTGTTGATCGAGCTTAGCAAGTGCACGCTCCAGGTGTAAGGCTTCATCTACAGCTTCCTGAACAAAGGCCTTCATTGCACCCTCACCAAACATTGATAACATATACTTATCAAATCCGCCGCCGAAACCCTTTACTCCAGCAAATCCAACACCTTGTATTACTACCGATTCACCATCTAAAATTATCATGCCACTATCCTGAAGCATTTGTCGGATCAACTTATGACGCCCTTTTTCGTAATCATGATTTCCCAGTACACCGAGCACTGGAATACTGCACTGTTTAAGTTCTTCGATCAGTATGGCTGCTTCCCCCTCATCGCCCGTATCAGTGAGGTCACCTGCAATGATCAATATGTCCGCATTTCCTGAAATCTCCTTGAAGCATGTGCTAAAACGACCCTTGTCGGTTTCCTTGACATGAATATCTGCCATGGCAGCAATGCGTACCTTTTTTTCTGCAAATTCTTCCATCATCATGTAGTTTTAATCGTACTTACTTTATAGTTCCACAGTTTGATATCTACCTCGTACTGTGTCTGGTCAATTACTGGTCCCCGGCATACCTTTTCTGTAGAGGAGGGAATATCATATTGTTCTTTGGCTCGGTCAATAAGTTCATCAAAGAGCCATTTGGGTACAATCTCCGTGTAATCTGCAGGGTATACGAACTGAAAAATCAGCAACTGTGAAAGTAACAAGTGCCAATGCTGGTCCATACGGAACAACAAGCGTTTCCAATCCATTTCTTTGCCCTGCTTCAGCAACATGTGATTGATGTCTGAGCCATCATAACGCTCGCGGTTTTGCACGTACAGCTTACACCAGATCAGTTCTACCAGGGGGAGGAACTTTACTGGGACACCGGCGTATTCCCCTTCCTGAGCATGTTCATACCAGGAGTTGTCCACGGTACAAATGTTATTAACAGTATCGAATATAATGTCGATGTATTCTCCGTTTTTATGGATTTTTGCCAGCCAGCGAACATCAGTTAATTCGGTCTCATAACCATGTTCGGCTATAACTTTAAGTATCTTTGGATATTCCGACGGTTTACAAAAGATATCAAGATCCTTGCTATCTCTCACAATGCCTGTATAATTGAACATGGCAAAGCCACCACCAAGCATATAAGGCAGCTCATTTTCGTTAAGGATCCTCAATACATCCAGATAAAATTCCTGTGCTTCGGCTTTTTGTTTTTCAGATTGGCCCATTTGTAGTTGCAATTTGATGCGACATAATAACTCAAATGTTCCCTCCAATGTTTGAAATGGGGTAAAACATTAAAATTTTCTTAAATTCATATTCATGAACGCAACACTGACATCCTTGTACCGGCACCCTTTATTGACCGCCTCAGACCTGGAACTGATTGCCGCCGCCCATAAATCGGTGTCACTTAAAAAACGTGATTTCATATTGAAGAAAGGACATGTTGCAAATGCATATTTCTGCGTAGAGGAGGGTATGATTCGTTCATACGTCTACGATTATGCCGGCAACGACATCACCACTGGATTCATTGGAAAGGATGAGCTTGCTATCGATGTGGTGTCACTTTTTACGCGCGTGCCTTCCGAAGAGTATTTCCAGGCCTTAACAGATTGTAAGTGTCAGATGATCGACCTGGATGCCTTCCAGCAGTTATACCACTCGATAAAAGGTCTTAATGAATGGGGAAGGGCCTGGATGTCTGAGAGTCTGTTTGCCCTCAAGCAACGAACAATTTCTATGATCACAGATTCAGCGACGGAAAGATACGCCCGCTTAGAAGCACAACATCCCCAGATCTTACAGCAGGCACCATTGAAGTATATTGCAAGCTACTTAGGTATCACGGATTCCTCCCTCAGCCGGATCAGAAAAGAGCGTTGCAAAAGCCTGTGATTTTATTTCTTGTCCTAGGACAAGTACAATGACTCGGTTATCTCTTAGTTTTAAGGATGTTATCATTTAATCCTAAACATCCAGATCATGAAACTAAATCCGTATCTAAACTTTTCCGGAAATGCTGAAGATGCATTCCGGTTCTATCAAACGATTTTCGGAGGTGAGCTAAGCCTGATGAAAATGGACACCGCACCCAATGCTGAAAGTCTGACAGCAGAAGAGCGGAAGCTCACCATGCATGTCTCTCTTCCAATTGGCAACGGCCAACTTTTAATGGCTTCCGACTGTCTGGAATCTCAAGGTCAGCATTTAAGGCCCGGAAATAACAATTACATAGCACTTTCACCTGATAGTCGTGATGATGCCGACAGGATTTTTGCCGGGCTTTCTGCTGGTGGTGAGGTGGAGATGCCGATGGCGGATATGTTCTGGGGTGACTACTTCGGTTCTTTCAAAGATAAATTTGGTATTTACTGGATGATTATCTATGAAAACAACAAGGTTGCTCCAGAAGTGTCGGTCCGGGAAAATCAAATGGCATAAGCAACCTAAAAACTAATCACCATGAAAAAGTTGATAATCCTTTTGCTTCTGATGTGTAGTGTCGGAGCAACTTGGGCGCAAGAAGTTGAAAAGACTAGCTCAAGCAGTGCTACATCGAAAAAAGAAAATGACAAGAAGTTTCTTGCAGACTATTTTCAACAAACCTATTCGGTGCTGGAGCGGGATGTTTCGGGTTTAACACCCGAACAGTTACAGTATAAGCCTGCAGCAGATCGTTGGTCAATAAGCCAATGTCTTGAACACATTGTACTCACGGAGCGAATGTTGTTTGATGAAGCAAAAAAAGAATTGCAGCAACCTGCGAGTCCGAAACGACGCAACGACGTAAAAATTACCGACGAAGAAGTGATAAAGGCCATTACAGACCGGTCACATAAAGTAAAAGCACCGGAGGCGCTGATCAGGGAGGGGAAGTATACCGATCCGAAGCAAGCGTTAACGGAATTGCAAAATGATCGCAAGCTGGTAATTGCTTATCTGAATACAAGGCCACTTGATGACCTGAGGAATCATATAAATGATACGCCCTTTGGTGTATCTGACAGCTATCATTCCTTCCTGTATATTGCAGGACATACGGCACGCCATACATTACAGATTGAAGAAGTTAAAGCAGATCCCGGCTTTCCTAAGTAGTACCTAAATTGAACATACATCCCTAAAAGCGTCTACCCCGGGTTCGGGTTATCCCCGCAGCCCGGGTAGACTTATTGCTTTATTGTTCATCGGCACTTGGTCCGTATGTTGCCGGAACCGGAATGTCCAGAAGGCGAAGATATACGCCAAGCTGTGCACGGTGGTGAATGATCTGGCTTAAAGCTTGTCTCACAAGCGCACTTTTCGTGATGGTCATATAAATAATCTCGCCATTTCTCAACGTCCATTGTGGCTCCAGGTCTTCATTATTGCCGTTTATAAGGTGTTCACGGGCACCGGCAAGTTGTGTTTCAAAAAAATGGATCAACTCCGCATTTTTATTCCATTCCGGAAGCTTATATGGATTGGCTGCAAAGTCTAACTCTTCGGTTTCAAACGCCATGGTGATCCATCCTGAAAGTTCGGCAATATGGCCTGCCAGCATTTTGATGTTCATGCTTTTTGGATGTGGCTGCCAGTCTAATTTGTCATCGGGTACGCGTTCAAGCATTTTTCTGGTAACGGTTGATTCCTGGTCCAGTTCTTCTAAGAATTCTTTAGTTGTTGACATATGATTGGTGATTTGTTATTCAAAGAAACTAAGCTGTGGTGACAACCCTATGTCAGCAGCCTTGCATCAAATCGATTTTTTTTTCGGAGGCCTTATGGATAGTGGCAATCCGTTCCTTTAAATTCTCAGGGCTAACAACAATCGCATAATCGGCGAAGCTCATATACCATCTGGCAAAGCCTTCAATAGACATGGTCATAAAGTCCATCTGTATTCCATCAAGGGTTTTATGTTCTGAAACAAACCCTTGATAATATTTTTGTTCTCCGAGATGCAGATAAGCTGCTTTTTCAACTAAGATTCGAACCGCAATCAGGGACACATCTTTATACAGGCTCCTTAAATAATGAATGAAAGGTTCATGTATATCGTCGTATTGGCAAGTTAATACGCGAATACCTAATATCCGGTCAAACCGGAAGTCTCTGATGGCTTTTCTGCTGCGGCAATATGCAATAAGGTGCCAGTATTGATCAAGATAGAAGATGCCAATTGGTTCTACCTGTCTGCTGGTATGCTCTTGTCGGTAATAGGCGAAATACTCAAGTTCCAATACAATGGTGTCCGCAATGGCCTTCAGTATAGTTTGCATTAAATTGTCTGTAACCTTGCTTATGGGACGCCTGCTTTCCATGACCTCGATTTTGTCGTCTATATTTTCAAGAAAGTGTTGCTCGCTGGATCTTAAAACTGCTCTAACTTTGTCCATGGCGCTTTTATAACTGGCGCTGTTATCCGCATCAGTTAGCCTGTTGATTAATTTTTCCGCGGTAAGGAATGCTGTGGCTTCCTCGCGGCTGAACATTATAGGCGGAAGCTTGTACCCCTGTGCCAAGGTATAGCCAATGCCTGCTTCGCCTATGATTGGAATTCCGCCTTCTTCCAGGGTACGTATGTCCCGATACACTGTGCGCAGACTGATTTGGTAACGGTCAGCAATATGCTGTGCTTTGACTACTCGACGAGATTGTAACTGGATCAGTATTGCCGACAGGCGGTCTAGACGGTTCATAAACCAAATTTATAATTATAAAACCGCTAAATTACCAACCTTAATTGCAAATCTTTGTTTAAGCAAGTCAATGAAGGAGATCATAATATCACTGAAGGGTGTAAACAAGAAATATGAGACTGGAGATACAACCATTATTGCGCTGGACAACACATCCCTGGAACTTCGGCGAGGTGAGTTGACGTTAATTATGGGCCCATCCGGATCTGGCAAAACAACGCTGCTTTCTATCATTGGATGTGTAATTTATCCTACTGAGGGTGAGGTTTACTTCTTAAACCGGAAAGTAACTGACTTAAAGGAAAATGAATTAGCGATGATACGTTTAAACCAGATCGGCTTTGTATTTCAGCAGTTTAACCTGCTTGAACCATTAAATGCGCTCGAAAATGTCATGCAGCCTATGGTGCTCCAAAAGATTCCGGTGAAGGAGATTAAATCACGTGCCCGGCAAGCCCTGGACAAAGTAGGACTGTTAGACCGGATGTACAATTTACCTAAGAAATTAAGTGGTGGCCAGAAGCAACGGGTTGCTATTGCACGAGCATTAGTCACAAATCCACCCATTGTACTTTGCGATGAGCCTACGGCTTCACTCGATGCTAAAAGTGCCTCGCTGATCATGGCGGAATTGAAAGATTTGGCTGAAGAGGGTAAAGCAGTGATCATTGTTACCCATGATTTAAGATTGCGTAAGTTTGCTGATCGAGTAATTTATGTGGAAGAAGGCAAAGTATCTAACACAATATCGAATGAAGAAGAATACAAGTAATATATTGTTTAGCGTGTTGATGCTCGTGCTTGCCGCCTGCGGCGGCAATGATAAAAAAGCGGAAACCACCGTAAAGCCGGAACAGGTAGTCGCTCAAGCGACGGAGGTTATCAGTGTAGGTAAGATCCTGCCTAAGGATGGTATTATTGAGCTTTCAAGTACATTATCAGGTACAATAGATCGAATAGGGGTCAAAGCTGGCGACAGCGTGAAAAAAGGTGCGTTTGTGTTGGCATTAAGGGCTCAGGAGGAGCAGCTTGCAGCAGGGGAAAGCAGCGCACAGGTAGCAGAGCAAGTTGCTAAAAATGCTGCTGATGCTTATGAAGTTAAACTGGCATCATTAAAATTGCAGGAACTCTCCGCGAAATATGAGACGAGCAAAGTGCTTGCAGAGAAAGGTGCCGAGACTCAGGAAATCTTAAATACGGATTACATCAACTATAGACAACAACTGGAGAAGGTAGCGCAGGCAAAACAAACGGTTAAAGCAAATGCACAAACCCTGCAAGAGCTTCGGCAACGGCAACGATTGTCTGGACTGAACCTGAACAACCGAAAGATCAAGGCACCCGCTGATGGTATAATTTTGAGTATGGATGTTCGGCCAGGACAGGTTTTACAGGCAAATACCACCTTTGCAGAATTAGCTCCAGCAAAAGAACTGGTTGCAGAGTGTGAGGTAGACGAATTGTACGCCAGTAAAGTTAAGATCGGCCAGGGCGTCATCATTTACCCGGTAAGCAGTGGAAGTACGATTGCTGAAGGACAAATCAGTTTTGTTGGCGCCTCTTTGCAAGATAAGTCGATATTGTACGAAAAAATTGGAGAGGGCACTGATCGCCGTGTCCGGCGTATAACCGTGACCATAAGCAAGTCTGAACGTCCGCTGCTTATAAACGATAAGGTAGAGTGTAAGATAATTTTGAAGTAAGGATGATTTTACTCGCCTGGAAATTTATCAAGTTTGACCGCTCCAAAAGTATCGGTATTGTAACCGCTATTGTGATCTCGATCTTCCTGATTGGTCAACAACTCGGGCTATTAGGGTTCTTGATGGGGCTTATGGGTAATTTGGTGAGCAATGCGAACATCGACGAACGAGATATCTGGGTAATTGAGAACCAGACGGAGAATGTAAATGTTCTTAATCGTATAGATCAACGGTATGTACAGGAGCTACGGAGTGTTCAGGGGGTAGCACAGACCTATCCAGTTCTTATCGTGAGCTGTCAGGCATCCTTCCTTGATGGTAAAACCGCAGGTGTGAGTTTGATTGGAAGCGAAGCACCAACTTTCATCACAGGTCCTGCGCAGGAACGTATTTTTGAAGGAAAACTTGCCGATCTCGCAACACCCGAAGCGGTATCTGCGGAGTTTTTTAACGCCTCTTCCTGGAAAACAGATCTATACCTTAACAAGCCAATCGAAATTAACGGTAAACGTGCCCGCATTAAGCTGATTACCAAAAAGGCTCAGGCGTTTGGTGGTGATCTTATGTATACAACAATTCAAAATGCAAGATTTTATGGGAATCTTGATGCATCTACAGTGAGCATAGTATCCGTACGACTTCAGGAGGGTGCTGATAAAGAAACTGTAATCTCCCGGATTAACAGTTTGTACCCAAAGCTTAGGGCTTGGGATGTGGATAAATTGAAAAACTCGACCGTAAAGGAAATCCTCATTTCCTCAAACATGGGGATGAGTTTCGGCACCCTGGTTGTGTTCGCAATGATCAGTGGCTTCTTCATCATTGGGCTAACACTGTACTCCTCGGCACTGGACCGCATTAAGGATTATGGTACACTCAAAGCCATTGGAGCACGAAAGGGTTACGTAAACCGGCTGATTGTTACTCAAGCATTCCTTTTTGCCGTGTTTGGATTTGTTATCGCCATGCTTCTATTACTGGGTTTTCAACAGGGTGTTAAGAACAGTGGTCTTTTTATAAACTTTAGTATTCCTTTTATTGCCTTTTTGTTCTGCCTTACCTTGTTAATCTCTGTTGGAGGATCATTATTCGCTGTTAGAAAGATCTCGAAGTTAGAACCAGCATCAGTATTTTAATTATGATTCGTATAGCATTATCAATTGTATTTACCTTTTGTAGCCTGGCGACACTTGCACAAAGTCTTTCTATAGACTCACTTTGGGCTCAAGCCCGGCATTATGAGAAGCTTAAACAGGCAAATGTCAATCTTCAACTTGCAAGCTTGAAAGTACGTGCCGAGAAACTTGGAAGACTTCCTTTAATATATGGCGAAAGTAATTTACAACGGAACCTGATCACACCCTCTACACCTGTACCAGCGATCGCTTTTAATCCGGATGCTGCACCAGGTGATATTCTGCCATTGAAGTTCGCAACCAATTGGTCTGCAAAGGCAGGACTTCAGTTTTCCATGGACCTGTTTAATCCACAGATTAAGCTGAGACTAAAAACGGCCAAATTAGAAGGTGAGTCCGCCAAGTTGGATTTCGAACAAACCTTACAGGATTGGAAGAAACAAGCCACCGCTGCATATGGAAAGGTTGTGCTTTCGTCAAAACAATATCTTGAAGCGTTGGCGGATTCCACCCGCTATGCTGATATCTTGAAGATTACTCAGGAGCGACATAGTGCCGGACGTACAACATTGATTGAGCTAAATAAAGCCAAGCAGGAAATGTTAAATAGGCAAACACAATTACATGAAGCATTTACTGTGCTGGAAGTCGCTAATGTGGAGCTTTCAAAATACGCGGATATTACTGGATATCAGAAGCTCTCAAGCTCATTGGACGAGATTGTATCCAAGCTTGGAAGCAGGGCCACAAATCTGGAACTCGCCTCGTTGCAAATCGAACAACAGAAAGTGAAGGTTCAGATGCAATCACTTAAGCAGGAAGCGATTCCTACACTCTCACTCAATGCATTTTATGGAAGCCAATTTTACAACAATAGTTTGTCTTTGTGGAACAACAATAATTGGTTCGGAAATAGCTATGTGAATATCGGCTTGCGGATCCCAATTTCTGAAACGATAGACCGTGCGATCAAAAAGAAGCAACTAGGTTTGCAAAATCAGGTGTTGTCATCACAATACAGGGAAGCCCAGGGGCTTGATGAAGCAGATTCTAGGCAGCGGATGTTGAAAATTGCGCAGGCATCGAAGGTCCTGGAGAACAATCGTGCAATAGCAAGTTTGTCGGCAAGCAATGTCCTGTTGTTGCAGGAACAATATAAGTCCGGGCGCATGCTTTTATCTGAACTAAACCAGGAGCTCAGCAGCCATTTTAAAAACTTGCAGCGGGTATGGCAGGCCGAATATGATTACTTACTCGCAGAACTCGATCAGTACGCTGTGCAAACTACGATTATACCCGATAATTAATTTTTAAAAAAAAGAAGCCCGGTTTAGGGGGCTTCTTATATTAAGCATATTGCTTCTGTATTTTACGAAGGAGTTCAACGGTCTTGCGAATGCCTTCCTCTTCTGAAAGTTTATTGCCTTCATATTCAATACCGACAATTCCGCTCCATTTTCCATCACGGATGATTTTAAACATGCGATCGTAATCGATCGTGTCTTCATTGCCTTGTGTATCGAAGTTAAAGGTTTTTGCACTAATGCCCTTGGCATAGGGTAAAAGCTCTTTTACACCCTGATATTTGTCATACTCCTTGTCTTGGCTGATCCTGAAATTTCCAAAGTCGGGCAAGGTCCCGCAGTAAGGATTATTAACTTGCTTCATGACATCCGCAAGCCAGCTACCATCTGATGAATAACCACCATGGTTCTCGACAATAATGTTGATTTTATTTTGCTTACCATATTCAGCCAGCTTTCCTAATCCATCAACAACAGCGGTTTTAACTTCCTCTGCAGTTCCGTTACCAGCTGCATTTACACGAATACTTTTACAGCCAAGAAACTTCGCTGCATGTACCCACTTATGGTGTTTTTCAACCGCTTCCTGACGGGCTTTCTCGTTTAAGTCGCCCAACATACCCTCGCCATCAATCATGATCAGATGATTTTGAATACCCTCGCCCTTTGTAATTGAAAGTAGTTCTTTTAAGTATGATTGATCCGATTCCTTCTTATCAAAGAATGGGCTTACATATTCCACGATGTTTATTCCGAACTCCTTCTTTGCCTTCCGTGGAAATTCCAGGTTTGTCATTTTCTTTCCGAAGAGGGCTTTATGGAAAGACCACTCTGCTAGTGAAATTTCAAAGAATGCGTTCTTTTCAGCTGAAAAGGCGTCGAATGGCACCAGTGGAGAAAGGCTTGCGGCTGCCGAGAGCAGCCCTAGGTTTTTTAAAAAGGACCTTCGGTCGTTTAAGTTCATATCAATAGGTTTATAAGGTTAGCATTAAAAATACTAAAAAACCTATCAAAGATCCAAATTCACTTCAGCCGCCGCGTATGTATTGTTAATCCCTTTCCCTTGTATCAAGGAAGAGCAGAATGTAGTACAACAGGGTGGCCACGGAACTTATCGAAGCTACAAGATATGTGCGGGCCGCCCATTTTAATGCATCAGCTGCTTTATCGTGTTCAGCCACAGTGGTCATACCGCTACGTTCCAGCCATGCCAGCGCGCGCTTACTCGCATCGTATTCTACAGGTAAAGTGATTAATGTGAAAATTGTAGTGACTGCGAACAATAGGATACCGACCAGCAGAATTGTTGGGTTTGAGCGTCCGAACATAAGTCCCAAACCTGCAAGAATAATCCATTGCGAGAGTTGCGAGCTGATGTTTACAAGCGGCACAATTGCACTTCTGAACTGCAACATGCTATAAGCCGTAGCGTGCTGCACAGCATGGCCGCACTCATGAGCCGCCACAGCCGCAGCAGATACGCTGCGTCCGGCATATACATCCGGACTTAAGTTAACGGTTTTGTTTTCCGGATTGTAATGGTCCGTTAGAGAACCTGGAGTAGATAGCACACGCACATCGTAGATGCCATTATCATGTAGCATCTTCTCTGCAATCTCACGTCCACTTAAACCGTTTCGAAGCCCAATCTGACTATATTCCGTGAATTTGCTTTTAAGGCGGTTACTTACGATCATACCCACCAGGAACATGATTCCTGCAATTACATAATATCCCATTAGTCCCATCTCAATATCTTTCTTTTGTTTTCAATCTGAATTGATGTGCAAAGCACTTTAGCCATTTAAAATCTACATGCGAGCTGATATATACAAAGATGATGCAAATTGACTTTTGATGTCAATTTTGCAGAAATAAACAGCCCACTTGCCAGTATGATCATGAATCCTTTACTGTTTAAGCATCTGATGATTATTAACGCTTACCAACCGCGTTGTAGGTCTTCAAAGCACCTTCCTGATTGATACTCAAACGCTTGTTTCCATGTTTTACAAAAAATAGAAACTGATTCGCAGTAGCTTCCAGAGAAAGGCTAATCTGCTTACCATCGAGTTGATAGGATTCTGCCATGTCCAGGCCCTTCAGCGTACCCGCATAGCGTTTGTGTTTATTGTAGTGTGCTACTTGCTTATAATATGCGAGCCAGAGGTACTTTCTTAAAGTTTCTTCTGCAGGTAGTTTTTTAGTGGTGCTTTTTTCGCCATCAAAATGAAGATAACCCCAGCGTTCCGGCAGATGCATGTTAATCACGCCTTGGGGTGACCACACCCAGTTGTTTTCTGGAAGAGCCTTTCCACTGGCATCTTTCCGTTTTACATACTTCCCGTCCATAAGGGCTGTATCCCATTCTACACGTGAAAAGTTGATGCGCCAGAAAGTTCCTTCCCTCGGCACTTTAACATCGTTGCCCGTTTGCAGCGCCTGATATGGAATTGCAAATTCCACACTCCATCCTTTATCTGTATCAGCCGGGTTGTTGATCGTGCCATCTACCTTCACGGCAGTCTTCATACCTTTAGCTTCCCAATTGAAAAGGGCAGTACCTAAAGCACGGTATGGTTTAGCCAGGAATAGATCCCAGCTTGTATTTAGAGCATTCAGTTCAATCTCGAAGTAATTCTCACTGTCGTTATCCGGATCAATGAAGACTTCAAAATCGTTATCATAAAAAATAATGTCATCGTGTTTGCTGATGTTTCCCCATACATGTGGCTCGTCAAGATAAGCAGCAATGTACAGGTACTCATTATCCCAAACCATTTTGCATTTAGTTGCATGTCTTGGAATCGGACGTTTACTACCCTCTATATCAATGAATGCCTGTGTCCAGGGCACATCATTCCATGTTGGATCGGAAAGATCTCCATCAATTACCGGTGGATTGGAACTGAACTTTGCATGGTACTGTTGGGGTGCTGTGAACAAGTGTTCGTAGCCTTTGAAAGGATTTAATTTTGTTTGTGCCTGTAAGGTAGTGGCAGAAAATAAAAGTAGCAGAGAAGAAGCAAGGACGTTTGCGTGTGGTCGTTTTAAAAATTCAGGGATCATCAAAATACGTATGTTAACACTGTAAGCTTACATATTTTCCGGTAGACGTCAAAACATGAATATAATTTCGCTTCAAAACACGGCGCAATCCTTAACTTGCTGACTTATGAACCGCTTTATGAAAAAGATCAAATCCTTCAATTATGCTGCAATATGCTGTGTGCTATTATGCTGTTATACCTTGAGCTCCAATGCTCAAAAGAAGCTAAATGTAGTAGTTGCAGGTTTAAACCATGATCATGTGTACCTCATCATGAATAGCTATGAAAAAGGAACAGTTAGCATTTCCGGAATCTGGGAGCAGGACGAGAACCTGATACGCCGCTTCAAAGAACGGTATAAATTGCCCGACTCTTTATTTTCCGGGGATCTTACTGCGCTCCTAAAAAAAAGAAAGCCTGACGCAGTGCTCGCTTATAATCCCATCAACGAACATCTAACGGTTGTTGAAGCTGCAGCACCACTCGGAATTGCAGTCATGGTGGAAAAACCCCTTGCTACCACGATAGCTCAGGCCGAGCGCATGGCTCAGTTAGCCAGGCAATATAAAATACCCCTATTAACAAACTATGAGACTACGTGGTACCCGACAAATCAGGAGGCGTATAAGAGAATCAAAGTAGACAAAGAAATTGGCGAGATCCGAAAGATGGTTGTTCATGATGGCCACCAAGGGCCCAAAGAGATCAATGTTAGCAAAGAATTCCTAAGCTGGCTTACAGATCCAGTTAAAAATGGGGGAGGTGCTATTGTAGATTTTGGCTGTTATGGCGCTAATCTAATGACGTGGTTAATGGATGGACAAGCCCCTTTAGCCGTTACGGCTATTACCAGGCAGATCAAGAAAAACACATATCCAAAGGTAGATGATGACGCCACCATTTTGCTCGAATATCCCGGTGCTACCGGCATCATAGAAGCCTCCTGGAACTGGCCTTATTCAATAAAGGACCTGGAAGTTTTCGGACAAAAAGGGTATATACAAGCAGTTGATCCGAAGGTTATTCGCAGTCGTAACGACCAGGATAATACTTACAAATTGCAACATAGTGCCGAGTTACCAAGGGATGCAGCAGATCATCTAAGCTACTTGTCCGCGGTGCTTCAGCAAAAAATTAGGTCAGACCATGACCTATCTTCTTTGGAAAACAACATTATAGTTGTGCGGATCTTGGAAGCAGCGAAGACATCAGCCAAAACAGGCAAACGTGTGCTCCTGAGGTAATAAGCGTGGAACAGTTAGGCGCGAGCCTAACTGTTTAGAAATTCGTAATCAAAAATGTAATCGTCTATGTTGTCCCGGTGTTCGCGGTAGTCAGGACTTTTATGATCGATCATTTTTTGATCATAGTCAACAATACAGATCACTTCTTTACCCTCCTGCTTAAGGTGGCTGTTCGTGTCTAAAATTTGATTGTAGCGATGGGAATCGATCGTCCCGTATCCTTGTGCAGGATCAAAATAAACAAGTCTGAACATACTGTTAGGTTTTAACAAAAAATATAGGTTAACCAAATTTAGTTGAACGGAAATGAAGTTTTTACAAGAAAAACCCCCAAAAGTCAGAAAAAAATACCCTTATTCTTCATCTTAGCCTCTTTTTCTTAATATATTAATATCCAAAGCTTTATAGATGGTTGGGGCAATCTGAAAGTGTACTAAAAAGCTTTCTGATGCCCTTTCGAATAACAACTGGGTTTAACTTTATGGATCGCTTAAGCAGGTGAGTGGCCAATCTTAAATATTCTCCATCAGAATGCGGAACGTAAAAAATTGATTCAAAATGATGTTTTTACTGGTTTGTGCCGTGTGTTAACATCATTTTAATACAAACCAATTGTAAATTATGCGTTTCTTCTCAGTATTTTACATAATTTCTCGGGTAGCTTTCACGAAGATATAATCCAGTATTGCATATCGCTAATAAATAGGGGATATAAACCTCTTTTCTTACATCCATCTTTCGGGAAAACGTTTTAGTTAAAACGTATCAATATTGTTGTAATCGGTTGCAGGTCGCGATTTTATCTCTAAATTACAGGCTGAAACCAATTTAAACCTACTTATACAGCGTGTGACATGAAAGATTTTCAAATAAAGAAATCAGACACCGAGTACGATGCAATTGTGATCGGATCTGGTGCCGGCGGAGGGATGGCGGCGTATGTGCTGGCACATGCGGGTCAGAAAGTACTAATGCTTGAGGCTGGAGATCATTTTGATCCCAGAACAGATGCACAACAATTGAAATGGCCCTGGGAATCACCAAGGCGCGGGGCAAGCACCACTCGACCATTTGGAGATTTCGATGCTTCCTATGGAGGCTGGGTGCTTGATGGCGAACCTTATACTCAAAAAGACGGCACAGAGTTCGCCTGGTTTAGATCCAGGATGCTCGGAGGCCGCACCAATCACTGGGGAAGGATTTCCTTGCGCATGGGTCCTGATGATTTCCAGCCTAAGGATGGATTAACCGACAAATGGCCGATCACCTATAATGACTTAAAACCTTTTTATGATAAAGTAGACCGGTTAATCGGTGTATACGGCACCGTTGAAGGGATCGAAAGTGAACCGGACGGCATTTTTCTACCGCCACCAAAACCAAGACTGCATGAATTATTTATTCGTCAGGGGACTAAAAAAGCTGGTGTTACCGTCATTCCTGGTCGCGGTTCGGTATTGACCGAAGCGCTTCCTGGCAATAAGGACAGGGGTTCTTGTTTCTTCTGCGGTCAATGTGGTCGTTCATGTAAGGTATACGCGGATTTTTCTGCTTCTTCTTGTCTGGTTATCCCAGCGATGAAAACGGGCAATCTTACACTCATCACCAACGCGATGGTTCGTGAGGTCCTTACCGATAAAAGCGGACAGGCAACAGGTGTGTCTTACGTAAACACTAGAGATCAGCAAGAACATCAGGTTCGTGGAAAGGTTGTGATTCTTGGTGCAAGTGCTTGTGAATCTGCAAGATTGTTGCTTAACTCTAAATCTCCTGCACACCCAGATGGAATTGCCAATAGCTCAGGTGTAGTGGGTAAATATCTACATGATTCTACCGGCTCAAGTTTAAGCGGTTTTTTACCTCAGCTGATGGACCGCAAGCGTTATAATGAAGATGGTGTGGGTAGTGTACATATTTATTCACCTTGGTGGCTTGATAACAAGAAACTTGACTTCCCAAGAGGTTACCACATAGAATACGGCGGTGGATTACACATGCCTTCATATGGATTTGGGGGCGGCATGCAGGGCATGAACGGCCTTGTTCCGGGACGTGATGGCAAGCCGAAAGAAGCAGGTGGCTACGGCGCTTCGCTGAAGGATGATTATAGACGCTTCTATGGTACAGGAGTGGGTATGGCCGGCCGTGGTACCGCCATTGCGCGTGAAAGCAACTACTGTGAAATTGATCCGAAAACGGTCGACAAATACGGTATCCCTGTGTTAAGGTTTAATTACAAATGGGCACCTGATGAGATTAAGCAGGCAAAACACATGCAGGAGACGTTTAAAGAAATCATGCATGGTATGGGTGCAGTAATCACCTCGGCACTGCCAGGACCTGAAACCAACTATGGTCTTGAGGCACCAGGTAAAATCATACACGAGGTCGGTACAGTACGTATGGGAGATGACCCTAAGAAGTCAGCTCTGAATAAATACTGCCAGGCACATGATTGTAAGAACCTATTCGTTGTTGATGCAGCACCGTTTGTACAACAGGGGGATAAAAATGCAACATGGACAATTCTTGCTATGTCCATGCGCACTGCCGAGTATATTCTTTCACAAAAGAAAAAGTTGAACGTAGCATAGTATTAACGCTGATTTAATTAAAAGTTATGAACAGACGTGATTCCCTAAAGGCCTTGGGCCTGACTGCATTAAGCTCTGCAGTTATATTGGATGCTTGTAAACCGGGGACAGATCAGGACAAAGCCCCTGGTACTGATAGTACCAAACAGGCCGGAAGACAGGATTTTGAAGTTGAGCGGGACAAGCGCTTACATGCTGAGAAGTTCTTTGATGAACACGAGATGACCACCATCGGTATACTTGCCGATATTATTATACCGAAAGATGATCGCTCCGGCTCTGCCACTGAGGCCAAGGTCCCGGAATTCATTGAATTTATCGTTAAAGATATTCCAAGTTATCAAACACCTATGCGGGGAGGCCTTAGATGGCTTGACCTTCAATCGCTGCATAGATTTGACAAGCCTTTCGCTGATGTAAGTCCAGAGCAGCGGCTTAACATTGTAGATGACATCGCTTACCCAAACAAGCTGAAACCCGGTATGTTGCAGGGCGCGGGCTTCTTCAACCTGATGCGCGATCTTACCGCTTCAGGATTTTTCACCAGCGAAATGGGTGTCAAGGATCTCGGTTATGCAGGCAATAAACCTAATCGGTGGGAGGGAGTGCCAGCAGACGTACTTAAACAATACGGGTTGGAAGGTGTAGTTTAGGCGCTTAATTGCTGAATTACTATAAATGGCAGCTACTATCAATATTGCAGCATATTTCAGTCTCGGCATACCGCTGATTGATGTACGTACTCCTTTAGAGTTCGTTCAAGGCCATGTGCCCGGCGCTTTTAACATTCCCATATTCAGCAATGAAGAGCGCGTACAAGTTGGCACAACATACAAACAAGAAAGCCGGGAGGCTGCCATACTGCTAGGCTTTGATCTTACCGGACCGAAATGGTCCGGTTTCATACGCCAGGCATTAGAAATCGCGCCCGAAAAACGAATTGTTGTGCATTGCTGGAGGGGAGGAATGCGTAGTGGAGCTATGGCTTGGGCCTTGGGTCTGTATGGATTTGAAGTGTATATCATTGAAGGCGGCTATAAACATTACCGCCGCTGGGCGCTTGCCCAATTTGAAAAGCCTTGGAATTTATCTGTGCTCGGAGGACTCACCGGTTCTGGAAAAACGAAGATCCTGCAAGAAATGGCAGGTCTTGGCGAGCAGGTTATTGACCTCGAAAACCTTACGCAGCATCAGGGTTCGTCCTTTGGTACAATGAATAAACTGGTACAGCCTACCCAGGAGCAATTTGAAAATAACTTCGCTGCCGCCCTCAACCAACTGGATGCTGCCAAACCCATATGGGTGGAAGATGAAAGCAGAACAATTGGCAAATGTATTATCCCCGGAACTTTCTGGACTGCTATGAGGGCCTCCAGACTCATTGAGTTATGTGTTCCTGAGCCTAACCGGATAGCGTCACTTGTGGAAGAATATTGTTGCCTGGACAAGGAATTTCTGGTAGAATGTACCCAGCGGATCTGGAAACGATTGGGACCCTTGCAAACACAGCATGCTATAGAGGCAATCCGTGAAAACAGAATGGCAGATTTTATACAGCTTCTGCTGGTCTACTACGACAAAAACTATCGGAAAGGCATGCAGAAAAGAAAACCTGAACAGATATTTGCATTCGAAAGTGATGACGATTTTCGTCAAGCTGCAAATAATCTGATATCATTTGCTGGAAACCTTCCAACCTTACTACTTACATAAAATCAATGGATTCATCCTCAATTAAACTTACACAATATTCACACGGTGCTGGTTGTGGTTGTAAAATCAGTCCCGCCATCCTGGATAAGATCTTACATAGCACATCGCCTGTGCAACAAGACGCACGCCTGCTCGTCGGAAATGATAAGCGCGACGATGCTGCTGTCCTCGACCTGGGGAATGGTACGGCTTTGATTTCTACCACCGACTTTTTTATGCCTATTGTGGATGATGCATTCGACTTTGGTCGCATTGCTTCTGCAAACGCCATAAGCGACGTGTATGCAATGGGTGGTAAACCTGTGCTAGCCATTGCGATACTTGGTTGGCCAATAGACAAGCTTCCCCCGGAGGCTGCACAACAGGTTTTGGAAGGTGCAAGGTCAATTTGTGCTGAAGCAGGAATAACACTGGCAGGGGGACATAGTATCGACTGTCCTGAGCCGGTATTTGGCTTGTCTGTTAATGGTATGGTTCAAATTTCAGAACTGAAACAGAACTCAACAGCAAGCCCGGGTTGTAAGTTGTACTTAACTAAAGCCCTGGGTGTGGGTATTTTATCGACAGCTCAAAAAAGGGGTATTCTGAAGCCTGAAGATGCGGCAATTGCATTGAAGAGTATGGTTACCCTGAACAAGCCTGGTGCTATATTCTCATCAATAGCCGGCGTTACGGCGATGACCGATGTAACTGGCTTTGGCTTACTGGGCCATCTTTCTGAGATGTGTGCAGGCAGCGGTTTAGCTGCAGAGATCGAGTTCGACAAAGTACCGGTTATCAGCTCCCTGGGCTACTATCTGGAGCAGAAATGCTTTCCAGGGGGTACACAACGGAACTGGAATAGTTATGGCAATAAAATTGGTGCTATTACAGAGGAGCAACGATATATTCTGGCCGATCCACAAACGAGCGGCGGCTTACTGGTGGCTGTTACCGAAGAAGCTTCTGCTGCGTTTGAGGACTTGCTCAAAGCAAACGGCTTACCTTCTATCTCTTTTGGAACACTGATAGCCTATGAAGGTGGAGATTTGATACAGGTTATTTAACCTGTATCAAATTAACTTATCCGGCGTAATTGGCAGCGTTCTAATCCTTTTACCTGTCGCATTGAAAACTGCATTAGCAATTGCAGGTGCAACGCCGATAATTGCAATTTCACCAATACCTTTGGTCCCCATTGGGTCTACAATAAAATCTGGCTTATTTACAAACTTGATCTGAATGTTTGGCACATCTGCATGCACAGGAACATGATAGTCCGCAAGGTCTTTGGTCATGTATCTGCCGAAACGATCATCCATAATCGCATCTTCCGTTAACGCCATTCCAATTCCTCCGGTAACACCGCCGATCATCTGATTACCAGCAGTCTTCATATTTATAATTGTGCCTGCATCTGCACAGGTTACAACATTAGTAACCTTCACCCTTCCGGTTAGCGAGTGTACATGAACCTCTGCAAAATGCACGGAGTAGGAGTATTTGGAATATTTATTCGCTTCCGCTCCGGGCTTTGCTTCTTCAATCAGGTCGATGTCTCCGGCGCCAGCTTTTTTCATCAGATCAGGTATGCTCACTTTGGCATTCGTCTGTTTAGATTGCAACCCTCCATTTTTGAATGTTACCTGTTCCAAAGTTGCCCCTTTGAAGCCGTCGATATTTGCACCGGCGAGATCCAATAATTTTTGTTTAAGCGAGTCACATACGGCCAAAACAGCCGAACCTACACTATTAACTGTGGAAGAGCCCCCCTGGTTGCCTGCCATTGGGAAGTTTGAATTGCCCAATTGAAAGGTGATTTGATCTGCTTCAATTCCTGTGTTTGCGGTCGCAATTTCAACCATCGCTGTACCAGTGCCAGGACCAATATCAGTAACCGCACTTTGTAAAAGCAGCGATCCATTTGCGAACAACTTAGCTCTTACTTTGGCATTTCTCCGGTTTGCACCGAAGGTGCCAACCGCCATTCCGTAACCGACCTTCCAAGGCCCTTTAATTAAAGTACCTGCTTTTTTCGGGCGTTTGCTCCAGCCTATAGCTTCTGCGCCTAGGCTGAAGCACTCTTTGAGGTACTTTGAAGACCAGGGCATATTACGCTCCGGGTCCTGGTCCGTATGGTTGATTATCCGCATTTCCAGTGGGTCAATGTCTAAGGCATAGGCGATCTCATCGATAGCACTTTCCAAAGCAAATGCTCCGGTGGCTTCCCCAGGGCCGCGCATCCATATCGGGGTGCTCACATCCATTGGCAAAATGCGGTATCGTGTGCTCACATTTGGTGCATTGTACATCATGCGGCTTTGCTGAAGCACGCTTTCCGTAAATTCCTCGTAACTTGATGTTTGTCCCACAGAGAAATGGCTGATGCCCACCAGCTTCCCGTCCCGGTTTGCACCGATACCGAGCCGCTGGAACGTTCTTGGACGGTATCCAACCATGAAAAACATCTGCTCACGGGTGAGCATGAGTTTAACAGGTTTCTTCACCATTTTAGCAGCAATGATGGCAGCCGTTTCATGCGGCCAGTTGTGCAGTCCATTTCCAAAGGCCCCGCCAACAAAAGGTGCAATTACGGTTACGTTTTCTGGCGGAAGTTTCCATTCCTTCGCAAAGTTCTGTTGAGTAGGTTGAGTACCCTGAACCTTATCATATAGAATAAGTTTATCGTCCGCCTCCCAATGCGCTATAATAGCCTGCAGTTCCATGGGATTATGCATTTCCGCGGGATGCTCATACGTCATCTCTAATTTCACTTCAGCATTTTTGTAACCGTCTTTATCGCCGCGGTCGTAATCTGCTAAAGGGGACTTAGGGTTTTTCTTTGCTGATGCCGGAAGTACACCCTTTTCTAAGTTCTTTCCAAAGTCGGTGAGGTGTTCGTCGACGGTATATTGCGCACGTACCAGATGAGCGGCATAGGTAGCGCGCTCAAAGGTGTCCGCAATGACAACCGCAATGGGCTGACCATTAAAATAGACTTTATTATCGTAGAACACCCGGTGCGGCTGCCCGCCTGTTGGTGGCTCTGTAGGATGTTCATTATCTGCTGCATAGCCGGGTGGGCGAATAGCATTCTGGTAAGATATAACGCTGATCACCCCAGGAGCGTTCATTGCTGCCTTTGTGTCCAGAGCTTTTATTCGACCTTTAGCAATGCTACTGCTTACCAGTACGGCATAAACACAGTCAGGGAGAACGTATTCCGCCGAATATTTTGCGGCACCGGTCACCTTCAGCTTGCCATCTACACGCTGCAGTGGTTCATCTGCTTTGATAAAAGTATTCATGAGGTAAGGATAAGGTTGATGTTAAATGCCTGATGCAATTGTCAGGGCTTCTACAATTGAGTTCGGTGCCAACTTAAGCTTAAAGTCGTTATCTCCGTATCCCCTGGCACCACGCATTGCAACTTCTGCTGCTTGCTGAAATGTCGCTGGCGAAATTGTTTTACCAATAAGGTAAGCCTCCGCTTCCTGCAACCTCCATGGCTTGTGGGCCACACCGCCCATTGCCAGGCGTGCCTGTTTGATGGTCTTGCCATTTAACTCCAAACCTGCAGCAACAGACACCAATGCAAAAGCATACGAACTGCGATCGCGTACTTTCAGATAATGATTGTGCGTTAGGGTTGACGCGGGGATACGAACCTCCATGATCAGTTCCGTACGGTCGAGCGTGGTATCTTTCTCTGGCTGTTCGCCAGGGAGCCGGTGAAAATCTTTGATGTGGATGAGTCGGTTACCTCGTGTTCCCAACACCTGCACCGAGGCATCTAATGCTGCAAGTGCAACATTCATGTCGCTGGGGTTTACTGCGATGCAGTGCTCGCTGGCTCCGAATATTGCGTGCATCCGGTTAAATCCATGGAGGGCACTGCAACCTGTACCCGGTTCACGCTTGTTACATGGCGTACTCAGATCGTAGAAATAGGGGCAACGTGTACGCTGCATCAGGTTACCGCCCACAGTGGCCATATTCCTTAACTGGGCAGAGGCGCCTGCATTAAGTGCTTCCGCTAATAAGGGAAACTTATCCACCACATGACTGTTTTCTGCAACGCCGCTGTTAGACGCAAGGGCACCTATGATCAGGCCTTGTGGTGCCTCTTTGATATACCGTAACGGTAGTTTTTGAATGTCTACCAATCGTTCTGGTATCATTACATGTCGCTTCATCAAGTCCAGCAGGTTAGTTCCCCCGGCAATAAACTTTGAGCTTGAATCCTGAGCCATTGCGCTTATTGCAGCCTTTGGATCAGCTGATCTTATAAACTGAAACTGCTTCATACCTGCTTGCCTCCTTTCTTCACTTCTCGAATGGCAGCCACAATGTTCGGATATGCACCACATCGGCAAATATTTCCACTCATATACTCACGGATCTCGTCCTCAGAATCTGCATGACCCTCACGGATACATGCTACTCCGGACATGATCTGACCTGGCGTACAGTAACCGCACTGAAAGCCATCATGTTTTAGGAAAGCTGCCTGCATCGGGTGTAAGATTTCGCCTTTTGCAAGGCCCTCAATCGTTGTGACTTGTTTCCCATCGTTCATCACCGCTAGGCTAAGGCAGGAGTTAATACGCTGACCATCCACATGAACCGTGCATGCGCCACATTGCCCATAGTCACAACCTTTTTTTGTTCCGGTAAGGTGAAGATGCTCACGTAAAAGGTCAAGTAAACTGGTCCGGGGATCAATTTTGAACTTATGAAGCTTTCCATTTACTTCGATGCTGCAGGGAACATTTTCAATGGCTTTTGCGAAGCGCTCGTCTAGCTGCTTGTCGGCAGCCTTTATCGCGGCAGATGGTGTTAGTGCTACAGCCGTAAGAACACTCGATTTCTTAAGAAAGTCCCGGCGGGGGTGAGGTTTAGAATTCTCCTTCTCCATGGTAAACAGTTTGCTATAAGTTCTACAGCTTAAGTTCCTCAAAAGTTTTCTAAAACATCAATTATTGGGATTATTGAATGTAGTTTGGAATCAATCGAAATAACGCCATTGCAAATAGTTGCATAACCCTTCAAGCTCTGGAAAAATTGTAAAAGCATTTACACCCAACGTATCAAGATCAGCCCTGATCTCGTCGACAATGTTTGATGGAAATTTAACTTTTATCAGCTTGTGGGAGAAGGAATCCAGCTCATTCATAAAGCGCATATCCAGCATTTCGGCGGTCGAGTGGATACTGAAGACCCCAGACTGGTTGTTAATTCGCTGCTTAATGATACGCGGCCTGAAAATTTTCGTTTCAGAGACTTCAAAGGGCATAACTTCCATGATGTTTAGATCGAAGTCCGTTGCTTCAGCCATCAGGATCCAGACTACCGCATATGATGGTTCCAGTTGATCCAAATGATGGTCCTGCTTAGTTGTCGCAAACCAAAGTGCTGTCAGGGCGTTGTTCGACCAGTCAAGCAACCTCGTGGGTAAGCCGAAATGCTGTCCGAGCGTGAGGTAATCCCAATCATCCATTGGGCGGTGTTGCTCTATCAATAGTGGGTTTGTCCGTTTAAACTCTTGAAGAAGCAGGCTCTCCGTCTGTAATAGATCACCCTTAGCTTTTAAGCGACAAATTTTGGGAATTAGCGGGTAGTCGACCGTCTGACCGCGGAAAAGAAAATCTACAGCATGGGATTGCGCTGCCAGCTCCATCTTACGATCTTTGATAAGCTTTAAATAAGCTTCAATGCTTGTAATGGTAATCTCCTTCATCATCGTGCTCTGCGCGGTTACTGAATGTTAAGTAAAGTTTTCGCCAATGCAATTACCTCAGGTTTTCCCGTGTACTTGCCATGTTCGTCCGAGAGCTTAACGACCTCGGTCCATTCGCCATCTTTAGGTAAGGCGGCCGTCATTTTAATTACGATATTCATAGGAACAAGGCCCACATCATTCGTCAGACTGGTACCTATGCCGAATGACATGCCGACTTTGCCATAGCAGTATTCCGCTATTGCAGCAACTTTATCATAATTCAAAGCGTCCGAAAATATAATTGTCTTGCTTTTTGGATCAATGCCCATGCGCTCGTAGTGCATGATCACTTTATCTGTAAATACCAGTGGATCGCCGCTGTCGTGTCTTACCCCATCAAAGAGTTTGGAAAACATCTTATCAAACTGACTGAAAAATACCCCAGTGGTGTAGGTATCTGATAAAGCTATGCCGAGATCGCCACGATAAACGTCCACCCAGTGCTCAAGTCCCATGGCGTTAGCCATTTTGAAACCATAACGGGCAGCATGAAACATAAACCACTCATGCGCATGTGTACCTATAGGCTTCGTCTGGTGTAACATCGCCATATGAACATTACTGGTGCCGATAAACGAACCTTGCCCAAAGCGTGCGAGCGTTTGAAGCACCAACCGGTGTACCAAATAGGAGTGTCTACGGCGCGTTCCAAAATCAGCCACCGTAACGCCAAGGCTTTTATATTTCTGGATCTTTTCTTGTGTTTTTGATATTACTGCATCATTATCAATGCGCTGCATCCCGGTAAGTAGGTAGTATAACTCGCAGATCATAGACATCAGCGGCACTTCCCAAAGAATTGTCCTATACCAATAGCCTTCGATGTGAACTTCCAACTCACCACCAGATTGCTGAATGCGAACCTCCTCAGGATTATAGCGATAACCTTCAAGGAAATCAAGGTAAACGGCATCTAAATAGGGGCAAGTCACCTGCAGAAAGGCCTTTTCGGCAGCACTAAGTTTTATACTTGCCATTTCATCCACGGTAGCACGCAACACTTTTGAGAAATGCTCCGGAAACACGTGATTCCCTCGATTGATGAATTTGTATTTAGCCTTCGCATCCGGGAACAGTCGAACCACACCTTGCTGCATGGTAAACTTATAGAAGTCATTGTCCAGGATAGAAGCAAATGTAAAATCGTTTTTCAGATGCATATAATGTTAGTTAAGAGCTGCAGGATAACATTGAACAGCCTGGCTGATCATTGGCCCATTCTGGCCGAAGTTTAAAAAATTCATCTGCATCTTTCGAATAGGGGGTCTTAATCGCTCTTTCTAATTTTCGGAACAACAAATCGTCACCTTTTTCAAGATCAGTTATCGCCATATGGAGCAGATAGTTGCGCAGGATAAATCTTGGATTTGCAGACTTCATGATTTCGATGCCTGCTTCACGAGATATGCTGTTCGTATATATCCGGGCCTGGTAGAGTGTGATGAAATGTACCAAATGGCTTCTTTCTTCCGGGCTCAGTTCCTGGTATAGTGAAGGCTGGAAATGTGTCACTATCGCATGCTCATCCTTAAGGTCGAGCGGTAGACTGATCAGCTGCTGGTAGAAGATCGTCATATCTGGTTGGCTGGATATCAGCATTTTCTCAAGCTCCTGCAGCAAGGTATGATCCTCCGGAAGTAGTTCATCCAGGCCAAGCTTACCCGCCATCATCAAACTGTATTTGGACCAGAAAATGTCCTCATACGCTTCTATAATGGGAACGAGTTGATCTGTATTCGTCACGAGTGGCGCTATCGCATTTGCAAGACAACCCAGGTTCCAGTAGGCAATTGAGGCTTGTTTGCCGAAGGCATATCTTCTTCCTGGCAAATCGGTGGTATTCGGCGTGAAGTTTGGATCATAGTTATCAACGAAGCCATAGGGACCGTAATCAATACTCAGGCCCAGGATAGACATATTATCCGTATTCATTACTCCGTGGACAAATCCAACACGCATCCAGTCAACCACCATACTCGCAGTCCGTTCTACAACTTCAGCCATCCAGTCCAGAATTTTGTTTTCGCCACTTAAATGAGGATAATGCATCTCTATTGTCCAGTTTACCAGTTCGCGTAAAAGTTCTGTTTCCTGCCGGGCCGCAAGCATTTCAAAGTTTCCGAACCTTAAGAAACTAGGTGCCATACGTGCAACGATAGCTCCTGGTTCGTACTGCGGGTTCCCATTGTAGAACATATCCCTCACCACCTTGTCGCCGGTGCTTACCAGGCTTAGGGCACGCGTTGTCGGCACGCCAAGGTAATGCATAGCCTCACTCATGAGAAATTCGCGAACCGATGATCTTAACACCGCCCGCCCATCCGCACGCCGGGAGTAGGGGGTAGGTCCTGCACCTTTAAGCTGTAACTCCCAGGTATGCCCTTCCGGAGTTAACCATTCACCCAGCGTTATTGCACGTCCATCCCCGAGTTGCCCTGCCCAGTTGCCAAATTGATGACCCGCATAGCATGCTGCATAAGGACGCATGGATTCATTAAGCGCGTTCCCCCCTAATATACCTGTATCAGACTGGTCCGGCGAAGCAATGCCAAGCACTTCGGCTAAATCCTTGGACCAACCAACAAGCGTTGGCTTTGATACTGCAGTTGGGATGGTACTACTGTATAATACATTCGGCGTTTGCCGGGGTGTTTTGTTTCCTGAATGATCACCTGGGAAGTGATCAACGAAGTGACTTTGAAATATTTTCGAGTGGATGTGTTCCATTTTTAATTAGCTTCTTTATCGTTCATTTGCACATTATGAAACAGGTTTCGTGCTGCTATGTTCTTAAATCTTTCTCATTTCGCTTCCTGGAGGCATTTTCAAGCGAATGCAACAAAAATTTGACTTCTGTGACATTCAATTATTAGCTACAACTTTGTTTATCTTGTGTCTGCAAATTTCCTAAAGATTAATCTAATGTTATTAGTTCTTTAAATAATACGCGCCCAAAGACAAGTTTGTCACGAAACAGGTTTATACCATAATACCGAAAGAATAGAAAATGAGAAAAGATGAGAACTTTTCTCAAAATTTCCCGTTTGAATTATCTAAGTTAGAGTTTATTATTAACCATTTATATTCCTATCCTATGGAACTTGTCTTGCTCATATTAACCATCCTGGTGATATTCTCCTGTTTAAGTGCATGGTTTAACGCTGCTGAATTGGATACCGATGATGAGAATTTTTAACTAAAATTTTCTAGGTTTGCTTCAATATGTTATTGAAGACCATTTGGGCCCTAGTCCGGTATTTTTGCTTTTGGTTGCTTTTCTTTTTCCTTGAAAGGCTCGTATTTATCCTATACAACTTAGACAAATTATCCTCGGAATCTTTCCTGGAGATTGCACGTGCTTTCCTTTATGGCTTGTGGATGGATGCATCCATGGTTGGTTATCTCTGTGCTATTCCCTTGCTCGGTTTTCTGGTAAGCTGGTTTATACCACGCCTGCGTATTCCTGGGGGGTTACTCCGGTATTATACCTGGATCTTGATTTTTCTTTGTGCATTCCTGACGGTCATCAATTTCAATATATATCGGGAGTGGGGTACAAAGGTGAACTTTCGAACTTTCGAGCTTGCTATCAATTCTCCGCGGGAGGCCATGGCAAGCAGCGGTTCTTCACCATTGATGTTAAGCTTTTCCATCCTGCTTGCGCTTACCATTAGCGGTGTTTTACTGTCGCGTAAGCTAGTGGCCTGGACCATAAACCGAAATGGTAACCTGGCTGCCAAAATGCTGGTAAGTTTATTCCTGATCGCCAGTATTGTTTTAGCGATTCGTGGCGGGCTGCAAGATGCCCCGATGAACGAAAGCATGGCTTACTATTCCAGTAATCCGACCCTTAACTATGCTGCTGTAAATACCGAGTGGGGCCTGGCCACTGATATAAAAAATGCCAAGTATAACACCAAAAATCCATTCAGCTATTATAGCCGGGATGTCACAAAAGCCAATATTGCAGCATTTTACGCTAAACCCGACAGCAGCGGATATCAGGTGCTCAACACCGACCGCCCTAATGTAGTGCTTATCATCATGGAGAGTCATACCGGAAATGTGGTGGAATCCCTTGGTGGAGAGCCTGGAATCTCTAACTCCATTGAACGTTTAAAGAAGGAGGGCATCTTCTTCGATCAAATATATGCCTCCGGCGGACGGACAGACAAGGGTGTTGTAGCAGTACTCAGCGCCTTTCCCGCACAAGGGTCAAGGAGCATCATGAAAGAAAACAGCAAGCAATCCAGGCTACCTGCTCTCAGTCAGGTATTCGGCTCAAACGGCTATGTTACACCGTTCTTCTATGGCGGTGAATCTCGGTTTGCAAACATGAAGTCTTATCTGCTAAGCCATAACATTCAAAAGATCATCGAGAAGAGCAACTTCGATCAGAAGGATCTTAACTCCAGCTGGGGTGCTTTTGATGGAGCAGTGTACCAACGCATGGGGCAGGAGTTATCGGCGGAACGTCAGCCCTTCTTTGCTACGATGCTAACGCTAACCAATCACGAACCATTCGGGTTGCCGGTGCCGCCCCACTTCAAAGGTGGTAGCACAGAAGACAAGTTTAGGAGCACTGCTTTTTATGCGGATTCTTGCCTTGGTGCCTTTGTTGATTATGCCAAAACACAAAGCTGGTATAACCATACCCTGTTTATTGTAGTAGCAGATCACGGGCACTTTCTGCCACGTACCGATCTGGAAGTCTTTGATCCTCGCAGGTACCGTATTCCACTTCTCTTCTTTGGACCGGCAATCAAGCCGGAATTTAAAGGCCGCACCATCCATCACATCGGCGGACAAACGGATATTGCCAAAACATTACTTCAGCAACTGGGTATGGATGCGAGTTCGTTCACCTGGAGTAAGGATCTTTTAAATCCCGCCGCCAGACAGTTCGCTTTCTTCAACTGGGACCATGGCTTTGGTTTTGTCACACCACAGAATTCTATCGCCTTTGATGCCGTAAGTGGCAAGGTGATCCGTAATCAGGCCCCATCAGTACAAGACCCGGCCGTAGTAGTCGGAAAGTCATTCATGCAGGAAGTATATCAGCAGTACATGGAATACTAGTTATGCTCCGGTTGCATGGCTTTGCCCTGATGTTTGTGGGCGGCACTATCGGCTTTGTTGGTAATAACAAACTGGCGGATTTCTCCTTTTTCCCAGGCATCAGCAGCAGGGTCTACAGGTAAAGCTTTGATGTCCAGACGGTTCTTTCGCTTTTCTGCAGTGGATACGTTGAAACGCTTATCTCTTGCCTCAAGCAATGTTTTCTTAAGCTGTCCATCTTTCGTGAAGCCCATCATTATCATCGGCGAACCAACAGGGAGGCTACGCTCTTGGTCAGTATGCCAGGTGTGGATGGTCTTTCCATAGGTATTCACCAACTTTTCCATAAGCTCATGTTCCGCTACCTCCGGTATCCCCGGTGCAATCAATGTCCCGGATTTTACCTCATGTACATGTGAATGCCAAAGTTTTTTCTCTTCATTTGAAAGGGTCTTGAATAATTTCGGTGTAATAATGTATTCCACGCCCATTATCTTTGCATTCGCCTCATTCCCATCAAAGATGATCGCCTGATAAAGATCCTCATTCAGCTGACTTACGTAATGATGTGCTTCCATTTGCGCATCCATATTGCCATTGTAAAAATGAAATCCATCCAGATAGGCGTCAAATTTCTTCAATGGTGCTTTGTCCTGTAGCAGATTGGCACCGGCGTTCAATATTCTATCTTTCGGTGTTTTCTCTTCCCCCGGTGCATTTACCTGAGATGGTGTGTTGCCACCGCCGCAGCCAGAGAATAGTATCAATGTAATAGACAATAGACTAAGAATATGCTGTCGTTTCATAAGCTTGCTTCAGTAAGTAAATCCACAAATTAAAACTGTAGGGCTTAGAAATGGTTTGCCTTATTTAAAAAGAAGCCGGTGCCGGCTGGTTAGCCTTTACGTCTACCACCGTCCGATTCAGGTAAGGGAGTATTGCGATCAGCAAAATAATAACCAGGATGCCCCAGCTAACGAGTTCGTAATAGTCTATAGCATATCGGATCTGCGCCTGCGCATTAACTGTTTTGTTCAGAAGCACATTTGCAAGCTTTGTGGCTTGTTCAGGCGCTATCCCTCTAGCCAGTAAAGACTGCTTATAAGCACTGAGTTTTTGAACGGCCGCCGGATCCAATGCAGTTAAGTGCTGTTGAAAGCGGTTTGTGTGCATAGCCTGTCTTGAAAGGCTATAATAATTAATGAAAGCAATACTGCAACAGAAACCCAGAAAACGAACAAAGACCCCTGTCGCTGAGGCTACCATATTAAGCTTGCCTGGTACTGCAGATACCATAAATAATATCAAAGGCGTCATCAATGCTGCTGCACCCATACCCTGAACAAACAATGGTAACAGGTACAACCATTCATTTGCCTGTACGCTAAACAACATGCGCATCCACACGTGAAAAATCAACAGAAATGTGAACCCAGCCATCCAGATAAAACGCATAGGTTTTTTCAATAACACCATTCTGGACGTAACCAGGGCACTAATAACAATGCCGGCCGAATTGACGATGAGCATGTAAGAAAGATGGATCGGATCCATGCCGAGGATCATAGAAAAGTAACTGTTGGTCACGTTTAAGGTACCCCTGCAGAGGTAAAGCAGGAAGATAAGTGCCGCGCCGACCTTGAAATTACGATACTTGAATACCTCTAGGCTGAGATACGGTCGTTTCAAATGGAGCTGCCGTAAGACATGAAGTGCAAGAAAAACAATGACGGCCACTGCGCTGAGTAAAATTCTCCTGTCTTCAAACCAGTAGTATTGTTGCCCATAAATCAGGATATAGCCAATCAGTAGCAGTAAGGTCGTATAGATCACAAAGCTTGGCCAATCCAACCGATATAAATGGGTCTTTTCAATTAACCGCACATTTTTCAGGATTAAAAATAATAAGATAGTCCCTGGGATGAAAAGAAATATGATTCCTTTATAAAGTATATTATAGTCAAAGCTCTCCAGAACGGGGGCAGTAAGCATCATGCTGATCTGCGATATACAAAGAAACATACCGTAGATAACTGAATAGCCTATTTCTCGCGCCCGTTCTCCTCTCAACTGATTAAAGATTAAGGATATACAAACGCTTGTTGTTGCGCAATTTGCCATCCCTTGGATAAAGCGCATGATCAGCAGTATTTGCAGGTTGTGCGTTATAAAACAGATGTACGAGGAGGCAACCTGCACAATGATACTGAGCAGCAAGTATTCTTTAACACTGATGTACTCAAAAAATCGACGTTCTAGGGAGAAAAAGCCGGTCATGGCGGCATAAAAAATAATCATTGAATACTGGACATCCACAGGTTCAAAACCGTAGTATCCCGCTGCGGCACTGCTGTTTATTGTCGAAAGGCCGAACAGACCCATGTTGGGCAGGATCACCAGAAAGATCGCAACTTTGGTAAGCCATGCAGGTACCCAGGACTTGATTTCAGGCGTAGCGCTGGTGTTCTTCATTAGTTCTCTTTGCGGATCAGTACTTCTGCATTCATGCCTGCACGCAAGTTCGAGATCTCCGTTTCCTTATCAACAAGTCTGATTCTAACGGGCACCCGCTGCACTATCTTTACAAAGTTACCGGTAGAATTATCAGGAGGCAGCAGTGAGAAACTGGAACCGGTTGCAGGAGAAAGTGATTCAATTTTCCCCTTGAATGTTTTGCCAGGAAAAGCATCGGTTACAATCTCGGCTACTCCACCAACATGCATGTGGCGCAGTTGCGTTTCTTTGAAGTTTGCTATCACCCATTTCCCGGCCTCCTGGTCTACAATATAGGCGAGTGTTTGTCCTGCCTGAACCATCTGTCCCGGCTGAATGGTTCTCCGTCCCATCTTACAGTTGTATGGCGCCGTTACAACTGTATAACCAACATCAAGTTTGTTGCGGTTGAGCATTGCCTCACGTCGTTTGATCTCTGCCGATGCAACTTCCGTTTGCACCCTGGTATCTTTCACTTTCATTTGGTCGGCTTCGTAGTTCTTCAAAGCGGACTGGTAGTTTGCACGGGCAACCTCCAGCGCCGCCTGAACATTCTCTAACTGTTGCTTTGTGGCGGACTCGACATCAAACAACCTTTTGTATCGTGCATATTCCTGCTCTTCGTGGTGTAGTTTAACGCTCGCCGCGGTAATCTGCGACTCATTAACTGCGGCTGAGCTGGCCGTACTTTCAACATGACTCTTTAAAACCTCCAGCTGTGCCCTTGCATTCGCCAGCTCTGCTTCTGCCTGCTGCTGCTGCAACGCATACTCACTGTTATCAATGATGAGTAGGGTGTCACCTTTATTTACTTCCTGATTTTCTTCAAACCTGATTTCTTTGATAAAGCCACCTACCCTTGAAGTCACTGGGTTGATGTATTCCTGTACTTGTGCATCGTTAGTTTCTTCATAGCGGTAAAGTGCCCACAACGAATGCAGTCCCCAGATCATTAGTGCCAGGAGTATAATGGATGCAATCCAAGCGGTGATTTTGGTGATGAGTTTGTCGGTTTTGGAATGATCGGTACTTGTCGTCATATTAAAGGTTGCCTAGGATATTTTGGAGTTGATAATATTGTAAATGCGCTGAAATGCTTGCTGCAGCAAGGTCGAACTGCGTTTGTAGTAGTTGTGTGTTCGATTCCAGGAGGTCAGTTACCAGGGAAAGCTGGTTGAAATACGTGTTATTTACAATTCTTGCATTTTCCTTAGCCTGTACAACATTCGTTTCTGCTACTTTAACCCGGTTAAGCGCTTCGGTGTACCTCAGGTATGCCTCGTTTACCCGCTGCCTGATCATGTCCTGTGTATGTTGGTGTTCAAGCTCCTGGCTCTTCAATTCGCTTTGAGCGACTTTGACTTTATGCTTGTTATGATAAATGGCATCGACCGCGAAACTTGCTTTGATCCCTGCCATACCAAGTCCGTACAACGAATTAGCATAAGGGTAGAACTGGATTTGCGGATAAGCATATGCATAATTGGCAAAAAGACCCAACTTCGGATTAACATTCGCCTTAACATCTTTTAGGTCCAGCTTGCTTAACTTAGTTTCTTCCTCAGAGATCTTGTTTTCATACGCATGACCCAGTGCTTCTGCAAGGCAGGCTTCGTAGCTTTTATCATCCATAAGCGCCTTTTTTGGCAAAGCTTCTGGTTCAAATAACTGATCATCGGGATCACCCATTAGGATATTCAGCCTCTGTCTCGCAATGGCGATGTCATTAATGATCTGCGTTAAGGTTAGCTTCTGCCTGGATAGCTGTAATTCCGCACGTAAGACATCACTCTTTAAAACAACACCATTGGCCTGCAGCTGACGAATGTCCTTCAGTTGATGTTCCTGGTCGGTAATATTCTGCTCCATCAGCCCCTTAAAAGCAAGACTTCTTTGTAACTCCAGATAATGGGTAGCAGCTTGAAGCTTTATCTCTGATACACTTCGGTTCCGGTGTTCTGAATGGATTCCATGAAGTATCTGCTGCCGCGTAATATTGGTCGTTGTCTTATGGCCATTGTATAGGTTAAGGTAAGCATCGGCACCAACTTTATAAAAGGTATGTTCCACCGGTGATAGTTCTGGTTTGTGAAACAAGCCGTTGACAAAAATAGGGAAGTTGCTAACCTTACCATATTCGGCTTCAGTGCCGATTTCAGGAAGGCGTTCTGCTTTTGCATCCAGAACTTCCTCTGCGCTCGCGGCGACGTGGAGCGACTCCATTTGAAGGATTTTGTTGTGGGTTGAAGCCTTTTCCCAAACCTGATGGAGTGTAAATATGGTCCTCCCCGGAAGCTGCTGTGCCTGAGCGGCTAAAAAGACCAGAAAAGAGAAAATACAGGAGAGTGCAAAGTGCCTGCGGTACAAAATAATTTTGCTCATGATTATAATGCAAAGTTACCTCAAGGCTGATTATGGGATTTTATGTAATTTGCCTAAAATTATATCAAATGGGCCAAACCAATGTTGTTCGAAACTCGGAAGAATACCTCCATTATATCGATGAAACGAAGGAGGCAATATTTGTCATGCATGAAAAGCTTGAACGGCGTTTTCCCGTGCACGAACATAAAGATAAGGGACAACTTACCTACGTAGATGGAGGTATTGCTTATGTTCATGTTCAAGGAAAGATCTTAGTTATTCCTGCGCGTCATTATGTGTGGATACCCCCTGGATTACTGCATTTCCTCAGTATACGCAGTGCAACAACCGCCATCAGGACCATCTATTTTCCCTTGGATAATGATGGTGACTTCCACCGGAGATTGGGGATATATCCTGTTGATAATCTATTGCTCGAGATGCTCGTGTTTACGGAACGTTTTGATTGGGAGGTAAGAAGTGACCATAAATACTATTCCTTTCTGAAAGCCTTATTCAATATTCTTCCTGAAATCAGCAACAATCACTTGCACACCGTTCTGCCAGTCACCAGAAATGAAAGGCTGGTGCCTATACTAAAGTATCTTGATGAACATGTTGCTGATGAAATAACACTCGGTAAGCTCAGCAGTCACTTCTCCATTAGTGAGCGGACCTTGTCCCGAATTTTCCAACTGGAGCTCAGTATGTCCTTTCTCCAATACCTCAAGCAGCTCAGGATGGTTAAAGCGGTTGAACTTATGCTGCAGACAGACCTCACTTTAAGCGAAATCGCCTATCGAACTGGCTACCAAAGTATAGCCGCTTTCAGCAATACCTTTCATCAGCTTACCAACACTCGGCCTTCACATTTCGCGCAGTCGATCCGCTAATCAGAATACGGGATAGTGGGTTGCAGGACTAGGAAAGACCAGCATAGGTATGTCTACCTGCTCCGCGAAGGCTTTGGTATAACTGCTGCTAAATAGCCTTTCCAGAAAATTTCTCTGCCGGTGAACCATAACCAGCATGTCAAAAGGTATATTTTCAGTTGCCCACTTCAGTCCTGCAGAAACATCACGCTGTTCAATATGACGGTAGTAGACCTGCGGAAAGTTAACCTTATTACTTACTTCACAGAGGAATTGTTGTACTTGATCACGCTGTTCCTTACGCTGTTCGCCTTCACTCATGGGAGAAATATTAGCCAACATAATACTCGCATTAAAATGACGTGCTAAGCCTGCAAGCGAATGTAAGATATGAATGTCATCAAAGTTTAGATCCGTAGCAAAGGCAATCTTTCGAACATGTTTGTACGTCTTTCCGCCGGGAATAATCAGTACTGGAACGGTTGCATGTTCAAGCATTTTGCTCATGTGATTTCCGGTGATGAGACTGCTAAAACCTTTGCGGTGATTTGCCATGACAAATAATATAACCTCCTTATCGGATGCAAATGCCTTTATATTATGGTCAAGCTCGCCTTCCTCACACTGCGTCTCTATCTTTGGAACAAAGCCATGTCCGCCCGAGAGGAATTCAATCTTACTCATCTTTGATGCGAGAAGCGCCAGCTCTTTCCTGGTACTGATCTCCAGTTGTCCTGTATTCATCAAAGGCCAGGCGACCTGTGCGGCATACGCCTGGTTTGAGGGATTAAGATAAGCATGGAATAGAACGATGTTCGCCTGAACCTCGTGTGCCAGGTGCCACGCGTAAGCCGCCGCTTGTTCTGCACGTTCAGAAAAGTCGGTAAATACAACAATCTTTTTCATAATACTGGTGTTCAGTGCTTGTACTTATGTATGGTTAAAGATCGTGAATTCAAGGCTTTATCAAATGACCTATGTGTTAAATTAATGTGATATTCGTCAAGCTCCAACACAAAAACTCTTAAAAACATAATCGCCCGAACGGAGTTGTTAAAATAAAAGGAAAGCTATGCTAGATCAAAAGACCATTGTAATAACCGGTGCATCAAGCGGTGCCGGTAAGGCCATTGCGCTTGAATTTGCTAGTCGCGGCGGCCGTTTGGTACTCGCATCCAGAAACCTGGCAGCAATGCAGGAGACCGCGGAAGAATGTAAAGCCATGGGCGCTGCTGTTAAGTGTGTGGTTACCGACGTATCTGAGCCAACTGCATTGATAAATCTCGCGGCAGCGGCCGAAGCCTTCGGTGGAAAAATAGACATCTGGATTAACAATGCCGGCATTCTCGCCGTAGGCCCATTTACATCTACACCTGTTGAAGTTACGGAGCAGGTTATCCGTACCAATTTACTTGGTTATATCTATGGCGCACACGCCGTGCTGCCTTACTTCATCAAACAGCAATACGGTACACTGATCAACAACATATCCATCGGTGCATTTATCCCTGTGCCCTATGGCACTGGCTATTCGGCAAGTAAGTTCGGTCTGCGTGGCTTCTCAGCTGCACTTAAAGCTGAACTAGATGACTATCCCGATATCCATGTGTGTGATGCATACCCCGCATTTCTGGATTCTCCCGGTATTCAGCATGCTGCAAACTATACGGGAAAGGCCATAAGACCTGCACCACCGGTATATGATCCACGTCGACTTGCAATGGCGGTACTGAAGCTTGCAGAACATCCACAATCTGAATTGATGGTTGGGAGTGTATCTACATTGCTTCGTTTTGCCTATGGACTGCTACCGGGACTCACGGTTAAAGTTACAAAAGCCGTCATCTCCGGCTACCTTAAACAAGCGAAATCAGCAGAAAAGACGAATGGCAATGCCTTCAATACCCTTGCGTTTGGTAATGCGGTTTTTGGAGGCTGGGGCCTGCCTGGTAAACCAAAGGCACATCAGAAGTATCTGGCTACAGGCCTTATCTTTACTGCTGCAATCGGTATGTTGTTGCTAAGAAATAAAAGATAAGATCAGGTGCCCTGCTGTGGAAACATGTTCGGATTGAATTCAGTAAGTTGTTCGGAAAGCTCAAAATAGCGGTCAAATACCACCACGGCAACACCAACAGCCAGCACGATTAACAGTTGCAAGGTTAGCTTTTTAACAGCTGCCTTATCTTTGATGATCTTCCAAACAATTGGCAGACTTACTAAGGCGCTGGTGAGTGAGGTCACGATCGTAACACTGCCAGCAAGTGAAGCGCTGATCTTTTCGTGGCTCGCCATGGTTGCTGCAGCAGCAGTGGTACTGGCACTACTTACAAACCCCCCAAAGAAGCCTGTGGCCATGATACCGTAATTTCCGAACATCTTGGTCAGTAATGTTCCTCCAATTGCGATGATCACGAAGATCAATCCAAAACTGAGGACGTTCTTTAATGAAATGGGAGAGGTGAGTTGCAGTGCGGGAACGATTTCTGATTCTGTATTCGCCCGGGTATAATCTTTCCATATCCACAAACCGGAAATAAGCGACATGGCTACAATTGGCAGCACTGCCGATGTAAGCGAAAGGGGTGAAAAGATCACCAGTAATATCAGGTTTCTGGCAAACATGGCGATGGTAGTGAGCAGGCAAAGGGTGCTGATCCTTGAGGTTAACCCCGCTTGCTGTACCCGCTGGCTGGTTTCAGCCAGTGTAGCGGTACTGTTAACCAGCCCACCGAAAACAGCGCCCAGGTACAGTCCATTGGTGCTGAACATTCGAAGCAGAAAGTAATTTAAAAATCCAATGCCTGAAATTGCGATGACGCTCACCCAGGCATCGCCGGGATTGAACAAACCCCAGGGATCGACGTAGCGGTCGGGTAGAATGGGATAGATGACAAATCCAATAAGGCCCAGCAGAACGGCACTACGTACTTCAGCAGGCTTCAGCCCGCCGGCAAACTTGTTTAGTTCTGCCTTCCAGGCCAGCAGCATCATCATAGCAATGGCACCTGCCACCGGCAGGAAGATGTGCCCGATACCGACCAGAACACCTAAGACATAGGTCACGATCAATGCAACGGAGGTGGTAATTTCAAGCGTGCGGTCAACGAGAATGTTGCGGCCGTTGTTCAGCAATACCAGCAAGAGCACCCCAGCCAGGGAGGCGATCACGAAGTTGGTACTGATCATAGAAGCGAGCATACCCAGCATGGCAACCATCGCGAAGGACCGGATACCCATCTCTTTGTTTGACCATTTACGTTCCATGCCGATCAGCATTCCGATACCAAGCGATACGGCCATCTTTAAGGCAATTGGTGCAGCGGGATAATGTAAAAACTCGTCGTTCATGCTTAAGAATTTGTTACTCTAACAACACCGGCAGCTATTGGTTTTACAAGGCAGCCGGCGAGTGCCATCAATGTTCGCACGAATCTTGCTTTGCTGTCCGTACGTTTTTCAATACTATCGATAGCGAAAATAAAAATATTACATAGTTTAACGCATACATTTGCGCAATCCAATGAATAACTACGAGGATAAAGTAAGTACAGAATTGATGTTCTGGCAACGTAAAATGACCAGCGCACCCTCCTTTACCGACCGGGTATCGGCCCGCGTGCAGCATAAACTTAATGGTTACATCCCAGAAAAGGTACACCAAGCCATCACGGCTACCATGGAAAAGCTTTTCAAAGCTGTACTCTACGGTGCCGAATATACCACTGGAAGGAAAATGACAAATGGCACCCTGGTTTATAGAGAAGCCTACATTAAGAGTCAGATCACTTTCTATCAGAAAACAGCATCCCTTGAAGGTGCAGTTACCGGTGCTGGCGGCTTATTAATGGGGCTGGCAGACTTCCCTGTGCTGATCGTTTTGAAAATGAAGCTTTTATTTGATATTGCATCCATGTACGGCTTTGACGTGCGTGACTACCGGGAGCGCTTGTACATCCTGTACATTTTCCAGTTGGCATTTAGCAGTCAACAAAGGCGAAATGAAGTTTACCTGCACATCAGTCAATGGCCGCAATTTGTGGAAACACTACCAGATCGTGCAGATGACTTCGACTGGCGCCGCTTTCAACAAGAATATCGTGATTATATCGACTTGGCTAAAATGGCGCAGCTGGTGCCGGTAATCGGGGCGGCTGTCGGCGCCATCGCCAACTATAAACTTGTGGCTCAACTCGGAGAAACTGCGATGAACTGTTACAGATTGAGACTGCTGAACCCTTTGATCAATGGATACCATGCAGACCGCTAGAATCATTATACCATTGCTCATCGCCTTATTCAGCCTGTGTTCAACAACAGTTAAGGCCCAGCATCCACCACTGTTTGATGGTTTGCAAATGGATACCCTATTTATCGACATGCACAGCCTTCCATTCAAACTGGTGAAGTACCGCTATGGTAAACCAAACCTGAACTTTCTGGTCATACATGATAACGAAGACACCGGTCTTAAAGCAGCAATTGAATACATCAGGTTCAGCGGCGGAAGTGTGACCGATTCCCAGTATGGTGATGTCAGAAATTACAGGTTTAAATACCAGGGTAGGGATTATCAGATCGACCCAAACAAGATCTATTCTGATTATGGAATTATGGAAGGTCTGGAGTATTATGGCGCAACACACGAGGACATCAGTGTAACCTTGAGCGCAGCAGCAGAAATGATCCTTAACTTCTACAATTCGGGAAAACCTGATTACATCTTCACCTTACACAATAATACAGATGGTGCTTTCGGCATCAATTCCTACCTGAAAGGGTATGAGCTTGAACTCGTTGCAGACTCCCTGCACATCAATTTCAACATGGATCCCGACGATATGATCCTGGTCACAGACCTAAAGCTTTTCAATGAATTAAAGAAGGAGAATATAAATGTCGTGCTGCAAAGCAGGGATGCTGCAGATGACGGCTCCCTTTCGCTTTACGCAATGCAGAAAAATATTCCTTATATCAATGTTGAGGTGCAACACGGACACCAGCTTATAAATTTACAGCTGATTGAAATTGCAGTTAAGGTATTAAAATCAACTTATCCGGACCTGTTCCGTTCCAGATAAGTTGATTAAACACGGTTAGTTATTTTACGTCAACCAAGGTCATGGTGAAATCAAGGATTGAATTCGGAGGAATGGGTCCTTGGCCTTGAGGTCCATAGGCGTAGTAAGAAGGAATGATAAGCCTGATGGTTCCACCTTTCTGAATTAGAGGCACCCCGATCTGCCATCCTGAAATTACTCGCGCCAACGGAAAGGCAATTGGATCTTTTCCTTCTGTACTTTCGAAGGTAGTTGTGCTACCCATAAAACGACCGGAATAGTGTGCGGTTACTGTCGTACTTGATTTATATTCGAAGTTGCCGGTGCCAGAATTGATGATCTGATAGAAAATCCCGGATTCATGTTTAAGAGCCGCTACGTTGTTCTTAACGATGTAAGCACGGATAGCAGTAGTATCTGCCGCGAATTGCGCATTGGCATCGAAGTTTTCGCCGCTGTCTTTATTACAAGCTGTCAGGCCCGCAGCGCAGCAAATGAGTAGAAGTAATGATCTAAGTTTTTTCATATTCAAAGATAACAGGATTGAACAAAAAAATGTGCCATCCCGAAGAATAGCACATGGTTGTATGTTTTGAAATTGAGTCTTTGACTACAGCAGCTCAGCTAATGCTTCTTTGCTGAACCCCTTTAGCTCCTGAGTACGGTGATTTCTGACCTTCTCGGTCCAGTGTGGATCTGCCAGAATCGCGCGACCTACACCAACCAGGTCGAAGTCTCCACGATCCATACGGCGAAGCAGTTCGTCAAGAGAAGAAGGTGCAGAACTTTCGCCGGCAAATGCAGCAAGGAACTCCCCGGTTAACCCTACAGAGCCCACGGTGATGGTTGCCTTACCGGTCACTTTTTTCGCCCAACCTGCAAAATTCAGGTCCGAACCTTCAAATTCCGGTTCCCAGAATCGGCGCTGTGAACAGTGGAAGATATCCACGCCAGCATCCGCCATCGGCGTTAACCATTGTTCCATTTCCTCAGGACTAGCTGCAAGCTTGTTTTGATAAGCAGAAGGTTTGAATTGCGATAAACGTATGATCACTGCGAAATCTTCTCCAACAGCTTTTCTTACCTCTTTAATAACTTCAATAGCAAAGCGGCTGCGCTCAACCAGGGTCTTTCCACCAAAAATGTCATTTCTCAAATTGGTAGCATCCCAGAAAAACTGATCAATAAGGTAGCCATGTGCACCATGGATTTCTACACAATCAAAACCCAAACGCTTAGCGTCTGCAGCTGCACGTCCAAAAGCAGCAATCGTGTCTGCAATGTCCGCATCATTCATACTGTTACCGTTGTTAAAGTCAGGGCGGTTTAAACCCGATGGACCTTCGAAGGGGGTAGCAGGCAACCAGCCTGAAGGATGGTTATCCATAATGCCCATGTGCCAGATCTGAGGTCCCATCTGCCCACCAGCGGTATGTACGCCGTTAACAACATTTTGCCAGCCGTTTAATGCTTCAGTACCATAGAAATGAGGTATTGAAGGGTCATTTGCTGATGCCGGACGATCGATTACGGTTCCTTCAGATAAGATCAATCCAACTTCACCTTCTGCTCTCCGGCGATAATATGCAGCAACTTCAGGGGTTGGAATACCTTGCGGGGAAAAAGAACGTGTCATCGGCGCCATCACGATCCTGTTCTTGATATTCAATGATTTCAAACGAAAAGGTTTGAAGAGATTTTCATTATTCATATGTGTTCTTTTTTATATTCAATTATATGTCGGTATTGATGCTGTTAATAAGCGCAGCAAATGCGTCTTCATTGCGGCGATAGTATGTCCACTGACCAACCCGCACGGAACTCACCAATCCGGCACGCTGCAGGACCGCCAGATATTCCGAAACAGTAGATTGAGTCAGACCTGTCTTCCGCTGAATCTGCCCAACACAAACGCCATGGTCAAAGCCATTTTCCGCTTGCTCCGGAAAGTTCTGTTGAGGATCCCTCAACCAGTTTAGTATCTGTAATCTTGTTCTATTTGATAGTGCCTTAAATACTTCTACCTGATCCATGATGCAAAGGTATATCGGATTTTCCCGATATACCAATAAGAACTGAATAGATGACAGTCTGCTGAAGATCCTCTCTTCAACTTTCGAAAATGACGCAAGTCGCTGCTATAAATACGAGTAGTGATGCGTGTTAACCTGCTAGATCACTGCCAATTAAGAGTATAAGTCCGGTTTCATCAAGATTACGGGCCTTTACAAAACATTCAGATGCTGTTCAGATTTATATAGTATCCAAATTTCAGTAGATGATAAAAGCAAGCGGTAAAACAAGAGTTATTATCAGTAATGTAAAGCCTGTAGTTGAGGGGGGGATCTTCCCGGTAAAGGCTGTAGTTGGGGAGACCATCACGTTCTCCGCCGATATTTTTGGGGATGGGCATGATGCGATTGCCGCCAGTTTGTATATCCGTAATGCGGTGGCCGAAGAAGTTACCGAAGTACCGATGGTCTTTCAGCTGAATGACTTCTGGAATGTTGATTTCACCTTTCTGAGTACAGGGAAATATAGCTTCTGGATAGAAGGCTGGGAAGATCATTATACAAACTGGAAGAAGGGTTTAAAGAAAAAGTTTGATGCAGGACAAGACTTAACGGTAGAGTTTCAGATTGGAACGATGCTGCTTAACAAAGCCGCCGCTGTTTTACCTCGTCAGCAAAGTGCCTTATTAGATTGGAGCACAAAAATCAATGAAGCAGGGTCGAATGAAGAAGCCGTGAATCTGGCCCTTAACGACGAGTTAGCTGCCTTGATCTATCCTTTTCGTGAAGCCGATATCATTAGTTCCTCGGGAGTTTATCAAATAGAAGTTGAGCGTAAAAAAGCTGCATTCAGCACGTGGTATGAGCTGTTTCCACGCTCAGCAGCGAAAGAACCTGGAAAGCACGGCACCTTTAAGGATGTAATTACGCTTTTACCTCGTGTAGCCCAGATGGGATTCGATGTGCTGTATTTTCCACCCATTCATCCCATCGGCGAACGAAATAGAAAGGGAAAAAACAATTCTCTTATTGCCACGGCAGAAGATCCAGGCTCTCCATGGGCTATCGGTAACCGTAAAGGTGGCCACAAAGCCATACATCCTGAGCTGGGGACACTGAACGACTTTAAAAAGTTAGTTGTAGCGGCGAAAGGTATGGGCATAGAGATCGCTATGGACATCGCATTTCAATGTGCACCTGATCATCCTTATGTTAAGGAACATTCAGCGTGGTTTATCTGGCGACCTGACGGCACCGTTCAATACGCAGAAAACCCGCCCAAGCGTTACGAAGATATTTTACCTTTCAACTTTGAAACAGATGACTGGGAAAACCTTTGGGATGAGCTGAAAAGCGTCCTTCAATACTGGGTAGATGCTGGTGTTACTATTTTTCGCATCGATAACCCACATACAAAAGCATTTCGCTTCTGGGAATGGGCAATCGCGGAGATCCGGAATAAAAATCCGGAAGTGCTCTTCCTTGCCGAAGCATTTACCCGCCCTCGCGTGATGGAGCGTCTGGCGAAAGCAGGCTTCAATCAGTCATATACCTACTTTACCTGGCGTAACTCGAAGAAGGATTTGGAAGAATACCTGACGGAACTTACGAAGACTGACATGCGGTACTATTTCAGGCCGAATTTCTGGCCCAATACCCCCGATATTTTGCCACCCGACCTGATCGTAGGCGGTGAAAATGCACATATCACCAGGTTGATCCTCGCCGCAACACTTTCCTCCAGCTATGGTGTATATGGACCTGTTTATGAATTTGGCATCAACACCCCACATGGCACTAAGGAGGAATATGTCGATAATGAAAAATATGAAATTCATCATTGGGATTGGGATAAATACACCCGTATACGTGAAGTAATGATACGGCTTAATAAAATTCGAAAGGAAAATCCAGCCTTGCAGAGTACCTGGAACATTGAATTCGCCGAGACCACCAGTGACCAGATCATCTGCTATGTTAAGGTAGACCGCGCTACAAACAACAGGCTGATCATTGTGGTAAATATGGACTTCTGGACAACGCAGTCGGCAAGCCTCCGAATTCCCGAGTCGCTCCTTGGACTTCCTCCGGGTACCCCATATAAAGTGCGCGACCTGCTCAGCGGCGACACGTACCATTGGCAAGGAGAATGGCAGTATGCTGAACTGAATCCATATCTGATGCCTGCACACATTTTTAAGATAGAACCATAAGCAAAACTAACCATGGCTGAAACAAATAATCGCATTGACGGGAACTTACATTGGTACAAAGACGCAATCATCTATGAGCTGCATATCAAAGCTTTTCGGGATGGTAACTGTGATGGTATAGGGGATTTCAAAGGGTTGATTGAGAAATTGCCCTATTTGGCTGATCTTGGCGTTACAGCGATATGGCTGTTGCCATTTTATCCTTCGCCGCTACGGGACGACGGCTACGATATTGCAGACTACTACAATATCAATCCTTCCTACGGCGACATCAAACAATTCAAAGCTTTTTTAAAGGAAGCACATAAACGCGGTTTACGTGTGATCACGGAACTCGTCATCAATCATACCTCTGATCAGCATCCCTGGTTTCAGCGTGCCAGAAAGGCGCCAAAGGATTCGAACTTACGCAACTACTACGTGTGGACGGATGATCCCAGCAAATTCAAAGATGCGAGGATAATTTTCCAGGACTACGAAACTTCTAACTGGACCTGGGATCCGGTTGCAAAGCAATACTTCTGGCACCGCTTTTTTCACCATCAGCCCGATCTCAATTTCGACAACCCCGCGGTTCAACAAGAGGTAATCAAGGTTATGGACTACTGGTGCAAGATGGGGGTTGACGGCTTCAGGCTCGACGCGGTACCTTACTTATTTGAACGGGATGGTACCAACTGTGAAAACCTGCCAGAGACACATGCATTCCTCAAGAAGCTCCGTAAGTACGTAGATGATCATTACCCGGGTACATTACTGCTTGCAGAGGCAAATATGTGGCCTGAGGATTCCGCGGCCTACTTCGGTGATGGTGACGAATGTCAGATGAACTACCACTTCCCCTTGATGCCACGCATGTTTATGGCCCTGCAAATGGAGGATAAATATCCGATAACGGACATCTTCGATCAGACACCTCCAATTCCAGAGAATTGTCAATGGGGTATCTTTCTTCGGAATCACGATGAGCTTACCCTGGAAATGGTGACCGATGAAGAGCGCGACTACATGTATAAAGTGTATGTAAAGGATCCGAAAGCCAGGATTAACCTTGGTATCAGACACAGGTTAGCACCACTACTGGAAAATAACCGGAGGAAAATTGAATTAATGAACTCCCTTTTGTTCACACTACCAGGTACGCCGGTTATCTATTATGGCGATGAGATCGGAATGGGTGATAACTTCTATCTGGGGGATCGAGATGGCGTACGTACACCTATGCAGTGGCATTCTGATCGCAACGCTGGCTTTTCAGAAGCCAATCCACAACAGCTCTATTTGCCACTGATTCTGGATCCGCAGTTTCATTATGAGTCGGTAAACGTAGAATTGCAGTCGCGGAGTACCTCATCCTTACTATGGTGGATGAAGCGGGTGATCAGTACGCGTAAGAAATATAAGGCCCTCAGCCGTGGCGACATGAAGTTTGTACAAAGCGAAAATGCTAAGGTGTTTGCCTTTACCCGTACTTTCGAAGACCAAACCATGCTTGTTGTAGCAAACCTCTCGAGGTTCGCGCAGGTTGCCGAGCTTGATCTCGATCAGTATAAAGGCTTTGTGCCGGTTGAAATCCTAAGCCGCAATCGCTTTCCACTAATCCGCGAAGATATTCCTTACTTTTTCACACTTGGTGCCTATGCCACACAAAGTTTTATCCTGGAGAAAGTACATCCGGAATTAGAAAATGATGTACAGATCCAAACCATCAGCATGAATAAGTGGAAAGACCTGGTGAAACCTGAAATCCTCGCCAAACTGGAGACTGAAATCATGCCGAAATATATGATGCGTCTTCGCTGGTTCGGCGGTAAGGGCCGGGGCATGGAGAACGTTAAGATTGTCGATTATGCCACAATTCCTATGGAAGAGGGCAGCACATTTGTGTTGTTGCTGGAGGTATCCTATCGTGATGGACTGCCTGATATGTACCAGATTCCGGTAGCCTGTGGCCTGGGGCAGTTTTCTTATAAACTCCAGGACAATTGTCCGCAGTCGGTCATTGCCTTTCTCGACCTGAACGGTGAAGAAGCAGTGCTCTATGATGCCATCTATGGGCTCGACCTGCAGCAAACGGTACTTAACCATATGGCTGCTAACCACCATATTCCACAAAACAGATCTTCGTTGATCTTCCATGGAAATAAAGCACTTAAGCACCATGTTCAGGAAAATCCAAAAACGAAACCACGTGTGATCTCTGCTGAACAGAGTAATACTTCGATCACCTACGACAACACCTTTTATCTTAAAATTTACAGGAAGGTAGACCGTGCCATAAATCCGGACGTGGAGCTGAGCAGGCATTTAAGTGAACATGCCGGCTTTAAACATACACCGGGATATGTTGGTGCCATTGAATGGAAGTTTGGCAAAGAAACCATGGTGCTGGGTATGATGCAGGAAATGGTCAAGAGTACCAGCGATGGTTGGGCTTATATGCTGGACAGGCTGGATGATTTTAATGAAAAAATTCTTTCCAACATTGATCCTGCATTTACGATCCCTGAACTACGTGGATCACTCACTGCACCGGTGGAGTTTGAAGAGGTACCTTTGGGTATTCAGGAGCTGATTGAAGCTAATGTTGCCGAAAATTGCCATCTGCTCGGTCAACGCACTGCAGAGATGCATCTTGCATTGGCGCAGAATACAGATGACCCGGCATTTACATCGGAGCCATTCTCCCTGCATTACCAACGCTCCCTATTTTCATCACTACAATCGCTGGTGCGCGTGGCCTTCTCCAGCTTAAGCAAGAACTTGAAATCCCTCCGCCCGGAAATCAGGGGAGAAGCCGAGGAAGTACTTAAAATGAAGGACAAGATTCTTACTTTGCTTAAACAGGTATACAGCCGTAAGATCGATGTTAACAAAATCCGGATACATGGAGACTATCACCTTGGACAGGTGCTCTTTACTGGGAAAGACTTTTTGATCCTCGATTTTGAAGGAGAGCCATCAAGGAGCTATAGTGAGCGAAGATTGAAATATTCAGCGCTGCGGGATGTTGCCGGGATGATCCGTTCTTTTCATTATGCTGCTTTCGGAAGCTTATTTCTGGATAATCAGATTCGTCCGGAAGATATCCAGGTGTTATTGCCATATGTAGAGCAATGGTATCATTATACAAGTGGGTTTTTCATCAAGTCGTATATGGAATCAATCGGCAAGTCAGCGATCGTTCCAGATAATACAGCGGACCTAGAAGTCTTACTACAGACTTATTTGCTGCAAAAGGCGATCTACGAATTGAATTATGAACTGAACAACCGACCGGACTGGGTAATTGTACCTTTAAGGGGCATCAAAGCTATTGTGGAAAAGAACAGTGTAGCAGAAAAAGTAATTTAGGTATGGCCAAGACAAAAGCGATTAAAAAAGATATCGGTGCAGAAACACCTTCATGGTTTTCACTGTTTACCGATGCTGACATTCAGTTGTTTAAATCCGGTAAGCACCACAAGCTTTTCAATAAGCTTGGTGCTCACCTGGTTGACCATGCGGGTATCTCAGGCGTATACTTTGCAGTCTGGGCGCCAAATGCGAAGCATGTGAGTGTAATTGGCAATTTCAATGGCTGGAACAGGAGCAGCCATCCCATGTCTGTACGCTGGGACAGCTCCGGTATTTGGGAGTGCTTCATTCCTGGCATCGGAACTGCAGAATATTACAAATATTTTATCACTTCAAACAACGGTTATCAGGTTGAAAAAGGGGATCCTTATGCATTCCACTGGGAAACACCTCCACACACGGCAAGTATAACCTGGGATCTGTCTTATGACTGGAATGATGCTGCCTGGATGGCCCAAAGAAAGTCGCAGTCTGCCCTAAGCCAACCCATGTCCATCTATGAGGTTCACCTGGGCTCCTGGCGCCGCGCCGACAAGGAGGCGCCCAATTCATTTTTAACCTACAGGGAACTGGCAGAACAGCTACCCGCTTACTGCAGGTACATGAATTTCAGCCACGTTGAATTCATGCCGGTGATGGAACATCCATTTTACGGTTCATGGGGCTATCAGGTTGTGGGCTTCTATGCGCCCAGCAGCCGCTACGGCACGACACAGGATTTTATGTACCTGATTGATAAACTCCACCAGGCAGGTATTGGCGTAATCCTGGACTGGGTGCCCTCACACTTCCCAACAGATGAACATGGACCAGGCTTCTTCGACGGAACACACCTTTACGAATGGGAGGATCCCAGAAAAGGTTTTCATCCGGATTGGAAGAGCTTTATCTTCAACCTGAGCAGGCATGAAGTCCGTGCTTTCCTGATTTCAAATGCGATCTTCTGGCTTGAAAAATACCATATTGACGGACTACGCGTAGATGCGGTCGCATCTATGCTTTACCTCGATTATTCACGTAATCCGGGCGAGTGGGAGCCAAACATACATGGTGGTCGGGAGAATCTCGATTCCATAAGCTTCTTACAGGAACTTAATCAGGTGGTGCACGCCAACTTTAATGACGTATTTACGGTTGCAGAGGAATCTACCTCCTGGCCTGGGGTTACGCACCCGGTAGAACATGGAGGACTCGGCTTCGATATGAAATGGATGATGGGGTGGATGCACGACACATTGGGCTACCTGCAAACCGAGCCAGTCTATCGCAAACACAAGCAGGGCCAACTTACTTTTAGTATGATGTATGCCTTTTCTGAGCAGTTTACCTTACCCTTATCGCACGATGAGGTTGTGTATGGCAAAGCCTCGCTGATCAATAAAATGCCTGGAGACAATTGGCAACAATTCGCCAATCTGAGATTGTTGTACGCGTATATGTATGGACATCCGGGTGCAAAAATGATCTTTATGGGCGGAGAATTTGCACAAAGGCACGAATGGCAGCATGACTTTAGTCTGGACTGGCACGAAAATAACAATCCAGACCATCAGGGTATCCAGCGGCTGGTGAGGGATCTGAATAAGCTTTATAAGGAATCTCCGGCGCTGTACGAATATAACTTTTCTCCTGAAGGTTTTGAATGGATCAATGCTGACGATGCTGATAAAACTGTTATCTCCTGGCAGCGTAAAGGTCTTAATGATTCAGATACCTTATTGTTTGTCGCTAATTTCAGCCCGGTGGTATGGAACAATCATCGTCTGGGCGTACCTAAGATGGGGTACTATACGGAAATTTTCAATTCTGACAATATGTACTATGGGGGCAGTGACATGCTGAATGCCGGGGATCTGGAAACAGCACCGATTCCTTATAATGGTCAGACCCATTCTTTATCGTTAAAGCTTCCACCGCTAGGTTTGATCATACTTAAATTTAGTAGTGGCTATTCCTGGCTTAAACCACAGCAAAAAAAAGAGACTGTTTCAACTTAGGAACAGTCTCTTTCTAAACTTAAACCAGGTATGGTTAGTTAGCCGGGTTCAATATGCTTTTGATTTCACGCTCCATATTACGCTCTGCAAGCAGTGCATTGTAACGTTCCATTAAATCAATGTACTTATCCTTCCAGATGTCTCGCTCTTCAGTACGTTTTTCAACCGGAGAATGTTCCTTAAATCCCTTTTCAAAATCTTCAGGTGTAAATAGTTGAGGTAACTCTTTTGAAAAGTCATGGTTAATGACACACCCGATTTTATAAATGATTTCGGGTTTGAGTTTAGGTTGATTGAACCAGTTGTATACCGACCGGCGGTTTACTTTTGTCAATCTGGCAACGTCTGTTATTGAGTGCCCGTTTCTTCTAACTACTTTTTCAATTGTTTCTCCGTGATGTATATCCATATAAAGCGTATTTGATTACTTTTCTAAATTCCTGTGAGAAGATTATTGTGTATCAATTACTCAACCGTCTTAAAAACTGCACAGATTGTAGTTGAAATATACACAGATGTTCCCCAAAAATTTCCTAACTGAGTATGATTCTGTGTTTTATCAACCTACACACATAGATATGCAATTTCTGTTCCGGCTTACATGGATCAAGGCTTAGTTTACCATCAGATTATTCCTCCGGATTTAAAGTGGTGTATAGCTTTTTGTAGTAATCATCTGTTAACCTGGAAGATTCAAATTTGGGAACAACATCTTTCGCTGCTTTTTCAAGTATTTGTACCCACTTTTCTGGAGCAGTATAGTACATCGGTAAAATTTCTTCTTCTAACACGGTCAACAAAGCGGAATTTTCCTGTTTATCCACCTCTTCGGGGGCAGATTGGTCGCTCATTGGTGTAATTATAAATGCATTTTCCAGGTGTACGGCGAATTCCGGTACCCAGCCGTCCGGTAAAGATAAATTAATGGAACCGTTCATCGCCGCGGTCATTCCACTGGTGCCAGATGCCTCCCTATACATCTTTGGATTGTTAAGCCATACGTCCGATCCTTTTTTCAGTGCCGCAGATAGCGCGAGTTCGTACCCGGTGAGCACCGCACAGTTTTTAAGTGGCTTGGTTCTGGAAATGATATGATTGAAAAGTGCTATAGAGCCAAAGTCTCCCGGATATGGCTTTCCCGCCCAGATAAATTGCACAGGGTAGTCGGGGTTTGCCAGCAGCTTCAGGAATCGCTGCCAGTCATGCATAACCAGATCAGCGCGCTTGTACCCTGCAAAGCGTCGGGCCCACACTACCGTGAGCACGTTTTCATCGAATAGCTTACCGGTTTGGTCGGCTACGATCCTGAACAGTTCACGCTTTAATTCACGTTTTCTCGATCTTATTAAATCAACAGCTCCTGAAGCAATGCTATGATCAAGCGACTTATCTGTCCAGTAGGCCTTATTTTGTGCGTTTGTGATGGCAATGATGTCACAGATGCCCGCATTGTTGCCCCACATCTGCTTTGCAACTTCAGCATGGATCTTCGAGACGCCATTTGCTATTCTGGAAAATTTCAGTGCAGCAAGTGTATAATTGAAATCCTCGCCTTCCATGCCCAGGATAAATTTCACCTCATGTTCCTGCAGGTGGTAGAAGAAGGACATATCTTTTAGCAGCGAAAAACGATGAGACTCATTACCAGCCATCTCCGGCGTATGCGTTGTGAAAACGACCCGCTTTCTGATTTCCTCCAGATCCCTGAACTTCGAATACAGGTAAAAGCCTAAGGAGACCGCATGTCCCTCATTAAGGTGATAAACATCCGGGGTAAGGTCTAAGGCATCCAGCAACATCGCACCACCAATACCAAGTACAATGCTTTGTGCAATCCTGGTAGTTTCATTGCCATCATAAAGATGGTGGGTGATACTTCTCGACATTTCATCATTCTCTGGGATGTCTGTTGATAATAGAAATAAGGGTGCAGACCCGAATACCTCAGGCTTGAGCAGATACACCTTCACTTTAACAGGATAGTCATGTACTGGTACGGTAAGTACAATGCCGGTATCGGTTAGGAAAGAATATTCTTTTTCTACAAATGCAGGTGTCATAAGTGCATCACCACTGCGCACCTGGTCATAGTAGCCGTACTTCCAGCGCATGCCAATGCCAATCAGGTTCTGTTTGAGCTCAAAGGCACTCCGTAAATGTGATCCCGCCAGGAAACCAAGGCCGCCGCTATATATCTTTAAAGCCTGATCAATGGCAAACTCCATAGAGAAGTAGGCTACGCGTTGTGCATATTCATCATTGGGACTATACCCGAAGATCTCGTTCTTGTTAAACATAAATGTATTTTAAAGATTAACCTGGTTATTTAATGTTGCATTAGACACAAAGGCGTCAATATTCTGGAACGTGGTCGTCGCAATTTGCTCCATTGCTTCCTGTGTGAAGAAGCCCTGATGTGAGGTAATCAGCACGTTTGGAAAAGAAATCAGTCGCAGGATCATATCGTCCTGAATTACGTCTTCAGAATAATCCTGGAAGAATAGTTTACCTTCCTGTTCGTAAACATCTAAGCCAAGGTAGCCAAGCTGACCGTGCTTCAATGCTGAGATAACATCCATGGTATTGATTAATCCACCGCGACTGGTGTTAATGAGCATCGCACCTCGCTTGAAGAGCTTCAGCGTCTCTGCATTAATCATCTGATGCGTACTATCCATCAATGGGCAGTGTAAGGAAACAACATCTGCATCAGCAAGTGTTTCCTCAAGGCTCCCGTAGCTGACACCTGCATCGGCCAGTTCCTGATCTGGGTAAACATCATAGGCACTTATGCGGCAACCAAATCCCCTAAGGATGTTGCAGAAAGCCTTTCCGATATTCCCGGTACCAATTACAGCTACTTTCCGCTTGTAGAGATTGAAGCCCATAAGTTTTTCGAGTGAAAAGTTACCTTCCCTTACCCGGTTATACGCTTTATGTGTTTTACGGTTCAGTGTTAGAATAAGGGCCATAGCATGCTCAGCAACGGCTTCGGGTGAATATGCAGGTACCCTTACCACCGGCATATTTAATGATTTTGCTGTGCTTAGGTCTACATTGTTGAAGCCCGCACAGCGTAGTACAATGAGCCCAACTCCATTTTCGTGAAGCGCGGTTACCACCTGCTTGTTCACCGTATCATTCACAAATATGCATATCGCATCAAATCCCTTGGTGAGTGCAACGGTCTGCTCATTGAGTGGTAACACAAAAAAGCTTAGTTCATGTCCGGTATTGAAGCGCTGGAGATAAGCTTCATCATAAGTATAGGTGCTAAATACGGCTATTTTCATAATCAATGATTTTAGGTACAATTTAGGGTTTTTGCAACCATTTCTCGTGGTTTACTTATTATGGCTGCTGTTAAGAGGCATTGTTTTTGGATTACAACGTTCTTTTTAGCTGATATGAAAATTTTTAATAGGTTATTTTTCCTTTCGGGACTGTTGCTAAGTTGTAACAGCCTCGAATACAGTCCAGACCAGATTTTTGATGGTAATTCACCTGTAGACCTTAATCAAACTGCCATTCATCGCCTAATGGCAGTTAAACCGGCAAATGACACGCTGAAGTTCATCCTTTCGGGTGACACACAACGTGCCTATAAGGAAATTCCGGGGTTTTTAGAAAAAGTAAATTCAATTGACAATGTAGATTTCATCCTTGTTGCAGGTGATATTACCGAATTCGGAAGCCTGGCTGAAATGGAGGGTTATGCTACGCGCATGAAGAAAGCGCCTGTGCCGGTGATCACTGTTGTGGGTAACCATGATCTCACAGGCCGGGGCAGGTCGTCCTACACACATATGTTTGGTGAAGCAAATTTCAATTTTGTGTATAAAGGCATAAAGTTCATTTGCCATGATACGAACAGTCGGGAATACAAATACAATGGACAGGTGCCGGATCTGGCCTGGATTAGCGAGATGCTCAAGCCCGAAGCTGGTGTAAAAGGGTATATCAGCGTCGCGCATGTCCCGCCCTTGTCGGACGATTTCGATCAGAAACTCGCACCAGCTTATCAGAAACAATTTGAGCAGGCACCCGGCTTCCTTACCGCCCTCTATGGTCATACCCATACTTATCTGACCTCTGCGCCTGAAGATACCTTCAAGTATCTGGTTACCGGATCAGTCGAAAATAAAGAATTTTTAGTTGTCACTGTCATTAACAATAAGGTCACTCATGAGCGCATATTTTACTAGAATCTTCCCTATACTTATCTTATTGCTTTCTGCTCCCTATGTGCATGCACAAAAGTTCTTGATTCCGGATGAAGCCATCATACAGCATGCCGGAAGTATCGGATATTTCAGTGTGGGTGCGGGCTATAAGCTCTTTAAAAATGAACGTGGTAACCTGGATTTACTTTACGGTTATGTACCTGCATCAAAGGGCGGGGAGTTACACATGATCACGGCCAAGTTCTCCTATAAGCCCTTCGTTATCAAAGTGAATAAAATGGGCAAGATCTATCCCTTTAACCCTGGTGCATTTTTTACTTATACGCCACATAAGGATTTGCAGCTTAAGTTTTCAAGAGACAACTGGCCTAAAGGTTACTATTATTGGTCGGAGGCAATTCGTCCACATATTTCCTTCAGCAATGAGTTCGAATTTACCGAACCGGAGTTTATCAAAGCGGCAGGATTTAAATCGGTAACGCTGTATTCTGAATTTAACAGTAACGAGTGGTACCTCGTAAATTACTTCCAAAATGTGCCTGAGGTGTCAATTACGAAGGTTTTTAAGCTTGGTATCGGCGTCCGCCTGCGCTTCTAAGATTTATTTTTACAAACAATTCTTCCCCGGTTATGATTATTAAGATAACAATACCTTAAACTTAAATTCAAAACCTATGGCTAAAAACAATAATGGAAGTTTTGTACCTCCAAAAGGCAAACCTTCAGGTAAAGGAAATGAAACAGCTGGATTGAAAGATGCATTCGCAGCAATTGATCCGGATAAGGAAAACGAAATCACAGAAAAATATATCTCCGATACAGATAATCAGGAGGCCCTCATACAAATGAGGCATGTTAACAGAAATGTAAACAAAGGTGAAGAATACAACGGGGACACTAATAATTAAGTGCTATGGGAGTTATATCAAAAGAAGACATTACAGAAATTACAGGCTTTGAAGCAGATGTTTGTGTGTCTATCTACATTCCTGCACATAGTTCAGGCGTAGAAGTTAACCAAATGCATGATGCGTTATTGTTGAAGAACAACCTGCAACAAGCCAAAAGAATTTTGACAGAAAGTGGCAAGAGTCAGGCCACCGTAGAAAAAGTCCTGCAAAAGGGCCTGGAGCTTGTGGATGACCGCGAGTTTTGGAATTCGCAGTCGAATGGACTTGCATTATTCCTTGCTGATGGATTCTGCAAGGTCATCAAGACCCCGATTTCATTTAAGGAATCGCTGTTTGTCAACTCTTCTTTCAACATCTTGCCAATATTACCTTTGATGAAAGAAGGTGCTTATTTCTTCCTGCTTATGCTGAGCAAGAAGGATGCGAAGATGTACCGAGGCGATGCTTATGGACTCGAACTGCTGGAAATCGAAGGACTTCCAAACGGTATGGATGATGTTATTCATTTCGAAGAAAAAGATGCCCAACAGACCATGCGCAGGGCGGGAGCTGGTGCCGGAAGAGGTGCGATATCAGGGGCCAACTTTCATGGCCACGGTCCGGGTCTGGCCGATGAGACGGAGTGGGTGATCCAGTATTTGAAGGAAGTAAATCAAACACTGTGGACAGAACTGCTGTCACAGGAATCGGCGCCATTGATCTTGGCAGGAACAGAGCAGATTACCGGACTATACCGCCAGGTCTCTAAATACAGCATCGTAGAGCAGAATTTAACAGGTAATTTTGATCATGAAGATAAGAATTCCGTATACCAGAAGGTGCGCGAGATCGCTGAACCATTCTTCAAAGAAAATACCCGCAAGGCTTTGAAAACCTATTACGATAATTCAACAACGGAGTTAACATCATCTATTCCAGAGGACGTAATTCCGGCAAGTTTCTACAGCCAGATCTCTGATTTGTTTATTGTGAAGGATGCACATATATGGGGGACCTTTGATGAGGTGTCCAATGAACTGGTGATCCATGAAGACAAACAGGAAGGAGATACCTGCTTGTTGAATAAAGCCGCCCTGAAAACATTAAAGAATGGCGGGGCAGTACATGTGCTGGAGCAGGAAAAAATGCCTGCTGAAAGTAAAGTTGCTGCTTTTATGCGTTTCTAATATTTCAGAATCCTTGATTGCAAAGCCGGTTCCTTAATGGGGCCGGCTTTGTTATTTCTGCACAATAGCGGGCAAAAAATCAGGGAAAAGGTTGTGGATTCAGACACACCTGACAGACACCTGACCCACACCTCGCCCACACCTCACCCACGTAATACGTGTGTGAGGTGTTTGTCGGCTGTGCTGCAGGTAATAGCGATGTCTTATGAAATCCGATATTTGGTAAATGCTATTTATAGTATCTCTTTATATTGTATTTTAGCGCCAAATCCACTGTTTTTCTTTATGAATAATAAGACCTTGAGCATTTTGCATATTGGCCAGTCTCATTTAATCAATCGTAATGAGTTGATAAATAAACTTAAGTTCAGCTATTGCAAAATTGCTGTGGTGCAGCGCGGAGAGGAATACAAAGAAAAACTTAAAAGCATCAGACCTGACCTGATCCTGCTTGAACACCACCAGGCCACCCCGGAAGCGGGTTTCATACTGCAATATTTACAGGAACAGCACCTTAAGATACCTGTAATCTTACTTCTTGACGATGCGTTTGAGGACGAAGCCCTGAAGCTTTTTGACCAGGGTTTAAGCGACTACCTGCTATATTCAAATTTGAAGCGTCTACCGAATGCCATCCGGCAGTTGGCAGATAAGTACCGGTTGCAAAGGCAGAATGACCAGCGTTACCAGTACTTATATGATCAGAACCTTGCAGGTTTATACACCAGCACTGCAAAAGGTGTAATTCTGGAGTGCAACCAAGCCTTTGCACATATGTTGGGTTTCCAAAATCCACGCGAACTTATCGGACGGCATGTGTTGGATCTGACATTAAAGACGTCCGACCGCCAGATGTTCCTGGAAAGCTTGCGTAAACACCGGAAGGTTTTTAACTACAGAAATGAAGTTGTGCGGAAGGATGGTCAAAGAGTTTACCTTCAGGAAAATATATACCTAGCCATAGATGAGCTATCCGGTGAAGAAATCTGCCATGGAATTATGATAGACATCACGCAGATGGTTCTCACCAAGCAGAATATCACCCGAGCGAGGGCCATGCTTGCTGAAGCACAGGAACTGGCTAGCATGGGCAACTGGAATTATAATCTGCTTAAGCAGGAACTAACCATCTCTGCTGGTCTGAGCGCGGTGTTAGGGGTGGACAAAAAGGAGCGTCTGAATATTATGCAACTCATGAATATGATAGAACCGGCTGATCGTAGCCGGGTATTCGCCGAAATTTCACAGATGAGCCCCGCTAAAGAGAAGGTTCGAAACAGTTTCAGGGTGCTCCGAAAAGGTGGGAAGGTGATCACCGTTGCGGGTGTGCATACCCGTGATCTGGATGACTCGGGAAGCGTGCTGCGGTACTATGGTGTGATTCAGGATATCTCTGCCCTGGAGGCCGCAGAGCAGGAACGGGACAAGATTACCGCCGAACTTGTAAAGCGGAACCAGGCTCTAGAGCAGTTTACCTATGTGATCTCCCATAACCTCAGAGCGCCCGTAGCCAACATCAAGGCATTGATTGATATTCTTGATCAATCCTGCCAGGGTGATGGCGAAAACCGGGAGATGCTTGATCGTATGACAAGGTCGGTAGGTAACTTAGATGAGATCATCAGCGACCTGAACCTGATACTTCAAGTCAAGCAACAGAAGAATGCTGCTCAGGAGGAAATAGATCTAGAGGCAATTATTTCAAGCATCCAGCTTAGTATCAAAAATTTAATCCTTCAGGAGCAGGTACGGTTTGAGCTTGATCTAAGACGCGTGGATTCATTTGTCACCATCAAAAGTTACCTCTATAGCATCTTCTATAATCTTACGCTTAACAGTATAAAATATCGTCATCCGGAACGCAGCCCGGTAATCAGCATTAGTTGTTTAGAAGAGGGGAGTGATGTGTTGTTTTCCTTCGCTGATAATGGTAAGGGCATTGACCTGAAGAAGAATGCTAATCAGCTTTTTGGATTGTACAAGCGGTTTGACTCTAGTGTAGAAGGCAAAGGTATGGGCTTGTTCATGGTCAAAACCCAGGTAGAGGAGCTTGGTGGCACCATTGACATAGAGAGTGAACTTATGAAGGGCACAGCTTTTAAAATACGACTGCCCGGTCTACGAGATTGAAACCGGGCAGCAGCTTGCTATTTTTTGTCTTTTGTTACTTTAACTTCTTTAGCGTCTTTAGACGAAACTACATCCTTTGGTTCTGTACCTTTCGCTTTCTTTACGTCTTTTTTCTCTTCGTTTGTTGTAGTGCCTTTTGCACCATCTGATTGCTTTGTCATAACGTTTGAGTTGTTTTCAATTAGAACAACCAGGCAGACGAATGGTTTTTTATAAAAGAATTAGCTATTGGGCTTTGTTGGCCTTAGCTTCTTCCTTCGCTTTTTTCTTGAAAAATCCACGAAGCAGGAAGTTACTTTGCAGTGCTTCCAGGTTTTCATCAAGTTTGCGCGAGCTGGTCTCCAGGTTCCCCATAATGGAACGTACCTGATCCGCAGCTTGCTTGTCGTTTAACAGCAATCCGGCAGCATTATCCGTTTGGTTCAGTTTTGAGGAAGCAGCATTAAGATTCTGGGTCATTTCTGCTGCTGCTTTTGCTGTGCTTTGTAATTCGTTCACCGAGCGGTTAAGCTGTGCAAATACAGCGGTATCAGTAAGCAGTTTATCCGCAAGGCCACCTTTAGTATTCAGGGTGTTGCTGAACTGGTCGAGCTGCCTGGCCATACGGTCTGTAGATGCAGTCGTTCTTTCCAGGTTGCTTACAATCTTCCTGAAGTTGTTTGCAATCTTTTCATCGGAAAGCAGGGCACCTGCAGAACCTTTACCTTCAACAAGTCCTCTTGCAAGTGTCTTGAAATCTCCTGTAATGTCTACCAGATTTTTATTGTTTACCTGGAAGGTCTTCATGATGTCGTCTGTGGATAGGGTAGTAGCTACCTGCAGGCGATCTCCATCTTCTATGAAGGGGTATTTTGGATCGCCACCATCAATAACGATGATTTTATTACCGATGAGTCCATCAGAGCTAATGCTGGCCGTGGCATTCTTGTGTATATATTTATGTGCCTCTTCTTCAACGCTTAGGATTACCTGAACTTCGGATTTTCCATAAAACTGGATCTTCTTGATGGTGCCGACCTTTACACCGGAATACCAAACGTTGTTTCCAGCTTTAAGTCCCTGGATATCTGAAAACACCACATTAAGGGTAAAGCTTTTAACAAAAGTCTTACGCTGCCCCCCAAGGGTGAAAATTGCCAATATAAAGATCACCAGGCCGATGAAAATGAAAATTCCTACCGTGATCTGCTTACGGTTCTCTGATTGTGCCATGTATTTATTTTATAAAATTGTAATCGTAAAAAGGTTTCACCCTTTCGTCATTTGTATCAAAAACCTCGTCGAAGGATCCTTGCCTTTGAAATTGTCCGTCGAGCAACATGGCAACGCGGTTGCCTACTGCCCTTGCACAGGTTAGATCGTGTGTGATAATAATAGAGCTTGTTTTGTAGCGCTCCTGAACCTCATTGATCAAGCTATTGATTTCGAGGCAGGTGATGGGATCCAGCCCCGCAGTAGGCTCATCATAAAGCATGATCTTAGGCTGGAGGATAAGCGTCCGGGCAATCCCGATACGTTTTCGCTGCCCACCCGATAATTCAGAAGGCATCTGGTTGATGGCCTGTAATAAGCCTACTGCATCCAGTGTGCCTTCTACAGCGCGGTTTACCTCTGCTTTAGTGATACCCTTCCTGTTTCGCACCAGCGGGAATTCCAGATTCTGGCGGACGGTCATACTATCGTACAGCGCACTGTTTTGAAAGGAAAAACCAACATCCAATCGAAGGGCGAGCAGTTCCTTATAGGTAATTTCATCAACATTATTGCCAAGGACTTTAACCATGCCGTTATCAGGCCGCAGTAAGCCGATGATGATCTTTATCAGCACTGATTTTCCGGTGCCCGACTTTCCGAGTACAACAAGATTTTCACCGCTGTACAGGTTAAGGTCAACACCTCTAAGCACATGAAAGTTTCCGAATGACTTGGTAAGTCCTACGATCTCTATTACTTTTTCCAGACTCGTATCTGTAATTGGTCTTGATTGCATATAAGTGGTTAGGATCTGAATAAACCAAAAAACTGAACGGAGATTACCTCTTCGATAAAGATCAGGAACATGGAAATAACAACTGCGGAGTTGGCTGCTTTACCTACGCCTTCAGTTCCCTTAGAAGAATTGTAACCTTGATAACAGCCGACGACGCCGATGGTGAAGCCGAAAAGAATGGCTTTGATCGTGGATGCTGTGATATCAAGGAATGTTATTTGGTCCAGGGAGGTCTGAAAAAACAGTTTTGCGCTGGTCTCTTCAAACATGGCCACGTTAAGTAGTGCGCCGAGCATCCCAATCATACCGGTATAAAAAGAAAGGATGGGAATGGTGATGGTAGCGGCAAGTACCCGAGTTGCGACAAGAAATTTGAATGGGTTTGTTGCGGATACCTCCATGGCATCGATCTGCTCAGTTACCCGCATGGAACCAAGTTCCGCGCCGATGCTCGAGCCTACCTTACCGGCGGCGATGAGGCCTGTTAATAGTGGTGCAAGCGTTCGCAATAATGCGATACCTACAAGCGATGGAAGCCAGGAAGTTGCACCAAATTCAGCAAGTGAGGGCCTGGATTGCTTGGTGAATACCACACCGGTTATGAATCCGGTTGTCGAGATCAGCAAGGCTGAACGATAACCAATTTCATAACACTGCCGGAGTAATTCTCTTCCTTCAAAAGGGGGCAGAAAAGCTTCTTTAAAGAACCGGGCAATAAAGCTGTATACCTCTGCAAGGGTGATAAACATCCGCGAAAAAAGTCCCGGTCTTTTATCAACCTGCTCCGTCACCACGGGAATTTCAGTCTTATCCATTCAATCAATTTTCTTATTCCTAACACGCCTTTATCAAAGCATGCGCCAAGAATTGGTAAATATATTAACAGTATTGTAAAACATTGTAATTTGAACCTAATAATGCCTGCTGAGGGGAAAACCCTGTATAAAACTGAGGGGGAATGGCAAAAAAAATGCATATTGCCCGCCGTAAATATCTTCTCATGACTAAGAACATTTTTATCGCTTCTGCGGAGCCTTATACCGGAAAGTCAGTCATAGCATTCGGTCTGATCAACATGCTTCTTTCAAAAACGCAGAAGGTGGGTTACTTCAAACCCATCATTGCTCAGGAAGACGTTGACCATAAAGAACAACACATAGAAGCGATTTTAGATTTTTTTAATTTACCAATTCAGTACAGCGATACTTATGCTTTTACCCGACAGCAGGTTTTACACCAGCCGCAGACGGAAAACAGCAGTGAAATTATCGATACGATCATAAGTAAGTACAAGAAAGCGGAGGAGAACTATGAATTTACGGTAATTGAGGGAAGTGATTTTCTTGGTGAAGGGACAGCATTCGAGTTCGAATCCAATGCGTTGATTGCTAAGAACCTTGCGGCACCAGTACTCATCGTGGTTACTGGTGAACATAAATCTACCGCCCAGGTGGTGAATACCGCGATAAACATCTACCGTAATTTCTATTCCCGGGATGTGCAGGTCCTTGGTGTCGTGCTGAACATGGTAAATCCTGACATTGTTGAGGATGTACGACAACTGCTCCTGGCACAGCTGCCAACAGATATCATGCTTACGGTGATACCCATGGAGCGGGGTCTGCAAAGTCCAACCATGAAAGAGATCACCGAGGCCCTACATGGTAATGTGTTGTTTGGCGAGGCGCTGATGTCTAACCAGGTGGATAATTTCGTTACCGGTGCGATGATGCTTCCAAACTTTTTGAATCACATCAAAGAAAATGTGCTGATTGTAACCCCGGGCGACCGTGGCGACATCATTATTGGTGCTTTACAGGCAAACCAGTCTACGAACTACCCAAAAGTTGCGGGTATTGTTCTAACCGTTGGCAGTATTCCTGATCAACCAGTGATGAAGCTGATTGAAGGTCTGCAAACCGTAATGCCGATCATCAGCGTAAAGACAGGAACATTCGAAACAAGCAATGCGATAGGGCATATCCATTCGAGGATAACCAGGGAAAATAAGAAGAAGATTCATCTGGCCATACAGGTCTTTGAAAAATATGTAGACCTGAAAGCGCTTGATGATAAAATAATAACTTTTACACCAGAAGGAATTACGCCACATATGTTCCAGTATCAACTGGTGAAAAGAGCGAAAAGCATCAAGAAACATATTGTACTGCCTGAAGGAAATGATGATCGGATCTTGAAGGCTGCCGCCAGAATCATGAGCCAGGATCTGGTAGAATTAACCATACTAGGTGATCCTACAGAAATTGGACTTTCGCTGAAGCGACTGGGGCTGAATCTTGATCTGGGCGCAATACATATCGTTAATCCGAAGACCTCTGAGTACTACGACGACTACGTACAGACCTTGTATGAACTAAGAAAAAATAAGAATGTAAACCTGGAGATGGCTACTGATATGATGACTGACGTGTCCTACTTCGGTACTATGATGGTGTACAAAGGCCATGCTGACGGTATGGTTTCTGGTGCCGTTCATACCACGCAACATACCATCAGACCAGCGTTACAATTTATAAAAACAAAACCGGGTGTTTCTGTGGTCTCATCGGTGTTCTTTATGTGTTTACCTGAACGGGTTGCTGTATTTGGCGACTGCGCGGTAAACCCGAATCCTACGGCAGCAGAACTAGCGGAGATTGCAATATCTTCTGCAGAAAGTAGCATCCGCTTCGGTATTGAGCCAAGGATCGCCATGTTATCTTACTCATCAGGAAGCTCAGGCGCGGGAGAGGATGTTGAGCGTGTGCGTGAAGCCACAAACATTGTACGTGAGCGTCGTCCGGATCTTAAGATCGAGGGGCCTATACAATATGACGCTGCTGTGGATCCTGCAGTGGGCCAGCAGAAATTGCCTGGATCAGAAGTTGCAGGAAAAGCAAGTGTGCTGATCTTCCCGGATTTGAACACCGGAAATAACACCTATAAAGCCGTTCAGAGAGAAACCGGCGCATTGGCTATCGGACCAATGTTGCAGGGGTTAAATAAACCAATAAATGATTTAAGCAGGGGTTGTACTGTTGATGACATCTTTAATACTGTTGTTATCACTGCAATTCAGTGCCAGGAAGTATAATATACCAGAATAAATGAAGATCCTTGTGATTAATGCAGGAAGCAGTTCCTTAAAATATCAATTTTTTAATATGCCAGCCATCGTGCCGCTAATCACCGGCCTGGTTGAGCGAATAGGACTTCCGGGTTCAGCCGTAAACAACCATGGTGAAGCATTGACGGAGGTTTTAAAAGCACTACAAGAGAAAGGTATTATCAGCAGCACAGACGATGTGGAGCTGGTAGGCCATCGCGTTGTGCATGGGGGAGAACAATTCTCCTGTGGAGCGGAGATCAGCACTGAAGTGAAAGCGCAGATCAAGGCTTTGTCTTTCCTCGCACCTTTACATAATCAAGTGAGCTATAACTGTATTGAAGTTGCGGAGCAAACCTTTCCAAAGGCGAAGCAGGTAGCGGTTTTTGATACGGCATTTCATCACACCCTGCCAGACTATGCTTACCGTTATGCCATACCCAAATCTTATTACGATGATTATGGCATACGTGTTTATGGCTTTCACGGTACGAGTCATAAAAATGTTGCCGGGCAGGCGATGGCCTACCTTGGGAACCCGGAGGCAAAACTTATTACCCTGCATTTGGGGAATGGTTGCAGTGTTGCGGCGGTGAAAGCCGGACGTTCCATTGACACCAGCATGGGTTTCGGTCCCTTGAGCGGACTGGTGATGGGTACGAGATCTGGTGACATCGATCCCTCCGTTGTCTTCCACCTGATTGATCAGGAAAATCTTACTGTAGCACAGGTGAGCAACCTCCTTAACAAAGGTGCTGGCTTGCTCGGAATGGCGGGTTCAAATGACCTGCGCGATGTACACAGACGTGCGGAGGAGGGGATTGCGGAGGCCCGTCTGGCGCTGAAGCTCTACGCCTACCGGATAAAAAAATTCATCGGTGCTTATGCTGCTGTACTGAATGGCGTTGATGCACTCGTTTTCACTGGCGGCGTAGGGGAGAATGACCGGGTGATGCGCTCGATGGTTTGCGAAGCGCTGGAGTACCTTGGGATAGACTTTGATGCGGATAAAAATACAAGTGCTTCGGGTCAGATCTTTGAGATCAACGGAGCTGCTTCGAAGGTGAAGGTGCTTGTGGCGAAGACGAATGAAGAGCTTGAAATTGCCAATGAGTGCTACAGCCTGTTTCATTAAATAAAAAAAAAAGGCCACTATACCGCGGCCTTTTTTTTATTCGCCCTGAAAGACAAGCTTGTTGGCAAGGTCGATCTCCTCCGGGGTAATGTTATGCGGTTTGCCAGGGAAGGCAATCACATTTACCCGGGCGTTCATGCGCTCGAGTTGGCAACCCGAATCCTTCACCCGTTTCAGAGGAACATGATGATCGGGATTACTGGTTGTGATGACTATAGGTGTTTGTTCAAAACTCCCGTTGTAATTCGCGGTTTCCAGTTCAGCTCCGATCAATCCACCGGTAAAGGCTATGACCCCTGCATACCGGCCGGCATTTCTGGCGACAAACTCGAGGCTGAGGCATGCACCTTGTGAAAATCCCAGGAAATAGATTTCCTTTGTTTGGATGCCTGCATAAACAAGATCTGAGACAAGCTTATTCAGTTGTGCCAAAGCCTCGTCAAGGTAGGGCTGGTTACGTTCTTCGGTAGCCATGAAGCTTTCCGGATACCACTGCTGATGCTTCGCGCGGGGGGCAATAATCGCGGTATTTTCGAGCAACTTCAAATGGGGTGCAAGGGCGAGGATGCTTTCAGGTGAAGCACCGCGGCCATGAACCATTATCAATGCATGTTTAGCCTCACTGATCGGAGTTCCACTTCCTATATATTGGTTATTAGCTTCCATAAAATGATGTTAGGGGTCGTGATTCGTCAGTCGAATTTTGGCAGGACATTTTCTATCGCTGCGCGATGTTCCTCGTATTGTGCGGGTAGCATAAGATGTGTACCAAGTTCCGCATTGCTTTCGTCGACCATAAAGCCGGGGTTGTCGGTTGCAAGTTCAAAAAGCACACCTCCAGGTTCCCGGAAATAAAGGGAATAAAAGTAGTTGCGATCAATTTTCTCCGTAATGTTGAGTCCGCTTGCCACAATTTTGTCCCGGAAATACATAAGTGTAGCTTCGTCTTTTACCCGGAAAGCGACGTGGTGTACAGAACCTCCAGCAACCTGGCCAACATGTTCACCCGGTGCTTCAACAAGGTCAACAATATTGGCGGTGGAGATCGTGTCGGTCACAAAACGTGAGCGGTTCACTACTTTCTCCTGCAACTGGTATCCAAAGATTTCTGTAAGTACTTCCGCAGTCTTTTCGATCTTATTGCTGGTGATCGTAATGTTGTGAAAGCCCAAGATTGCATGCTCGCCCGATATTTCGGGTGTTATATAAGGCGTACGTTCATCTTTGTTTTTAGCAACGGTCAGTTCGAACTTAAGACCATCAGGATCCAGAAAGGTAAGGTACTGTTCACCGAACTTTTCCGCTACTTTATTATAGATCACATGATGATCGTCGAGGCGCTTTTGCCAAAACTCCAAACTTCCTGCAGGTACACTGTAGCCGATCTCGGTTACCTGACGGGTACCACGACGACCGGATTGAATGCCTTCCCATGGGAAAAAAGTGAGGATTGTTCCTGGCGTCCCATCTGCGTTTCCAAAGTAAAAATGATAGGTATTTGGATCATCAAAGTTAACTGTCTTTTTGATGAAGCGAAGTCCTAAGACTTTTGTGTAAAAATCATAATTGGTTTTGGCTTTTCCGGCGATTGCTGTCACGTGGTGAATGCCTAAGACTTGATTTTCCATGATGTTTTGTTTTGATGATCCAAAATTACAGTTCTGCCTGTCGTAAAATCTTAACATATCATAAGAAATGAAATCATGGGCTTTTTTCAAGATGTATAAGCGCTAGTGTGAAAATTTTCTTCTTTAGTTTGGATTAAATCTAAATAATGATAACATTTGTAAATAATCAATTTTAATGGAGCCAACTACATACATCCCTTCTTTAAACTGGAATAAAGTGTACGGAAACAGTTCCGGAACCATCTATCAATCCGACGAGGAGAAGTGCTGGTTTATTGACTTTGCAGGGAAAATCGCACGTTTTGATTACCGCAACATCCTAAAGCTTAAAAAGGCGATTTATAATATTGACATTGAGGCTTTACTATTGAGTAATGACAAGTCGGGGGATCTGGAGATCATCTTTATCTGCGCCTGTGATCATTGTTACGTATTGTCGTTAATGGAGATCATTGCTTTTAAGGATCTACTGGAAGGTACGTTTGTGATGCTGGAGCTAAACCATATTCTTCAGGACAGACTACACCGCGTGGTTGCTTAATCTTCTTTAGACTGCTTCCATATTTCGAATAAAAACATGTTAATTGATTTGTAGCACTATTTTTGGTTTAAATCAGTTTTAAAATCAGGAATATGAAAGATATCATGCGCATTAAATGCTTGCTTTCTGCAGATGTGGAAGTATTGCTAAACCAACAAATAAAGAAAGAAGCCCATTCATCTTCGCTGTATCTGGCGATGGCTTCATGGTGTAATCGCAATGGGTTCGACTATTCAGCGGATTATTTCTTTAAACAGGCTGAGGAAGAAAGAATGCATCAGCTTAAATTCTACAAATATGTACTGGATATGGGGGGTGTAGCCATTTCTCCGGAAATAACAAATATCAAGAACGATTTTAACAGCTTCCGGGAAGTCTTTGAAGAGGCCCTTGAACAGGAAGTGAACATTACGCAATCCATCAAGAACATTGCGGCTCGTTGCTATAAAGAATCTGATTTTGTAACCCTGGAATTCCTAAACTGGTTCTTCAAGGAACAACGTGAAGAGGAGTATAAAGCAAGACGTGCCCTGGAATTATTCGAGGTTATCGGAGAAGAAGGTACCGGAAGATGGGAAATTGATAAACACGTTGGTAAAATTGAGTATACCAGCGAGGCTGAATAATCCGATGTGTTTTGTCAAAAAAAGATAAATCTGATAAAAAGGATTCCAAAAAGGAATTAAAGAAGGCGCTCACGAAAGAGCTGCTTAAGGATTTAAAAGTTAAAAAGCTTAAGAAGAAGTGCTGTGAAAAATATAAAAAGGGCAAGCGTTGTAAAAACTGCCCCTTAAATCCTGCATTATTTTCTTAAGCTTTTTCTATTAACTGAGACTTGGTGTCCTGCCCCCATCTACAGGGATGCTGACGCCATGGACGTAGGCTGCTGCCGGACTTGACAGAAAAGCAATCATATTAGCAATCTCACTGGCCTTTCCAAAGCGTTTTAAAGGGATTGTTGAGAGCAATTCATTTGCAATTTCGTCTTCTGTTTTACCGTATTTCTCTGCCGAACCCTCCAGGAGACTAGTAAGTCTTGCCGTTTCTGTTAGTCCAGGGAGGATGTTGTTCACCGTGATGTTATAAGCCCCGATTTCATTTGCCAGAGTTTTGGACCAAGCCGCTACTGCTGCCCTGATGGTATTAGATACACCTAAACCTGCCAAGGGCGTTTTGATGGAGGTTGAAATGATGTTGATGATACGACCGTAGTTGTCGTTTTTCATCCCTGGTAATACCGCATTTACCAGATTATGATTGTTGATCAGGTGTTGTTCGAAGGCCTTGCTGAATGCTTCATTTTCTGCTTCCATTATCGGGCCTGCTTTGGGACCGCCAGAGTTGTTGATCAGAATATGAACATGCTGATTTTCCGTAATCTTGTTGATGAGGGTAGACACTGCTGCTGTGTTGGTAAAGTCAGCCAGGCCATATTGGTGATGCTGCCCGGATGTTGTTGGTAGTTTTTCTACAGCCTGCTGCAAGCTTGTCTCATTTCTAGCCAGGAGTATGCAGCTGGCACCAAGATTTGCAAGTTCAATGGCAGCGGCAAGGCCGATACCCTGCGAGCTTCCACAGATCACAGCAGTTTTGTTAATTAGTGATAGATCCATATTTACTCACCTGTTCGGGCACGTTGTTGGTCAAATCGCTCTTTGATGGCATATTTCACGCCATCTTTAAGGTTGTCCAAAAGATTATATTGATTTTCCGCGTTATCTTTTAAGGTATCGCTAAGGTTTGTAAAAAAGAGATCTGCTTTACGGCGTGAGGTCCTGCCTTTGCAAGGGGCAAATAACATACCTAAGGCTGCACCTACAGCAAGCCCAGCAATAAGATTTACGATCACTTTCGAGTTGTCCTTCATTTGATATAAATAAGGCTGATTAATGCGCTTATCGCTTCAGAAAGAGCAATTTTAAGGCCAAAAGGCTATTCTATCGGGATTGATACTCTAGTAAATAAAGTAGTTCAAAAGCAATACACCAAACAAACCCAGCACGGAGACTAGGGTTTCCATCAGCGTCCAGGTCTTGAAAGTTTCTTTCAATGTAAGTCCAAAATATTCCTTAAACATCCAGAAGCCTGTATCATTTACATGTGAGAACATCAGGCTTCCCGCACCTACGGCAAGCACCATGAGTTCGGGGGAAGCCCTGGCCACTACAAGTGGTACAACCATACCTGAAGCCGTTAGTGCCGCAACTGTAGCAGATCCTAGTGTTACCCGCAAGAGCGCGGCGATGAACCAGCCCAGCAATAATGGGGATGTATTGAAATCATTTGCAATTGTTTTTACGGAATCCCCAATGCCGCTGTCGACTAAAATCTGCTTAAACGCACCGCCTGCTGCAATAATTAATAAGATCATGGCAACGCCTTTTACCCCAGAAGTACAGGAATCCATTGCCTCAGCGATGGGGAGGTTTTGGAGCATCAGTGTTATAAATAGTGCGATGAGCAATGCTATTGTAGGATCTGAGATCAAGATAAAGAAGGCGTGGAGGGGACCATCTTTGAAAGCAAGCGTGCCTAGCGTACCAGCGGTGATCAGCACTATAGGGGATAGGGCAATTATAAAGCTTTTTAAGGCTGAAGGCAGCAGATGAAGATCGTCGAAGGTGATAATCTGGCCGGCATTGCTGATTCGATCAACTTTAATGATTGCACGTGGGAAAAAGATGCCTGCGGTAATGGCGATTGGGATGCTGAGTGCGAATCCATAAATGAGTAGTTTACCGATATCTGCATGAAATATCCCAGCAAGGGCTACGGGTCCGGGATGCGGTGGCAAGTAGCCGTGTGTTACGGATAGTGCTGCGGCCATGGGTATGCCCACATATAACTTAGGGAGCTTGGCCGCACCAGCAATGGCAAACACGAGTGGGATCAACACGACAAAGCCTGCATTATAAAACAGGGGTATGCCGACCAGGATACCCGTGATTAGTACTGCCCATTGGATATGCTTGGCGCCAAAAAGCCGGATGAGGACAACGACGATTCGTTTAGCGGCGCCACTATCTTCGGCAAGCTTTCCGATCATGGCGCCCAGCGCCAGTACCATGGTCATGCTGCCTAAAGTGCTACCAATTCCATTGTTTATGGAGCTCATTACCTTCAGGATGGGCATACCTAGCATTAATCCTGTAGCAATGCTTGCAATGAGCAAGCTTAACATTGGGTTTATCTTTTTAATGATGAGGATCAGTAGGATGATGATCCCCGCAAGGACGTATAGAAACTCCATATTACAGGTTTAAAGCTTTAAGTGTATGCATTGCTGTCTTCAGATTAGCGTACAGGCTGTTGTAAACTGGTTGCAATTTCTTATAGACCTCGTGTTGCGTATTGTCTGGCAGAATTTCCTGGGTCTCGGCAGAAAGCTTCACCTGCAGGTTCGCTTCTGGATGAAGCACCCTTGCAGCAAGGATAACTGCACCAATTGCGGAAGCATCATCGGGCTGTACCACCACCAGCTTTTTACCGGTTACATTGGCCAGTACTTGCATCCATACCGGTGCGTTTAAGAAGCCTCCGCTGATGTTGAGTTGTTTAACCGGCATTGTTGCTTGTTCTACAGTTAGCAGTACCTGGTTGATGGCCATGCATACGCCCTCCAGTACCGCCCTGAAAAACTGCGCTTGTCCATGTTGCAGTTGTACGCCAATGAAGTTTGCTGTGATTGCCGTATCCCAGACCGGAGCACGTTCACCGGTGAGGTAGGGCAGGAATAAAAGACCTTCAGCACCTGCGGCGGTTTCGGTAACCTGTTCAAAAAAGTAGTTGTAGTCTGCATCTTCAAGCTCCTTTTTGTTCAGGAATTTTGAAATGGCCCAGTCTATCGCAATGCCGCCATTGTTCAGCGGACCTCCGCAAACGAAGGTTTTCTCGTCTAGCAAATAGTTGAAGGTCATAGCGCCAAAATTATATACTGGCGCTTGGCTGGTAATGCGTACTGCCGCACTTGTACCTATCGTTAAGGCGGCCTTATGACCATCGTTTACGGCACTACCAAGATTGGCGCAACAGCCGTCACTAGAGCCTGCAACGACGCGGGTGGTACTGGAGAGTCCAAGCGCCTTCAGCAGTTCGGGATCTTCAATTTCTCGAAAGAAATCTGTATTGATGGGTTGTGACAGACGTTCTGCCGATAATCCTACATATTCTAATATGATGGCACTCCAATCCAGTTTTATGATATCAAACAGGCCTGTCGCTGAGGCAATTCCGTAGTCTATTTCGAATCTCTTGAACAATTTATACCAGATGTATTCTTTGATTGAAATAAATTTATGGGCGTTTTCATATACGTCCTTGTTGTTCACCTTAAACCAGAGTAGCTTGCAAAAGGGTGACATGGCGTGAATTGGTGTACCGGAAATCTTATAAAGTTCTTCAGCTGTTTCGCTTTGTCTAACACTTTCGGCGATCGTTTCGCTTCTTGCATCAGCCCAGGTGATCATGTTATAAAGTGGTTGTCCGTTTTCTGCCAGGGGAATGAAGCTGTGCATGGCGCTGCTCAGGCTGATTGCAGCGGGAGCGTAGCCGATCCGAGCGACGGTTTCGCGAATGCAGGTCTGAAAGCCTTGCCAGATTTCCTCGGGATTCTGTTCGCTAAAACCCGGTTCAGGATGTAGGGTAGGATAAGCGCATTGTGACACATTAAGCACATTTCCATCAAGGTCAATGGAGACAGCTTTGGTGCTGCCGGTGCCAATATCTATACCAACAATATAGGGTTTATGCATGTGGTTGTATTTGGTTTTCGTTACTAATATATAAAATGCATTGTTAAAGCGTTCCCCAGGCTCGCGAACTTGCCTGAATCTTCTTCTTATTGTTAATTATTCGTGTATTTTTGATCCTCATACCAGGCAAGTTTTATAGAAAAGATGGATAGATCAGAAGCGGAAAGAAAACCAAGTATATTTAGCCTGCTACGGCCATACCGGAGGTTAATCGGATTGCTGGTGTTGTTTGCTTTGATCAGCAATGGGGTGAATTTGTTGATTCCGACCATCATCTCGCAAGGCATTGATGCTTATGCCGCCGGAACTTTCCAAATGAATAAAACGATTACCGTATTTTCAGTAGCCATCATACTCATTTTTGTTTTTACGTATGCACAAAGCATTGTGCAGACTTACGCTTCAGAGCGGGTAGCAAGGGATTTAAGGAGCAGGCTGTCTGACCAGATATCCAGGCAAAGCCATACGTTCGTTCTGGATACCAATCCTTCAAAGCTGCTGACGAACCTTACCGCCGACGTTGATTCGATCAAGCTGTTTGTTTCACAGGCGATTGTATCCATGGTATCATCCGCATTTTTAATCATAGGGGCGAGTATCCTGTTATTGTCGATCAACTGGAAGCTGGGTCTGGCAATTGTCGCCATCATTCCCATTATCGGAATCACCTTTTATCTGGTGCTACGTAAAGTTAAGGTACTGTTCAAACAAAGCCGGGAGGTGATCGACTGGCTGAATAAAGTAATTAACGAAAGCATCCTTGGTGCTGCGATCATTCGCGTGATCAATTCACAAAAATTGGAAGAATATAAGTTTATTGAAGCAAATGCCCGTGCACGCGACATTACGCTTTCTATACTTGCACTTTTCTCCTGGTTGATTCCATTGATCATCTTTGTTTCCAACCTTGCCGCGCTGACCATCCTCGTGTTAGGCGGACATTTCGTTATCATGGGCAATATGAGCCTGGGTGAATTTGCTGCGTTTAACAGCTATCTGGCAATATTAATCTTTCCGATACTGGTGATCGGATTTATGAGCAATGTAATTGCACAGGCAACGGCATCTTACGGCCGGATTGCTACGGTACTGAACAGTGTTGAAGCCCCTGAGGCTGGCACTATAGCAGGTGATATGAACGGCGAAATTGAATTGCAGCACATTAGCCTGAACTTTGGACAGAAACCAGCCTTAAAAAACATCAGCTTCAAACTTGAAGCAGGATCCAGAACCGCAATCATCGGACCTACAGCTGCGGGAAAGAGCCAATTGTTATATCTCCTAACCGGTTTGATAAAGCCAAGCAGTGGCAAAATCTGTTTTGACGGCCATGACCTTGAGAATTATAAACAGGCTAGCTTTTATGAGCAGGTCGGCTTTGTATTTCAGGACAGCATCATCTTCAATATGAGTCTTCGCGAGAATATCGCGTTCAGTGATACGGTGACAAATGAATCTTTAGCCTTAGCCATTGAAACAGCGGAGCTGCAGGACTTTGTTGATCAGTTACCCGAAAAGTTGGATACCATTGTTTCAGAGCGGGGATCGAGTCTTTCAGGGGGTCAAAAGCAACGGATTATGTTGGCACGTGCCCTGGCAATAAACCCCAGGGTATTGTTGCTGGACGATTTTACTGCACGTGTAGATACGCAGACAGAAAAGAAGATTTTGGCGAACATTCAGCGCAATTATCCGGGTTTGACGCTGTTGTCGGTTACCCAGAAGGTGGCTGCTGTGGCACATTACGACAAAGTTATCGTCATCATGCAAGGTGAAGTGGTAGCCCAGGGTACCCACCAGGAACTGCTAAAAATCAGTCCTGAATACGTTCAAATACATTCTTCACAACAGAGTACCAGCAACTATGAACTACAATCTTAATCAGGAGAACGATACAAAGGAGAAAGGTTCCACAGTTGCAGCACTGCGGAAGTTATTACAGTTAATATCAGCGGAGCACCGGACGCTGGTGATCGCCTTGTTTGCCATACTTTTAAATTCGGCTTTGTTACTGATTGGTCCATTGATCATCGGCTATACCATTGATCATTATGTTCGTCTAAAGGATTTTGATGGTGTGCTCCGCAATTCGGGAATATTATTAGGTATGTTCATGCTTGCTCTTGTTACCGGTTATTTCCAATCGAAGCTGATGGGGGGAGTTGCCCAGCGCATGCTTTATACTTTGCGCAATGCGATCTTTCATAAAATTCAGGAACTGCCGGTCGCCTTCTTCAATCAGAATAAGGCAGGTGATTTAATATCCCGTGTAAATAACGATACGGATAAGATCAACCAGTTTTTTTCGCAGTCATTGATGCAGTTTATCAGCAGTTTGGTGACCATGGTTGGCGCAGGCATTTTTCTGCTCAGCATAAATTTGAAGCTAGGGGCGGCGACACTTTTGCCGGCCTTGTTCATTGTTATTTTTACAGGCTTGTTGTCGCCATGGGTAAAACGTAGAAATGCAAACAGCCTGCAAAAAGTTGGAGGCTTAAGTGCAGAAATTCAAGAAAGCCTTAACAACTTCAAAGTGATTATTGCCTTCAACCGCCGTGATTATTTCCGTAAACGTTTCGATGAAGCAAACCAATCGAACTATAAGTCGGCTATTGGTGCGGGGCTTGCCAACAATATCTTCGTTCCCGTATACGGATTATTTTCGAGTATGGCCCAGCTGATTATTCTCAGCTTTGGAATTTATCTGATAGCAAAAGCAGAGTTTACCATCGGTTTGTTGGTGAGTTATTTAGCGTACTCCACGAATTTCTATAATCCTTTACGACAACTTGCGGCCCTTTGGGCAAACTTTCAGGTGGCGATGGCAGGATGGGACAGGATTTCGGCAATATTGAACATGCATGGGGATTTGGTAACCATGCCTGTAGTAGCTCCGGAAGCGGAACCAAGCCTGTTGGAGTTCAGGCATGTACACTTTGGATATGAGGCAGGTAGGGATATTTTGCACAATATAAATTTCAAATTAGAGAAAGGGAAGACCTACGCACTGATTGGACCTACAGGGGGAGGAAAAACGACCACTGCTTCTTTGATCGCAAGGTTGTATGATCCGACCCAGGGGACGGTTCTGCTTCATGGACGGGATATCAGGAGCTACAGCCCTGAAGCGCGTACAAATGAAATCGGGTTCATACTGCAGGAACCTTTCCTTTTTACCGGTACTGTGAGAGAAAATATCGTTTATGGTAATGCGGCATACAAAGACTATGACAATACATCGCTGGAGCAGGTAATCAAGTCCGCCGGCCTGGAAGCACTGCTGAATTTATTTGATGAAGGGCTGGACACTACCGTAACCTCCGGATCTGATAACATCAGCCTGGGCCAGAAGCAACTAATCGCTTTCATGCGCGCGGTTTTGAGAAATCCTAAGCTTCTGATCCTTGATGAAGCAACGGCAAACATCGATACCATCACAGAACAGCTGCTCAGTGCAATTCTTAATAATTTGTCCAAAGAAACCACCTTGGTGATTATTGCACATCGACTGAATACGATTGAAAATGCAGATGAAATTTATTTCGTGAATGCCGGTGAGCTAACAAAGGCAGGCACCATGCAGCATGCCCTGGATCTATTGTTGGAAGAAAAGCGTAGCAGCTAGGATTTTCGCTTTAGGGTAATCACGGTTATTTCCGGCCATATGCCGACCCTTCCGGAGAAACCGATGAAGCCGAACCCACGATTGATGTTCAGGTAACGGCCATTTTCTGATTTGAGGCCTGCCCAGTGCGCGTAACGGTATTTCACGGGACTCCATTTCAATCCAAAGGCTTCGATACCGAATTGCATACCATGTGTATGTCCGGAGAGGGTGAGGTGGACCTTGGAAGGATGTATCTTCACCTCCGATTCCCAGTGTGTAGGATCATGAGAAAGCAGGATTTTAAAGGCGTCCGGGTTTACACCATAGAGTGCCCGATCCAGGTCTCCACGTTGACCAAAGCCTAATCCCCAGTTTTCTACACCTGCAAGGATAAGCGCCTGTCCATCTTTATGGATTGCAACATGCTCATCAAGTAACAGGCGATAACCAATTTCCTTATGCAACGATTTAAGCTGTTCTAAGTTAGCACGCTTGTTTGCCTCGCTTTCCCATTTAACATAGTCCCCATAATCGTGATTTCCAAGTACTGAGAATTGTCCGTAGGATGCCTTTATGCTGCCGAACAGTGACATCCAGGGCAGAAACTCGCTGGCTTTGTTATTCACCAGGTCGCCCGTGAAGACAAAAAGGTCTGAATTTTGGCCATTGATCAGGTTGATACCTCTTTCTACCGCCTTGCGGTTGTTGAAGCTCCCGGCATGTACATCGGAAATCTGTGTGATGGTAAAGCCATCAAAAGCTTCAGGCAGATCTTCAAATTCCAGTTCATACCGGATTACCCGATAGGCATATTTGCCTCTTATCATACCATAGACGAAAAGGATGATGGTCAATATCAGCATAATTGAGGCAAAACGGACCCAATAGTAGTTCCTTTGGTGATGTACAATTAAACGGTATACATCTCCTGGCGCAAGAAACAGGATAAACACGAGTTCGCTTACCACCAGAATAAGAAAGACGTGTGAGATGATCTTGAAGAACAGGTCCATTCCGGCAGATTGTATTCTCCTGAAAGCAATGATAAGTGCCGCAGAGAGCAGCAGAACTACAGTCCAGAAAAGCAGTGGCAACAAGGGACCGGGGCTAATAAAACTAAGTCCTGAAAGCGTATATATATTTAGTGCGATGAATAACAGCATAAAGAGGAGCAGGCGGAACGCGGGAGTTTTTCTTTTCATGAATAATGTTTTAAAATGCAGGTGATCTAAAACCGTTACCTGTTTAGCATATTGTCTGAAATGTAAACTATATACCTTCACCGATGTTTACTTAAAATCAGAATTAAATTATGCAGAAACATATAGTGGTAATTGGCGGAGGCTTTGCAGGTATTAATCTGGCTAAAAGTTTAGGCCGGAATTCGGATTTCAGAGTAACATTGGTTGATAAGAACAATTATAACTTTTTTCCACCACTTGTGTACCAGGTAGCGACTGCATTCCTAGAACCATCCAGCATCAGTTACCCTTTTCGTAAGTTGTTTGCGGGTAAGAAAAATCTTTTCTTCCGCTTTGGTAAGTTGAAGCGGGTTGTTCCTGAATCGAATACCATTATTTTAGATAACGGAGCGTTGAATTATGACTTCCTGGTTTTTGCTACAGGTGCAGAAACAAACTTCTTCGGGAACGAAAACATCAAAAAGCATGCAATTCCCATGAAAACGCTGAGCGATGCAATTGCCATGCGTAACACTTTACTGATGCGGATGGAGCAGGCGTCCATCACTAAAGATCCGGAGGAAGCAAACCGGCTGCTGACCATGGTCATTGCCGGCGGGGGACCAACGGGTGTAGAGATTTCGGGTATGTTCGCTGAAATGAAAAAAGGTATTCTCAGGAAGGATTATCCGGAGCTTATTGGAACCAATGGGCAGGTTTATTTGGTCGATGGTGGCCGTTCGGTACTTTCACCCATGAGCGAAAAGTCACAGCAGGACACGACAGATGTTTTAACACGCTTGGGGGTAAAGCTAATTATGAGCACCCATGTTAATGACTTTGATGGGGATTTGGTGACGCTGTCTGACGGTATGCAGATTCAATCTAAGAACTTAATCTGGGCTGCCGGAGTGACTGCCAGAATGTTCGAGGGACTTCCCGAGGAATGGTATGGTCGGGGAAAGCGTCTGCTTGTAGATGAATACAATAAGGTAATTGGTTCGGAGAACATTTATGCGATAGGTGATACAGCCCTTATGTTATCTGATGAAGCTTTTCCGAATGGACACCCGCAGGTTGCGCAGGCAGCTATACAACAGGGAAAGTCATTAGCGAAGAACTTCAAAAAAATGGCTGCGGGCCGGGAGATGGAGCAATTCAAATATCATGACCAGGGTTCAATGGCTATCATAGGAAGTGCAAAGGCAGTGGTGGACCTGCCAAAACCCAAGCTGCATATGAAAGGCTTGATTGCCTGGCTGGTCTGGCTTTTCATTCACCTGATGTCGTTAATTACTTATCGTAACCGTGCAAGGACTTTCTGGAACTGGACGGTGGCCTACCTTTCACGTGATCAATCCCTTCGTATGATCATTAAACCGCCCGAACAGGAGGACATTCTTTAATCAGCTGGTTGAATTTTGTTCCGAAATTGTGTCTTGAATATAAAAGCATTCTAGAAAAAACCTCCTATATTCAAGTTTCAAATATTTACGAAACATAAATGAGCGGATTACACACCTACGATTACATCGTATTTCTAATTTACTTTCTGATTGTATCCAGTTACGGCTTCTGGATCTACTACAAAAAGAAGTCAGCAGCAAAAGATTCTAAGGATTACTTTCTAGCCGAAGGCTCGCTAACCTGGTGGGCTATAGGTGCATCTCTTATTGCATCTAACATTTCTGCGGAGCAGATGATCGGAATGAGCGGATCCGGATTCCAGCTGGGACTTGCGATTTCTGCTTACGAGTGGATGGCGGCGGCAACCTTAATCATTGTGGCGATTTTCTTTATGCCGGTGTATCTAAAAAACAAGATTTTTACGATGCCGCAGTTCCTGAGTCAGCGTTACAACGAAAGGGTAGCTATGATCATGGCGGTTTTCTGGCTGATGTTATACATTGTTGTGAACCTGATGTCGATCTTATACCTCGGGGCCTTGGCGGTAAGCGGGATTTCCGGATTGAACATCACTTTATGTATCCTTGCTCTAGCCGTTTTCGCGATTTTTATTACCCTTGGCGGTATGAAGGTTATCGGTTACACTGACGTTATCCAGGTGTTCTTCCTGATCTTAGGTGGCCTGGTGGCAACTTATCTCGCTTTAAATCTTATTTCTGATAATCATGGTGTTGTAAAAGGATTTGGCATGCTAACTGATGGCGCATCAGAACATTTTCATCTGATATTCGACAAGGATAATCCTAACTACATGGATTTACCTGGATTAAGCGTGTTGATCGGTGGTATGTGGATTGCGAACTTAAGTTACTGGGGATGTAACCAGTACATTACCCAGCGGGCGCTTGGCGCTTCTCTACCTGTAGCCAGGTCAGGACTTTTATTTGCTGCATTTTTAAAGATGCTTATGCCCTTGATCGTTGTGATCCCTGGTATCGCTGTTTACTATATTGTTAAGGAAGACCTTGGTGGCATCAGCGGCGAGAATTTGCTGACCGCGTCGGGCGTGAAAGATCCAAACAAGGCTTATCCGGCACTATTAGGCTTATTGCCGGTTGGTTTAAAAGGCCTGTCATTCGCTGCACTTACAGCGGCAATTGTAGCTTCTCTGGCCGGTAAAGCAAATAGTATTGCTACGATCTTTACCCTTGACATCTATCAGAAAGCCTTCAATAAAGGTGCGTCTGAGCATAATCTGGTAAACGTAGGTAAGATCGTCGTTGTGGTATCCATGCTTTTAGCCGTGGTGTTATCGCTGATCGTAGGTGACGCACTCATGGGAGAAGGTAAGCAGGGATTCCAGTACATTCAGGAATACACAGGCTTTGTTTCACCTGGTATTTTTGCAATGTTTATCCTGGGCTTTTTCTGGAAGAAAACAACATCAAATGCAGCATTATTTGCGACCATTGGAGGTTTTATCTTCTCCGTGATTTTGAAGTTCTTACCGGGATGGGTGGATCTATCACCGCTGTACAGCATCGGTTGGGCCGTTGCAAATGGAAGTGGAGTATACGAAATACCTTTCATGGATAGAATGGTGATCGTTTTTGCGCTATGTATCTTCGGTATGTATCTGATCAGCATCTATGAGCATAAGAAAGGTGTGCTCACAAATGGTCTTGAGGTTGATGCAAAGATGTTCAAGGTGTCAAACTCTTTTGCAGTAGGATCACTGATTATATTTGCAATGATTGTGGCACTGTATACGGCTTTTTGGTAGGCCCCTAGGGTTTGCCGGTCTGGGTAACTACTTCATTGATTAGCGTATCCAGCTCTTCTGCACTAAGTGCTAATAGCCTGATGAGGTTTTCTGCCTCATCAGGTATATTTATATCCTTAAGAATGGAAATTAGGCCCAGCATATTCGCAAGGGGTCTTCTTATCATATGTGACTGATTCATCGCTATCTTGATGAATTGTACGTTGTTCTCATCAATAATTTTATTAGCCTGGTTCAGGCTTTCTTCTGCAAGTCTTTTTTCGAGCATTAACTCTGCTTCGTACTTTTTCCGGTCGATAATCTTAAGCAGATAAGCGTTGATGCGAACGATCTTACCATGATCATCTTTGTAGGCCTTAGCATTGAAAAGGGCATCAAAGTTGCCCGCATCGGACACAAAGGTCAACCTGATTTCATTACTATATCCCCGAAGGTTGAGAATAGGGTTGAGCACCATCTGGAAATATAATGTACTTCCTTTGGAAAGAAGTTGGTAGAAGTTTACGGAAGAAAGTTCAGCTTCCGACTGACCGAACCAATGGAAAAAACTTCCGTTTCCTTTCACAATCCGGCCGTCTGGTTCAAAGGATATAAAACCTATAGGCGACTCATTAAATATAAATTCCGGATCAGTAAGGTTCGTAAGCTCTTCCATACGCTGGTTTGTTATGTAGTTAAGAATGGTCTTAATGCTGCTATTACCCCGGTCGGATCACTCAAGTGGGGGCAATGGCCACTTGAATTAAGAAAGGTAATCTCATTGCCTGGGGTAACGCGCTGGATGTATCTGGCAATATCATCGTTGGTAAGGAAATCCTCTCGACATTGGATGGTGAGGCTGGGGATCTTTAGTTTAGGCAAATCATTCCTATTATCCGAAAGGAAAGTGACGCGGGCAAACTTTTTAGCAATTGCCGGATCGGTACTACAAAAGCTTCCTGCCAGGTCAGCTGCGAGTTCGGGGCGGTCGTGATTACCCATAATATGCCCGGCCATGGTACTTGACCAACCTAAATAGTTGCTGTCCATTATGTCGAGCAATTCTTCAAGTTCAGCACGTTCTAGTCCACCAGGGTAATCCTGATCATTCAGGTATCGAGGGGATGGGCCTATAAATACGAGTTTACTGAACCTTTCCGGAGCGGTGTTCACCGCAAGGAGGCCGATCATGCTACTTACGGAATGGCCAATGAATATCACCTCATGAAGATCAAGAGATTCGCAGATTTCAACAACATCTTTCGCATAGCCATCAAGGCTGCTGTACCGATCATTGTCGTAAGCTTTTAAGTCGGAATTTCCCGCACCAACGTAATCGAACACAACAATCTTGAAGTCTTTTTCAAATGCCGGTGTAATCAGGCGCCAGGTGTTAAGATCGCATCCAAAGCCATGTCCAAACATAAGGATACGTGTTCCCTGGCCGAAAACTTTGACATTATTTCGGGAGGATATAAATTGATCAAGCGTTAAGTTCATGAGTTATGTCGGTTTGATAGTTGCAAAATTACTAAATAATGTAGTTAAAAAATTTATTTCGCAAAAGGCTGTCGGGTAAATTCCTGTTTTCGGTGAAATATCCGTTTTGTTAATTGCTACAAAGCTTTATATTTGCGGCATATACCCGGGTGGCGAAATTGGTAGACGCACCATCTTGAGGGGGTGGCGCTTGAAAAGGCGTGGCAGTTCGAATCTGCTTCCGGGTACAACCATAGACTACATACAGACTGTTTAGATAGAGATTACATGAAAAAGGCCTTAATATACAGTTAACGCCTTTTTTGCTTTAAAACTACTTCATTCGATTTATTTGGAATACTTTGGAGTGCATAAAATTTGCGCGACTAGCTATTGACAAGATTCACAATCCAATTATAACTATGGAATTACTTGGGCAGACTAGTCTTGCTGTTCATCAGCAATACCTGAATGATATTCGTAAAGACGATGTATTGGATGAGGCAGCCGATGATATATTTGAAGCGTCTTTTTTAAAGTCGTTGTCATGAGCAATTATGAAGAACGCACACCTAGCGGAACTCAGATCACCGTAAACAAGAAGGGAGGCTGTCACGCTATACATACTGCTGTTGGGATTGAAATCGAAGGTGTGCTTTGTCACACTCTTGAGATGATTCAATCCGAAAACGATCAGCGTGTAGGCGTTGTCAAGGTGAAAATGGAAATGTATGTGTATGAGAAGGACCTTAAAAGTACCGGAAAGTTCAACCCCGCTGATTTTATAAGAAAAGCCCAGAGGTAACTTGCCGAAGCAATTTAAAGCTATGGGTGAGTGAGCCCTCAGGCAGCAACCTGAGGATTCACTTTTCTTATCTTTATTGGTTCTTGATGTCTATGATTTTAATAGGTTATAGCATTTTATTTCTTTTGAAAATCTTTAAATAAAACCAATATGTAAGCAGACCAGCAACCGGGTAAGTTATTAGTCGCTTTATGTCTGCTGTTGCACGACTTGCCGACATTTCATTTAGTAAAGCAAGCGCAATAAATACTCCGCTAAAAATGATGAAAAACAGTTGCAACCCGACACGTCCCTTATATTTTCCATTAAACGTCTCAACAAACAACCAGACAATAGGCATGATGATTATCATTCTATGCCCTATGAAGTACATATTGTAGCCGAGAAAGCTATCAACGGGAGAATTAAATCTAATCGCCGCGTCAAAGGTTAGTATGTAGTTTAGTAGATCCGATGTCTTTGAGTGTTTTAACCTGCGCGGCCATGTCTTGATTTTACAAAATTGAAAAGGATTAATCATCCTAATCTTTTATTATTCTTCAAGTTTTTCTAGAAAAAACATTAGCATAAAGCCAGTAAGCTATCAAACCAGCTATTGGATACGTGATAAACCTTTTTAGATCCACAGTTGATCGATCTGCTGAAAGATCATTTTGGACCACCACAGCTACAAGCCAAGCCGAGATAATGATAAAAAAAATCTTTAATAAGATATTACCTTCTAACTTTCCCTTAAAAAATTCCACAAACAGCCAGTAAATTGGCATTATGATAATTGCCCTAAATATCAAAAAGTAGGCGAAATATGCTAAAAGCATATTCCTTTGGCTATTAAATTTGAAAGCCGCTTCGTAGGTAAGTATGTAGTCAACAATGTAATTTGTTATTGCGAGTAATATGACAGTTAGGAAAACCATCACGAAAAATATCCCAATGTCCTTTAAAGTTTTATTATTTGCATCCATTTTGTGCTTTTATGTTTTCAAGTGAAATTCTTCCATTTACATAGTCATTAACTGCATCCCAGTTAGGACGTGCGGTTTTTACTGATCCAACACTTGCGCTACCAGCATGCGATTTTATGAAGGCAGTAGTTTTATCCTGAAAATTCTTCCACAATTTGTCTGCACTTGCAAATACCAGTGTGTTAGTTGTTCTCCAACGACATCTGTAATTACATCTGTTATTCTGTCGACACCTGTTACATAAAAGGTGTAACTTCCATCAGTATTTGCAGTATATCCCCACTCTCGATTTCCACTAACAGGATGTCTGCACCTTTCGGTTGAAAGAGAGCGTTAATCTATTCATAACATGGATTAAAGTTCCAAGATAGTAAACCGCTTGATTTGTCTAAAGCTATATTGTTGTGAGGCAAGAAAGTTACATAACCGTAACAGAATAAATTCCCACTTTCGACTAACCTGTAGTTTTTCCCATAGCTTAAAGCTGCACGCCAATGAACTAGAAAGGTAATCCCTTTGATCACGGCTCGATCCAAGAAATTCAGGAGTGTCAGAAGCACGGCCTTGGCGTGATATACACGCCAACCAGAATATGGAAGAATCACCTATTTTTTCTTGATCTCATTCAGCTTGAAAGGTAATACCTTACATAAGTCATTAGCTAGCATTCGTTGTCATGTAGATGTGTATGTAAAAACGTATGTAGTAAATATTTACATACCATCAAGTTGCTGTAAAACAATGACATAACGATGTATGTTGTACCCTGCTTACGGGTACAACCATAGACTACATACAGACTGTTTAGATAGAGATTACATGAAAAAGGCCTTAACATACAGTTAAGGCCTTTTTTGTTAAAATTTTCGTTTTCAGTTCATTAGTCAGCCCTTGGGTAGCTGATGAAACTATTTGAATGCATATATTTAGCTCATCAAACTTTACAGTTCTTTATGAAAAGAGTCATTTTCTGTTTTTTGCTGCTGCTTACAGGTAAGTTATCGATAGCCCAGGAGATCATGCTTAAATCCCCTAATGGGAAACTTAATGCCGCAATTAAGCTTTCCGATAACATTTCTTATCGCATTTCCTACGGAGATCAAGTTCTCATTTCAGAGGCGTCTTTAGCACTTCAGCTAAAGGATATTACACTGGGCGCTAAGCCTAAGTTGAAAAAGAAAAGTATGAGCTTAGTTAAAAATGAGATTGTCCCTGTGATTCCACTCAAATTCTCGAAGATCAACAACCAATACAACTTACTAAAATTGGATTTCGCCGGTGACTATTCAGTTGAATTCAGAGCTTATGATGAGGGTGTTGCCTACCGGTTTGTGACCCGGAAAAAGGGCCTTGTAGATGTTGTTAATGAGCAGCTGTCCATAAAATTCCCAACGGACTATCAATTGCACCTGCAACAACCTGGTGGTTTCAAAACTGCCTATGAAGAGTCGTACACCCACCTGGCTTCCAGCACATGGAAGTCTACCGACCGCATGGCAACGCTCCCGCTGCTTATTGATACAAAATCAGCGCACAAAATTCTGATCTCGGAATCTGATCTCCAGGATTATCCTGCATTGTTCTTGCAGGGAACAGGTGAAAATGGCATGAGCGCAACCTTCCCGAAAGTGCCCTTTGAAGTTAGTGAAGATGGAGACAGAAGTCAGAAGATCCTGAAAGAAGCAGATTACATCGCCAGAACAGCAGGCACAAGAAGCTTTCCATGGCGATATATGGTGGTTACCGAAAATGACGGACAGTTGATCACCAATACCATGACCCGAAAACTTGGTCCAGCGAGTGTTATTAAAGATCCGTCCTGGATTGAGCCAGGGCAGGTGAGCTGGGAATGGTGGAACGATGCTTCCCCATATGGACCCGATGTTAACTTTGTGTCGGGATATAATCTGGCGACGTATAAGTATTACATCGACTTTGCCGCTAAGACGGGTATTAAATACATCATTATGGATGAGGGCTGGGCGAAGGATACGAGAAATCCTTTTGAGCCAAATCCGGATGTTGACCTTAAAGAACTGCTTTCTTATGGCAAGCAGAAAAACGTTGGTATAATATTATGGCTGACCTGGCTAACTGTTGAAAATCATTTTGATCTCTTTAAGACCTTTAGCGAATGGGGTGTAAAGGGCGTAAAGATTGACTTTATGGATCGTAGTGATCAATGGATGGTTAATTACTACGAACGGGTTGCAAAAGAAGCGGCAAAATACAAACTGTTTGTAGACTTCCATGGCTCTTTCAAACCAGCAGGTCTTGAATACAAATATCCAAATGTGCTCTCCTATGAAGGTGTAAGAGGAATGGAGCAAATGGGAGGGGCGCAACCTGACAACAGTGTTTATTTTCCATTTATGCGAAACAGTGTTGGTCCGATGGATTATACACCTGGAGCCATGTTAAGCATGCAGCCTGAAGTTTATAGAGCCGAACGGCCTAATGCTGCAAGCATTGGTACACGTGCTTACCAGATGGCTTTGTTTGTTCTTTTTGAAAGCGGGTTGCAGATGCTTGCAGATAATCCAACGTTGTATTACAGAAATCCTGATTGTACGAGCTTCATTACCAGTGTTCCGGTAACCTGGGACGAAACCCGAGTGCTGGCAGCGGAAGCGGGGCAGTATGCGATTGTAGCTAAGCGTAAAGGTGAGCAGTGGTACATTGGCGGCATGACTAATAATAAGGAAACTTCACGTGAATTTGACCTGAAGCTTGACTTCCTTAAAGCAGGGCAATCATTCAAGATGGAATCCTTTGAAGATGGCATTAACGCAGGCAGACAAGCAATGGACTACCGGAGAGGGGAGAGTACGGTAAGGGCAGGAGATACGGTTCACATCAAGATGGTTCGAAATGGCGGCTTCGCGGCTAAGATTAGTTAAACCGAGAAATTATCGTTCGTATTAAGGATATGCCTTATCTTTGCAGAAAAAGCTGAAATATGGGCAATATCCATCCAGAACTCATCGCAGACGTAAATGCTATTCAAAGCATACCCGCCATACCAAATATTCTTCAGGTAATTTGTAAGAGTACGGGGATGGGCTTTGCAGCAGTAGCCCGTGTGACTTCTGAAAAGTGGATCGCCTGTAGTGTTCATGATGAAATCCAATTTGGTCTTCAACCAGGATCGGAGCTCAGTCTTGAAACAACCATTTGTAATGAAATACGTCAGGATAAGAATCCTGTGATTATTAATCACGTAGCAGAAGATCCCAACTTCTACAATCACCATACGCCAAGGATGTATGGGCTGCAAAGCTATATTTCCATTCCAATCCACCGTAAGGATGGATCTTTTTTTGGGACGTTATGTGCCATCGACCGTAAACCTGCACAATTGGATAAGCCACAGGTACTGGAAATGTTCAACCTCTATGCGGATCTTATCTCATTTTACCTGAGTGCAATTCAACAAGTTGATACCAGCAAGAAGGAACTTCAGGAAGAGCGCAAAATCGCAGAACTGAGAGATGAGTTCATTGCCATTTTGGGTCATGACTTAAGAAATCCACTTGGCGCAATTACCAGCAGTGCGCAGATCATGTTGAAAATGCCCTTGGATGATCGTATGGCTAAGCTGGCAAGAATTATAAAGAATAGTTCTTTCCGGATGAATGGGCTCATTGAAAATGTGCTGGATTTTGCAAGAGGCCGACTGGGCGAGGGGATTGTACTGGAAAGGAAATATGAGTCAATCAAAGATTCACTCATACAGGTGATCACAGAAATACAAACGTCCTATCCGGACTGTGATATCAGGTTTATGTCACACCTTGATGAGCCGGTGTATTGTGATGCCAGACGAACTTCGCAGTTATTCTCAAACCTGCTTGGAAATGCAGTCACCCATGGTGATAAAGCTAAGCCCATAGAAGTACTGGCCGACAGCAGAAACGGCCGTTTGCTGCTTGCCGTAACGAACAGTGGTGCAAAAATTCCTGAGGCCACGCTATCCAAATTATTTCAGCCTTTTTCCAGGGGGAAAGTGAAAAAGGATCAGCAAGGTTTGGGTCTTGGGTTATATATCGCTTCGCAAATTGCGCTCGCACATGGCGGAACCTTAAGGGTACAATCAGACGACGAAAATACCACCTTCAGGTTTGAGATGCAAAACCCCGGTCAGATAAGCGATGTAGGTTAGATCTTATCTATTGACAGCCTACTTGTTTGTCTCAACTTCTTAAAAGCTGTGGGTGAGATGCCGACAACGTTCTTGAATTGTGTGGAAAGGTGAGCACTACTACTATAACCCATCTTCAATGCAATTTCATTGATGTTGAGCTCGGCATATTGCAGGAGTTCTTTAACCCTCTCCACCTTCTGCTGAATAACAAATTTCTCTATGGTCCTGTTTTCATGTGTTGAGAACAACCGGCTCAGGTAGCTGTAATCCTTGTGCAAGCGCGCTGCAAGCAGATCGGAGTAGTTTATGTTTAATGTTGGCAGATCATCATGATGAATGGTGTTGATGATGATGCTCCGGATTTGATCGACAAGCTGGTCCTTCTCTTTGTCAATAAGTTCAAATCCAAGCAGATTTAATGCCTGGCCGAATTCCAGCAACTGGCGTTCATCTGGCTCGGGTGTGATCCCAACTTCCCCAAGGGCAATATGCTGAACCACAAACCCACGTTGTTCCAGTTGCTGCTGAACGACCATGATGCACCTGTCACACACCATATTTTTTATATGTAACACCATAGACAATTAGAGGATGGTTTCCCCCTGGTAGCCGGCCTCGTTAAGTGCTGTTATCACCTTGCCAGCTTCGAGGTTGTCACTGGAGTTAATGGTTAGCGTTTTTTCGGGATTTTTAGTGTCAACTTCCCAGTCAATAATTTCTGGTATCGCATTCAAAAAAGGCGTAACCGTGTTAACGCAGTTACCGCATTTGATATTGGTTTTAAACTTATATGTTTCCATGTTGATGCTAATTTAGTTATATTTTAATGAGTTTAAGACGAAGGCTGTTGCCGACTACGGATACGGAACTTAATGCCATTGCCGCACCAGCGATCATAGGGTTTAACAAAAAACCATAGGTTGGATACAATATACCTGCCGCAATAGGGATGCCAATGAGATTGTAAATGAAAGCCCAAAAGAGGTTCTGTCTGATGGTCCTAACTGTAGCTTTGGAAAGCTTCAGGGCCTTGGGTACGTGCATAAGATCCGAGGCCACCAGGGTGATACCTGCAACGTCTATGGCAACATCGGATCCCTTTCCCATCGCTATAGAAAGATCAGCTACAGCAAGCGCCTGGCTGTCATTAATACCATCGCCTATCATTGCGACTGTTTTTCCGCTGGCTTTAAGTTTTTTAACGAAGTCTGCCTTATCGCCCGGAAGCATATTAGCCCGGTACTGCGCTAAACCAATTTCTTTCGCAACTGCAGCTGCACTATGGGCATTGTCGCCAGTGAGCATGAACATCTCAATGCCCTGCTTTTTTAACGCCAGAATTGCGGCAGCAGAATTAATCTTTATTTTATCTTCGATGGTCGCGAGCGCTAATACCGTGGTTTCATCTGCGAAAAAGATCAAAGTTTTAGCACCATCCTGAAGCAATGCGGCCTGGGCTTGAACTTTTTCGTTTAGGATTAAACCATGTGCTTGAAGTAAGGACTGATTACCGACCAGATACTGAGTGCCTTCAAAAGTTGCCGATGCACCGCGACCAGTGATACTTTGAAAGTTGTCTACTTTAATTCTTGCCTTGGCAATAGGCTGCAGATGTTTTACTAAGGCAGTGGCCAGCGGATGTTCCGACTGGATCTCAATGGCTAACAGTATTTCATTCAGGTGTGCAATATGTGCTTCATCACGATCAAGATAGTATAGTGTTGAAACCTGCGGGGTACCTTCGGTAATGGTTCCTGTTTTATCAAAAAGCAGCGTGTTGATCTTGACGCCAACCTCCAGCGCTTCAGCATCCTTGATCAGTATTCCTTGTTCAGCACCCTTTCCAATCCCGACCATAAGCGCGGTAGGAGTTGCAAGACCCAGTGCACAGGGACAAGCGATCACAAGTACCGTAACCATGGCCATTAAACCCTGAGTGAAGGCGTTCTCTGCACCGGAAAGCAGCCATAGAAGCATGGTTAACAAGGCAAGGGCAAGTACAACCGGCACAAAGATGCCGGCAATTTTATCTACAAGCCTTTGAATTGGTGCTTTAGAGCCTTGTGCCTCTTGCACAAGCGTGATGATCTGTGATAACAGGGTCTCTGAACCAACTTTCGCGGCAACCATTTTGAAGCTTCCATTTTGGTTTATAGTACCGGCGAATACCGGATCTTCTACGTTTTTAGCAGCAGCCAGCGGCTCTCCGGTAATCATACTTTCATCTACATACGAATTTCCTTCTACCAGCTTTCCATCAACAGGAACTTGCTGACCGGGTTTAACCAGAACGATATCGCCTGTTTTTACCTGCTCTAATGGAATTTCCCGTTCCATGTTATTTTCAATAATAACAAGGCTTCGCGGCTGAAGGCGCATGAGCTTTTTTATTGCTGAAGATGTATTTGCTTTTGCACTGGCTTCAAGTACTTTACCCAGCATGATGAAAACGATTACGACTGCCGCTGCTTCGAAGTAAACATGGGCATGTAATCCGCGGTTATGCCAAAAAGCAGGATAGAAGGTGTTAAATGTACTGAAAACATAAGCGGTACCGGTGCTAAGCGCAACCAGGGTGTCCATATTTGCGCGGCTATGTTTTGCCTGATTCAGGGCATTTACAAAGAACTTCCGTCCGAAAACAAAGAGCACTGGGGAGGTGAGTGCCAGCATAATGTAGTTCACGTAGGGTATTTCCATGAAAAACATACCCAGTATCACGATAGGGAGCGTAAGTACAGCAGCATAGACCAGCTTCCGTTTTAAAGCCTGATAAGCTTCCTGCTGAGCCTCTTCCTGCTTTAGAGTCCCGTTGTCAGTATCCAGGATCAAATCGTAACCAGCATCCTGAACGGCCTTGTGAACACGTTCCAACTGAACACTTTTGGGTTCGTACCTGAGTTTAAGCATTTGGCTTGCATAGTTAACGGAAGCTTCCTGAATTCCTGGAAGGTCATGCAAGCTTTCTTCTACACTGCTTGCACATCCTGCACATGACATGCCGAGTACTGGTAAATTTAAAGTCTTTATCTCTTCGCTAGCTCCCATAATTGCTGTTTATACAAAAGTAAACATCATTATGCTGGGAGCTTTACATGATTTTGTCCGATTTTTCTAAGATTATGCTCGATCATCAGTGTAGCAACCTATGTTGAATTTCCCGCCATCAGCATACTTCCCAATATCAAGGTTGAAGTATGGGTTTACCTGTTTTTAGATGACCTAATAGCTGATAAGTTATTGATGCTTTCTGATAATACGTATAATAGTGTGAATTTTATAACTCCATATTTCATATTATTTCACATTACGATGCTAATAGTATGCATCATTTGTTGATATGGCTTTTAACGCATATTTTTAAATAACTATGCTGGATGCGGTTTAAAAATTTAATACCATCACATTGGACAGGAATATTGCAACAAGAGAACAGGTTATTGAACTTTTAAATACACGAACTGAAACTTCGAAGGTAAAGAACGAAGTTGCGGGTACAAATATCTCTGATCATGAGATTTCAGTGTTGCTCAATGAGTTGCAGATCTTCCAGCTGGAGCTGGAGATGCAGAATGAGGAGCTAAAAGTCTCCTATCAACTCCTTGAAGCCGAGCGGGCAAAGCTGGCAGGTTTTTTTAATCATGCGCCGGTTGGCTATTTCATATTAGACCGCATTGGATTCATACATGAGGCGAATCAAACCGGGGCAGACTTACTTAGTGTACAACGTCAGGTACTTTTTAACAAACGGCTGCATGGTTTTTTCGATGAACAAAACTTGCCTGCATTTGAAGCTTTTCTTGAGAAAGTTGCCGCTACAAGGCAACGTCAGTACATCGAAATTAAGATCCGGTCTAACCACAAAGACGCATTTTATGCGCGTTTAGAAGGGGTGTCCATCTTTGAACCGGTATCTGAGCGGCTACAATACTACATTACCGTAGCTGATATCACTGAAAGCAGGGAAGCACAGCAAAAATTACTTGACACCAGTCACCGCCTGGAAATGACTTTAAGTGCCTCGGACACGGGTACCTGGACAATGAACTTTAAGCGGCAACGCATCTTTCTCGATGAGTACAGCAATTCAATCTTTGAGATCGATCCTAATACCTTTGACGGCAGAATTCGGGACTTCCTCACTTTTATACATCCTAGAGATCGTCAGCGTGTTAACGAAGCTTTCGACTTTAGCGCGGCTCCGCTGACCAAAATAGACTTGGAGTTTGAGATCATTACTGCAAAGGGTAAGGAAAAAGTGATATACGTTCAGGGCAATGAAATACAAGGGTTGGACGACCGCTCGTATTTTGCCGGTATCATCATGGACATCACTGAAAAGACCAATCTTGCCAGGGCAGCTGTGCGTTTACAGGAAGAAAATCAAAGAAACATACTTTCTGCAACCTTCAATGCTCAGGAAAAAGAGCGTTTGCAGATCAGCAGTGCCCTGCACGACAGTATTTGTCAAATTCTTTATGGCATTAAAATAAACCTGCAAAACATTCAACGCAGCCATAACATCAATGCAGAGTTTGGGAACGTAAACCTGCTTCTCGATCAGGTGATCAGGGAAACCAGGGAGATGTCTTATGAACTTACACCTTCAGTGCTGCGCGATTTTGGCTTTGCTGCCGGTATTCAGGAGATGGGGCAGCGTCTAAGTATTCCCGGTTTCCGGATCGTTACGGATATTAAGGCTGAGTTTAGCAACCTCAATGCTGAAAAACAACTATATCTGTTCCGGATTATTCAGGAGTTGATCAATAATTGCATGAAGCACGCACAAGCTACCCTTGCGGAGATAAAAATGTTTGAAGAGAATGGTTGGCTACATCTTATTTTTAAAGACAATGGAAGAGGCTTTGGTGTGAAAGTAGAGCGCTCATTGTTAAACGGTTCCGGACTCCGTAGCATAAAAAACCGGATCTTTCTACTTAATGGAGAGATGGATTTAGAGAGTTCTAGTTTGGGTACAATGATAAAAATTAGAATAAAATATGATAATTTACCACACAATTTAGAACTTTCTTTGTTGTAGAGAGGTCAATTAGCGCTCACAAGAAAAAAAACAGAATAAATTAAACAAAAGAATGATACAAGTTTTATTAGCAGAAGATCACAACATAGTTCGTAACGGCATTAAGATGTTACTAGGATCGGATAAAGAGATTCATGTAGCTGGCGAAGCCACCAATGGAAAAGAAGCTTTAGACTTTATTTCCAGTAACGAAGGAATAGATGTGATTCTTGCTGATATAAATATGCCAGAGCTTGATGGTATCTCGCTAATTAAAGAAGCTCATAACTTAAAGCCTGATATTCGTGTGGTAATACTTTCGATGCACGATAATGATAAATACGTTTCTCAGGCTTTTCAGGAAGGTGCATCAGGCTACCTGCTTAAGAGTGTTAGTGCAGACGAGATGATTTTCTCTTTAAAACACGTAAAGGCTGGAGGCAAATACCTTTGTTCTGAACTATCCATTAAAATGCTGGAAAAGCTAAGCCAGAAGAATGTAAATGCAGTTTCTGAGAACGTATCAAATATTGAGTTCTCGATGCGTGAAATTGAAGTGTTGCACCTGATAGCAGATGGCTTGACCAATAGTGAAATGTCGGAGAAGTTATTCTTGAGCAAGCGTACTATAGAAGGTCATAGACAGAGTCTTATTGAGAAAACCGGATCAAAGAATACTGCTGCGTTGATACGTTATGCGGTGTTAAACGGTATTATCAACTAACACTTTTTTTTCAGGTACATACCTCCTGATATTATCGTAGAATTACTGTTCAAGGTCATACTTCCCTATTGTAATTTTGAGGTGTAATTAATTCTAGAAATCATATCTATGAGTAGAATTTTAGTTCTTGACGACGACGAGGATCTTCTTGGAATCGTGCAGGAAATTTTATCATTAAATGGGTTTGATGTCGTAATTGCTGCACCAACCTATGAGATCAAGGAATTGATTTCTCAACATCAGCCAGATTTGATCATTATGGACTATCTGATGAATGATGTAAATGGCGGAGAGCTGTGCTCGGTTCTGAAAAATGATGCTGCGAGCGCGCATCTTCCGGTGATCCTGCTTTCCGCGTACGACAGGATCATCCAATCTTTGGGCACGTATGGAAGTGATGTGTTTGTCGCTAAGCCAATAGATTTTTCAAGTCTGGTTTACCACATCAACAACTTACTCCCAAAGGGGAAAGACTATGAATTTCATTAAGGCACTTGGGAGTCGCCCTGCCTGGCTCATCTGTTTATTGCCGCTGGTGCTAAGTGCCACGGGCATCTGGTTCAAGATTGATCTCCTCGAATCTCGTACACCGCCTTTTCTTTTTTTCTTCGTTGTTGTAACAATCAGCGCTTTTTTGGATGGTACCAGGGGCGCATTCATTGGTAGTGCGGTGACAACGCTTTCTGCACTTGTACTTCACTTTGCAGGAAATTATAGCACGGAGATTCTCCGGATTTTCAGCTTTTTACAGGTATTGCTGTATTTTTTGGAATGCATTTTTCTAACTGCGTTGCTTCATCGTTTTCATCGCAATGAACAGCGCTATGCACTACAATACAGCCTCACCCTTAAGGCCAAGGCGGAAATCGAAGCTCGTGAAAAGCTTCATGAGGACTTCCTCCATATGGCTACACACGAACTGAAAGCGCCGGTTACAGTGCTAAAAGCATATCTGCAACTTGCGGAAATGAAAATGAAAACGACCGTTCATTCGCTGGAAACAGGTACGATACCGGATGTGCCTCAATTTAAGGAGCTGCTTGGAAAAATGAACTTTCAGCTGGATAAACTTGTTAGCTTGATAAATGATCTGCTCGAATCTACAAGTGTTCGTACAGGTGGAATGAAGTTTCAGATGCTGCCCTTCGATCTGCTCCGCTGTTTGCGTGATTGTGTTGCCGGATTTCAGGCTGCACACCCGGATGCTCTAATCAGCTTTGATCTGCCATCTGAGCGCATGGTAATACTTGGTGATGAGTCACGCATTGAGCAGGTGATGCTTAACTTGCTGAGTAACGCGGTAAAATATTCTCCAGCTGGTGCTGATGTCCTTGTGTCAAGTGTGCTCCGGGAAAACCAGGTTTTCATTACTGTGAAAGATAGCGGCATGGGCATTCCTGAAGAAATGAAAGCAGCTGTCTTCGCCCGTTTTGTACGTGTTAAATCGGCCGAGATGTCCAGGTTATCCGGTTTAGGCTTAGGATTATATATATGTTCGGAGATCGTTAAAGCTCATGGGGGCGATATAGGTTTAGATTCCACGCTTGGATTTGGTTCTACTTTCTGGTTCTCTGTTCCATTGCAATCCGCTTCGTTTTAATTTGAAAGATCGGCGAGCTTTCCATATCTTTCTTCAACTTAAATGAATATTGAACAATTAAATTCCGTTACATGAAAAAAATGAAGCTTCTTGTATTGCTGCTTAGCATTACAATATCCGGATTTTCACAGGCGAAAGACGCTATTATTGGGCGCTGGGTTAACGCCTCAGGTGAGGCACACGTAGACATTTACAAGAGAAATGAAAAATTCTACGGTAAGATTGTATGGCTTAAAAATCCTAAAGATGAAAAAGGAAATACGAAAACAGATCTCCATAATCCCGATGAGTCCATGCGGAATAAACCCATACTTGGTTTAGAAATTCTAAAGGACTTTGTTTATGAAGGCGATAAATGGACAGATGGTAAGATTTATGATCCAAAATCAGGCAAAACCTATAGTTGTAATATCACGACGAAGTCTAACGGCGACCTGAATATCCGCGGTTATATTGGTATTTCCCTGATAGGCCGTACTGAGGTTTGGAAAAAAGTTAAATAATGAGAGCACTAATTATCCTTCTACTACTTCCTTTAATAGGCAGCGCACAAGATTTTAAACTCGTACCCTTAAACCAGGGTACAAATACCAGCATACGAGGGCTATCGGTCGTAGACGACCATGTAGCCTGGGTTAGCGGCAGCAATGGCTTTGTTGGTAAAACAACGGATGGCGGAAAGAGCTGGAGTTGGTCGAAGCCGCCAGGATACGACGGTTTGGACTTCAGGGATATTGAGGCGTTTAGTGCTGATGATGCCGTAATCGTGAATGCCGGTTCTCCAGCTTACATACTGCGTACAGCAGATGGGGGTAAGGTTTGGAATCAAACCTACATAAATCGTGATTCAGCGATATTCCTCGATGGGATGGATTTTTGGAACGCTAAGCAAGGTATGATCTTCGGAGATCCAATAAAGGGAAGACTACAGTTGCTTTACACATCATCGGGAGCAGAAAAGTGGGAGGATGTAAGCAGCACGCTGAAGTTTGATTTGACGATGGGAGAGGCAGGCTTTGCAGCATCTGGTACAACCATCAAGACATTGTCTAAAGGCAGGGTATGGATAGCCACTGGCGGTGCTGCAGCCAATATTTACTATTCTGCTGATTATGGGAAGCGCTGGAAAAAATACGCGAATCCGATTATACAGGGCCTGAATAGTACAGGTGCATTTTCCATGGATTTCTACGACAAAAAGCATGGCGTAGTCGTTGGTGGTGATTATCTGAAAGATCAGGAAAGTACCAACAATGCCCTGTACACTAAGGATGGTGGTAAAAGTTGGATTACACCTGAAACTTCGGTCTCCGGATACCGCTCAGGTGTTCAGTATATCAGCAGGAGGTTGTGTATTGCTGCAGGTTCTTCCGGGGTCGATGTTTCCACTGATGGTGGCAGAACCTGGAAAAACATTTCCAATCTTAACATCAACGCTGTTCAGAAGGCTAAATCTGGTACCCTTGTTCTGCTGGCAGGTAATAAAGGAACTATCTATAAATTGGAAGTCCAGGATTAATGCTTAAAAGTTGAATTCGACAGCGGCTATTCTAAGGATCCGCAAGAGCAAGAATAACTAAAAGTAGAAGCGTTCAACCTTATCCCTATTGAAAACATTGTAAAAGCATGTTCTCAATGGGGATTTCTTTTGCATCTAAATAAATACCCTGGTTCCAGCGAAGTTCTCCCGGAATTCTTTCGGAGTGCAATGCTTCTTCTTTTTAAAGAAACGATTGAAGTTAGAAATATTGTTGAAACCGCAGTTATAAGAGATCTCGGCTATGGAGTGCGTGGTTTCAATCAACATCCTTGTCGCATGACCAAGCCGTATCTCATTCAGACTGTCAATGAAAGTATTGCCGGTACGCTTCTTAATGAACCGGCTAAAGGAAACCTCTGTCATGTTTACCAGTTTCGCAAGGTCTTTAAGAGAAATAGGCTTATGAAAATTTGCATTCATAAATTCATAGGCTTTGTCAATTCTCCGGGAATTATAATTCAGTACTTGGGCATTGTTAAACGTCACATCCGAAAGCACCCGCATGGACTTAGAAGTACTTAATTCATGTACAATACTCATAAGTTCAAGTACAGAGTCAAAGCCCTGCATTTGGTTTATTGCAAGTAGTCGTGGAGCGAGCGCCTCCGCCGTTGCTTTCGGGAAAAGGATTCCCCGGGCAGAGCGCTCGAACATCCTGCGAATAAAGCTGAGTTGATTACGCTTCAAGAACTTCTCGTCAAACAGGTCCTTGTGCCATTGGATTGTTACTTCCGTGATGTCCTTACTTGTACAATTATGGCTGAGCCACACGTGGGAGAGGTTTGGACCTACAAGTACAAGCTCCAGATCGTCAATTTCCTCAATATTGTCGCCTACGATCCGCTTAGCACCTTTCGCATTTACAATAAGATTTAATTCGAATTCTTCATGGAAATGAAGTGGGAAGTTAAACTCACTTTTAACCCTCGAGAATATAGTGAAACAGTCACTCTGGGTAAGTGGGGTGATTTCTTTGATGATGTTATTCATACAATTTGGTTAGAAATAGTCTGTTCGTTGATAAAAGAACATTAGTACAAATTAAACGATTTTTTTAAACCCTGAAGAATAGATACGGCAGTTATTGCGTGCGGATTTTCGAGAAAGCGATGTGAATTGGTTAAAATAGTATTATCAGGTAAGTAAAGGTGATTTATAATTTAGACCCTTAATACCAAAGTATAAATCTTGTATGAAGAAGACTACCCAGCACCAATCCTGCTTTTTAATAGAAAGCACATTAACTTATCGTCCACCCTATCACGAGGGCGCATTCGATTCAGCGATGCAGCTGAGAAAAACGCAGACTTCGCACAAACTTTAATCACGCATGAACTTAAAACTTATAGATATTTTAATTCTGCTGCTGTACCTGGCGACGATGATCTTCATCGGGTTTTGGTATCGCAAAAAGGCGAAGACGGACAAAGAAAGTTATCTGCTTGGTTCAAAATCCTTACCATGGTACAAGCTGGGTTTAAGTGACGCTTCAGACATGTTCGATATCAGTGGGACTATGTGGATGGTTGCTTTATGTTTTGTTTATGGCTTAAAAAGCATTTGGATTCCCTGGCTTTGGCCAGTTTTCAACCAGGTGTTTATGATGATGTTTCTTAGCAAGTGGCTACGCAGAAGCAATGCAAACACTGGTGCAGAGTGGTTGCATACCAGGTTTGGCTTAGAAGGTAAAGGGGTAACGGCCTCTCATATTGTTGTAATTGCTTTTGCCTTGCTTAGTTGCTTTGGCTTTCTCGCATATGGTTTTATAGGATTGGGTAAATTCATGGAGATCTTCATCCCTTGGGATCTTGTAAAAGGTTATGTTCCATTTGAGGTAGCACCAAAGTATGTTCCGCATGTATATGGCATCATCTTTACGCTGTTTGCGACGTTTTATTCTATACTGGGCGGTATGCACAGCATCGTACTCGGTGACATGATCAAGTACGCGATTATGACGGTGGCTTGTCTTGCCATAGCTGTGATCGCAATGTCTCATCTTGATGGACAAACCCTGAATGTGCCTGATGGATGGCACAGCCCATTCTTCGGCTGGAAACTTGATCTGGATTGGACAGGTATAGCTGCGGATGCAAACCGGAAGATCGAAGAAGATGGTTTTAGCTTGTTCAGCCTTTTCTTTGGTATGATGTTGCTTAAAGGCGTGTTTGCCTCGCTTGCAGGACCCGCCCCGAACTATGATATGCAAAAGGTGTTGAGTACCCGGAGTCCTAAGGAAGCAAGTAAAATGACCGGCTTTGTAAGCATCATTTTACTTCCCATACGTTATTCGATGGTAATTGGACTCACAGTACTGGCGATATTGTATTACGACAGATTGAATTTGAAAGGGACTGGAGGCATGACCGACTTTGAAATGATTCTGCCGGCAGCAATCAATGCCTTTCTGCCAACTGGAATTCTTGGCCTGGTGCTTACCGGCTTGTTAGGCGCATTTATGGGCACTTTTAGCGGCACGCTAAATGCGGCGCAGGCCTATATTGTAAATGACATCTACCTCAAATATTATAACCCAAACGCAAGCACCAAGAAGGTAATTTCTATGAATTACCTGGTCGGAGTTTTGGTGGTTCTCATTGGTATCGGACTTGGACTAATGGCCAACAATGTGAATGACATTCTACAATGGATAGTAGGAGGCCTGTATGGTGGTTATGTGGCTGCAAATTGTCTAAAATGGTACTGGTGGCGCTTCAATGCGAATGGATTTTTCTGGGGAATGGCTGTGGGGATTGCCGCCGCATTGTTAATGCCATACTTCACTACAGGCTTACCACTTTACTGGTGGCCATTGCTGTTCCTGCTCTCACTAACAGGTAGCATCATCGGAACCTATGCAACAGCACCTACAGATATCGTCGTCCTAAAATCATTCTACAAGACGGTGAGACCTTGGGGCTTCTGGAAACCCGTTTATATGCTTGTCGTTGCCGAAGATCCAGATTTTGTTGCCAACAAGCGTTTTAAACTGGACATGTTCAATGTTGTACTGGGTATCATCGCCCAGCTTTGCCTCACGATATTGCCGATGTACTTTATTCTACATATGCAAACACCATTATGGATCACCCTGGCAGTATTGGCAGTACTCATTGCAATACTCAAACGTACCTGGTGGAATAAGCTTGAAGATTAACACATAATAGAGACTATCCCAATAATGAATATGACAAATTTTAATCAGAGAAAAAAAGAACTGGAAGCGGCACATGAAACTTTGCTTAGCTTACCTAATAAAGAAATTCCAAGTCTGAATGGAATTTTCAGTCGCTACGAGCATGCGATTCTGACGGGCGATCATGCCCCATTGAACTGGCGGTACGACTTCAACCCGGAAACCAATCCTCACCTCATGGAGCGTTTCGGTATAAACGCTGCTTTCAATGCTGGGGCAATGAAGTTTAATGGGAAGTACGTGCTGGCAGTAAGGGTAGAGGGGCTGGATCGTAAATCTTTCTTTGCCATTGCAGAAAGCGAGAGTGGAATTGATAATTTCCGTTTCTGGGAAAAGCCGGTTGTGATTCCGGAAATTGATGAGCCTGATACGAATGTTTACGACATGCGCTTGACCGCGCATGAAGACGGCTGGATTTATGGTTTGTTTTGTGCAGAACGCAAAGATCCAAAAGCTCCTGTTTTTGATCAATCCATGGCTGTAGCACAATGTGGAATTGTACGTACAAAGGATCTAATCACCTGGCAAAGGTTGGCAGATTTGAAGACACCTTCGCCTCAACAACGAAACGTGGTTTTGCACCCGGAGTTTGTGGATGGAAAATATGCGTTTTACACCAGGCCGCAGGATGGATTTATTGAGTCTGGAACAGGTGGAGGAATTGGCTTCGGACTAAGCGACAGTATTGAGAATGCTGTGGTGGAAAAGGAGTTGATCGTAGACAACAAAATGTATCATACGGTGTATGAAGCAAAGAATGGATTGGGTCCCGAACCGCTTAAGACATCTTATGGCTGGCTACATCTGGCACATGGGGTACGCAGTACTGCTGCAGGGCTGCGTTATGTTTTGTACATGTTTATGACGGATCTTAAAGAACTTACCAGAGTGATCTATAAACCGGGCGGCTATTTCCTGGCGCCAACGGGAGAGGAAAGAGTTGGCGACGTCTCAAATGTTGTGTTTAGCAATGGTTGGATCAGAGATGACGATGGTAGGGTATTTATCTACTACGCATCGTCGGATACGCGTATGCATGTGGCAACAACTACCATTGATAAGCTGTTAGACTATGTAATGAATACCCCTGCAGATGGCCTTCGTTCGGCAACCTCGGTCCAGTCAATCATCAATATTGTGGAAAAAAACAGGGCGTTGGCAGAAGGCATTGCTTAAAATGAATAACGATTTGATCTCCATGTCAGCTTACAGAAACGACCTTTCTGAAGAACTACAACGCATTTTGTACTATTGGACAACCTATACGGTGGACCTTGAAAACGGCGGATTCTATGGTCAACTGTCTAACGACAATTTGGTGTCTGCTGAAGCACCGAAAGGTGCCGTATTAAACGCAAGAATTCTTTGGTCTTTTGCGGCAGCCCATAATCTTGATCCGCGACATAATCTGGAACTTGCTGATCGTGCTTACGCGTATATCCTTGATCATTTCATTGACCGGGAGTATGGCGGGGTGTATTGGACAGTTGATTTCAAAGGACAGCCACTTGATACCAAAAAGCAGGTATATGCGGTTGCTTTTATGATATATGCCCTCAGCGAGTACTACATCGCAAAAGGAGATCCCAAGATCATAGATCATGCTATTTCGTTGTACCATGAACTGCTTAAGCATAGCTACGACCATACCTATGGTGGATTTCTTGAGGCTTTTGACAGAGCTTGGCAAGACACGGCCGATTTGAGGCTGAGCGAAAAAGACGCCAATGAGAAAAAGACCATGAACACGCATCTGCATGTACTGGAGGCATTCACCAATCTTTACCGCATTTGGCCTGATTCAGGGCTAAAATTGCAAATCGAGCTACTGCTGAACGATTTTCAAACGCACATCGTTGATGCGACAAGAGCCCGGATGATCCTGTTTTTTGATGAACAGTGGAAGCCTAAGTCTGATACCATATCTTATGGCCATGATATTGAAGCTTCCTGGCTATTGCTGGAAGCAGCAGAGGTGATCAACAATTCTGGACTAATCAATGAGATCAAAACATTGTCCCTAAAAATGGCTGAAGCTTGTAAAACGGGTCTGGATCAGGATGGTGCCTTATGGTATGAGTATGATCCTTATGAACAACATGTCATAAAAGAAAAACATTGGTGGGTGCAGGCTGAGGCCATGGTAGGTTTTTTCAATGCATGGCAACTGAGCGGGAAGGCGGAATATCTGAGTATCTCCTATCAAGTTTGGCAGTTCATCAGGCATGCTATACTTGACCTAAACGAGGGGGAGTGGTTCTGGGGTGTTAATGATGACGGGAGCCTGATGCCAGGTCATGACAAAGCAGGCTTATGGAAGTGCCCATATCATAATAGCCGGGCCTGTATCGAGTTGATCAGGCGGATCGATCAAATTCCTTTATAAATTAAAATCCCGGCATGACGCCGGGATTTCATTATCCAGTCAGGTGATTATATCGCGAATGGGTCTTCAGTCCCTGGCCAATTGCTTCAACAATTGCCGGGTTGATGTCTTCATCGTCCACCACATCCCAGCTTCCGTCTTTTTGCACCATTACAAAAGAGTCTTTCTCAGGGAAAATGATTCGCAGGCCCTGCTCGCCGTTGTAATCTTCGGGTTCGGCATTCAATTCGATCTCACTTTCTGTAATCGGGTCTTTATAGGTAAATCTCATCGTACAAAAGTTTAGGTTATCAATTAATAGAACAAACACTAAAGTGCCAGGTTTTAAAAAATAAAACATAGGATTTGTGGTGCAGGATGTTACTTTTGACGCCAGCTACAAACGATTAAACAATGAAACTCAGATTATTTGCGCTCCTTATTCTCTCCATTCTTTGTGCCTGTAAGAAAGGCCTATCCGAAAAAACTTACATTCCCAGACAACTTGCAGCGAATGAAGATTTTAATAATTACCCGAAACAGTCTTCAGATGTACTCACGATTGTAGGTGTTACACCAAGCGATGCCCCCGGAGAGGCCTTTCAGGTGAAATATAAAGATACACTCATCAGGGTGCAGCCAGATGAGCAAGATAGTACCTTTGTGAAAGACAGGTTTAGTTTAGTAGAGGTAATTAACACGCAAAAGACCGCTGTACTTGCACAGCTTGAAGGTAGCCTCAATGCTGAGGCGCCCTTTTTCCTGATCACTGTTAAAGATGGAAAGGTGGAGGTTGTTAGTCTTTATCGTGCATCTCAGGGAGCCGGCGACCAGGGCTTTACTAAAGGTATGATGCGGATTGGAAAATCTGCCTTTTTGATTAATAATGACTACGTTGTTACTCCAGTTAACGCCCGGGTCTATTTAATTCCGAGACAAAATGAAGCTGAGCGACTCCAGGGACACCACTTTATAAATTCTAAAGACAAGAAAACGCTGGTTTTTCTGTTGAGAGATGCGCTGTACCAAGTACACTACCCAACTGCGACCGTGTATTCGGTACCTGCACCAAGAAAAATGAATGAGAAGACAGAGGATGCGTACAAATGGATTCAAAAGAATTACAGATGGGTAAAAAATGGCAAGGGAATTGAGTTCCTGAAGTATGTGGACGATGATGCAATCGTCGACATCAGCTCATTTAAGAAATAGCCATGGCTCAAGATCCATATCAACGCGGAATACCACAGAAGCCCGGAACGGGCTGGATTAAAACCGTTGCATATCTTATGGATGAGCAATTCAGGCTTCCTGGAACGAAATTCCGGTTTGGACTTGATCCTGTGATTAATATCTTTCCTATAGTAGGGGATATGACGGGTTTTTTAATTTCAGCCGCTATGTTATTGGCTATTGCCCGGAATGGTGCAAGCAGTAAGCTGGTCGTACTGATGTCAATAAACATTATCGTTGATTCTGTTCTCGGTCCAATACCACTTATCGGGCAAATCTTCGACTTCTTTTTTAAATCCAATACCCGCAACCTAAAGCTGATCCAGGAGTACTATGTGGAAGGCAAACATCAGGGCAGCGGAAAAAATACCATTATCATTGCAGTTGTTGTGCTTCTGCTTATTTTAGTTCTACTCGTATATGGCCTGATTAAGGCTACAGAATGGATATTCAGTTGGTTTAGCTAGCTTATGATAAAAGAACCCGGCAGGTTTCACATATTTATGCTCTTTGCAATTTTTGAGATAGGCATTCTATATGGTTGTTCCAACAATAGCGCAGTAGCAGAGTCTGAGAAGCCAAGCGCTTATCTTTTGCCTATTTTACGGGTAACGATGCTGGTGAAGAAGCGATTCACTTTGCATTAAGTGCAGATGCTTTAAAATATGAAGCGCTCAACCAGGATAAGCCTGTGATCAGTTCAGCGGAAAACAGCATCACCGGCGGACTTCGGGATCCACATATCTTACGCGGGGCGGATGGAAAGACCTTCTATATGGTCACCACGGACATGCATGTGGCGGTTAACGGATGGTAAACATCCCTAAGCGTTTTGCGGCCTTTGCTTACGGAGCCAAAGCAACTACTTTTTAAGCCTGATGGTGGGGCATGTATAGACGGAACCATCGCCTTCAAGGATGGGCAGTATCACTTATTCTTTAAAACAGAAGGGCAGGGTGATGGAATAACAAAAGGCGGTGTCTGATAAGCTAACTAGCGGCTATATTTGGGAAGACAACGATCTGCATCACACCAGTGAAGCGGTGGAAGGTGGGGATGTTTTTAAGCTGAATAATTCTGAGGAATGGATGCTGATGTATGATGTCTATAGAAAGGGTAAATATGAGCTGTGCAGGAGTACGGACCTTCACAAATTCGAAGTCGTAACGCAGGGTGTCAGCATGGACTTTCATCCAAGACATGGAACCGTAATGCCCATTACTTCAGCGGAAGCCGCAGTGTTGAGGGCGAACTACAAGTAAGTTAGCAACTGATGCATGTGGCAGGAGTCATCTGATATGCGTTACAATTTGCCAAATTTGTTAACCCGCAGGTTTTTGTGACCAATGAAAATTTATATATTTGCCCATTGTAGCATCAAATAGAAAGCGCATCATTACCAAACGAAAATTTAACACAGATGAAAAAAACATTAGGATTAGCCATTACTGTCTTAGGATTATTGATAATCGGCGGTGGATTTATTTTCACAGCTTCCAATCACAGAAGCATCTTTGATTCAGCTAGTAGCTTGAATGCAGCTGCAGGTTTGGTATATGGCGGCTTCATTGTATTCGGTATTGGTCTTATTCTTTTTGCTTCTACAATTGAATTTGCAGGTACCAAGGCAAAAAGATCAAGATAATCGCATCCGATAAAGAGAAACGAAGCCATTGAATGAAAGTTTGATGGCTTTTTTATTAGCATAAATTGGAAGAAAAGAAACCCATCATACTGGACAGAAAGGCCGCCCTTCTAAAAGCAGAACATTATTGTGCTTATCAGGAGCGTGCGCAGCAGGAGATCCGCAATAAATTGTATGATTGGGGGCTACATGCTCCGGATGTTGAGGGTATAATTTCTGAATTAATCAGTACTAATTTCTTGAATGAGGAACGCTTTGCACGTGCTTATGTATCCGGCAAGTTTAACATCAAGAGGTGGGGAAAGCTGAAAATCAAGCAGGGATTGAAGCTCCGCAAGGTGCCGGATAAGATGATTATGAAGGCACTGAATAGTATTGATTACGATGATTATCTGAAAGTAGTACAGGAGGCTGCAGAGAAAAAACTAAGAACAATCACTGAAAAAGACCCTTATAAAAGGAAGCACAAGCTGATGAGCTATTTGATGGGAAAGGGCTTTGAAAGCGATGTCATTTTATCAGTACTGAAAGACAATAACTTACAATAAACTTCTAAATTATTTAAGAAAAAACTTGTCAGGAAATGTTTTGTCACTATATTTGCAATCCCAAACGGAACGAAGCACATTAAAAAGGCTGAAGATTGAAAGGGAAAACATCGGAGATGTTTTTAGCATGCGAAAGTAGCTCAGTTGGTAGAGCACGACCTTGCCAAGGTCGGGGTCGCGAGTTCGAATCTCGTCTTTCGCTCTAAATATCTTCCTACCAGGAGATATTTAATTTAAAGGTTAATAGCCTGCTCAGATGGTGGAACTGGTAGACACGCAGGACTTAAAATCCTGTGACCTTAAAAGTCGTGCGGGTTCGATTCCCGCTCTGAGTACAACAGGAGTATTTAACAAAGTAATGCAGGATCAAGATTCTGCATTACCCTACTCCAAAAGCCTAACAAGGGCTTTTTCATCCGCTTAACAGCAAAACCGTTTCCTCACTTGTAGCGACATTGTAACGACAAGAAATCAGGAAGCATCATGTTCAAATTTTCTTCACAGCTTTGGTATAATAAAAGACGGATCAGTAAGGATGGTACCGCGTCCATTTACATCCAGGCTACCATCAATAGGGAGCAAAATGAATTCCCGCTAAAACTGAGGTGGCCAGTCGAAAAGATTGACACCGAAAACTTCAAGCTTATACCCAGAGACAAGCGGGATCCGGAAGTTCTGGATTACAACCTCCTTATTGATTGCGAAAGAGCCAAGATCACAGATATTATACTTACCTATCGGCTACGACGCGAACAGCTCACTATGGCGAAGCTTACCCGTGAAATGAAAGTCTACGATAGTAAAGAGTGTTTCATTGCGTACTTCAGAAGAGAAGCCGATCGGCGATACCTGAAAAAAGAAATCAGCCTTAAAACCTACCAAAACGCTAAGGCGGTGCTGGCTCAGGTGATCCAGTACGATAATCTCAGCTTATTCAAGAACATTGATCAGAAATGGATGCACGACTTTCGACTTTATCTGCAGTCAAAGGAGTTCCGCCCGGGTGAGTATTACGCACCAGGTACCGTGTGGGATCGATTAAAGACTACACTTGCATATCTGAAGCTTGCGAGTGAAGAGCCTATGATTGTTGTTAATCCAGATGTTTTCAAATTTCACTACGAAACACCACCTGAATCAACAACCTATTTGAATAGAGAAGAGGTGCGCCGATTGATCATGCTGCAGGAACACGATTTAACCGATCGTGAATTGCGGGTACTAAAGGCATTTCTTTTCTGCTGCTTCACGTCTGTCCGGATATCCGATTTATACCAGGTAAATTATAGATGGGAGATACAAAAGAACTTCCTCGACTTCATCCCTCAGAAAAACAGAAAGAAGGGGCGTAAGATCAGGATACCCTTCTTACCGATTGCAAGAACATTTATCCGATCACAAAACAATCGGTTGACGTTTTTTGACTTACCTAACCAGGTGCAGTACAATGAAACATTGAAGGTGATTGCTGATAAGGCTGGGATAAATAAAGTGCTTACATCGCACGTAGGACGGCATACGTTTGGGTACTTGTATATGACCAGCGTAGGCGACATATCCGGATTGCAAAAAATCCTCGGTCACGCGAAGCTTGAAACTACAGAGCGTTACGCTCATATCGATGACGATTACAAGTTTGAAAGCGCGATAAAAATTGAATCAGAATTTCACGATATCGCGTTCAAGATTGTTTAGGACCGCTTAAAAGCGTTTCTTTGCAACTATACGGCTAATCTTAGATGGGTTACAACGTATATGTTTCCCCTAAAGGCATGCGAACCTTTAGGGGTTTTTTATGCTAATATGTTTATCCAGACTGGCTAATCCTTGATGCTCTAATCTCTTTCTCTTTTTCTTCGAACATCCTGTAGTTGAAATCAACAGGTATCTTATTGATCCGCGACTGCTCATTTACAAAGCCCTCGATGTTCTTATTCATCTTTTCAAGCAGTACGTGCATTGGATCAGGATCGTTTTTCCCGGTACTGGATGATACTGGATCCGGAGCGGGAAGGGCAGGAGTAGTACTGGTAGAACGGTACTCCTTTTCTGCGGTACGTGCGGTGCTGAGGTCTACGGAATAGCTGATCGGCTTGTAAAGCTTCTCGCCAAGAGAAGCATTCATCATGTCCGCGGTTTCCTTCGCGTTGTACACGTTGGCACCAGGTGCAAGATTGGCCAGCGTAGCTTTCTCAGCTAGCCACATCTTTCCATCTTCCTCAATTAACTCGGTACCGGCTTCACCTACGATCGCTGGTCCACCTTCAAAGTTTCGGATACCGGTTGCAAACTCTGGTGGTTTCTCGGCCACGATCACAGCAAGCTGAGCAGCTGCAGCTACACCGGTAGCAATAGCAAGCGGGATGTTCGGTAATGCCTTGGTAACTGCGATAGCACCATTGATGATCGCCTGACTTACTGCAGCTTTCTTGTCATCCTCCCAGGCTTTCAGTTTGATCGCCTTGGCTTTCTCATCAAACTTTTTGTTGATGGCCTCTTTTTGCTTCTCAGTAAGGTTCTTTTTGCTGAGTTCCTTCTCACGTTCTTTTTCAAGGGCGTTCAGCTTGATATCCGTTTCGCGCTGCCGATTGTTCGCTCCAATTTGGAACACAGCATCAGCAACAGCCTGCGCGCTGTCTAGTGCCGCCTGCTGAACCTCCTTGCTTTTTTCTTTCTGCTTATCTGCTTCCTCCTTTTCAGAATTGCCGATGGCGGCTTTCCTGTTCTTTTCAATCTGGTCTTTGGCGGCCTCAAACTCTGCAGACGCAATTAGTTTATCGCTGAAGCTTTTCTTTAAAGCTTCGAGCTCATCGTCGTACTGCTTGTTGATCTTAGCAAGTTTTTGCTGAGCATCGCTACCGACCAAGGTTTGATATTCGGCTTCCAGGCGAAGCTTTTCTTTTTCCAACCGTCCCTTTTCCCGGAGTTCAGCATCCGACAGATCCTTTGCCCGGGCAAGCTTGAGTTCTGCAATTTTCTTATCATTGCCGGCAAAAAGTGTTTCCTGATCATCATAAAACTTGTTGATCTGTTTGATTTCTTTCTGCAGTTCGTGTTCCTTGATCTGGGAAAGCTGGTCGCGCAGTTCCTTGATCTTCTGGTTCATTTCCGCTTCCTGACGAACGGTAATGGCGCTCAATGCATTTTCCTTATCGCCCTCGATCGTCTTGATCTTGGCTTCAGTTTTCTGCTTTTGCTCAGGGGTGATACCTTTTTTCTTCAGAAACTCACGTTCCTTTTCAAGCAGCTCATCATACTTGCGGGCTTCCTGCTCAAGTTCCTTCTGGTTCTTGGACAGCTGATCATCCAGACGGTCGAGTTCAAGTTTCTCGTATTCCTTGTCAAGCTGCATGAACTCCTGCAGGGCTTTTTTCCGGTCGGATAATTGCGCCTTTTCACCGGCCGAGGTTTTGCCTTTCGCACCGGATAACTCATCCTGCAGTTTCTTGATCTTGGCAACGATGGTGGCATATTCCTTTGAATGCACATCCAGATCCTTCAGCTCGTCTTTCAGCGCATCAATCTCTTTTCCGATTACACCTTCAGTTCGGGCGGTGCTTGCTTTCTGCGGGGTTGGTGGCTTTTTGTTGATATCATCTAGGAAGTCGCCATTAAGCCCCTTGATCAGCAGTTCCCGTTCTCTCACCAAATTGCTGTATTTGATTAGCTGCTCCCGGGTATAGCGAATACCCTCATCGGTTAGCTTTTTTACTTCAGATCCACCACCCTGATAGTTCACAGTTACCGTACCGCGATTAATTTGTTGTTCATACTGATCGCGTAACCTGGTGAACTCCTTAAGCTCCGTTTGTGCAGCAGCAAGTGCGTCCTTATTTTGATTTTTAAGAAGCACCTTTTGAATATCGATAAATTCCCGTGCCTTGGTGGTGTTCAGCGACATGGCTTCGCCCAGGTTGTTCCACTGGGTAACTGCACCAGGTATCGTGTTTGCAACCTCTTTTAAGATGCTGTTGATTTCGGTCTGCTCATCCTTGTTTAACTTTCCTTTGGCCTTCAGTTCATCATACCGGTCGAGCAGGGGATTAACATTCTTTTCCAGGTTATTTACCTCTAAAGCCTGCTCTTTAAATTTGTTGGTCAGCTTCTCAGCTTCACTCTCTGTGCTGAGCAGATCCTCGTTAACCCAGCTGAGTACTTTGCTGTAAGTGTTGTAAAACCCATAGATGAAGCCTTCTGACTTCTGGCCCAGCTTCGTGAAAATCTGATCCCAGGTATCGTCAATGTTAGAGGTGATCCCGTTAAGTTCCTTCGCCATCACTTCCATGGTACCTTTTACGCCGTCCATCTCACCGAAAGCAAGCAATGCCTTATAAATGGCATCACTGGAATTTTCGACTTCTTTGGTGACACCCTTGAAGGTAAATGCAACGGTGTCGCCGTTTTTCTTGGACTGGATACCGAATTCCTTCAGTCGCTCGTTTTCGCCCGTCATGGCATCCAGAATAGCCTCGGTCCATTGATCCATGGTCTTCTTCTGAGAAGCGGCTACGTCTCCAAGGTTCACCATCTCTTCACGTGTTGGCTTTACTCCGCGGTTGATCAGCTTTAAAAAAGCATCAGTGGCCTGTTGCAGCCCTTCTGGTGTTTTAGCAGCAAAGTTCATCAGCATTTTCAAGGCTTCACCGGCGGCTTTTGCATCACCGCCTAGCGCGTTGGTTAGTACCGCCCGGTTCATGCTCGCTTCTGCCAGCGCGTCTTTCATCTTGGTAACACTGTCCGTGATCAGATTTATCCCTTTCTCAACCAGTCCGGCGGATAGAATACCAGCTGCAATGCCTTTCCAGGATAAGGAAAGTTTGCCCGATTCGTTGGTAAGTCCTTGCTGCTGCTTTCGCAGTTCAGAAACTGCCTTGGTGACGGCAATACATTCCTGCTCCATTTTCTTGTAACCAGGATCGGAAGGCTTCATGTTCCGGAGTTCGGAGTTGAGCTTCCGCTGAGTGTCGGTTAGTTCTTTGAGGGATGCTTGCGCCTGCTTGCCGTTTATTACGAGATTGACAACGGCCTGCGTATCGGTTCTATTAGCCATTTATATCGACTTTGATGTGAGATGAGTTGTTAAGGATATCAGCCACGCTCGCAGAAATTGCAACGCCTGCTTTTTCAGCAAGGATTTCGCGAAGCCGGTGTGATTGATGGGTTTTGATCTTGTTGAACCAGCGGCCGGGTTTCCGATTTACGGAATGCACGTTGGCACCGTAGCGCTTTGCCGCGATGATGTTTGAGACGTTATTCTGTACCTCGTTAGCACTCACACCTCTACCAACTCCCATGTCACGAAGTCGGCCGTAAAACTTGAACTTGAGCAGTACGCCCAGCAGTTCGGTTTGATTGCGCTGGATTTCACGGGTAAATGATTCATAGAGTTCATCGGTAACACCTATTTTCTTTTTCCGGAGTTCCTTCCGCCAGGCTATAATGGTGTATTGTGCCCATTCGTCTAACAGGCCACGGACGTTGATATCATCGAAAAGCTTTTGATTCGCCATTCTACGAAATTGCCCTTAAAGGGCGGGGTAGGAAAGGACAGGAATCCCGCACTTTTCGGCGGGATCCTGCTGGAATATTATGCAGCGACATATTCTTGCACCGGCATCTCAATTAGGGCTTGTATAGCCGGTGTTGGGGTGTAGTCAATAAAGAAAAGACCAGGGAATTCTTTAAAGTTTGGATAGTTGATACCACTATCGGCGATACCTACGCACCAGGTTGTCATACCGTAGCGCTGTGGAGGAGGTATGCATTTCGGATATAGCCTGAAGTTCTCCGTGAAAAACTTGCTATGTCCTGCAAGGCGAGCAGGGCTGGAGCGGAACAGCTCCTGCTCAATTACTGACCTATTTTTAAACTTGTAGATCGGATTGCCTTTGCTGTCAAAAGTTGGATTCCCTTGCGCATCAAGTTCCGGTACCGGGTTACCTTGATCATCACGTAGCCAGGTCTCGGACGTTGCCCATGCCGGTGACGATGCTGAACCAGGTTTAAGAATAACGTCAAGTTCAGATACGTGGATCAGCAATCCGGAATTTCCAAGTACACGCAATCGCTTTTCATACGCTGCCATATCCAGCGCAACAGAGCTGTGAGATTGCGAACCGATACCATCGATGATCACACCTCTGCTAGCTGCTGCCTGTATGAAGTTGATTACAGTCGGTCCTTTTGCATCGGAATCCTCAAAGTCGTAATCGTTGATGAACAATGGAACGTTCGGCATGATCGAACGTATAGTGTTTATGGTTACGTCAATGAAATCGGGAAGCACTCGTTTCCAGAAAGAAGACTTCAAGCCGGTCGGTCCAAATGCCTCGTTGATCGCGTCTATACCTGCAATACGGTGGATCCACGGCAAGCAATGATTTAACACGCGGGTGATGTGGCTGATTAGGTAGTCTCGGAACTGTTGCTCGGTCCAGATACCTTCTTTTGCTTTTAGCCAGGCAGCATTAACATCTGCCCAGGTGATACAGTGAACGTGCACCATAAAGTCGTAAGTCTCGGCTTCATTGAAAATTGCATCTATACCAGCAAAGTTGTATTCACCTTCACGTGGATTTACGATGTGCATCTTGAAATGGTTCTCAGCCCCGATTCGATTATAGTGCTTCCGGTAAGCGTACTTATAAGCCGAAGACCGGGTGCCAAAACCGCTTTTCAGCGTTGCACCAACCGGGAAATCAAATTTATCTTTTAGTGCCGTGATCTCTGCAGGCGGCTCAAAAGGTTCCGGTTCTTCTACAGGTGGCTGCTCTGGCTCTTCAATAGGGGGTTCCTCTGGTTCTTCCGGTTCATCTACCGGTGGATCCACTGGCGGATTATCTGGAGGCGTATCTGTACCGCCTCCACCAGGTGGAAGGATCACCGGATCTACGCTACCATCAAGGTTCTCAAAAATGATCCATACACCCTGAACATCATAAGGAGATCTGCTGAGCGTATTCAGGTTTAAGAAGTAATAACCAGCACCCGCTTCAAAGTAAAATCTTACGCCGCCCACAATGGCGTATTTCGGAATGCCGGTGGTTACCCGAAGTTCCCAGACGTATGGCGTTACCAGGGGCGGAGCGATGACCTTACCGCCCATGCCGAAGCGGTCAGTACTGCTGGTGATCTGTTCCCTGCGAGTGCTCGATCGGCCATTAACTCTGCTACTGGCCGTGCGGATCTCGATATCCACATAAGGCAGTCGCCTGGCATCATAATAGGCCTTGTAGGTGGTCGGAATCAGTCCGGATTTTTCGGAATCTTCGGAATCCAGTTCCGGAACATAGTCGATCAGCTGCACATCACCGCTGTAGGCGCTTACCATTGTACGGCATTCTACGGTAGCACTGATGTAGCCGGAATTTCCGGAATTTAGGTTGTAGCTGATCTTTTGCGGCAATGCAATGGTATCAGTACCTTCTTTAGATTTGAAGGTAATACGTTGGTGCACCTTCAGCCGGGCCAGCGTAAATGCCGGTATGGTGATTTTTAGTTTAACGGATTTGCTTTCGTTCCGGAACTTGTACCATGTGGCATCATCCAGGCTAAGTTCCATCGGGTATGCCTCGGGGAATACTTTACCACCACCAACATCCTTCATGCCCCTGTACCGGAGGAACCGAAGCGGAAAGCTTTCGTTTTTATTTGAACTGAAATATAACTCCTGCTTGGTTGCCGGCATCGAATAAGTGTCGAATGCTTTCACCTTCAGCGTGGAGCTTTCCATCTCAATTACTTTTTCCTTGTTGCCGATGTTAAGCTGATTGGTAGGGCTGTAGGTGTTTTCCTTTTCAGAAGTCGTGTCCAAAAAGAGTTCATCCTCTTCATCAGGTTTAAGCACGATCGAATAACCGTTACGCTCTGGCACAGATATTTCATCTACCGAGGTCACATAATCACCGATATCCTGAATGTCTGATGTCTGCAATGCGCTGTTTGGCGTAACCACGATCACTTTGCCGGTGATCAGGTCGAAGTTGCAGGAGATATTGAACCGCTCCTTGATCCTTTTGAGGAAATCTGCAATTGTAAGATCACCCGGAAGGTAGGTGAACGATCCATTTAGGTAGGGACTGGACAGCATCCGGGTGTACACGAAAATTTCTTCAGATTCCGGATCACGCAGGTAATTGCCATCCAGCTGAAATCCCAGAACCTCCACAACTTTCTGCAGCAGGTACTTCAGTTTGAAATACGGGCAGGTAGCCTTTGATTCTGTAAGATTGAAGTTCTGTGCGGCATGATCCCAGTTGTTGATCACAAATCTAGTCTCGTTGTCTTGGCCGCTCCAAGCCTCATTGTACACCGGAAAAAAGCTGTACGGGTAATCCTTTGGAGATACACAGGCATCTTTCATCAGCGTGGCACCGTATGCTGCCGGCAGCGCATCACCGGTGTAGATCTGCGCCATCTTGATGGTCTTCACCTTATCGGATATCGCACCGAAGTTGATCTTCAGCACAGCATCGATATCATTGCCGGTGATTTTGTACTCCATAATGCCGGCATGCAAAGGCGTACCATCAACCAGGAGTGTTATCTCCTGGCGGTACTTGCTGTTATCGGTTTCAACCAGGTGCGCATTTTTAATGAACTCCTGGTTGCCTGCAGTAAGCGGCAACTTAAAACCGTAGGTGATATCGGCAAACAGCTCATCTTCCTCATTGAACAGCGGGTTATTGCGTTCAATGGGGATGATGGTGTCTGAGTAGAGATCCGCGGTTTGGGAAAGGGAGTTTATGAGCTGGAGCATGAATTAAGGATGTTTAGATACCAGATTCTAAGGCGTCAAGCATCGTTTTTAGCTTTAGCTCCTTATCTGCGGTCCACGCCCCGTGACCCCAACCGGCAAACCTCTGCCTTGCACCACTCTTATTCGCGTTGCTTGTGCTACTCAGCCCGTATCCACCGATTCCGAAATAAGCGTTGAAGGAGGGCAGTACTGTAGCGTCGACCTGGTTAGCAGTTGTTTTCTTAACAAGCCCATCTCTGCATATATTTACGGTTGTTCCTACTCTGAATCCGGAAACCAGACCTGAATAGGATGTCGCGATTGCAACGTCCTCTCTTGAACTGATTGAGTTTCCGGTACCAATGACTGTAATTGGCCTCCACATCGTAGCTGTATTGCCTTTAAGACTTAAATACGCTGCAAAGTCGTTTCCTCCAGTAACGTTCCTCATTCCCAGTAAACAAGGCGTATCACCCGTTGCCGATTCTGCAGAATTCGTATAGGAATGAAGGTGGAAAGGCTGTAAGTTGTTTAATACATACTGCGTGTTTGGATTGAAGTTTCCTGATTCGGAAAGCACAAGCCCATCAATGGTGTGGTAGTTGGGACTGTCGTTAGGAAAGCTTAATGCATTCGCATCCAACATTGAAATGATGTCGACTTTATCAGCTGCAGCAGTGGCACCACCAAAAAGGTAAGCTCTGTCAAAGTCTTCCCTAAATCCTGCAGCCTCAAATGCCTCTAAGAAGGTTTTAAATGCGTTGAACGTGGCGCCTGCTGGGATTCCCATTTTCTGCAACACTGATCTGCTAAATGTTACGTTTCCTAAATTTCTGGCGCTGAAATCTGCGCCTGGTATTATAATTCTCATTCTTGTAAAGTTTAAACGGTTAAGCTATATGCGATTAATGATATTAATTGATGTCCCCAGTCGTTATGAGCAAATCCTCCGGGATGCACGGCATCCGCATTATCTCTAACCTTCCACGTATAATCATTGATAGTTGCGGGTACCAATGGATTGTCAGTTGTCGCATTACCTACGGGTTCCAGATTCCAACCCCAGGCAGTAGGATCAGTCCAAAACATAGGAAGTATCCATGCTTTATTAGCATCCTCGTTGACGCCTTTGCCGGTGGTATAGAAGTCTGTATATAATTGCTTGCAAAAGGCCCAGTTGCCGTTCAGATTCGAATTCACCTTTTTGGGAATGGAGAAGTTTGGATATAGCTCAGGGAAATAGGTAGACCTGGTATCAAGTCCGGAAATAAATACTGGCATATTAGGATACTCCTCTTTTACTGCATCTACAGCAAGCTGCATTAGCTGGCTGTACAGATCCTTATTTAGTACACCTAAAGCTTCACGTTCATTATCCATAAACCTGAATAGTACATGTGTAGGCAGACAAACATCAAATGCATTAACATTGCTCACCCTTGAACCAGCAGTGCTACCAACAACAAGCCTGGTTTCGCCATCGTTAGCAAGTGTTTTGTAACGTGACAGCCAGGCATCGATAGAGTATCGATGTAGACCGGTCTTGTTTTTGTCAAAGTATGGATTTGAAGGATTGTTGAGCCTGTCCAGGCATTTTGTAGTGATCGCATTTTGCTCAGCGAGCGTTATTCCGCTGCTAGTAACTGATGGGGTACCAAGGCCGAGCCAAGCGTAAAGTGCTCCGGTTAATGTTGGTGCATTTTGGCCCTCGCAAACTGCAGCGTAGGAACGTCTCTGCGCAGTAGTATTGGCCCAGTCCGCTCCGCTACCATTGCCTAGCCCCAATAGATCCCATGCGCCTTGCGAACCGTCCCGCATTCTGCTTGTAATTTCGGTATGCTTTAACCAGCTTAAAATGGAGGTTCCACTTACTGCATTCACCCAACCTTCGACGGTCTGATTAGCACCATTGTAAAGAAATGTTCTTGTTTTTTTGGCTATGTTACCTACTGACAGCGCCATCTTGAAACCCGGATTGGAGATGGCCAGCTTCTTAAATTCGGTCAACATTTGCATCCAGTACACATCGTTTGTTCCGGTAGCATCAGTAAATGAAGCCGCCTGACCAAAGGTTTGTGAATCACCATTTGCCATTAGAATTACTTTGTATGTGGATAATACACTCGCCTTGGTAGTAATACTATTGGTTGACATAGTTAGTGCATCCCAATCAGCTTTTACTGTACTCAGGTCGATTGTCTCTGAAATAGTATTCCCGCTTGGTAGCTTAGGTAAAATCTGCACCTTATCAGATCCATTTAAAAATCTTATGTTGTTCTTGGCGTTGTCGAGAAGTTTGACCAGATGGTCCAAATAGATGTAGCAAGACTTTTTTTCACCAGAAAGGTTGTTGTAAAGAGAATAGATCCGCTTAGGAGCCATTACCTCTAACGTGCCGTTTGAAGGCATGGTTGTAGCTGGTGGTGCAGATGAAGATCCCGTACCGAGAATTGTTCCATCAAAACCAACTGCAAAGCCAATGTAACCATTTGCATCTACCAGCTCGAACGCTCTAACCGGACTCGTTTCTATACGGATGTCCTTCAGATTAAACTTATCGGTGGATATTATGCCGGTTAATAATTCAACAAATTGGAAGATATTTCCTGAGAGTAATTGTGCTGCTACATACCCGTTTTCATCGGATATCGTAAATGCACCAGCCTTTTCGGTGCTAATCACCTTATTCAGATCAAAGGGTATTCCTCCGATCGTTAGCTTATTAACCTCAAGCAAGTCAGCTACGTAAGCAGAAACCACTTTAAAAAGTCCAGTAGCATCTAATTGAAGACCAACGTTGCCTTTATCATCAACAAGATTAAAGTTGCCTTGATCATCTATCACTATGGTAGCAGTCTTGCTTTTTACATCTTCAAACTCTTTTAGATCTACATCAATCCGTACTAAGTGATCGTCTGTAAATCCACCACGCCACCCATATTTGTCATACGTTCCTTCCGTTCCAATAAGCACAGTAATTCCGTCCCTATAATTTACCTGCACCCCCTCAACCAACTTAGTTGTATCAGGGATCTTCTGGCAGGCAATTGCAGTAGTTGGATAAGGCCCCTGGCGCTTGTCAAGCAAGCCTGGGTTTAAGATTTCAAAGCCTTTGGATATTTGAGTACTAGACATTCTTTATCGTTAAAATGTGATCATGGTTTTCAGAATATGGAACCGCTAGTTCCATGGTGCGCAACTCATACGGCTTTTCATCCACGTACAGCTGCACAGGCAGATACTCGGATTTTACATCCTCCAGAGAGGTATTGTCGAAAGCACTACCCAGCGTCTTGGTGATCGGGTAAGCCACGTTCATAAACTTGTTAGGGCCGGTGTATAGCGGTACCAGGTACGAATCCGGAGAAACACTTTCCGGAAGGGAAAGCACATCCAATTCAGTTACCGGCCGGGTGAGTGATGGACCGAAGTAGATTAAGCCGGTGATTCTTTCAGGGACTGGTACAGGGCTGTAAACATCACCCTCAGTATACGCCTCATCATCGTACTGGTACTGGTATTCGAATTTTTGAGCGTACAGATTATTACCATCTTCAATCTCGCCGATGGTCTTAGAGGTCACGCGGATCGGCAGCAGCTTGCCACTATTTAGTATGTACTTGAATGCAGAAATAAAGAATTCCCGGTTCAGGATCAGCAGGCTCTTATTGGCAATGAAACCAGTGGTGCAGCTAAACTTCGTCTGGATCGAGCTATTATACACAAGAGAATGTCCCTGTGATATTCCGGATGCCAGTGAATGATTCCTTTCAGCCACCGATTGCACCAGGTCAAATTCTACGCTGCTTTTGCCGTAGAACATACGGCATTCCAGCGCACCCCAGGAGTTCCAGCTTAGAAAGTACTTGTAAAACTCTTTGTAGGTGTAATCCAGCACATAGGAGCGTACCTCGGAGATAACAGCACCTGCCTGATCAGAAAGCCATACTTCGTACTTTTTCACCTTTCTAACTGGGTAATCTTCGCGTTTGAAGATTCTGTTGAACTGCACATTGAAACCGCACTTTGCAAATCGTGCAAGTGAACAGGTTTCAAGGGCGATTACAGCCGATGTTCCATCTTCAAAAATGAACTTGCAGTTGATCGTAGCATTTACCAGGTTCCGGGTATTCAGGAAGTACAGGTATTGCGGCTGATCTTCACGGGTGGTGATCTCGGCAGGGCCTTGGATCAGGAACCGGTCTTGAGTGATCAAACCCGGACGGAGCAGCTGCAGTAATGTCTTTCTGCCTTTGGCTACATAACTCAAGCCGCCATGTACCACCCGGAACTCTGATGAATTGGTGAGGTTAACAACGACCGGCACTTGCCCGTAAGATTCGCCGTACTGGAAAAAGTACTTGCGACTGCTTACCGCACAAGAAACTGCATTTGTTGCCGGGATCTCCGGACCATATTTGTTCAGGTCTGCAGTAAGTCGTTGGTGCAGTTTATCGCCTAAAATTGCTGTAACCTCATTGGTGCCGGCATTAAGTGGAAGAAACGCGCTATAAGCCTCAGAGTAGCCGGAATCCAAAACGTTCTGTACATACAGTTTCACCAGGATGGAATAATTCTCTTTCATCTTGGAGAAGGCACCAGGCGTGGTATTGTAATCCTTGAAGTCGTAATCCGGGCCTTCTTTCTTCGCGGTCAGCACTAATTTATTATCTGATGTAGCCGTGATGTTGAAGTCGGCGGATAAGATTGGATGCGCTAAGAAAACCGGCAAGGCTGCATTTACAGCTGCTGGTGCTTCCTCGGTCCAGGGTACATAAGGAAACTGGGTACCACTATTATCCGGGTTCTGCGTTGCAGTCATGATAATAGTGGTGCTGCCGTACTGAAGCAAATAGGAGGCAGGTACGGTAAGACTCTTAATTACGATGGTGTTCACCGATTTCACACCCTGTGACTGCAGGTGACCATCAACCTGAAATACAGCATTGATGAAGTCTGCAGAAAAGGAAATTTCCTCCGGAAGGGATATTAAGGTTACACTCATGGACTGTTATGGAATATCCGTCCAAGTTCCGGATTCCGACCTAGCAGCAAAAGGACAGCTAAATGTGACCTTGACCGCATAACCATACCACTGCAAAGAAATTGGTCCAACCTGGCCGACTGGAATACCATCGATACGGAAGGTTACCGGTCTGCCCGGGACAATAAATCCGGCACGGATATCCGTTTTGGTGCGAGCAAGCAAGTCGTTAACAATGGTGATGCAATTACTTCTTATGTTAGCGGAAGAGATGGTGTCGGTTTTCTTCTGCATGATGTAGAGGTAGCAGACTATCGTCTGTACGTGGTTGTTGGAGTCATGATCATCAATCTCACCATCACCGGCAAAGATAAACAGCACAGTAGATCCAACCTTTCCGCGGAGTGCTTTATCGAAGTTCCCCAGCTCATCAGGATCCTCAATCTCAAAAAAGGATTTTACGCCAGCAGGATCGTGTGCAATGGTTGTATGCGCACGTGCAAGCTTCTCGTAGTACTGGATAAACTGATCTTCTGTAAGCATTATTTCTTCTTTCTTGATTCTTCAATCTCATCACTGAGATGATTTAAAAATGTGTATAGGTTGGTCTGCTCGGTTTCAGCATAGGTGCCGAACTTGCCACCGGCCACCGTGTTGATCAGCGGACTGAGGTCCGACAGCTGCTTGCTATGATCACCGTTGCCGGGAACAAATACATTCGGATACTTGGCAATGATGAACGAGCGGCAACCTTCGTAATTGAAAAGGATTGCAGAGCGAAGGAACTTATCCAGGTTGCGCATCTTGGCGGCACGTTTATTTACAGCTACCTCAGTGAATATCTCCCGGGGATCCTTGCCGTTGTTATGCTTGGAAGCCGGGCGGTACAGGCAAGCAATCAGCTGATCAAGGAACTGCTCATTGCGGGTATGCAGATACATGGAGTAATAACTTTCTGCAGCCTTGAACTCTTCAATAGTAGAAGTGCCCAGGTGATCAGCCGGACCTTGGTACTGGATGAAGGGGTTAACCTTGATCTTGTTGATCACCCATGCGTACAGCTTATTACCCAGCAGGTAGCGGAACTCATTGGCCAGCCATATTTGCTGAGCTGCATTCAGCTTGAAGTACTCCCTTTCAGGTAAACCACAAAATGCCGCACTAACGAACATCAGCGCCTGCTCCGGTGAAAGTTTCTTTGCGCAGATCTTCACCCAGATGATCAGCTGCTCGGCGGTAAGTTCCGCCCAGGTAGATGGCGCTTCTTTTACCTGATCATTAAACTGGATTCTGTGCATTACTTGAAAATTTTAATGATCACGTACGCCAGAATTCCCGTAATGGCGATGATCTGCCAGACGCTCAGCTGCTCGGTTTTCTTCTTTTCCGACTGATCAACCTTTTCCGACTGCTTATTGCTGGCACTGTCCTGTTGTTGCGTATAGCTGGATTTCCCGGCATTCTCCTGCGTTTGCCTGATCATTTCGATAAGTAACCCTGTTTGCTGGGCTTCGCTGGCATCACGCGCATTATTATGGCTCAGCAGATCGTTATACTGCTTCTGCAGGGAAAGTAAGGCATCGCGCTGCTTAGTGGTAGCGCTGGAAAGATCAGGCATCACGAAAGGTGGAAACGCTGGTGTTTTCGGTACGTTCAACTTCGCAGGCACGGTGATCCGCCAGTACTCGTTGGTAGTGATCTTGGAAGTATCTACGGAAGCAGTAGTGGCAGCAGAAACATGCGTGCTCTCGGAGGTGCTTTCAGTATGGCTTTCCTTCTTATGCTTCATTATGCTGCAGCTGGTAAGGAAGTGTAGGGCGATCAGTAATAATAGCTTTCTCATTTCTCAAAGATTATTTTCAGTACGTTGGTGATGAACATGGCGATGAAAAGCGCCGTCAGTGGGTATTCGTCCACGAGCTCGAAAAACTTTCTCATGTTACAGGGATTCAACCTTAGCCGATAATGATTCCATTTTCTCCGACAGCTTATCAAGCCTTTCCGGCAGCTGCTCGTAATGGTTATCCAGAGGGACAGATTTAACGATTGGCGCTGCCGATTTACTCGCAGGCTTGGCTCCTGTAAACAGGAACACGATGATTAGAAGTGCTGCAAATGCTTTCATTATTTGAGGGTTTTTCGGTTGTTGAATTGAGTTGTAAGGCTGTCTACCTTGTCTGAGGTAGTGATAACCCTGGTAGCCGCTGTATCCACCTTATTTGCCACATTATTCATGCGTTCGGTGGTTGGTTTGAGGTACTCTTTCAGTTCCTCAATCTGCTTATCCTTATCCTTCACGCGGTCGCGCTGCAGGTCTACGAACATGGCAAACAGCGTTACCACGGCCATAGTAAGCAAGGCAAGGAAGAAGGTTATAAAACCTGTTCTAAAACCACCTGCGATTCCCCAGGTGGTTAGTTCTTTTTCGTTTGGATCTAGTGCCATTACGATTTAAGTCTTGGATAGACGAATAGATATACATTCAATCCGTCTTTGGTGAATGCACGACTGATCGTGCGGAGTTTGGCGGCAACACGGTCACCTTCACGGGATCCGGATGCATTGGTATTCCCTTCGATGCACTTCATGGTGTTATTCTTCAGGTCTACCGATTCCACAATACCTGCGTGTCCGGACGGACCGCTACCGTGGGTGAAGTAAACCAGTGCACCAACTTCAGGCACCATGCCCGTAGCGAACACGCCAGCTTTTTTCATATTATCTGCAGATGCTTTAGCACCCGGGTTCAACTGCTTATTTACAACAGCAAGCAAGTCACCGTCGAAAGCCTTGCGCCATACCATCTTTGCGAAGGTTGCGCACCAGGCATCACCTTTACGCCATCCGGCTTCGGTCAGCTCTTTCTCAAACTTTGGATCTACAAATCCGCTGTTACCTTTTTTCTCCAACTGGCCGATGTACCAGCGTGCGTATGCTACTATTGCTGCAGGCGTAGCATCTACGCTCAGTTTAAATCCTTCTGTTTTCATAAAAAAAATACGCTTTGATAGTTATCGTTGATGTTGCCGAGATCTTCGCTGGTGTAGTTGAAATCCGATCGGTGCGCAACCAGGTACTTGCGTACAACCTCAATTTGTTGCTCAGCATTCATCTGGTGCCGGTTCATTGCTACCGATAGGCGCAGATCGCTGGCTGATGACCTGTTTTCTACGTTACCGGAAATACCACCGACCGTTTCGCTCAGCTGAAATATTCCGGATGCATCGATGCTCACGGCCATAAATGGAATAGCTTCCGCCATGGTGTAGGAGGCGACCGCTCTGCGCACACGCTTCAAAAGCTGCTGCTGCTCGGCGGTCAGCGAGTTGTTCAAAATGCCCTGATGAAGCATTTCTTTAATGTCGTAACCAAGCACCGGCAGGATGTAGGTATCCTCAATGGTTCGCTGATAGGTGCGAAGCGTGCTGTATAACCGGGCATCCTGATTGATATTTACACCAGATCCCTGGAATTCGGTGGAGGTGTTGATCAGCAGTTCGCGGTTAGTCAGGCGTTCAAGGCTTGCCGCGTAGATCGGGAAGTCGGCAAGGTGACTTTCAAGGAAAGTAACAGCCTGTTCAAGTGCAGAGAATCCGGATCCAATGTTCTGCTTTTTCAGGGCAATGATCTTCTTATCGGAAGCAGGTAGCCTATTGCTATCCTTAGATACATGAATACCTAGGTCGCTGAACTGTACAGCACCCTGATCAGCCCAGTAGTAGACCAAAAATCCGACTGCAGCTTTCTGCAGTAATTCGAGTAATCGGGTTTGTTTTTCATTGGCCGGTTCGATCTCGGTAAGTGCAGTTACCTGATCGTAACCGACCGTAGGGTAGATGTGACGGTTTAGCGCTTCGTCGGTGAAGGATTGAACACTGTCCAAGTCCATGCCACCGGCGATTGCGCTGTTATGACGTTTAATGTCATCAATTGATTTTATGAGTGCCATTATTTGGAAGTGGGTTGAGTATTTACAGCAATAGAATCTTTTGAGGTAGAGCCTTCGTCCAGCGTTTGTAGATCGACTTCTACCACGGCGAAGAATAGGTTTTTAATACGATCCTTCCAGCCGTCGTACATGGCCTTAAGCTCTAAAGGTTCAAGGATCACATTTCGATACGGCGTGAGGATAGCCGTAGCGATGTTCATGGCGATACGCTTATCTGAGCCAGAGCCAGCATCTTTGCCTCTGCCCGGACCATTACCGACTAGCGTAGGATCCACATTCAGTGCACGCATCAAATGCTGCGAAGCTTCCTGCGAATCTTCAAGGTTCTGCCCATCCTTAAATCCGCTCTCAATGCTTGTCAGCGTGAATCCCGGTACAGGTTTACCTTCATTATCGGTAACCATCTCTGTAAGGATGGTGGCCCCGGCACCTTCAATGCCGCTCAAACTTGCGCTGATCTCCTTAACCTTAGCTTTTTTCAATTTTAGCTGCTCATCTCTGTCCAATGCATCCCAGTCTTTATAGGCTGTACGCCAGTAGTTAGGATGGATGGTTAGGAGTTTGGCTGCCGATAAAAGACGCTCCATAAACCTGAGCTTCCATTTCGGAATTAGGTTCTTGATCTTATACCAATCGGAATTGATAAATGCAATCCAAGGAGAAAGGGAGTAATATGCTTTACCAGGAGAAGGGTAGCTAACAGGGTAAATGAACCTTTTAAGGTTTGTGTCGTCCTTAAGTTTTTCAATCAGCGATGCATCATAAGGATCTACAACTTTATACTCCTGGGTGTATTCATCACCCACTTTAGCGTCCGGCCACATGGCAGAAACGTATGCTTTCTCCACCGTACCGCTTCCATTCATTTTGCCTAGCCTTGTCCAGGCGGCGTGATGACAGGAGATTGTAGCAATAGAATTCCCTTTTTTGCTTTTAAACATGTCCGGAAAGATGTTCTGGAACCAGGTAAAGTCAACACAGGCTTCCCGCCAGTAACGCTTCCAGCTAATGCTGGAAAGAAAATCTTTTATTTCCTGATCATTAACCTCTATAGCGTCGAACTTCTTCTTTTCTTCATTCCACACTTCCTGCATTGCAACAACCTGCTTTCCTTGCAACACACGACCTTTCCAGTCGAGCAAAGCACCGAGTTCGGTATCTGCTTCCACTTTCGCGATGGTCTGTTGAGGAAAGTCGTTCCCTTCACCCCAGGGGGAATATTCCAGGCTTCCGGTTTCCTTTGGTCGCGGAGATTTCATCGGAACGGCAGGATCCGGAGTCCACATATCGATAATGATATCGTTATAGATCGCTACATCATTTCCACGGAACTCAACTTGGTTAACTGTACTACTCATAAATTATAGGGTTGTCTTTAGGCCCATGAACCGGGTTACCAGCAGGACTTTTATTTTCATTACCCGGTTTCCATCCACAGCGCGGATGTTACGGGTGTAATTAGCATGGTGACGTGGATTGTATTTGTGATCATTCTTACTCGGTTGACCAACGAGTACGGCATTTTCAAGCGTGATCTTCTCGCCACCTGTGTTTCGCGACTGACTATTGGTTACCCAGGTGATTGAACCGAAAGGAATGAAGTCGCCGTTTGCATCTCGCTGGCTCATCACATTCAACATATCCGGAATTCTGATCATATCATCCATGCATCAAAAATCCCCAGATATACGCGCGTGCGAAAGGACAGGTAAAGGGCTCAAAAACTACCTTTCATAAGCACCGGCTTTCCCTTAAAATTCCCAACGCATTTCAATGAAGCGGTAAAAACGCTAATTCGCTCAAAATCAGTTACAAAATCCTGTGTTAAGAAGAAATCACTTACACTGCCGCGCTTTGAAGCACGCCACGCACTGAGGGGGGAGGGAAAGTGCCACGCCGACTTGTCCGATATATGATAGGGCCTTTTTAACGCAAAAACCGCCTTTAAAGCTAATTAAAGACGGTTTGCAGGTAGATATAGGGAAAGTGGTGCGTTTATCCGATGATGATGTCCATGTCTTGGTTACTGGTGTAGCCATATTCCTCTTTGAAGCGACCAATGTACAGGGTTTCGAAGGCATCGCCCAGGTGCGGTGCATCCTCCGGCGCAATCTTCTTAGAACGTTCTGGTGTTTTGTCTTTTGCAAACAAGTTGTTTCCAACTTGACGCACTGCAGTAAGTTGCATTGAATTCAGTAATTGTTCTGCATTGTCGTGGTTAAACCTAACAGGTTTGAACCTTGCGTCCTGCTCTTTAAATACATTCTCCCATAGCCGGTACCGGGTGGTTTGATTGGGCTGGCCACCGATGTGGTGACCAATCACTTGCCAGGCGGCACGGTTGTTCTTGGTACCTCTTAGCTGATCGATGATTTGCTGTGACCAGTTTTCAAGTCTATCAACACCCATAGCTGTGGCTGTGTTGTCGTAGTAGTAATGAACAACTTTGCACGGATGGTACTGATAATAAGCTTTAAAGTCATCAACTAAATCACTGAGTATTTTCTTGTCAGCACCTAGCACGTACATGCTTTTTAAAATGCGGTAGTGCTTCGCACTATCCTGACCCACAACCAGCGATTTAATAGAATGATTGTAGTCGAATGAAATATCCAGTGGCTTATTTTTAATCACATCACCATCTATTCTACAATCCTTAACTACACCATTAGGCAAATACAGACCTTGCTCATCAATATGCTTATAATCGTATGCATGGTAACAATGCTTCTGCGGATCCAGCAAGTGAAAGAAACCCTCTTCAACCGCAAGATTCTTCATGTTCAAAATGGAGGTATCGAACACATGATCCTTCAATTCTCGTAACCACTGGTGGAACTTACGCTCACCAAGTATCTGTATGTTATCCAGGGTAGAAGCTTCAGAGTACCACACTAAACTTTCCCGGTCGCCATCTTCATTAACTTCACCCATCTTGATCTCATTGATGGCCAAATAGTAGTTACATAGCTTACGGTACAGATACTCTTTGCGTGGCTTTGTTGTTCGCGGAAGCTGATACTCGGCCATCATCTTATTGAATTCCACCTGCAGGGTGATGATCAGGGTAACCTTTTCCATGTCCACCTGCTTGGCTTTTTCCAAGATGTGCCGCGCTTTTTTAGTCGTAGGCATGTCGGTATACATGGTAACCATGTGATGTTCCCACATGTGCCCGAATAGCTCATCGTTACCACGATTTGCAGGAACGACTTCTTCCAGGTACTGATCATGATTAAGGAATTTGTTCTCATCATTCACAATGGCATCAAAGGACTTGGCGTTAGCCAAACCTTGGCGATCCTGGCTAACCAGGTAGAACACGTGACCGTTGTACCAGTAGATATAGTGGGATGGATCCAGCGCCTTATAAATAGGATCATCGATCTTGAACTTTGCAGGTGGTTTTTCACGTACCCAGTAATGAACGCCACGGCGGTAACCTTTAGCCTCCCATGATTTAAACAAGGGTGGAAGCGTGCGGTCAAGCAGCTGCATATAAGTTTGCGCAATAACACCGGTTGTTCCCCTGGGCATTTGATTAGCACCATGCGCAGAGCGGGTTCCGATCGGACCGTCTGTCTTTCCGGTAGCACGGCCCCAAACACCATATTCTTCCGGAGCCATGATGAGCTGTGAAAGCTTTTGAGGCTTGTTTAGCCAAATATTCTTAACCTCCATGCTCTTCCGTGTAATTCACTGATTCACTTTCGGATATGATCAGGTCAATCTTGCTCTTTTTACGTTTAGCCAGGATACGCGCAACAGCTGCTTCCGGATCCTCAACTTTAGGGAAACCAAGTTCCGAAGGATCTACCACCAGGTTGAATGATGGCAGGTGAATGTTTTCGTAATCCGGACGTTCCTGCTCTTCCTTCAGTAGACCTTTGATCTCGGCTAGTGCCTTGTAAAAGGCGGCAGCACTCTTAAAGTCACCAAGGCTTTTAGCCTCGAACATCATTTGCTCGCCCCATTCGATCATTACGCCACGCGCAAAATCCCGATCATCCTTCGAGTAGGTAGACAGAAAGAACTTCTTTGCATTGGCGATATCATCATAAGCAGTACGGTATGAAACACCGTATTCTTGCACTAGGTAGGCTGCAAGCTTGTTGAATGTATAAGGCTGTGTGATCTCTTTGCCGCCTTTCACAACCAGGTAACCATCACGAAGCAGGCTATCGGCTTTTTGCCAACGCTTAAGCATGTTTTGTAGCTGTTCAGGTAGTTGATCAACCTGATGTTCAAGCCATGCACGTAAAATAATGTCGTAGGTGGTTTCTTTCTTGATATCGCGCGGCTTCAGTAGCCCGGCAAGCATAGGTACACTCATTCTTTAACTGTTCCTCCTAGTTCTTTGATACGCTGGATATTCTTTTGGATCAGCGCCTTTGTGGCTTCCACATCCCGGCAATTCGGGTTTTCGAGACGTGTTTTTGCTTTGGATGTGCTTTGCCTTAATAGCTGGATTTCCTCTGCAGGTGATTTTTTTGCACGTACTTCTTCCACGCTAGCTTTGATCACAGGAAAGCAGCCGTATTCATCGTAATAGTCTACCATCTTCCAGGCATCCTGCAACTTTCCGTGCAGGGAAAGTATTTGCTTAGCCGTTTGGTGCAGAAAGGCAGGATTGGTACCCAAGTCCAATTCAGTACGGTTACGTTCGATCTGGCGATATAACTTCTGGATATAATCCTTTAGCTGTAGGTACTTTGGATATTCGGAAGTATTGTTTGTTGGTGTTTCCGCAATTTCCGCCTCTTGCACATTGGCAGGAGGCGGTACGGTGGCAACTATAGGGATGATGGAAGTGGCTTTAGTAATGGCAGGTGGAGCCGGAGCGAGCTTCTTTAGCTCAGCTCCAAGCTTCTTGATGTTGTACGGCGTGGCTCCCTGGTTATTCAGTAGGGATTTGAAGATTGAGTTATTACCGTATTCGATGTACAGTGCTTTCCCGGTCTCAAAGTCTTTACCTGATTGTAGCCATGCGTTAATTTCCTGCATGATCAAAGGTGATCATAACAGGGAAAGAGGGAAAGGACAGGGAAAGTGGGGCTTCAACGTTTAAACCTTATCTCACCCTGTAAATTACTGCTAGTTACCTTCCCGTTTGATGTAAAATGTTGTAGAAGCGACTCTACTATGATGCTGTCTGCCTTCGTCGTATTTGGACCTAAAGTTATCTGGATATTGTTAATTGACTTGGAATCTAAAGGAACATCAAAATATTCTCGAAACTTTAAGTCCCTATATTCAGGGTACTCGGGATGATAAGGATAATCTTTGGCTAAACCAAACTGTCGATACGGACTTCCGTTGATAGATGGATGCTTTAGAGGCAGTAACGGATAACAATAAAGAGTAAATCTTGATTCCTTTTGGAATGCCCACTTACTTGATTTATACTTTCCAATTTCAAAGAAACGATTAAGATCATATCGGTCGTTTTTCGTTTCATGTCTAATTAGGCCTGAGTAAATATGTTTGTAGTCTTCAACATACTCGACGTCCTTAAAGAATCTTTGCATTGTTTTTTCCGTAGCAAGCGTATCAAAAAGTGGAATTACAAAGTGGGTATCGGAGAACAATTCTTCCTTCGGCAGATATGATTCACAGTCGCTATCATTGGTAAAGGCTCCGTTTGCATATTTACCTGGTCGTATTATGTGCATCTTGAATGGGATATCCTGAAATGAGATTTTAACTCCTCTCATGTTATCTGTATACATTTTCCAAAGAGCAATATTTTCCTCTTCATCCTTGGTCCAACAAGAAATGAAGGTAATTTTAGACAGTCCCTCAACTAAGCCATCAACCTCTTTGACGTCATCAACAAGATCCATTCTCGTGAAGCGAATTCTCTGGGATTCTAGGATTAAAGCTAAATTTTCAATTGTTGTGTAATGATGTATCATGAGCGTGTGTTTAGTCTGTCAAAATACAACTTTAACCATAGAATAAAAAAAGCGGTCCATCTCTGAACCGCTTTCTAGCCTAACCTATTCTAAAATAAACTACTGTTTATTTTTCTTTTTGTTCCTCAGTTGATCCAACCCGCTTCAGGTAGTCAGTGCCTGCGGCAACCAACTCTTCAGCCTGGGCGAAGGTCATTGTTCTGAAGTCAACATGACCGATCCTGCTGTGCAGAACAGGAAGGGTAGTGTTGATGACTTCAAATTTCCCGACCAACTCAGGACTTAATTCAAATGGCTTTTTCATCTTCATCAGATTAGACGCCAGTAACAGGAAGTTCACCTGTGTATTCGTACATCGGTACGGTATCAAATGCCTTCAGGGAGATTTTTAAACCAACCTCACCAGTAGGACCTGTACCGAAACCACCAGCAATGTCCTGAACTTTGGATGGCATACCTACCGTACCAATTTGCCAGAATCCGGTTGCCTGACCTGCTCTACGTAACAGAACAATAAAACGCATGTTCTTGATTGCAGCAGCACTACCCAAAAGAGCAGCAGATATTTGCGGAATAAACAACTCTACATCACTTTCGAAAATCTTAGACAGCTCTTCACCAGATAGTTTAGTAGATGCTCCGGATTTGTTGTACAGAGGATTTACCAAAATTGGTGCCTTTCCAGTGGCAAGCACGTGAGATGTTGCGATCGTAGCTAATGCAGACGCTGTAGTACCTGCAGTAACCGGTTTGCCCTCAGTCTTAATGTAACTTAAAGGGATAAGGTATGCCTGCTCCTGGATACCTGATGCATTTTCGAGACCATCCTCGAAGCTTAGGCCTAGGCCTGTGATAGATTTGTAATCTGGCATTTTATTCTTCTATTAAAGTGATTGAACCTGAACCAATGGTGATCAACTCTTCAATGGCTTCCGGATCTTCCACCAGATCAGCTACTGAATATTGTTTACCATTCAAGTGAACACCGAAGTTCACTTTTACTTTTTTGCCGCTTGCCGATGTAGTTTCGGAAGGTTGTGGCGCCTTACCTGGTGTGTCGTTAACCTGCTGAACCGCGTCATCCAAAAGCTCTTGTGTTTCCTTCAGTTGAGTGCGCAGATCCTCGGTTTCCTGATCCTGCTGGGTGAGCTGCTCTTTGTACGATGCGACATCTTTATTCAAGATTTCGATTGTTGACTTATAACCGGCAATTTCCTCTTGAAGTGAAGCTTGCTCTTCAGCGGCTTTCTTCAGGATTGCTGACACTTCATCAGCGTGTGCAGCTTTCAAGGCAACCATTGCTTCAGGATCATAAATGCCTGCAGCAAGGTTTTTTACCTTTTCGAGCAACAGATCCACCAGGTCACCCATGGTATCTTTGTTGGTCGCTTTTGCTTTCTTAGAGATAATCTCTTCTACGAACTTTTCAATATGTTCCATTGGAATAGTTAAAGTCCGGGCAGAACACCCGGACTGTAAAAGAATCTGTTAATTACGCCTGATCGTTTACCTTGATGGCATTTAGATCACGGATCTGGAAGCCCATAGCGAACAATACTCTCCATTTCAGGATTTCAAGTTCAACATCGGTGTGGATCTTATCCATATCACCAAGAGCATCAACACCGGCAAGCAAATTGGCTTTAGGTGTAGAAATAAGGCGCTGAGACGAACCCATCCAAGTGGCCGGTACAATCTTCACCTTACGAGCAGTATTGTCTACTGTGTACACGCCATTGTCGTTCGCTTCAAGATATTTCTTGTAGCGCTCACGATAATCCTCATTGTACTTATCGAAAACGTCGTAAGACATGAAGACTTCAAAACCTGCACGGCGATAAGCAACCGGCATTGATTTAATCATCTGCTCCACTTTGGATACAGCGTTAACATTGGTGATTGCACCAGTGGCAACCGGTACCAGACCTGTTCCAGCAGTTGCAGTCTCTGCAGCAATAGCAGCAGCGATGATGGTACCTAAACCATCGAAAGATTTAGCTACAGATGAAAAATCACCTTTTGCAGCCAGGTAAGCCGAATCGTTCACCTCCTGAGCGATTTTAATCATTGTTTGCTCAGTAACATACTTTGCAAATGGGATGTCGTCAGGGTTTACACCTGGCTTCATCATCTCACTCATGAAAGTGTTACGATACTTTAGCGGGTTGATCAGGATGTCACGCTTCAAAAGCTCAACAGACAAGTCACGACCGCTATACTTCAAATCATCATCAGCAGCGTCGAACTGTTCACGGTATCCACGAACGCCATCTTTAACGGTTAATTTGGTAAGCTTCAATGTGTTTTTAATACCAGGAATAACGGTGATGTCATTGAAGATATCGAGCGAGTTGCGCAGTGTAGCAAACAATGCTTTCTCATACTTACCAGCGTAAGCAGATAAGGCAGTCGTATCAGGCGTAGCCATGAAAGCTGCACCTGCTACACGTGGAACCATACCGATTGCTGTGAGGCCGAGACCTGTCGCTAGTCCGATCGCAGGGCTTGCGAAAAACGTTCCTGCAGCGTAAGCGATCATTGTGATCACAAGCAGGGAAATCATTAATTTGAAATTTTTCATTTGGGATGAATAAAGAATAAAGGGGTTGTTTGGATTATTGGATTTTAGATGTGGTTATTTAGTGGATTACAAGCCGCGAAGCGCTTTCATTTCACGATCAACAGACGTTTCATAAGCATCAACTACTGCTGGAGTTCCAGTAGAGTCGATCTTGTCTGTTACTGGGTTTTTCAACTCTTCAGCAGGCTTACCAAGTTCTTTCGCCTGAGCAGCAACAGTTGCTTCCAGATCAGTTACTTTCTGCACTAAGCCTGTTTTCTCGGTAGTGAGATTACTTACCTGGGTACCTAAATCGGTTACCTGAGTTTTAAGCCCTGGCACTTCAGCAGCGGCGTCCATGGTGTCCTGAAAATCTACGTCGGAAACCAATGTGGCGCCGGTTACACCTTCAGCTTTTAGTTCGTCGTTAACCGCTTTGAAGTTCTCGGCAGTTCTGTCTGCTACTGCGATTTTACCCAGAGCAGAGATGCTTTTAAATTTGGATGATAGAATAGACATGTTATCGTTGTTTGTGATTTTACTTTGTGAGGTGTAGAAAGCGGCAACGCGATCGATCTTCATGTTCGATACGTTCTCTGGCATTTCTTCAGAAGCATACTCTTCGAGCGTTACCAGTCCAGCTTCAGCAGCTTCCTTACCGGTTAGCCAGTGATCCTTACCGTCCATCCATTTGGCAACCGTTTCTTCCACTGTCAAGCCTGCTGCATCGGCAATGATCTCCGCCAGGACATCATCAAACCTTCCGAGCATTTCTGCCGCTTCTTGCATATCAATCTTATTCCCCCAGGATATGGTTGAAGCAGAATGAATCATGGTCATAGAACCTTTTGCAGCATGACGCTTACCGTCTTTAGCAGCGCATAGAATGGTAGCAGCCATACTGGCGGCCATACCATCGTTCCATGTGTGGATGTCTTTTTTAGAAGCAAGAATTGCATTACAGATGGCAAAGCCTTCCCCAGTGTCTCCACCAGGTGAATTGATCCGGACGTTAATTGTCTGGAACTCGCTCAGGGATGCGAGCTGCTCTAAGAAGTTTCGGGCGGTGATAGGTGATCTGCTATCGTAATAATCTCCGATGATGCCATAAATGAATATGTCAGCGGATTTCGCTGCTTCATTCTTTACGACTTTTAAGTGAGGTTTGCTCATGTGAGAATTTTGAGTTCTTAATTACAAGAACCCAAAATTCAACATTGAAAGCAGCCTCCGAAAGGACAGGCTAAGCGGCTGTAGCCGGGGAGGTTTGATCTACCGTGAAGTTGAAAGCAGATCCGTTTTCATTGGTCCATTTCTTACCGGTACCAGCATCGATATTCAAAGTAACCGGTGCATCTGGTGTGCCGATTATGTACACACGATCGTTCATGTCTGTGATCCGCATGATCGCGATGGCTCTTCCGCAGAAGGGCAGAAGCACTTCATCTACTTCATCGCGCATATTGTGCACAAAGAAATTGCCGTAGTAGGTGTACACCGGGCCATTGTCTGTTGACTCCGTTTTTATCCTCAGCTCTCCGAAATCTTCTTTGATGGGAATCCGGATCCAGTCTGCTCCGATCGGAAGGTAAAGCGGCCTGAAAGCGATAGGTAGGGAATGCAAAATAATATCGACATACTTGGTGCTGCCGATATTATCGTTTTCGTAATAATTCATGTATAAGGGATTAGTAAACCAACTCTAACTGGGGGGTTCGGTTAACAACAACTTTGGCACGGTCATCAAGCCGTAAACGGTTCCTGTAGTACCATCGTTTAAGATTGTCAAAGGGCATTTCGTCTTCGGTGATTCCATACATGTCGCGGAAGCGCACAATGTCAAAATCGACTTTGCCGTCTATTGATCCTGGATGATTACACCAACGATACAGTTCCTCTCTGATCATTTGATCGATGCTGTCATTGAAAGCTATTATCTTTTCCTGGCTTAAGTATAGACCACGGTCGCGCTCACACGCATCACCGATGAATATAGGATAGGGCAGATAATGCAAATTATCGATAAGTCTCTGGCTCGGCTTTACGACACCAGGATCTTCCTTTTTGTGCAACTCCAGCATGTTGTAAAGCAACAGTGGAACGGTTCCACGTTGGATAACAGCGAGTTCTTTTCCGTACTGTACAGTAATGTACTTTTTGATGTGTGGCCTTACAGGCAGTAGAATTCTAGCGCTCATTGTGCAGATGATTAGCGCAGTTTATTTTTCAGAAAGGTTATGTATTGAGGGCTGATGTAAAAATAGTAATATTCTTAGTATTAATACCTAATCATATGCTAAAATTATTGGGTGTTTTGTGCAAATACGTATTTTCCGTAATTCAGACCTTTACAGGTTGATCTAATGTGTGTTACAAAATAGCCATGCCACAAAAAATTAAATTCTTAGCCGCATACGGAGATATCGACAAAGAGGTAGAATTAAGCCTTATTACTGGTGGTTACTGGCACATCTATATTGATCGAGGCTATCTCGGTCAGGTCATCTGCGTGCAAGGGAAATGGGAGGTTAAGCTGCAGAACGAAGGCACGCTGGAAAGGGAGGATATCGAAGAGATTGAAGACCGGATCACCAGGTATATGCAAGGGCAATAAAGACCCAAAAACCACCATCATCTGAAATGACAGCAAAACGCTGCAAACTTGCGGAGGTAAAAAACCACTATTTTTTGTTAACTTCTTAACCGCTTGATAATCAGCCAATATTTATTAACCGAGGGATTTTTATTTCTTAACCGGTGCCCTATCTTTTTGTTAACCGGTATTGCGGTTAATAACTTTTTTTAACTCTCTTTTCTTGGTTAATAAAAAGAGGTTAATTTATTAACCGTATATAGTTCTCATTCCCAGTCTGTTAATATCCGAAAATAACTCTGGTTAAGAAGTTAAAAAAAAATCCGACTAGCTATTTATAAAGGTTGCAAGGAAAATCGGCCGGAGACGCAGGGGGTCTGGAAGGTTGCGCCGGCAAGCCTCGCGTCGATGATCACCGGCAGCACGTGCACCGCTCAGGAAGTTACTTGTTGGCGTGTCATGAGCGCTTTCATAAGGAGTTATGGATCTCGCCTAATGAGTTATGCATACAGGATAGCAGGAACGCAAAAAAGCCCTGACGTATGCCAAGGCTTTAGGGTTATTTGTGTGGATGTCGCTACTTAGATTTTCGCTGCTTATAGGGGATCTCTTTCGCCCATCCCATCTTTACCAGAAGGTTAATGGATCTGCTCTCGTGTGGCACCAAGAAACCTTTTGAAATCAGATGCTGGTAGCCATCACTGAATGCCGGTGCTGATAGATCCCGAGCAATGGTGCTTGCCCACATCATCCGTTTTTCGTGGGTAGTTGTGGTGCCAGGAGAATGCTGCAGGTAGAACGCTTCTGATTCTTTGGCTGACATCGATTCTACAGACCTCAGAGACAAGAATGAACCGAAGCCAGCCTGAGCAATGGTTTCCTCAGTAACGGTGTGCAGGGGGGCGCCTTCAAAAAGATAAAGTACGGTCTGGCCGAGGTAGGTGCGAAAATAGTCTAGTTTGTCTTTTAAGATATACTTCATGGAGGTAATGGTTGGGGGTGTAAAGTTACTCTTAATTAAATGAGCTCCTGATATGGAAGCTTTTAGTGCTGTGATCGTAAGTGACGCCACTGGATAGAATCCAGGATGAGTGTCCCAAGACAGTAACCTGCCTCTCCATCGGTTGTTCTTTGCCGTTATCCAAAATATCTTCTCCTTTCATACATTATGGGTTTTAAATCCTTTTTCAAATACAAGGGGTGTTTTGGGTTACCCAATTTGGTTAGGCCTAAATGGTAAGCGTGATCCCCGATGACAGGACATTGTGGTAGTTGACATGGTGGATTTCCCCAAGCGAAAACCATTAAGGATGACTTACCCCACATACCCATTATTGCTTGGGCATTTTGATCATTCACGTACGGATCATTGATCATTGTTTTTAGTTCAACAGGGTTAGTGGCTCTGAAAGCGGATAAGTTACCTACCATGATGCCGCCGTACCCCCAGTATTTAGCAAATGAAATGCATCTTCTGATTGTGGGATCATCATTCTCAACGTCTGCTGTTGAAGGGTTAAGCATTATAAAAAGAACTAAGCCTTTACTTAAATCCCATATCCTGGATAGTGAGTATCTGTACTTTCCACATGGAGAAAGCTCAGCGTGTTTATTGATGTCATCCATTGTTGGCCTCCTTTGCGTTTAACCTGTCGAGTTCAGCCGCTATCAATGCCCCGGCTATAACAAGTGAACGAACAACATCGTGCTTTTCCCGTTTATCTTGATTTGATAACCAAGGCCAAGCATCTTCACCATCCCACATCTTCAATTCTGCGAGCCCTTTTTTATCTAAAGGGTTATTTTGCAGATAAAGTTTATTAAGAGCACTAACAGCATAGCACGCAGCCGCTCCTATGATTTCACCATTTTTGTAAGAGTTTAAATCATCAAATACATTATACCCTTCAATATCCTGTTGGCGTTTTCTCTCTTTTGCAATCAATTCAATTCCTGTGTCGTTCTTCATTTTGTTTATTTTTTTTTGTTAGCGGAAGTGGCAGGGTTTGAACCTGCAACCTTAGCGAACCCACTTGATATTCACTAAGTCATTATAAGGGCTGCGTTTACCATTTCGCCACACTTCCATTGCTTTAATTGTTTGCTTGTTGTGGTTGATCTGGATTTATAACAGCCCATTCGTCATAGATTCTGCAGTAAATGAACTGCCAGTTGCTATCGAAGATATTCCCTCTGGAATCGTGATGATAAAGGCCTGTTGTTGTAAATGATGTGCCCATTGGCGTGGTGCATTCTAAGCCGGCAGGGTATTTTGCCTGTGCCTGATCTAGTTTTTCAGTTATATTTTCTTCCATAATGTATTCTTGCTGTTAGTTTATGATTCTTCCTCTGTGAGTTCTTTTGCCGCGCACCGAATAGAAAGTACCTATGTCGGTGCATGAGTAGTACCAATCTGTTATAGCACGATTTGCGGCTTCTCTGATTCTTTTAGATGCGTTCATGCTATTAATATTTAATTGATTCATCCCAGCAGATGATCTGACCCTTGAAATAATCCTGCGCAAACCATGCTCTCATGTCGTCGTACGACAAACCATCGTTAGATGCGAGCTGATCAATCTGATGATCTTTCATTCCTACACCATTGATCTTAAAATATGGTCTACTGATAAAATTTATTTCAATGCTCCATTCCTTCTTAACCTCAATATCCGGTGCAATGGTGATCATTTTAGATTGATAAGGCTTTCCAGACCACACACGAGGTGAAAACTTATCTCCGACTTTCCAGCGGTGGCCGGCACGAATAGTGTGGCCCTTGAAGCCAAAATACTGATAGTTCGTCTGCACCGTTTTCCAAAATGCCTCGGTTTGTTTCTCCTTGCCTGGGTTCAGATCGGTGAGACTATATATGTTAGTGAAGTATACGCCTGCAGCTCTGTGAAGTGAATTAAATAATTGCTCAGGGAAGTACGTTGGTTTTCCTTTTTTAGGATGATAAGAAGGAAAGGTTCTACTGAATGTAATTACTCTGCTCATGGTTTAGCCCTCCTTTAGATTATAACCAGCAATGAATGCCTCCATGATTAGCGCACATCCTTCTGGATCTTCTTTCGTAAAATCATCTCCATACTCAGAGATTACCCATAGCAACGCATGAGATTTTAATTGTTCCTCACTCATGGTTTAGCCCTCCTTTAGTTTCAGCAACCGATCAATTTCAGCAGCGATGAATGCCCCAGCAACAGTAAGCTGTTCAATTTTCGACTTATTGTCTATTTTGATTTTAAACTTTTCAATCCACCCCTGTGGCCATGAAAAGAAGTCCGGCATCAAGCAGTAGAGGGCTGCTTGTTTAAGTTGCTGATGTTTATAATGCTGGTCATTATCTAAAGACCATCCATGTTTTTCGATTTGCTCTTGTCGCTCCTTGGCGATTAATTGAGCACCTGTTAGTTCTTCCATTTTACTTTTCTTATAGTTTTTACGGTTTAAATTCGATTTGAGTTGAAGCCTGGTGCTTACCATCTTCGCTATTTGTTCGGCTCTTGTTCGCCTCCTCTTCGGCTTCTCTTCGCCTTTCGTTCGCCTCGGAGCGAACAGAAGCCGGTGCAGAGGCGGAGGGGAGGCGGGCTTGGTAAAAACCTCCCGCCTCCATTTCATCTAACCGGTGCAGCCTGATCAGCTGCTTCCGGTTTGTTTCTCCCATGGTGATCACCTGACTTGCTGCTCGGCCTGCAGTCTGCTCACTCACGCTGTACTTCTCCGCCAGATCCTTGATCCTTAAAGACGGATTGTTCAGAAACGCAACCATCATGTCGCGTCTGGTTTCCGGTGTTAGTCTCTTGGTGCTCATTACTCCGCCACTTTTAAGAAGGTTGCACGGAAAGGAGACATGATGCCGTCGCCAACAAAGACAGCGATATCTCCGCTGTCCATCGGCCGGAAGGAAAGCTCAACCGGGCGGCAGCGCTTGTGCTTCTGGTTAAGATGATCGACGTGATACTTTACGTTATGCTGCAGCTTTTCCATTTCGGAAGCGGCAACCGCTCGCCGATCGCCTTGCTGCAGGTAGTAGAAATCCTCTTTCTCAAGGTTATTTTTTGGTGTTAAAGAATGTTCAACGTATAAAAGGTAGTTCATGACTTGAAGATTAGTGGTAAGTAATGGCTTCCAGGTTACCCCAGAAGCTTTACCATACCGGTATTAATTAGATCTCTTAGTTTCTCTGCGGGGATCCGCTGTATCGCTGGCGTGTGATCATACTGCAGTTCGTAATCGTTAACTCTGTATTTGTCCAGAAATCCGCTTCCCCAAATGGCTACGATGGTGAACTGGAAAACCTTGTTTTCTTTCTCTATGTACCATCTTGAATGTAAAGCCGGGTTCATGACTGTTAGATCGGGAAAGGATCCTCAGATACATCAGGACTAATTACAAAATCATCCGTTCCGATGTAACGCTTAGGTGCGGCCGTATCCTGGGTAACGTTGCTTACGTTCACGTCTTCCGGAATCTCAGGCACCGTCTGGATGTACAGCAGCTCTTTAGTTTCCTTCGCACCTGGTAGATCGATCCAAGTATTGGTTTTCGGATCATATTGCGTTCGTTGCACCTTGTGAATGATCTTCCGGTTCTTGTCTTGGAATTTCTTCGGATTAAGGGTGTATCCATTTAGCTTACAAAAAGCCTTAAGCCTTTCCAAGAAGCTCTGTGCAGTCATCTTGCCGCCGTTGTTGTAGAGATAATCTTTAAAGGCCACATCGCGAACGATAAGCTTGTTTACTTTGTCCCCCTCTTCTGAGAAGAAAGCGCTCGCCCAGTCATGGAAAGTGACACCCATAGCTGCAGCTAAGTTTCGCTTATTAACGTTACCCATCGCCGGATCAATCTTATCTTCAGTACTTAGGTAGAAGCGTAGACAATATGCTGCTGTATTATAGAAATTGTTCCAGTCTTTCTCATTGAAATCAGTGAACATGTTTTTCCCAAACTCCTCTTTTGGAGAGCGAGTTTCTCTATAATCTGTTGTTTGCCCTGCGTTATGGTAGTAGTCTGAAAACACCGAATAGACAATTCTTCGTTCCGTAGACATGCCTAGGTTAGTCGCTGTATAGTTACTGCTGAAGGAAAGTTTGCCAGATTTCTCAAAAGGGATGGTGTATGGTTGCTTGCCCTTCGGGTTAACCTTGGTATCGTTACTAACCTCTGAATAAAATACATCAAGGTTAAGATATTTGTGCGCATCGTCGATAAAGATGTAGCGGTGATGCTCAGTAAGGCCATCATACTTGTGCGGGTTTTCAGCTAACTTAGAATCACGGCCATTCAACATGAAGCTACGTCTGAGTAATCTGCGCATCGCCATATCGTACAATAGCGATTTTCCAGATCCACCGTGACTTTGCCCATCATCATTAAGCTTACTGTCCATCGCGAAAACAAACCAAGGCTTACTACGATCTTTGTATCGATGCATCAGGTAACCGATCGTGAAGATCTTGTTAACCAGGTGAAGCTTCTGTTCATCAATCTCCATCTCGGTCAGGAGCGGACCAGCAATATTGAATTTGTTATCTATTAGGTACTGGTCGCGCTGCTCGGGGGTCATATTTGAAGTTTCGAGGCGATCTTCGTTTTCAACACGCCAGTGCATACGGCTGGATTGCGTGAGGTATTTCAAGAATAAGCAGTCTTTATTGTTGATGGTGATGTCCCAGGTACCGATCGCATCTTTTGTAATGGTAAATGGTTCTTGCGGAAGCGCTTCAAAGCGGTGCGGGTAAACCTCGTCATCCCAGATATATCGTTCCACAGAACCGGGTTTATGTTCAATAATGCCAGTGGCCTTTACCTCTAAGGTCTTATTTTGAAAGAACAGGAACTGTGTTTCCTTGTCAAAGTCGGTGAAATCAATCTCTATCTTATCTAAGTTTGTCAAGCTGCTCTCACTGAGTTGGGCAGTGCGGTACACGGCATTCTTCAGGTCTTTATCTAGGTATCGATCACGCATGAACTTCTTCATGAACTGTCGGATGTCCTCTGCGCTACTGTACTTTACAATGTTCCCCTGAATTCGTATGAATTCAGAATCTGTTTCCTTGTTCCCCACTGGCAAACGGTAAAATCCGTTTTTCTGCAGGAAGTTATAGCCCTGCTCATTATCAAAGGTGTAGTCGTACCCCTGGAACTCACCCTGGCGGTTGAAGTTGGCCTTCTTCTCCCAAAAGCGGTATGGCATGGCCGTTTCTACCAGCCTACGGAAAGACTTACGGTTAAAGTGATTAAAGTAGTCGCGTACATCTTTACAAGGATTGCCGCGTTGATCACGATAGGTAAGTAAGGAATCTGGAAGCTCAATGTTGTACAGATCCAGATATTGCATGGCTAGTGCGTGTGCTTGCCTTTTACCAGTAGCGTCGATATCGCCCAGTTGGTACAGTTTGTCAACCATGATCATCAAATCATAGTATTGGTTTTCTTTCAGCTTGGCAGTTTCGCTGTTCAGCCAGATTACCTGGTAGCCGTCGGAAACGTAACCGGTTGCACGGTCTTCTTTCTTGCCGGCGGCAAGCGCGACATTTAGAGCATCGGAAACACCGGTGCAAAGGATAACTTCAGATAACTTGTAGTCTTTCTTTTTCTTGTTCTTTTTAGAGTCATCTTCGCCCTCAGCATTCTCCTCACTCAATTCCTTCTTTTCTTCATACGCCTTAACCAGCTGCTTTAGACCGTGAATGAAGTCTTTAGGTTTGTTGCCTGGTTCGTACATGAACCGCATTCCCTTCTCAGGATGCTTTGGCTGGTAGATCTTCTTGTGGGTACCTTCATCGATAAGGAAAATAGGGTAGCGATCTGTAGCGGAGAATGTCATCACCTTTCTGCCTTTTACAATGGAGTAGCTGATCAGCGGATGCACATGGTAATACTTGAACTTGGCCGCGATGCGTGAGTACGCCGCTTTTTTCTTCGCCTCATCCTTACTATTCCATTCGAGACCGGACAGGATCTCTTTGCTCAATATGGTTTCAATCTCCATATCAGAAAGGCTGGTGCGTACGTCAAACAACCACTTGCCTTCTTCCTCTTCCGGAGCGGCCGGGCGTTCGCTGTAAGTGGCCTTTAATGCCTCTTTTTGTTTGGCTATTGATACAATGTTGTACCGGGCGGCAAGTTCATTTAACGCGGTGGTGTAGTCACATTTTTGCTCATATGCGTAACAGTTTATTGCATTACGACTAACGCCATCGCCGCCAAAATCAAGTACTAGGTATGTGCCATCATTAGCAAGGTTAAGCTTTGCTGAGGCGGTTTTTTCGTCGCGGGTTTTAAATTTTCTGTTTGGTTTGTGCGCCGACTCGGCTGCATCTGGGTAAAGGGAAAGTATGATGTCAAGTCCGCCGTTTGTTGCCGACAGGATATCTTCAGGTTTCACGAAAGCCATAATTATTGAGCGTTGTATTTGGTTAGAAAATCTTCAAGAGTGAAAATGCGGAGGCCTAATGCCTGTGCAATGGTGAATTCGAGCGTTGCGCCACGGCTTTCCTGCCATCCGGGTAGCAGAATCATGACTGAGCATGTTACCAGGGCAATGATGCAGAGCTGCATGCACTTGGTCCATTCTTCGGCGGGAATGCCGGTGCAAAGTTCATGTGGGTTCACAACTTCTAAGCCCATATTGCGGAGCTTATCTGTAGCGTTACTAAAGAGAACGCGGTTTAAATCAGGCATACCAGTTATGGCACCTGAAATGTAAAGTTTCGGTGATGTCATAATGATCGTAGATTAATTGGTGTTCTTTTGGCTTGCTGTTTGTTGCTTATTATGAAACTTTTGAGCCTCTTCGCCTACTTTCGTAGTAAACAAATGAAGAATAAATACAGTAGCTAAGAGAAATAACACTCTTACTATGTTTCTGAGAAAGAAAGCAGCCTTGTTGGTCAGGTCTGCTGATTTAAATGAATGATGTTTCATTTTTTAATAAGTTTTAAACCGGTCAGCGTGCAGGCTGACCGGGGTTAACTTCCATTTAAGAAGTGTTTCCATTTTAAAAGTCCTGTTAGCGGCACCAGAACTAGCCTCAATACCTTACAGATAAACTGCGAAGCCGCTTAATTTTAATTACACCGCTCAAGGCGCAGAGCGGTGTTTGCTGTTCCGTTTCCTCAAACAAACAGCAATAAAGAACTTACACGCCTTTATTGTCTTTACAGAAATTGAATATGGGTTCAATTACAGATGCGTAGTGGTTGTATGTTCTACTGTGCTGTGCAGGCGCGATAGACATAAACGCGTTCATGTATCTGTTTACAAATGCTACAATGTTGGTGAGGCTTGTTTTCTGGTAGCACTCTAACCAGTTTAAAAGAGAAGCAATGTCTTTACGATGCGAAGGCACGGCATGCGTTCTCTGGTTCAACCAGGAGCAAAGCTTTGAAACGATGTAATTCCGTGTCATGAACTGAATTCTACGTTCAATGTCAGAATTGCTTGTTGCTTTCTCAAAAGGCTTTACGCTAATAAATTCGTCAGGGAAGGCAAACCTTACCATGTAGGCATTGTCCTGAGTCGGAACAATGTCCGAGTTGATTAGATGGGTTACTTGTTTCATACGATTTTGTTTTGTACAGCCCACACGCCAATTGCGATTTTGCCGGTGGACCCGATTTTTAATTCTATGTTGTTTTTATGGTTCCTTAATGTTGATTGCGTAATGCCAAGCTCAGCAGATATTTGATCATCCATTTGGCCGTAAGCAATACGCTTTGCTATTTCAAGTTGTCTTCTGGATAAACCTCCCGGTATTGTACAAGCGTAACCGAGCGCTTTACAGGTTGCCTTTTGCCCACAATCGACAAACTCTCTAGGGCCTAAATTTCCGCACTGCAGCACGTCACATGAGTTGTCGAATGATGAATAGTTGCAGTCATAGAACTTGTATACCATCTCTTTTTCGGATGTTATGCCTATCATTTTAAAACCTTGAACAACCTTTTTGTCGCTGTAAACGGCTTCTTTAAGTAAGTTGTAAAAGTCTGATGGCAACTCCTGCATTGGCACTATCGCCCCCGCAGTTATTCTATAATTTGTATCTCCCTTTTTAAAGAACTCTTTTGATTCGCTGAAAAATGACTTTGGCAGTGCAGCACCTTGGTTGATCATAAATTTGCAATAGTCTCTTTAAGTGTTGCTTCCTTTTTCTTGTATTCTTTGATAACCTCAACTGCAGCTTGCATTACCTCTTCCTTGTATCTATTGTCGTATAGAAAGGCTTGACTGATCTGTGTGCCGGTCAGGTGCGGAAGCTTTTCTCTGATCAGTTTGTAGCCGGTTCTTTTGTTGACTGGAAGGGTTTCTTGTAATGTGATTCTCTCTTGTTTGCTAAGCATGGTACTAATGTGCGGTTGTGTATGTTTTTGTAATGTTTTTACTTTGTAAGCGTCTTGTATGTCAAATGTCAGTCTAATAACTGACAAATGCAAATTCATACGAGCGTTTTTAAGTTTTAAAAGTGTCAACTGTAAACAAGAAACTGACAGACAGCAAGATACATTTGCATCATGGCAAGAGTAGCTAAGGATAGCCTCGGTTATATCATCAAACAAGCGATGATAGAAAAGGGGCTCAACCAGTCTGCGATCGCTGCCAAAATGGGGATAAGACGACAGTCTTTGAATCAAATTGAAAGGCGAAAAACTTTTGACATTGAGTTCTTAGAAAGACTGAAAGATGCGAGCGGACTAGATTTTACTGATTATTTCAAGCGTGAGGCCTCTGGGATGCTAAACGATCCAGCGGGGAGGTATCGGTTGCTTGAAGAAAAGGGGAAAATGGAAATGTCGGTTACAATTAAGGTAAGCACAGATCCGGAAGAAATCACAAGGCTTGGAGACTTCATCTTAGTGATAAGAAGAGAGGCGAAACGGTTAGGATTTTCCGTTTCATAATAATTGAAAAGTAAACTGTCAAATGACAATTGAATAACAACCCTCAAGCCTCATATAAACTGCAGGTAGGGAAGAACGAAGGAAGGAGCCTGGTTGGTCAGGTCCCTTACGGGGTCCGCCGATTTCCGTGCAGGGAAACGGCGGACAGCTTTCCAGATGGGTTGTGATTTGATTAAACAGTTCAAAAATATACTGTCCGGCAGGATTGCCGAAGGACAGCAAAAAGAACAAAAGCTAACACGTTTGTAACGACAATTTCCGGCCACGGAAATTAATAAGGTTGCAATGTGGTGTAAAACAACTTTTTAGAGTGGGGAAACAACTACCGCTCTGAGTACTAAAAAGCTGTTTTACTTGACGGCTTTTTTTATGGTCAACTCGAGACCGGAACATCGGAGATGTTCAATTATGCGAAAGTAGCTCAGTTGGTAGAGCACGACCTTGCCAAGGTCGGGGTCGCGAGTTCGAATCTCGTCTTTCGCTCATAAGCCTTCCATTCCGGAGGGCTTTTTTTATGACTCAGCGTTTTGCTGATCTTAGATATTATTGACCCTATGAATATTTTATCCACTAAAAAGGTGCAGCCGCAGCATCAGGGGATAGCTACCGTGCTGGCTTTCGCCTTACTTCCTTTGTCGGGCTTTGCAACTGATATTTATATACCCTCCATGCCATCCATGGAACTTGGACTGAATGTTTCCAGCCTCCAAGTACAGCTAACACTAAGTTTCTTTCTGATCAGCTATGGCGTGTCTCAACTCTTTATTGGCGGAATTGTGGATAGCTTCGGGAGGTACAATATCAGTCTGGCGGCGTTGATCCTGTTTGTTATTTCATGTCTCATAATATCCAATACGGGCAACATCTATGTGATTTATGCTATGCGAATCATACAAGGTATTACTGTGGCAGGTATTGTGGTCGCTAAGCGAGCACTTTTTGTTGACCTTTATTCGGGCGACCAATTACAGCGTTACTTAAGTATATTCACCATTGTATGGTCCACAGGCCCCATTATTGCACCCTTTATCGGAGGCTATCTTCAGGATTTCTTTGGTTGGACCTCGAACTTTTACTTCCTTGCTGTATTTGGACTAGTTGCGCTTGTACTTGAGCTGCTTTTTAGTGGGGAGACCATCCATAAGCCGACAGAATTCAAGATCCGGAAAGTCCTGGGTATATACAGTGAAATGATCGTTACACCAAGCTTCAGTCTTGGTATTGTGATGTTAGGGTTCGCGTATTCTATGATCATGGTATATAACATGTCTGGTCCTTTTATCATTGAACACGAATTGGGCATGACCCCGGTGGTGACAGGCTACTGCTCCCTGATCCTCGGGTTTGCCTGGATGGTAGGTGGTTTTATTGGAAAAGCCACCATTACGCGTCCGCTTAATAAGAAGGTGCTTGTAAATGTTGCCCTGCAGCTAAGCTTTACATTGTTGATGATCTTTAGTGCGCGGTTTGTGGAAAACCTTTATTCCATGCTGTTCTTCGCTTTCCTCATTCATGTTGGTGCCGGGTATACCTATAACAACTACTTTGCGTACTGCTTGAGTAGATTTCCTAAAAATGCGGGGATTTCCGGTGGACTTACAGGCGGTATCGTTTATATACTTGTATCCTTTTTAACATATGGCATAATTGACCTCTTCCCGGCAAAGGACGAGCTTAATTTAGGGTTGGGCTACTTTGTCCTGGTTTTTGGATCTGTAGTACTAATGTATATTCTCGCTAAATTTGTTAATAGGCGCGCAGGCATTTAGAGGGTCAGGTAGCTAACGATTTTTACATGTGGATCTTTAGCAAGAATGGTTTCCATGATCTGGCGGTGCGCGGCTCCAACGGCAACAACAACTTTTCGCGCATTATTTGCCTTGGCCTGTGCCAATACGTTCGCACACATGCCTTCATTTCTTAGTGTCCATTGAGCGTACATCTCTTTAACATGTTGTTCAGGAAATCCAGGCCATCCATAAAAATGGCGTCCGCCATAAAAGTTCCAGGCATCATTTAATTCAGCATAGCGTGGATGTGCCATATTGGAGTAGGGCGATTTCGTCATTCCTTTGATATCCGCTTCAGATAACATTGAGTATTTTTCAATAGCGGCATAGGTTTTCGCCGCTGCGGATGTAGTGTCTGCTTTTGCACTTCGCTCCAGTACCTTCATAGCCGAATCAGTCTTGGCCCAGGCTGCAGACCATGAACGATCGTATTTTTGGCAATCCATTGGAAATAGTTTTCCAAGTTTCATCTGCTTTAATAATGGGAAATAAATATTAGTGTATTCACTCCAAGGACGGTACAGACGTACGCTTTTCAGCGTATCGGTATTGCCGAAATGTTGCTGATAGTAGGCCAGCTCTTCCTTCCCGAAGTATGGTTTCATTTCATGTTCAATCAGGTAAATTTGGTATTCGGCGTTTGCACGATCGCTATTCAATACGTAATCGGCGGCAAGGTCCATGCGCACTTTATGTAAATACGGAAACTTTCTTAATGCCGCTTCTGCAGTTGCAATCCGCTTGTCCAAGCTCTTCGCTGGTCTGTTGAATTTGCTTGTCACCAGGTGCTTAGCCTTCTGCATGCCATTGTAAGCCCATGTTCCGGGTTCCAATGCTGCATAATCAGCAGGGGAGAGGTACTCGCCGAACACCATATCGGGATTAAACTTGAACAGTTTGGCGGTGACCTGAGGATAATCTTCAGCTCCGGGCTTGTTTTCATGATCCGAACCCAGCACTATAATTTCGATTGTCTGCGCAAGCAACCTCTGACTTGCCAGTAGCAGGAACAGCATTGTAAATAGAACTTTAATGTGTGCTTTCATGTTTTTGATTTTCTTTTTCTTCAAAGGTGTTCGTTCATGCCTTTCAAATCAATTATATAATCCCAATTACACATAATTTTATCCGAAACCGGTGAATCCACGTTAGTGGTGACAGTAACGTATTTGGGGAGTTGACATCCGAAATAGCAGCTTTGGGATAACAAAGCTTCAGTATCAGGGAACTTTCAATAGTTTTAACGAATGAAGAAGATTAGCATTGTAATTATTCACGTCCTATGCTGGACAGTACTGTTGCTTTATGGCTATGGCAGTTATTTGCTGAAAGACAATGTGACGTTCTATGACGTTGCCTTCGGCATGTCCATGTCCTTAGTTCAGATCATCGAGTTTTATGTTTGCTACCTATGGGTTTATCCGCAATTTCTTCAGCATAGGAAAGTGCCACAGCTGATAGGTGGTATTCTGGTTGCATTTCTGGTGTTTGTCGCTTCCAGGTATGTGATTGAAGAAGTGATCTACCTTGCACTGTTCAACATAAATAACTATTCGGATGATACAACGCTTTCCCATTATATCTTAGATAATGTTTATTACGGTATTTCCTATATTGTAGTAGCCGGAGCTGTCTGGGGTGTGGAGCACGCCTTTGAAGCCGAAAAGAACAGTCGTATGTTGCAGGAAGAAGTGAAAAAGGCGGAACTTGCTTTTCTGAAGTCACAGATTAACCCGCACTTTTTGTATAACACGCTCAATTACATGTATGCACTGGCTTTACCGGTATCTGATAAATTAGCAGAAGCGGTGCTGAAGTTGTCTGATTTGATGCGTTATACCTTGCAGGAAAGTGCGGATGGCAAAGTTTTACTCTCAAAGGAGATTGAGTATCTGGAGAGTTATGTTGCATTGTTCAGAATGCGATTTGAACCTTCATTTTATGTCGACTTCAGGCAACAAGGTATAAGTGATCATCGTTTGGCTTCTTTGCTTTTGATTCCCTTCGTTGAAAATGCCTTTAAACACGGTATTTTAAATGATCCCCAGCATCCCATACGGATTGTAGCAAGGGTAATTGGTAAACACTTGGAATACGAAGTGACGAACCTGATCAGTACTGCCCATAAGGATTGTTCCAGCGGGATTGGGCTGGTTAACATTCAGCGGCGATTAGATCTGCTATATCCAGATCAGCATGAGCTAAAAATTGAGAAGACGGAACGGCAATACCTAGCCAGGCTGGTTATAGAATTAAATTGATAATGTGATTAAATTTGTAAAATGATTAGATGCTTAGCTGTTGATGATGAAGCCTATGCTACGGAAATTTTAGCAGGATATATACAGAAAACCCCTGGACTTGAACTAATAGGTACAACAACCGACCCTTTTGAGGCAATACGCATGGTGCAGGCAGGTAAAGTAGATCTGATCTTTTTAGATATACAAATGCCTGAATTGACGGGTATACAGGTTTTAAAGATCTGTGGAAACTGCTGCAAAGTGATATTAACCACTGCTTATGAACAATACGCATTAGAGGGCTTTGAACATGACGTAGTCGATTATCTCTTGAAACCCATTCCTTATGATCGTTTTTACCGCAGTATTTTAAAGGCTCAGCAGCTCTTGGGTGAGAAGACGGAGCTTAAGAATCCGCTATTTGTGCCGATAGCGGCCAGTACTGCGGGTGCTGCAGAATACATTTTTATCAAAGGGGACAGTAAGAACAAATATATCAAGGTTAACCTTAATGAGATCCTGTATGTCGAAGGATTAAAGAATTACATTTCGGTATATACAGCGAATCAGCGCCATATTACTTATCAAACCTTACGCGACTTCGAGCAGCAGTTACCTCCCCAGCAATTCATGCGCGTGCATAAATCATACATAGTGCCACTCGCACAGATCAGCACGGTAGATGGTAATGCACTTTTCATTAATAACCAGATGATTCCAATTGGTGAATCGTACCGCCAGGTCTTTTTCAAAGCCATTAAAGATGGCAAATAGGGACTACTTTGCAGCAATGAAGTTGTAAACTTTTCCTGCTATGGTGTTAAATGTGTAGGAAAATCCCTGTGCTGCATTTGTCGCCTTCAAGCCCTTGATGTTGCCGATAAGCGGGGTCGGGCTATTGATGGTACAGCTGCCACCAGCGTGTGACTTAATGCTGAGTGCTACAACTTTACCCGCTTTCCAGTTCAGGTTGCTTAATTCGAAGTTACCTCGGGCACGCAGGCCTTTTACACTGCCGCTCGGCCAGGAGGCTGGTAGTGCCGGTAATAGCTGAATCGCGGTCGTTTGACTTTGAAGCAGCATTTCAGCTATACCTGCGGTATAGCCAAAGTTGCCATCAATTTGAAAAGGTGGATGAGCACAGAAAAGGTTGGTGTAAATGCCGCCGCCCTCATTGTAGTTTAAACCAGGTAAGCCAGCGGGGCTGATGAAGTTTTGCATGATCTTATATGCATGATCACCATCCTGCAGTCTAGCCCAAAAATTCATTTTCCAGGCCATAGACCATCCTGTAGACGCATCACCACGAGCAAGTAAGCTTACTTTAGCTGCCTTAGCAAGTTCAGGTGTCTCGATGGTGTTGATCTGTCTCCCTGGGTGCAATGCAAAGAGGTGGGAGACATGGCGGTGTTGATCTTTAGGATTGTCTCGGTCCGTTTCCCATTCCTGAAGTTGCCCCCACTTTCCGATCTTTGGAGCAAGCAGGTGATCTTTCAGGTCCTGTACCCGTTTACTGTATACAGGATCGATCTGCAGGATTTTAGATGCTTCAATGAAGTTGGTGAACAGGTCCCAGATGATCTGCTGGTCGTGAGAGACACCGTCTTCAGTAGGTCCATGTTCAGGAGACCAGCCCAGGGGTGCCACCAGGGTTCCGTCAGGGCGCCTTTTGAGGTGATCATCCCAAAAGTTTACCACCTCCTTCATAATTGGATACGCGAAATCGCGAAGATACTTTTTGTCCTTGTTAAAAGCGTAGTGTTCCCAGAGTGCTTGCGCGAACCAGGCACTTCCAGGGGTATTCCATAGAAAACTTTCCCCACCAAATGGATTTCCTTCCGTACGGACCGTCCAGCCACGTACGCCGGGGTACTCCTTTTTAGTATGCATCTTTTTAACTTCCCGGATGCTGTTAATGTAATCCAGGTAGGGGATGTGGCATTCAGCAAGGCCAGTAGGTTCTGCCAGCCAATAGTTCATCTGTATGTTGATGTTGGAGTGATAATCGCTACCCCAGGGTGGGGTATTGCTGTTATTCCACAAGCCCTGAAGGTTGGCTGGTAAACCACGAGCACGTGATGAGGAGATCAAAAGGTACCTGCCATATTGGAACAACAGACTTTCCAGCTCCGGGTCTTTGTTCTTGTTGTAGTTAAGTACGCGAGATGCAGTAGTCGCCGTCCTGCTTTGTACATTCTCGCCTAAATCGAGTTCAACACGGCGGAATAGGGTTTGATAATCCTTCAGGTGCGCATTTAGTAGTATGCTGTAGGATTTCTTCGTTGCTGCGGCAAGTACGCCTCGGTTTTTAGTTGTAGGGTTTTCACCCTTCCATGCCTGCTCTCTTTTATTGCTGAAATCAGTTGATGCTGTAAAGATGACACTGAAGCCATCTGCATTGCTGATTTTCAACGCTGAACCACCTGTATCGATGGGCACAATACTTGCAATGCCACCATTCAGTTGTACGACTGCCTCAGCTTGATACTTCATGCCGTTACTTAAAATTCCTGAAAAACTTATGGTCTTCCCCTCTACAGAAGCGTTGTTTCCATGCGCATCTTTAAGCCGGATAACTGCAGAATAGGCAGCTTTCTTATCCGCGCTGAACCTCATTACCATCACTTTATCTGGGAAGCTACTGAAGTAGGTTCTGGAATATGTGGTACTGTTAAGCTTATAACTGATTTGATGGAGGCTTTGCGCCAGGTCTAAGCGACGCACATAACTTTGGACAGTATGTACGTCTGCTTCTTTGCCTTGCAGAAAATCTACTATGATATCTCCAAAAGCCTGGTACATGCCACGGTCAGATTCATCACCGGTCCAGAGTGTGTTTTCATTAAACTGAATTTGTTCTTGTGCAACACCACCGAAGATCATACCCCCAATTCGCCCGTTACCTATGGGATAGGCTTCAGTCATCCAATCTTTCGCAGGTTTGTCGTCCCAGAGACTAAGCTTATTGGCGACTTGAGCAAACAAGTACTGTGATTGGAGGATTATAGCTGAAGTAAAAAGGAATAGGAGTAAGCGCTGGAATGTAAATTTGAACTGCATGCTAGGAATATCTGGTTGGTAGACGAAGCTAACTAAAGTTAGAGAGTAATGCAATTGTACAATCCTTTTGCGGTAGGGGGGCTGATGGCATGACTCTAGTGATTATCTGTCGGAGAATCTTATTTTTGCAATATGTCAGATTCTGTAAAGAATATAATCAAACGCGAGATTAGATTGCTGTTCCAGCTTAAGAAAACGGAACGTTTATGGCATGTTCCGGTGTTGGCTTCCTTATGCATTGGACTGCCGCTGTTGGTAGGGTACTATGTTGGGCACCTGGAATACGGAATTAATGCCTGTTTAGGAGGTCTGGTGATTTTATATTTACCACCTACCAATTTCAAACACCGTCGGAGCACTATGCTATTTAGCGCATGTGGCTTTGTATTAAGCTACACCCTGGGTTTGATCTTTAGCTTTGATCCGCTTCTATCAGCACTGATGATGGCATTTTTTGCATTTGCCGTGAACTGGGTAACGAACATTTTCAAGCTTGGGTCGCCGGGTAATTTCTTTTTCATTATGGTGGCTGCTATGGCCAGCTGCCAGCCATTTGTTCTGGAGCTGATTCCCTTGAAGGCTGCCTTACTCGCTTCAGGCGTATTGTTCGCTTGCACACTTGCGCTAATCTATAGCTTGTATATGACAGCTAAGTATAAAGACAAGCTTCAAGCCGTGTTACCGCCGAAAAAAAACACCATTATAATCTCAGAGTCAGTCACCATTGGCGTGTTTATGGGCATTTCATTGTTTGTCCCGTATCTTTTAAACTTCCACAATCCATATTGGGTGCCGATATCGTCACTTGCTATTATGCAGGGGGTCAGTCTCAGTCATGTTTGGCAACGAAGCTTTCACCGTATGCTAGGCACATTGTTAGGTGTAGGCCTTTCCTGGGTTTTATTGGCACTTCGTCTGGAACCTCTTTATGTTTGCCTATGTATATTGATGCTGCAATTTGTCGTTGAAATGCTGATTGTCAGGCATTACGCACTAGCCTGTATTTTCATTACACCACTTACAATCTATCTGGCCGATATTGGTAGCCTATTCACAATTGATCCTTCACTTTTAATCTCCTCAAGACTCACAGACATTGCTGTAGGTAGTCTGATCGGTGGGATTGGCGGCTGGTTGCTGCATCACCAGCAGCTAAAGGAGAAAGCTGACCGCCATATGCGCCTGGCAAAAGTAATGATCATGCGGAAACGATAATTTAGCACATAAAAAAAGGCACAACAACGTTGTGCCTTTTTTTATGTGCTAAATGACATCTACATCGGAGGAGTTGTTCCTGATCCGGTAGTTCCACCAGTGGTAGTTCCAGATCCTGTAGTACCAGTTGTGCCTGTAGTACCGGTAGTACCTGTTGTACCCATTGTTCCGGTGCCAGTTGTGCCGGTTGTTTTACCCGGCTTTACTTTACCTTTTCTACGGTTAGTGTCAACAGTTCCAGACCCCATTGTACCAGTGCTGGTTCCAGTAGTTCCAGTTCCGATCGTTCCGGATCCCGTGGTCCCAGTACCGATAGTTCCAGTGCCGGTAGTTCCAGTACCTATTGTGCCAGTACCAGTGGTACCTGTTCCGATTGTTCCAGTACCCGTACCAGTAGTCCCAGTACCTATTGTTCCGGTGCCGGTAGTGCCTGTTCCAGTCGTACCTGTACCGATTGTTCCGGTGCCGGTACCAGTGGTGCCAGTACCTATTGTACCTGTTCCGGTTCCAGTCGTGCCTGTACCTGTACCAATAGTTCCGGTTCCTGTTGTACCAGTGGTACCAGTTCCGCTACCAGTGGTACCTGTTCCGCTTGTTCCTGTTGTCCCCGTCTGAGCAACTGCATAGTTCATTGCCAATGCAATTATTGCGGTAGAAAAAATTACTCTTTTCATAATCTTCAATTTAAGTTTTTAATAGGTGATTGCCTTAACTACAATTTTTAACGTAGCAAGTTTCGTGTTTTGAATTTTAGGGTACTTATCCAATAATATCACCGTAGGTTGTTGCTATAAGTTGCAGAATAAGATGAGAACTACGGAAAGATGAAGCTTGGTTGCGGTTCGGTGAAACTTATTACCGGGATTAAAGGTTTTAGAAAATGCATTTAGCATCAATGTAAATCTGATTTAATACCCGATTCACAATGTTCCGGAGCATCAAGAACCTCTTTCAGAGAGAGCATGAATTTACCAGACGGATCAAGCACCGACATCGTGTCTTCTGGATGCCAGAAAATGCCGAATCCATAAGAAACGAACAGATGTCTGCAGATGATCCTTTGGAAAAATGGATGGATGTAGAAAATTGGCAACGTAGGCTGAGTAATAAATACAATGCCAAGCTCTTTGCACAGAAAATGGGCTGTAAAGTTGCGAAGCTATATTGGAAGGGCCTTAATCCTGAGGAAATTAATTTTGATGTATTGCCCGAAGCTTATGTTATCCGGCCGACGGTCGGACATTCATCAGGTAATGTTTTCCTGATGAACAATGGGGTTAATTTATTTGATAACAAGCTATACAGCAGCGAGGAGCTCAGCGGTCACATGATTTCCAGGTTACAGGAAAAAGTGCATTTGGAGTTCATGATCGAAGAGTTTCTGCAGGAGCTTCCCGGAACGTATAAGATTTTAAATGACTATAAGTTTTTTTGCTTCAATGGTGAGATCGCGAGTTGTCAGTTAATCAACAGACGAGGGCCAAAGGCCGGATTTGGGAGTTTTTATAATGATCGATGGGAACCAATGGCGGCGGTACACCCTGGCTATACGCTTGTTGAGCCCCATCCAGTGCCGGACTGCTTCGAAGAAATGGTGGCACAGGTGAAAGTATTAAGTCGGGCTTACCGGATCTTCTGCAGAATTGATTTTTATGCGACAGTTAATGGAGCTGTATTTGGAGAATTTACACCAACGCCCGGTTTAGGACGCGGCTACAGTGCATTCGGACAGCGATTGTTAGTGAGCTTTTGGGATAAATACTGTGCAGGTCTAGTATAAACCTTCAAAACAAAAGAAACCTGGTGCTGTTTTCTTTAGGCTTAAATGTTAATAATGAGCGAGTTAAGATGTTGGGAAATTATGGAGAATAAAAGCATGGACAAAAGCACCTACTTTCTGCCTGAGCAGATTGTTGAAGATCTGCATCCCGAAGCCTGGAAGATCAAACAGGAATTTATAAGAAAAGTAGATACAAACATTTATCCTTGTGTTGGTGCAAAAGCTGCTTATAACACCGGACAATATCGTTTAGGTGTATATGGTAAAATGGGTGAGGAACAGAGCACCCGGGCTTTGGCGAACGATCTTAAGCAATATATTGAAGATTCTTTAGGTAAGGACTGCAACTATATGTCTATGGTTGCGGTGTTTGATGACAAAGTAAGTTCAGAACTTGATTTCGAAGAGAAACTTTGGCTGCAGCTACAGCAACTGCATGATGCAGACATCGACGCTCAATGGGATCCGACAGTAAGTAACGATCCTGGAGATTTGAACTTTAGCTTTAGCTTCAATGGTTATGCATTCTTTGTTGTCGGACTGCATCCTATGGCAAGCAGACGCGCAAGACGCTTCGGGTTTACAGCACTTGCATTCAATCTCCATAAGCAGTTTGAAGCGCTCCGCAGTAGTGGCGTGTATGACAAAATGAAGAACACGATACGAACCCGTGAGCAGAACTACGATGGCGGAATAAATCCAATGCTTAAGGATCATGGACAAGGGCTCGAAGCGCCGCAGTACAGCGGACGGGAAGTTGATGATAGTTGGAAATGTCCGTTCCTGAGCCGTGGGCTAAATTTAACTGACCTCGATATGAGCAAGAACCCGCATACCATATAGTGTTTTTTATACCTTAATTTTTATATGATAGAAACGATACAAAAACAAACTGGAGCAGCTTTCGAACTTCGGGCAGGTGATCGCCTTAAAGTTATTGACCCACAAGGCGAACAAGTAAGTGATATGGTGCTCTTTAATGCTTCAGACAAGAGAGAAAAAATATCTTCAGGTAAAACGCTGGATTTTGAAAACACCATTCTGATTACTAAGGGTCATCACCTATGGAGCAACCGAAGTCATAAAATGATGGAAATACTAGAGGATACCAATGGTCGCAACGACTTCCTGCTTGCACCCTGTAGTCCGGAGACGTTCCATATCCTGTACAATAATCCCGATTATCATCCAAGTTGCTTTGAAAACCTTTATACAAATCTGGCTGCCTTTGGCATTGAGCCTGATGATATTCCCACAGCTTTTAACTTGTTCATGAATGTGCAGTTTGGTCCAGATGGCACGCTTTCCGTTGATCCGCCCTTAAGCAAAGCCGGTGACTACCTGCTTTTTGAGGCTAAAATGGACCTCATCGTTGGGCTTACTGCCTGCTCGGCCGAACAATCCAACAACTGGGCGTTTAAACCTATCCAATACGAAATCATAAGATGCGCTTAAGTTATATCTTACCCATAAAATGGGACGCCGGGCAAGACACCGACGAAATTACCGGGTATCTGGCTGAGCTTGCGGCCGAGCTGGAGCTGATTGTGGTAGACGGCTCGAATCCAGTGAATTTTCAGCTGCACAATGAAGCTTGGGCAGGGTTTTGCCAACATCTCCCGCCAGCTCCGGAATATCGTTTTGTGAACGGAAAGGTAAATGGCGTGATGACTGGCCTTAATATCGCAAGCTTTGAAAAGGTTGTTATTGCAGATGATGATGTACGTTATACGCTGGAGCAGCTAAGGGAGATGGAGGCTCTGCTTGATGAAGCTGAGCTGGTGGTGCCACAGAACTACTTTTCACCAGCACCATGGCATGCCCAATGGGATAGTGCAAGGACCTTGCTGAACCGTGCGCTCCACCACGACTATCCAGGCACGCTAGCGGTGCAACGCAATTTTATCAATCAGCTTGGGGGCTACGATGGAAATGTACTCTTTGAAAACCTGGAACTAATGCGCACCATTCACGCGGCTTACGGCAGGGTTGTCCATAGACCAGATATTTATGTTGAACGTCTGCCTCCAACATCAGAACATTTCTGGTCACAGCGTGTCCGCCAGGCCTATGATGATTATGCACAACCGCTCAAGCTTGCGTTCTTCTTTGTGTTAATGCCAGTTCTTTTCGCTACAGCTGTTATTACTCCAGTTGTACCAATTGTGCTACTGGCGCTTTCGATCCCGTTAGCGGAGCTGGGTCGTAGGCTGCACGGCGGCACAACATACTTTCCGTTGGCTTGTTCATTCTACGCGCCATGCTGGCTGCTCGAACGGGGCATCTGTACCTGGCTGGCAATGTTTGCAAAGCTCAGGAATGGTGGTGTCTTCTACAACAATAGGGTTATCAGCGTAGCTGCAAACCCGATCTGGAAGTTAAGATCAAAGTTGAGGTCACTGATAATGGTAAACGGCCTGGGATAGTGACCGTCAAATTACCAGGACAGGAGCAGCCGACTGCAATCATATCGTTACATTTGTTCGAAATCAGCGAAGGCTGAAGGTAAACACACACAATATGACAATTGAAGAGCGCATAAACCAGTCGGAAACGCGGATTTTTAAGGCAGTATTTCCAAATACCACCAATCACTATGATACTTTATTTGGTGGTACTGCAATGCACCTGATGGATGAGGTTGCATTTATTACCGCCACGCGGTTCAGCAGGCAAATTATGGTAACGGTTAGCAGTGACAAGATCGATTTCAAAAAGCCTATCCCAGCAGGTACCATCATTGAGCTAATCGGTAGGGTAGTACACATTGGAAACACCAGCTTGAAAGTTGCTGTGGAAATCTACATCGAACAAATGTATGCGGAAGGCCGAGAACTTGCTATTCAGGGGAATTTCACTTTCGTAGCGATTGACGAGTTTAAACAGCCCGTAAACGTAATTAAGTAATCACACTATAACGCACGCTGCTATTCCTTCGGGGATGCTGCAAGCTTAAACACCTGCGCCAGCGTATAGGTATGAACACCAGCTCTGGCATGAATACCAGCATTACGCATGGCCGATGCAACAGTTGCACCTTCAATAGGTCGGTACTGTCTGAAGAGGCCAATACTATTCACTGCTTTGAGGACGCCAAAAGCAAGCTTCTCTCCGAAGCGTTCTTCCTGGCGTTCTCCGTGTAGCAGTCCGGGTTGTATAATGGTAATGCTCTTGAATGGAAGCTGTTTTACGTCGCGTTCCAGTTCTCCCTTCATTTTGGAATAGAAAATCTTCGAATCAGGGCTTGCGGACGCTGCTGAAACCAGCACATAGGATGGAACCTGGTTCTGCGCTGCCGCCTGAGCGAATTGGTACTGATAGGTGTGATCAATCTTATATTGGTTGGCTTGACTACCCGCTTGCTTGATCGTTGTTCCCAGGGTTGAGAAAAGAACATCTCCTTTTACATCCTGAACCCAAGTCTCAGGCTTGTCAAAGTTGATAACGTGCTCGCTCAGCTTCTCATGTTGGACCCTCATGGATTTACGCACAAAGACAATCACCTTTGCAAATTGTTCATCCTTTAACAGCAATTGAACTAAGTTTTTGCCGACTAATCCTGTTGCACCAATAATTAAGGCTGTTTTCATCTGCGTCATTTTTGCTTTAATTACAAACCAGGCGAGTTATTTGTTTTACTTCAACTCGGGCTAGACAGCTACAAAATGGCTTAGATAGCCACCCTCTTATGTTAGTACATGTAGTATTCCCCGATACTTGGCTTAGCAATGCGGCAGCTGATTGATTGTTTTCATGATTTTTGCCTATTTTGCAATGTTAGGTGAATAAACATTGGTTAATTAAGTAATTATGATTGCGTTAAACGAGAAGAAAGTCCATTTATTGGAATGTGCAGAAAGGCTGTTTTCCGAAAATGGTTACGCTGAGACCTCGATCCGGGATATTGCAAAACTCGCATCAGTAAATTCAGCGATGATATCTTATTACTTTGGTTCCAAAGAGAAGCTGGTGAAGGCGATCCTGGATTACCGGACAACAGATCTAGACAAATTACTGCTTACCTTACAAGTGGATAGCCTGAGCAATCTTGAACACGTCAAGCGACTTACCGACTTTTACATCGATAAGGTTTTTGAACAAAAGTACTTCTATAAGCTACTATTTCAACTTCAGGCTAACGATTGTCAGGGCTCACTAATAGAGCACTTCAATAAGCTAAGGCGTAAAAACCACGAACTGCTAAAGTCGATTTTTGAAGCCGGTGCTGCTGTAGGCGAATTTACGGTAGACCTAGATGTTGCACTTATTTCAAACACCATAACCGGCACAATCAATCAGATCGTTTTCAATCAATCATACTATCGTCAAGTGAATGACCTTTTAAAGATGCCAGAGAAGAAGTTCACGGCTTTATTGAAGGAGCGCACCAAGAAGCACTTAGACCTCCTGATTGTTGCGATGATCAAGTAATTCTGGCGACTCCAGGAAATCGTTTACCATGACGTTTAGTTCTACGGCATGCTCCATCAAACTAAGATGTCCGCTATCGACATGAAGGTGTGTTCCACGATCAACTTTTGATGAAATAACATTCCCGGAAGCGAAGCTAACGATCGGATCCTTACTTGCACTTATGGTCAGAACCGGGGCCTCAATCAAAGGCAACTCGGAAGATACATCAAAGTCGAGTATACCTAAAAAGGCGTCAGCAATGCCCTCCGGTGGATTTACTGCGGCAATCCGGGTCATAAACCGGAGTTCGGCTGCCGACTGTTCGCCAGTGAACAGCAGATAGCGATAGGACAGGAGACTAAGGCCGTTAAGGTAATTCATCATGCTGATGATGCGGAAGAGCAGGGGGTGTCGCTTAGCGAAGGCAAGGTATGGCCTTAAAACCGGGTGTTCCAGGGCAAGTAGTGTCTTAGGAAACCTGGTTGTTTTAAAGGGGTGCTTGTATCCCGAATGTTGGACAACAATTGCTTTAACATTGCTTTTACCCGGCCCGGCGGCATATTTCATGGCGATCATTCCACCCATGCTATGTCCATAGATTACGGGATCCTTGATGCCAAGCATCTCCATTAACTCAGCGAGGTCTGCCGCAATGGTATCTGTACTATAGTCTTTGCCCAGGGGTGATTTACCATGGCCCGGTGCATCAATGAACACGAGTTTATACTTGTTTCGGAAGTATGCGCGCTGATAGTACCATTGCAAACCGCTTGCATTCAGACCATGTAGAAAAACAAGGGCTTGAGCATCCTGAGGGCCATCAAGTTCAACATAATAGGTATTTCCGCTACTACAGGTCAGCTGTCCGCGGCTTCTGGATGGTAGCGTGGCCAATTTCCTGGACCGGAGGTTTGAAGAAAGTAGCCAGGAAATCGGATACTTCCCAAATGCCATAAACATACCGAACGCAAATAACTTCCACTGATTTTTAGCCGTCATGCCGATTAATTATGTTCAAAAATCTGAAATCCAATAAAGTCGTGCCAAACTCTTTCCTACCTTAGCACTCGAATTTCATTTGTAATCATACATTGAACAGAGCACACTTTACAATCAGCCAGATCGCGGAAGTTCTTCCGGTACTGGAGCGGTCAATTCCTGAGGACCGCCAAATTTCACACCTGGTAATCGATAGCCGCAAACTCATTGACCCGGATGAATCAATCTTTTTTGCCTTGCAATCACAACGTGACGGGCACCAGTTCATCGCAGAGGCATACACAAACGGCGTTCGCAGCTTTGTGATCAGCGACCCCGCCCAGATGAACCGGTTTCCGGACTCAAGCTATTTGCTCGTATCAGATGTTTTAAAGGCCTTACAGCAGCTGGCAGCTTATAATAGACAGCTTTATAAGCTTGAACTTATCGGCATTACCGGCAGCAATGGTAAGACCATAGTGAAAGAATGGTTATATCAACTTCTGGCAAACGACTATAATGTTGTTAAAAGTCCGAAAAGCTTTAACTCCCAGATTGGTGTTGCGCTTTCCCTGTGGGAGATAGAGGCCGAACATAGCCTGGCGATTATAGAAGCGGGCATATCACGTCCTGGAGAGATGCAGAAGCTGCAGGAAATGATTCGTCCAACGATGGGCATTCTGACAAACATTGGCGAAGCACATGCGGAAGGATTCGCTTCTCCGGTTGAAAAGCTTCGTGAAAAGTTGTTGCTGTTTAGCGAGGTGGAGTGTTTTATCTACAGTCCGGATTATACCTTTAACCTCCCTGTAAATCAGCTTCCAGGTAAACGTAAGTTTAGCTGGAGCTTTAATCAATCTGCAGATCTGCAGGTGCTTTCTAAAAGCGTAAATGATAAACAAGCGATCATCACCGTCCTCATCGCAGGACAATCATTAGCATGTAGGCTGCCGTTCAGTGACCAGGCTTCTATTGAGAATGCGGTGATCTGCTGGGCAACGCTACTGGCCATGGGCTATAACGCGCATGTTGCTGCCAGCAGGCTGGAGAAGCTTATGATGGTGGGCATGCGCCTGGAACTCAAAACCGGGATCAACCAATGTTCAGTGATCGACGATTCCTACAGTGCCGACATATCTTCCCTTGCAATCGCATTGGATTTTTTGAACCTGCAAAACCAGCATCCTGTAAAATTGCTGATCCTTTCCGACTTGTTGGAGACTGGAAGAAGCAAAGCTGCGCTTTATGCCGAAATCGCAGCGTTGCTCCAGCAAAAGCAGATTTCCCACCTGATTGGTATTGGTCCGGATATATCTTCCTTTAAACATCTTTTCCCAGCAGAGTGCCTGTTCTTCCGGGATACGGATGCTTTTATTGCTGAATTCCCTAAACTGCACTTCCATAATCAAAGCATCTTGGTCAAGGGTGCTCGGGTATTCGGGTTTGAGCGCATCAGCAAGCTGCTTACACAGAAGATCCATGATACGGTGCTGGAAATTGACCTGAGTGCATTGGCTCACAACCTTAAGTTCTACCGTTCTAAACTCAAGCCTGGTGTTAAAACTATGGCTATGGTAAAGGCATTTTCCTATGGCAGTGGGAGCTTTGAAATTGCCAATGTACTGCAATACCACAAAGTGGATTACCTTACCGTCGCTTATACAGATGAAGGTATCTCCCTTCGCAAAGCTGGAATCACTGTACCCATTATGGTAATGAGCCCTGAACCATCAGCCTTTGAAGCCATACTGAAATACCAGCTGGAACCGGAAATCTACAGCGCGCAGATCCTGCAGCAGCTTAATGAATTTCTGGATGGACAGGCCACAGCATTTCCCGTTCATATAAAAATAGATACTGGTATGCACCGCCTTGGTTTTGAGCCACAGGAGGTGGATAGCCTTATTGAGCAACTTAGAACAGCTGCAAACCTCCGGGTCGCAAGTATATTTTCCCATTTCGTGGCGAGTGATGATGCCGTGCATAAGGACTTCACGGCATATCAGTTGAATACATTCAAGGCCGTCTCACAGCAAATTACTGATGCGCTTGGCTATGCGCCCATCCGCCACATTTCAAATACCTCAGGCATTTCCAGACTACCGGAGGCACAACTGGACATGGTGCGGATTGGAATAGGTCTGTACGGCTTTGATGCCGCCTTGAACAATAACAAGGGGCTGCAAACCGTAGCCCGACTAAAAACGACAGTCACCCAGGTGCGTACAGTTAAGGCACATGAGTCCGTAGGCTATAGTCGAAGGGGTGTGATGCAGCAGGACGGCTGTGTGGCAACCGTAAAGATCGGGTACGCAGATGGCTATAACCGTATGTTTGGTAATGGCGTGGGTCATATGCGCATCCATGGAAAGGCTGTACCTACCATAGGATCCATCTGTATGGATATGTGTATGCTGGATGTAAGCGGCATGGACGTAAAAACAGGGGACGAGGTGGTTGTTTTTGATGATCAGCTGACCATAGAAATGCTCGCTACTCAAATTAAAACTATCCCATACGAGATCCTGACAAATATTTCCCAAAGAGTGAAGCGAGTGTATTTTTATGAGTAGTTTTGCGGCATGAACAGAGTAGGCAGGGTCTTCATTAATTACTTTATCAAAGGCTTGTTGGTCGTATTGCCGATAGCGCTCAGCGTGTTTATTGTTGTTTGGGGTGTTACCACCGTAGATAGTTGGTTGAATCTGAACAATATTCTCGGTGTAGATCCCCGAACTGGCGAAAACCGGAACATCCCCGGTCTTGGATTAGCCATGGTCATTGCCATCATCCTTGCCGCGGGCATCTTCGTAACAAACCTGGTTACCGAACCCATGTACAAGTGGTTCAGCAGAATTCTAGACAAACTGCCAATCCTGAAGTTTATATACTCTTCCATAAAAGACCTTACTGAGGCATTTGTGGGGGATGAGAAGAAGTTTAACCATCCCGTTCTCGTGGAAGTGGAAGGCGGCCTTAAACGCATCGGCTTTTTAACGCAGAGCGATCTGTCGGCACTTGGATTATCCGATGAATCCATTGTCTATTTTCCCTTCTCGTATTCTTTTGCCGGCCAGGTTTATATCGTGAAGAACCAAAATATTAAGGTTCTTGATATCTCCGCGGCAGATGCAATGAAACTTGTTGTTTCCGGCGGCGTAAGTCATTTCTGATAATATAGATCATAAGCATAGCTTCTTTTGAAGCATAAAAACCCTGCAGACCAGATGTCTGCAGGGTTTTTACGTATTCAGCAGGGCTCTTTGCTGATTATATCAAATGCAGGGAATCCATTAATTCACATACAATCCTTCAATGCATTAGAAGTTCGGCTTCAGAACATACTTGTCGTAGAACCTGAAGATGTGCTCTGCAGCTTCTTCAGCAGTATCTACAAGTCTGAAGAGGTTTAGATCTTCTGCATGTATGTTGTGTTCTTTTTTCAGCATGGTATTGGTGATCCAGTCCACCAATCCACCCCAATAATCCTTACCCACCAATACGATCGGGAAGCGAGCCACCTTACCGGTCTGAATCAGGGTGATCGCTTCAAATAGTTCATCCATCGTACCCATTCCTCCAGGCAGCACAATAAAGCCCTGTGAGTACTTCATAAACATTACCTTACGGATGAAGAAGTAATCAAATTCGAGTAACTTGTTGTGATCGATGTATTTATTGTGGAATTGTTCAAATGGAAGTTCAATGTTTAAACCTACCGATTTACCACCGTTCATATGGGCACCCTTGTTTCCTGCTTCCATAATACCTGGACCACCACCAGTTATTACTCCATAACCACGCTCGGTTAGCAGACGTCCGCATTCCACAGCAATACCGTAGTAGGGGTTAGTTTCCGCGGTTCTTGCAGAACCGAAGATGGATACGCAGGGACCGATCTTAGCCAGCTTCTCGAAGCCATCCACAAACTCAGCCATTATCTTAAAGATCTGCCAGGAGTCTGTTACTTTAATTTCCTGCCAGTTTTTATTCTCAAAAGCACTTCTTATTTTCTCTTCACTATTCATGCTATAATGTTTTTAAATTAAAATCTTGTTTGTTGATCTGTTTTCTTGCTGATCAGTAGCAGGCCGATAAAGGTGATCAAGCCATTCACCAGGATGAGTTCCACACTAAAGGTATAGCCACCCAATAGATTTGCAGAATACATATTCAGCAAATAGCATATTACCGGCGATATCAGGCATATGAATGGGACAAGTTTATCATGCAATCCGCGGTTTCGCACAAACAAGCCGAAACTGTATAAGCCTAGAAGCGGACCATAGGTATACGAAGCCACCTTAAATATGCCCTTCACCACAGACTCATCATTAAAGGCGTTAAAGATTAAGATCACAAGGAACATCAACAAAGAGAAAGCAACATGAACCATGTGCCTTTTGTTTACAGATTGCTTCGAATTTGTTTGGTCACCTTTGTCCAGGTTCAGAAAGTCGACACAGAATGAAGTCGTCAGCGCGGTTAATGCAGAGTCGGTCGTCGCAAAGGTTGCCGCAGTAAGCCCCAGCATGAACACGATTGCGGGTACTACAGCCAGATGGTTCAAGGCAATTTCCGGGAATAGAAAGTCAGTCCTCGGTGTTCCTGTTGCGTGGTCCAGCGGAATGGCAATGCCGTTCTTCGTGGCGTACACGTACAGTAAAGCGCCAACACTTAAAAAGAATATGTTCAGTACTACGAATATGCCGGTGAATGTGAACATGTTCTTCTGGGCTTCCTTAATGGTGCCCATACTTAAATTCTTCTGCATCAGATCCTGATCCAATCCTGTCATTGCAATCGTCACGAATACCCCTCCAATAAACTGTTTGCTGAAATGAAAGCCGTTGCTCATGAAATCCTCGTAGAAGAATACTTTGGCGTAACCACTGTTTTTCACGGTTTCAAACGCTGCGGGAATGCTCAGGTTTAGGCTATCACAAATGAAGTACAAGGTCATAAATACAGAAAGCACCAGAAAGAAGGTTTGCAGCGTATCCGTAATGATAATGGTTTTAAGGCCCCCTTTGAAGGTATATGACCAGATTAATAAAAGCGAGATCAGCACCGTTGCCCAGAATGGAACGCCATAACTGTCGAATATAAAGCGTTGTAGTACAATTACAACCAGGTACAATCTAAAGGCGGAGCCAATGGTGCGGCTGATCAAAAAAATGGATGCTGCTGTTTTATAACTGAAATAGCCTAACCGCTGCTCTATGTAGCTGTAGATGGAGGTAAGTCTCATCCGGTAGTACAAAGGCAGGAGTAAAGTGGCAATAATGATGAACCCGACGGCATTGCCCAGCACAAATTGGAAGTACTGGAACTGGTTACCGGAAGGTGCACCCACCTCACCAGGAACAGAGATAAAAGTTACACCAGAGAGCGCAGTACCTATCATTCCAAATGCTACCAGGTACCATTTTGAATTCCTGTTGGCGATAAAGAAGGTGGAATTATCCGAAGATTCTTTAGATGTTGCAAAAGCAATGACAATCAGAACTATAAAATAACCTAGTAAAAAGGACAGTAGTATCGCTGGACTCATCGTATGTTTTTAGCTGCTAAATGTAATAAAACATCTTTTAAAAAGCGTTTTACGGCAGATAAATATAAATTTGCATTATGAACTTCTCTTCTAAATTGCTTGAAGATGCTGTCGGTGAATTCTCAAAATTGCCGGGTATCGGACAGAAAACCGCACTACGATTGGTGTTACATCTCCTGAACCGCGAACCTGAAGAAGTAGAAACTTTTGGTAACTCGATCATCAAATTACGACAGCAGATTAAGCACTGTTCAATATGTCATAACATCTCTGATAATGAGGTTTGTGAGATCTGCAGCTCAACTAAAAGAGAAAAAGAAATCATCTGTGTGGTTGAAGATACACGTGACGTCATGGCTGTGGAAAACACCGCTCAGTACTTCGGAGTGTACCATGTTTTAGGCGGTTTAATTTCTCCCATGGACGGCATCGGACCCTCGGATCTTTATATTGATACTTTAGTACAGCGTGTTTCAACATCAGCCGTGAAAGAAGTGATCCTCGCCATCAGTCCTACAATGGAAGGGGATACCACTATTTTCTACCTGTACAAGCGTCTTAAAGCGTTCGAGATCCCGATCACGACAATAGCGCGGGGTATTGCTTTCGGTGGTGAGCTGGAATATGCCGATGAGATCACCCTGGGCCGCTCCATTGTTACCCGTGTCCCATACGAAAATTCTTTACTTAAATAGATTCATGGATTTCAAAGATAAAGTAGTCATTATTACCGGTGCCTCTTCTGGCATTGGTAGAGCCTGTGCTTTTGAGATGGCTGCACGTGGTGCCAATCTGGTGCTTGCAGCCAGGCAATATGTAACCCTTTGCGAACTTACCGCTTTACTTGAAAAGCAGTATAATATCAAAGCTGTAGCGGTACAGGCAGATGTCAGCAGGGAAGAGGATTGCCAGTTCCTCATTAAGCAAGCCATGCTAACCTTCTCCAGAATAGATGTATTGATTAACAACGCGGGATTGTCCATGAGGGCTTTGTTCAACGACCTTGACCTCAGCGTTCTTAAAAATCTGATGGATGTGAATTTCTGGGGTACAGTATACTGCAGTAAGTTTGCACTTCCTGAGATTCTGAAAACTAAAGGAACTATTGTAGGTGTATCATCAATCGCAGGTTACCGGGGCTTACCGGGACGGACTGGCTATTCGGCTTCCAAGTTTGCTATGAATGGCTTTATGGAGGCACTGCGTACAGAACTCCTGAAAACCGGGGTGAATGTGCTTGTTGCTTGCCCGGGGTTTACCAGTTCCAACATTCGCTTTGCGGCATTAGCGGAGAACGGACAGGCGCATGGGGAGACGAGCATGGAAGAAGGCAAAATGATGTCGCCTGAAGAAGTAGCTAAACTTATTGTAGAGGGTATTGCAGCAAGAAAACGTACCCTGATCATGACAGGCCAGGGTAAGCTAACGGTGTGGTTAAATAAGCTGTTGCCTGGGCTGGCAGACAACCTTGTTTTTAAGCATTTTACTAAAGAGAAAAATGCTTTGATAAAATAATTGTCCTTCAAATATCATAGGAAGAGATATTTTTTAGATTTTATTGGAATTGTATAAAAACAATTCCATATTTGTTAGCATATGATACAAACAAACGGACTTAAACTTTGGTGGTGGCACAACGCAAATGCGTAGTGTGACCCTTGTTGTTCGTTTATTTACTTTAAGAAATTACGTGGGTTGCTTTTATTAAGGCAACCTTTTTTGTTTTATATCCATGAAGAAAATCCTTGCTCATCTTTTCGAAAACAAAAGCTTCACTAGAGCTGAAGCACAAAAGATCCTGATCTCGATCGCCCGTGGCGAGTACCAGAGTGCCCAGATTGCTGCTTTCATCACTGCCTATGGCATGCGCAGCATTACCGTGCAGGAGCTGCAGGGCTTTCGCGATGCTATGCTCGACCTATGCATCAAAGTCGACCTCTCGGATTACGAACTTATTGATCTTTGCGGAACCGGGGGTGATGGCAAAGACACTTTCAACATTTCAACACTTGCATCTTTCGTGCTTGCCGGCGCAGGATACAAAGTCGCTAAACATGGCAATTATGGTGTATCTTCCGGCTGCGGCTCCTCAAATGTTATGGAATATCTTGGTTACACCTTCACGAGCAATCAGGAGCAACTGAAAAGATCGCTGGACAAAGCCGGCATCTGCTTTATCCACGCGCCACTTTTTAACCCTGCCATGAAGATTGTTGCCCCGATACGCAAGGAGCTTGGTATTAAAACATTTTTTAATATGCTGGGCCCCATGTGTAATCCATCGCAACCAAAGAATCAGCTGGTGGGGGTTTACAGTCTGGAACTAGCCAGGTTATACGCGTATCTCTATCAGGAAACAGATAAGAACTATACCATCCTTCATGCATTGGGCGGCTTTGACGAGGTATCCCTTACTTCAGACTTTAAGACCTTCACCGGTAAAGGGGAAGCACTGCACAGCGCAGCGGATCTTGGCTTCGAGCAGCTTCAGGAGTCGCAGATCAAAGGGGGAGACACGGTTGAATCCTCGGCAAAGATATTCAACGAAATACTTCATGGAAATGGAACGGATGCGCAGAACAACGTTGTGCTGTGCAATGCTGCACTGGCCATTCAGACCATCGATAACAGAAAGTCGTTCAGCGACTGCTTCTACGAGGCGGAAGCATCTTTGATGAACAAGCAGGCATTAAATAGTTTCAAAGCCCTACTATCTGCCTGATATGGATGTTAAATTGAAAGTCTGCGGCATGCGTGACCCTCAGAATATCGAGGCGCTAACTGCGCTTGGCCCGGAATACATAGGCTTTATCTTCTACGAGCGCTCCCAACGCTTCGTCGCAGATATAGATCCTGCACTGCTGCTAAACCTGCCAGAATCAGTAAAAACTACGGGTGTCTTCGTAAATTCATCTATAGAAAACGTCCTGGAAAAGATCAGCAAATATCACCTGAAAGCAGTGCAGCTTCATGGAACTGAAAGTCCGGACTATTGTAAGTCATTGAAGTTGGATTGTCCTAAAATAGAGCTTGTTAAAGCTTTTGGTGTAAATGAAAGCTTTAACTTTGAACTGCTTAATCGCTACGCGGATATTGTCGACTATTTCCTCTTCGATACCCAGACCGAAGCCCATGGGGGTTCGGGTAAAACTTTCAACTGGCAGCTGCTCTCACAATACAAACTGCAGGTTCCATACTTCCTGAGCGGTGGTATCGGATTGGACCAGGTAGCCCAACTGAAACAGATTGTGGACCCAAGATTGTACGCCCTGGATGTGAACAGCAGATTTGAAATTGCTCCGGCAATGAAAGACATTGATCAATTAAGAACATTTAAAAACCAGCTATAAGCTATGGAATATTTTGTAAATGATAAAGGGTACTATGGCGACTTCGGCGGCGCCTACATCCCCGAAATGCTTTATCCAAATGTGGAAGAACTTCGTCAGCATTACATGCAGATCATCAATGACGAAAGCTTTCAGGAAGAATTTAAAAAACTTCTCAAGGACTACGTTGGCCGGCCCTCGCCATTATACCTGGCAAAAAGACTATCCGCTAAGTACCACGCCAACATATTCCTGAAGCGGGAAGATCTGAACCACACCGGGGCGCACAAGATCAATAACACCATCGGTCAGATTCTCTTAGCGGAACGCCTCGGAAAGAAGCGCATCATCGCTGAAACTGGTGCCGGGCAGCATGGCGTAGCTACAGCAACAGTTTGTGCGCTCAGAGGCCTGGAATGCGTGATCTACATGGGCGAAATTGATATAGAACGTCAGGCGCCAAACGTTGCCCGCATGAAGATGCTCGGTGCAACCGTCGTTCCGGCAGTCTCGGGCTCTAAGACCCTTAAGGATGCAACAAACGAAGCCATGCGCGACTGGGTAAATAACCCAGTCGATACACACTACATCATCGGGTCTGTTGTGGGGCCACACCCGTATCCGGACATGGTGTCATTGTTCCAGTCTATCATCTCCGAGGAAGCTAAGAAACAACTACTTGAACAAACTGGCAGCGATAGTCCGGACTATGTATTGGCTTGCGTAGGTGGCGGCAGCAATGCCATGGGTATGTTCTATCACTTCATCAATGATGAGCATGTTAAGCTCATCGCGATAGAGGCTGCAGGAAAAGGCGTAAACAGCGGTCACACGGCCGCAACTACCGCATTGGGCAAAGAAGGTGTATTGCATGGAAGCAGAAGCATCCTCATGCAAACTGAAGATGGCCAGGTTGTGGAACCCTTCTCCGTATCTGCCGGTCTCGATTATCCCGGTATCGGTCCGCAACACGCACACCTTTTCAAAACGACCAGGGCGGAGTACGTCTCCATCACAGATGATGAAGCACTGGACGCCGGCTTGTTGTGTACTAAACTGGAGGGTATTATTCCCGCAATTGAAAGTGCACATGCCTTAGCTTATCTTGAAAAAATGTCCTTCAATGAAGGCGAGAACGTGGTGGTTTGTTTATCCGGAAGGGGCGACAAAGACATGGAAACTTATATGAAATACTTCGGCTTATAATAGCATACAATGAATAGGATCAATCAACTCTTTAAACAAAAAGATAAAAACATACTGTCTATTTACTATACCGCAGGGTACCCAAACCTGGACGATACCCTGACCATCGCCGCTGCACTTGAGCGTGAAGGAGCAGACATGCTGGAGATCGGATTTCCGTATTCCGATCCTGTTGCAGATGGTCCAGTAATTCAGGCCAGCAGTAAGCAGGCGCTGGATAATGGAATGGACCTCAGGATATTATTTCAGCAACTTAAAGACTTACGTAAGCACGTGAACATACCTGTATTGCTCATGGGCTATGTAAATCCACTGCTTCAGTTCGGCGTAGAGAACTTCTGTAAGGCTTGTGTTGAAGTCGGTGTAGATGGTTTAATCGTACCCGATCTGCCTATGGCGGAGTACGAAGAATTATATAAAGATACTTTTGCCAAATACGGCATCAGCAACATTTTCCTGATTACACCGCAAACAACCCCGGAAAGGATCAAAATGATCGATAGCATCAGCACCGGATTCATCTATATGGTTTCTTCTTCTGCAACTACCGGGAAAAACCTGTCCCTGTCAGACGCTACAGAAGAATACTTCTCACGTGTCGCTGCGATGGACCTGCAGCACCCGGCAATGATCGGCTTTGGCATCAGCGACCTTGAAAGCTTTAATAAAGCTTGTCAGTATGCCCGTGGTGCCATCATCGGTACGGCATTCGTCAGAGCAATAGAAAATGGAAATCTGGAAGAAAACATTAAAGCCTTTATGAAGGATTTTGCCCAGTAAACCGGACAATGGAAGTCTTGACCTTAAAGAATATCTTCAAGACTTCCTTTTCCTTCCCTGAGTACTTCAAACTCACCGGAGGTACAATCAATAACGGTTGAAGCAACGTTGCCCCCGTAACCACCATCAATCACCAGGTCTACCGTATCATGGTATTTCTCCTGGATCAACTCAGGGTCCGTCGAATACTCCAGCACATCATCATCATCGCGGATGGAGGTGGAAAGGATCGGGTTGCCAAGTAGCTTTACAATCTCCCTTGCAATGTTATTGTCAGGAACACGGATACCTACCGTCTTCTTTTTCGAGGCCAGCATTTTCGGCACGTTGTTATTTGCATTGAGGATGAAGGTGTAAGGTCCGGGCAGTGCTTTCTTGAGTACCCGGAACACGTTCGTGTCAATAGGTTTGATGTAATCTGAAATGTGGCTCAGATCTGAGCAGACGAATGAGAAATTTGCCTTTTCAGGTTTAATGCCACGTAACCGGCAGATGCGCTCTATGGCTTTGTGGTTCGTAATATCGCAGCCCAGCCCGTATATCGTATCTGTCGGATAGATGATGATACCGCCGTTCTTCAGGACCTCTACGGCTTGTTCGATAAACTTTGGATTCGGATTTTCTGGATAGATCTTGATAAGCATAGGGTAAATTTACTAAAATGTTTGGTGTGCATATTGTTATATAATGTACTATTGTAGCAATCTGTTTTTGAATTTTAGAATATGAGGAAAGCTTTTGTCGCGATCGCCGCATTCCTGGTGACCGCCACTTTTATGATCGGTATGGCCTGGCCGCCATTTTTCTGGGCCTATATTTTTGTTGGCCCCTTTGTTTTACTTGGCATTTACGATCTATATCAGCCAAAGCACAGTATCGTCCGGAACTATCCCGTTTTTGGGCGCCTGAGATATTTTGCTGAAGACCTGCGCCCTAAGATCTACCAGTATTTTGTTGAAAGTGATACCAATGGTAAGCCTTTCAGCAGGTTGAGCCGCTCACTGATCTATCAGCGTGCAAAGAAAGAAACCGATACCATTCCTTTTGGTACCCAGCTCGACGTATATGAGAATGGCTATGAGTGGTTAAGCCACAGTATAGCTGCAATCAGTCATCATGAGCTGGATGCTAACCCAAGAGTGTTGATTGGTGGTCCGGACTGTAAACAGCCTTATGCCGCCAGTATCTTCAACATCTCTGCAATGAGTTTTGGTTCGTTGAGTGAAAATGCCATCCGCGCACTTAACGGTGGTGCATTCATGGGTAATTTCGCACATAACACTGGAGAAGGAGGGATCAGCGACTATCACCTGGCAGAAAAGGGTGATCTGATCTGGCAGATCGGTACCGGATACTTCGGCTGCCGTCACCATGATGGTACCTTTAATGAGGAGGCTTTTGCTGAGCGCTCTAAAATGGAGCAGGTGAAGATGATCGACATTAAGCTGTCGCAAGGCGCTAAGCCAGGCCACGGTGGTATCTTACCGGCACAGAAGGTGACGCCTGAGATTGCCAGGATACGTCTGGTGAAGGAAGGTTACGACGTACTATCGCCGCCTGCACACTCCGCCTTTTCTACGCCGCTCGAGTTGATGGATTTCGTGAAAAAACTGCGTACACTATCTGGTGGAAAACCGGTAGGTATTAAGCTATGTATCGGTCGTAAGAGTGAGTTCTTCGCCATCTGCAAGGCGATGGTGCAAACAGGAATTTACGTAGACTTCATTACCGTTGACGGTGGCGAAGGGGGAACAGGTGCTTCACCGCAAGAATTCTCCAACGCAGTAGGTATGCCACTTAGAGAAGGTGTAGCCTTTGTATATGATGTACTTACCGGCTTTGGCCTAAAAAAACACATCAAGATCATTGCATCCGGTAAGGTCGTTTCCGGCTTCGACCTGATCAAGAACATCGCGCTTGGTGCCGACCTCTGCAACTCCGCAAGGGGTATGATGTTCGCCCTTGGTTGTATTCAGGCACTGGAATGTAACACCAATACCTGTCCAACGGGTGTTGCTACACAAGATCCAAGCCTCATGAAAGGTCTGGTTGTAGAAGACAAGAAAACACGTGTATTTAACTATCACAGGCTAACGGTGGCCAGTGCAATTGAGTTGCTTGGTGCAGCTGGTTTGAGACATCCTTACCAACTTACCAGGGCTTATATTAACAGAAGGATCAGCCCGAATGTAATGCAGTCGTATATTGAGACCTTCCCGTATATTCCGGAAGGCAGCCTTCTTAAAACACCTTATCCGGTGAAGTATGAGTTGGGTATGGCGCTGAGTACAGCGAAGAGTTTTGCGCCTACAGATTATAAAGTATCGCAGATTGATTATGCTCATGCAAATTCCCTTAACGGGTAATTTGCATGAGCCAATCGGCTTATCTTAAAATTCAGCGTTCTTAGGGAATCTTGGGAACGCAATTACATCCCTGATGTTGGTCATACCGGTAACAAACAATACCAGGCGTTCAAAGCCCAGACCAAAACCCGAGTGCGGCGCAGAGCCAAAACGACGGGTATCCAGATACCACCACATTTCATCCTGAGGAATACCAAGCTGCTCCATTCTATTGGTCAGCTTATCTAAACGTTCCTCACGTTGCGATCCACCAATCATCTCTCCGATACCCGGGAAAAGAATATCCATTGCAGCTACAGTCTGACGACCTTGCTTATCAGGTTCATTCTGACGCATGTAGAAAGACTTAATATCAGCAGGGTAGTCGGTAAGGATCACCGGCTTTTTAAAGTGCTTTTCTACCAGGTAACGTTCATGTTCAGACTGCAGATCCGCGCCCCATTCATCAATAAGGTATTTGAACTGTTTCTTTTGGTTTGGTTTTGAAGATTTCAGTATTCTGATTGCTTCTGTATAGGTTAAACGCTCAAACTCATTATCCAGACAGAAGTTTAACTTTTCAGTTAATGACATCGGACTACGGTCTGTCTGGGGTTTGGATTTTTCCTCCTCCAGTAAACGGTTGTTCAGGAATTCAATTTCCTCTTTACAGTTTTCAAGCGCATAGCTGATCACATACTTCATCATGTCCTCGGCAAGCTGCATGTTGTCTTCCAGATCTGCGAAAGCCACTTCCGGCTCAATCATCCAGAACTCTGCAAGGTGACGGGTAGTGTTGGAGTTTTCCGCACGGAAAGTTGGTCCGAATGTATAGATCTGACCAAAAGACATGGCAGCAAGCTCACCTTCAAGTTGTCCCGATACGGTAAGGTTAGTTGCCCTGCCGAAAAAGTCCTCCGAAAAGTCAACTTTGCCATCTCCTGTCCGTGGTGTATTGTCAAAGTCAAGGGTAGTAACTTTAAACATCTCTCCGGCACCTTCAGCATCAGAGGCTGTAATTACCGGGGTGTGCATGTACACAAAGCCACGGTCGTTATAAAATTTATGAATGGCGAAAGCCAGGGCGTGTCTTACTTTAAAAACCGCATTGAAAGTGTTTGTACGGAAGCGCAGGTGTGCAATCTCCCTTAAAAATTCAAGGCTGTGTTTTTTAGGTTGAAGCGGGAACTTCTCCGGATCACTGTCGCCCAGGATCTCGATCGTTGTTGCTTTAACATCAACACGCTGACCTTTTCCAATAGACTCCACGATTGTTCCGGTAACGGCAAGCGCGGCACCCGTAGTGATCCTTTTTAGTAATTGCTCCGGAGTATTATTAAAATCAACCACGATCTGTATGTTTCCCATACAAGAACCATCGTTAAGTGCAATGAACTGGTTGTTGCGAAAGGTGCGAACCCAGCCCATTACTGTTACTTCTCTATCAAACGTCGTCGTTTCTAGTAAATCTTTTATCTTTTCTCTTTTAATCATGTCTTTATTATGGAATCATGTCTTTCTATGGAGCCGCTCAAAAATAAGGAATTCCATCAAAAAGAGCGTGTTATTTCAAGCTAAACTCACAAGCGCAGCTAAGGTTAGCTTGCTGACTAACTGCAAGCAGTGTGGAAGGGCAGGAGCTGGTCATCTGGGCTCAACCAGGTGCATAAAAAAGCCGGTCAACAAAATAATGCTGGCCGGCTTTTCATATGATATAAATTGAAATACTATGCTAGCACTTTCGTTACCAGGTTCGCTGCATCTTGTAAAGCAATAGCTGAATAAACCTGTAAACCAGACTCGTCAATAAGCTTTTTAGCTTCTTCAGCATTTGTACCTTGAAGACGGCAGATGATCGGAACAGGAACGTCACCAATCTCCTGGTAAGCATCAATAACACCTTGCGCAACACGGTCACAACGAACAATACCACCGAAGATATTGATCAGGATCGCTTTTACATTAGGGTCTTTAAGGATAATGTTAAAACCAGCTTTCACAGTTTCTGCATTAGCAGTTCCACCCACGTCAAGGAAGTTTGCAGGCTCACCACCAGCAATTTTAATGATATCCATAGTTGCCATTGCAAGACCAGCGCCGTTAACCATGCAACCTACGTTTCCGTCAAGTTTAACATAGTTTAAGTTAGAGGCACTTGCTTCAACTTCTGTTGGATCTTCTTCGGCAGTGTCGCGCATAGCTGCATAGTCTTTGTGACGGAACAAAGCATTCTCATCAAGGTTAACTTTAGCATCTACAGCGATGATTTTATCATCAGAGGTCTTTAATACCGGGTTAATTTCGAACATTGAAGAATCGGTTGCATCGTAAGCTTTGTAAAGCGCAGAAACGAATTTAACCATTTCTTTATGTGCAGCACCGCTCAGGCCCAGGTTAAAAGCAATTTTACGTGCCTGGAAGCCTTGCAGACCTACTTTAGGGTCAATTTCTTCTTTGAAGATCAGGTGAGGTGTTTTCTCTGCAACTTCCTCGATATCCATACCACCTTCAGTAGAGTACATGATGATGTTGGTACCTTTGGTTCTGTTTAACAGCACACTCATATAGAATTCCTTGGTTTCAGAAGCACCAGGATAGTAAACGTCTTGAGCAACAAGAATTTTATTTACTTTTTTACCTTCAGGACCAGTTTGAGGGGTAACCAATTGCATTCCAAGAATTGCAGTTGCTCTTTCCTTAACCTCATCCAGGTTTTTAGCAAGCTTTACACCACCGCCTTTACCACGGCCACCTGCGTGGATCTGTGCTTTAATCACAACCCAGTCAGAGTTGTAATCAGTTTTCATTTTTTTAGCAGCTTCAACAGCTTGATCAACTGTATCGGCAACGATGCCTTCTTGAACGGCAACACCAAAACTCTTTAGTATTTCTTTACCTTGATATTCGTGGATGTTCATTTGCTGAATTATTTTGTTTCAAATCTACAATTTCAGTTCGGTTATAAAAACATATAATCATGTTTGTGGGTTTTTTTGACGTTTAAATGGGTTGCTCCGCACCATTAATGTCCTGCATTTTGTAAGTTTGCATCTATGCTTAGAGCCACAGCAGTAAAAAAATCATACGGAAGTCTGCCCATTCTGAAAGGTGTAGACTTTGAAGTTGAAAAAGGGGAGATCGTTAGTATAATAGGTGCCTCGGGTGCTGGCAAAAGTACGCTGCTGCACATCCTTGGTACACTAGACAAACCGGATTCCGGAACGGTAGAACTTAACGGCACCAAAATCAACAACCTCAGCGGTGAGCTGGTGTCGGTATTCCGCAATAAGAACATCGGCTTTGTCTTTCAGTTCCACCACCTGCTTCCTGAGTTTACGGCAATTGAAAACATCTGCATCCCTGCTTTTATCGCTAAGGTGCCCAAGCGTGAAGCAGAGCGTAAAGCAATGGAACTGCTCGATATGCTGGGCCTTAAAGAACGGGCACAGCATAAGCCCAATGAACTTTCCGGTGGTGAACAACAACGCATAGCTGTGGCCAGAGCGCTGATCAACCAGCCAATAGTGGTGCTTGCTGATGAGCCCTCGGGCAACCTCGACTCCACAAATGCAGATGCACTGCACAACTTCTTTATTACACTGCGTGACAACTTTAAGCAGACCTTTATCATTGTTACCCATAATGAAGGACTGGCCGATATCAGTGATCGTGTTGTGACCATGAAAGACGGTTTAATTCTAACATAATTACCTTGAAAATACTAATTACTGGCGGCAAATCTGCCGGCACACTTAAGCTACTTAGAGCGTTTGAAGGGCATGAAATTATTCTTGCCGATTACGGCGATACGCCATCCTTTCCTTCCGCTGCATATACCTTTATCGCTTTAGGCGAAGCCAATGATACGATCGCGCATAACCTGCTCAACTTATGTCTTGATCATGGTGCGGATTGCCTTTTGCCTTTGCATGAGCACGAAGTTCTGCAGGTTTCGAAATCTATGGTCCTGTTTGAAGAGTTCAACATCACCGTGCTCTTACCTTCAATGCTCGATCTGCCAAAGTTCTTCTATCCGCAGGAAGACATAGATCCAAAAGCTAACTGGGCGATCTTTGTGAATGGCGAGCTGAAGTATCCTGTAGACGCACCTGGAAAAATGCATGCCTTAGGTCAGGAACACGACCTTAATGGTGTGTTCTACCTGCCTGAAGCGCCCGATAGACCTACTGCAATCTTATTTACGATAAAGTAATGACGACAACTTCATACATCAATGATCATGAGGCCTTCGTTTTTGAGTTAGATGATGTTTTGTTCCCGGTTAAAGATTACCATTTACAGGTATACTACCTGTTTGCCTCTTTTATGGAATATACCGAGCAGCTTGATGCAAATGCGATCGTACAATTTATGAAGGAGCAGTACGAGCAGGAGGGCGAGCCCGCGGTTTTCGATAAGACAGTTTCGAAATTTAATATAGCGGAACAATACCGGGCAAATTTTGAGCTGCTGAAGAAGACAGCCAAGCTGCCACTGAAGTTGTTGTTGTTTGATCCACTGCTGAAGTTTATGCAGGATCTGGTGGTGGAACGCCGGACAATTTACCTGCTTGTGGCGGGCGATCCCGAGCAGCAGCTGAATAAGATCCGCCAGATTGAATGGAACGGCCTGGAGCAGTACATACGCGTGTTTTTCAAAGATGAGATTACGATGAATCCGGATCATGATAGTTTGCGTAAGTTTACTACTGCACACAAGCTTCCGGCGGAAGCAGTTCTGGTGATTGGAAAGGCTGATGCTGACCGTCATATGGCTGCAGAGCTGGGAATTAATTTTTTAAACGTCAATAAACTTTTCTTACCTTAAGGACGTTATAACAACCACACACACGCTATTTCTTTGAAATGAACAACAGATCCACCTGGATACGCGGCACCTTCGCAGCTGCATTCATCATAATGGCAGGCTTTTCCGCCTGTAAAAAAAACGACACAGATATTAAAACGCCCGGCGGTCCTGGTACCAGGGCCGATTCAACGAGAGATTCTATTTTCTTTTATGCTAAAGAAGTATACCTCTGGAACAATGAGCTGCCTAAATATGAAGCTTTCGATCCACGTTCCTACACAACCTTAAGGTCTGATCTGGATAACTACTATCGTGAATTGTTCGATATTACCCGTTACGGTATAAATCCTGCAACCAGCAAACCTTTTGAAGAGAATCCAAACGAATCTGGGTACCCGAAATATTCCTACATCTCAGACCTTAACGACCGTAATCCGGTTGCGATGATCCGGCCTAAAAGCTCGGTGAATACCGATGGTGTTGGCTATGACATCGGTATTTACTCATTCTCTGCTTTTGGTACCAACAGCGAGTACAAACTTTATGTTAAAGCAGTTTATCCCGGATCGCCGGCTGCCGAAGCAGGATTAACCCGCGGTACACAGATTACAGCAATCGAAGGTAAGAACATCGGAAGCAACTTCGATAAGGAGAAAGATCTGATCAATTCCTTGCTTGACAGTTCAACGCCTTCAGCCATATTGAAAGGCTTGCGTACGAATGGTTCAGCGTTCGACATTACTTTAGAGCGCGACTCGTACAACAGCAGCCCGGTTTATAAGAGCAAAGTTTTCGAGCTTAATGGCAAAAAGGTTGGGTACATAAATCTTGGACGTTTTTCACAGCTTTCTAATCCGGAAGGCGAGAATACCAGTGATAAAAACCTGGATCCGGTGTTTGCACAGTTTGCCTCGGCAGGCCTTACCGATTTAATCGTCGATTTACGTTATAATGGTGGTGGCTACGTGAGCACTGCAGAGCACCTGATCAACCTCATTGCGCCTGCATCAGCTACTGGCGTCATGTACAAAGAGGTTTACAACCAGACCATGCAACAGAAGAAAGCAACGATTTTAAAGAACCAGCCACTTACCGATGCTAATGGTAACATCAGATACGGTTCGGATAATAAAATGCTTACGTACTTCAATGTTGACTATTCTGTAGAAGGGAATACGGCAAGGTTTAATAAAAAAGGCGGACTAATCGGCATAAAGCGCGTGGTCTTTATTGTAACCGGAAGCACAGCTTCGGCTAGTGAGCTAACGATAAATGCATTGAAACCTTTTGTTGACGTTAAGCTGGTGGGTACAACTACCTATGGCAAACCGGTGGGCTTCTTCCCGGTGACCATTGAAAACCGTTATGACGTATACTTTTCAATGTTCGAGACCAGAAACGCTAAGGATGAGGGTGGGTATTATGCAGGTATGAAACCTGATGTTTCTGACGCAGTTGATGATTCTAAACGTGACTTCGATGACCCTAAAGAGAATTACGTCGCAAGAGCACTTGAGATACTTGCTCCGGGTACAGCCACCAATGCAAGGGCAAGCCTGAGTGTTAGAGGCAGCAGCGGTGCAACCTTAAGCTTGTCGCCGGAATTAAACCAAAAGATTAAAACACCTGATCAGTTTATCGGGATGATTGAAACCCGTCATAAAACGAAATAACGGTTTTCTTATAAATGCGAAACGCCTGGCTTGCCAGGCGTTTCGCATTTATAAGGTTTTCTAATGCTTAGTGTTTCTTCATCTGAAGCTTCTGTCTGAATATTGCCTGAATATTCCGGTCTTTATCCAGGTTATCTACGATTTCCAAGATTGCCTCGGATGCGTCCAGGAAAAATTCCTGGTTGATGTTTTCGAATTCATCACTGCCTTTGTGATAATCCTTGTGATCTTCAACACCAAAATATAAGAAAGGAATATTTTTGGCCGCAAATGCACCCTGATCACTCTGGTTTGTCCAGTCGTCAACATTAAACTCCGGGTTGTCATGCCCAAGCATGATCTTCACGTTCGGTTGGGTATGAGTGAGATAACCTTTAAGCTGTGGCGTTCTGAACGTTCCTGCGGCGTAGAGCTCGCCCTTGTCGTTGTGGCTGATCATGTCCAGATTGATGTTCAGGACAACCCGGTCCAGCGCAAAGGGCATCTTAGTTACAAAGTAGTTTGAGCCCTGCCAGTCGAGCTCCCCGGCATCGAAGAAGGCGAATACCAGCGTATGTTCCGGTTGTTGAACCTTATAGTGCGCCGCAATGTTCAGCATAGCTGCGATACCTGATGCGTTATCATCCGCGCCATTGTAAACCTCATTTTCAATCACCCCTAAATGGTCGTAATGTCCAGAGATCACGATGATCTTGGACGACTTACCCGGAATATAGGCGACAACATTTCTGGCTTCTACCAGCTTGCCTTTGCGGTCCTTAGCTTTAAAGGCCTGCTCAAAGCCATTCAATCCCGGATAGCCCTTCAAACCTATGCTGGAGAGTCGCTTCTCAATATAAGCCCGGGCCATAGCCCCACCTTCAGTGCCGGTCTTTCTACCCTGGTATTCCTCGGCAGAGAGTGTTTTAACATCTTCAAGCAAGTTATTTGTGCCTTTAATCTCCTCTGCCTTCTTCACCGTCTGGCAACCCATAAGTAATGCTAGTGGTATAAATAATTTTAATTTCATTTATCTGTTGATGTTGTTCTCAAAAAGTAATGGTTTATTGAAGCCTTTTGTTCTAATATATTACATTTTTATGATTTACTGAGGCAGCTAAAGAAAAACTTTAATCAGAAACCACCTGTTCTTTCAGCGTAATAATTAGATCAAATATTAAATACATGGAATATAGAAGACTAGGAAAATCCGGCCTGCAGTTAAGTGCATTGTCGCTGGGTAGCTGGCTGACATTTGGAAATCAGATCTCAGACCAGGTTGCAGATGAACTTATGGGCATTGCCTACGACGCTGGTGTAAATTTCTTTGATAACGCAGAAGGCTATGCTGAAGGTAAATCAGAAGAGGTAATGGGAAGAATCCTGAAAGCACATGGCTGGGAGCGCGAGTCCTTCGTCGTATCAAGCAAGGTGTTTTTCGGAACGGAAAACAAAGGCCCAAACCGGGTGGGCTTGTCGAGGAAACATGTTATCGAAGCTTGCCATGGCGCCTTAAAGCGCTTACAGGTCGACTATCTCGACCTTTATTTCTGTCACCGGCCAGATAAGAATACCCCGATCGAAGAGACGGTGTTTGCCATGAATACTTTACTTCAGCAAGGTAAGATCCTTTATTGGGGTACATCAGAGTGGAGCGCCGCGGAAATTATGGAAGCGATCAGCATTGCTAAACAGAACCACCTGATTGGTCCAAGCATGGAGCAGCCGCAGTATAACCTCATTGAGCGCACAAAGCTGGAGAAAGATTACCTGCTGCTTTTCCAACAGTATGGATTGGGTACCACAATATGGTCGCCGCTGGCTTCGGGCCTGTTATCCGGTAAATATACCAGGGGTGAGGTTAAAGACACCCGATTGGATCTTAAAGGTATGGAGTGGTTGAAGAACTCTACCCTGGGTGAGGAGAAGCTGGAGAAGGCTAAGAAGCTTCAAACCCTCGCAGACGAACTGGGTGTTCCATTAGCGAAGTTATCGCTGGCCTGGTGCTTAACCAATCCGCACGTAAGTACAGTGATCCTTGGTGCTTCAAAGGCGGAGCAATTAAAGGAAAACCTTACCGCACTGGAGGTTGTACCGTTATTAACACCTGAGATCTTAGGCAGGATAGAGGACATCATGCAGACTAAACCAATGCTACCACAATTTTAATAACATATAACAGAAAAGGGCGCTTTATAGGCGCCCTTGTTATAGGTAAATGTCTGGCAACGTTTTCTGGTTAGAAAAGGATCTTGTATAAAAAAAGATCAGCATAGGCTGATCTTCTGTAAATAGCTGATATTATCCCAAGTAAGACTTAAGGATTTTACTTCTTGAGGTGTGACGAAGGCGCTGTAGCGCTTTATCTTTGATCTGACGTACACGCTCACGGGTTAAGTTAAACTTCTCACCGATCTCTTCAAGTGAAAGTGGGTGATTGGTACTTAAACCGAAGAACAATACGATAATCTCACGCTCACGCTCAGTAAGGGTAGATAAAGACCGTTTGATCTCTTCAGAAAGTGACTCGTTGATCAGACTGCTGTCTGTATTTGGCTCATGGTTCTCAAGTACATCAAGAAGTGTGTTTTCTTCTCCCTGTACAAATGGCGCATCCATGGATACGTGACGACCAGAATTACTTAAGGTATCGGATATTTTCTCTACTGTAGTTTCAAGGATATCGGCAAGTTCTTCCGGTGAAGGCTCACGCTCATATTCCTGTTCTAATTTAGAGAATGCTTTACTGATTTTGCTCAGGGAACCAACCTGGTTTAATGGCAGACGTACAATACGGCTTTGTTCCGCAATGGCTTGCAAAATAGACTGACGGATCCACCATACTGCATAGGAGATGAACTTAAATCCTTTAGTTTCATCAAAACGTTTTGCCGCTTTGATCAAACCCAGGTTACCTTCATTAATCAGGTCACCAAGGGTAAGACCCTGGTTCTGGTATTGCTTAGCTACAGACACAACAAAACGAAGGTTGGTCTTGGTAAGCCTTTCTAAAGCTGCCTGATCACCTTCGCGTATTTTCCTTGCTAAAATTACCTCTTCCTCTGCCGTAATTAAATCTACCTTACCAATTTCGTGAAGGTACTTGTCAAGGGATTGACTCTCACGGTTGGTTATGGATTGCGTTATCTTGAGTTGTCTCATTTATGTGCGTTACTGCCTATTTTGTAGTTTGAACGTGCAAAAGTATGAAAATTTCGGGCATTTTAAAACTTAAATTCCTGTAAACGTTACACTTTGCGTCCAATTTATGTGTGACCATTACTCAACAAAAATTATTCCAAGATTGTTTTAAATGCCTCTAAAACCTCAATCCGGCCAGTTCAGCAGCCTGATCGCGCCAACGTTTAAATGATTAAATTAGTATGTTGAATACACTATCGTCTAAAGATCAGAAAGTTTGAAAGTCTCTTTCGCCCGGATCCCTTTTTCTGTTTGTTGCAGGGTACAACATTCATTTATGCTGTCATGCTCCAGGAAAAGTATGTAGTTGTTTGCAACAGCCTCCTCAAGAAATGTCCTTTTTTCCACCAGTGTCTTCATCGGAAACATGTCATAAGCCATCACATAGGGGATAGGCAGGTGTCCGACAGAGGGCAGCAGGTCGGCCATGTAGACAATGGTCTGTCCTTTATAGTTGATTTGCGGCAACATCATCGCATCGGTATGACCGTAGGCGAATCTGACCTTTACGTCATTTTGATAGTTGTAGCCTTCCTCATCAGGAATAAACTTCAGCTGACCACTTTCCTGAATGGGCATAATGTTTTCCTTTAAGAAGGAAGCTTTTTCTCGGTCGTTTGGATGAACCGCCCAATCCCAGTGTTTTTCATTGCTCCAGTAGGTTGCGTTTTTAAAGGCAGGCTCAAGTGTTTCGCCCTCCCTGATGATGGCGCCGCCGCAATGGTCGAAATGCAGGTGCGTGAGGAATACGTCTGTGATGTCTCCGCGGTTAAAGCCCAGTGTAGCCAGCGACTTGTCCAGGGTGTCATCCCCATGCAGGTAGTAATGGCTTAAGAACTTCTCGTTTTGTTTGTTGCCAATACCGGTATCAACCAGAGTGAGGCGGTCACCGTCTTCGATCAGCATGCAGCGCATGGCCCATGTACATAGGTTATTGTCATCTGCCGGATTGGTCTTCTGCCAGATGGATTTCGGTACCACGCCAAACATGGCGCCACCATCAAGCTTGAATAATCCGGTTTCTATGGTATGTAATTTCATATTTGGTCTTGATTTCAGGTAAAAATAAAAAACCCCCGGTTATCGCCGGGGGTTTTCCATATTAAATTATGTCTTACAAGTGGATCACTTCGCCGTAAGCATCAGCTGTAGCTTCCATAATCGCCTCACTCATGGTTGGGTGTGGGTGTACCGCTTTAAGCATCTCATGACCTGTAGTCTCCAGTTTTCTGGCAACTACGATCTCAGCGATCATTTCAGTAACGTTTGCACCAATAAGGTGTGCACCCAGGAGTTCACCATATTTAGCATCGTAGATCACTTTTACGAAACCATCTTTTGCACCAGCAGCACTAGCTTTACCAGAAGCTGAGAATGGGAATTTACCGATCTTCAGTTCATATCCTGCAGCTTTAGCCGCTTTCTCTGTGTAACCCACAGAAGCAATCTCAGGTGTGCAGTAGGTACATCCAGGAATATTGTTGTAGTCTAAAGGCTCTGGGTTGTGGCCAGCGATCTTCTCAACGCAGATGATCCCTTCAGCAGAAGCTACGTGTGCAAGTGCCTGACCAGTTACCACGTCACCAATAGCATAGTAACCTTTAACACCGGTACGGTAGAACTCGTCAACAACGATTTTACCTTTTTCAGTTTTGATGCCGGTTTCTTCAAGACCAATGTTCTCGAGGTTGGCAACAACACCTACTGCAGAAAGTACGATGTCTGCTTCAAGTATTTCAGTACCTGTAGCTGTTTTTACCTGTACTTTGCAGCCGGCACCTGAAGTATCTACAGACTCCACAGTTGAAGAGGTCATCACATTGATGCCTGCTTTCTTGAAGTTGCGTAATAGTTGTTTTGAAATGTCTTCGTCTTCAACAGGAACGATGTTGTCAAGGAATTCAACGATGGTAACCTTAGTCCTCATGGTTGCATAGAAGTAAGCGAACTCAACACCAATAGCACCTGAACCTACAACCACCATAGATTTTGGTTGTTCAGGCAGGTTCATTGCTTGTCTGTAGCCAATGATCTTTTTGCCATCTTGTTTAAGATTTGGCAATTCTTTAGATCTGCTACCGGTAGCAACGATGATATGTGGCGCAGTGATCTCTTTCTGGGAGCCATCAGCAGCACGAACTTCAACTTTATTGTTCGGCTTTACCTTAGCGGTACCCATGATCACTTCAATTTTATTTTTCTTCATCAGGAACTGAACACCTTTGCTCATACCATCGGCAACACCACGGCTGCGTTTAATAACGGCACCGAAGTCAGCTTCCGCAGCTGGAGTTTTAATGCCATAGTCTGCAGCATGGTTAATGTATTCAAATACCTGTGCACTTTTTAAAAGTGCTTTGGTCGGAATACATCCCCAGTTCAGGCAGATTCCACCTAAGGCTTCACGCTCTACAATGGCAGTTTTTAAACCTAATTGAGAAGCTCTGATCGCAGCAACATATCCACCTGGACCGCTGCCTATAATAATCACATCGTAGTTCATATCTTATAATAAAGGATAATACTTAGTACATCGCAAAATTAGAAAAAATACTTAAGTAATAGGTGCAGGCCTTTTGGTAATGCATTGAATTGTGGTTTTGCATACAGATGTTACAAAAAACATACACAGGAATGGAAGGCTAAGCCGAATTACGAAAAGCGGCCGGAAAGGTCGCTGAACCTTAAACAAAACTTATAAATTCTGCCAAATTGTAGAGCTTTTGGGAAAGAATGTTGGTAAATTTCCTGTTTGTTGAAAAAAAGTGAGTAGTTAATATAAAAATAACATGCGAAACTAAATGCGTGGTAAATAAATAATTACCTTTGCGGCGTTTTATCACAATTAACAAAAAAACACACACTTATTTTAAAAAAAAGTATGATGAAATCTTTACTATCCAGGATTGTAGTAATTGTTCTCGCTTTTGTGGGTTTAATCACCGTAGCGCAAGCACAGGTGACCACATCTTCGATTACAGGTACGGTGAAAGATGCCTCGCAGGCCCTCCCGGGGGCGAGTGTTAAGGCAATTCACGTGCCAACCGGTACTGTTTATGGTTTAACCACAAACAACGACGGACGTTTTTCCATTGCGAATGCCCGTGTTGGCGGCCCTTACACTGTAGAGGTTAGCTACGTAGGTTACAGCACCAAAAAGTTCGAGAACATTTACCTTAAATTAGGTGAGCCTTATGTTCTTAACGTTGTTATTGCTGATGATGCGGCTCAACTTTCAGAAGTAAGAGTAGTTGGTAATCAGCCAAATGCGATCATGAACTCTAACAAAAGCGGTTCTTCTACCGTTGTTACCAGAGCACAGATCCAGAACCTTCCAACCATTAGCAGAAGTGTTAATGACTTAACCCGTTTGACACCACAAGCTGGTTCTAACAGCGGAATCGGAGGTGGTAACTACCGCTCAAACAACTTCAGCGTTGACGGTGCAAATTTTAACAACCAATTTGGTATCGGACAAAACGTTCCTGCTAATGGTTCTCCAATCTCTATCGATGCATTGGAGCAGATCTCCGTTAACGTAACACCTTACGACGTTCGTCAATCCGGATTTACAGGTGGTGCGGTAAACGCAGTAACCCGTTCAGGTACAAACACTTTCTTTGGAAATGCTTTCTTTACCATGCGTGGCGAAGAACAACAAGGTAAACGTATTAAGGATTTCAGAATTCCTAATGAGCAAGTTCAAAGCTTCGACCAGAAGAACTATGGTTTCAGTTTAGGTGGTCCGATCATTAAAGACAAATTGTTCTTTTTTGTAAACGCCGAAAAACAGAAAACTATACAGCCTGGAACTCCAAGGATCGCTGCAACGCCGGAGCTTCCTTATGGTTCAATCTCGACCGTAACACAAGCTTCTGCTTCTTTCATGAACGATGTGAAGTCATATCTTTTAGGTAAGTATGGTTATGATCCAGGTATCTACCAAGGTTACAGCAACGTTAGTGATAACGAGAAATTATTCGCAAGATTAGACTGGAACATCAGCAATAACCACCGCTTCAGCGTACGTTACAACCAGGTAGAAAGCCAGACGCCAAGTTCTGCAAGTACTTCAGTTACCGGTTCAGGTGTTTCTGCACTGGGAGGTTATGGAAATAACAGATCAGGCAATAACAAAGATGCTGGTTTACCTTTTTCTAACTCAAACTACTTCACTGCTGCCAATTTATATTCAGGTGTAGCCGAGTTAAACTCTACTTTCGGTAGCAAGTTCACCAACGTTTTACGTGCAACTTACTCACACCAGAATGACCCTAGGAATTCAGAAAGTGCTTTATTCCCAATGGTTGATATCCTTGATGGTACTCGTACCGCTTCAAGCGCAGGTAACGTACTTACCACTTTTGGCTACGAAGCCTTTACTTACGGAAACTTAAGAGATGTTGAGACATACACTTACAGTGATGACCTTAGTATCGCTTTAGGCAAACACAATGTTACCTTAGGCGCACAAGCTGAATTTTCAACGACCAAAAATGGTTTCCAACGTTTCGGAACAGGTTTCTATACCTTCGCTTCATGGGCTGATTTCGTAAACAATGCAAGACCACTTCAATACACGGTAACTTATCCGTTAACTGCTGACGGTTCCCAAGCTTTCCCAAGCTTTAAATTCGCACAATACTCCGCTTATTTACAGGATGAATTCAACGTATCTGATCGCTTGAAATTGACAGGCGGTATCAGATTTGAACAAGCAACTTATCCTGATGTTTCTGAGATCAGAACACATCCTTTGGTTGCCCAACAAAGCTTTGCAGGTGGCAAAACCATCAATACTGGTTCCCTACCTGAATCAAGAATGACCTACTCTCCACGTTTCGGATTTAACTGGGATGTGAATGGCGACCGTTCACTACAAGTACGTGGTGGTACCGGTATCTTCACTGGCCGTGTTCCTTTCGTATGGATTGTATCACAATCTGGTGATGCTGGTCTGTTACAGTACACCCAGGCTTATACAGGTAATGATGTTCCTTTCTTTAGCCCAAGTCCTGCACCAAACCTTACTTCCGCAAAAGCAGAAGCTGGTTTAACGATGCCAAGCACCATCAGCTCTATTTCTTCAGACTTGAAATTCCCACAAACATGGAAATCAAGTTTAGCTGTTGACTTCAAGTTACCGCTTGGTGTTATCGCTACTGTAGAAGGTATCTATGGCAAAGACCTGAATGTTGCTGTTGCAAAGAATGTAAACCTGAAAGATCCTATTCAGTATAACAATTCAAATTCCGCAGACAACAGGCCTTTCTTCGCTGCAAGAGCTAATGAGAGACAATATGTAAATACCAATTCAAGAGGTGAGATCAATGCTACAGGAAACACCACCAACAACGTTATTGAAATGACTAACGCTAAAGGTGGTTACAACTGGATGGCGACTGCTCAATTGACTAAAAACTTCGGTAACGGTCTTGGATTGATGGTTGCTTATACCAAATCTGACCAGCGTAACTATGGTGATCAAAGCGGTGACCAGTTGTTAAACCTTTGGAGCATTCCACAAACTGTTGGAAATCCTAACAATCCAACTTTAAGCTACTCAAGTAACTTAACACCTGACCGTGTGATTGCTAACGTATCTTACCGTAAAGAGTGGTTAGGCAACCTTGCAACTTCATTCTCATTATTCTATGAAGGTGCCAGACAAGGAAGATTCTCTTACACTTACTCAGCTGACTTTAACCGTGATGGTCAGAACAATGACTTGATCTACGTACCAAGAAATGCTTCTGAGATCACTTTTGTTCAACAAACAATAGGTAAAAAAGTATATAGCCCTGAAGAGCAAAATGCAATTTTCCAGGCGTATATCGATCAGGATGATTATTTGTCAAAACGCAGAGGTCAATATGCTGAGCGTAACGGTGCTAAATCTCCCTGGAGAAACCAGTTTGACTTCAGAATCGTTCAAGAGGTATTCAAAAATGTAGGTGGTACTAAGAACTCATTCCAGTTCACTGCTGATATCTGGAACGTTGGTAACTTGTTAAACCGTAACTGGGGAACATACAACTTCGTTAACCAGGCGCAAATCCTTGTACCAACAAACGTTTCCGCAATCAATGCAACTACTGCACCTACTTTCAGATTAAACCCTTCAGGTGGTGACGTAGTAAGATCTACTTTCGGTACAACACAAAGTATTGCTTCTACTTATTATATGCAGTTCGGCGTACGTTACAACTTCAACTAGTATCTGAATTAATTGAAATATCAATTATACTAATGTAAAAGGCCGGTCAATTGACCGGCCTTTTTTTGGTTACGTTATTTTAGATGTGGAGTTTTTATGCGTCGTTAATGCAGGGAGCGAACTTGAATCACAAGCCCTGGATTAGTATCCAGGATTCTGTGGTGTCAAGTTCGGGTTGTTACGCATCTCCGCAGTCGGCAGTGGGAATAGCAGGTGTTTCTCTTGCAGTACGATGGTCGGGTTGTCCGGGAACTTGTGACCTGCAAAATTCTCAAAGCTATTGGTAGCTTCATTGTATGCCTTTCTTAAGCGTACCATATCGAACCAGGTTACGCCCTCGTAGCACAGCTCATGCCAGCGCTCTCTCCAAACAGCCTCTTCAAACTGTGTTTGAGATAGCCCTGCGAGTACCGGGATCTGTGCGCGACGTCTGATGGAATTCAGTGCCTCGTAAGCTTGTGCATTTGGAGCACCATTCGCACGGTTTTGCGCCTCAGCATAGACCAGCAGAACATCTGCATAACGGATCTGTGGCCAGTTAAGGTCAGACTGGGTGGTTCCTGCAGTACCTGCAGTACCGTTAGCAACCACGTCAAAGTGTTTGAAGATGTACGGCGCATTCAATGGCTTCAAAGCACCGTTACCACCATCGTAGTAAGAAGTATAGAAGAATCCTTCGCGGTCTTTTGCTCTTAAGTCATTTGGTTCATAAGAGTTGTAGAACTGTGATGTCGGAACTGTAGAACCAACTTCATCGCTATAAGCAGATACGTTCTTGAAGTTCGGCAATAGCAGCTGCTGCATTGGGTTACCCGCAACTGAAGCCAGGTATTGAATCTCAAAAATGTGCTCACCTTTGTTTTCCTGTGAAAGGCTATGCAAATCTGCATAGGTAGGGAAGAGGCTGATGCCCGCATTATCGATCACGTCCTTAGCAGTCGTAGCTGCCAGGCGGTAGTACTCTGCACCTTTATTCAGCGGGAAGCCCGCCATGGTCAGGTAAACTTTCGACAGCAATGATTTTACTGCTGCGCGACTTGCACGACCACTTGCATCCTGCCAAGGTAAACCGGCAGCTTCACCTTGTTTAAGGTCATCAACGATAAGCGCATATACCTGCTCAGTAGGTGTTCTTTGTGGAAGGAAATCTTCAGACTGTGTAGTCTGCGGCTTGGTGATTAGCGGAACATCCCCATATAAACGTACCAGGTAAAAGTAAGCCCATGCACGTAAGAAGCGTGCTTCACCCAGGATCTGCGCTTTGCGGGTTTCATCCATCGGGGTGATTGATGGTACTTTTTCAAGTACAAGGTTGGTCTGTGCAATAACGCTGTAAAGACCATTCCACCAGTTACGTACAAGCAGGTTATCACCATTGTATTGGAGACCGATTAAGTTGTTCAGGTCAGAGTTCTGACCAGTCTCTGTTTTTGCAGTACCAGTTACCACTTCCAGCATGGAGAAGTTGGCCACAAAGATACCAGCACCATTACCAATAAAGCGGGTTTGTGCATAGGCAGCAGCTAGTGCTGCTTCGGCATGTTCCGGAATGGTATAGTAGGTGTCTGGTGAAAAATTTGAAGGATCTTGTTCTACAAGAAACTTCTTGCAACCGGTACCCAGCACCATCATGGTTAGCAGGACCAGCGTTGATATGTATTTAAAATTGTATTTCATGATCTTTAAATTGAGATGAAAAATTCCTATAATCCTACGTTTATACCTAACAGGAAAGTAGTCGGTTTAGGGTAATCAAAGAATGTTTGTCCCTGAGCAAATACGTTAGAATATGTTGTTACCTCCGGATCGTTTCCTCTGTATTTCGTAATCAGGAAGAAGTTCTGGGCACTTGCATAAACCCTAAGACGGTTAAGTTTCAGCTTCTCAGTTACTGCTGACGGGAAATTATATCCAAGTACTGCATTTCGGCCGCGGATGAAAGAACCGTCCTGTAACCAACGGGTATCTACGTTGGTCACGTAACCTGCACGTGTATCACGGATTGCAGCAATCGGCGTATTTTGGTTCTGCGGTGTCCAGGCATTAAGTACAGTCTTGTAACTGTTTGCAATACCTACACGGTCTTCTGCGGAGTGGGTACTCATATCCAGTACGTCATTTCCATAGGTATATTGGAGATCGATAAGGAAGTCAAAGCGTTTGTATCTGAAGTTGTTGATAAATGCGCCCCAGCCTTTTGGATTACCATTTCCGATGATGCTACGATCTTCATCATTGATGGCAAAGTCGCCATTACGGTCCAGGTATTTCACGTCGCCAGGTAAAAGTTGTTTACCGCCGCGATAAGTGTACTTGGCGGCTTCGGCGCGTTCTGCTTCACTCCAGGTACCCAGGCGGGTTAGTCCCCAGAACGATCCTACAGGCTCACCCACTCGGATAATACCCGTTTCATTGGTAAAACCTGGGTTACCTACACCAAAGATATCAGCTGGTGTAGCAAGCTCCAGTACCTTGTTCTTGTTGAATGAAATGTTGAATGTTGTCGTCCAGTTAAAATCTTCGGAATTGAAGTTGACCGTGTTAATGGCTAGCTCCAGACCTTTATTTTCCATCTTACCAACATTTCTAAACACGGTAGCATATCCGCTTGAACGTGGAACCGGTGAATCCAAAAGCATGTTAGATGTCTTTCTATAGTAAACATCAGCTTCGAAATTCACACGATTCTGGAATAGACCAAGTTCCAGACCGATATCAGATTGTGCAGTTTCTTCCCAGGCAAGTTCATTATTACCTAATCTGCCGGTACCAACACCGTTCAATCTGGTATTGTTAAAGATTCCACCATAGGTACTTACGAGTGTTGGAAGTGCTGAATAAGCGGCAATTTCAGAGTTACCTGTCACACCGTAGCTGGCCCGCAATTTCAGGTTAGAAATTGTCTTACTTCCTTTAAGAAAATCTTCTTCTGAAGCTCTCCACGCAAATGCTCCTGAAGGGAAGAGCGAGTATTTCGAGGCTGTCCCAAACTTAGAAGCTCCGTCTGCACGAGCCGTAGCCGTGAAAAGGTATTTATCTTTAAGCGTATAGTTCACCCTTCCAAAGAACGAGTTGAAAGCGAAATCTGAAGCTCTTGATCCGCTTTGGTTCTGTTTACTTCCGGAACCAATGTTGTTATACAGCGCATAATCGGAGGAGAAATTTTCAGCACTTGCGTTAAAACCGAAGATATTGGTCTTATACCAGGAAGCACCCAGTGTTGCATTAATTACATGATCTTCACTGATCTTCTTGTTATAAGTGAAATAGTTTTCAATGGACCAGTAAGCCTCCCGGTTATTATCCAGATATGCTGTGCCTCGCTGATCATAGGAGATTCCATATAAGCTACGACCATAGTACTCGTTGCGACCCCTTGTAACAACGTTGGCCCCTACAATACTTCTAAACTCAAGTCCTTCCGCCAAATTGATGTTTGCAAAGACGTTACCTAACGCAGTTTGCGTTTGTAGCATGTAGTATCTGTCATTTAGGATGTGTACCGGGTTAGATCCACCCTCGGCACCAGGATAGTTCTGGTTATCTGCCCAGGTACCATCAGGATATTTCACGGGTAGGAATGGAAAACTTTCTGTGATCATACGTACAGAGTTTAATCCACCTGTACCAATATCAACAAGGTTTTCATCCTGACTGGTGTAGTTCAAACTACCTCCAACCTTCAGCCAGGACTTCATCTGACTTTCTACGTTGAACCTTCCAGAATAGCGCTTTAAGTAGGAGTTTTGCAACAGTCCATTTTCATTCCGGTAGTTCAGGAATATACCATAAGTTGTTTCCTGGTTACCACCAGTAAATCCAAGCTGATGGTTTTGGGAAAGCTTGTTCTGCGTTGCTTCTTTAAGCCAGTCCGTATCATATAGCGGATTGCCTTGTGCATCGAACAACCTTGGAAGGCTCAACCTTTTAATTCTTGGATCGGTGTAATTTCCAGCTGCCCAGCCTGCAGGGTCATAGGTCTTTGCATTTTCGTAGGCCAGATTTTCTGTCTCCAGATATTCACGGGCGTTCAGCATTTCAACCCGGTTCGGACCGATGGTCGGTACGCTGAATTCCGCGTCATAACTGATCCGGCTACCTGCAGAACTACCTTTCTTAGTGGTGATCAACACAACACCATTCGCGCCACGCGCACCATAGATCGCAATCGAGGACGCATCTTTCAATACCTCAATGGATGCGATATCCCCAGGGTTCAGGAAGTCAATCGCGTTACTGTTCTGCGTTTGAGAACCTACAGGCAGGATCACACCGTCAATTACATAAAGCGGGTTGTTGGAGCTGTTGATGGAACTGAAACCACGAACACGAACGTTGGTCTGTCCACCCGGGCGACCGGAGTTCGTATTTACCTGTACACCGGAGATCCTGCCGGCAAGGGCCTGATTCAGGGATGCGGCTGGTCGCTCTGCCAGTTGCTCCTGGCGTACGGAACCTACGGCTCCGGTAACGTCCGACTTACGGCGGGTACCGTAACCCACAACCACTACATCTTCCAGGTTTTCACCTGCAGCAGGGGCCATACGGATGGTTACCGCCGAGTTGCCGTTTCCTGCAGCACGTGTTTGCGCGTTATAGCCAATGTAAGAGAAGGTGAGGGTTTCTGAAGCGCTTGCCACTTCAATGGTGAATTTACCGGAGCCGTCGGTAACTGCGGTCTTGCCGGAAGCACTCTTGATGCCGACACCAGCCAGTGGCCGTCCGTTTTCATCGAGTACCGTACCGCTTACGCGGATTTGTTGTGTATTACTTCTGGAGAAGGTAATACTTGCTGCTTTAAGACTGGCAGCGTAAGCTGAAGTCCCATTCGCAAAAACCTGATTGCCCATAAACAGGAGCACAGGTATACCTGTACATAGTAAATGTTTGATTTTCATAAAGTTTATTATTGGTTAGGAATTATGGTGCGCGAAGCACCAGGTTGAGGTTGATACGGCAAGGACCTGGGTTCGTGTTGCTTGCCGAATTTGCTTGTAGAAAAAGAGGATTATGGGTGATTAACTAAACCGTTTTACGTCGAGAATGTGCGAATAACGTACACACTTGTCTTCTCTACGTGAAAGCGTCGACCAATTATAACTATATAGAAGACATATTCCAAATTTCTCTAGAGAAATTATAGTTAAGAATTCAATAGATTTTTATCTCATCATATGCTTTTTTATTAATCAGTATGCCTAAAGATCAGGCTTGTTCGGAAAAATGGTCTCCAAAACGCCAGTATTTGTGGGCGATGTAGTTTTATTACCTGTTTCGCAAGCTTAATTGCTTCTGAATTGCAAATGTCCCTCGGCTATGTTAACTTCAGGGTTAATTACTAAAACCTTTTACCAGAACAATAATGCATCTAAAAAAGCTCTGTCAACTTGCAGTATGTGGCATCATGGCCAGTACCTCCTGCACCTTCGCACAATCCGGATCTAAGGACCGTGTTGTTTCTTCCGAATCCAAATTAACCACCCAGGCCATCGATAAACTCGTTTCAAGGAAGACCAGCATCGACAATGAAACGCTGTTTAAGTATGCAGAAAGCTATGCGCAGGCAGGAGAGAAGTCCAAAGCAATAAAAACCTTGAACCGGGCGGTAAACAATGGCTTTTGGTTCATCAACCGTATTAAGGAAAACCAAACGCTGAATTCAGTACTTGGAAAAGCAGAGATCGACAAGCTGATCGGGAACATGCGTCAGCAGTCGACACCTTATACCAGCGGTAAGGCGGTGTTGAGCAAAGAAGAAAAGGCCAGCATCATCAGCTTTGCACAAGGTGCATTAGCCGCATTCTATTTTGATCCTAAACTGCAAAAGGAGATGTCCGACGAGATCGGCCAGATGCTCAAAGACGGCCACTTCGATAAGATCGATACGGTGTCAAAGTTTAATGGCGAACTTATAAATTACTTCCGCAAGAAGACCAATGACAAACATTTTTACATCGGTGTAGATTATGGACAATTAACCGAGCGCGTGCCCAACCTTAGTGTAACCACTCCTGAGGAACGTAACTTTGGCTTCCGTAACGTATCAGTGCGTGACGGCAACATCGGCTATATCCGTTGGGATGAATGTATTGCCGGACCTGAAGCTTACAAAACGGCACAAAGTGCGCTGACGCTAATGCGCAACACCCGCGCAATTGTCATCGATATCAGCGGTAACGGCGGTGGAAATGGCGAGATCTCTACCTTCCTATACCATTACCTGTTTAAACCAGATGATAAACGTTTCGAGACCCTGCTGATCAAGAAGTGTAAGGGAGAGGCCGACTGGCGCCGCAGTGAACCACCGGTAGAGCCACTTCCTGGCGGACCTGACCTGGGCGACAAGCCGATCTATATCGTGACCTCGGGCAATACCTTCTCCGCGGCAGAATACTTTGCTTTTATGATGAAAGAACTGAAACGCGCCACCATTATCGGTAAAAACACCGGCGGCGGCGGTAACCCGGTGAACATGATGAGCAATGGAAGATATATGATGTATGTTCCAACATGCCAGATTACCACAAACGAAGGCAAGTCTTTGGAAGGCAAAGGCGTGGCTCCGGATATTGAGTTTAAGACTCAAGAATGGACAAAAGAGATTATGGATGTCGTAAATGCCGACCTGAAGAAGAATGGTAAATAGTAAAAGCTAGATCTTACAGCAATAAAAAACGCCCCCTCGAGCAGATGGGGCGTTTTTTATTTTATGGGTATGTCAGTTTAAAAGTACTGGAAAGTACCTTTTTCACTTTCGATGGTCACTTGTTTTTTGTCGCCAGCTACTACGCGGCCAACCACCTGTGCATCGATATTAAAGCTTTTGGAGATCTCAATGATGGCAGCGGCAATTTCTTCCGGTACATAGAGCTCCATACGGTGGCCCATGTTGAATACTTTGTACATCTCTTCCCAGCTTGTGCCCGACTGCTCCTGTATCAACTGGAACAAAGGTGGAACAGGGAACAGGTTATCCTTGATCACATGTACATCATCGTTGATGAAATGAAGCACCTTTGTCTGTGCACCACCGCTGCAGTGTACCAGGCCGTGGATCTTACTGCGGTAGCTTTCCAGCACTTTCTTAATTACCGGCGCATAGGTGCGGGTAGGGGAAAGCACCAGTTTACCGGCAGTAACTGTGGTTTGTTCGTCGATAACCACCTCATCCGTTAAGCTTTTGCTGCCTGAAAATACCAGGTCGAAAGGTACCGCAGGGTCAAAACTTTCCGGGTAAGCAGAAGCAATGGTCTTATTGAAAACGTCGTGTCTTGCAGAAGTCAGTCCGTTAGAACCCATACCGCCATTGTACTCGCTTTCATAGCTTGCTTTGCCGCTTGAAGAAAGTCCTACAATAACATCACCAGCCTGGATGTTGTGGTTGCTGATCACCTCATCACGTTTCATCCTGCAGGTAACTGTAGAATCAACGATAATGGTTCGTACCAGATCGCCCACATCGGCAGTTTCGCCACCGGTAGAATAGATGGAGATGCCTTGTTCACGAAGTTCGGCAAGGATCTCTTCAGTACCGTTAATGATCGCCGCGATAACGTCAGCCGGGATCAGGTTCTTGTTCCGGCCAATGGTTGAGGATAAAAGGATGTTTTCTGTAGCACCAACGCAGATCAGATCGTCCAGGTTCATGATGATCGCATCCTGCGCAATACCTTTCCAAACGGAAAGATCACCGGTTTCCTTCCAGTATACGTATGCTAGTGCAGATTTTGTACCGGCACCATCGGCGTGCATAATGTTACAGTAGGCTTCATCATTTCCCAGAATGTCAGGGATGATCTTACAGAAGGCCTGGGGGAAAATTCCTTTGTCAATATTCTTGATGGCATTGTGCACATCTTCTTTTGAGGCAGAGACGCCACGTTGGTTATACCTGTTATCACTCATGTTGCTGCAAAGATATAGAAAGCGCTTAAAGTAGGGTGTTTTAGAAATAAAAAACCCCTCAGCAAGGCTGAAGGGTTAGATTAGGACATTTTATTTATTTAGAAAATAGAAGTTCTCTTAATTTCGGCAAAGGCCAAACGCTATCATCCACAATCTGCTCCAATTTATCAGAGTGGTAACGGATGTTGAAGAAGTAAGACTTCACTTTCTCATCGTAAGCGATCGCTTTTTCGCGGGTATCTTCGATGTTGTTGGTTACTTTACGCTCTTCAAGCATCGCATCAACGTTATTTTTCACAATTCTAAGGTGCTGGGATAATTTGTTGATGATCTCAACTGGTGTAGATAAAGCTTCTTCGTCAACGCCAAGGTCTTTCAAGCCTTTTGCATTTTCGATCAGGGTGTTCTGGTAAGCGATACAAGCAGGGATGATCATGCTGTTCGCAACCTCACCATATACCCTTGCTTCAATCTGAAGCTTTTTGTAGTAGCTTTCCAAAAGGATCTCGTGACGTGCGTCAAGCTCTCTTTTGCTGAAGATGTTGGTTTTGGTGAAAAGCTCAATGCTCTTCTCGCTTACGTAAGCATCAAGTGCTTTCGGCGTCGTTTTGATGTTGGCAAGACCACGACGTTCAGCTTCTTCTTCCCACTCTTTACCGTAGCCATTACCTTCAAAACGGATGTCTTTCGACTCTTTGATATAACGTTTGATCACCGTTAACAGCGCGATGTCTTTTTTCTCGCCTTTCTTGATCAGACGGTCAACATCAACTTTAAATTTCACCAACTGATCTGCTACGATCGCGTTCAATACGGTCATCGGTGCAGAAGAGTTTGCTGAAGAACCTACCGCACGAAGCTCAAACTTGTTACCGGTAAAGGCGAAAGGCGAGGTACGGTTACGGTCTGTGTTATCCAGCAAGATCTGTGGGATCTTAGGGATACCCAACCATAATGCGTTATCTTCTTTAATCTTTTTGCTGATGCGGCTGTGCTCGATCTCATCAAGAACCTCGTTCAACTGCTGACCCAGGAAGATGGAGATGATCGCTGGTGGCGCTTCGTTTGCACCTAGACGGTGATCGTTACTTACAGAAGCGATACTTGCTCTTAATAAATCTGCATGTTCGTGAACCGCTTTGATCGTGTTTACGAAGAAAGCAAGGAACATCAGGTTGTTTTTAGGGGTTTTACCCGGAGCCAATAAGTTTTTACCAGTATCGGTGATCAATGACCAGTTATTGTGTTTACCGGATCCGTTGATACCTGCGTAAGGTTTCTCATGTAGAAGTACTTTGAAGTTGTGTCTCAAAGCAACTTTCTCCATCACATCCATTAACAACTGGTTGTGGTCGATGGCAAGGTTGATTTCTTCATAGATCGGCGCACACTCAAATTGCATTGGTGCAACCTCATTGTGACGGGTTTTCAAAGGAATACCCAATTTAAGCGATTCATTTTCGAAATCTACCATAAAGCCATGTACGCGCTCAGGGATAGAACCGAAATAGTGATCTTCCAACTGCTGACCTTTTGCAGACATGTGTCCGAACAAAGCTCTGCCGGTCATTACAAGATCCGGACGTGCATTATATAAGGCAAGGTCTACCAGGAAATATTCCTGCTCGATACCTAAAGAAGCATTTACTTTAGTGATGCCTTTGTCGAAGTACTGACAAACATCAACAGCAGCTTTATCAATTGCATTTACCGCTTTTAAAAGCGGTGCTTTAAAGTCTAAAGCCTCACCAGTATAAGAAACGAAAACGGTAGGAATGCAAAGTGTTTTTCCTGAAGGGCTTTCCATGATGAAGGCTGGGGAAGAAGGATCCCATGCGGTATAACCACGTGCTTCAAAAGTATTACGGATACCACCGTTCGGGAAGCTGGAAGCATCAGGCTCTTGCTGAACCAATGCACTACCAGAGAAAACCTCTACGGGACCTTCGCTGCTAGGCTCAAAGAAAGAGTCATGTTTTTCAGCGGTTGTACCGGTTAGGGGTTGGAACCAATGCGTGTAGTGGGTTACACCTTTAGACATTGCCCATGTCTTCATTGCCGTAGCAATATGGTTCGCATCATCCTGGCCAATTAAAACACCTTGTTCAATGGAGGAGATTAACTTGCCATAAACTTCTTTTGACAAGTAAGCTTTCATTTTTTTACGATCAAAAACGTTTGATCCAAAAAAATCAGAAATCTTAACAGATGGTGCTTTGACTTCAGGATATACGCGTGATTGTGCTTCGTTTAATGCAAATGTTCTTAAACTTTTCATTGGTTCTTTAAAAATTTGTCCAAAAATAGACCTTTTATATTTTATTTCTGCTCAAATCTTCAAAAAATCTGTTGAATTTTCCAGTATGTACCTCGATTTTTATTCATTTTTTTGAAAATATGACAAAAACGGCCGTTCAAACACCTGACGACAGGCATTTGTTATAAAATTCTATGAATGATTGTCACTGCTTGCGACAGGGAAAAAATACAAAAGCAGCAGACCAGGTTAAGGTAAGACCTGGCAAATCCGGCATGTCCCTGGGGCATATACCCGGGGATGACGGGGCATTAGCCCTGTTAAGGCCCCGGGTGAGCCCTGAGTAAGCCCCGGGTAGGCCCTGTCAGACCTTGAGTTGCTCCCGAATGAATGTTGATTTTTTGCCTTGTTGATATAGCTTTACAAAACTTAAAGGCATTAACAGGATTTTTTTACCTTTGCCATAATCCTTAAACATACATTATAGTGGAAAATACACAGCTGACAACATTAGAAACCGCCAAGGACCTCGGTCTTTTACCAGAAGAGTATGATAGAATTATAGCGATCCTGGGTCGTACACCTAATTTTACAGAACTAAGTATCTTTTCTGTTATGTGGAGCGAGCACTGCTCATACAAGAACTCCATCAACTGGCTAAAGAAACTCCCTAAAGACGGTCCGCGTATGCTGGCCAAAGCAGGTGAGGAGAATGCCGGAATGGTTGACCTAGGTGACGGTATTGCCTGCGTGTTTAAAATTGAGTCGCACAATCACCCATCCGCGTTGGAGCCTTATCAGGGTGCAGCGACAGGTGTAGGTGGTATTAACCGTGACATCTTCACCATGGGTGCAAGACCGATCGCACAGTTGAACTCTTTGCGTTTTGGCGACCCTAATCACCCGAAAACACAGTGGTTGATGAAAGGTGTGGTAAAAGGTATAGGTGATTACGGAAATGCTTTCGGTATCCCTACTGTAGGTGGTGAGTTGTTTTTCGACGAGTCATTCCACGTTAATCCATTGGTAAATGCAATGTCTGCAGGTATCGTTAAAGTTGGAGAAACTGTTTCTGCAACTTCATACGGTGTGGGCAACCCGGTATATATTGTAGGTTCGGCTACCGGTAAAGACGGTATCCATGGTGCAGCATTTGCATCGAAGAACATTACTGAAGATTCTGTGAATGACCTTCCGGCAGTTCAGGTAGGGGATCCCTTCCAGGAGAAGCTATTATTAGAGGCAACATTAGAAGTTATTCAAACCGGTGCCGTAATTGGTATGCAGGATATGGGTGCCGCCGGTATCATCTGTTCAAACTCAGAGATGAGCGCGAAAGGTGAGCACGGTATGCGCATCGACTTAGATAAAGTTCCAACCCGTCAGGAAAACATGAAACCTTTCGAGATCCTGTTGTCAGAATCTCAGGAGCGTATGCTGATCGTAGTTGAAAAAGGCCGTGAAGCAGAAGTTGAAGCGGTATTTGATAAATGGGATCTTCACGCGGTGCAGATCGGTGAAGTGACCGACACCAAACGTCTGGAGTACTATATGAATGACGTGTTGGTAGCAGATGTACCTGCAGACGACCTGGTATTGGGTGGTGGTGCACCGGTTTACGACCGCGAGTACACGGAGCCTGCATACTTCCAGGAATATAAAAAGTTCAGCATTGATTCCATTGCAGAGCCAACAAACTTAAAAGCCATTGCTGATCACCTGGTAGGTCATCCGAACATCGGTTCGAAAAGATGGGTAACCGATCAGTACGATTCCATGGTAGGTACTGCAAATATGACCACCAACCGTCCGAGTGACGCGGCAATTGTAGCGGTAAAAGGTACCGATAAGGCTATCGCTTTAACTGTTGACTGTAACTCACGTTATGTAAACGCAGATCCGGAAACAGGATGTGCCATCGCAGTAGCAGAAGCAGCAAGGAACATTACCTGCGCAGGTGGTGAGCCGGTAGCGATTACGAACTGTCTGAACTTCGGTAACCCTTATGTGCCGGAAGTATTCTGGCAATTTGCTTCGGCGATCAAAGGTATGGCTTCAGCAGCAACAAGATTTGAGACTCCGATCACTGGTGGTAACGTATCTTTCTACAACCAGTCGAGCGACGAAGGACCGGTATTCCCTACACCGACCATTGGTATGCTGGGTGTGCTGGATAACAAAGAGACTTTGACCACTTTAGACTTCAAACAAGCAGGTGATCTCATCTACCTTGTTGGAGCATCTAAAAACGATATCGCATCTTCACAATACCTGGCATCGTACCTGAATGTGAAAGCATCTCCTGCACCATATTTCAATTTGGAAGAAGAGTATGCCATGCACCAGGTGGTTAAGCAGCTGATCCTCCAAAAGATGATCAAATCTGCACATGACGTGGCTGATGGTGGTTTATACATCTCGCTATTGGAATCTGCAATGCCGAACAACTTAGGTTTCAACATCAGCACTGATGCTTCGATCCGTAAGGATGCTTTCTTATTTGGAGAAGCACAGGGTCGTGTGATCGTGACCTTAACCTCTGATCAGCAGGAAGCCTTTGTAGAAATGCTTGCCGCTTCAGAGACCGAGTTCAGCCTATTGGGTACAGTTACTGATGGTGCTTTGGTGGTTGATGTAGAAAGCTTCGGTACGGTATTGGAAGCTAAACAAGTACATTTAAACGTATTGCACAACATCTTAGGCGCATAAGCCATGTTCAATAAAATACATCATGTAGCGATCATTTGCTCCGACTACGAGCGGAGCAAAGATTTCTACGTGAATACGCTGGGCTTAACGGTGGTACAGGAAGTGTACCGGGAAGCCCGGAAATCTTACAAGCTTGATCTGGCGGTGAATAATCACTACCAGATCGAGCTTTTTTCATTTGAAAACCCGCCATTGCGGGCTTCCGGTCCGGAGGCTGTAGGGTTGAGGCATCTCTGCTTTGAGGTGGATGATCTGGATGCGGTTATTTCGGTGTTGAATTCGCGTGGGGTGGTGACGGAGCCCATCCGGGTAGACGAGTATACCGGTAAAAGGTTCACGTTCTTTACCGATCCCGATAAGCTGCCGCTGGAGCTCTACGAGCGATAAGAGATGTCTGGGATATTCCGTTTTAAGCAATTTGCGGTCGACCAGAGCGGCTGTGCGATGAAGATCAATACCGATGGGGTTTTGCTGGCAGCAGTAGCTACGCAGGAGGCCCCCGTGAGGATCCTGGATATTGGTACGGGTACTGGTGTTATTGCAATGATGCTTGCCCAACGATTTCCTGCAGCTGCTGTGGATGCGGTGGAGATTGAATCCGCTGCGGCTGAGACGGCTTCGAGGAATTTTGAGGCTTCGCCCTTTGCATCAAGGCTTGCGGTGCATACCGGCGATATTGCCGCTTTTGATGGTACTGGGCGCTACGATCTGATCATTTCCAATCCGCCATTCTTTGTGAAGGACCTGAAGAACCCTTCGAAGGAGAAAAGCCTGGCGCGGCATGCGCATGAAGATTTCTTTTCCGGCCTGATCCGTAAGGTCGCTTCGTTGTTAAATACTGGAGGTTCTTTCTGGGTAATCCTGCCGGTGAAGCAAGCAGAAGAACTGGTGGTAGAAGCTGTGCTGTACAAGCTTTTTCCTTCACGAATCATCCATATACATTCAGATGAAAGTAAGCCGGAGATCCGTCAGGTGGTCTGCTTTAGCTTTGACAATGCGGCGGCAGTACATGAAGATTTTTATATTTATGCCTCGCAGGGGGTATATACAGAAGCTTACGTAAGTTTGTTAAAGGATTTCTTCCTGGCGTTTTAGTGGGGATATTCCTGATCATTTTAACTGATTATTTTGAAGCGAATAGGATTGATATCGGATACCCATGGGTATCTGGATGAAGCAGTGTACAAACATTTTGAGGAATGTGATGAGGTGTGGCATGCCGGTGATTTCGGTGCGGATGTGGCCGCGCCTTTAGCAGCCTTTAAGCCTTTGCGAGCGGTATGGGGCAATATAGACGATAAGGCGATCCGTGCAGAATTTCCCGAGCACAACCGTTTCATGTGTGAGGATGTGGATGTCTGGATGACGCATATTGGAGGTTACCCGGGAAGGTATTCCGCCCAGGTAAGGCCTGAGATCTACAATAACCCACCCAAACTGTTTATTACAGGGCACTCACACATTTTAAAGGTGATGTTTGATCCGAAGATCAGCTGTTTGCACATCAATCCCGGTGCAGCAGGTAAGTCTGGCTGGCATAAGGTAAGGACGCTGATCCGCTTTAGTGTTTCCGGGGACAAGATCGAAGACCTTGAAGTAATTGAACTGGGCAAGCGCTAAAGGGACTAAAGCTAAAGTTTTAGGCTGGTGATTGTTTAGAGTAGGGTAGACTTGTTCTTTTCCGCTTCAAACTCGTAGTCGATCTGCCAGGCAGCACGGTTCTTTGATGCCGCTACGGCAAGCTCGTCGCAGCGTTCATTTTCCGGGTGCAGGTTGTGTCCTTTGATCCAAGTGAAGGCTACCTGATGCTGTTTGTAGATGTTTAAGAACTGCATCCAGAGGTCTTTGTTCTTTTTGCCTTTGAATCCGGTTCTTGCCCATCCGAATACCCATTTCTTTTCTATCGAGTCGATTACGTACTTGGAGTCGGAGGTAACCATGACTTGTGCGCCCGGTGTTTTAATGGCTTTAAGGCCCTCGATTACGGCAAGCAGTTCCATACGATTGTTGGTGGTCATGCGGAAGCCCCCGCTAAGTTCCTTGTAGTGTTTTCCGGAGCGCAGGATAACGCCGTAGCCACCTGGGCCGGGGTTTCCACTTGCTGCACCGTCTGTGAAGATTTCGATCATAGAAGGGGCAAAGGTATGTTTTCTGGTTTGAAAATGGAGGTTGAGGTGGAGAAATCCCCGAGGAGCATCGGTTTGTGGTACCGAGAGTCGTAGTTTTGCAGCCCGATTGTTTAATGGAAGTTCATTAAACAATCAATAGCCTTTATGCCGTGTCGAACATTTTCCTCTGCTTGCTCTTGTCTGATTCTAGACCCTTCCGAACATAAATGACGCAAAAAGCCTCTTCTCGCTGTTATTAAGGTTCTTGTTGTGTATAAAACAGTGTTTAGGTAAGGCTAGATTTGCGGTAACCGGTACTGAGTTTATATTTTCATGAGATTCTTTGGGCTTCTTTTGTGCATGTACTTTACTATCTTCGGTTAATTTTTTGATATGAAAAAACTATTAATGCTGATTGCTCTACTTGTTATTGTGATCGTAAAGACATCAGCACAAGAGAAAGTTCAAATGCTTCACGGACTCTATTTAGGTATGAGTCGTTCTGATGCAACAAATCAAATTCTCAACCGTAAACATTTTACTTACATCCGCAGTATTGATAACGGTGAGGAGTACAGGATAAATCGTACGACGAAACTCACGGTAGACTATGATGACAAGGGCAAAGTTAAAATCGTATCGGTCAACTATCCTATTACTGAGATTCTGGACCTAGCTAATTCTATGAGCTGTCAGTTTGGTAAACTTTCGGGTTTTGTCACTGATGAAGAAACTGGATTTAAAACCGGATACTGGATTGTAGGAAAAGTTGCTATAGGGGTTCTGTTTTGGAATGACAACACCTTCTCGACCATATTACAGCATAACCTGTAACACTTGAATATATTTACTAATCAGGCTTAAAATTCCTTATTTGTAGATGTGAAGTCCATAAATTATTATAAAGTGGAGAGAGATTTAAATTGATAATATTAACGCTACTCTATTTACTTTTAATAAGTTGAAGGCTACGTCATTTAGGGATGCCTTAAAGGCAGAATATTTTCATAGAACCTTGTTTCTCTAAGGTGATATTTTCAAAAGGTTTAATGATTGCTTAGTGATGTCAATACTGACCACGTTCCGCATGGGTGCGAGGGAGATTCAAAGGAAAGCATTTCAGTTTGTGGTACCCAAAGTCGGGGTTCGAGTCTCATCTATCATCCAACAATGAAAATTATGTGTTTGATGCTGATCGAGTTATCACAAAGATAGGGGAGAAAGATTAAATAAATTTGCTTCGAATATTATTAATCGTACTTTTGTCATCGTAAAACATGGTGGTTTTAGCTCAGTTGGTTAGAGCATCGGTTTGTGGTACCGAGGGTCGTGGGTTCGAGCCCCATATTCCACCCCAGTTTTTGAAAGCAGTCCAGATGGGCTGCTTTTTTTGTTTAAAGATATTTTGAACTCCTATGTGAAAGAGGCGACAAAGGGGATCAAGTCAGAAAGTTGTGGAGCAAGGGTGTTTCTAAGCATAAAGTTGGGTCAGGCGGTAGAGAAAGAAATCTGTACTTCTCACTCCTCTAAACTGGCTTCTGAATGCCTTTATTTTGGCATTGAATGACTCGGCTGAAGCATTCGTAGAACGGCTGTCAAAGTAGTTCAGGATGGTTTGATGGTGATACTGAATGGATCTTGAAATCGTGTTAAAGGACTTAAAGCCCGACTGTCTTACTGCCTCGTGCCATTTGGCAAGTATGGCCAGACCATAAAGTTTATCGGTTGTTTTCTCGAATATGCTGCTCAGATTGAGGCTTAGGTTGTAAGCCTGTTTAAGTTTAGGGTATTTCTTAAAGAGTAGATCTGCTCGCTCTTTCTGGCTCGGTAACCAGGAATCAGGTCTTCTGTACAGTGCGTATCTGCTCCGAGCTAAGAGTTGCTTTAGTGTATCACCATTCGAGAGTACTTCAGCATGGAATGCTTTTTAGCCTGATCTATAGCCTCATTTTCTGCATCTAAGGCTTCCCACCGGTATTTGATGCGCATCTCCTGCAGCGCTTCGGTTGCTGGTTTCTGAACATGGAACCGATCCGTTACCCGAAATGCAGAGCGGAAGCAACGCTTTGCAATGAGCTCCATATTACCTGCCATGTCCAGGGT